>JADGEI010000018.1 GCA_016744455.1 Alcanivoracaceae bacterium
AAAGGTTTTATTCCTGATGATTTACCTGATATATTGCAGCGATTGGGTTTGAACTCTGATATTTGGCTGGATGAAATCAAGTATTTTGATAAATGGTATTACAAGGCCATTGGAACGGTGGATAAGTTAAAGAAATACTGTCAATCTATTCAACAGAAATACATTAAGGGGTTGCCTAAACAGCGACTATGTCTCAAATCATAATCGATGTAGTCAGAGTAATTGATTTTTAATCGTTGGGTGAATTCACCACAAGAATCTTTCTACTGTTGAATAGTTCCACTAACCGCAGGCCTTTTATTAAAAGAGGATCAAGTCACTTTTCTTATTACCTTGTTTAAGACGAAAGAGGGGATATTTTGGTAGTATCGATTTCTTTGCCTATGAGACTTAAATTTCTCTATAACTTAGATAAAATGTTAAACATTACCCAATAGATTGTTCAATGTGAAAATAATCCAAAATTTTAATTGATAAACCTTAATAAAACCATAAATTTTGAGTTCAACCTTTGCTTTTAACGTACTAGTTTTGTATAACCCTGAACATGTTATAAGGTTGCTTTATTATGAAAAAAAACGTACTTTTTCTTTGTACTGGGAATTCGTGCCGATCGATTTTGGCTGAAGTGATACTTAATAGTTTAAGTAAAAACCGATTCAAGGCGTACAGTGCTGGTAGTAATCCGACTGGTATAGTCAATCCCGATAGTATTAAAGTGCTTAATCAATATGGATTTTCTACAGAAAATTTAACATCTAAATCATGGAATGAATTATCGCATATTGTATTTGATATTGTTATTACTGTTTGTGATAATGCAGCTGGTGAAACGTGCCCTCTGTATTTAGATCAAGCAATGAAAGCTCATTGGGGTATTCCTGACCCTGATAAAATTATGGGTAGTAAAAGAGCTGAAGCTTTTGAGAGGTCTTTTAAACAAATGCAATTACGCATTGAAAAATTATTAAATTTAAATCATATAACGGTTAGTGAATTAAATAAGATTGGGGAAAATACTTTATGAACTTTTTTGAACGCTATTTAACTATATGGGTCGCCTTGTGTATTATCATGGGCGTAGTAGTTGGACACTACTTTCCTGGTTTGTTTTCTTTAATTGCACAATTTGAATTGGCTCATGTTAATATTGTTGTAGCTGTTTTGATTTGGTTAATGATCTACCCAATGATGATAAAAGTCGATTTTACTTCTATCAAGGATGTTGCCAAAAATCCAAAAGGACTTATATTGACCTTGGTGATTAATTGGTTGATTAAGCCATTTTCAATGGCTTTAATTGGTGCTTTGTTTTTTAAAATAATATTTGCTTCATGGATTGATCCGCAAACTGCAAACGAATATTTAGCTGGTGTGATTTTACTTGGTGTTGCCCCTTGTACAGCTATGGTTTTTGTTTGGTCTACCTTAACGAAAGGGGATGCAAACTATACGTTGGTACAAGTGTCGGTCAATGATTTAATAATGATAGTAGCTTTTGCGCCAATAGCAGGATTTTTATTGGGTGTTACAGAGATTACTGTGCCTTGGGATACGTTGTTTATATCAGTAGTGCTTTATGTTGTTATCCCATTGGTTTTTGGATTTATTACAAGGAAAGTGTTATTAACGTCAGGTGAAAAGCGCCTTAATTCCTTCTTAAACAAAATTTCACCGTTATCAATTTTAGGATTGCTTGCTACCATTGTTATTTTGTTTGGTTTACAAGCGACCGCTCTTATTAATAAACCTCTTGATATTGTTTTAATTGCTATCCCGTTAATAATTCAAACCTATGGGATATTTTTTATCGCTTATTTCATCGCATATAAGTGGAAAATTACTCATGAAATTGCAGCACCTAGTTGCCTAATTGGTACGTCCAATTTCTTTGAATTGGCTGTAGCTGTTGCAATTAGTTTATTTGGTTTACATTCTGGCGCAGCATTAGCCACTGTTGTTGGGGTTTTGGTAGAAGTGCCAGTGATGCTATCATTAGTAGCTTTTGTCAATCGAACGGCGGCTAAATTTGGTTAAAAATCAATAGCTCATCATTTCTAACAATGATTTGTAAATATTCACAATAAGCGTTTTGAGACTTCTTCTAAAATGTCACCACTAGCATATTTTTGCCAATATATTTAAATCCTAATTAACCGAGATGCTCTTAAAGCTGTAATCGTTGCTTGACAATTATTGAATCACTGTTGATAAATGGTTTCGGAATAAATTTTTCAGGCCTTGCAGGGATACCAAAATACATAGAGCTTAATAAGCCATCACTGGTTTCTATTATCCCAAGATCTAGTTGGTGTTCAGGATTAATTTCAATGTCAATAATAAATTCATGCATTGAAGCTGGGAATATACGGCTAAGTCGCGATTTTGTTTTGAAAATTTTACCTTTCTCTAATTGTATGACGGGTTCTTTATTAATTGTGATGGTGAATATTTCAAGATCATTGTTGGTAATTAAGTCAATTCGGTTAACTTTCATTTGAGTGGTTAATTTTAGTTGGTAAACGTGTTTATCAACGTACTTTCTATCGTGAAGAATTTTAATCTTCGCTGCTGGAAGTTGCTGGTTATCAGTTTTTGTTGTGATTTTTGAAAAATAATTGTAATGAAAATTCTTAAGTTCTTCGGGGGTTGGTTGCTCGCCATTGAGCTGTGATTTTGTCCATTCATCAACTGAGTTGTCTGCTGAAAACATATAGGCATTGTTGAGTTCATTATCTTGAAAATAGTACAGGCTATTTGGTAAGGGCTGCTTACTAGAAGTGCCAGAATGGTATTCGGCAAAGCCAAAACTTATCAGTAAAACTGCCACCATAACCCACTTGTCTATTGGGTATTGTTTGGGTATTTCTAGAGATACAATAATGGAAGATAGAACCATAACCAATAAAATGCCGCTAAATGGTAACATCATAATTCCTAATGCAACCGGTAATTGTTGGAAAAGTGGAGCAAATACTAAAATTGCGGGTGCCATGAAAAGCAAGGTTAGGTTGGGTTGTGGTTTTTTTGTTATAACGTTAATAAATAAAGAAGCAGTTGCCAGAATGCTGATTAAAACAAAAAAATGTGCACCGGGTAATAACAAACTAAAGATAAGGGATAACAGAATCCATAGGAAAATTGGTATAACCATAATTTCATTAGCATTGTGCGAATGTGTTATACGACGATAAAATAACAGGGTGATGCAAATTGCCAATATACTAAAAAAAACGATATAATAATGACCGTTATAGGTAAAACCTTGTAGCATTTCGGCGTATTGTGGGTGGAGCCAATATAAAAATTTTAATAAAGTAAAACTAATCAAAACCGTCATTATCATACTTTTAAATAAGGGTAAGCTACCTGTCAATGCTTGTTTAGTTCTGATGGATGTGTTTTTGATACCGGTTATTAGAATGAGTATAAAAAATGCTAAATTAGCTAAACTGATAACAGTAGTCCATGAAAAAGGGTAACTGATGGTTTTGAAAAAAGGAATTTGAAAATAGACATCATCTTGGTCAGAGTCTAATGTGGTTAAATCTATTTGGCTAAATTTTCTTAATAAAGGCATTAAATAATGAGCTTGGTGTGCCAATGAGTCCAGCGAAAGATTTTCGAAAGTGTCTAATGCTGTGTGGTAATTAAAATGGTCATCGATAAAAGCAAAGTTAAAACCATTGATGTTTTTGTCTTTTCTAAAAACGGTAAGGTCTGTATCATTAGGCAGCATTTTATAGATACTGTAAGACAATGAGTTGGTGTTTGCATAATTTACTCCCGCACTGTTAAAGTGTTTTAATAAATTGTGATTGCCACCATTAGTTTCCATAAGCATATAGGAACTACCAGCAGAACCTCTGGCTTCAAAGTTTAGTACTAATCCAATGTTTTTAGTCCAATGGTGTTTTTTGACAAAAGCTTTGGCACCTAATAATCCAATTTCCTCAGCATCAGTAATAAGAATAATGATGTCATTTTTAGGTTGGATATTCTCGCTTAGGTAAGCGCGTATGCCTTCCAGTATCACTGCAACACCTGAAGCATCATCTCCTGCCCCTTTGGACGCATAAGCAGCAGAGTCGTAATGAGCCATTAACACTAATGCTTTACGGGATGGGTCAGATCCTTTGATTTTTGTGAAAATGTTTTCCACTTCTGTCACTGTGTTTTTATCGTTAGCAATAGTTGTTTTTTGAATTTTTATTTCTAAGTCTAGTTTTTGTAACTCTTTAATAATATATGTTTTAACTCGGCTGTGCTGTAGTGCTCCTACATAGTGCTGGTGTGATGTTAAGGCATTGACATGGCGAGTTGCATGCCCTAAAAAAAAACTACCGTCAACGATGTAATTGTTTTTTACTTCGCTGGGTTTAAGTGGAATAAAAGCTAAATATACAATTATGGCTATGGAAATTAAATTAATGTAGTTTGTCGTCTTATTAAGCTTTATCATTTATCTATTAACTAGAATTATAAGGGTTTATAAACTAACTTGTTTCTAATTGTTTTACAATTATTTTATCCTGTTTTTTGCGAATACGTGTAGATGCCAGATTATGTGAGTGAATGAGTCTTATATTTGGCAAGCTACGAACAGGAAAAGGCATTGCACAGATTTGCTCCTATACGTAATTGCTTTTATTTCTACTATTAGACGCTAAATGGTAACTCGTTTGATTTTTGCACCTAGCTGATTAAGTTTCTCTTCGATAACTTCGTAGCCACGGTCAATATAATGTATGTCAAATATTTCAGTTATTCCTTTCGCTACCAACCCTGCGATTACAAGACTGGCAGAAGCGCGTAAATCTGTTGCAGTAGTAGGGGCACCATTAAGGTGTTTTACCCCATTAATTATGGCTTGCTTATTGGCAACAGTAATATCTGCACCCATGCGGACCAATTCGTTTATGTGCATAAATCTGTTTTCAAATAAGTTTTCAGTGACAATTGAATAACCACTGGCAATGGCATTTAAGGTACAAAACTGTGCTTGCATGTCTGTTGGAAATGCAGGGTGGGGAGCAGTATTAATATTGACAGGGTTTGGCCGTTTACCATGCATTTTTAAACTTATGGAATCGTCTGTTGTCGAAATTTCAGCTCCAGCTTGTCGTAATTTTATTAAAACTGATTCTAAATCATAGGGATTTGCTTTCTTTATGGTTATTTCACCACCAGTGGCAGCAGCGGCCACTAAAAATGTCCCAACTTCGATTCTATCTGGAATCACAGTATGCTCACAACCTTGTAACGACTCTACACCAGTAATCCTTAATACGGATGTACCAATGCCTTCGATTTTTGCTCCCATGTTGATTAAGTAACGAGTTAAATCAATGACTTCAGGTTCAGTTGCACAGTTTTCTAATAAAGTCTCGCCTTCAGCCAGTGTTGCGGCAATTAACAGATTTTCCGTGCCAGTTACTGTCACTTTATCCATGTAAAATTGACAGCCTTGTAAGCGTTCAGACTTGGCAATGATATAACCATTTTCAACACGAATTTTTGCACCCATGGCTTCCAATCCTTTCAGGTGGATGTCTACAGGTCTTGCGCCGATGGCACAACCACCAGGAAGTGAAACTTCGGCTTTACCGTATTTGGTTAGCAGTGGTCCTAGTACCAAAATAGATGCGCGCATGGTTTTCACTGTTTCATACGGTGCACTTGGATTGTCGATGTTGTCAGCACAAATTTCTACATTTGTTGTGTCATTAACAGTTAGTTTAACACCCATTTGAATTAACAATTCATTCATGGTGGTCACATCGTCTAAGTGAGGTACGTTTTTAATAACCGATGTGCCACTTCCGACGATACTGGCAGCGATAATTGGTAATACTGCATTTTTTGCACCAGATGCACTGATACTGCCTGATAAAGGTTGGCCGCCTTGTATGACTATTTTTTCCATTATGTTAAGTTGTTGTATTCTTCGGTTGTATAGGATTGAAAGCTAAAAGCATGAATGTTGCTTTGCATATGGTCACCCAATGCCGCATAAACGAGTCGATGACGCATAAGTTTTGATTTACCTAGAAATTCGTCTGAGACAATAATCGCGGTAAAATGTGTTAAATCATCACTTTCAACTTGGATATGATAACAGTCAATATGGTTTTCGATTAATTCTTCAATAGATTTAGGTTGCATGTTAATTAGTGTTTAAAAGTAGGGCATTATATTTTATAATGACAGGTTGATATAGTTAAAAGTGGTATTTTATGGTAGGTTTTAATGATTGAAGCTGTAGCTTTTTTAATATTTGGTTTGGTTTTATTGGTTTATTCGGCGGATAAATTCGTTATAGGTGCCGCTGCGACAGCGACCTATCTAGGTGTTTCTAGTATGGTAGTGGGTTTGATAGTCATTGGTTTTGGTACCTCAGCTCCTGAAATGGTTGTTTCAGCAATAGCTGCTATGAAAGGTAGTCCTGGTCTTGCATTAGGAAATGCAATTGGTTCAAATATTACTAATATTGCTTTGGTTCTTGGTGTTGGTATTGCTGTCTCACCTTTGTTAATTAGTTCAAACACGGTTAAAAGAGAAATGCCAATTCTCTTATTAGTCACATTATTTGTCCTCATGTTGATGTGGGATGGTAATCAAAGTGGTAGTGATGGTGCGATTTTATTGGCATCGATGCTTGCTATGACTCTTTGGATGGCGTGGTTAGGTTTGAGGCAGTCCAAAAACAAAGATAGCCTGGAAGAAGAAATAGAGGCAGAAATGCCCAGTGATGTGTCAAAAAAAGCGGCTTGGTTATGGCTCTTATTTGGTATGATTATGTTGCCTGTGGCATCACATCTCATGGTTCAAGGTGCTACAACAATTGCAAAAATGATGGGGATGACAGATGTGGTCATTGGTTTAACCATTGTTGCATTGGGTACCTCTCTACCAGAATTGTCTGCAACAGTTGCATGCATGAAAAAAAATGAACATGATTTAGCTTTAGGTAATATCGTTGGTTCTAATATGTTTAATTTGCTTGGTGTATTAGGCATTAGTGCCTCAATCAAAGCTTATGATATACCACAAAACTTTTTAGCCACCGATTATTTGGTAATGCTAGATTTGACATTTGCTTTATTGATTTTTTCATTAATTTACGTTGTTAAAAACAAACCCATACCAAGAGTCGTTGGGTTTTTGTTTTTACTATGCTATTGTGTTTATATGGGGTGGTTGTATGTTAGGACATAAACAATGAACAGTACTAGCGAAAGTATTATAAAGTTAGCAAAGCAAGTTATTGATGTTGAAAAGTCGGCTTTAGATAAATTAAAGAATCAAATGGGCGAAGAGTTTATTCAGGCAATAAATTTAATGCTTGAATGCAAAGGCCATATAATAGTTATTGGCATGGGCAAGTCTGGCCATATAGGCAATAAAATATCGGCAACACTAGCCTCAACAGGGACACCCGCATTTTCGGTTCATCCAGGAGAAGCTAGTCACGGTGATTTGGGCATGATAACTAAAAATGACGTGACTATATGTGTTTCAAATTCTGGAGAAACTCAAGAGGTTCTTAATATTATTCCGATCATTAAGCGTATGGGGATTAAAACCATCGCAATTACAGGAAAACCTCAATCCACCATGGCAAAACTAGCGGACGTACATTTATCCATTGCAATGGGTGATGAAGCTTGCCCACTGGGATTAGCTCCGACTACGAGTACAACAACAACATTGGTTTTAGGTGATGCAATAGCTGTTACCTTGTTGAATTTGCGTGGTTTTACTGAAGAAGATTTTGCGCGTTCTCATCCAGCAGGTTCATTGGGTAAAAAATTGTTGTTGCATATAGATGATTTAATGCGTACTGGAAATGATGTGCCTAAAGTTGAAGTAGGTACAAATATTGAGGATGCTTTATTTGAAATTACCAAAAAAGGCTTGGGCATGACAGCGGTTGTCGATAGCTCAAATAAAGTTTTAGGTATTTTTACTGATGGTGATTTACGGCGTACATTTGATGAAGACATCAATATCAAAACGACAAAAATAGAAAGCGTAGCTTCACATAACCCAATAACAATAAATTCACAATCACTTGCGGTTTCTGCTGCACAGTTAATGGAACAACACAATATTCACGCGGTTTTAGTGGTTGATGATGAAACCAATCTTGTTGGGGCCTTAAATATTCATGATTTACTAAAAGCAGGAGTAGTTTGATGCACTATACACAAGAAGAACTAGCAAAGGTTGCTGAAGGTATAAGACTTGTTATATTTGATGTAGATGGTGTCTTAACGGATGGTGGTATCTATTTTACCGACGACGGGCGAGAGATTAAAAAGTTTAATGTTAAAGATGGCCTAGGTCTATCATGGATGGCCCAAACAGATATTACGGTAGCCATTATTACAGGAAGAAATTCGCCAATAGTTGCAGAACGTATGCGAGCTCTAAAGATTAATCATGTTTATCAAGGCAGGCATAATAAACTGGAAACGTACCACAACTTATTAGATGCATTGCAACTAAATCACAACCAAGTTGCCTATATTGGAGATGATGCAATTGATGTGCCAATTATGAAGGAAGTAGTATTACCCATAGCTGTAGCTGATGCTCATGATTCAGCTAAGCAAGTGGCAAAATGGATTACCACTAAAAAAGGAGGAGAAGGTGCCGGCCGTGAGGTTTGTGATTTGTTGCTCCAAGCACAAGATAAGATGATCAATGTGAATAAATTTCACCAATAAATCATGACCAAACAAACACAACATATTATTATGTTTTCTCTCTTGGCGTTGTTAAGTTTTGCTTTCTGGAGGTACTTTATTTTTCAAGAGGATTTAAGAATAGACAAGCCTTTTACAAAAGGTTATTCGGTTGAGAATATGGAACTTAGAATAACTAACGATGAAGGTGAAATGTCAGCGAAGTTTATTTCACCTAACTTAATTAGATATACCGATAGTCCAGAGTTGGAAATATCTAAGCCTAAATTTTGGACTTATAATCTAGGTGACATACAGTGGCTAATCACTTCTAATAGTGCAAAATATAATACAAAAACAAATAAAGTAGTTCTTAATGAAGAATTGATGGCTAAAACCATTAATGCAAAAACTCCAACAAGCTTTGAAGCTGATAATTTACTGGTGGATTTAAATACCAAGCTTGCTACAACAAGAGATGGCATTCTTCTTAAACAACAATTGTTGAACATGCAGGGTCAGGTTGCGACAATTGACTTAAATAAACAAATACTCGAGGTTAATAAAAATGTTAAAGCCGTATATAAATCGCCCAAATAGTCTTCTTTTACTGGTTCTGGTTTCAAACACTATCTTGGCATTGGGGACTGATAAACAGGCGGATTTTATCTTAGATGGCGATAATTTCAAAAACTTGCCTGTTGTAATTGAGGGTGAGACACAGATGAAGTTCTGGGGTAATGTATCCATTGAACAAGGCACTCTAAAAATTAATGCAGATGATGCCATGGTTTACAACGATAAAGAAGGGGTTTCAAAAGTAGTGCTTTCTGGCAACCCAGTCCATATGAAGCAATTTATTGATGTTGAATATGGAGAGATCAATGTAAAGGCCAATAAAATTGATTATCGGATTAAGAGTGATTTACTGTACATGACAGGTGATGTTGTCATTAAGAGTAAAGTGCAAGGAGAAATGCATGGTGAGAAAATAACCATGAATCTTAAAACCAAAGAAATTTCAGGTGAAAAATCTGAAAATCAACGTGTTCGACTCATATTAAAACCTAGCAAATAAATAGTATTGCCAATGATAATTGTAAATAACTTAGAAAAATCTTATAAAAGTCGGAAAATTATTAAAGATGTATCAATGACGGTGGATAGAGGTGAAGTCGTTGGCTTGCTAGGACCAAATGGAGCAGGGAAAACCACTTGTTTTTATATGATAGTTGGGCTAGTAGCTGCTGATGCTGGGCAAATAATGATTGATGATGTTGATGCCTCAAAATTAGGTATACACTTGCGAGCAGGCCTAGGACTTGGGTATTTGCCACAGGAAGCCTCTGTTTTTCGAAAGTTGACTGTCAGGCAGAACATTTTAGCAATCCTAGAACTGCGTAAAGAGTTAACTAAACAGCAACGAAAAGACGAAGCCAATAATTTAATGGAAGAGTTAAATGTTGATCATGTTCATGATCAGTTAGGCATCAGTTTATCTGGTGGCGAACGCAGAAGAGTAGAAATTGCTCGTGCTTTAGCTTTAGACTTAAAATATATTTTGTTAGATGAGCCCTTTGCAGGTGTGGACCCGATTTCAGTTATAGACATACAAAAAATTGTCACTCATTTAAAAAACAGAGGATTAGGCGTTTTAGTGACAGACCACAATGTACGTGAAACCCTCGGTATCTGTGATCGTGCCTATATATTAAATGATGGTGTGATGCTAGCTGAAGGTATGCCCGAACAAATTATAAGTAATTCAGAAGTTAAGAAAGTTTATTTGGGGCAAAATTTCCGTATGTAATTCTTGCTTTTGTTGTTTTTATTGTGTATTGTTAATACATCAAACATTTGGACAAAAGACACTTGAATTTTCAAAATTCATACCAAATATTTCACTATGAGACAGGCTGTCGTTTTAATGCCTTGTCATCACTCTCGACGAGCTTATATACTGTATTTGTTCGTCAACTATTAAAATCACATGAGGAAACAACTATGCAAATAGATATCACCGGTCACCAAATTGACGTAACAGACTCAATGAGAGAATACTTTTTTAGTAAATTTGAAAGAATTAAACGTCACTTTGATCAGGTTATTAACGTCCATGCCATTCTCAGTGTAGAAAAAATTCAACACAAGGCAGAAGCAACCATGCACATCAATGGTAAAACGTTATTTGCAGAATCAACACAAGAAGACCTTTATGCTGCAATTGATTTGTTAATTGATAAACTAGATAAGCAAGTTAGAAGGCACAAAGATAAAATTACAAATAAGCATAGAGGAGAGTCGTTGAAATATAATATGTAATTTCAAACAAAAACTTCTTGCAAAAGTTCATGGTTGTTCTTTTGCAAGAAAATTGTTATAGGGTCATCTACTCTATATAGTATTTGGTGATTTTGTTTAATCAGCGATCAATAGTTGTGATAGCTTACGTTGCTTCCATTCAATGAGTCACATAATAATTGTTTATAAAAATTGGATTAATGTAAAACACTTGAAGTTCATCACAGTTTTTATTGAAAAAAAAGTACAAAATTGTTACTATGAAAGCATTCGTGGTAAGTTTACATGAAAAAGTTGTTCTAAATACCTGTTAAATTTAGAGTTTTTGGAGTTATATAAAGTGTCTACAAGACCAAATACAATTGGATTATTACTATTATTGGCTAGCGCGCCCATACTTGCTAAGGATGCCTATCCTGTGGTCATTAATTCAATTTCTCCTCAAATATTTTCTAATTCGCTAGTTACAAATCCTAGTAATACTAATTGGATTAACACGAAAAGCAACTTAATAGACAATCCATATACAGACGAAGATCAATTTACATTTGCTTGGGGCTTAAGTGATTTGTTAACTGTCAACTTTGACATTTATGAAAATAAATTTATAGAGAACAAACCTTCTTTATCTTCAAACCAATTTCAAAATACAAACGATTTTAATTCAGATTCTATCAATCGAAGTGCAATAGGTTATAAAATTGGACTTTCGTCAAAATTAGGACTAGGTAACAATTATAAATTAGGTATTAATTTAGATTATGGGTTGATGAATGATGCAGGTATTGCCGGTTTTAATACCGCTGATGTTAATACAACATCTTTAGAATTGGGAATTAGAAAGAAAAAGTTTGGAGCGTCGATAAATACAAATATTTATATGGATGAGCGTGTTGACTTTATGGAAAACTCACAGGTTGGTTTTGAACTAGACTGGCATTTTTCAGAAAATACGATATTCTCCTTTGGAACAAAACAGACACTAAATGATAGCTCCATAGTGTCAAACCCAATAGATAATCTTACTGGTAACGTAAAATACATTAAATTCCAACACAATTTATAATAAATTCACCCTATCTTTTAGCTAATAAATCTTTCATTTGTTATAGTTCACTCTTTTAAGACTCTCTGTATCTTGGTATCATGTTTGTACAAAAATTTGGCGGAACTTCATTAGCATCAACAACAAAGCTAGCAGCAGTTGCAGAAATCATTTCAGAGACTGCTCAATCTACAAAAACAGCAGTTGTACTTTCGGCTATGGGAAAGGTAACCGATGATTTAATTGAAATTATCGAATTGGCTATAAAGGATGAGCAATGGCAATGCAAACTAAAGCAGTTAGAAAATTTTCACCAAAACACACTCATTGAGTTAAATTGTGCTTGCCGAATCGAAGCACAAAAACAGCAAACCAGTATCAATTACCTATTTCAAGAAGCCCAAGCAAAACTAAATGGTGTTGCTTTATTGGGACAATGTCCAGATGATATTTATGCATGGTTAATTACATTGGGAGAACAACTTTCAGTTTCGATTATGCATACACAGTTGTTATCAATTGGAGTAAATGTAGAAATCATTGACGCAAGAAAAAATATTATTACAACAGAAAATGCATTTGATGGTGAAGCGATTATCCCTCTATGTAAAGAAAACCTAGAACTTTATAAAAATACATCAGCAGAAGTTTTATTGATGACTGGTTTTGCATCATCAAGTAAGTCAGGTAAAGTGAGCACATTAGGGCGTAACGGGTCAGATTATTCCGCTGCACTTTTAGCCATAAGCTTATCTGCCTTAAAATGTGAAATTTGGACAGATGTAGATGGTGTTTTTAATGCTAATCCAAGAGAAATTGCCAGTGCTTATTTAATACCACAACTCAGCTACTATGAAGCAATGGAATTGTCATATTTTGGAGCAAGCGTGCTGCATCCTAAGACAATTACGCCCTTAATGCAAGCTGATATACCCTGCGTAATACGTAACACATTCAACCTTGATTGTACAGGCACTACAATAAGTGAAAAAGCACATCAGTCAGATAATTTTGCCACAGCAATGTCCAGCCAACATGAAATTTCCATGGTGACAGTGAGTGGTCCAGGAATGAAAGGCATGGTTGGCATGGCATCACGAGTGTTTGATTCTATTAGTTCTGCCAATATTAGTATCATGTTGATTACCCAATCTTCATCAGAGTATTCCATAAGCTTTTGTATTAAAACCAATAGCAAAAGGTTGGCACAAGAATGTTTAGAGCATGCTTTTTCATTAGAACTAGAGAATGAATTATTGGAGCCAATTCATTTTAAAGATAATCTAGCAGTGATAACGTTGATATCAGATAACATGAAAAGACGAAGAGGGACAGCAGCTCAGTTTTTTCAATCCTTAGCCATTGCGAATGTTAATATTGTTGCTATCGCACAAGGTTCAAATGAACGTTCTATTTCAGCAGTTATTGAAGAAGAAAGGGCGAAAAGAGGGCTTAGAAGCTGCCACCAATTATTTTTTGATACCCGTCAACAGGTGGAAATTATATTAATCGGATGTGGTTTGGTAGGTAATGCTTTTTTGCAACAAATACAAAAGCAAGAAAAGTTCCTTAATCAACAAAACCTAAAAATCAAAGTATGTGGCCTTGTTAATTCTAAAGGTGCAGTTCTAGCTGAAGATGGAATAGACTTAAGTAAATACAAAAATGTATTAGCTACAGAAGTACAACCATTCGATAAAAATAGGCTCAAATCTTTTAGACAACAATCCAATATGATTAACCCGATTATTGTTGACTGTACTTCTTCCCAAAAAATAGCTGAGTGCTATTTAGAGTTTTTTAACTCGGGTTATCATGTCGTTGCCGCTAATAAAAAGGCTAACACCTTAAGCTATGAATATTATCAAAACCTTAAAGCAGCAGCAATAAAGAATAACCGTCAATTTAATTATGAAACCAATGTAGGAGCTGGATTGCCAGTGATTGATACGTTCAGAAATCTTATTCATGCAGGTGACCGTCTGTTAAAGTTTGAAGGCATCTTATCTGGTTCAATGTCTTATATATTTGGAAAATTAGATGAAGGCTTGGCCTTGTCAGAAGCCGTTACACGAGCAAAAGCCAAAGGATTTACTGAGCCGGACCCTCGAGATGATTTGTCTGGAATGGATATAGCTAGAAAAGTTTTGATTGTTGCTCGTGAATCAGGATTAAATTTAGAGTTAAAGGATGTAAAAATCGATTCATTGCTGACTAAAGAGCTTGAAAACTGTCAATCCGTTGATGAATTTATGCAAAATCTACCTAACATCGATAAAAATATTGAAAAGCTTAACCATGAAGCTGCAGAAGAAAATTCAGTTCTGCGTTATATTGGCACAGTTGAAGATGGAAAATGTACAGTCAAGATTGAAAAAGTAGCACAAACATCAGCACTATATTCAGTAAAGTGTGGGGAAAATGCTATTTCTTTTTACAGTCACTATTATAATCCAATTCCCATGGTATTACGTGGATATGGTGCTGGAGCTGATGTAACCGCAGCAGGTATTTTCTCTGATATTATGAAAATACTACCTGTCAAAAGCAGTTATGTATAAAGTTGCATGTAAAATGTTTTTATTACGTTTAGGTAAGAATGAAAATAAAATTCATCGCTTTGAGTTAAGATTTTAAAAATATTTTAATGTTATTTTTATCAAAAATGTAATTACTTGAATAATAGATTGGTTTGTACAAAAAGTTAGTCTATAGAAGTTTTTTTTTCCTAAACAAACCATACCCCATTTGTCAATTGGCAATCAATTGAATCCAGTGCCATGTGAATAATTAATCCAATGCCAAGGAGTCTGATTTTAGGGAGAAAACAAGCTAAGAAATAAAAGCCAATTGGAATGATGGTATGCAAAGGATGAAAGCCAATACTGCAACGACCAGCATCATAAATAGGTGTTGCTAGCAGATGATCGACATCTACTAGCATGGTTAGTATCATAATGAGGGAGGCTTTTTGCCAATTTTTATTGAAGAATAATAGGGCAACAATAATTGGAACGACAAAATGTAATACAAGATGGAGCATTAGACTTGTTTAAGGGGCGACCTTATTCCATTTTTTTAAATGTTTGGCAAAGCTTTTAGGTACTTCATCACGGTGTTGGATGATGCCATTTATATCAATAATAAATTCCGTTGGTGTGCCCCAAACATTGTATAGGTCAGTGACAGGTTTCCCTGTGTCAAAAGCTAATGGGTAATTAATATCGAATCGTTTTTGAAATGCATGAGATTCTTCGATTGAATCTTTATTGGTGGTATTGACAGCAATAATTTTCAAATCATTTGGAAGATTCTGTTGGATTTTTTTTAAGGTTGGGATTTTTTTCATACAGTAATGACACCAGGTATTCCAAAACACCAAATAGACACTTTGTTTTCCTTTATATTCACTGAGTCGAAACTTTGTTCCATCGAGTTGAGTGATTTCAAAATCAGGGGCAATATCGCCAACATTTGGCAAATCCTTTTCTGCATATGCTGAAAGGTTGATCATCAAAAAAGCGATTAAGGTATAGGTTATTTTATTCATAGTTACTTATTTATAGATTATCAATACTATAAGGACCATGATAACGCAAAAAGATTTCATGTGTAGTTAATTTATCTTCAAAGATAAACAATAGTCTAAAATAAACTTACGTTTTTTTTTAAATAAACGAGGCATTCACAATCAATTCGGTCAGTTTAGACTTGATTGTTTTTATTTAGGTGTTTTTGTGATTCTATCAAGTAATTAGCGTATCGAATTAACTCAGAGTCATGATTCTTTCTCTTATTTAGTCAATTATATATAATAGAGTTTTGCATAATTCATGTGACGCGCTAAAAAGTTGTAAAAACCACCACTCAAGGTACAATTTTTTCTAATAGCCAGTTATTAGATTTCAAATTGTACCTTGATTGGAGCTTTTTCCACTCTTTTTCCCACTATCACAGAATTGTACAAAACTCTCTATAAAAATTTATAGGCTTTGGGCCGGATAAACTAGTGTACTAAACACTCTTATTATTATAATACACATAAGCTGGAATGATTGTTACACTCATGATTAATAATCCAATAATCATTTGTTTGCCTTGTGTTTTTCCATCTTGCCAATTTTGTATGCAATAAAAAATAGCAATTGGATTAATAATGGTAATAACTGCCGCATATAATTTATTGTCTTTGCCTAAAGCCATAAAAATGGTGTTTATCCATCCTACAAAATATAACAGGATTCCGACACAAGCGATAAGTATAAATAGGATGATAATTGTTTCATTCATAATAGTTTCTTACTCTTTTTTATAGTGGTTTACGTTATTCTTAATTGTACAAAACCTTTGTTGTGCATGTGATTTAGAATATTCAAATGTATAATCGATGAGATGTGCACCTGTTATCCGGTTCTCTTTAGGTGTACCAACAATAAGGAAACCGCAGCTGGTGTCATGCCCTGAATGCGTGTCGCTTGACCAATGGTTTGGGGTTTAACTAAAGTTAATTTTTCTGTTAATTCAGCGCTTAATCCACGTACTTTTTCGTAGCTGAATTGTATTGGAATTGATTTGTTCTCTTGAGATTTTACCTTTTCAATTTCAGCCAATTGACGTTCCATGTAGCCAGAATACTGAGCATGGATTTCGAGTTGTTCTATCTCTTTGTCATTTTGTAGTTGACTGGTAATTCCCTCAACCTTGCTTAACATCGCATAGTCCATTTCTGGGCGGCGAAGTAGGTCATAGGCGCTGACTTCTTTGTTTAATGGAATATTTGGATAGAGTTCACTAAAGGTTTTACCAAGTGTGTTGTTAGGTGATAGCCATACAGATTTCATGTGTTTTAATTCGTTTTCGACCGTTTTTTTCTTGTTACTAAAAGCACTCCAGCGTTCTTCATTAATCAAGCCAAGTTCATGAGCTTTAGCAGTAAGGCGCATATCAGCATTATCTTCACGTAGTAATAATCGGTACTCTGCACGAGAGGTAAACATTCTGTAAGGCTCTTGTGTACCTTTGGTTATTAAATCATCTATCATAACACCGATATAAGCTTCTGATCGACCAGGGCAATAGGATTCTTTTCCAGCAACTTTCAGCGCAGCATTCATCCCGCCAATCAGGCCCTGTGCTCCGGCTTCTTCGTAACCAGTTGTACCGTTAATTTGTCCAGCAAAAAAGAGGTTCTCTACGTATTTAGTCTCAAGTGAGTTTTTTAATCCTCTTGGGTCAAAAAAGTCATATTCAATGGCATATCCAGGACGTGTAATGTGAGCGTTTTCAAAGCCTTTTATGGATTGAATAAATTTTATTTGGATGTCAAATGGTAAGGACGTAGAAATCCCATTGGGGTAGAGCTCTGTGGTTTCTAGTCCTTCGGGCTCAACAAAAATTTGGTGTGAGTTTTTATCAGCAAAACGTATTATCTTGTCCTCAATAGAGGGGCAATAACGAGGCCCTTTACTGTCAATTTTGCCACTGTAAATTGGTGATCTATCTAAACCTGATTTAATGTAATCATGAGTTTTTTCATTGGTGTGGGTGATATAACATGAGAGTTGTTTTGGGTGGTCTTCAACCTTACCAATATAGGAAAATGTTGGTAAAGGAGTATCACCTGGTTGTTCTTCCATCACACTAAAGTCGACACTGTTACCATCTATTCGTGCTGGTGTACCTGTTTTTAAGCGATCAACGTTAAAAGGCAGTTGGCGAAGTTTTTCGGCCAATTTATTTGAAGGAGGATCGCCAGCTCTACCTCCTTGATGGTTTTCAAGGCCAATATGAATTAAACCACCCAAAAAAGTACCGACGGTTAATACCACAGTTTTTGTCTTGAAGGTTAATCCCATTTGTGTTACTACAGCTGTGACTTTGCCATCTTCAATGATTAAGTCATCACATGCCATCTGAAAAATTTCTAAATTTTCTTGATTTTCAACAATTTTACGTATGAAGTTTTTATACAAGTTGCGGTCACACTGTGCTCTAGTGGCACGTACAGCAGGTCCTTTGCGAGAGTTTAGTGTGCGCCATTGTATGCCTGCATGGTCGGTGGCTTGTGCCATTATTCCACCCATAGCATCAATTTCTTTGACTAAATGGCCTTTACCAATACCGCCAATGGCTGGATTGCAGCTCATTTGTCCAATGGTTTCGATGTTATGTGTTAGTAATAAAGTACTGGAACCCATACGAGCTGAGGCAAGCGCAGCTTCAGTACCAGCATGACCGCCGCCAACAACAATAACATCAAATTCTTTTGAAAAAATCATAAGGAAGTGTATATTAAAAATTCTCATTTTATCATTAATACAATATCAAGCATTAGCTGTTATGTTGTTTAGGTGTATTTAATTGATAAAACAGGGTAAAAATGAATAGTAGTTAGCTTGAAAAACATTAAAATAACACCACTTTAACAATAATTAAATTAAACAAGAATCCGATGGATTATAAAGATTATTACAAAATACTAGGGGTTGATAAAAAAGCCACTAAGGCAGAAATAAAAAAAGCTTACAAACGACTTGCGCGAAAATATCATCCAGATGTGAGTAAAATTGCAAATGCTGAAGAAAAATTCAAAGAAATCAATGAAGCTTACGAAGTGCTTAAGAGTGATGAAAATCGAGCTTCATACGATCAGTTAGGCTCTAATTGGAAACAAGGGCAACAAGGGTTTGGTGGTGGCCAACAAGATGGTTTTGCTGGTGCGGATTTTGGTGATTTTTTTGAATCAGTTTTTGGGCAAGCTGCAGGGGGCGGTGGCCATGGTGGATTTGGCGGCCAACAGAGTTTTGCCAGAAAAGGCAAAAATATCAAACAAACTATCGAAGTTAAATTAGAAGACATTTATACGGGTGTCAATCGTACTTTTGTTATTCAGCAACCCGAACAACACCCAACAGGCCAGATTTATTTAGCACAAAAACGCATGAATATTAAGATCCCCAAGGGCATAGAACCTGGGAAAAGTATACGTTTAAAAGGCAAGGGAGAACTTGGTAGTGGCGGTGGCCCTAATGGTGATTTATTGTTAAAAATAGAGTTAGACTCTCACTCGAAATTTGAGCTAAAAGGTAAAGACGTATACGTAGATTTGTTGTTAGCTCCATGGGAAGCGGCTTTAGGTGCTAGTGTTCAAGTTACTACACCTGTTGGTAAAATAGCTCTAAAAACACCGAAAAATATGCAAACAGGAAAGAAAATGCGATTAAAAGGTAAGGGCTTGCCAGTTGCAAATCCCGGTAATCTATATGCTGTGATAAAAATTATTATTCCCGCTGAAAATGAAATGGCAAAAGAGCAATGGCAAGACTTAGCTGCACAGTTTGACTTTAACCCGCGGGATTAGACATGGCGATTATTCAATGGTTTCCCGGTCATATGCACAAAGCAGGCAAGGAGATAAAAAAGCGTTTGCCTGAAATTGATGTTGTTATCGAAATACTCGATGCACGTATTCCGTACAGTTCGCAAAATCCATTGTTGATGGAATTTGCTGCTCATAAACCATCAATTAAAGTACTAAACAAGGCTGATCTTGCTGATGACAAAGTCATCGAACAATGGCAAGCTCATTTAGAAAAAAATGAAAACATTAAAACCATTGCCTTAACCACTAAACAACCTGATAAAGTTAAAACTATTTTGGATTTATGCCGTAAATTAAAACCAGATAAGAGCGAACATCAAATCATCACTGCCATGATAATGGGCATACCAAATGTTGGAAAATCAACCATTATCAATATTTTGGCCGAACGCATAGTGGCAAAAACAGGTAATGAACCAGCTGTAACCAAAGGCCAACAACGCATCAAAATTACTGATGATATTACTTTCTTTGATACTCCTGGCATGTTATGGCCACGAATTTCACATGAAAATTGGGCCTTACGCCTTGCCATAACAGGTGCGATAAAAGAAACAGCCATGAGTCATGAAGACATTGCGTTTTACTTGATTGGCTATTTGTCTAAAAACTACCCTGAAACTCTAAAACATCGTTTTCAAATCGATAGTTTGGCCGAAGACGAATATTCAATTTTAGAACAAATTGGTGCCAAGCGTGGTTGCCTAAAATCTCGTAATATGTTGGACTTACATAAGGTTTCTAGCATTGTAATTCACGAATACCGTTCAGGGCAATTGGGTGGGATTTGCCTTGAACTCCCAGTAGAAGTTGAAGCAGAAAAATTACAAGCTAAAGCTAATGAAGAAAAACGTGAGGCTAAAATAGCGGCTAGGAAAAAAAGACGTAAATAAAATATTAATATTTGAAGAGAGCTTTTTTTATAACACGTGAAACGTGTTATAAAGTTGCTAATAGCGATCAAATTGACGCGTATTTTGCCTTCGTTGGTGTTTTTATCACTTTTTTTACCACTGTCCCTGAGTTGTAAAAAGCTCTCTAGAATATACATTCTTAGGTGGTTTTGAGTAACTAGTTGCATAAATAACTAAGGTAATTCAGAAATTAATTTAACCTAATTTCCCACATTAAATTTCATTCATTTATAATTGCTAAATGACAATTAAACTCACTCAATATTCTCATGGTGCTGGTTGTGGCTGTAAGATATCTCCGAAGGATTTGGATAAAATTCTCACATCAGACTTTAAAGCATTGACTGATAAAAACCTACTCGTTGGTAATGACAGCAAAGATGATGCGGCTGTTTATGATTTGGGTAATGGTACAGCTGTTGTCTCGACTACTGATTTCTTTATGCCAATTGTTGATGATGCCTATACTTTTGGACGTATAGCGGCTACTAATGCCATAAGTGATATTTATGCCATGGGTGGAAAACCTATTATGGCTATTGCAATATTGGGTTGGCCTTTGGATAAATTGCCAGCTGAAGTTGCTGCTAGAGTCATTGATGGAGCGAGGCAAACTTGCCAAGAAGCAGGTATTCAATTGGCAGGAGGTCACAGTATTGATTCTGGTGAACCCATCTTTGGACTTGCAGTTACTGGACTCGTTGCAAAAGATAAAATCAAGACAAATAGTTCAGCAAAACCTGGTGATTTGCTGTATTTAACTAAACCGTTGGGGATTGGTATCTTGTCAACGGCTCAAAAGCGTGGAAAATTGAGTGAAAAACATGAAAATATCGCACCTAATCTTATGTGTCATTTAAATACTTTTGGTCTCCAAGCAAGCCAACAAAGCTATGTCCATGCCATGACCGATGTTACTGGTTTTGCTTTGTTAGGACATTTGTTAGAGATGTGTCAGGGCAGCGGGTTGGGTGCTGAGCTAAAGCTAGATTTAATACCAATAATCCCACAAGCCTTGGATTATTTAGAACAAGGGTGTATTCCAGGTGGGACGTTACGTAACTGGGAATCTTATGGAAAACATTATTCTAATTTACCGACTGGCTTTCGAAATATTTTATGCGACCCACAAACCAGTGGGGGGCTATTAATAGCTGTGGGAGCTAAGAATCAAAACAACTTTGAAACACTGGCAAAAACCAATGGTTTGGATTTAATTTCTTTTGGTCATTTAACAGAATCACAAGCATTCAATTTTGAATGATTTTAAAGAATTATTCTTAAGAGGTACACACTTATTAGATTTACGTTCGCCTATTGAATACGCTCAAGGGGCCTTTCCAAATAGCACAAATATTCCCTTGCTGACTAACAAAGAACGTGAAATTATCGGAACTTGTTACAAACAGCATGGTGAGATAAAAGCGGTAGAATTAGGGCATAAAATAGTAAGTGGAGAGACTAAGCGGAAGAGAATTGAAGCATGGAAAGGCTATTTTAATAGTAATCCAAAAGCTCAATTATATTGCTTTCGTGGTGGCATGAGATCTCATTTGGTACAACAATGGTTAAAGCAATCAGGTGTTGATGTACATTTAGTTGAAGGCGGCTATAAAGCCATGCGTCGTTATCTGATTGATACCTTAGAGCAACCATTAAACATGATTCGAATCAGTGGGCAAACAGGTGTAGGTAAAACTGAATTATTATTGACTTTAGATAATCATATGGATTTAGAAGGGTTGGCACATCATCGAGGGTCCGCTTTTGGTAGATATATCGGCAATCAACCTAGTCAAATTGATTTTGAGAATAAGCTAGCCATAGAAATAATAAAGAAACAGCATAAAAGCCCAAAAGCCCTTATTATTGAAGATGAAAGCCGCTATATTGGCAGTATTAACCTTCCGCATTGTTTTAGTAAAAATATGCAAAAATCACCTGTGTTGATTTTGACATGCCCTCAAGAACAAAGAATTAATCGTATATATCACGACTATGTTGATTTACAAAAACGCAACTATATACAACAAAACCCTAACACTGGCAGTGATGCATTTAATAAGTCGCTAATGCTATCACTTGAAAAAATCAAAAAACGATTAGGCGGTGCTCGTTACAAACAATTGCATCAAACCATGCAAACAGCATTGCAGCTAGAATCCGAATCATTACATAAGCAATGGATAGCTGAGTTGTTAGAAACTTACTATGATCCGATGTATGATTACCAGATTAATAAAAAATCTAAACAGATAATATTAACAGGAACTAGGGATGAAGTTAAAGATTACTTTATGTCTCTGGATTCATATTCCACGCGAACAGACTAAATAGCGTAAGGACTTTTTACAGTGGAAATTGGTTTATGTTTCTTTTGGTTTTTTCTTACGACTAATAAAAAATAAAATAATCCCAGAAATAGCAGTCAATAAGGCGATCAGGGAAAAAATTTTAATCAACCAATTACCGAAATCATCTCGGCCTTGGTAGTCCATAGTATGAAGCATCCATAAAAAATCAAATATACGCCATGAATTGTGCCTCACAGAAGTGAGTGTTGCTAACTTTGTTGAAACATAAAAAGTAGGTGATTCGGGGTGATCAAAGGTAATTGCCCAAGCAGGTAAGGGCTTATTGCGGTATTCATGATGAGAATCAGTAGCAGTTAACAGCTCGGTTGTTTTGACTTTGGCATTAAACTCTGCATTTTGTTTTGCAATATTAATGGCTTTTTGTTTTGTTACGTCGGGGAAAGTTTCACCGTTTATCGCATTAACCAATAATGTTTTATGACTAGCCTCTTGGGAATGGTAATCAATACGATAGACCACTTGGTCAAGTACATGATTAACTTTTATCGACCTTAAACTTCCAAAATCAGCTATAGAATCAATGGCTTTCTGTGTCGAGATTAATGTTTGGTTTGTATTTGGCTTATCAAAATTGCGTAAATGATCACCATGAATCTTGTCAATATCATTCCAAGTAAACCATATGCCGCCAATAGTCCATGCTAATAGTTGGAGAGCTATGATTAAACCGATGTATCGGTGAGCTTTTCTTGTCAGTAATTTTTTGTTCATAACTACCCTCACTTTGTGTTTTATTTATTAAACATAAACCACAAGCTTTGCAAAAAACCTGTCTTTATCACGCTATCATCTAAATGATGACGTTCAAAGAAAATTTCCAATGCCTGTACTTCGCCTTTATCCAACCAAATACCTTGACAGTCATGGCAAACATCAATCATGATTTGTGAGCAAAATCCATGTTCTCTCCTATCCATTTGTACTGTTTTTCCTGCTTCAGCACATTTGGGGCAATTTAAAGGTGTCCGATTGGAATTGAGTGCTTGTAAATATGATTGATTAACTAAATTTGGCATTTTTTCCAACTCAGCATCATAGTTTTTACCTTTGTTAGCTTGAATAGCCTGAAGTTCCCATTGGTCCAACCACATGCCATTGCAACGAGTGCATTTGTCAACTATCACTGCGCGTTCGTATTCGATTTCTTGTAATGAAGTATTATCTACTGGACATTTCATCTTTTGTTTCGGTTATTGTATTTTTATTGATTATACGGATATATTAAGAATTTTCCAATAATTAAATTTTATGTTAAAATCCTAAACTTATTTTATTGGAATTGTCAAAAATGAAAAAAGCCATCAATCTATTAACGCTAGCTTTAATTTTAAGCCTAGTGCAATCATGCGGGAATAAAGTTCCTCAGAAAACAAGGTCAGTAGCCGTAGAAATCGCATCAAGTTTTGAAAGCTATTCAGCCGAAGAGTTCTTTAAAACGACAACAGTATTCGGATCATCAATCAACCATGATGGTAGTGCAGTACTTATAACTAATGATGAAACGGGCATATTTAATGCATACCGTATGCCAGTTGATGGTTCAAAATCAACTCAATTGACTCATTCGACCACAGACTCAACTTATGCAATATCATGGTTTCCAAATGATGACAGAATTCTTTATCAATCTGACCAAGGCGGAAATGAGAATACTCATATCTATGCATTGAAAGAAAGTGGTGAGGCAACAGATCTAACACCTGGAGATAAGTTAAAAGCCAATTTTGCAGGATGGCATGGTAACGAAAAACAATTTTACATTAGCACTAATGAACGTGATCCCAAGTTTTTCGATCTATATTTATATCAAACGGATGACTACTCGCGTCAACTAATTTACCAAAATGATGTAGGCTACACGATAGGTAGAATAAGTAAGAATGATCAGTACCTAACTTTAACTAAAACAAATAGTAACGCTGACTCAGATATCTATTTAGTTGATTTACATGCTAAAAATCCACAAGAAACTCTAATTACTTCACATAAAGGTGATGTTTCTCATGGGGCTTATACTTTTACTGAGGATTCAAAAAGTTTGATTTATTCAACAAATGAATTTGGAGAATACAACCAAGCATGGTCTTATCATATTGAGAGTAAGAACAGCCAGTTATACTATCATGCTAACTGGGATGTTAGTTTTGTGTATTTTTCTAAAGATGGTAATTATCGTGTTACAGGTGTAAATGCAGATGCGCAAACTCAAATAGAAATCACTAATACGATAACGGGAAAAGTTGTCCAATTACCAGAGATGCCAAGTGGAGATTTAAGGGGCGTGAATTTCTCAAAAGACTCTGAATTGTTGGTTTTTTATATCAATTCGGACACTTCTCCATCAAATCTTTTTGTGCATAAACTTGGAACGGATAAGATAAGCCGTTTAACTCATACGGGTAACCCAAAGATAAACGAAAGCAACTTGGTGGTAGGTAATGTTGTACGCTTTAAGAGCTTCGATGATCTAGAGATACCTTGTATATTGTACAAGCCAAAACAAGCACAACAGCAACAAGTTCCCGCTCTTATTTTAATACATGGTGGCCCTGGTGGTCAGAGCCGAAAAGGGTATTCTGCTATTATTCAACACCTTGTTAATAACGGTTATGGTGTATGTTCTATTAATAATCGTGGTTCAAGTGGTTACGGTAAAACTTTTTTTCATCTAGACGATAAAAGACATGGCGAAGATGACTTGCAAGATGTTGTATACAATAAGAAATACTTACAATCGCTTGATTGGGTTGATTCTGAAAAAATTGGTGTAATGGGCGGCAGCTATGGTGGCTATCTTACTATGGCAGCAATGGCTTTTACTAATGAATTCAAGGTAGGTGTGAATATATTTGGTGTGACTAATTGGGTAAGGACTTTAAAAAGTATTCCCCCATATTGGGAATCATTTAGAAAATCTCTTTACGATGAGTTAGGTGATCCAGCGACTGATGAAGAAAGGTTGCATCGTATTTCTCCCGTGTTTCATGGCGCAAAAGTAAAAAGCCCAGTTTTAGTTGTTCAAGGAGTTAATGATCCTCGTGTGTTAAAGATTGAAAGTGATGAAATGGTTGAGTCAATTCGCTCTGGTGGCACACATGTTGAATATTTATTGTTCGATGATGAAGGTCATGGATTTACTAAAAAGAAAAACCGCATCGACGCATCGAATAAATACTTACAATTTCTTGATAAATATTTAGCAGAGAAGCAATGATGTTATACCCAGAAATCCCTCTTAACAACAGTGGTTTTATTCAGGTCTCTGGTATTCATAACATATATTGGGAAGAATCAGGTAATCCAGATGGTAAACCAGTTATATTTGTCCATGGAGGTCCTGGAGGGGGCGTTTCTCCGGATACTCGCCGCTTTTTCAATCCAGATAGCTACCGTATTATTCAATTTGATCAGCGCGGATGTGGTAAAAGCACTCCCAATGCATGTGTAGAAGAAAATACCACGTGGGATTTAATAGAGGATATGGAAAGCATTAGAAGCCTACTGAAAATAGACAAATGGCAAGTTTTTGGTGGGTCTTGGGGCTCAACATTAGCATTGTCCTATGCCATCAAGCACCCTCAAAGAGTCTTCGAATTAGTATTACGTGGAATATTTTTATTACGCAAAGCAGAGTTGCAGTGGTTTTACCAATTTGGAGCCAGCCAACTATTCGCTGATGCTTGGAAAGACTATTATGAATTTATTCCAC
This sequence comes from Alcanivoracaceae bacterium, assembly GCA_016744455.1. GTDB lineage: Bacteria > Pseudomonadota > Gammaproteobacteria > Xanthomonadales > Marinicellaceae > NORP309. The sequence goes on from JADGEI010000018.1 coordinate 26,416, forward strand.
AAGAAGAAAGGCATGATTTAATGCATGCTTATCAAAAAAGGTTATTTGGTGGTGATAAACAGCAGCAATTACTAGCTGCGCGCCATTGGTCGGTATGGGAAGGCTCGACATGCCACATGATTCCCAATGATAAGCACATAGAAGAAACGGCAGATGATCATTTTGCCTTGGCATTTTCTCGCATAGAAAACCATTATTTCATGAACCAAGGTTTTTTCCAAAATGAAAATTGGATACTTGAAAATATCGATAAGATACGCCATATACCTACAGTGATAATACAAGGCCGATATGATGTAGTTTGTCCTATGACAACTGCTTATGATTTACACGCTGTTTTTCCTGAATCTGAACTAATAATTGTTCCTGAGGCTGGACATTCTGCCTTCGAACCCAATATAATCACTGCACTCGTAGAAGCAACCAATAAATTTGCCAAATAAAAAAATATTATGTCATTACACCTAACAGATACAGCCGCCAAAAGAATACAAACGTTTATTGATAAAGATGAACAAGCCATTGGTTTTAAAATCAACATAAAAAAAACCGGTTGCTCAGGCTGGGGTTATGAAGTCGAATTACCGCATAAACTCGAAGCCAATGATGTTGTCTATGAAGATCATGGTATAAAGCTCATCGCGTCGCAAGAGACTCTTAAAGTGATTGATGGAACAACCATAGATTACCAACAACAAGGCATTAATCATATATTTGTCTATAACAACCCTAAAGCTACCGGAGAGTGTGGGTGTGGAGAATCTTTTACTACGAATTGATAATTTTTTTTATCGGATCAAAGCAAGGTAGACTGATTTAAATCTAGTGACAGTGCAGACCTAAAACATAATATAGACCTTCACATAATCCATGGAACGTTTAAAAAGTTGTCAGAAGTAGTAATACGCTTAGACAGAAATAACATAAATGAATGTAGTTGTTTCATGTGTGATGTAACGAAATGGTAAATGGAGTATAGATGGATCAGATAGTATTAGTTACAGGCGGTAGTCGAGGAATTGGTGCCGCCACCTCAAAATATTTAGCACAACGAAATTATGCAGTTTGTGTTAATTACATTTCAAATAAAGCAGATGCAAATAGGCTTGTAGCACAAATCAAAGACGATGGTGGTGTTGCAATTGCAGTGCAAGCCGATGTTTCAATGGAAGATGATGTCATTCGCCTTTTTAAGAGCATCGATGAATCGTTGGGGCAAGTGACTCATTTAGTAAATAATGCAGGTATTTTGTTGCCACAAATGCGAGTTTCTGAAATGACAGCAGAAAGGATTAATACGGTGCTTACAACTAATGTCACTAGTTATTTCTTATGTTGTCGAGAAGCAATTAAGAGAATGAAATCTGGGGGTTCAATCGTTAATGTTTCCTCTGCTGCTTCACGTTTAGGTTCTCCTTCTGAGTATGTGGATTATGCTTCATCAAAAGGAGCGATTGACACATTAACAATAGGTCTATCTTTAGAGGTTGCAAGCCAGAATATACGCGTAAACTGTGTACGGCCTGGTTTTATTTATACAACCATGCACGCAGATGGAGGCGAACCTAATAGAGTAGATCGTATGAAAACACTAATACCACTACAACGCGGTGGAAGCCCAGAAGAAGTCGCAGCGACTATTGCTTTTCTTCTTTCAAAGGACGCATCATTTATTACAGGCACGTTTATTGATATAGCCGGTGGTAAATAACTGTAAAGAATTAGGCTGGATTGAGGTTTAAAAAAGCCACAATCTCAATCGATTGTTTGGTAAATTCGGCCTTTTGTTGTGATTATTTATAGAATAGTGTTCTTAACAAGTTGTGACACTGTATTCTAATCATTGATTGATTAAACCTTATAGTTACATATTTCAATTTTATTTGAGTATAGGAAACTAGTCACTTCAATTCAGTAGCTAAGTTTTTTAAATAGCAAGTGGCTTTCATTTTATGGTCGTTATATTTTATACTCAGAATACGATTACCTTGCAACCATAAACTGTCATTACATAATGTTTTGCTTGGGGTTTTTATCATTCGTTTTTACTCTAGAATTAGGCAAAAACGGCTATAAGACGAACAGTGTGATAGGATATAAAAATAGCGAGTCATACAAATAAATTTTTGCCTATTTGGGTATGGATAATCGTCGTTTTACAAATAGCTTTGGTATTTTTCTTTTCTGCAGGCACAGCTATGAACCCAGCACAGTTTTTACCAGATGTAACTGATTTAAATTATGTGACACTACTATACATTACGAGAAATGTCACTGTGGCTTTAGGAATAATCATTGCATTATTACTTAAGTCTCATAGGGCACTTTTATTGATACTTTTAGTAAGGATACTCACGGATATTTCTGATGTTGTAACTGTTTATTATTTAAATGTAGAAGTCATAAAAGAAAGTGTGCCAATGGTTGTCATGCTACTTATAGTCCCTGCCTTTGCTGCTGTTGGTTATTTATGGAAGCGTGTAAAATAATACGTTGTTTATTCTGTATACATAAAGACTAATAATTTCATTACTAGTGCAATTAAAAACTGAGTGTCAATCCGTTATTCACAGTTTTTAATTTCTACTTATGGTTGGTATTTGCCAGTTACTTAAACTGAAGAGGGGTATTAATGATTTCAACTAGAAAAAATCTAATATTAAAACTATTAAAAGGTATTGAAACGGGCGATCCAGAATCTGTGTCTGTCGTCAATGAACAAAAATACATTCAACATAATCCACAAACTCATGAGGGAAATGAAGGATTAGCAGTTTTATTCAATCGTTTATCTAAAACATCACCTAAAGTAAACATTGTAAGAATATTTGAAGATGGAGATTTTGTTTTTGCACATACAGAATACGACTTTACCAATCGGAATATTGGTTTTGAAGTTTTTCGTTTTGAAAACGATCAAGCTGTTGAGCATTGGGATAATATTCAAAAAAGAAAAGGACCAAATACTTCAGGTCATACAATGGTTGATGGAATAAGTGAATTAACTGACCTAGACAAAACAGAGGATAATCGTGAAATTATTAACTCTTTTGTAGAAAACGTCTTAATTCCAGGGGCTATAGAAATACTCGATAGTTATTTTCATCAACAAAACTATACGGAACATAATCCTAATATTGATGATAATTTAGAGAACTTAAAAAGTTATTTATCTCATTCAAATAATCACGGTTTACCTGATCTTAATTATCAGAAATGTCATCGTATTTTAGCCGAAGGGAATTTTGTTTTGACTGTTTGTGAAGGCAATATTAAGCAAAAACATTCGTCATTTTTTGATCTCTACCGATTAGAGAACGGGGTCATTGTTGAACATTGGGATACTACAGAAGCAATTCCGTCCCGCAGCGTTTGGAAAAACAATAATGGCAAATTTTAATCAGCTTATGGGTTAGATTTTGAGTATCAAACACAACACTTTGTATTAGAAGGTTATTTACTCTATTTATAATATGGAACAGGGAAATAGTGAATAGCCATGTTAAACTTAATATTAAAATAAGGTAAAAAAGCAGCGATGGTTAATAAAAAAAGATGTGATAGCACAATGCTATATTCAATAGCCCAGATTTTCAATTAAATGTCAGTTATCTACTTGCTTGTAGTTGGAGTTCTCATCATGGCGTTAGAAACGGTGGTGATTTTTTTATTGTTGTATGGAGTCTTCAAATTAACCAGTTGGGGCAATGCTAAAAGAAATGTTCTACTTTGGTTTTTTCATATCCAGGGGTTTTTTCTGCGGTGGCAGGTTGGATAGGAATAATAATGCCAGTGCCACTAGTTATTGGTGCACCCTTTCGCCTGATTCTATTTTTACATGGAGGTAAGACTGATAGTGTCACTTGGCTTCCAACCCCTTTTACTAGTTTTTATATTGGAGAGCCGATAGTTGTAATTTCTGAATTAGGGATAATTATCTCTTGGGTATTTTTAATTCTATTGTTAACTGGAAAATTTCGCCAGATAAAACCTAACAAGTGAAACACCTAGAAAAAAATAAAACGCTTTAGCTTGTTACACAACTCAAATTCTTTGGTTTTTTTGAGTGTTTTGTTTATAATCGAGACTTTTGCAGAACCTTTGGAAAGTGTAAAAAAGTTCACAAAAACTCTTCTGAAAAGAATTTTCGTGTAAGTCCATGTTTGTGGGTAAGTGTCATGAGTGACACACTTAAATAGCGAGTTATTTGACTCACATTCACCTTGATTGAAGTTTTTATCACTCTTTTTTTATCGTCCCATAGTTATGCAAGAATCTCTAATCATTTAATAAAGAGGTAATATGAAAATAGAAATTGATGGCCATAGTTTTGAAGCTATTTTAGAAAACACGCTTTCACCTAAAACATGCGAGGCCTTTTCTAAGGCAATGCCATTTAATGGTAAAGTTGTTCATGTTAGATGGAGTGGGGAAGGCATATGGATTCCTCTTGGTGATATGGACTTTGATGTTACCTATGAGGATGCTACTTCATACCCATCACCCGGTCAGATTTTGTTATACCCAAAAGGTAAAAGTGAAACTGAAATTTTAATTGCGTATGGTTGTGTACAGTTTGCCTCAAAAGCAGGAACATTGGCTGGAAACCACTTTGCAACAATCATTTCAGACTTAGATAAATTACGAGAGGTAGGTATATCTAGCCTTTGGGAAGGAAGTAAAACTATTGTTTTTACTGGGGATTAACTATTAACTTAATGGATATGAGTAATTTTTTAAAACCTGATACTAACAAATACAAAATGTGTAATTATAGATGATAACCAGAGCGAAAACTGCAAGATACAGCGCCATATTACCCTTTTCTTAACCTCAAAGAGCTTAGAGTCACTTGACTGATTATGAATGTGATTGGTTTGTCATTAGTATTTTTTATTCTTGGAGTGATACTTTTGGCTATTGCTCATCTACGCTGTAAATTACAAGGGCTTAAAAGTGCTTAACAGCTTAAATAGTGTAAATTAAGTATAAGCAGCTTAAAATACCAAAATAAGCGTATAAGAAGTAAAGAAATGTCACATATTTTTAATAGCAGTTGAAAAACACATGTATCTTAGCTACTATTAATTTAATTCGATTGCAGGGTGAGTGTTTTTACAAATTTTTACCACATCACATGAATTATGCAAAGCCCTTTATAATAATAAAAAAGCTAAAAAATCTTACAAGCAGTGTGTGTAAAAATAACTGAAATCACACTGACTAAATAATTGGCTCATTTGGTCGCTTAACTCGGTGTATCTTTAATATGTGTATTTATAACAGAGGAGAAAATTATGATGAATAATCAGGTTGGTTGGTTTGAAATATATGTTCAGGACGTTTCTAGAGCGAAAACTTTTTATGAAAATGTGTTTTCCGTTAAGCTCGATGAATTGAAATCTCCAGATCTCGAAATGTGGGCATTCCCAATAAATGAAGAAGGCCCAGGTGCATCCGGTGCACTTGTAAAGATAGAAGGTTGCCCTTCGGGTGGAAATAGCACAATAGTATATTTTATATGTGACGATTGCTCTATTGAGGGAAATAAGGCTTCCGTTCATGGTGGAGAAATATTCAAAGAAAAATTTTCTATCGGTGAACATGGCTATATTTCACTTGTGACAGATACAGAAGGGAATATGATTGGTTTACATTCAATGAAGTAATGCACTCTTCGTAATAGCCAAAATTCACATGGAAAGCCAAAAGTTTTACTTCTCATTCCTCGTTGCTTGGCTTTTTACTTTTCATTGATTTGTGTTATAAGGTGTCAAAAGGGAATTATACAATGAAAATAAATGGTTCATGTTTTTGTGGTTCTGTGAGGTATCATATAGAAGGGAAACTTCGAGATGCACGCTCATGCCATTGTTCAATGTGTCGTAAAGCTTTTAGTGCACAAGCCTCTGCATATGCTTTACTAGAAACAGAAGAATTTTCTTGGGTCAATGGTGAAGGCTTACTAACTAGCTATGAATCAAAAAATGGAGCAGGACTGCTTTTTTGTAGTATATGTGGTTCAACACTATGTGGTACATATGAAGGCAAGGTACATGGAGTTACTTTAGGGTGTGTAGATGGTGATCCAGAGATAGAACTTGGGATGCATATTTTTGTTGGTTCAAAAGCATCATGGGAAATCATACCAGAGGGAGTTTCCCAACATGAAAAATGGCCGCCAAAAAAGACCTAGCGAATAAGATTAAAATCAGGGAATGAGACTTGTTTATTGGTATATTCGACTTATAGTGGCGCTTTTCTATAACAATGTACAATATTTGAGGGTTTTGCATAACTTTTCCAATTACACGTCTTAAAATGTTGAAATATTAGACAATTACAATTACTTAAGCTTTATGATTTGGAACAACCTATGACTAGACCGTCTAGTGGATGGGAGAAAGAGCCTGATACAGCAGGTTAAAATCATATTACAAGTTTTAAAGCACTGGGAAAATCACTCGCTGGGGCATCTATTTTTCCAGTGAATAAGACATTAATTTAAACGGTAATAATTATGAATGTAGAACATTATGTAGATAAATTGGATTCGCCATTGAAAGAAATTGTCCTGAAATTAAGAAGGCTGATCACCAATCATTCCGTAGGTATACAAGAAAAAATAAAGTGGAATGTACCGACATATTCGATAAATAAAAATATTTGCTCGATAATGGCTCACAAGCATCATGTTAATTTCCAGATCTTTCGTGGTGCACATATTCAAGATGCGGGCGAGCTTGAGGGAACAGGGAAAGATATGCGGCATTTGAAGTTTTCTACACTCGATGAAATTGAAGATGCTAAAATTGATAAATACTTAAAACAAGCTCTAGAATTGGGTTGATGCTTACTTCTGATCGCTACTATTAATCTATAAACCTTTAAGTTCTGCAACCCTTAAATGGGTAAAACTGCCTTTGATTTTTATATTGCATGAGGTAACAGGTTGTTAGGGCATCTAAAATCCTTAATTTAAAAACTTTACTAGCAAATACCCACCTGCAATTAACCAAGCGAAAATAATCAATGCCAGTAAAACAGGTTTAAATCCAGCCTGTTTGAATTTTGCGATATGGGTTTCCATGCCTAGAGCGGTCATTGCCATTGTGAGCATAAAAGTATCTACCATGTTTATATAATTGACGAATTGATTGGGAACTAGTTGTAAGGAGTTAAATCCTGCGACAACAATAAACAAAACAGCAAACCATGGAATGGTAAGTTTGGCCTTGCTATCAGTTTTATTGGCGAATTTGCTTAAAAATAGGCTTAATACAATCAACATTGGGGCAATCATCATTACACGTATCATCTTAACAATAATAGCGGTATCACTTGAAACACTGTCAATCGAACCACCCGCAGCGACTACTTGAGCGACTTCGTGTATTGAACCACCCACGTAAAGACCAAATTGTGTAAAGTCCATATCTAATACACCCGATTTAAACATGATCGGATAGACAAACATTGAAATTGTTCCAAACAAGACCACAGTACCGACGGCAATAGCCGTTTTATGTGGTTCGGATTTTAAAGTTTCTTCGGTGGCAAGTACTGCGGCTGCACCACACACTGCAGCTCCTGAAGCAATTAAAATTGAGGTGTCTCTGTCTAGCTTTAATAATTTAATCCCGATAAAAGTACCAATAATCATGGTTAAAGTTACCATGGTTATGGAGACAATTAAACCATCGCCACCAACTGAGGCGATTTGTTGAAAAGTAATCCTAAAACCATAAAAGACAATAGCTATGCGTAGTAGAGTTTTTGCTGAGAATAATATTCCAGGAAAAAAACTGGTTGGAATCTTTCCACGAATAGTGTTGGCAAAGATGATTCCTAATAATATACCAATTACCAAAGGGCTTATGGCAAGTGATTTAACCGCGGGTATTTGAGCAATAAAACTTGCTACTGTTGCAATGAAAGCTACAAGAATAATACCTAATATAAATTGTTTGTTCATAGAAAACTATCTCATAGTTTTTGAAAAGGCAGAAATTTTTTGCTATCTCTCAATGTGGCTGGTTTATACAATGCTCTAAACTTGTCATTGCCCGTACTATCCATGCAGAACCCTGACTCGTAATGTACCTTCAATTTCTTGCAGTTCAGATTTCAACTCATCAACATCGTTACAATCGACATCCATAATCACATAACCTATTTCCCCTTCAGTTTGTAAGTGCAGGGCTGTTATATTCATGCTGTGAATAGTAAAGATGTGGTTGACTTTTTCTAACATGCCGGGTTGATTTTTATGGATGTGCATAACACGACTTTGATTGTCCTTGATTTCGGGCAGTGAAACCTGTGGGAAATTCACCGATGATGAAGTCGAACCATTATTTGAGTACTTGAGTAATTTTTGACTGACTTCTTTGGCTATATTGACCTGTGCTTCCAATGTACTACCACCTATATGAGGTGTAATAATGACTTGATCGTATTTTATTAATTGTGAAATAAATGGATCATTATTGCTACTGGGTTCTTCAGGAAATACATCCAATGCAGCTCCTTTGATGTGACCAGAGTCAAGGCTTGCAATTAAATCTTCAATCACAACCACATCGCCACGAGCAGCGTTAACTAACAAACTCCCTGGCTTCATCTTATCTAACTGGGCCTTGCCAATCATGTTTTTTGTTACGCTAGTTGATGGGACGTGTAAGCTTAACACATCAACTTTCGCTAATAATTCATTAAGTGTTTCGGTATGTTGGGCGTTACCCATGGGTAGTTTGTTTTCAATGTCATAAAAATACACTTTCATGCCTAGTGATTCTGCAATCACGCCAAGTTGTGATCCAATGTGGCCAAATCCAACGATGCCTAAGTTTTTACCACGAATTTCAAATGAACCTTCAGCTGTTTTTTGCCATTCTCCGCGATGAGCAGCAGCGTTTTTTTGTGGGATTCCACGCATTAAGAAGATAATTTCTGCTAAAACCAATTCTGCCACAGAACGGGTATTAGAGAAAGGAGCATTGAAGACTGGAATTCCATGATTTCGTGCTTTTTCTAAATCGATTTGATTGGTACCAATACAAAATGTACCGATTGCCATTAGTTTTTCACAGCTATCTAATATTTCTTTATTGACAAAAGTTCTTGATCGAATGCCTAAAATGTGAGCATCTGCTAATAATTGTTTGAGTGCATCAGGTTCGGGTGTGCCTTTGAGGTAATGAATATTGTTGTATCCATTCTTTTTAAATGCTTGCTCAGCTAAAGGGTGTACACCTTCTAATAAAACTACTTTAATTTTGTCTTTAGGTAATGACAGTTTGCTCATAATCTTTGATAATAGTGCTTTTAATATCGCTATTGTAACCGCTGATGGAAATAACTGAAATTATTAATTGCCTAAAATTAGAGATTGCTAATATAGAATACACCACTCAAACCGATGATTTGAATACCTATGGTCAAGATTGGACCCGATTTCACCAGGTTGATGCTGGTGTTATTGTTTTTCCTAAGACTGTTGAGCAAGTCCAAACCATTGTAAAACTTGCCAACAAGCTGGATTTTAAACTTGTTCCCTCTGGTGGTCGGACTGGATACAGTGGTGGTGCTGTAGCAACCCAAAAGGAAGTTGTTGTCTCATTAGAAAAAATGCGTCAAATTTTAGATTTTAATGTGGATGATTCGCAAGTTATTGTTCAAGCGGGTGTAATTACTGAGCAATTACATCGTTATGCAGAAGAAAAAGGGTTGTTTTATCCTGTAGATTTCGCCTCCAGTGGGTCTAGCCAAATTGGTGGTAATATTGCTACCAATGCAGGTGGTATTCGCGTGTTGCGTTATGGTATGACTCGTGATTATGTGGCCGGATTGAAAGTGGTTACAGCAACAGGTGAAGTATTAAACTTAAATCAAGGCTTAATCAAAAATGCTACGGGTTATGATTTACGTCATTTGATGATTGGCTCAGAGGGGACTTTAGGCATTGTGGTGGAAGCAACAATGCAATTAATAAAACCAGCTGTAGAACAAAGTGTAATGTTGTTGGCATTGTCTTCTCTTGATGCTGTCATGCGTGTATTTAGCATTGCTAAACAACAACTCAATTTATCTGCTTATGAATTTTTTACAGATATTGCCTTAAATCATGTCTGTGGTCACCGCAGTTTAGATAAACCTTTTGATGAATCGGCACCTTGTTATGTTTTATGTGAATTTGACGAAGACGAAGAGGCTGTTATGCAGGTCTTTGAACAAGGAATGGAGACAGGCGATATACTTGATGGCGTTATTTCTCAATCTTTAGAGCAGGGACAACTGTTTTGGCAGTACCGTGAAGGCATTAGTGAATCGATTGCTCATTTTTCCCCATATAAAAATGATATTGCTGTAAAAGTATCATTGGTTCCAGATTTTATGAATAAATTGGATGCTTTGGTTAGCCAGCATTATCCACAGTTTGAATTGGTGTGGTTCGGCCACATAGGTGATGGTAATTTGCATCTCAATATTATCAAGCCGGATGACATGAATATCGATGATTTTAAGGCAGAATGCGAAACAGTTAATACGCATGTTTATGGGTTAATTCAGCAAATGGGCGGCAGTATTTCTGCTGAACATGGCGTTGGGATGATTAAAAAACCCTACCTAGGTTACTCAAGAAGTGCAGAAGAATTACAACTGCTAAAGGGTATCAAAAAAGTGTTTGACCCTAAAAACATCTTGAATCCAGGTAAGTTGGTTTAAGTTAACATTTAATTAACCAATGATTTGTTAATATATGATTTTGAGTTACAAATGGGTTCCTGTGAAAAAAATTCTAATCATTGCTTTGTTACTACAATTCCAGCTTTCTTTGGCAGGGCAATCTCCTTATTATATTGTATCTCATAAAGATGTTACGGATGCCCCAACAACATTTTTGCATCAAGGGTTTGACTTTTATTTTTTACAAAAATGGTCAGGGTGTACAACGATAGGTTATACTGTTGAGCCTCAAGTTCAATATGAAATAGTTGGTAACGAAATTAAAGTGCTTTACAGGTTTGGGCTTGGTGGTTCTACCGTTTGTGCCTCTCCGTGGCCACTTGTATATTTAAAGATTTCAGATCTCCCAAATCTAACACGAGGGTCTTACCATTTAAGTTATTATAGGGTTCCATATAATGATATTTTTCCACCCAATGTTGTTGATTTGCCTACTTATCTTGTAGAAGATTTAAATTTTGAAGTTTTGGCTTCTATAAAAGTTGACACTTTGTCACCTTGGAGCTTAATTTTATTAGTATTATTATTAATGATTGTTGGGTTAAATGTCTTTAAACAAAGAAAATGGCTTAATTAGTGCCAGATGTAGGAAGAAATAATTTACATCGGGAAACTGAAGTTAACTAAGGTTTTTCATAATTATTACTAAACTTTCAACTATTGACCAACATCAATTCAATTCTACACCATTGTCTTTACAATTTCTCGCATGAGTGAAAAGACAAAATTGTTGCCAGGTGATTTTGCAATCTGGATTTTTATTTTTGCGGAGTTAACGGTATTTGCCATTTATTTCGTTATTTATGCCGTTGTTCGAATGCAAAATGTAGAAATGTTTAATCATTTCCAACTCACGTTAAATCGTGAAACTGGGGCCATCAACACTATCTTATTGATAACTGGCAGTTATTTTGTTGTTAAGTCTGTAGACGTTATTAAACAGAATAAAATCAAAGAGTGCTATAAATTTTTATATTGGGCTTTGGTTTGTGGCTGTGTATTTGTGGTGATAAAGTCGTATGAATTTTACATGAAGTTTTCAGTAGGTATTGGCCTTGACACCAATACCTTTTATATGTTTTATTTGTCCTTAACACTGTTTCACTACTTTCATGTTATTCTTGGTATGGCTATTTTGTTAGCTATTGCAATTAAAGCTCAACGAGGTAGTTATGATTCCAATAATTATACTGGCGTTGAATCTGGTGCTAGCTATTGGCATATGGTTGACTTGGTTTGGATAATCCTTTTTCCGCTTATTTATATTATACGATGAAAAAAACAGATAAAACAACACAGGTTTGGTTAACCCTAATCCTATTAACTTTAAGCACCTACACCTTGGGTTATTACAATTATAGTGGAAGTTTAGTCGTGCTCTTATTGTTGCTAACAGCTGTAATTAAAGGTGTTTTGATTATACGGGAGTTCATGGAACTCAAAGGTGTCTCTCTACTTTGGAAGGTCATGATGTATGGTTGGTTGGTGATTATTTGTTTGGCAATTATTATTGCTTATACCATGTCCCAATAATTGTAACGTGTAGTTGACTAATAAAGTGTTTTTATTATCTACCCCTGCTCTTGATGAGGATTGCCCTTCAATAATTCGTAATCTTTTAGGTTAAACCATTTACGTGTAAAAATAAAATTAACCATCGACTCAGGTGATAAACTGGTCACAATTCCTGACATGTTTTTTTGATAAAATGCCGTACAATCACCTGATTGCCAAACAGTTGATTTGAGTTGGTTTTGCATTTTTTTAACGTAGTTATCTTGGATGTTACTTTTAACATTGATTGCCTTGATGTTTTTGTTTTGTTTTACTTCACAAATAGCTTTGCCTATGTATTTGACCATCGTTTCCATATAACTTATTTGTGAGCCATGACCTGTACCAGTGTTAGGCCCATTTACTTTAAAATAATTAGGGTAACCAGACACAGTAATTCCTTTGTATGAAACGACTTCTTCCTCCCATTCACTATTTAGGTTTCGCCCATCTATTCCATATACTTGAAATGTAAGTGCTTTCTTCATATTTGAATAAGCAAAAAAACCTGTCGCATAAACGATTATGTCTAAAGGGATATCTTTTCCTTCTTTTGTTCTTATTCCAGTTGGTGTTATACTCTCAATTCCACTAATGTCGACATCAACATTGTTTTTAGCAAGTGCAGGAAGGTAAGTGTTGGTTGGTATTACGCGTCTACAGCCCAACTCATAATCAGGCATCATATGCTGACGTAATTTGTCGTCATCTATGAATTTTTCTAAATTTATTCTAAGCGTTCTTGTGTAAAGTTTTTTAATGAATTTACTGATTTTCATGGTAAAAGGGTAACGCCGAAAAGCGACAAATCTCACCTCATGGTATCCAAATATGATAAATCGATTAATTTGACGAATGATGGGTAGATTCATAAGATAACGCTCTGTTGAATTGTAACTTCTATCCGATCGAGGAATTATCCATTGAGCTTTACCCATAAATAAAGTCAACTTACTAACCTTATCTGCAATGGCTGGTACAATTTGAGCTGCAGAACACCCAGAGCCAATAACACCAAGACGTTTTCCTTTGTATGGAACATTATGGTTCCATTGTCCCGAATGGAATTTTGTGCCTTTAAAAGATTCAGCTCCTTTTATACTTGGTATATGTGGATTGGCAAGTACGCCACTTGTATCGATAATAAATCGAGCAGAATAAGCCTTTCCAGATTCAGTTTCCACGTGCCATATACACTTTTTTTCATCGAATGTCAGTTTTGTAACTGTTTGGTTTGTTTTTGTTTTTTCTTTGAGATGAAATTTTTTCACAATATATTTTGTATAATCAAGTAACTCACTTTGGGTAGAGTATTTTTTTTTAAATTGATAAGGTACAAATGAAATAGAGTACAAGCCAGTTGGAATGTCAACTTCAGCACCTGGATAAGCATTATCTCTCCAAGTTCCTCCAATTTCTGGATCTCTTTCTAGTAAGACAAAGTCATTACAATTCTTTTTTTTCAAACGTATCGCCGCTAATAATCCTGAAAACCCTGTACCGATGATAACCGTTTCAAAGTAGTTAGGGCTGGTGTTGTTGGAACTTGTTGCTGATAATTCTTGCATATAATAACCATTGATTTTTGCAAAATGCATGAAAAATGCATTTTACTAATGTTGGAGTAGGTATTTTATTAAACTTATCTATTAGAGTTTATAGCACTATGAAATCAATCGAAGCTTTTGTTAATATTGTTGTTCTAATTGTGTTAATTGATATAAGTCAATGCAGGCTACTTAACAAAGTTTTAACATTCGTTTTTTCTAATTTAATAGTGTAATGAGGTGCTTATGAAAGAGACATTCACAAAGGGCATGGCGAGGAATATATATTATGGGGGGTCAGTTTTTTTCTTTCTCCTATTTATTGGGCTTACCGTGGATACCGTACAGAAACTACCCAAAACAGATAACCGAGAAGCCATTACTGATGTTGTTGCTTTTGGTAAGAAAATTTGGGAAGACAACGATTGCGTAGGTTGTCATACATTGCTTGGCGAAGGTGCATATTTTGCACCTGAATTAGGTAATGTTTATGAACGCTATGGCAAAAGTACTGAAGCAATTAAAGCTTTTATAAAATCAAGGCCTGTTGAAGGCATTAAGGGTCGCCGAAGTATGCCGCAATTCAATCTTACTGAAGAAGAGTTGGAAGGACTTGCACAATTTCTTAAATACGCCAATGGTATTAAAGCCAATGATTGGCCACCAAACATTCAGGGGTAATGACAATGAATTTAAAATATGAATCACAATCTGTTGCAAAGCTCTATTTTATGGCCGCCATTGGGTTGTTTGTTGGGCAGATATTATTTGGTGTTATTCTTGGTTTGCAATATGTTTGGGGCGATTTCCTGTTCCCTGCTATTCCATTTAATGTTGCCAGAATGGTACATACCAATTTATTAATTGTATGGTTATTGTTCGGTTTTATGGGGGCATCCTATTACTTGGTTCCCGAGGAATCACAGCGTGAACTGTATTCTGTCAAATTAGCTAAAATACTGTTTTGGATATTTTTAGTGGCAGGGGCTGTCATTGTTGCCAGTTACCTATTGGTACCTTATGCAAAATTAGCAGAAATTACTGGTAATGATATATTGCCCACCATGGGTCGAGAGTTTTTAGAACAACCAACCATTGGTAAGATTGGTATTGTTATTGTAGTTCTGGGCTTCTTGCTTAATGTTGGAATGACGATACTATCGGGCCGTAAAACCGTTATTAATATGATCTTATTGACTGGTTTAGTTGGCTTGGCTGTATTTTTCCTCTTTGCTTTCTATGTTCCTGACAACTTAGTATTGGACAAATACTTCTGGTGGTTTGTTGTGCATTTATGGGTAGAAGGTGTTTGGGAATTAATCCTCGCTTCACTCTTGGCATTTGTCTTAATCAAAGTGACTGGTGTTGATAGAGAATTAATCGAAAAATGGTTGTACATTATTGTAGCTATGGCATTGATTTCGGGTTTACTCGGTACTGGTCATCATTTCTTTTACATTGGTACACCAAGCTACTGGTTGTGGATTGGTTCAGTATTCTCAGCCTTAGAGCCTATCCCATTCTTCATGTTGACCTTATTTGCCTTTAATGTGGTTAATAAACGTCGTCGTGACCATCCAAATAAAGCAGCTACTTTGTGGGCTTTAGGAACAGCAGTAATGTCTTTCTTAGGTGCAGGCGTTTGGGGGTTCTTACATACATTAGCTCCAGTAAATTATTATACTCATGGAACGCAAATTACTGCAGCACATGGGCACATGGCGTTTTACGGTGCTTATGTAATGGTTGTGTTAACAATTATTTCGTACGCCATGCCAATTATGCGTGGTAGAAAAGCCAATCCAATGCGCGCTCAAGTCGTGGAAATGTGGTCATTTTGGTTAATGACTGTAGGAATGGTATTTATTACATTATTCCTCACAGGAGCAGGTATCTTACAAGTTTACCTACAGCGCTTAACTGATACACCTCTACCATTTATGGCTGTACAAGAAAAACTAGCTGTATTTTATTGGATGCGTGAAGTTGCGGGACTTGTTTTCTTAATCGGTTTAATCATTTATATTATTAGCTTTTTTGTCAATGGCAAAGAAGGTGATGAAGTCGCTGTAACTGATTAATTGTAATAAATAGTAGTAAAGATAGTAGCTAAGGAATGGGTGGTAAGTCTTTTATGAAGTACCACCCATATTTTTTAATAATAAAAAAATATTGTTATAATGAATAATCTTAATTTGAAAACCAATAACCAAATGAGCTTCTTTTATCACCAACAAAATAATGAAATTGAGTTACTCTCTCAAGCATGGAACAATCAATTACCTGTATTACTCAAAGGGCCAACAGGCTGCGGTAAAACGCGATTTGTACAACATATGGCAGAAAAACTTGGTCGTAAGCTTTACACCGTAGCATGCCATGAAGATTTAACTGCTGCTGATTTACTTGGTAGACATTTAATTGGCGATGGTAAAACATATTGGCAAGATGGACCTTTAACCAAGGCTGTACGTGAAGGTGCTATTTGTTACTTGGACGAAGTGGTGGAAGCACGTAAAGATACCATAGTAGTTTTGCATCCATTGACTGATGACAGAAGAATATTGCCAATTGATAGAACTGGTGAAATACTTCAGGCTGCACCTGAGTTTATGTTAATCGCTTCTTATAATCCTGGTTATCAAAACTTATTAAAGGGAATGAAACCTTCGACTAGACAGCGTTTTATTTCAATGAAATTTGATTACCCAACTGTAGAAATTGAAACACAAATTATTATGACAGAAGCACAAGTTGATGCTGAAGTCGCACAAGCTTTAGCTGAATTATCTCATCAATTACGTCAGTTAAAAGACCATGATTTAGAAGAAACAGCATCAACTCGCTTACTAATTTATGCCGCAAGCTTAATCAAAAGTGGTATTTCAAAAGTGGAAGCCTGCCAAAGTGCTGTAATTGAGCCGTTAAGTGATGATGAAGAAGTTATTGCAGCATTAATGGAAGTGGTGAAAGCCAAATTCGGAGAATGAAATGAAAAATAGAACGAAGTCGATTCTTTCCCATGTGATGGTGATATTGAATTTACTGTTCCCTTTCATTTATGTTTTACTGTTATTGTTTTGGTTAAAGAATAAAAAGTCCGAAGACGAAATGTTAAGGGTTTCAATCAATGAAGCTATGGTGTTAGCAACAATAACTTTTGTTGTTTTCACTAGTTTGATTTCAGCTGTATTGATTTATTTTGGATTTAAAAGCACATTCACACTTGTTGCTGGAGAAATATATTACATGATTATTATCCCTTTAAGTTTTTATCCTGCTATTATGGGTGTTGCTAAAAACAATGCGGGTCAAATGTATTATTATCCACTTATCGGCAAGCTTGTTAGCTAGGGTGAGATGGGCTTTTTCGTCCATTATAGGATAATGATAAAACGCTCAAATAAACGCCTCATCTATCAAGTTTTTTTCTTTGTGCTTTTTGCATTAACACCAGTACTAGACATCTTTAGATTAGACTTGAATTTAGGGCATTTCATTATCTTTGGGTTTGATATAAAGTTGAATCTACAAGACCTAATTGAGCAACAAGCAGGAACACTAGAACTAGCAAAACGCATCTTAACTCACGCCATTATTCCACTCGTTGCTAGCGCCATAATTTTCTTGTGGATTGCATGGCGATGGGGGCGATTGTATTGTGGTTGGTTGTGTCCACACTTTACTGTGGTAGAGTTCATCAATACTTTTATGCGAAGAGCCAGTGGTAAACCCAGTATTTGGGAATCTGAATTACCACAAGAACAGAAAGATGGAACAGTTGCAAAAATCAATAAATGGTGGTGGTTTCCTACCATAATTATGATTAGTTTATTTGCTTTCACATGGGCAATACTCGCCTTGACCTATTTGTTAACCCCATCTGAAATTTATAGCAATCTATGGCAGATGAGTTTTACCCGTAATCAAACTATTTTTATTACAGCAGTAACCATTGGCTTTATTATAGAATTCACCTTGGCCCGCCATTTATTTTGCCGTTATGCCTGTGCGGTTGGGGTGTTTCAGTCATTGGCATGGATGGGAAATAAAAAAGCCATGGTTGTTGGTTTCAACGCCAAGCGCGCAATAGAATGCAAAGGTTGTGATAAATCTTGTGAGCATGCCTGCCCAATGCGCTTGAAGCCACGGGCGATAAAGCGTAAAATATTTACCTGTACCCAATGTTACGAATGCATAGATGCTTGTGAACGTGTGCAAAAACCGAAGAATGAATTACCGCTATTAAAGATGTTAATAAATGACTGTGCCTTAGACAAATCCAAACGTGACTTTGGTAAAAAGGTTGATATACCAAGCAACTGTTTTGAAGAGAGTAAATAATGGAAGAATGGGTTGGTGAAAAGTGGCATAATTATATTGTTGGCAAATCAACTAAGACACACCCTCGCGCCAAGGTGGAGCTTGAAATTTATAAAAAGCAGCTTGGAATTTTTTTTCGTGCATTAGGAGGGGATAAATCCTTTTCGATTGAAAATACTTCGGGTATTCGGCACGGTGGTTATCAACGGTTTATACAAAAAATTGCCGCATCTGGTGATAAAACCGAGCTGGCTCATTTTGGTTCGGAACAATTATACTTGCCATCGCAAATTTCCTATTTTGCTGAAAAACAACTCAATAAAGACCTTTATATATGGTTAACTGCTATTGCAACAAGCGGTACTAGACAATCGAATGACCATTGGATAGTACGAAATCAAAAACTGACTCAAAGTATTTTGCGGAACTGGTCAGGGTTGAGGAAAAAATACGATAAATTGGTTGAAGCCCATATAGCTAGTAGATTACCTATTGAGAAGTTGCCATTGGATTTACACGCGACAGAAACTTTGGTGTTGGACTCTCTGCGTCATCCTTTTAGAGCAATTAGAGATATACCGCGTTCACGATATATGCCACAACCAGTTGTATTGTGGATGTATCAAGCACCTAAGTTAAAACGCAAAGCAAAACAAGCTGAAAATGATGATATGCCATCTAATGCAGGTTCAAAAGGGAATAATAGTTATAAGAAAAAACACAAAGGTGAACAGGTTGATGACAACGAGAAGAAAGGCGGTTTAATGACTTTTCGTCTTGAAAGCTTGTTTTCTTGGTCTGAATTCGTCAATCTCGATCGCAGTAGTGATGACTCAAAAGATGATGATGCCATGCGAACTGCCGATGACTTGGATCATATCAGTATCACAACAGGTGAAACCAGTCATAAAATAAAACTAGACTTGGACTTTCCATCGGCACAATACGATGATGTGTTGTTACAAGGAGATATTTTATTACCTGAATGGGATTATAAAAAACAACAAATGCAAAAAAATCATTGCAGTTTATTCCTCATGCAAGCCAGACATGATAAAAACAATAACTTGTTAGAAGGACTTAAATGGCAAGCAGCAAAATTGCGACGTCAGTTTGATACAATTCGCCCACAACGTCAATGGTACAGTAATCAAAATGATGGTGACGAAGTCGATTTGAACAGTTACATAGCCTTTAATACCGATAGACTGATAGGTCACAGTATCACTGATCCAAAACTGTACCGTCAATTGCGTAACTCTTATCGCGATATGTCATGTTTGTTATTGGCTGATTTGTCTTTGTCGACTGATTCTTATGCCAATGATGAAAAAAAGATCATTGATATCATTCGCGAGTCGCTATTTTTGTTTGCTGAAAGTCTCAATGCATCTGGAGATAAATTTGCATTGGCTGGTTTTTCTTCTAAGCGTCGAGATCATATACGTTACTACCCCATCAAAAAATTCAACCAGAGTTATAACGATGAAACTGTATCGTTAATCAATGCGATGAAACCAGGATATTTTACTCGTATGGGTGCAGCTATTCGTTATGCGGTACAAGATTTGGTAAAACAAAAATCCGAACAAAAATTGTTACTTATTCTCACCGATGGTAAGCCCAATGATTTAGATAAATACGAATCTCGTTATGGTGTAGAGGATACTAAACACGCTATTTTAGAAGCGAAACAATTGGGCTTGGAGCCTTTTTGCATATCAATCGATCAATACAGTAGTGATTATTTGCCTTACATATTTGGTTCACAATCTTTTGTTCATATAAAAAGAGTAGAAGAACTACCAAAAAAATTGCCGTTACTATATTTGAGGTTAACTGGGAGTTAAATTGGGCATAATCTTGAATGAGTTAACAACTTTCTTTCATCTGCATCACACATCTCTTAATTTTTGACCCATATCAAGTGATAAACATTATCATTCAATTAAAATGCTCTCATTTACTAACCCAAGGCAAATAACATGAAAAAAACAGGAATCGTATTGGCATTATGCGTGATATTCACTCAAAATATAATGGCAGATGATGACTCGAAGGTAGAACTGGACAGTACTACTGTTGTAGCAGTTGCCAATAAGCAAGCAAGGCCTATTGTTGATATAGTTGGTTCTGTTTCAATTGTTAATGCTGGTGATATATCAGCAACGAGTAGTGAGAATATTGCTGATGTGTTACGTTATCAAAGTAATATCGCTATCGAAGATGGAGGGACTCGATTTGGTACATCGGGCATTAATATACGTGGTATTGGTGATAATCGTGTGGCCATTGAAGTAGATGGTGTTAAAAATGCTAAACAATTCTCTATAGGTTCATATTCCAATGCTCAAGCACAATTTCCTGATACTGATTTAATCAAAAGTATAGAGGTTCTCAATGGGCCTGCTTCAACATTATATGGTAGTGATGCAATAGGTGGTATGGTTTCAATAACCACTTGGAATCCAGATGATTTAACCAGGTTAAATGATGGGAATCGTTACAGTAAAATACGCCTTGGATACGATGGTAAAACCCATGGCAGGATTGTTTCAGGATTATCAGCATGGGATAATGAAAACTATGGCGGTATAATTGGCTTTACTCAACGTGATGGCAAGGGTTTGATACCTCATGATTCATTTCATGATAAACGAGATTTTTCTGATTGGGATCAACAAACACTTTATTCAAAGTTTGTGGTTAATACATCAGGGACTAATACCTTAAAACTTGGTTTTTCTGGATCTCAAAAATACATTGAAACACAAATAAATTCGTTTATTGGACAAGAGCGTTTTTTTCGCACTACTGAAATCTTAGCAGATGATAATTATGATAATTATAAATTTGTTATTGATTATGATTTTAGCATTAACAATAATCTAGTAGATGATGGAATTGTAAGGGCGTATTTTGCCAACACAAAAGTAAACCAAGAAACCAATGAAAAGAGGAGTTCTCGCAGAGGTACACCTTTATTACAATTTCGCCGTTTTCAATACGAACAACAAAACTCGGGTTTAGAATTGAATTTAAACAAGCGTTTAAGCACAAGTTCTGCCATACATAATATTATCTACGGTGTTGAATTTACTAAATCCGATATAGAAGAGTCACGCAATGGATTGGAGACAAACTTAAACACAGGTATTGGTGTCCCTAGTATTATTGGCGAAGTGTTTCCACGACGTGATTTTCCTAATTCTAGCATTAATGAAATAGGCATATTTATACTCGATGAAATTAGCTTGGAAAATACAAGCTGGACCCTAGTTCCAGCTATTCGATTTGATTATTATGATATGTCTCCATCTCGTGATAGCTTATTTGATGTAAATGGCACCAATGTAGAAATAACTTCAATCAACGAATCTGACATTTCTCCAAAACTAGGGGTCTTGTATAAAATCAATGACAACTCAAATATGTTTGCTCAATACGTACGAGGTTTTCGAGCACCGCCATTTGATGATGTTAATATAGGATTGTTTAATCCAATATTCAGAGTACGCGCTATTGCAAACCCAGATTTAAAGTCAGAAACTTCAAATGGCTTTGAAATTGGTTACCGTTATTTTGGGAAAACAAATAATGTAAATTTATCCTTATTTCACACGGACTATAATGATTTTATAGAATCCAAAACAGTTGTTGGTGTTGATCCTGATACTGGCTTTGTCATATTTCAATCACGTAATATTTCTGAGGCAAATATTTATGGTATTGAAGCTTCACATAGTTGGCAAATCAATAATAATTTTTTAAGTTATACAACATTTGCTTGGACCAAAGGCAATAATAAAATTACAAACCAACCTTTAAACTCCATTTCTCCTGCAAAGATGGTTAACAATATCACATGGACTTCAGATAATAGATTATGGAATGTTAATCTTTATTCTACCTTGGTTAAATCAAAAACAAGAGTTGATGAAACTGATGATTTCTTTAAACCTGCTGGTTTTGGGGTTTTTGATTTATTTGTTAATTATAAACTAGGGGATAATCAGAACATTCAATTAGGCGTCTTTAATATTGGCAATAAAAAATACTGGGATTGGCAACAAGTGCGTAATTTCATCGTAAATGAGCCAATAATTGATGCCCTATCAAAGCCTTCACGGTCAGTTTCATTTTCATATACTTATACATTATAGAACTGCATTAATTCGAGGAAAAATTTAATTTTATAGTTGATATATGTCAATTACAAAAAATAACGATATTCCTAAAATACAAACAATATGAGGTGTATTGCACCTTGATGATTGCGTAATAATATAATTTGGAGAAATCAAATGACGTTTTTTAAGAAGTCCCTACTTGTCGTAGGGTTATTTACTGGGTTGTCAGTATCTGCTGGTGATAAAGCTGTTGCCACACATGCTGCTGAAATGAAATCAGCCACGAACTTAACTGAGCAAATTGCTGCAGGTGAAAAATTGTACTTAATGAATTGTGCAGCTTGTCATCAAGTAACTGGTAAAGGCATGACTGGTGTGTTTCCACCTTTAGCTGGGTCAGATTATTTATTGAAGGATAAAGCCAGGGCCATAAATACCGTTGTTGGTGGTCTAAAAGGTGAGATTGAAGTAAATGGCAAGAAATACAATGCAGTTATGCCTAATTTTTCATACCTTAAAGATGCAGATGTTGCCAATATTGTCACTTATGTGATGAACTCATGGGGCAATAAAGGTTTTCACGTTACTGCAACCGATGTAGCTAACGTAAAATCTGCAGGAAAAGTTGCGGTTGCCACAGGCGACAATGCAGATCACCCAGGTCAAGCTGAATCAGGTTATGAAGGTGCTCCTTCTACCATCAAAGCAGAAGATACAAGCCAACTTATCTCAACTGATGGACCAAAAATGACGCTAAATGAGTCAAAACATGCGACCAAAATTTATTTTGAACGCTGTGCAGGTTGTCATGGAGTATTGAGAAAAGGGGCAACAGGTAAACCCTTAACAACTGATATAACACGCGAAAAAGGCACTGATTATCTTAAAACAATGATTACTTATGGGTCACCTGCTGGTATGCCAAACTGGGGTACATCTGGTGATTTAACTAAAGATGAAATTGATACGTTAGCACGATTCTTACAACATGAACCACCAATGCCTCCAGAATGGGGCATGAAAGAGATGAAAGATTCTTGGGAAGTTTATATAAAGCCTGAAGATCGTCCAACAAAGAAAATGAATAATGTAAATATAAAAAACATCTTCTCAGTGACTTTACGTGATTCAGGTGAAGTGGCATTAATTGATGGTGATACATATGAAATTGTAACCATTCTAAAAACCGGGTATGCGGTACATATTTCACGTATGTCAGCATCAGGTCGTTATGTTTATGTTATTGGACGTGATGCTAAGACTGATATGATAGATTTATATATGGACCCTCCTCAAATTGTTGCAACTATCAAAGTTGGCTTAGAGGCACGTTCTGTTGAGACTTCTAAATACCATGGCTATGAAGATAAGTATGCCATTGCAGGTTCTTACTGGCCTCCACAATATACAATTATGGATGCAGATACTTTAGAGCCATTAAATATTGTTTCTACACGTGGTATGACAGTTGATACCAATGAATACCATCCTGAACCTAGGGTTGCTGCAATTATTGCATCCCATGAGCATCCTGAGTTTATTGTTAATGTTAAAGAAACTGGTAAGGTTTTACTCGTCGATTATAGCGATATAGAAAACCTCTCTGTAACTACAATTAAAGCAGCTCGTTATCTCCATGATGGTGGTTGGGATAGGACTCATAGGTATTTTTTAACTGCTGCCAATAAATCAAACAAAATTGCAGTAATTGATTCTAAAGATCGTAAGCTTGTTGCACTAACTGATGTAACAGAAATACCTCACCCTGGTCGTGGTGCTAATCTTATTGATCCAGAATTTGGGCCAGTTTGGGTTACATCAGCATTAGGTAGTGATGAAATAACATTTTTAGGGACTGATCCAGAAAGTAAAAAATACAAGAAAAATGCATGGAAAGTTGTACGTATACTTAAAGGCATGGGTGGTGGATCACTGTTCGTGAAATCACATCCTAAATCTAAACACCTTTGGGTTGATGCTCCTTTGAATCCTGATACCTCTTTTTCACAAAGCATTGCTGTTTTTGATATCAATAATTTTGACAAAGGCTTTACAGTTTTACCTATTGCTAAATGGGCTGACATTGGCGAAGGTGTCAAGCGTGTTGTTCAACCTGAATATAACGCTGATGGTGACGAAGTGTGGTTTTCCGTTTGGAATGGAAAAGAGCAAAAGTCTGCCATTGTTGTAGTTGATGATAAAACCTTGAAACTTAAAAAAGTGATAAAAGACGATAGGTTAATTACTCCAACAGGTAAGTTCAATGTAACAAACACACAGAAAGATATTTATTGATTTATTAAATTAATGTGTTTAAAATTAAAAGGTTACTATTAATAACAGTAGCCTTTTTAGTTTATGAATAGTACAAAACCAACCTTTCAGGAACATAAAAAATGAGTATTGAAAAAGTAAAAACACTGTTGTCGAAATTGCAAGTTGAGCTAAAAGACACAAGTGACTTAATAGATGAAGAAACTAAACAACAATTAGCACAATTAGATTTAAATATTAATCAAATCCTTGATGCGGATAGCGTAGAAGATCAAGACATCTATGATGGCATTATGCAACTTGAATACGGGTTTTTAACCAAACATCCAGTAGCTTCCAATATCATGCGAGAAGCCATTGAGATCTTGAGTAAAGCTGGAATTTAAATTTCCTCTAATTCAACCATTTCTCGTAAACGTTGAACATCTTTTAGGATGATGTGGTTATCTTGTATTCCAATTAAGTCTTTTTTCAGTAGTGTTTTTAACGCCCTGGAAAAAGTTTCAGGTTTGATGGATAAGCGAGAAGCAATGTCACGTTTAGGTGTGGTTAGACATAAATCATAAGCATCTTCAATCCCAAGTTCGACTTGAGATAAGAAATAATCGACAATACGAAAAGAAGCGTTATGTAAAGTTAGCTTGTCTAGTTCATTGAGCATCCAATGTAAGCGTTTTGATAAGTGGCCTAACATATTGATACAAAGGTCATTGGATTTTTTTAAAACGCCTAAGTATTTTTTTGCATTAATTTTGACTACCATACTGTCTTTCATAGCAATGCTTGAAACAGGGTATTTGGGTGATCCTAAAAATAAGACTCCTTCAGCAAAAGGTTTACCTGCTTGCACTAATTCTATAATCTTTTCATTACCATTACGTGTGGAACGAAAGAGTTTTACAGCGCCATCGTATAAATAGTGTATATGCGTTAATTCAGAGTCTTGCTGAAAAATTAACTGATCTGCTGATAATTTTTGCACACGACAATGTTTTAATACTTCATCAAATTGTTGATCATTCATAGCAGTGAATAAGTGACATTGCTTTAATTCAGCAACAATTGGTGCATGGAGTAATTTATCTAGCATTTTTAATCATAAAAAAATCAGCCACCATTATAAACGAGAGTTTTAGAAATTAGCTATCACTTCTTTAGGTATTTTTTTAAGACTGCGTACTTAAATCTTGTTTTATAATAGTGCTAGACAAAACTACTCTATGAAACAGAGTGTTATATTTAGATACTTGATGTAGTGAAATTAAAGAACTCATTCATTTGATACAATTATGTAACAGGGAATTAGTTCATTACCTAATATTAACCCGGTGGTATAATACCTCTGAGTTAATATATAGATGCATGAAATTCATAATCACAACACCTATATATTACCTAGTAGTACTTATTTAGCTGATAAAACATCTAATTTTTGCAATAGTGCCTGTGCTGGCATATAAGTAGGAATTAAAACACCTGCATCTGTCACAATATTAGGTGTACCTCTAACACCAATTTTTCTACCTGAGTTAAAATGTTCAGCTATTGGGTTATCGCATTGTTGTGGGTCTAGTTCTTTGCCATTTTGTGAGAGGGTCATGGCTTCAATCCTATCATCTGCACACCATGTATTAACCGCTTTATTAAAAGACGGCGATTCTAAACCAGCCCTAGGCCAAAATAAGTAAGATATGCCGATACCCAAGTCGTTATAGTCTTTCATTTCCGTGTGAAGTTTTCTACAATATCCGCAATCAATATCAGTATAGACGGTGATATGATGTTTCATGTCTTCAGGGAAAAAATCAATGCGCTGATCTTTATTAAATTTGCTGACAATATTTTTGCGCACAGAAGTCTTACTGTCTTCTGTTAGGTTTTTTCGTGAAGATGTCTCAATTATACTGCCCTGAATAAAGTACTTGCCATCTTCGGTCATGTAATAAACATCATTGATGTTTTCAGAATCCAGGTTGATCTGCTTAATACCTTGAAGCGGAGTTGATGAGGCCGATGTGATTTTTGCAGTAGGAGCAAGTTGTTTTAAGCCTTCAGTTATTTCACTGCTAGGTTGTTGCGCTAGAGAAATACTGGCAAATAGGATTGTACTAATTAATGTTTTTTTCATAGATATACTCATATTTAATTTACGTAATAAATGTGACTACTAAAAATACTAAAAGTTTCTAATGCCATCAATATATTTTTATTAGAGGGTTTGATTATGTTAATATAATGACTTAAATATCTAATAAGGGGAATTTTAAATGACAACAAGAAGTAAAACTAAAGTATTCGTGATAGCTTTATTTGTAATAGGAGTGGCAATAATTTTATTGACCGCATTTGGCATCAATAATGCAGGACACAGAACAGTGGTTCAATATCCTACAGGTAAGCTTTATGTAAAATTTTCACCTGGTATTTTTCCACAATGGTTTGGTACGGCTGAGGTTTATAATGATGTTATTACCTTTGATTATGATAAAACCATGGCAGAGGTTGATTCATCCATCGATCAACAGGGGATTTCTGTTCGATACCAAGATGGTGGTACTGGTACAGTTTATGGAAAAGCCCGGTTTACCATGCCAGATGATGAATTAACAATGATACATTTGCATAAAGCTTTTCGATCAAACAGAGGAGTTGCTCAAAAACTAATCAAGTCAGTAACAGAAGAAGGCATGAATCTTACAGCTGGTCTGATGAGTTCTGAAGAAGCTTATGCAGAAAAAAGAAGTATCTTTACACAATGGTCTAGCCAACAAATTTCAAATGGTAAATTTCAAACACGTTTAGAAAGAGTTGAGACAGTTGATGAAGGTACAGGTAAAATTGTAACAAAAAACATACCAGTTATTAGTTATGGAGAGAATGGATTACCAGTCCATTTGACCAGTGATCTTACTGATTATGGCGTTGGTGTAAATGGGTTTCAAATTACTGATTGGGATTTTGAGCCTAAAACATTGCAACAAATTGCCACCAAACGTGAAGCGACAATGGCCATTATTACAGCCAAAGCCAATGCTGAACGCGCAAAACAAGATGCGATCACCTCAGAAGAGCAAGGTAAGGCCAATGTCATGACAGCTAAATATGAAAAGGAAGTGATAAAGGAGCAAGCATTAGTTGATGCAGAACGTGAAAAACAAGTCGCAGTGATTGCGGCTCAACAAAGAGTGGAAGTTGCAAGTCAACAACGGCTAGAAGCTGAGCAAAAGAAACTGGCAGCAGCTGAATACAAGCAAGAACAAATTTTGCGTGGTGAAGGTGATGGTTCCTATAAACGCTTAGTTATGGAAGCTGACGGTGCACTTGAGCAAAAACTTGACACCTATAAAAAAGTTATGGGTTATTTTGCTAACGCAATAGAAAAACAAAAATGGGTGCCTGAAATTCAAATGAGTGGCGGTAGTGAAGGTGGCGGAGGAGATGCAGCTATGGCATTAATAGAAATGTTAAGCATCAAAACAGCCAAAGACTTAGCCCTCGATTTAGAAGTGCCAAACAACAAATAATAACTCTTAAAGGGCGGAAAAAATTCTGCCCTTTAATGAATCAAAACCCAATGCAATTTGGCTATTATCTAAATAAGAAATGAAAATGTAATTAATACTGTGTAACTTTTAATTGAGGGTTTATCCTTGTATATTTTAGAGGATATTTAAATGAAAAAAACCAGATAAGTTCGTACAATCATAAGTGAAAAACATCAAAACTGGAGTTTATTTACCCAAAATTTTATCACAATTAATTAGGATGGTAGCATGGAAATGGATAGCGTGTTCTAGTTGTCTCGAGTATGAAATAAAAGATCTTAGGTGTTGTGATTTAATAGAAATTAATGAACTGGAATATTGAGATTAATTGGATTTTCAAAAAACTTGCAATTATTATAAAGAAATTACCTATTCAATAACATATTGTTAACATATCATTTGATATATTAGACAACACTAAATTAGCAATAACTTATATAAGGTGATTTGATGAAATATGTTATACACGTAATATTCTATATTGGTCTGTTATTTGCAGCACCAACAAAAGCACAAATTGACATACAGCCAGGTCTGAGTGGTATATGGACAGTAGATGCTTCTGGTCAGGGTCTTTCAATAAATATAGCACGAGTGAATGAACAACCTGTTCTAGTAGTTACATGGTATTCGTATATGGGTGATAATCAAGTATGGCTGCTTGGTTCAGAGCTTTTTGAATATGGTGTTCAGCAGTTAAATGTTTCTATGGTGATTACTTCAGGTGCAAACTGGGGCGCGAATTTTCGATCTGAAGATGTTATAAGAACCGAGTGGGGTAATATAACATTAGAATTCAGTGGCTGTAATACTGGATTGTTAAACTACATAGCAAATGATAATACATTTGGTTCTGGTTCGTTAGTAATAACTAGGTTAACTAATACTGATGGTGTAAGTTGTCATGAAAACAATAATAATGAAGCAGAAAAACAAAGCTTAAGTTTTATGCGTGAAGAAGAAAAAATGGCGAGAGATGTCTACTTAGAATTTAATAGAATTTATAGGAAAAATATCTTTTTAAATATTTCTGATAGTGAACAAACTCATATGGATGCAGTTTTAAACTTGATGAATATTTATAATGTACCAGATTCATCAACAGGTGTTGAAGGCACCTTTAATAACCTAGAGTTGCAAATATTATACGACACCTTAATTGAGCAAGGAATGAATTCGTTGGGTGAGGCTTACTTGGCCTCAGCGCTAATAGAAGAAACAGATATATGGGATTTAATCCAATTTGAGGATAATGATGTAATGTCTTCTGATATTTTAGAAACTTACGACAATTTACTGTGTGGATCGAGAAATCATTTACGTTCCTTTGTTACAAAATATGAGTCAGAAACGGGTAATCAGTACTCAGTACAAATTCCAGATTTAACTGATATTGTTCATGAAATACTTAATTCAGATAATGAACAATGTGGTCAATAGTAATCTTTGTATTATACCGGTGGGTTAAATTGAGCTATCCTTGGGTAGAATTAGAGATGTTTGGTCAATATAGATTAACTAAACGAAGTTAGTCTATTAATTTATATTATTTAAGAGTTGTACAGCGCTCTTTTATCTTAGCTATAGGTAATAACATGAAAAATACACTTATTGTTTGTTTAACATTAGTAACAGTTGGATTAATTTCTTGTGGATCTAATCCAATTAAAAAGCCAAAAGGATCTTTAAAAGAAGTCTTTGTTACACAAATTAATACCAGTGGTAGTAAGATTTTTAATTACAATTTAGTTAAGACAATGCCGAACCAGAACCATAAAAATAATGGAAAGGGGCAGGGTATGGGAAAAGGCCAAGGAGGTAGAAAGCATAATGCTATGAAATCAAATAGAAATATAAATACAGGTGGAACGAAAAATAAAATTCAGAAAAATGCCTACAAAAGACTAAACATAAAGCTATTTGAAACGGGTTTTTGTCGTGAAGGATATGTTGAGCTTGATCACTTTATTGAACGTGGTCATGTCACCATAAAAGGAAAGTGTAACGAAAGTGCTACTAAACATGACCGTGAATTATTTATAAATACAGATTAATAAAATTTAAATCCTTATTTATTAGAAATTTGGGTTTTCTCTAAACTACTACAATTTAGGATGGTTTTTTATTCAAATCCAGATGAAAATATAGGTTCTGCTATAGTAATTGTTGCGATGCCTACTCCGCCAGTACCAACAATTTCATTAATTGTGTTACCAAGCTTGGATAAAGGTTGAGTAGGAATAGCATTGTCAGGGTCATCATCTATTTCGCTTTCAGCAATTTCGATATTTCCTAATGATAATACATTGCTCATTTGATTATAGCTTGCATCTTCAATCGACAACTGCATACCAACCATCAGGACTGAAAAGAATTCTTGGATGGTAGCTGTTCCATCATTTAATTCGAACGTTGAGGATGATGCATCGATCTCAATATTATTGACCTTTATCATCGGTTGATTAATATCTGTAACATCTCCTCTAAGGGTTACATCCTCAGAATCAACATCGCCTTTATCTCTAACACGTTGGGCAAAAATATTTCCTTGAGAATCAGTAAAACCGCGAATTTCAATTTGTTTGCTCGTGGTTAGCCCCATTGTGACAATATCATCATCATCTCTAGTTTGAGGTATAAAGCTTACTAATTTTCCAAAGATTAACATGCTATTTCCAATAGTTATATCACTTGGATTAACTGGTGCAACCATTTTAACTCTATGGTCAACAAATCGAATAGTAGTTGCTGTTATTTGCCTAGTATTAGTGTCAAGAGTGCCCTGAACCTCAAGTTTTGTACCAATATCAATATGCTCAGTTTCTCCATTATCAAAATCCGTATTTACTGTTATAAATATATCTAAATTATTAATTTCAAAAGCAGCTAAATCTATTATTCCTGAAACAAACCCTTCAACCACAACAGGAACTGAATTATTTGAATCTTGATCTACATCGGGAGATTCACAGGTAATACTTAACAATGTATCTAGTGGTAGAACACCATCATAATTAAGATCAGTTAAGGCTTCTATAGAAACAAATGTATTTTCATTAAATCCATTATTACAATTATCAACTGGTATTAAATTTTTATTTACAACCAAACCTCCAATTGTAAATGTATTTGCATTGATATTTCTGGCAAAACCACGTAATTTCCACTGGTCAATTGAGTTATCAAGTTCTAATCTAGATAATTGCATTGAATTGTCTATTGCGTTAATAATTCCACTAACAGCAACAATATCTCCTGGTACTAATTTAGCATCTGAACCAATATTTTTATATACAGTATCGCCTGTTGTAAATACTTCCTGGCCTAATATAGTTAAGGGTTGTAAGCTGGTAATAGGACCCTTTATATCAGAAATTAAATGTATTTCGCTTAAAGTGCCTGCAGAAATGGTTGGATTTACATCATCGGCAACCCTAAATCTAATTTTGTAACCTCCTGTACCGACGATTTCAAATAATGACTGGCCTCCAGCAACTCCATCTAATGATATTATGGTGTTGCTATCAACAATAAAATTTCTTATCGAGTTAACTGTAACAGTATTCGCATTAACAATTAATGATAAAAAAACTAATTGTAATACTGTAATACAATATATTTTATAATTTTTCATTTGGTTTGTCCTCTTCGATATAATAAGTACCTAGTCCGATTAATTTTTCTTTAGTGTTTGAATCTTTACTTAATTGTGATAGCTTTGTGTCTATTGCAATCAATAATTTATCTGTTTCTGATTTGATGAATTCAATTGCTTGCTGTTTATTTTCAACCGGAATATTGCTATGAAAAACAAGCTTCTGATATCTTCTGTTATTAACATTTGACTTATCATCATTAAATACGAGAGTATCAAGTAATGAACCTGTAGATTTACCGTATAAATCAAGGTTAAATAATTTTAATTTGTCAGGTTTCTCAGAATAATCACGACGTATTAACTTTACTTTTTTTCCAACCATTTCAACTGATTTAACTTTTAATAAATCATCTAATACAGATCGCATAGTTGCTCCGCCACTGTAAGTCAACACTAACGAACTAAATGATATTTCTCCTGTAAGTGGTAGTATTTTTTGAATATTGTCTTTAGTTAAATATGTTTCATCACTTGACCATCCGGATAATACTTTCGTTGCGCGATTCCATTTTTGTTCAGATGCTTCTAAAGGTTTTGCGATTTTCATAACTCGATCTATTTCCACTCTAGAAAGTCCAGTTAATAATGCAACCCTTGTCTTAGTTTGTTTTTTATCAGGATTAATTCTAAACTCTTTATTTTCAAATGCTGTATCTAGGTAAATTCGTTTTAACCAATCTGAGGCTGTTTGAAATGGAATTGAATTTCTCAAAAATAATACACTAAGTGGCTTAAAAACTCTAAAAGCCATATAACTTAATGATTTATTTAATTTATCAATACCCATGAGCGCCTTATTTACAACTATTATTTATGAAATTTAGGTACATCTTACATAATTGTAAATATATTTACAATACATCGTATTTAATTTTTATCTGATAAATAGATGCTTACGTAACCTAAATCTAAAATAAATGTTAATAAACTCTCTATGATTGATAATATGTGACAGCCATCCCATAATTGTAAAAATAATTACAAAAATTATTGACTCTGTGTAATTTATAATTTATATTACAAAATATTGATGGAGGTAAATCATGAAAAGAAAAAATATTTTGACAAAAATTAAACTAGTACCTAGTAAAAACAATACAGATATCGAAATATGCCCATACCCATTTAATCAAACACATTATAAGCGTGCATTTACAACTAGAAATGTGAACGATGAAATTATGGAAACATTAATTACTGGAGATATAAAGCCTAAAGCGGGCGATTTAGTATTGTGTAAGGTAACAAGGTTAAGACAACATTGTAGGATAGAGTTGGCTAATGGTAGAAGAGCAAGGATGTTCGTTAACGATGAAATTATTGTATGCTATGGTAATAGATATGCTCCAGATCAATTTGAAGCTGAAGTGCCAGAAGATATATCTGCTTGTCATCTAGTAGCAGGTGGTGGGATAGCGGCAAAAATGCTTAGTAAGAACCCTAAAATTAAACCAGCAACGGAAATTATGCCAATAGGTTTGATTGCAAATGCAAATGGTAAAGTTATAAATGTAAAAGATTATACTAAACTTGATTTGCAAAAAAACAACCAAAATAACGTTCCGATAGTTTTAGTAGCTGGTTCGTCAATGAATGCAGGTAAAACGACAACTGTTGCAAAAATAATAAAAAGCTTAAGAGCGGATGGCTACACTGTAGGTGCTGCAAAAGTTACAGGAACTGGTTCTGGAGGAGATTTGTGGCACTTTATTGATGCAGATGTAAATTACGCAATAGATTTTACAGATGCTGGTTTCGTATCTACTTACAAAGTTAAAGTAGATAAATTAGTAGATGTTTTCCAAGCGATGACTTTGCATTTACGTAATAAAAATGTTGATATTATATTGGTCGAAATTGCGGATGGTATATTACAACAAGAAACTAAGATGTTGTTAAATTCTAGGATTGTTAAACAACTCACAACAAGTGTAGTATATTCGGCAGGAGATAGTACTTCGTCGATATACGGTTATCAATGGCTAAAGAAAAAAGGGTATGATGTTATAGCAGTATCTGGAGTTGTTTCATCGATTCCACTAGCAAGAAAAGAAATTGAAAAAAATATAATTCCCCCTGTGTTAGATAAAAATGATTTATCTAAGGTAGGATTTGGGCATTCTATAATGGAAAGATACAAACTATCTAATAATAGTATTACTAAGGACAAACACAGTGATTGAAAAGTATTCACCTTTTAATCCTCCAGCTAATTATTGGGGAAGATCATGGAAGTCTTTATTACAACTAATACTAAATGGTTTGACTAAGTCATTCATTGTTGTCAGTTGTTTTTATTGGGTTAAAAATTTATCTTCACAAATTCGTTTACAAGAGACCATACAAATCAATACTATTTTATATCTGCTTTTGTCAGCTTTATTAATTATTCTTCTTAGGCTTCATGAAAGATATACAGCAGAAAAGATGTCGCAAAAATATATCAATGCGGTGAGATCTAGCTTACTGAAAAGGTTAATGAGAGTATCTATAAGAGAAATTCAAAGTAAAACTATTGGAAACTTATCATCACGTTTAGCAGGTGATTTATCTGCAATAAAACGTTGGTTAAGTTTAGGAATGTCTAGGTTGATTACACATAGCATCTTAATAGCTGTTGTAATTGGTCTAATTATGTCAATTAATTCTACATTAGGGATCATCATTGCTTTTGCTATTTTAATACTATCATCTTTGACCATGTACTTAGGGTACCATTTAAAGGCGAGTATTAAGCTGGTTAGAACCAACCGCATTAAGATAAATAGTTTATTAGTGGAAAGGTTATCAGCAATATCAGCGATTAGAGCAATGGGGCAAGAAAAAAAAGAAATAATATTAATTAAAAAACATGCAAGAAAATTAGAAAAAAATATTGCTAAACAAGGTATCTATCTTGGGATGCTTAGAGGTGTTGGAGATGCTTCATCAATTGTATTAATTAGTCTTTTTTTTAGTTTCAATATAATAAATAACAACCATTTGTCAGTAGAAGATATTACAGCATTGATAAGTATAATTTTATTTTTAAATTCACCGATAAGAGAGTTAGGTAGAGTTTTAGAATATTATCAAGGCGCAAAATTATCGATAAATAAAATTCATGAACTTTATCAATATAACCGAATAGTACGAGGTAAAACTATGCAACAAAAAATGAAGCATAGAAGTGGGGTTGTTAACGTTAAAAATCTCAATTTAAAAGGCTTGTTCGTTAATTTTAATTTGAATATAAAAGCAGGAGAACATGTAGCATTATTAGGTAAGAACGGTTCTGGTAAAAGCACTTTGTTTGAACTATTACTTGGGTTAATAAAACCAGATTCCGGATATTTAAAAGTGAATGGTGTATTACCTCTGAAAATGTTACCTAGTGAAAAAGCTAGGCATATAGGAACAGTTGGTACAGATGTGATATTGCTTAAAGGAAGCTTAAAAAACAATTTACAATACAGGGTGGAAAATGTTAATGAGGAAGACTTAAAATCTGCGATTGAAACATGTCAACTTCAGCCACTTATTAATAAACTTTCAAATGGGATAAATACTAAAATACGAGAACATGGAAAGAATTTTTCAGCTGGCGAGAAAGCCAGAATTTCACTTTGTAGAGCCATATTAACATCTCCGTCAATACTCTTATTGGACGAACCAGAAAATTATTTAGATTCTAAAGGATTAGCCATAATTAAAAAATTAATAGTCAATTACTCAGGCACTCTAATTATTGCAACACATAATAATGAATTAATAAAGCTCTGCCAAAGAAGTGTCGTGTTAGGCTCACAGAAAATATCTGGTAGCAAACTCTCTCAATTAATAAAATGAAAATTAAATACATTAAGAAAAGTTTAGCCGCATGTGCTCAAATGAAGTACTTATATTATATTCCACAAAATAATAATATAACCAAGACTATAATATTAGTTCATGGAATTTCAAGAAATGCAGATGAAATAATGGAATCTTTTATTAGCCATGCTGATAAGAATAATTCTTTATTGATTGCTCCTATCTTTACTAAAGAATATGCAAGCGATTATCAAAGGTTAGGTCGTCGAGGCAAAGGCCCAAGATCTGATTATTTATTGCGTTCTGTTATAAGTGAAGTCTATGAAAATATAGGTATGACCTTTAAACCCTTTTATCTTTTTGGTTTCTCTGCTGGAGCTCAGTTTGCACACCGCTATGCCTTTGCACACCCTACAGATGTTATAAAAGTAGCATTAGTAGCTGCAGGGTGGTATACGCTTCCAATTA
The DNA here is from genome assembly GCA_016744455.1 of Alcanivoracaceae bacterium. Taxonomy (GTDB): domain Bacteria; phylum Pseudomonadota; class Gammaproteobacteria; order Xanthomonadales; family Marinicellaceae; genus NORP309. Next base: position 62,456 of record JADGEI010000018.1, read on the forward strand.
AAAGAATTGATTATCCAATTGGTCTCAAGTTGGGTAATCAATTTAATGATATCGTTTTTGAACCACTAAGGTTTTTAAGGACAAGATTTAAAGTCTACATTGGTGAAAATGATTTAAGTCGAGACAAAGGGTTTAATAAGAAAAAATTAATTGATGAGTTACAAGGAGATACAAGGGTTATAAGAGCCGAAAATTGGGTAAAACTAATGAATAAGCAATATAAAAAACACAGTATACCAAATAGTGTTGATTTAGTCGTGTTGAATAGAGTAGGCCATAGTTTTATAAACAGTGAAAAACAAGCTCATCTATCTAATAAAGTCAACAATTGGTTCAATCAGGATTAGAAATGAAAATGAAGTTAATAATATTGTTATTAAGCATATCACTAATAGATTCTGTATCAGCAAATGTAAGTTTTGATTTCGCTGGTCGTTTTGAGTTTGATTATAGTGTTTATGATGATGATTATACTTTCTATCCTGGTAATGAATTTGATACACGGAGATTTAGGTTTGGGTTATTTACCAAGTTTAATGATAATTTTTCAACCTATTTTCAAACAGATTTTTCAAACTCATTGACAACTCACAAAGCATCAACTCAAGCTGCATGGATAAGATATAGATTCAATAAAGATAATGAATTGTATACAGGTAAAATGGAAATGCCATTTAGTCTAGAAAGTGTTAGTAATTCAAAGTACCATTATTTTATGGAGCGTTCAATTTCAAGCGCTCTGACAGAAAGGTTTGGTACAGGGTTTAATTATACCCATTATGGAAAAGATTGGAATCTTAGAGTTGGAGCTTTTGGAGATGACCATTTTAGTTTAGGGAGTTCAAATTCATATGGTAAATCTATAACATCGCGAATAGGGAAAAAATTAAAGGCATTTGATGGAAACTTTTATTTAGGAGGGTCTTTTCAACACCGCAAACCTGATGAATCCATAAAAATAAGAACATTGCCAGAGTCATACACAGTAAGAACAAGGCTAATAGACACTGATGAAATAGCCTTTGTTAAATCAATTAAAAAAGTTGGTGTTGAGGCCTTGTTCATAAAAGATGTTTGGAGTATTCAGACAGAGTACATTAAACATCAAATTGAACGTGAATTTGGGTCCGATTTAAATTACAACGGTGGGTATCTTATCTTAAGTAAGATGTTCAATGGAAGAAGGAGATTTAACTACCGGAAAGGTGAATGGAAATCAGCAAAAATTAAAAATTTTAAAACATGGGAATTGAGTGCACGTTACAGTTTTCTTGATTTGCAAGCCACAGAACTTAAATCAGGCTATCAGAAAAATTTAAGTTTAGGTGTTAATTATTACATCTCAAAATTAAACCGAATAATGTTCAATTACATTAGAGCTGAAGCTTCTCCAAATAGCTCAGCTGTATCAGAAACTTTAAATATTTATCAAGTACGATTCCAATTCGAATTTTAACTAGGAGCAAAAATATGAAATTAATATTCATAATACTATTTTTTATTTCAAACATAACTTTAGCTGATACTTGGCAAACAGCTCAAAAACTTACATCTGTAGGGCCTGAAAGAGATAACAATTTTGACGTTAACGAATCTGCTATTGCAATAAATAGTAACGACAATTCTTATATGATTGTTTGGGAAGGAAATGATTCGCGCAATGATACAGCTTTAGATGAGGATGAAATCTTTGGTCAAATACACACATCTGATGGCACGTTAGTTAATTCAATCCCAATTAGAATGAGTTTCATGGGTCCAAATTTTTCACTTGATTATGACGCTAGAAAACCAGAAATTGTATACAACCCTGATGAAAATGAATACTTGGTTGTATGGTATGGCGATCACAATGAAAATGGATTAATTGAAGGTGAATTTGAAATATTTGCTCAAAGAATTGATGCGTCAAACGGCCAATTAATAAGTTCAATGCAACGAGTAAGCGACATGGGCCCAATATCTAACCGATCTTATGATGCATTAAATCCACATGTTAGTTATAACTCTGTTGAGCAAAAATACCTCGTCATCTGGCATGGAGAAGACGGTAATTCATCAAGCCCTTTAGGAAGTTTTGAGATTTATGGTCAGTTTTTAGACAAAAATGCTAATGAAATAGGAGAGAATGATTTCAGAATATCTGATATGGGACCCGATAATAACCCAGATTATAATGCTTTTTCACCAGTCGCTTCTTATAATTCAACAAATAATGAATTTTTAATTGTCTGGTATGGTGAAGACGAACGTGATGGTAGGCTGCCAGGAGAATTTGAGATTTATGCACAACGAATCAATGCAATTAATGGCGAGTTAATTGGTGACGACTCTACAAGCGTTTCTTTTGTTGGTGCTAATGGTGATATAGCAAGAGCAGCTAAGTTTCCGGATGTAAGTTACAATAATATATTGAATCAATACCTAATAGTATGGTCTGCTGATGATTCAAAGAATGGTAATGTAGGAAATGAATTTGAAATTTATGGACAAATTATGGATTCAAACTTACAAGAAATTGGCAAAAATGACTTTTTAATATCTGAGATGGGACCAATTGGGCTTAATAATTTTGACGCTTTTCGCCCAAAAGTCGCATTCCAAGAGTTTTCAGAACAATACATTGTAGTTTGGAGAGGTGATGATAGCATCGATGGAGAGTTTGAAATTTATACCCAAAGATTAGATGCCAATAATCAAGTGAGGATTGGCAAAAGTTCAGAAAGATTGTCTCATGCAGGTCCAGACAACTCTTTAACATATGATGCGCGAAGAGTTGATATCGCAATCAATAACTCTCAAGTTGTAGTTATATGGGAACAGGAAGATGAAAGTGATAATCAAGTTGCAGGAGAATTTGAAGTGTTTATTACCAGTTTACAGTCTTCGTCTTTCACAATTAATGAGACAATGACTGGATCCTGGTTTAATCAAACTAGAGATGGTGAAGGTTATATCATTGAAATGTTATCTGATAACTTAGTATTAATGACCTGGTTTACTTATTTACCTGATCAAACTGAACAAGCTTGGATAATTGGAGTCGGCAGTGTAAAAAACAATCGTATAATTTTAAATAGTCTACAAATTACCTCTGGTGGAATTTTCGGCCCTAGCTTTGACCCTAATGCCATTGTACGAATGCCATGGGGAGAAATGTCATTTGAGTTTGAAGATTGTAATACTGCAACTGTAAGTTATAAATCTAGTTTATTAACTTACGGATATGGAGATCATTTTATTAGCAAGCTAACTTCTCTAAGTGGCCTTATATGTGGTGAACAAGACCAAAACAATGATAAATATAATGGATTAAGTGGGGCATGGTTTGATCCAACCCACGATGGTGAAGGTTGGATATTAGAGTACCTTGGCAATAATACCTTTGTAATATATTGGTTTAGTTATGATAATGTTGGCCAACAAAAATGGTTTTTTGGGGTTGGTACAATCAACGAACAAGGTGTCATTGATTTCAATGATGTTAAAACGACAGAAGGTACTTCATTTGGTGTTCAATTCAATGCAAACGATGTTATTAAACAAGCTTGGGGTAGTATTGAATTGATTGTTAACAATTGTAATTCCATTACTGTCAATTATGAATCTTCTATCTCTAATTACAATCAAGGTCAACTTGATTCAGTGAAATTAACATCTATAGACAATATGGAGTGTAATCTCTAGTAGAATTTAATGGTCTTATTAAGGAATCAGCCTCTGAGAAACTGAATATATCAAACATTCAGAGGCATCTTGGATATTGTCATTCTTTAAGATTTTATGGATTCACTATAAGTAATGCCCTGAATAAATCAGGAGCTTTAACAAAGAAATCAAAGATATTGGCTAAACATTAAACGAAAGAAAACCTGTTTAACTATTAGAAAAAGAACAATACTATCAGTTAGCCCATAAACATAATTTTGCTATTCAAGGCTATTAGAATTCTTCATATCAAAGAAGATTATTGTAATTAGTAAAATCTGAAATGTTTGTTTTGTTTTGTAGACTTATCAAATTTCGCCACATGCAATTAATGGTGTCACCCAATATTTAAGTTTAAACTGCCCACTGAGTTGGCTAAAAGATTGTAATAATTCAGCTAAGTCATTTGGATTATGTGCAATGTCTAATCGATAGAAATCTTTGTAGCCTTCAACTTGTTCCTTGATATCATATAGTACATGTTTGCGGCTAAATCCATGAGCCTGATACAATGTAAATCCTGTAATGTTTTCTAAGCTTAAGATAATGTCTACTGCATCGTCTTTGATTGATTTATTAATGATTAAAGTTATGAGTTGTTGGTTACACATGGTTTTTATTCTCTAGTTTATAGTAAAAAATAGGCAGCAAGTATAAAGTTGCGATGGTAGAGGTAAACAACCCTCCGATAACCACAATGGCAAGTGGCTTTTGAATTTCGGCTCCAGGTCCAGTAGCTGCAACTAATGGCATTAGCCCAAACATTGCAGTAGTTGCAGTCATCAAAATTGGACGCAACCTGTCTCCAGAGGCAGTTGAGATTAGTTTAATTAAATTATTCCCTTTATATTTAACAGACTCGATATGAGAAAGCATTACGACACCATTCAATACTGCAACACCTAGCAATGCAATAAAACCGATAGATGCAGGCACAGAAAGGTATTGTCCACTTATAGATAAGCCTAAAATTCCGCCCATGAGTGCAAAGGGAATATTAGCAATAATTAAGCCTGACATTTTTAATGAATTAAATGTAGAAAATAAGATGATTACAATTAAAATTAATACCAAAGGTATCACTGTTAATAAGTTGTTAGTCGCTCTAATTTGATTTTTAAATTCTCCACCATATACAATGAAGTACCCATTAGGAAGCTTCAGTTGCTTGTTCATATTTACTTGTAACTCTTCTACATAACCAACCATATCACGACCTGTAACATTAGTAGCAACAACAGCAAATCGCTCTGCATTTTCTCGCTCGATAATTGAAGGGCCAACTTTTAACGTTATTTCTGCTATGTCTTTTAAGCGTGACATTGTATTATCGGGCATCATAATCAGCAGTTTTTCAAGTTCTACAATAGAAGACACTCCTCCGGTGTCTGACTTGCTAGCAAACATGATTGGCGTTTTTATCTTACCATTAATAATTTCTGCTGCTTTAAATCCATCAATTTGAATATTTAAGAAATGCGATAGTTCAGCTACATTCATATCAAACTGACTAGCGAGCTCTGGTTTTAAGACTACATTGAGGTAATCACCACCTTCTATTATGGTTGTTTGTACATCGATACTGCCTTGCGTGTTTTTTACAATTTTGGAAATATCATGTGCTAATTTTGATAATTTTGTGATGTCAGGTCCAAAGACCTTCGCTGTAACGGCCCCTGTTGACCCTGTTAACATTTCTGAAACACGCATTTGTATGGGTTGGGTGAATCCAAAGTTGATCCCTGGATAATTAACTAATATATTACGTATTTTGTCTTCAATCACTGCTTTTGATGAGGCTTCCCAGGTGTCGCGTGGTTGCAGTTCCATAAATACATCAGTTTCATTCAGACTCATGGGGTCAAGCCCTAATTCGTCTGAGCCAACCCTTGCAACAATCTGTTTAATTTCCGGAACATTATTTAATAATGCTATTTCAATTTGTTTGTCTAGGTCTATGGACTCTTTGAGTGAAATAGTCGGAGATTTTTCTAGTTGTACAATAATGTCTCCTTCATCCAATACAGGCATAAAAATCTTCCCAAGCATGGTATATAGTATAGCGCTGATGGCTAGTACTAAAATAAAGCTTATCATGGTCAATGATGGAGCCTTTAATACTTTATCTAAAGTTTTGGTATAGCCGTTTTGTAATTTCATCAAATACTTTGGAGCTTCTAGCTTTTTATTGTTAATGATAAATGATGCTAATACTGGAATGATCGTTAAAGAAACTACTAACGCCGAACACATGGCAAAAACAATAGTTAGAGCAACTGGGGAAAACAGTTTTCCTTCAAGACCTGATAAACTTAATAATGGTACAAACACCATGATAACAATGATAGTGCCTGAAAAAACCGGAACGGCAATGGCCTTACTAGCGCGATACATTAGGTGTAAACGTGGTAGATTGTTGTTTTTACTGAGTTGTGAAATAATGTTTTCAACAACCACAACTGACGAATCAACGATCATCCCAATAGCAATGACCAATCCTCCTAAGCTCATTAAATTTGCCGACAACCCAAATTGATGCATTAAGAAAAATGCAATAATTACTGCAATTGGAATAGAAGTAGAAACCACTAATGAAGCTCTAACATTTCCTAAGAACAGTGCCAATAATATAATGACAAGAATAATAGCCTGAAATAATGCTGAGGTAATGGTGTCAACAGCTGTCTCGATTAAGTTTTTACGGTCATAAAAAACATTAAGCTTTGTACCCTTTGGCAACGTTTTTTCAATTTGATCTAATTTTTCTCGTACACCATCAACGACTTGTTCTGTATTGACATTTTTAAGCGCAACGACTAAGGCTTCTGTGGTTTCCTTGCCATCTTTAGTTACAGCACCATACCGTACTGTAGAGTTAAATGAGATGTCCCCAATATCTTTTAAGTAATATAATTTGTCGTTGATATTCCTAACTACTAGATTAGCTACATCATTTAATGTGTTAAAACGCCCTTGTGTACGGATGATCAATGATTCAGTGCCCATATTAATTCGCCCAACACTGCCGTTTAAGTTAGCTTTATCTAAGCTTAATTGGATGTCATCAATGCTGACATTGGCGTTTGCCATTGCAACTATATCAGGAGAAAATTGGATGGTTTTCGTTTCTCCACCTAATACGTTTACATCCGCAACTCCTGCAACCGTTCTTAATATAGGTCGAATTTGCCAATCCAAAATATGTTTACGCTGAGTGATTGAAAGGGAAGGGTTTTCGATAGTGAACATGAACATTTCACTTAATGGAGTACTCATAGGGGCCAAACCACCATCTATGTTGGCAGGTAATTGATCCCAAATACTCAATAATCGTTCATTTACTTGTTGGCGAGCCCAATAAATATCAGTATTGCTTTGAAAATCAAGTGTAATTGAAGTAATGGCATATTTTGTTGTAGAGCGTAGAATGTCTTTATTGGGAATCCCCAATAGTTCTGTTTCAATTACTGTTGTAATTTGCGATTCAATTTCTTCTGCCGTCATACCAGGTGCTTTGATAATAATGTTTACCTGAGTGGTTGAAATATCTGGAAATGCGTCAATAGGTATTTGTTTCCAAGCATTAATTCCTAATGCAATGAGTACGCCAAATATGACGACTACAAAGACTCTTTGTGTTAGAGAAAAACGTATGATTTTATCTAGCATTATTCACCTCCGAGGCCCATTAAAACACCTTGAACAGCTGAGACAGATGTGGATAAAACTTCCTGATTATTTAAGTCAGTGGCAGATTCGATGTAATAAAAAGTATTGCTAGCTTCAATTAAACTGATAGGAGTAACTTTTAATTGCGTGCCTTTTTTGACTAATACATAGTAAGACCTATCTATGGTGAAAACACTTGATTTTGGAACTTGATAAGCGTCAGTGGAGAGGTGTGGTATAACACTGATCACTTGACCAAAGGATAACTGGCACTCATCTGTAATCGTGTTACTCCATGTTTTTAAGAATAAGCCTTCAGCAACTTGACTCACTTCATCAACTTTAATGAGGCAGTGTATGGTTTCAAGATTTTTAATTTTAGTGGCTTCATCAATATTAATATAAGTTTTCACACGCAATGATTCTTTTGGTAAAACTTGGCCGAGTTTCAATTCGCTAGCATTAATGCTTTCTAAATCAGGGTAAAAAAAGTAGCCATCAAGCGGGGCTTTAATGACAATTTCGTCCTCTGATTTAATCGAATGGATTAATTCATTGAAATGACGAAAATGCCCGTACTCAATTTTGTTTTCAAAATAACTCTGTGAAATACTTAACCATTTATCATTACTGATACTTTTTTGTTTAAACAGTTTTTTGTTCAGTTCATAACGGTTTTTTGCAAGATTAAATAACGCCTTGGCAGATTCAAATTGTTCTAAAAAGTGATGGACTTCGCTGCCAGATAATAGCATTACTGCTTTACCTGACTCAACATATTCACCATTTCCAACTAAAAATTCATGACGTTGTGGTTCAAAAGGTGCTACCATTTGATAGGCTTCACCAGTTTTATGAGTAACTGTCGCTTTTATAGGTTGCAAAGCGACTGACTCAACATGTTTAATGTTAGTGTAATGTAAATTTAACTGACCAAGATCGGCTATATTAAGTGTTTCTTGTGCTTTAGCAAAAATGCAAAATGTAGTAAAAGTCGATAAAATTAAGGTTTTAAAAATCATAAGGATACTCCAGCCAGTTGCTTTTGTCTTGATTGGTTTTGGTTGATATAAATTTGATTTAATTCTGTTTGATAAATCGATGAAATCAATTCACCCATGCGTTGATAGAATAAAAACTGATTAAATTCGTTGTTATTTCGTAATTGTTCAAGTTTAGCGAAAATTTGTTTGGTTTTAACTGATGTTTGTTCAAGTAATGCTTGTTTTTTAGTTAAATAGTGATGCTCTTCTTTTAATTCTGAAAACTGTAATGAAAACTCTTGTTCAAAGATTATTAACTTCGAAGATAAATCGCTTTGTTCTTGAAGTAAAGTTGAACTAGCTGTTTGAGTAGTGCTTTTATTTGAGCCGATAGGTAATTCTAAAGCAATTCCATATTGCCTATCATTGAGGCCAATGGCTTTGGTGTTAACAGTTGTTAGTGAAAGGTTTATAGTGTTGTTGGCCTTGCCTGCTAACTTATATATTATAGATGATTGCCTTAGTATCAATTGAATTTGCTGAACAGTAGGGTGATTTATGACAACATCTTTTTCATCCATTATGCCATTTTCATAAAAATGTGCTGGAATAGTTTCCTCACCAGTAATCTTGTAAAATTGTTTTAATCTAATATTGGCTTCTTTATCGAGTGCCAAAATCAATAATTGCGCCTCTAAAATTTGTTTATCGACTAACAGTAAATCAATGTTTGATCCACCAGAAGACACTAGATTTATTAACAAAACTTGTTGTTTTTTAAGCCAATCCAGTTTGGTTTGCTCAATTGTTCGTTTTTTAATAGCAATTCTATAGTTCCAAATAGTTTCGCGGATTAAACCAGAGACAAATAGCTTTTTTTTGTTTTCCATTATATTTTTTAAAGACATGGAAGTTTCCAATAACCGTTTATCCAATTGTTTACGAGCACGTGATTTAAAAGGCAAATTGAGGCTTAATTCATACTCATCTGCTCCCAAGTGATTCTCACTCTGTAAGATAGAGGCTTGTACTGTTGGTAAACCAGTAAGCCAGTTAGATATCGTATTGACTTGCTCTTCACTATTAAACGGGTTTGAGTTTATTCTTTTCAGGCTTTCAGATAACAGTTGTTGAGAAGATAGATTATTGTTAGCGACAACAATAGAACTCAAAATTAAGCTTAATAAAATTGATTTTTTCATAAAATAACTTTTTAAATTTTAAATTGAGTTTGTATATTAGCCTTTCCTTATATAAATTGAATCGGGCATATGTCTAATTTGGAAAAAATATCTTTCATTTGTATAGGTTATTTGTACCAAAGATAAAAAAAACTTTAATATGTGGGGTTGGATTTTAAGAAAACAGTTACAATGACTGTTACATAAAATCAAATAAATAGACATGAAGGATAGAATATTTACAGCTTCGTTATTGCTTATAATGGTATTAAATTTATTGGATGTGATAGCTGATATTCAATTAAACGTGCCAACTTGGCATGTTATTGAAGAAATTGTTATTGTTATATTGTCAGGTTTATTGGCAGGTTATTTAATTCTTTCGACTCAGAGAAGGCTAAAAAAACTCACCCAATCATTGTCTGAAGCTGAAGAAAAGGTAAAAACCATCACCAAAAAATTTAAGGAAGCACGTCATAACTACTCAGAGGCAATTCATCAACAGTTTAATGACTGGAACCTATCTCAAAGTGAACAAGAGGTTGCAATGCTGATGCTCAAAGGACTTAATTTTCAGGAAATTGCAACCATACGAAGCACTAAAGAAAAAACCAGCCGTCAGCAAGCTTCTTCAATTTACGCAAAAAGTAACTTAGTTGGGCGGCATGAGTTATCAGCTTGGTTTATTGAGGATTTTATTAGTGGTAAAAATAAGGCTTAAACCATATTTGTTACTATAGGAGACCTTTGCTTGAATCTTAAATTTCTCTGATTTTATTGATTTTCTGCAAAAATCACATTATTTATCTATTTTTCCCTATTCCGATTAGCTTATTTTA
>JADGEI010000019.1 GCA_016744455.1 Alcanivoracaceae bacterium
ATAAAAATTACTATTTTATGAAAATATTTTTTGAAATGATGTGGGTGATTTCCTAAAGTGGTGTAGGATATTTACTTTAAATGTGTGTGTCTTTGTTTATATTCTAAAGTGGTGTAGGATATTTACTTTAAATGTGTGTGTCTTTGTTTATATTTTTGTTTATATTTGTTTATAGGACATATATTCGGCCTATTAATGAGATTCTTGAGTTTTCTAATCTCTGGCCTTGATGAGATCCGTAGTAGAATTTTGCTTATCAGGCACTCGGTATTTAATACCTTGTCTATGTTCAGTCTAAAATTCTACCAGGGTTACCTATTATGTTCATCATGTTTTCTAACTTGAATGGCTTGCCTCTATATTTGTATATTTCTGTTAGCTGCTTGACTTGCAATTTTAGAATGGTATGTTTTCCCCTATGAGGGAAATCATAATACGTATTTAGTTTAATTCTCATATTATTTCTTGGATAAAATGTAATCTGGATTATAAGCCTGATCTTTGGTTAGCATTGCCCATATGATCCGTGACATTTTATGTGCCACTGCCACATAGGCTTTATGCTTACCTCGTTTTGTCTATTATATGGCTAAAAATGTCTCCGAGTTTATTAGACCATTACAGCCATTAATCTGCATATTTCGTTACGAATTAAATTATAAGGTCTTTTAAATCTCTATACTCTTCCAATGATTCCGGGTTAGCTAGGGCATCTGTATTGGTTACGGGGCGATTGTGAATAATGTTTCTAACTGCTATTTCTACAATTTTGCCGCTTAACGTTTTGGGTATGGAAGTGACTTGGATGATTTTTGCCGGTACATGTCTTGGGGTTGTGTTAACTCTTATGGTGTTTTTAATTTTTTTAATTAAATCACCATTAAGTTGAAGGTTATCATTCAATATCACAAATAAAATCACTCGAACATCATTGTCCCAGTTTTGACCGACTGCTATACTTTCGATAACTTCAGTCATGTTATCTACTTGACGATAAATTTCAGCTGTGCCGATACGAACACCTCCTGGATTAAGTGTGGCATCAGAGCGTCCATAAATTGTGAGCCCATGATTTTTAGTTATTTTGGCTAAATCTCCGTGGCACCAAATGTTATCGAACTTTGAAAAATAGGCCGATTTGTAACGGGAATTATCCGCATCATTCCAAAATTTTACAGGCATTGCAGGAAATGCATTCATGCAGGAAAGCTCTCCCGTTTGGTTGTATAATCTTTTGCCATTGTCATCAAGAATAGCTACATCGAGTCCCAACCCTAGACATTGTAATTCTCCTTTGTATACAGGTAAAGCTGGGTTTCCTAGGGCAAAACAAGAACAAATATCGGTTCCACCAGAAATTGATGATAGGCATAAATCTGATTTCCATTGCTGGTAGACATAATCATAATTTTCTGGCATTAATGGTGATCCTGTTGAAAAAAGGGTGCTGAGTTCATTAAAATTACGGTTTCTTTTTGGAATTATTCCTGCTTTTTCAATCGCAGAAATCCATTTGGCACTGGTTCCAAAGTGTGTTATTTCATTGGTGTCAACTATATCCAGTAATCGATTTCCATCTGGATAAAAAGGAGAGCCATCATAAATGAAAAGTGTTGCGCCAGTTGTTAAAGTAGAAACCATCCAGTTCCACATCATCCAACCACAGGTAGTAAAGTAGAATAGTTTATCATCTGTATTGACATTGCTGTGCAATACCAGTTCTTTCTTGTGTTGCAATAATATGCCACCTGTTCCATGGACAATACATTTGGGTTTGCCTGTTGTACCAGAAGAATATAGGATATATAAAGGATGTTTGAAGTCTACGGGTTCAAATTGGACTTTGTGGTTGTTGTTGTCTAAGGCTTTATCCCAAGAGATGAAATTACAGCCTCCGTCATTCCCGTAAAGATGGGAACCTATGTTTTTATTACTCTGAGTAAAGTTAATAACTACCACATGCTGAATAGGTTCTATTTGCCTGGCTATAATCTCCGCTTTTTCAATACAGTCATGAGTTTTGCCATTATAATAATAACTATTGGCAACAAACATAATTTTGGCTTCTACCTGGCCAAATCTATCAACAACCCCTTCAAATCCAAAATCAGGAGAAGTTGATGTCCAAATAGCACCAAGGGATGTGGTCGCTAGCATGGCAATGATGGCTTCTGTACAATTTGGTAGAAAACCTGCAACCACGTCGCCTTTGCTAATGCCTTTAGTTTTTAAAAAATGATGCAGTTTCGCTACTTGTCTATACAGTTGGTTGTAGCTTAAGTTGCTTTGTTCCCCAGTTTCATTTTCAAAAATTATGGCAGTTTTATCGTTACGGTACTTGAGAATGTTCTGTGCATAGTTAAGTGTGCCATTGATAAACCATTCTGTATCAATTTTATGTTTTCCTGATTTAACTACATTCGTAGCAGGGTGAATAAAGTTGATACCACAAAAGTCTACAATAGACTGCCAAAATTTTGAAGTTTCTGTGACAGAAAACTGATGTAATTGCTGGTAATTATTGATTGAATAATTAAATCTATTGTTGATATATTGTTGAAATTTTACACTATTCAAATTGCTCATTAATGACGGGTCTATTTGCCAAATGGCTTGCTGTGGTTTTTGGCTGATCATTAAGTTTTACTCATATTTTAATCATCGTTATTCTAACAAATAACTGTATTGAAAAGCTAAAACTCTGATATTTTTTTCATGAAAGAATTTTAAACAAATTAGACAAGTCTTGTTTATTTGATTCAATTAAAAGGTGAAATATAAGGCGCATTTCTTTATTTGTTATAATTTGTCAAATAATTTCAGTAGGATATCTGTTACTCAGATGTCTATAACTCTTTTTAGAGTATCTCACTAGTTATGCAGTAATTTCACTTAATCTGAATTAATGGAGATCGAAAAAATGTACAGAAATATGTTAATGATAATTTTCACATTGGCTATGTTTTCAGCCTTTATCAATGCCAATGCCAAAAATAACTCAAATAGAGAATTAAATATTAACAGTAATCCTTTTATTATTGAGAATAAAATTCAACCAGCACTCCCAACTAGCTTTCAAGAATTTGGTAACGCAATGTGTTTTTGGTAACAAGGTACTTGTGGGGTCTGTACGTGACAATCAAAATGGTGGTTTTGCAGGTTCGGTTTACTTATTCGAATACAAAGATGGTACATGGCAAGAAATGCAAAAAATTATTGGCAATGATACGACTAGCGGTGATTTTTTTGGACATTCTGTCAGTTTAGGCCACAATCGAGCGTTGGTGGGAGCACGAACAAAAACTGTAGATGGAGTCGTTTCAGTTGTTGCCGTGTATGTATTTGAACTATCAAATGATGTTTGGGTTCAGACAGCAAAATTAATGCATAGTACACCTCAATTAAATGTTAATTTTGGTTATTCAGTTGGCTTGGTTGATAATAATGTTCTTATTGGTGCACCGGGTTCTGGGAATGGCTCAGTTGAATTTTTCACTTTTGATGAAATGTTATTACTATGGAACCACACTCATTCAATCACAACAAGTGATGGTTCATTTGGAGATCGTTTTGGTGAATCTATAAGCATGAGTACCAGTCAAGCTATTATTGGAGCTAATAATGATGATACAGGCTCTGCTTATTTGTTTGATTACCTATTAAATATACAGCAAGATAAAATTACCGCTGAAAATGGATTTAGTAGCGATAGTTTTGGTCAGTCAGTGAGTTTATATGGGAATAGGGTATTGGTTGGCGCTCCTAATGATGATGAAAATGGCAATAATTCAGGTGCCGCTTATGTATTTGAGCTTGATACAAATAACAGTCAGTGGTTACAAACAATAAAACTAACAGCAGATGATAGTCAAAGTAGTGATAAAATTGGCTATTCTGTCAGTTTATATGCTGATGAAGCTTTTGTAGGTTCTTTTGGTGATGATAATATTAATGGCGGTAATTCTGGTTCAGCATACTTGTATAAAATGGGTACTGTTGGATGGAGTCAATCTGAAAAGTTTTTAGCATCAGATGGTAGCGCAGCAGATGAATTAGGTAAAGCTGTTTTTTTATCTCCCGAATGGGCAATAATTGGGGCGGATAAATCTAATAATGGAGCTTTGCCTGTAGGGGCAACTTATATCTATCAGGTTGGCATATTGTTTGTAGATGATTTGAATGAGGTGAAATTTGAGACATAAAATCAGTTAGATAAAAACACTGTTGTGGTAGGAGAGGTGGCTAAATATGTCTATGGATAGGTTTATACGTTAACGAATTGATTAATTGTATCTTATCGTTCATTTTATAAATTTAAATTTGTGATTTTTTTTCATGGCAATGCACTATTCTCCTGTCCCAGATAATCGCCATACTTTTTTGTCTTAGGGAAATACAAAAGCCTTTTATCATTTTTTTCTGCTTATAATTTCCCAAGTTTCTTGTATAATCATCTCCCATATGAAATATAAGTTTTTAAAATTTACTTTAGATACAGATAAAAAAGGGCTGTATAGCAATAATCAACCTATAGAAATTCCTAAAGGCCATTATGATTTGTTGCTGTTTATGCTGAAAAACACAGGTAAGATGCTTAGCAGAAGTGAAATTATAGATAAAGTGTGGCAAGGAAAATATGTCACAGAAAATTCTATCGATCAAATTATTTCAAAATTGCGTAAGGTTCTAATTACTGCAAATAAGGAAGTTTCTATCAAAACCGTTTATGGTAAAGGACTCATGTTTGTTCCTGAGGTAACTATATTCGAAGAGAATGAAAAACAAAAGGTTCCTAGAAATTCTGCAATTAAATTTACTGCATTTTTAGTATTGGTAATTATGACTGTATTCCTTGTATATTTTGCTAAAAATTATCAGTCATCCAATAATGCCAAAGCACAACGTTCTTTATTGTTAATTATGTCATCAGCTAATGCCAGTACAGGTAAGGATGAAAGTGACCAATGGCTGAACCAAGCCTCAGGAACATTTATCGATCAGTTATTTACCATAGCAGATATTGCAAAATTAAAAAAATTCAAACAAAAACCAAAATATTTAGACAGGCAGCAGTACATCAACAATCAATGGCAAACTTCACCGGATTTAAAAGTTGTCACTAGTCAGTTAATGTTTGAAGATGATTTATATACCATCGAATTAAAGATAATTGATCGATTAAAACATGAAAAAATCCAGTCGTTTACTCACCAAAGTTTAAGTTTAGCAATGATCAAATCAAGTCAATGGTTGCTCAATCAGGTTGATCAACCAAAGCAGGCTGAGAAGATTGTTTCAATGATTCCTGATGATTCTTATGTGGTTGAGCTTTATATGCGTGGTCTTTCAAGTCTAGAAAAAGGCGAGATTGAGAAAGCCAATAATTATTTCGAATTATGCTTGTCTGAATTGCCAAACTTTCATTTGGCTAGGTTACAAATGGCAAAAGTAAAAAGTGCACAGGGCAAACCACAGGAAAGTTTAGCTCTTTTAGATACTTTATCTAATAGTTTGATTTTCCAGCAAATGGAAATAGAAATAGAAAGTATTCGTGGTGATATTTATGATACTCAAGGCAAATATGTAGAAGCCCGTGATTTATATATTTCTGTTTTGGAGAAATATGCCACTAAAGACAGTTTTCAGCTTGATGATATGCGCTATAATTTGAGTCAAACTTATGCTGCCCTTGCAGAATATGATTCAGCATTAAATGAGTTGGGCTTTTTACAACAGAAAGTAGATCCATCACAAAATTTAGAGTTATTAGCACACGTATTACAAAAGCAAGCCAGTATATTACAACACCTAGGTCACATCAAAAAAGCCCAAGAATCAGCTTTGCACTCACTTGAAGTTTTTAATCAATTAGAAGATTTGCTAGGTCAAGCAAAACTTTATATTACATTGGCTAGGATTTCCACCCATCAAGGTGACTATGCTAAATCTGTTGATTACCTTGAACAGGCATTAATAATTAATCGTTCTTTAGAATATAAACTGGGTGTTGGTGCTACATTAAATGAATTAATCTATGTGTTAATGGTGAAAGGTGAATTTGATAAAGCTTGGCAAGCCAATGTTGAGATGAACAAAATCGCATTAGAAATAGATTATACTGCTATGTTACAAATTTCAATTCAATATTCAGAAGATATTTCAAGGTCGCAAAAGAAATTTAAAGCAGCTGAAATTTATTTACAAGAACATTTACAGCTGGCTAAAGCTTCTCGCAACAAAAGGTCATTGTTAAAAAACAAATTGTTGGCCATTGACTTGTATCTGGATCAGGAAAGAACAAATGATATATTGCTTCTCATTAATGGTGTACAAGAGTACATCGATGAAACTAAAGAAATTAGGTTGCAACCTCGGATTAATTTACACTTGGCACGCTATAATTTGTTAATCGATGAGGTTGATAAAGCCATTAGCCTGCTACTTTTGTCAAAAGAACTAGCAAAGAGTACAGAAGATGGGGAAACTATCATTGAGATTAATAACTTATTAGCACAGCACTATGTAGATTCAAATCAAGCACAAAAGGCATTAAGTTTACTGGAGGATTCTCTAGAGTATAAACCTTTGTCTTATCCATATTTATTAATAAAATCTAAAGCCAACAAAATGTTGGGTAATTATCTGAAGGCATTAGATTTAGCCAATGAATGTAAAATCACTTCCAACCAATGGTGGTCGATTGATGATGATGTTTACCTTGATAAACTCAAACAATCAAGCAACCACATAGAAACAAATAAATAGCATTATTGCCAACTAATTGCTGTCAAACCAGTAGTATTAATCGATTGCCATTGCCCAATTACCCAGATATTATTTTGTGCATTAAAAATATCTTTACGAATTTGCAATTGGCCTAAGTCGTCTCTTAGGTATACCTCAATTACTGTTAGTTGTACTGCATTCATGCCTTGGGCAATTAATAATGGTTTTTCATCTAAATTCAATAATGATGTATTGGTGAAATCATACTCGAATTGACTTTCAGTTGACTTAAATATAACAACATCCTCAAAACTATTACTGAAAATAATTTCAGATGGGCAAGACGCATCTAAGCCACCATCGGAAACGCTCCAAGAAAAGGTGTTTTCTAGAATATCATGTGCAGCAACATTACAATAGGTTGAGTTACCTCCATGAAAAGTAACAAGTGAGTGTAAATTCTGCGAACTAAAATTAGTTAAAAGTCCATCGTAGTTTTGCAATGACAAAGTCACGCCCAAAAACATAGTCGTCATACTACTCACATTTGATACATCCCAAGTACTTAAATCAGGGTTTGCAGATGTTGCAAATCTAAACATAGCACTCATATTGGTAACATTGGCTGTGTCCCAGTTACTGACATTTGGATTTGCATTTGATGCTGAGGCGAACATTTCTCGCATATCGGTAACACTGCTAGTAATCCAATTGCTTACATCTGGGTTTGCTAAGGTAGCCCCCTCAAACATTTCTGTCATAATTTCCACATTAGAGGTGTTCCAACTGCTCACACCTGGGTTTGCAACACTCGCCTCAGCAAACATTCGTTCCATATTTGTCACACTTGATGTAATCCAGCCGCTGACTTCTGGATCAGCTAATTCTGCGCCTTCAAACATGTTACCCATATTTGTGACATTGGCTGTGACCCAATTACTGACATCTGGGGTTGCCATGCTGGCATTGTAAAACATTCTAAACATGCTAACCACATTCGTTGTGTTCCAATTGGATACATCAGGGTTTGCAGCAGTTGCCCCTGAAAACATATTACTCATATTGAGTACTTGGCCTGTATTCCAGTTACTCACATCGGGATCAGCTGATGTTGCTCCAAAAAAAACAGAGTTCATGAATTTTATGCTGGATGTATCCCATAAACTTACATCTGGATTGGCAAGGTATGCATTGAGGAACATACCACCGATATTGGTAACCATGGACAAATTAGGCACATCATTTGCACTAACTACCATGTTTTCGGTAAAGAAAAAAGCATTGGTCATGGTTGACCATATGCCTGTTCCCCATTGGTTTAACTCAATAATTTTCAAATTGTCATCATTTGAAGATGCTTCAATCGCAGGAAAACCGGTTTTTAATCCAGTATTATCTGAAATTAACAAGGTGTATACTCCAGAGGTTGCATAATTACACGTAAAGTCGGTAGTTATTCCTGTGGCGATATTTGTGCCAATGTTATCAAAGTCACAATCCACATTGTAATTGTAATTACCTGAAATGACAGGGTGGGTAGATATAGGGATGGTGAACTGAGTTGCACTTGAAGACCCTGATTGGGTATTAGCAGTATTTACTGTGATGATGAAATCATCAGCATTTGTCGGACTAAAATTACCAATACCACTGATGGCCATTGCATTTTGTTCAACAAGCACAATTAAGACAGTAACAAGTATAAATTTTAAATAAGTGACTTTCATAGGTTTTCCTAAATTAATATATAGGTGAATTATAAAAATAAAGGGCTTTTCAAATCTGATTTTATTCTGATATTGTTCTGATTTTATTCTGATTTCAATTATTAGGTAATATCTAAGTATGAAAATAGAGCATGAAAACAAACGGCGGGAACGCAAATGCCGCAGGATTAATATAGTGTATGTTTTGTCTTTTAGTAATTAATCACTCCCTTTTGTCACTCCTGCGAAGGCAGGAATCAATTACCTTTATTAAGAAATTAAAAAGATAAAACAACTAAAACAGCCTTGAAGAGAAACAAATTCACACTTTTGGGCAGCTGGGTTCTCACATTCGCGAGAATGAGGCCGTGTGTTTAGTTACGTTTTTCATTTGATTATGGGTTGAATTATACTAAATGCGCCGCGGATATCACCTTCTTTAAAACCAATGGCTTTGTCATTTGGGTAAAGTTCTGTGATTTTATCCGCTATGGCAGGAGCGATATTATCTCCATGGCACACGAGGCAAATTTTTTGTGTTTCGATTGCCTGAATAAAGCGAAATGAAGCAATTCCATCGACTTCTGAAATGTCTTGGTTAAATAGGCTTTTAAATTTATCTCCATCTTCATGACGTTGTTCAAAACTTTTCATCATACGCTTGTCCCATGCATCGGGTTTTCTTGCTCGAGGTTTCAGACTTGTACGGTAAATTTCCCAGCCTGATTGTTTTGATAACTCTGCAGCAATTAAAGGAGCTTGTTGGTTGCAAACAGAAATAGCCGCTATTGGCCCACCAGACTTCATAGCTGCTTGTAATTTACCTTTCAATGTTTTGCCAAACTTTTTAGCCATGTCTTGACTGGCTTCAGTACGTTGAGATATTTCTTTATAACTTATGGTTTGCTGGTTGCAAGACATTAGTAAAGTGAAATAGGTTAATAAAATTAAACTTCTCATGAGTGTTAGAGTCGTTTTTTTTATTGATTTGATAGGTGCTTTTTTCATTTTTATTCCATTGTCCCAAGTTTTCGCTAAGGTCTTTAGTTATTATGTTTTGAGTAATTATCTTAAGTAATTATAGGGCTATCTTCAACTTAATGCCTTAATTAATTTTAATTAACCTGTGCATTTTTGATAAATATCAATTCTCAACTTTTGTATAAATTTTAGTCAACTGTTAAGGGCTTCTATCTTCTTCGCTAATGGATTGCGATATATTTAATGTATTGTGTTATTATTGAAACTGAATACAACTACAATAAAAAAGAACATGAACTGTACAAAATATATAAAATCAATAACAGTAAATTATAACCCGAAAATTGCTTTAATTTTGGGATCAGGTTTAGGTGAATTTGCTGATTCAATCAAGAAAATTGCTGAAATTCCTTATTCTGATTTAGAAGGGTTTCCTGTTTCAAGAATTGCTGGTCATGCTGGCAATTTGATTTTGGGCGAAATTGCAGGTGTTGAAATCATTGCCATGCAAGGGCGTGTACATTATTATGAGAATGGCCAAGTAGAAGCAATGAAAACTCCTATTCGATGTTTTAAAGAGTTAGGCTGTGAGACTGTTATCTTAACCAATGCCGCTGGCAGCTTGGATTACAATGCTGGTCCAGGGAGCGTGATGTTGATAACGGATTACATCAATTTTACAGGTGTTTCGCCTTTGTTTTCAGAAACAGGCAATGAAAGGTTTGTCAACATGGTAAATGCCTATAACAAAGATTTACGCAGGAAAATACTAAACATAGCTGAAGATAATAATATTCACTTAAGTAAAGGAGTGTATGCATGGATGTGTGGACCACAATTTGAAACACCAGCTGAAATCAATGCCTTAAAAGTATTGGGAGTGAATGCTGCTGGTATGTCCACAGTTCCAGAAACAATTTTAGCTAGGCAGCAAGACATGAAAGTTTTGGCACTTTCAGTAATTACAAACTATGCCGCAGGTATGGATAATGAAGACTTGTCGCACGAACAAACGATGAAATTCGCTAATAAAGCTTCACAGACTTTTAAGACAATATTGACAGAGTTTATTAAAGGGTTTTGATTTTTTTACCATGAAGTACATGAAGTTAAGGAAGGTAAAGATCAAAAACAAAATTTCTGTATTTTTTTAGTTTTCGATTTTGCTCATGTTTTTCATCAGTTTAGATTAAGAGCTTTTACAAATATAAAATATGAATTATTAAGTGAAAAGACAAAGTTTGATGAAGTTCCTGAATTATTCTATAAAGAGCATGAAAAATTTGGAGAAAAAATTGTTCTGCAACGGGTATTTGATCGATTAAAAGGCACTACAAAAGATTAATTTATCGTAACTGCTCGCACCTGCTGTCATTTCCGCGAAGGCGGTAGTTTCATAAAAAGAACTGTAAATACCACTGAAATGACACAGACATTCTTATAGATTCCCGCCTTCGCGGGAATGACGGGGGCGAGTGTTTCAATTTATCTTCATTAACTTCATGTCATGCATGGTAAAAAATAAATATACCGTTTAAAATAAACGAATCGAACGAAATAGAGAAAGATTATGGAGACACTAACTGCTAATAGAGCTAAAACACAATTTGGTGAACTTTTAATGAAAGTACAGAAATCACCAGTAAATGTCACTAGAAATGGTAAATCTGTAGCTGTAGTAGTGTCAAGTGAAGAATATCAACAGTTAAAACTACAAGCATTGCGTTCTGCTCTAGTAGAAGGTGAAGAGAGTGCTGATGTTGAGGATTTTTCAATTGATAGCATAAAAGCACAATTAGATGCTTCGATTTAATGTTTCAGATAAAGCCAATAATGATTTATTTGAGATTGGTTATTACACACAGAATAAATTTGGCACTAAACAAAGAAATAAATATTTAGATGAACTTTCTGATAAATTTCAATATCTAGCGGAAGCACCAGAACATGGGATGCCAAAATTTTTTATAAGGAAAAATTATTTTTCTTATTCGGTACAGAAACACATTGTATTTTATAAAAAGTACAGTTATGGAGTACGTATAATAAGAGTGCTTCATCAGTCTATTGATCATAAGAAACATCTATCAGAACTATAATAATATGAGCATATTTAATTCTGTAAGGATAAAAGAGAACTGCATAAAAAAAATTGTAAATATATTATTGGTTGCTATATCTATTGCTGTTGTTAATGCTAAAGATGTTAATGAATTGTTTATTAATCAGCTACTAGCTAGTGATGAAATCGATCAATATATTGTAGCTGGATATTTAGCAAAGTCATTAGAGTTACCATATACAAACCAACAGCTTTATAGCAAGGCAATTAAACTTGCTCCAGAAAATATTTTGTTGTTGGAACAAATACTCTTACTATGTGATGACAGTAATTCGATTTGTAAAAAACGAGAAAAATATTTAAAAAAATTAGAACGACATGATACAAAAAACTCTAATCCCAATCTATATGCAATAGTTTTTTATGGTAAAAACAAACAATTCTCAAAAGCATTAAAACAATTAAAAAAAGCGGCCGATAAGAAGCTATTCGAAGATTATAATTGGAAAAGGTTTTTTCTTATTGAAAGGGTTCTGAGAAGTTACGGATATTCCAACAATGCAGCAAAAAAAGCGGCTGCAAAATCTATTTTCATAGGCTTTGATAAAGAACCTATAGCAAAGATTATGAACCTCTGTGTCAGTCAAAGTGAAACCAATTCTCAATGGATAGATCCTTGTATACAATTTGGTAAAGTTATCGAAACTTCTTCAACTATGGGGCTGTCAACATTTGTGGGATATGGATTGCAAAGAGATATATTAGCATTAGATGAAAGTCGCGAAGTAGAATATGAAAATATTAAACATAGAAGAGATATTTTTCATCAGTTTAGAGTCAAATCTGTTACTAATATTAAATATGCTGGGATTTCAGACGAGACTAATTTTGATGATATTCCTGACATATTTTTTCAAGACCTAGAAAAATTTGGTGAGAGGGTGGCACTTCAAAGAGCCCTTGATCGTTTTAATAACAACAAAGAAAAATCAAAATGACTTTTTTAAATCAAGAAATTATAAAAAACAAACGTGATGGTAAAGTGCTTTCTCAGGCTGAAATTGACTTTTTTATACAAGGCATTACAAATAATACAGTTAGTGAAGGTCAAATAGCGGCATTTGCAATGGCAACTTACTTTCAAGACATGAACGCACAAGAAAGAATCGATTTTACACAAAGTATGGTCAATTCAGGCGATGTAATGGATTGGTCAGATATGGACTTAGATGGACCAATTTTAGATAAACATTCAACAGGAGGTGTTGGGGATAAAATTAGTTTGATGTTGGCTCCAATTATTGCTGCTTGTGGTGGTTACGTGCCGATGATTTCAGGCCGTGGTCTTGGACATACTGGTGGAACTTTAGATAAGTTTGATGCCATTGCTGGTTATGATGCTACACCTAGCAATGCCTTATTTAGGCAAACGGTAAAACATGTTGGTTGCGCTATTATTGGCCAAACTGCAAATTTGGCACCGGCTGATAAACGTTTTTATGCCACGCGTGATATTACGGCAACTGTTGATTGTATTCCTTTAATTACGGCTTCTATCTTATCTAAAAAACTGGCCGAAGGATTGGATGGTTTGGTTATGGATATCAAAACTGGTAGCGGTGCTTTCATGAAAGACAGGGCACAAGCACAAGAACTTGCACGTGCTATTGTTGATGTATCAAGTGTCAATACCACAGCTGTTATTACCGACATGAGTCAAGTGATTGGATATACCGCTGGTAATGCCCTTGAAGTCTATGAAACAATAGAATACTTAACTTTAAAAAAACAAGAACCTGTTTTGCATGAATTGGTATTAACTCTTTGCGCAGAAATGTTAGTTCATGGGAAACTCGCTGATAGTTTACCGCAGGGTATAAGATTAGTGAACCAAGCATTGTCCTCTGGTAAGGCCGCAGAAATCTTTGCGAAAATGATTAGTGCGTTGGGAGGACCTAATGATTTAATGGAAAAACCGGACAAGTTTTTAACCAAAGCAAAAGTAATTATGCCAGTATTACCAAAACAATCGGGTTATATCAAACAAATGGATACTCGAGAGATTGGGATGGCAGTGGTTGAGTTAGGTGGAGGTCGCAGAATGGCTACAGATAAAATTGATTATTCTGTTGGATTTAGCCAATTTTGCCATATTGGTGATAACGTTGATAAACATAAGCCAATTGCATATGTTCATGCAAATACACAGCAACAAGCAGACATAGCCGCACAATCATTGCTAGATTGTATTGAAATCGACTCAGATACACCACATTTACCAAAAGTAATAATTCAGAGGGTTAGTTAATGAAACGTGCTTTACTATTAGTTATGGATTCACTTGGTATAGGTGCCAGTGCCGATGCTCACCTTTATGGTGATGAATCAGCCAACACTTTGGGCCATATTGCTCAAGCCTGTTTGGAAGGCAATGCAAATAACGAACAGCGGACAGGGGAACTTGTCATTCCGAATTTAACGCGTTTGGGGCTAGCTCATGCCTTGCAAGCCAGTTGTGGCAAATCAATGGCTGGGCTTGATGAAAACATAAAACCAGAACATGCTTATGGTTATGCTGTTGAACAAAGTAAAGATAAAGACACACCAAGTGGTCATTGGGAAATGACAGGAGTTCCCGTGCCTTTTGCTTGGCAAACATTTCCTAAAACTGAGCCATGTTTTCCAAAGCCATTGATAACAGATTTTATCACCTTATCAGGCATCCCGGGGATTTTAGGAAATTGCCATGCCAGTGGTACAGAAATCATTAAACGATTGGGTGTTGAACACATTAAAACAGGAAAACCCATTTGTTACACTTCAGCTGATTCGGTGTTTCAAATTGCAGCTCATGAAAAACACTTCGGTTTAGATGAACTTATGCGTATTTGCAAGATTGCTAAAGGATTGACCGAAGAACTTAATATTACTCGTGTTATTGCTCGCCCGTTTACTGGAGAAACAGCTGAAGATTTTATCCGTACAGCCAATCGTAAAGACTTAACCACACCACCAATCGAGCCAACATTGCTTGACAAACTCTCGGCCCAAGGTGGACAAGTGGTATCAGTTGGTAAAATTAATGATATTTTCTCAGGTCGAGGTATTACTAGATCTGTAAAGGGTAAAACTAATATGGAATTATTTGATGTAATGCTTGAAGAATTAAAAACAGCGCAAGATAAAACATTGATTTTTGTTAATTTTGTAGATTTTGATAGCCACTTTGGCCACCGTAGAAATATCGCAGGTTATGCCAATGCCATTGAAGAATTTGATAAACGTATACCAGAATTAGAAGCACTAATGGGTGAAGAAGACATTGCCTTAATTACAGCTGATCACGGCTGTGACCCAACTTTTCCAGGTTCTGACCACACCCGTGAACATGTGCCAGTAGTTTTATTTGGGAAAAACATTAAGGCCCAAAACATAGGAGAAAGAAGCTCATTTGCTGATATGGGGCAAACGCTCGCTCATTATTTCACTATTCAACCTTTGGCACACGGTTCATTAATCACTCTTTAACGGGAATTTGATAATAACATACGCTAGTAGTTTTTATACCTTAGCCAGGGCCTTATCAAATTCTTGTTTAGCGTGTTCGAATTGATACAATGATTTTTCAACATACATCATGACTTCATCAACATAACCATCAGTTGATGCTGACCATACCCGATTGATATAACGTTCTCCAGCAGCAAAACTCGACATGATGTCAGCGAAATTTTGAATGCCAAAGAGGTGCTTCATGCTGTCTCGTGCATCAGCAAAATTGTTTAAGTCAACACGGAATAATTTATCAATTTCAAAGCGCATATCGTAGGTTGGGATTTTTTCTTTTCGTCCATCGAGTTCTTTGAGGTTTTTAAGGATGTTATCCAATGATGCAATTAATGTAACTTTGTTTGTTTGTAAAAGATCTCCTGATTTTGCTTCGGCACTTGATAGGTTTTTATACCAGAATGCACCAGCAAATCCGACAACAATAACAGGAATAAAATAATTCCAGTTCATTGTTTTTTCATCAAGTGAAGCTAAATATGCACCTGCTGTAAATGCGATGACGACTAATAAAAATGCTAAATTTTTCATACTTTTCTCCTTACCCTGCACTCGCAATTACATAAACGGCATTACCCACGCCGACTAACGCTTCACCAACAATCAAACCTGCTGCTATTGGGATGCCTTTATTTTCAGACCAGCTCTTTCCAGCTTTTCTATCAACAATTTCGCGAATTACCGTGCCGATTGCATAAGTTAAGACAATATTGAACGGAAGATAAAAACCCAATCCTACAGTAATACCAAGGCCAGCTTGTAGCAGCGATAACAAGCCACCAAGCAAAGCACCTGCCACGTATTTTTCTGTTGGTACATCTCCACCTGTAATACCTTCAACCATTGAAGCTAGTGCCTGTCCTTGTGGAGCAGGGAACTGGTCGCCTCCTAAGCCAAATGCCTTATCTAACATGAAGATTAGAATAATAATCACAATTGGACCTAACCATGCGCCAGCAAATTGTCCTAACTGTTGTTGTTTGGGTGTGGCACCAACCAAGTAACCTGTTTTTAGATCGAGCATTAAATCAGTTGCTTGACTCATGGCAACACAGGTTGCCGCTCCCACAGTAACGGCTGCAACTATGGCAGGTCCAGTACTCATGCCGCCAAAGGCTTGAGTGACCATAATAAGTAAAGTAACAGCAATTAAGGTCATACCAGACAAGGGCGACCAATTGGTTCGACCAATGGCTTCGGATAAAATAATACCAGCCATCCAAATCCATAAAGTTCCAAGTAATGCCATGGTAATTCCACGCATTAAACCAACTTCTTCAGCAGAAGTAACAGCAATAACACCCAATAAAATAGCCGCACCAACTATGGCTAAGTAGAGCAGTTTAATCGGCATTTCATCTTTGCTCATGGCTGAATCGGCTTTGGCAGATGATTGCATCGATTTAACCGCAGATTTAATTAACGGTAAGGCAAACATTACGCCAATGATAGCACCGCCAATCAACATGCCAATACCTGTGGGTCTAAATAGCATTAAACGTAATTGGTTTGGGTCAGTGATTGCTGCTCCGGCTGCGTCAACAGGAAACATATTAAACAAATCCAATAATGGCGCTAAAACCCAATAACAAACAAATCCACCAATAATGAAAGCGAGGCCACCGCGGCCAGCAATAAAGGCAACACCAACAGTCATCAAGGACAAATACCATGTGCCATTGAGGTATTCTGGCAAGCCTAATTGGTCGAATAAATGCCAATCTTCTACACCAAAGTAAAGTGTAATAAAATGGACAATGCCAGAAACCAACATTGCACCAATTAGTAACATGGCTTTTTTAATGCCGGCACCTGGTGATTTTAATATAGAAGCAACTGCCACGCCTCCTGGGTAGGTCAGGCGTTCGTAATCAATCATTTGTTTACGTAAGGGAATGATGAAGGCTATGCCTAAAAATGCACCAGCGATGGCCCCAAAGGTGAGGATGTAAGGGTTGAAATCCGTTCCATACCCTAAAATGAAAATAGCAGGCACCGAAAACATCATGCCAGAGGAGGCTCCATTGACAGCCGAAGCGACTGTTTGAGTAACATTGTTCTCAACAATAGAACGCCGACGTAAGATCCCACGTAAGATCCCAAATCCTAAAATAGCGGCCAATTCCGATCCCTCAATCGAAAAGCCAAGTTTCAGTGAAGCATAACCTATGGACACCGCTAAGATAACACCCAAAAAATAACCAACAAGCAAGGCGTGCATGGTTAGTTCAGGATATGCTCCTGTGGTAATCGGTCCAGCAGTTGTTGCTGAATTTTGTTCAGACATTCTTTATCTCCCGCTTATTACAAAAGATAAAGATTATATCTCAACACCAACACTTTACCAATAGCCCATTAAATATTATTCAAATCCGTTCTCGAATATTGCTTCAATAAAAACAATGCCATAGACTTCAGATGACATTTCTGAAGTGGTTCCTGACCATGTGCTTGGGATAACGTTATCAGCTGTAGAGGTACTAGTCGTCCGTATACCAAAGCCATTAGCAAGTGGGTTGGTTAACGAGAAAGTGAAATCACCATTGGCATCAGCAACAGCAGAGCCCAGATGCTCTAGAGCATCTAATACAGAATCGTTGTTGTCTAAGTAAAAATCAATTAAGCAATTTGGACAAGGGCTAGGATCTCCAAAAACATTACTGAGGTGAGAATGCCCAGAAACACTCGTACCATTTACCGTTTCTATTACTGCTGGTTCAAAAGTTTTTTGAACACTCATCAACATTGGGCCATATTCAATGTATTTATCCAAGCCAGTTTTGACAATATTACGACGAATCGTATTACCGCCATCTTTAAAACCATTGACGTGTGTATCACTCCATAAAATTGCACCTTCAGTGTTATCAAAACCATTTTTTGGGAAATAAATTTCATTGTCGATAATCATATGACCATTATTGACCTCAGGTATGTCTCTGGTTGTTGATAGTTTAATGCCTTGTCCACAGACTCCAACTTCCGTACCTGCTAAGTCTTTACCGATAATATTGTTTTGTACAGTATGTAACCGACCAAAAACGGTTAAGGTTTCTGGTGGTGTTGAATTGGTACTGTGTATTGATTGCATTCCTGCAAGAACATTATTATCTATTAATAAGCCTTCGCCAGAGGCTGAAATACCAGCTCCACCAAACCATTCAGCTGCATCTAATGGTGGATTTACAGGGTTGATGTTTGTAAAAGTCCGACAGTTGAGGTTGGCTGGGACATTTGGAACTGTACCATCAATTCTTGTGCCAATTAGATTATTGATAATTTGTACTCCATTTGTTCCAGAGTTGATTTCAACAGCATAAGTACTGGCTCCAGTTATTACATTGCTATCGACTAACATGCGGTCCGCAAAAATTGTGGTTAATATGGCATGGTTTCCTGCAAGGTTATCTGTGTTTCCAGCAAAATCATCAAATTCAATAGACATACCATCGGCTGCTAATCCCCAAGTATTATTTTGAAAAACACCATCTGATTGCTTCCAATGAATGCTCTGTCCACCCATAAAACCAAGGTTTCTGATTGTGATAAATTTAAGTTGTAAGTCCAATGTTGTGCCAGAATCAATCATAACCCTTGGCATTTCACTATTTAGAACATCAACAATAGGTCCATGAATGGTTATATTGCCATTTAAATCTGTTCCTTGAGGCTCAAGACCATAAAAGCTTGAGGTTACAGAACTATTCATAGGCAAAACCCATTGGTCATCAGTGGCATTATAATGGATATCATCAGCATCGCCATTACTGCCGTTGAGTCCAGCAAATCGAATTAAAATGGGCGAACATCCCGGGCATTCAGTACCATCAGATCGTGCTCCTGCTTCTCGTAGGGCTCTCCTAAATGTACATTTCCCAGCACCTGAACCTGTGATATCAGGAAAAAATGTAGCTGCACCCTGGCTATAATCACACGTATGTAAGTTATGGTTTGGTTCTTCATCTATTGCCCAGTCAACAGTGATAATACAACCACTACCGTTGCAGACTGTGGTACTTGCCGTAACAGTGGCACTGAAAAGGGTAAATAGTAACGCTAAAAATATTCGATTTGTAAAAAGTGTCATTACATAATTTCCGTTTGTTTGAAATAAAAGGCTATTTTAATAAAAAGGCAATTTTGAATTATGAAGGAGTTGTGAAAATGTTATGATTTTCTTGTGAAATTTAGAAAACCTAGCTATCAAAAGCCAAATTTTATGCATTAAACCTCATCGTGTTATTTAATCAATTAACCAACAAACATAGACGTTTTAATCCGTTCAATTTCATTGCGCAACTCTGCTGCTTCTTCGAATTCTAGATTTTTGGCATGGGTGAACATTTGTTTTTCGAGTTTGGCGATTAGCTTGGCTAATTGCTTAGGGTTGTTAACATCATAATCAGCAGATTGTTCGGCAATTTTTAATAGAGGCTTGTTATCAGTACTCGTTGATTCAACATAACCTTCTTTAAGGTCATGAATTTTTCGTATCACGGTTGTTGGTGTTATGTCGTGTTCTTTATTGAAGGCAACTTGTTTCTCACGCCGCCTCTTGGTTTCATTGATGGCGTATTCCATCGCTGCGGTAATTTTATCACCATATAATATGGCTTTTCCTTTTTCATTTCGGCTTGCTCGCCCTATGGTTTGCACCAATGACCTATCAGAACGTAAGAAACCAGGTTTATCAGCATCCAATATAGCAACCAATGAAACCTCCGGCATATCCAACCCTTCTCTTAAAAGGTTAATGCCGATTAATACATCAAATACACCTTTGCGTAAATCTCTAATGATTTCTGCTCGCTCTACCGTGTCAATTTCAGAGTGCAAATAACGGCATTTAATGCCATGTTCGGTCATGTAATCGGTTAAATCTTCACTCATGCGTTTAGTTAATGTGGTCACCAAAACGCGCTCTTGAATCTTAACGCGTTTATTGATTTCAGACAATAAATCATCTACTTGAGTGCCAACGGGGCGTACTTCAATTTCAGGATCTAATAGCCCTGTTGGTCTGACCACTTGCTCAATGGTTTGTGATGCATTGTCAGCTTCGTATTGTGCTGGTGTGGCTGAAACAAATATCATTCGGGGTGTTCGGGCTTGCCATTCTTCAAACTTCAAAGGTCGATTATCTAAGGCTGAGGGGAGTCGAAAACCATAATTGACAAGGTTTTCCTTACGTGATCTATCGCCCTTATACATGCCTCCAATTTGTGGGATGCTGACATGACTTTCATCCATAACTAGTAAGGCATCATCGGGTAAATAATCGAATAAACACGGCGGTGGTTGCCCTGGTTCTAGCCCAGTGAAGTGCCGCGAATAATTTTCGATTCCTGAACAATAACCCAGCTCCATCATCATTTCTAAATCATAATTTGTGCGTTGTTGTAGTCGTTGTGCTTCAACTAAACGGTTTTCATCATTTAATACTTTTAGACGGTCAACCAACTCTTCACGAATCGTGGTAGTAGCATGAATCATACGGTCACGTGGTGTGACAAAGTGTTTAGTTGGAAAAATAATCATTTCTTTTTCACGGCTAATGACTTTACCGGTCAACGGATCAAAATAACTTAACTGTTCAACTTCATCGTCAAATAATTCAATTCGAATAGCATTTTTATCTGATTCTGCAGGAAAGATATCAATCACCTCACCATGGACTCTAAAAGTTCCTCTGGCTAATTCATAATCATTGCGGTTAAATTGCAGTTCAGTTAACTGGTGCAATAATGATCGTTGTTCAACAATTTGACCTACTTTTATTGGGATAGTCATCTGTAAATACGATTGTGGATCTCCCAAACCATAAATAGCTGATACGGTGGCAACGATTATAACATCGCGTCTTTGCATCAAAGATTTGGTAGCAGATAGTCGCATTTGTTCAATATAATCATTGATAGAGGCATCTTTTTCTATAAAAGTATCTGAGGCAGCGACATAGGCTTCGGGTTGGTAATAATCATAATATGAAACAAAGTATTCAACGGCATTATCAGGAAAAAATTCTTTAAACTCATTAAATAACTGCCCTGCAAGAGTTTTATTGTGCACCATAACCATGGTTGGTTTTTGAATGTTTTGAATGACATTAGCAACGGTAAAAGTTTTTCCAGAACCTGTTACTCCCAACAAAGTTTGTGCTTTAAGTCCAGCTTCAAAACCTTCGGACAATTGTTTAATTGCATTCGGCTGGTCACCAGCTGGCTTAAAAGGGCTATGAATACTGAAGTCTTTTTGACTTTTATTAACTTGTAGTTCGATTAGTTCCAATGAAATTAGGCATTTAAAAAGCGAAATTATAGCACAGAGATTAGAAAATCATCACAAATAATCCAAAGGGCTAAAACGGTTTTGTTGACTTAACTCTTTAACCACATGGGTATAAATCATAGTGGTTTCTAAGCGTTTATGCCCAAGCATTTCTTGAATAGTGCGGATATCAATGCCAGCTTGTAACAAATGGGTGGCATAGGAGTGCCTAAAAGTATGGGCAGTGATTTTTTTATTGATGCCTGATTTAATCACGGCCCGTTTTAAATTTCTTGCACAAGTGCTTTCCAAAACATGGTGTCGTCTCATAATGTTAGAGTTTGGGTCCTTGGATATTTTATTCATCTGAAATAAATAGTGCCACTTAAACTCCTTATTGGCATTTGGGTATTTCCTTGCCAAAGCATTGGGCATTTCTACCGTGCCAAACCCATCAGCTAAATCATTTTGGTGCTGTATTTGATTGGTTTTAATAATTTCCTTAAATGCTGTTATTAATTTTTGTGGTAAAGGCAAAGAACGGTCATTTAAAGATTTACTGTCCCAAATAATCATGCGATTATAGTCAAAATCAACATCCTTAATCCTTAGTTTTAAAACCTCAGACAAGCGTAAACCACAACCATAAATAGTTTGGATAATAGTTTTGTAATTGTTTTCAGGGAATTGTTGAATAATATGCTTAACTTCTTTAGTACTTAAAACAGTTGGTAAATGCACCCTTTGTTTAGCTCGAAGTGCGTTGATATTTTGATCGTGCAACGGCAACTCCAAGACTTGGTTATATAAAAACATCAGAGCATTAAAAGCTTGGTTTTGAGTGGATGCCGAAACACTGCGCTGTGTCACTAAATGGGTTAAAAATTGTTCAATCTCAAACTTTCCCATGTTTTCTGGATGAGTTTTATTGTGAAATAAAATAAATTGTTTAATCCAAGAAACATAAGATTTTTCAGTATGTGAACTATAATGTTTAAATTTAATTTTAGTCCTAACTCTATCCAATAACTTCATAAAATGCACTTTTTCCCTGTTATTTGCGTATATTAGTGCATAAGTGCAAATATATCACGAATATAACGCATATAAGTGCATAAATATAAGACTTTAATCTGAAATAAGGCTGTGTTACTATTAAAACCATGAAAAACAATACATTTTTTAACAAAAATAAAGCGATATATGGCACTAATGCAGGTATATTAAGTTGTTATGCGCTAAAACGTAAATTATTAAACATCTTATCGGAGAAATATAAATGAATCGCTTACCCTATAAATTAATCCTAATAGCGAGCCTGTTATTATCGAGCATGGCAGCGGGTGCATCCAGTTTTCCAACTCAAGAACCTATGGGAGGAAAGCCGTTTGGCCACAGTGTAAAAAATATTGGCGACGGACTGTATGTATTTCGCTGGTGGGTTTATCGCAATTTATTTATTCTCACTGATGATGGCGTTATTGTTACTGACCCGATGAACCCAAAAGCGGCTAACCTTTTACGCAATGAGATACGAAAAATTACGGACAAACCTGTTAAGTATGTTGTCTATAGCCACAATCATCATGACCATATTTCTGGTGGTAATATTTTTAAAGAAGAAGGCGCAAAATTTGTAGGTCATAAGAACTTACTAAGGGAGTTAACTGATCACCCAAATCCCGTAACACCAATGCCAGATATTACATTTGAAGATACGTATACATTAAAACTGGGTGGTAGAACATTAGAGTTAAACTACTTCGGGCCAAATCATGGGAATAGCTTGACAGTTATGCGGCTTCCTAAAGAGAAAGCGTTGTTTATAGTAGATATAGTCACGCCTCGCCGAATAGCCTTTAGAACCATGCCTGACTTCTGGCCTGATGAATGGATAAGGTCACTAAAAGAAATAGAAAAAATGGATTTTGACTACGTTATTTCTGGTCACGGACCAGAAGGTGAACCGGCAATTGACCCAGCGTCTGTTGTTGCAGAGCAACGCATTTACTTAGAAGACTTGATGGTAGCTGTAAAAAAAGCAATGGACTCTGGTACACATAGCCCTGATGCACTAAGAAAAACCGTTAAGCTCCCCAAGTATGAAAACTGGCGTTACTACAAAGAGTGGCTCCCAATGAATATTGAACGTATTTGGGCTTATTATCATATGGGCTGGTGATAACCAATTAGCTAGTATTGCATAACAAATAGCTCCAGCGGACAATTTAAAGCGTCACTTGTTTTGCATTCGCAAAACGTGCCACTTTAAATTGCCGCTGAGCAAGGCGTTATGCATCAATACCATGAATATATTTCAAACAGGAAACGTAGTACTAGAGGAAAGAATAGATGGGGAGCGGTGGGTCTTTAAAGTAAGTAAAGTATTTTATTTATCCGACGAAGAATATTCAAGGAATGAAGCTTATAACGATACTCTTGGTAATTATGAGCCAGCAAAAGAATTACCAACGAACTCTTTTGCTACTATCACGGCATCAAATAACTCAGGTGGTTATATCGAATTTCATTGGTCTTCGGGCATTGGTAAGATATATCCTCACGTTAGCAAAAAAGGGTGGTCCAAAGGTCTATTTGTAAAGCTAAACCAAATACTATCGAAATGGCGTTTCCCAAATGCATAACCAAGCTATCGTGCATCGCCAGCAAGCTGGCTGGACAAACTTTCCGGTACTTGGTTTTGTGGCGGAAAAGATGCCACAAAACAATCACCAAAAAGTTTGCCGCACATAGCGGCGTTATACCCTATATTGGAGAGGAAATGTTCATCAGTAGTTCTTTAGTAGAGCAACACTTTCGTGAAACAGAAAAGCTTATCCGGAAATTATCTAGGGATGACGTTGCAGATTGGCTACTCAATACGGGCTACTTTCCTGAATCAAATATACTGCCTCCATCGTTTAAAATTCATGATTATAAATTGAAAGATAGGCCATATAATCGCAATGTTACAGATCTGGCAAGACGACAATTAACATCGATTTCATATCCAAAATCTCTGCTAACTGACAGAGTATTTGCGGTTCAAGATCCACGAAATTATCATGATATTGTTTTTTATCTTCACAGTGAGTGGGATAACATTCTTAACAGGCTGTATCCAGAAAACACCAAGATATTCTCGTACAGTATGCCTATTCCAGTAGACACAAAGAACCAAGGATCTGTTGGTAGTTTACGTTCAGGTAGAATGATTTATGAATGGATACGGATGGCTGAAAGTGACCTAGTTATTGATGCTACGTCATACAAATACTTAGCTAAAACGGACATTACTAATTTTTACTCCTCTGTTTATACGCATAGCGTTGCTTGGGCTATTGCTGGAAGCCGTGAAACTGCTTTTGAAGACAAGCAGTTTGCATTGTTCGGAAACAAAATCGACAAACTTTTGCAATATTCAAACGACGCTAGAACAAATGGGATACCTGTAGGGTCTGCTCTCAGTGATCTCATCGCCGAAATTCTCCTGTCTTGGGTTGATGAGAAGGTGTCACTAGAGTTGGGCGATCTGGACTTTCTGGCCGTTCGTTTTAAAGATGACTATAGAATATTGTGCAATACGGAAGAAGATGCAAAAAAGGTTTTGAGTACTATTTCCGAAGAGCTCAAAAAAATAAACCTTAGTTTGAACGAAACTAAGACACAAATATTCTCTCTTCCTGACGGATTATATCGCCCTCATGATCGTGAGTACTTTCCTCATTCATTGAGAGAACGATCAAAAGTGTCATTTAAAACATTCGAGCATACGCTATTGATAGCTTTAGACATACATAGAAAATATCCAGGGACTGGTATCTTGGAGAAATTTTTTTCAGAGTTGCTTACAAAAAATAAAATTTTAAAAGTACAATTTTCAAAACACGAGCGACAATGTCTGGTGCAGCTAACTAAGTTCATATCATTATTGTTCTTAATAAAGCGTGAATCAGAAAAAACATTGAGTCACGTACTCAGTCTTATTGAAATTGTCTACTTAACAAACAATGCGTATAAAAAAATGCTAAAACCGTTTATCAAACAGATAGTTGAAAAAGAATTAGTAGCGGCATCTAACAAAAACTCAGCTTTTGATGTTGTGTGGTATATATTTTTCTCTCGCTATATCGGATTGGGGATCACCAACTTTAAAAACTTGGTCACGAATGAAAAAGTAGCTAGCAACACTTTTGTTCAGTGCATTATTACTAGCCAAGACAAACTGTATAGTGATTCGGGCGTTAAATTGTATAGAAAGCCATCAGAATGTAAGGGCGTCAGCCTTGCTTATAGACTTGATGTATTCAAACGTCATGAACGGGTATAACAAGTTGCTGCACCCGGAAAAATTACTCGCTGCGCTCCCAATTTTCCGGTGAGCAAAGCGTTAAATACTAAATTACCTCATGAATCGAAA
Organism: Alcanivoracaceae bacterium; assembly: GCA_016744455.1. GTDB lineage: Bacteria > Pseudomonadota > Gammaproteobacteria > Xanthomonadales > Marinicellaceae > NORP309. The sequence goes on from JADGEI010000019.1 coordinate 25,730, forward strand.
TAAATACAACATAGATAAGATGATCAACCTTTTCGAGACTGGAGAGGTAATAGAGTTTCTATTCTTCTGGGGGCATACAAAAAAGCCGAAAGATGGAGTGGGAAAGCAGTGCTTAAGCCAATGGTATGAGTCAGGGTTTAATCTTGAAGAATATATATGGGACAGGCACTTAAAAAGTAAGTTGTTGATATTAAAAACAATTAAATTCAGGTTTTCATAAAAATTGAATAAATTCCCAACAATAAAAAGAGACATATATGAACGCCCCCGTCAGGTCAAGTCTTTATTCATGATTTAGATAATGGTTTCGGACATATATTCGGCCTATTAATGAGATTCTTGAGTTTTCTAATCTCTGGCCTTGATGAGATCCGTAGTAGAATTTTGCTTATCAGGCACTCGGCATTTAATACCTTGTCTATGTTCAGTCTAAAATACTACCAAGCTTTGATTTCTAAGATTTAAGCTTATTAATATGTGTTTTCAGTTAAAAATCCAGATGTTTATGGGTGATTAAATGTTTTCATGAAGATTTTGTTTAATTTTGCTTATTTGAGATGTAGCTATAAATCTCACATGAACTGTGAAAAAGAGAGCTTGGTGAATGTTTGGTTATTCCAAAGCAGGATTTAACTTAATATCAATCTTGATTTTAGCCTTAATATAATTGGTGTGTGTCTTTATATGCTTTTATGAATAACAAATAACAATACTTAACAAGCTCAATAAATTAACCACCTTACACTGCGCTTTATACGTTAATTAAACCTAAGTGTCATGGTGGTGTCGGGTCAAAGTCGTAACTGACTTTAATGAAAATGAACTAATCTATGCGCTAATGGTATAGGAGATATTTGAATGATTTTGAGAAAATTACGTAAAGATAGAAAATTATCACAAGAACAATTAGCAATAATGTCAGGACTTAGCGTTAGAACAATTCAACGCATCGAAAATGGCAATAGGGAATATATATGGGACAGGCACTTAAAAAGTAAGTTGTTGATATTAAAAACAATTAAATTCAGGTTTTCATAAAAATTGAATAAATTCCCAACAATAAAAAGAGACATATATGAACGCCCCCGTCAGGTCAAGTCTTTATTCATGATTTAGATAATGGTTTCGGACATATATTCGGCCTATTAATGAGATTCTTGAGTTTTCTAATCTCTGGCCTTGATGAGATCCGTAGTAGAATTTTGCTTATCAGGCACTCGGCATTTAATACCTTGTCTATGTTCAGTCTAAAATACTACCAAGCTTTGATTTCTAAGATTTAAGCTTATTAATATGTGTTTTCAGTTAAAAATCCAGATGTTTATGGGTGATTAAATGTTTTCATGAAGATTTTGTTTAATTTTGCTTATTTGAGATGTAGCTATAAATCTCACATGAACTGTGAAAAAGAGAGCTTGGTGAATGTTTGGTTATTCCAAAGCAGGATTTAACTTAATATCAATCTTGATTTTAGCCTTAATATAATTGGTGTGTGTCTTTATATGCTTTTATGAATAACAAATAACAATACTTAACAAGCTCAATAAATTAACCACCTTACACTGCGCTTTATACGTTAATTAAACCTAAGTGTCATGGTGGTGTCGGGTCAAAGTCGTAACTGACTTTAATGAAAATGAACTAATCTATGCGCTAATGGTATAGGAGATATTTGAATGATTTTGAGAAAATTACGTAAAGATAGAAAATTATCACAAGAACAATTAGCAATAATGTCAGGACTTAGCGTTAGAACAATTCAACGCATCGAAAATGGCAATAGAGCCAGTCTTGAATCTTTAAAATCTCTTGCATCAGTTTTAGAAACTAATGTATCAATTTTAGAGCAGGAGATTATTATGATAGATAAAACAACAGATAAATGGAAATCATTACCACTTATATTCAGGCTAAATATTTTAGGCTCAGATATAGGGTGGCTTGGGTTGTCTCACCGAAAACAATGGATTAAAGGTGAAAAGCAAACAGCTATATTCGGGTTAGGGTTATTCCCTTTCTGTCTTTTTGATAAAAACTTCATAATCGCAGGTTTGAGTATGGTCTGTATTGCATATTCTTTCTCAATAATTACGAGGTTAGGAGATAAGTACTCAATTTGGTAACAGGCATATAGTAAGCAATTCAAACGTGGCAAAATATAGTTTGCTTTTTGTATACTTTGTTCACTAATTTTAGCTAACTTTCATAATTGCCCCTTAAATAGGTCGTCAGGCATTGAGTAAAATTTCTATTGCGGAGATTGTCTTAATTAGCATGGTTTAAGCATTTGGAGGCATAACGGTTAATCAATATCTGCATGTTGTTACCTATTGCCTATTCTATATTTTTACCAATGGGTTTGTGTAAATGGATGATTTTACTTGTGTTCAATTATGGCTTGGGTAAGATACGAGTTATATATATCTATTAGGTGTTTGTTATGACGGATTTGCATGTGGACTTTGTCTCTGAGTTAATTAAAAAAGTAAAGCCTTCGGCAACTATTGCTGTGAGTATGAAAGCAGCTGAGTTACGTGCTGCTGGTAAAGATGTTATTGGGCTTGGTGCAGGTGAACCAGATTTTGATACGCCAGAACACATTAAACAAGCGGCTTATGATGCCATTAAAAATGGGCAAACAAAGTATACGGCTGTTGATGGAACTCCTGAATTAAAACAAGCCATTATTGGTAAGTTTAAACGCGAAAACAATTTAAACTTTGCAGCCAATCAAGTCTTGGTTTCTTGTGGAGCAAAACACAGTATTTCAAATCTATTGGCTGCCGTGCTGAACCCTGGTGATGAAGTGATTATTCCAGCACCTTATTGGGTATCATATCCTGATATGGCCTTGTTGGCAGGTGGTAAGTCAGTTATCGTAACAACCACACAAGAGGAAGACTTTAAAATAACATCAGAACAATTAGAGGCGTCAATATCTGATAAATCTCGTATTATTATTTTAAATACACCCAGTAACCCAACAGGCAAAGCCTACCGAAAGGCTGAGTTGCAAGCATTAGGCGAGGTGATGCTAAAGTACCCACAATTAATGATTGCTACCGATGATATTTATGAACATATTTATTGGGGTGATGAAGATATTACTAATCTCGGTGTTTTGTTTCCCGAATTGATGAATCGCATGGTGTTTATTAATGGGGTCTCTAAAGCTTATGCCATGACTGGATGGCGTATTGGATATGCCGCAGGACCGGTTGAAGTGATAACCGCTATGCGTAAAATTCAATCACAAGCAACTTCAAATCCATGTTCTATTTCTCAAGCGGCTTCTGTTGCGGCTTTAAATGGTTCGCAAGAGTGTTTGATACCAATGAAAAAAGCCTTTAAAGAACGACATGATTGGTTAATTTCGGCCTTAAATGAACTCCCTGGCTTTTCCTGTATCAAGGGCGAGGGTGCATTCTATGCTTTTCCAAATGTAGAGCAGGCTATAGCTAAAATTGATGGTGTGAGTAATGACGTTGAGTTTTCGACTTGGTTGTTAGAAAATGCTGAAGTAGCCGTAGTCCCAGGCACGCCATTTGGCGCCCCAGGTCATGTTAGGTTGTCATTTGCAACATCAATGGATAATTTGCAAAAGGCAGTTGAACGAATAGCTAGTTGTTTAGCAAAAACCTAATTGTTTAGCAAAAACCTAATTGTAAAAATTAATTGCCATGTTTATTCAGGTTTTAGTATTCTTTGATTGTGAGTAATATCTAGTTCATATGCTACACCTTCAATTACATCAATTGATAAATCTTGTGTTACTCCTATTGTTAGGGAAGTATGTAGCCAATATTTATATGCCTTGGTTTGATGTATTGGTTGTGCTTGGAGTAACATTTTTTGTTGAGCATGTTTTGATTTATGTTAAGGTGCAAGACAAAATTTACTTTTCTTATTCTTCACTATCGACGGCACTCGGTATTGTCTTCATGATGGTTACTCCTCATTTATGGGTTGTTTTACTGGTGATAACTTTAGGTTTGTTACAAAAGCATTTGTTGAGCTTCGAAGGCAGGCATTTTTTTAATCCATCTAATTTTGCTTTGCTAATGGGTTTGTTATTCTTTTACAATGATGCTCATATTGTCCTTGGCCAATTGGGTGATAATATCTACCTAGTACTCATTGTTGTTGTATTGGCGGGTATGGTTCTTTACAGGGCCAATAGATGGGTAATTCCAGTGGTTTTTTCACTAACTTATTTGCTTTTGCAGTATGTTTTTGTGGTAAGTTATGATCCTGTGATGATAATGGAAGAGGTCTATTATCGTTTTTACTCAGTTTCATTTATCGTTTTTATTGTTTTTATGCTGACAGATCCAAAAACAACTCCAGTAACACCTGTTCAACAAGTTGTTTTTGCTATAGGAATTTCGATTGTTGCTGTTTTTTTGGATAGGTATATGGGATTTCGCGTGCAACACCTGTTTATGTCTTTATTTGTATTATCACCACTCGTTGGTCTTTTTGATAAATGGAGGGTGACAAATAATCGACAAAAGCTGTTGATTTATACCTTGAGCCTATTGGTTTTTTCATTAAGCGTTATAATAACCATTGAAAATAAAGCTCCCTATTATTTTGAGATGAATCGTTAATGACAAAAGAACTAAAAGTTAGCTTACTGATATTGTCGATAGGTGCTATTGGCTTGGTAGTTTATTGGTTTTTACCAATCAAACAATTTACTATGAGTGAGAAGAAAGCAGCTTTAGCTAACGAACGTATCATACTACCTAATGCAAATGCAGAAATACTGCAATTACCTGAAATTTTATCTTATCAACGAGATGTTCAAAATATTCTCAACTCTGGTCAATGTGTGTTGCCATTACCTGATAACGAGCTCAAAGGAGAGGCTAAAAAGGTCCAAAATATATTGCTGAATAATCTGGAGTTTCTTGCAGATTGTAAATTTGATAACAAAATTGTTCATAACGATATGATGAGAATCTTACCTGCGATTATTAGCGTTCTTGATCCCACAAGTCAGAAAACATGTAAATTGAATCAATGTTATACAGCTGAAAAATATAATTTCGTTACTAATACTACAACACGTGCTATTGTTGATAGTGATGATAACAAAATGTTATCAGTCAAGCGTTTTGCCAATATGCAGCCAGATATTTCTTTACGATTAACCCGTATCGCTCAAGCCATAGCAATAAATTCTCATGAAGTAAAAAGTGAACTCAATTCCACCCCGACTAAATTAGATATATCAATGGCAAATGTTCGAGGTGCTTTGCAAGAATCACCTTGCGAGAATTCTAAACATTTATGTGTTGCTCCAACCTTTTCTGATCATGAAAAAGAACAAGCACTATGGGCAGTAGTTGACTTGACAGAATTAAAACTTGTTGCTGCCAAATGGGCAGGATTAGGAAAAACGACTACACCAGCCTGTATTTCTGAGCGATCGCTGCAAAATCGCCTCATTATGGAAAAATATTGCCAAAAAGAAACGTATATCAAAAAAAATAAGTGGGAAATGGTATATCGCTTGACTGGATCGGATGGATTGGAAATTCGAGAAGTAAGTTTTAAAGGAACGCCGATTTTAACTTCAGCAAAAACAGTAGACTGGCATGTCGCTTATAAACAAAAAGGCGCTGCTAATATTGATACATCTATGGATACAATTATTGCAGGTAGGCGTGTGGAATATTCTGTTGATGATAACAACAATTATCTTTTTGGTTACAATGATGCTATGGGGTGCCCTATGTTTTCAACCTCTGTTGTATTGCCTTTTAACGCTCCACAAATAGAAGATTTGCTAGATGGAAGTGGTTTTTCAATAACTCAAGATTTCCGAAACCCTAAATGGCCTATGGCATGTAACTATCGATATGAAAATCGCTATGAATTTTATGATGATGGATCATTCCGTGTACTTGCCATCAATAAAGGCAGAGGCTGTGGTGATGATGCCATTTACCGGCCGCTTATGCGTATAGATATGGCTATAGCTGAAGAAGAGAACTTTTATGAAAATAATGGCGAATGGCAATTGTGGGAAACAGAAAAAAGTAAAAGAGTAACAGCTACAGATAACATTTATCCGTTTAAAATCACTGCAAGAAATAATGCTAGCAATGGTTTTTATATCGAACCAAACTATGGTCAATTTAATGACAATAGCCGAGGTGATAATGCGACTTTATTTACCACACGATATAATGAAAAGGAGGGTAATCAAGACTTGTTAACACTTGGGTCGTGTTGTGATTTATCCCGCGATGGTGTGGAAAGATACACTGAAGACAAAGAAAAAATATCAGGTGAAAACATTGTGTTATGGTATGTGCCAAGAATACAAAATGATGCAGGAAAAGGCCATGAATATTGCTGGGCAGATACAGTTGTTGCCACTAATGGAAATCTTGAAGTCAAAGTTTGGCCTTGCATCGTAGGGCCTAAGTTTATTCCAATCTCGTTATAATGAAGAAATTTATACCAATACTCGCTTCAGTTGTTATTGTTTTAGTGTCTTTTTATGTGGTATCTACAGAAAAAAATAAAAAGCACGTTTTTAATTTAAAACAATTAAATCAAAACTCTGTATTGGGTAATTTTGATAGGCAAAAAAGTTGCAGTAAACCTCCTCAATTTTTAGCTGGATTAAAAATACCACAACCAGTGTTAATTGATTTATCTCAAAAACAATATAAAGGAATTGCTGTTCATTATGGAGAGGGTTACTCGAAAACACTTAACCCTATAGAGTGGCAAAAATACCAGTATTTTTCTTCATATGTTCTTGATGAAGTTGGAAATATTTACTTGGTACCAACACCATTTATTTCAATTCAGGAAAACACGTTTGAATTGCAAGAAAACATATACAAAATTGATAGTAAAACAGGTAAGCTTTCAGTATTTATGCATTTAGATGATGTTCATTCATCGCCTAATAACCCTTATGGAATCAGTTCTATTGCTTTTGATTGTGAGGATAAAACGCTATGGGTTGGAGCGATTGATGAATCAGATTATGATAGTCAGAAAGGAGTAATCTATCATATTGATCCGAAATCCAAGCGTGTGATGCAACGTATTAAAGGCTTAGATGCTTTATCAATGATTGTTCTCACAACTATTAAAGGCAAGCAACTATTGGTTGGCTCTGCCCGAGACAGTGGTTTGTATGCTTTCAATATTTTAGCAGGAAAATTAGCTGAAAAGCCCATGAAGATACTGGAGCTGCCATTGGCAAATGAACACATTCGTAAAATAAAAATAACTGGCAAAAATAGGCTTGAATTGCAATCAATTCCGTTTGGTTATAATCTTATTGCGCAATCAGAAAAGAAGTACAGAACATTTTACCAAGCTACTTGGTTGAAAAGAAAGCGTTCTTGGAAAGTTGGTTTAAAACCATAATCCCGTTATTTGACACTTGTATAATGTTTTAAAGCATCAAATTGATTTTGTGACAATTATTCTCAAGTAAGACATTATTAAGAATTATGAAGTATATGTTTAACTATCAGCAAGCTTTGTTTGCTCATCACTTTGATTTGAAATGTGAATTTATGTCAATTATAGGGTTCTAGTTTGATTGTAAGCATTAGATTTGATATATTCTCATAGTGTTTGTGGGAATTGGGTTTTAAGCTGTCGTATATAGCTATTTTTCATTGGTGTTAAGTGGTTGGTTCGATGGTTTTCATAGGTATATGATGTGGGTATTATGAATGTTTCAGAATGGTATTCGTTTATCAAGGGTAATTTCTATATAATTTTCAATGAAATACAAGAGAGGCTACAGTATGCTAGCGCTCGTCGTTAATTTCATGTTTATTGTCTTAAACTATTAAGTAACATAATTGTTGCCAATTTTGTGTTGGTGAATTTATTAACATACTTTATTAAACAACTATGAAAATAATTAAATCAAGAAAAGTAAAATTCTATACTGTATTTATGATGTCAACTATTTCGGCGCTAGGGTTAGCAGAAACAGTTAGAGATGAATTTGGTACGATTCCAATTAATGGGGCTATTGAAAATGCGTATGCAAATAATGATGGTTCTGCTAATTGGATTGGAAGTTGGCAGGAAATTAATGATAATAATGATGACTTTGATGGCCATGTTAGGGTTGAAGGTAATCGGCTAAGGCTAGAAGAGCGCCCCAATGACGCTGGTCGACCTTCTGTCAGGCGTGGAGTTGATTTGTCAACAGCGATTTCAGCAACCCTCACTTTTGATTTTGCAACTACGGCAGGCGTAGACAGCGGTGATAATATTCGATTACAAATTAGGGACAATGGATCGGGCTTTACTACCTTGGAAAATATTAATGGTATTGCAGGGGCGTCAACTGGTTCACGTTCTTACAATATTTCATCTTTTGCTGGACCAAATACGGAAATTGAATTTATAGTTCAAACTGGTTATCGAGGAACGAATGAACTCTTTTTTATTGATAATGTTCAAATTAACTATGCACTTCCGCCGACTCCAACTCAAATTTATGGAACTATATACAGAGACATAAATAATAATGGTATACAAAATGGTTTGGATCTTGGGGAGCCAGGTATAACGGTTAATGCATATGATGACAGTGGTTTGGTTGCTTCAACTGTTACGGATGCTAATGGAGATTACATCTTAGCAGGTTTAATTGATACCACAAAATACCGTATCGAGGTTGTTGCACCCTCGTATTTACATGGTTCTACAGCCATAGTCGCTACAAACGACACATTGGTGAGTGTTGTTACTAGTCCAGCGATACATACCATTGGTATACAAAATGGAGCGCAGTATTGTCAATTAAACCCAGATATTATTATGTCTCGATTTACAAAAGAAGAAAGAGCAGGTGCAAATACTGCAGTTAATACCATTTTACAATACAATTATTTGGATAATGGTACAACAGCACCTACCAATATATCCACTTATGGAAACATTGGGTCTATCTATGGTTTGGCTCATGTTAGTAAGGCAAATGTTACATTAGCATCTACTTATTTCAAGACTCACGCAGATATCGGTTCGGGTGGAATTGGTGCAATTTACAAAATAGATCACAATAGTGCTAATGCCATTTCAAACTTTGCTGTTTTGCCGGGTACCGATCCTCGTGGAGGTGCTGGTGGAGGTTATGATTGGGATAGGGATAGCTTAGCTTATGTTGAAGTTGGTAAAAGAGCAATTGGCGATATAGAGTTGTCTGATGATGAAAGCACCTTGTTTGCTGTTAATATGGAAGATAGAAGGCTTTATGTAATGGGTGTTGATGATAATGGTGATTTAACTACAAACACAAATGTAGCGATTCCAAATCCATGCTCGAATGTTTTAGATTATCGACCAATGGGTTTAGGTTTTCGTGATGGAATGTTGTATGTAGGTGTTACTTGTACAGCGGAATCAACTGTTGTAATTGATGATCCTGATGATAGTTATTTTGGCCCCAGAAAAGGAGATTTTACCGAGTTGTCGGCTCATATTTATAGCTTTAACCCCAACATTTCAACATTCAGTGCTAGCCCTGTTCTTGATATTGATTTAGATTACCAAAGAGGTTGTGGTTACGATGGCGACATTAGTAATGTCCACTCACCAAATTGTGTGACGACTAATGATAAAGATGGTATTCCCAGACCATTTGTCACAAATTGGAACCCATGGCAGATGGATTTTGATGTTGTTTTTAATGATAAAAATCCTGGCAATATCGGTAATCAGGACAATTTTTTGGAATACCAACAACCTTTGTTATCTGATATCGCATTTGATAATGATGGGACAATAATAGTACAAATAAAAGACATAAATGGTGATAGAACTGGTCATCAAAACCTTTCTCCTGCAACCCCAGGAGACGGGGGCTTACACAATGGTAACAGTTATGGAGATATATTACGTGCCTGTGGAAACCCTACAACAGGATGGACTCTAGAAAACAATGCAAGCTGTGGCGGAATAACGACTGGTGGAGCTGGAACCAATGAAGGCCCGGGCAATGGAGAATACTATTATTATGACAATGGGCCAGGCGGCAATGGTAACATAAATGGGGCAACAACAGGTCATGCTGAAACAACAATGGGGGGCTTGTTACAAGTTCCTGGACATGTAGATATTATCACTGGTGTTATGGATGCTCATGGTACCTCTGGCATTGATAATGGCTTGATGTGGTTACAAAATTCAGGTGCTCAAGCGGGACAAGTTAGTCTTGATGGAGGAGGAATACCCAAAAGGTTATTGGTCTCGTTTGATTCTGGGGCTAGTTTTTTTGGTAAAGCCAGTGGTATAGGTGATATAGAAGCTTTATGTGACCCTGCACCTTTAGAAATAGGTAACTATATCTGGGATGATATAGATGGAGATGGCATCCAAGACCCTAGTGAGGCAGGCATAGCGGGCGTTACTGTTGACATTTATAATGCGGGAGTGTTGGTTGGAACAGCAACTACAGACGCAAATGGGCGTTTCTTTTTTGGTGGAGTGACAGATACCAATATGTCAGGTGTAAATGTATTAACAACAAATACTACTTACCAATTACGTGTTAACCTAGCAGATGGAAATTTAATTGGTAAGGTGCCAACTTTATCAGACGTAGATTCAAATGTGAATGATACGCGTGATAATGATGGAGATGATGGTGTTTTAAATCCAGGATTTTCTACTATATCCTACACAACAGGTAGTGCTGGACAAAATAGCCATGCGTTAGATTTTGGCTTTAAAAATGTATTTGCTGTAATTGGTAACCGTGTCTGGTTAGATTTGGATAATGATGGTATACAAGATGCTAATGAAGATGGAATTAGCAATAGAATAGTTAGTTTAACTCCACCTGCTGGTTTCGATATTGGTGCAGGGGTTGGAAATGCGATAACAACAGTAACTGATACTAATGGCAATTACCTATTCCCACATTTGCCTTTGGCTAATGGCTATGTTGTTACTGTAACTAATCCACCTGCTGGGTTAAATCAAACATTTGATGAAGACGGAATAGGCACTGCTCATACATCTTTGGTGGATTTGACTTTTGCAAATGAAGAGCATTTAACAGCCGATTTTGGCTATGTACCACCAAGTGGAACAATTGGTGACTTTATTTGGATAGATGCTAATGGAGATGGTCAACAAGACCCAGAAGAAATAGGTATTCCGAATGTCGATGTTTATCTTTGTGTAGCAAATATAGCTGTTTGTGATTCAACAACGCCTTTGGTTGATGTTGTTGCTATGACTACAACAGATACAAATGGTCACTATTTGTTTACTGGTATTGACCTCGTTAGTGTTAATGTTGTTCATGTCGATACGACAACATTGCCAGTGGGTTATGTGCTCACTGGGGACCCGGATGATGTGGCAGATTCAAAGACCACTATTCCTGCTTTGAATACGTCAAATGGCATAAATTTAGATGCTGATTTTGGTTATCAACCACCAGCTGCCAATCATTTTGATATTGGCGATACGATATATAAAGACTTAAACAATGATGGTAATGAAGATGTTGGTGATCCAGGAATTCCTGGCGTGACCGTACAACTATTTGTTGATACGACAGCCAATGGTGTTCCAGATACTCCTGTAGCTTCAGCTATTACAGATAATGATGGAAAATATTTGTTTCCTTCACTGCCAGGTGGAGTTGCATACTCTGTATTGGTCACAGACACAAATAACATCTTGAATGATTTCGCGCAATCAGGTGATCCTGATGCGGTTTTAGATAACCAGTCAACAATCGCAAGTTTACTTGCGGATAACTTGGATCAAGATTTTGGTTATCATCCATTAAGACGTGGTATAGGTACAATAGGAGATAGGATATTTCATGATGTTGATGCCAGTGGAACACAAAATGCTGGAGATCAAGGGTTCGAAGGCGTTACTGTTCGACTTCAGAATCTTAGTGGTGATACGCTAGATACTTTAGTTACTGATGAAAACGGGCAGTATCTATTTACAGGATTAGACCCAAGTGCAAGTTATAGGGTTGTAGTAGATGTAACAACATTGCCAAATGCGGGCGTAGGTTGGACAAATAATATTGACCCACAAGGAGCTATTGATGGGCAATCTGTTGTTGATTTGTCCTTAAGTCCATCAGGCATTAATTTAGATCAAGATTTTGGTTTTCTGGGTGGTCTTAATGCTATTGAAGGAACGATCTGGGTTGATTCAGATGGTGATGGTTTATTAGATGATCCTGATGAATTACCAAATGGTATTGAGTCTGTAACAGTTGTGTTAAAAGATTCCGATAATAATATCATTGCAACGACAACAACTGATGCTAATGGAGATTACTCCTTTACTGGTTTGGCAAATGGTACTTATACTGTATCTGTAACTGATGACACCAACGAATTAGCTAATCTTCAACACACAGATGGCCCAAATGCTAATGACAATACCATTGATAATAACTCACAGGACGATACGGGGTATGCTGTTTCTGTTGGCGGTGTTTTCCCAATATTAAATACCACTGCAGACTTTGGTTATAAACCTGTTGTTACAACCCCCATAACCTTGGCGAGCTTTAAAACGTCCTATAATCAGGCCACAGGTGAGACTATCTTGAAATGGTCAACACTAACCGAAACTGGAAACATTGGATTTGATGTTTACCGTCAAGTCGATGGTATGTGGGTTCAAGTCAACCCTGTCACCATTGCTTCAAAAGCCGTTTACAGCACTAAGCTAGTGACTTATGAATACACTTACAAAGGTGAATACACAAGAGAGTGGGCACTTGTTGATATTGATATTAAAGGCAGACGCCAATCTCATGGGGTCTATGAAATTAATAAACTGTATGGCGTTGAAGACTCAATTGAAAGCCTACAATCAACCCATTGGGATAATATTAAACAACAACATGAAGGCAAAGTTGAAGAAAGAAAACAACAAAAAGCCAGCGCTATTAATGATTACATAAGGTCACAACAAAATAAGACATTACAGTCAAAAGGAGCAGGCTCATGAATATTAAAAACACCGTGAAGTATGTATTATCAGCCTTAACTCTGTCATTATCTGTGCAAGCGAGTATCGACACACCTCAATCAATACTCAATGTTAACGTCTCAAAAGATGGCATTTATCGTATAAGCAATGCAGATATCTCAGCCCTTGGTATTGATTTGTCAGGGAGTTCGAGTAAAAACATTGGCATCAGTTTAAATGGCACTCAAGTGCCGGCAAAAATCGTTGCTGAAAATGGTCTGTTCTCTACAGACAGCTATATTGAATTCGTTGGCAAAGCAGGTAATAGCTTGTATCAAAAAGGCAATGTTTATACATTAACCTTCACGGCAAGCAGGGAAATCAAACCTTCAGAACTCCAAGCACAAGAACAGCAAGAAAATGTAAGTCATTATATCCAACATATCAGGCAAGATGAAAATAATGCATACAGCTTTGGTTCACCTATTGCTGATCCTTGGTTCAAAAAACGTATCTTGGCCATTGGTTCTGAAAAGAGTGAACCGCTTGATTTTGCTATTGACAATATGGCCTCACAAGGTCAAGTAGAAGTAACAATGAATATTTGGGGAGGCTCTGATTATGCGCTCAGTCCAGATCATCATGTTATTTATCAACTAAATGGCACTACATTAGATGACTTTAGATTTGATGGAGTAAGTTCAGAGATAAGAACATACACCGCAAATCGTAATACAATCACTAATGGAACAAATCAACTATTAGTACGTGTACCCAATGATACCAATACAACTGCCGATGTTATTCATATCGAATCATTGCAAGTAAGTTATCCTAGAAATTTTGTATTAATAGAGAAACAATTAGCCTTTCAAATTGACTTATCTAATAATCCTAGTAGTAATGATGAAGTTATTTACCTTAATGGTTTTGAAGAAAATGCCTCAACAAACTTTACGCCAATTAACAATTACCGAATCAGTCATGCCAGCGATGAAAATTATCTTGTTTATCAAGAAAACCCTGATGGCAGTGTTACAGAAATTGATACAATGACAACCAGTAATTGTAGTAGTCAAGTGACTAGTGATTGCGAGTTAAATTTTTCGCTACATAATAACAGTGGATTTGTCTATGTATCCGCTGAGTCAGAAATTATGACGCCTGAACTTACATTGCCGGTGATGCTAAGTGAAATAAATAATCTAAACAACGATTATGATTATTTAATCATCAGCCACCCTGATTTTAATGGTGCTGAGTTGGATAGTTTTATCGAAGCAAAAGAAGTTGATTACCGAGTTAATCTAGTAGATGTTGAACAAATTTATGCACAATATGGTTACAGCAACGTTAGTGCACTGAGTATTGCAGATTACATCCATTTTGCTGCAACCAAACAAGGGATAACTAATGTACTGTTGATTGGTGGTGATACCTATGATTATAAAAATCATTTGGGAGTTGGATCGATTAGTTTTATTCCTACTATTTATGGTTCCACCAGTGACTTGATTAGTTATGCACCAATTGATGCTAAATACGCTGATATTAACAATGATAGCATCCCTGATATTAATATTGGAAGACTGCCAGTTAGAACAGAACAAGAACTGGCTAACATAACACATAAAATACAAGCCTATAGTACCAAGTCATATGGTCAAACAGCTGTTTTTGCAGCAGATGAATACGATGACGCCAGTAGTTATTCCTTTAAAAATGATGCATTATCACTAATAAGCCAATTGCCACAAGCTTGGCAAGATAACATGAGTATAGACACTAAAGCTTTCTTAGATGATGATGGTTTAACACTTGCTAAAGCAAAAATTACAAATAACATAAACCAAGGCGTAGCACTGACCAGTTTTATTGGTCATTCTGGACCTAGAGACTGGAGCTTCTCACGTATGTTTAGAAGCGGTGATGCCAATTTGCTTACCAATGTTGATTCACCTACATTGGTTACTCAATGGGGTTGTTGGAATACCTATTTTGTATCGCCAACAGAAGATACGTTGGCTCATGCATTTATGCTTAATGCAAACGGTGGCGCAGCCTCCGTATTGGGTGCAAGTACGTTAACCAAAGCAGAACACGAAAAAGGCTTAGCGGAATTGGTGTTGGCATTACTCACTCATGAAGAATTAACCCTAGGTGATGCTGTTACCCAAGCCAAAACACAGTACGCACAAACCAACCCTGATGCTTTAGATGTTATTCTTGGCTGGACTATATTGGGCGACCCGAGTTTGAGGTTGTAATTCAAAGAGAGTTTTTCGAAGCTCTCTTTTTTACTAACTAACATTAGTTGTTTATTCTAGGTCATTGATTAGGTTGAAAAATTTGTCAACAATACCTAAATAATACACTAATATTAGATAAAAATGACTTTTTAACTACGAACTCTTAGTTTCTGACCATGATTTATTGAATATTGTAATAAATTTTGTTATTTTTCACAACGTGTGGGAACGGGGATGTTTGCTAGAATTTATTTTATTATTGCAATTGTATAAATTGATAAAATAATACCAGATTTATTATCCTAACAGTAATGTTTCCAATTATTAACATAAGTGAGAAGCATTAAAATGCATAATAAAAATAAATTTCGTATAAATTTCCTATCGTTATTTGTATTCCTATTTTTCAGTGGTTTAATTCAAGCTACAACATATACCTTTGAAGATACAAATTCACAAGCTATTGTTGATAATGCCTGTATAACAGTTACTACGACTGTCACTCTTGCAGATGATTTCACTGTGACTGATTTAGATGTCGGAATTATGATTAATCATACATTTAGAGGTGATTTAGATATATCAATCGCCTCTCCTATCGGCACCACAGTTGACCTTTTAACCGATGTAGATGCTGGTAGTGATGATTTAAATGTACTTTTAAATAGCTCCTCAGGTGCAATAATACCAATCGGAGACCATAATCTTGGATCTGGTGACTATTTTAATGATAGCACACCAGAAGTTGCCAATGCCTTGGATGCTTTTAATGGTGAGAATTCAGTGGGTGATTGGATACTAACAGTTTGTGATGATGCAGGCGGAGACGAAGGGAATTTACAAAAGTCTAAATTGGTGTTTGATGATGCTCCGCAACCAATAAGTAGCTCAATCGTAACAGGTAGTGATGATGCTGAAGAAAATGTCGGTAGTGGCGGTATGGACCTTGGGAGTTCTGATTTAGAGATGATTGAAGAATCAAGTGAACAATTCGTGGGCATGCGATTTACTGGAATTAATATCCCTATTGGAGCAACAATTATCAATGCAAGTATAGATTTTGTAGCTGATGAAAGTGATACTGTTCAATCTGACTTAGTATTCTTTGGAGAAGATAGTGGCAATGCTTCTACTTTTACAAACTCGAATAGCAATATATCAGATAGGGCTTCTACAACAGCCACAGTACCTTGGTCGAATGTCCCTAGTTGGACTTCAGGGACAACATATACAACACCTGATCTGACAATAATTGTACAAGAGGTCATCAATAGAGGAGATTGGGCCAGTGATTCGATAGTTATTATGGTTTCTGGAACATCAGGAAGCGTTCGTGTGGCAGAATCATTTGACAAGGGTGGTGGAACCCCTGCAGTGTTAAATATTGAATATTCACTTATCACGCCAACAATGGACTACGGTGATGCCCCTGATTTAGGTAACGGTACTGGTGTAGGTGACTACCAAACAATACTTAGTGATAATGGTCCTTCACATGTTCCATCGACAAATTTGTTTCTGGGTAATTTAGTTGCTGATGTTGATTATAATGGACTACCCAGTGATTCCGCTAACGGTGATGATGACAATGGAACAGCTGATGAAGACTCACCGCAAAATTTAATCTTTTCTCCAGGTGATACGCCTGAGGTAAGAATATTGGCAACCAATGAAACAGGGTTTGCAGCCACTTTATCAGGTTGGATAGATTTAAATGTGAACGGTGTTTTTGAAACAGCAACAGAAGGTGCGACGGTCATTGTGCCAGATGGTACGGTTTCAACATTAGTGACATTAAATTTCCCTATTGTACCATCAGGGTTGCCATCAACCACTTATATGCGTTTACGTTTAAGTACGGATAATGCCGCTTTAGTGGCAACCGGTGCAGCTTCCGATGGTGAGGTTGAAGATCATAGGGTTTTTATTAACGGTGATGCCACAACAAGCGTTCAACAGTGTTATGCCGTAGCAGATAGTGGAAACTGGTTGGTTACTGCAGACCCAATTTCAGCTGAGACTGATGATGATGTAAATGAGGGCTTAGGAGCTGCAGGTTTTAGTAGTTTAGAGGCAATGGTTTGGGATTTAGGAGACCCGTTGATTACGGGTGATGAAGTGTTGTATGGTGCTGATGTAAATGATTTAGTAAGATTATTGCCACTTCCAAGAGCTGTCATAGGGACATTTGATCAAGGGGTATCTGATTCGGATGGTTTGGCCATTGATTGGCAGTCAGTTCCTCCTGTTTTTTATGGTTCAGGAAATACAGGTAATGGCCACTTAAATATTTTCATCTATGACGTAACTGATGCTAGTGTTGCAACTGTATCGAACGATATAACGCTTCCTACACTTAATACACAAATTGATGACATCGCATGGGATCCGATAAATCGCCGCTTGTTGGCAGTGACTAATGATGGTTCTGACTTATCTCATTTGGTGGAGTTTGATTTATCAAACTTTCCAGGCAATACAACCATACCTCCAGCCAGTGATTGTGGGTCAATTAAATATTTTAATGGCAGTACTAATGAAATTTTATTGGATACTGAGGGTTTGTCATTTACTCGCCCTGGAGAACTGTTCATCGTAACTGGAAATGAAGATGATGATGGCAGTGGCCCACAAGGCACTGCTAATAGTTTATGGAAAGTTCCTGTAAATAGTATTTTGTCCGATTGTTCCGCGGGTACTGCAGATATTATTGCTGAACGAATAGGGCCTCAAAATGCATTGGCTACAGTGCCTAGTGGAACATCTGTTGGAGATTATGAAGCGGTAGGTTGCGGTAATACTTTCTCAACTTCAAATGCAAGTTTAGGTAACCGTGTTTGGTTAGATGAAGATGGAGACGGTGAGCAAGATGCAGGCGAGGATGGTATTGGAGGTGTGACAGTCTATCTTTGTCAAGCCCCAGCTTCCCCATGTAATTTTGCCTCGGCAATTAGAACTGAGATAACAGATGCCAATGGTGGGTATCTATTTACTGCTGTTCCAATATTGGATTACGTTGTAGCTATTGACACTGATACAGTTCCGTCAAACTTAGTCAGCAATCCAACTTATGATGAAGATGATGGTACGATAAGCCCAGACCACGAAACATTAGTTAGCTTAACCAAGATTGAAGAAGAGTATCTAACAGCAGATTTTGGTTACAATTGGAATAATTCTCCTGAGACTGAAACACCTCCACCTGGTACAACTGGTTCAATCGGTGATAGAATTTGGATCGATGCTGATGCTAATGGAGTACAGGACAGTGATGAAGCGGGCATTAACTCGGTGACAGTAACAATCTATACTGACCCTGATGGTGACAGTATATTCGATAATTTAGTTGCAACGAGTACAACAGATGCTAACGGAAATTATGTTTTTGATGGTTTAGTTTCAGGTGCTTATGTTGTAGAAGTGGATACAGCAACACTTCCAGCAGGAATAACTTGGACGCAAACAGGTGATCCTGATGATTTTGCTCAAATCGCAAGTGATCCAGATAATAAAACTACGGCACCAATTATCTTGGCCCCAGGAGATGTATTTGTAAATGCAGACTTTGGTTATCAAGGAGATGGATCAAACACACATACCCTAGGAGATACAGTATTTTTGGATGCAGATGCAGATGGTGTTGAAGATATCGGGGAACCTGGTATTGCCGGCGTTACTGTTACGTTGTTAGATGTTTCAGGTAACCCAATCGCGCAAGATTTAACAGACAGTGATGGACACTATTCATTTCCTGGTCTTCCTGATGGAGCTTATACAGTTGCTGTAACAGATACAAATAATATTCTTGGCCCTTTAAATCAATCAGCCGATCCTGATGCAATACTCGATAGCAAATCAACGGTAACTTTAGCAGGTAGCGACAATCTAAATCAAGATTTTGGTTATAAGCCTAAAGGACACGGTACATCTGAAGGTTTGATCGGAGACACTATATTTATCGATATTGATGGCAATGGTACACAAGTTGCAGGGGAGCCGGGTATTGAAGGTGTTATTGTTGAATTAATTGATACTAGCTCTGGAATTGTACAACAACGCGTTACAACAGATGAAAATGGTAACTATTATTTCGGTAATTTGTCTGATGATACTTATACCGTTAGAGTAGACACGACGACCTTGCCAAATGCTGGTGCAGGGATGACCAATACAGCAGATCCAGATGCTGGATTTGATGATGAAGCAGATACTACAATCGCTGGAGCGAATATAGACTTGGATCAGGACTTCGGCTACCAAGTGATTGCACCTAATACTCTTGGCGGTACGTTGTGGAATGACAATGATGCAGATGGAACTCAAGATGGAGGAGAAACTGTTGAATTTGCCAATGTAACAGTCAATTTATTAGATACCAATGGAAATGTTGTAGGAGTGACTACAACAGATAACAGCGGCCACTATGAGTTCACAGGTTTACCAGATGGCACATATACTGTATCTGTGACAGATGACAGTAACGTTTTGGCTGGTCATTGGTTAACTGAAGGGTCAAATCCAGGGGTGGATTTAAATTCTCAGGTCGTTAATTATAGTATTTCACTCGCAGGCGGACAAAATAATCAAACTGGTGATTTTGGCTATTATGTTAATTTAGCTAGCATAGGTAATATCGTATTTAGAGATGATAACAATGATGGGCTTCGTGATTCGTTAACTGAACCAGGAATTCCATTGGTGCCAGTAACTTTAACTATTACCTACCCAAATACAGATACAGTCACATTGACTACATTAACTGATGGTGCTGGATATTATTCATTTGCTAACTTATTGGCTGATGATAGCTATACTGGCGATGTCAATGATAATCCTAGTCAACCAACTTATAGTATCGCCGTTGGAACTGTGGCTACAGGGTTTATGTCAACTTATGATGGCACACCTGATACAGCAGGTATTGGTAATGGTCTTGATGATAATTCTGATAACGAGCAAGGTGAAGCAGCGTTTCCAGTTAAGGGTTCGCAAGATTTAAGTAATGACTTTGGTTATGTGCCTGGTGGGTCAATTGGGAACCGCGTTTGGTTAGACTTAGACAATGATGGCATTCAAGATGCTAATGAGGATGGTATAGCTAATCGAATTGTTAGTCTTACACCTCCAGCAGGTGTGGATCTTGGAGCTGGAGATGGTGTAGCCATAACTACAGTAACTGACTCTGAAGGAAAATATATCTTCGCCAATATTCCATTAGCCAATAACTATAGTGTAACAGTGACAAACCCTCCAGCTGGTTTAACACAAACTTTTGATGAAGATGGTACAGGTACAGCACATACTTCAGTTGTTAATTTAACTATGGCAAATGAAGAACATTTAACAGCAGACTTTGGTTACAATGCGCCTTCAGGAAGCATTGGTGATTATGTCTGGGCAGATGCCAATGGCGATGGCCAACAAGATCCGAATGAAATAGGGCTGAATAATGTGACGGTTTACTTATGCACGGCAACTAATTCAAACCCTTGTAATGCTGCAAGTATTGGAGTGATAACAACCACCACAGATGCAACAGGTCATTATATTTACACCGGGCTTAATGTAACCGAAACCAATGTGGTACAAATTGATACAACTACATTGCCAGTGGGCTATGCTCAAACAGGTGATCCTGATGGTACTTTCGATAATCAAACCACAGTTCCAGCATTGAATACGTCAAATGGTATCAACTTGGATGCAGATTTCGGTTATCAACCACTAGCTGCCAATCACTTTGATATTGGTGATACTGTATATCAAGATTTAGATAATGACGGTGTTGAGGATGGAACCGAGCCTGGTATACCAGGTGTAACTGTACAGCTGTTTGTTGATACGACAGCTAATGGAATTGCAGACACTCCAGTGGCTTCAACGATTACAGATAGTGATGGCCAATATTTGTTCCCTGCTTTACCCGGAGCGGTAGCCTATTCAGTATTGGTGACAGATACAAACAATATTCTTAATGGATTAGTACAGACAGGTGATCCAGATGGTGTGTTAGATAATCAATCAACCATCAATCCATTAAATGTGGATAACTTAGATCAAGATTTTGGCTATAGACCTTTAAGAACGGGTAACGGTATAATTGGTGATAGGATTTTTAATGACGTTGATAACAGTGGGACTCAAAATATAGGAGACCAAGGGCTTGAGGATGTTACTGTTAGGCTTTTTGATACTGCTGGAAACCTAATTAACTCGATTGCAACTGATGAAAATGGCCAATACTTGTTTACAGGTTTAGACACATCTGCAACTTATACTGTAAATGTTATTACTTCAACATTGCCAAATAATGGAGTGGGATGGAGTAATAATGTGGATCCAGACGGTGGTAATAATTCGACTTCTAGTGTGGATTTGTCTTTAGGTAGTGGAATTAACTTGGATCAAGATTTTGGTTATGTGACCGCTATAATACATAGTATTGAAGGAACGATCTGGGTTGATACGGATGGTGATGGTTTATTAGATGATCCTGATGAATTACCAAATGGTATTGAGAATGTTACGATGGTTTTAAATGACAATACCCGAAGTATTGTTGCAACGACAACAACCGATGCCAATGGAGATTACTCCTTTACGGGTTTAGCAGCAGGTACTTATAGAGTATCTGTGACTGATGAATTCAATGAATTAGCTAATCTTCAACACACAGATGGCCCAAATGCTAATGACAATACCATTGATAATAACTCACAAGACGATACAGGGTATGCTGTTTCTGTTGGCGGTGTTTTCCCAATATTAAATACCACTGCAGACTTTGGTTATAAACCTGTTGTTACAACCCCCATAACCTTGGCGAGCTTTAAAACGTCCTATAATCAGGCCACAGGTGAGACTATCTTGAAATGGTCAACACTAACCGAAACTGGAAACATTGGATTTGATGTTTACCGTCAAGTCGATGGTATGTGGGTTCAAGTCAACCCTGTCACCATTGCTTCAAAAGCCGTTTACAGCACTAAGCTAGTGACTTATGAATACACTTACAAAGGTGAATACACAAGAGAGTGGGCACTTGTTGATATTGATATTAAAGGCAGACGCCAATCTCATGGGGTCTATGAAATTAATAAACTGTATGGCGTTGAAGACTCAATTGAAAGCCTACAATCAACCCATTGGGATAATATTAAACAACAACATGAAGGCAAAGTTGAAGAAAGAAAACAACAAAAAGCCAGCGCTATTAATGATTACATAAGGTCACAACAAAATAAGACATTACAGTCAAAAGGAGCAGGCTCATGAATATTAAAAACACCGTGAAGTATGTATTATCAGCCTTAACTCTGTCATTATCTGTGCAAGCGAGTATCGACACACCTCAATCAATACTCAATGTTAACGTCTCAAAAGATGGCATTTATCGTATAAGCAATGCAGATATCTCAGCCCTTGGTATTGATTTGTCAGGGAGTTCGAGTAAAAACATTGGCATCAGTTTAAATGGCACTCAAGTGCCGGCAAAAATCGTTGCTGAAAATGGTCTGTTCTCTACAGACAGCTATATTGAATTCGTTGGCAAAGCAGGTAATAGCTTGTATCAAAAAGGCAATGTTTATACATTAACCTTCACGGCAAGCAGGGAAATCAAACCTTCAGAACTCCAAGCACAAGAACAGCAAGAAAATGTAAGTCATTATATCCAACATATCAGGCAAGATGAAAATAATGCATACAGCTTTGGTTCACCTATTGCTGATCCTTGGTTCAAAAAACGTATCTTGGCCATTGGTTCTGAAAAGAGTGAACCGCTTGATTTTGCTATTGACAATATGGCCTCACAAGGTCAAGTAGAAGTAACAATGAATATTTGGGGAGGCTCTGATTATGCGCTCAGTCCAGATCATCATGTTATTTATCAACTAAATGGCACTACATTAGATGACTTTAGATTTGATGGAGTAAGTTCAGAGATAAGAACATACACCGCAAATCGTAATACAATCACTAATGGAACAAATCAACTATTAGTACGTGTACCCAATGATACCAATACAACTGCCGATGTTATTCATATCGAATCATTGCAAGTAAGTTATCCTAGAAATTTTGTATTAATAGAGAAACAATTAGCCTTTCAAATTGACTTATCTAATAATCCTAGTAGTAATGATGAAGTTATTTACCTTAATGGTTTTGAAGAAAATGCCTCAACAAACTTTACGCCAATTAACAATTACCGAATCAGTCATGCCAGCGATGAAAATTATCTTGTTTATCAAGAAAACCCTGATGGCAGTGTTACAGAAATTGATACAATGACAACCAGTAATTGTAGTAGTCAAGTGACTAGTGATTGCGAGTTAAATTTTTCGCTACATAATAACAGTGGATTTGTCTATGTATCCGCTGAGTCAGAAATTATGACGCCTGAACTTACATTGCCGGTGATGCTAAGTGAAATAAATAATCTAAACAACGATTATGATTATTTAATCATCAGCCACCCTGATTTTAATGGTGCTGAGTTGGATAGTTTTATCGAAGCAAAAGAAGTTGATTACCGAGTTAATCTAGTAGATGTTGAACAAATTTATGCACAATATGGTTACAGCAACGTTAGTGCACTGAGTATTGCAGATTACATCCATTTTGCTGCAACCAAACAAGGGATAACTAATGTACTGTTGATTGGTGGTGATACCTATGATTATAAAAATCATTTGGGAGTTGGATCGATTAGTTTTATTCCTACTATTTATGGTTCCACCAGTGACTTGATTAGTTATGCACCAATTGATGCTAAATACGCTGATATTAACAATGATAGCATCCCTGATATTAATATTGGAAGACTGCCAGTTAGAACAGAACAAGAACTGGCTAACATAACACATAAAATACAAGCCTATAGTACCAAGTCATATGGTCAAACAGCTGTTTTTGCAGCAGATGAATACGATGACGCCAGTAGTTATTCCTTTAAAAATGATGCATTATCACTAATAAGCCAATTGCCACAAGCTTGGCAAGATAACATGAGTATAGACACTAAAGCTTTCTTAGATGATGATGGTTTAACACTTGCTAAAGCAAAAATTACAAATAACATAAACCAAGGCGTAGCACTGACCAGTTTTATTGGTCATTCTGGACCTAGAGACTGGAGCTTCTCACGTATGTTTAGAAGCGGTGATGCCAATTTGCTTACCAATGTTGATTCACCTACATTGGTTACTCAATGGGGTTGTTGGAATACCTATTTTGTATCGCCAACAGAAGATACGTTGGCTCATGCATTTATGCTTAATGCAAACGGTGGCGCAGCCTCCGTATTGGGTGCAAGTACGTTAACCAAAGCAGAACACGAAAAAGGCTTAGCGGAATTGGTGTTGGCATTACTCACTCATGAAGAATTAACCCTAGGTGATGCTGTTACCCAAGCCAAAACACAGTACGCACAAACCAACCCTGATGCTTTAGATGTTATTCTTGGCTGGACTATATTGGGCGACCCGAGTTTGAGGTTGTAGAATTCAACATTAATTTATTATTGGTCAATTCTGATTAAATAGTAGCAATTTTTTATAAGTCCTCTTAATAGTTTAGTTGTTAGGAGGGTTTTATGTCCGATAATTAAAATTTTCAACGATTATAATTGGAAATTTAACCCACCCAAATTTTAAAATCTAAAACTCCTTCAATAATTACTAGAGAGTATTTGAAATCTATTAATGTGTTTTCAAATGTGCTAATATATCCTCTATTATCCATATTAACTTGGGTAAAATATTAATCAAAACAAATATATTGTCAAGGGGGTCCCATGAAAATTAAATACACAATAACCTGCATATTGATGGTCTTATCCACATCAATTCACGCTGCCACATTAACCAATGCGTCGGTAACACCTGATGACTTGTCATTTAGTGCTACTACAAATTATACAATTAAATTTGATGCTGCAACTTCTTTCGGAGTGGATAATAATATCCGTGTGACTACTGCTGATACTTTTCGGTTTAGAAACCCAATGAATGGTTTAGTCTCTGTTATTCAGCCAGCTAATTTAACTATGGGTACCTTTTATGGTGGAGTGGATGCG
Organism: Alcanivoracaceae bacterium; assembly: GCA_016744455.1. Lineage (GTDB taxonomy): Bacteria > Pseudomonadota > Gammaproteobacteria > Xanthomonadales > Marinicellaceae > NORP309. Next base: position 51,017 of record JADGEI010000019.1, read on the forward strand.
AGAACATTAGTAGTTGCTCCTTCTAATGTGGTCACTAATGGTACTACAGTTGAGTTTGTCCTTACAGTGGTCACAAACCCACCTGATAATGGTTCTAGTTTTGATTATATAATTACTGTAGAAGATAGCATGGGGATACCTTTTGATAGTGTTACTGTACCCGCACTAGTCTATACAGGTGCAGGAGGGCCAACCGTAACTAACATGATTCCAAATCAGACGATTAATGCGGATGATGGTCAAATAACTGTAGATCTAGATGCTGGTGTTTCTGTAAACAATGATTTGAACTATACCTTTACTGATGATAATGGTGAAACATTATCATTTTCAATTGCCGCCGGACATAATGCATCAATTGTTACTCCAGTTATTGTAGGCGATACATTGAGGTTGACAGGTTTGCAAACAGGTTCAACGACTGTTACAGTGCAAGCGGATGATACCAGTGGTGGAGTAATAACTGAATCATTTGATGTAAATGTTATCGGAACATTAACACCTGCAATTATAACACCTACATCTTTAGTTGCTGGTGATACTACAGACTACACTATTCAATTTTTTCCAGCAACAGCTTTAAGCCCTGGTGATCGCATTATCTTGGATACTACCGATTTAAATCAAGGTTTAAGCACTCTTGACTCATTATCTGGTGGTAGTCTGTCTGGTTCAAAAATATCCGGCAATGCAAACCAGACAATAATTGAAATAACAGCTGGTAGTGCTACAATTGCTAACCAGATTACAGTTGTATTGGGCTCTATTGTTAATCCCGGTGTAGCAGGAATGGGTAATGCCTATACGTTAAGAACAACTTCTGGAGCCGTAGTTCAATCTGGTCTTTCAACCATTAGTGGTAGTACTTACACTGCAGCAAATACACCAACTGTGGTTAATATTATTCCAAATCAAAATGTAAAAGAAGAAGATGGTGCAGTTACTGTAGATCTAGATGCAGGAGCACCTATTGTAACAGATTTGAATTTTATCTTTGACGATGGAGATGGTGATCCAATGACATTTACCATAGATTCTATAGGCAATACTAATGTTGTCACAGCATCGGTAATGAATGATATGCTAATTATTACAGGAGTTGGTTCTGGCTTAACTACAGTCACAGTAAAAGCAGATGATTTACAAGATGGTTTTATTACCACTAGTTTTCAAGTTACTGTATTGGGAACCTTGTCAGCTGTGATTACTCCCACTAGCTTGTTTACGAATTCAATGACTGAATATACTGTGGTTTTAACTCCTGCAGCTGCATTGAGTACTGGGAGTAGAATCGCACTTACAACGTCAGGTGGAATCGATCAAGTGGCTAGTTCTTTGGTTTCTATTGTGGGAGGTTCAGCACTCACAGCAGCAAAAACTGGTGGTGATGTCAATCAAACTATACTCACTGTGAACGGCGGGTCAGCAAGCACTATGGATACACTTACTATCGTTTTAAGTGGGATTGCTAATCCGGAAAATCCAGGTTTAGGGGCAGATTATATTTTGACTACTGATAATGGTGGTCCTAGTTTTAATGGGTTTTCTACAGTTTCTGGCAGTGTTTTTGTTGATGCACCAGAAGACATATTTGCGGATGGATTTGAAGAAACAGTATTTATCTTGGCTGCTAAAAACACGGTAGATTTAATTAATAGCAAAACACCTGCAAATGAAACTGTGTCTGAATTAACGCGTGATAGCAATAACTATTTATTTATGGGGAATACATTAACGTTATTTAATAGTAATGCTGCATTTAGAAGCTTGAATTCTGTTGTCGCTTGGTTTGAAACAATTCTGAGGGAAGGCAATCCTACAGGTGATTTTGATCAAGACAGCATTTCAAATGAATTTGATATAGATCCATTTGGTTTAATACTTAAGAACTAATTATACTTTCAAATTAATGAGGGTTGTGCAATACTCTCTACAAGTAAGGTCGCTAGATTAATAGTCTAACGGCCTTTTTTGTTGTTATAATTTAAATCTTTGCATAACAATTTAATATGCCAAAGAGTTATAAGGTCTCCAGTTAACGTAAAAATCAGCAAAAACCCTTCTCTAAAGAATTTTCTATTAACACTAGTTATGCATAAATAGTGGGTTATTTGACTTGCTTGTCACCTTAATTAAAACCTAGATTATTTTTCTATTGATCGCTCTTGAATTAGGTAGAGATCTCTATTTGCTTAAATCTATTAATAAAATTAATGTATGAATTGAGTGCTCAGTGGTACTATATTTGAGGGTTTGATTTTCAGGTGTATTTATGGAAATTTGATCTTGTTTTTTATATGCTTTTTAATTGATATAGGGTAATGTTTTGATAAGGCAATAAAAGGTGAACCATACTTAAACGCATGATTCACTTTGTTTTGGATGGTACTGAACTATCTCTTGCTTAATGTTGTACGACTGACTTTTCCTTTGCAAAAAAACGTGCTTCTAAATTAAATAACCTTTGCTCTAATTGGGCATTGTTTTCTTGTAATGTTTTTACAACTTGATCACGCTGATCAAGTTCGATTTTTAATGCCTTAATGGCTGCTAAAGCAACTCCACCAACATCGGTGTCAGATATGGTTATATCATTCATACCTAGTCCAAATGCTGCTCTAAAATCTTGTGCCATCGGGCCCATGTGGACAACTTCTTTATTTTGGTTTTTATATTGCCAAGTGGAAATAGGAAGTTTGCTGACTTTATCTAATACATTATTAGTATTTACAGTTTTGATGTTTTTCTTTTTATTCTTATCAGAAGAGTGGACTGTTACTCCAGATTGAACAATGTCACCAAAACTAGTTATCTCAAAGGGTGCATCTGCTTGTGCTTCTTTCGATATTTTAAAACTATTTGTTGTACTATCCATTCTCATCTCCCAACTTGTGGTAAAAGGAATTGTGTTTTTAAAGAGGATTACTGACCCACCTTGATTTTTCAAATTTAGCATGATTCTTTCATCTGGAGTGGCATTTGTATCTTCCACGGTTAAATTTGTTGTGCCATCAGTGCCGACAAAATTTCCGCTACCTTCAACTTGAAGTGCACCCCCACTAACATGTAATTTAGCAGACGGAGAAGCAGTGCCTAAACCAATGTCACCATCGGTGTCAACATATAAACTATTTGTTGGAGCACTTGGGCGAATCTTAAAGGGTAATCGTGATCCATTGGTTGCATCTCGTACAAAGAAATTGGTTTCGTTACCAGCGATGTCCCATGTTTGAGCTGTAAATCCAGAAGAGCCATTTTGCTCAAGACGGATAGTTGGTGAATCACCGTTAACAACGTGCATCTCTACAACTGGTGTGCTTGTACCTAGCCCGATTCTTCCTCCATCATCAACATATAACGAATGGCTTGGAGCTCTTGCTTCAATAGTAAATGGTGTGCGTCCGCCGTCTATGTCATCAATTGAAAATTTATTTTGGCCGCCATTACTTGAATCATTAGCAGTTATTTGCCAGTCATTGGAAGGAAATGAGGCGCTATTACTCGTATCCTGAAATTTGATTCGTAAATTGTTTTCTTTTAAACGTATGGTGTCAAAGCCAAAACTTTCACCATTAACACAATCCAACCCAGCACAAATGCTTCCACCAACAATAAGGTCATCTAAAATTTGTTGGTCACGTGTGGTTTCAATATCTTGATCAACAATTGCTTCAGGTTTCGACTCTTCGCCTTTCTTTACGATAGATTGTTCGTTGATAGTAAAAACACCTGAAATGACTTGCGCTTGGTTTTTAAAAGTGTTTTTATATTCATTAGATACTTTGTCATCAGCTAAACTGCGCACTTTATTGGCTAGCTTACCAGATTTGAAAACAGGTGTTAGTTCATATTTATATAAACCGTTATTTAATTCTTTTTGTCCAATCATCTTAGCAGTTAGCGAAAAATTAGAGTCGCTTGTTTTAAATTGAAATGTTTTTCCTTCTGGTGTTTTTAAGCTAACATTATAGTTAGCGTGTTGGAAACCATCAAAAACAACTTTTGATTTATTTTGGTTGATTTCAATTGCCTGTGTGTTGAGTGCAACTAGTATCGCACTTGTGAGTAAGCCGAGTTTTATAGTGGTTTTATTCATGATTTATTCCCCTTTATGTAGTCTATGAAATAGTGTTTCTTTAACGTTAGTGAATAAATTCTAACACACTAGTGTAATTTTGATAAAGAATAGCGTGTGAATTCGTAAATATTATTAAAAATTGAATACTATTTTTTTAATTTCAATTACCATTAAAAATAGGAATAACAATTTTGAGTAATTAATAGTTATGCACTTAATTATATTGTTTCTCAAAGCAAAATTAATTATTGGGTTTTATGCTTTTTTCATATACAATAAATAAAAACAATAATTTGGGGAAATCATGGTAAACGCACTAAAAAACACCTGTATAAATCGATTAGTTTATAGAGCACTATTGATGCTGTCATTATCGCTTCTTTTTTCCTTTAGTGTTAAGGCTCAGCCAACTATTTCTGCTAGTTTTGAACCTGCAACTATTGGTCCTGGTTCTAATGCTCGTTTGATTTATAGCTTAACTAATGGCTCGGGTTTTCCCGTTGTTGGTATGGCGTTTACAAATGCATTACCTACGGTACCTGGAGATGTAGATATATCGACATCGGCCAATATAGAAACAAATTGCCTTATGGGGATAGGTGGTGCAATTACAGCACCAAATGGTGGTAACACAATCATTGCATCAGATCTTGAATTAGGCGCAGGGCAATCATGCCAAGTCTCAGTTAATGTTACGGCAAGTACACCTGGATCACATACTAATCCAGCCATTACACTTGCGTCTAGCGCTGGCTCTAGTATGAGTTTGCCAATTGACTTAACTGTTGCAACCAATTTATCAGGTTTTTCTAAAAGCTTTACTCCCTCAGCAATCAAACTTGGTGCTCCAAGTCGTTTGACTTTTACATTTGATAATACGCTGAATACAAACCGAGTAGGTAATTTGAATTTTACAGATTACCTTCCAGTGGGATTGGTCATAGCCTCACCAGCAAATAGCTCTACGGACTGCATCAGTGCTTCGGCTCCTAATACAACGCTAACAGCAATTTCTGGTACAAATCAAATAACCTTAGTCGCAAGAGGAAACACTATTTTTCCTGGCTTTGAGGTTTTACCTATTGGTGCAAGTTGTACAGCTACAGTCGATGTCGTTGCAACTGGAATTGGAGTGTTAATAAACCAAAGTGAAAACCTGAAAGTTGATTTTATTGACAGCGGTTTTGCTGTAGCACCTCTAGATGTCACATCCGACAAAGTGGTTTTTTATAAAGAATTTTTAGATGATCCAGTGCCTCCCGGAGGATTGGCTACTTTACGTTTTACTATGCTGAACACAGATAGGAATTTTCCAGCGACATCGGTTGCTTTCACAGACAACTTAGCAGCAATGACCCCAGTGCTTGCGGGATTGATATTTGATAGTTTAGTCAGCAATGATTGTGCGGGCAATGTAACGGGTGTTGGCTCAACATTAATTGGGTTTTCAGGAGGTACTATACCTGCACAAGCCTCTTGTTCAATTGAAGTGTCTTTAACTATCCCGGCTGCGGCCAACCAAGGCCAATTCATTAACACCACTAGCCAATTAACCTCAACTATTGATGGCTCAGGTTTTATGTCGTCTCCAGCTGTGGCTTATTTATTTGTAGAATCGATCCCAACACTGACCATGGAGTTTTTGGAAGTAGGTACATTTGCCACAGATCCAATTGTAAACTCGGGTGATGATGTCATTATTCGATATACGGTGACTAATACAAGTGCAACTTCTGCTGCAACTGATATTACTTTTCTTGATGAACTAACAGATGGAGGGGTAAATACAGGATTTTTCCCCTTTCCCCTATCAATGGTATTTCCACCAACGGCTTGTGGTGGTACTGTTGCATTGAGTTTTTTCGATACTGATAGACAAGGGTTGTCTCTTACCTCAGGGAATCTAACTGCTGCTCCTGCAGCAGGATCAAGTTGTACATTTGATGTTACTGTTACTATCCCTAGTGATATGCCTGTTGGTAATTACCAAAGTACAACGGGTGAGATTACAGCTGCTGTTGATGGAGCAACACGTATAGGAAACCCTGCTAGTGATAGTTTAACTATTGTAGCAGCGCCAAGTTTAACCAAGTCATTTATCAATAACACTGTTGCTGGTGGTGATACAGTAACCTTGGAATTCACTTTAGCTCATGGAGAAAATGCCTTAACTGATGCCACAGGCATCACTTTTACTGACGATTTGTCAACAGTTCTTGGTGGTTTGGTTGCAATTTCTCCTTCAGCTCCGAACCCACCTTGTGGAGCAGGTTCCAGCTTAGTTGGATCAGCAGGGGATACATTTTTGACTTTAATGGGTGGTACTTTAAGCCCAGGAAGCTCCTGTACTTTCAGTGTTGATTTATCTGTACCGCTTGGTGCAGCCATCGGTACTTACATCAATACTACTAGTGGTGTTTCAGCACTTGTACAAGGAGTGACGACAACTTCAAATCCCGCATCAGATGATTTGTCCATAGCAGGTTTAGTTTTCACTAAGGCCTATGTAGATAACCCTGTGATTCCTGGACAAGCAACTACACTTCGTTTTGCTCTTGATAATATTCACCCAATCTTAGACACGACTATTACCTCTTTTACTGATAATTTGACAGCTAGTTTAACTGGCTTAATGGCAATAGGCCTTCCTACAACTGACACATGTGGTGGAACTTTGGCAGGTACTACATTACTAACTTATAGCGGAGGATCTCTACCAGCGGGTACAAGTTGTATTATAGACGTACCAATTCTCGTTCCAGCCGCTGCTGCAACAAATGAATATGTAAATGTAACAAGCTCACTTTCAGTTACACAAGGAGCTCCTGTTACTATTCCTCCTGCGACAGATTCTTTGTCGGTTTCCTCGAATTTGTTATCTTTAAGTCAGTCGTTTACTGATGATCCAGTTGTACCAGGTGATACTGTCACATTGGAATTTACGTTAGAAAACTTGGATTTAAGTAATGCAGCAAGCTCAATCAGTTTTACTGATGATTTGGATGCAGCATTGACAGGATTGAGTGCAGTAGGGTTGCCATTAAACAATGTTTGTGGTGCTGGTTCTACAATAACGGGTACCTCATCACTAAGCTTTTCCGATGGAAATTTGCCTGCTGGAGGTACATGTACATTTTCTCTAACTTTACAAGTGCCCTTTGGTGTCACAAGTTCGGTTAATACAAATACAACTTCAGATGTGACAGGTACAATTAATGGATTGGCTGTGGATGGAGATTCTGCAAGTGACGATTTAGGTGTGCGGTTGTTAACTTTTAGCAAGTCGTTTAATGGGCCAACAACTGCAACAGGTACACCTGTATTAACGTTCACTATTGAAAATGTGGATGCAACAAATGCAGCTAGTGATTTAGCATTTTCTGATGATTTGAATTTGGTTTTATCTGGTTTGGTTGCCACTAATTTACCATTGACAGATGTTTGTGGCACAGGTTCTTTATTGTCTGGGTCTAGTTTCTTATTATTTACTGGAGGCAATATTCCAGCCAGTGGCAGTTGTACGTTTGATGTAAATTTATCTGTGCCTTTATCAGCAATGGCAGGAAATTTCCCCAATACAACGAGTAGTCTGTTATCAGCAGGTCTGATAGTAGCTGATCCAGCAGTTGCCGACTTAGTTATTGAAGCGCCACCCGTTTTTTCAAAGTCCTTTAGTCCAAATGCAATAGGGCAAGGAATGACATCGAATTTGACATTCACCATTGATAATAGTACAAATACTATTGCAGCATCAAATCTAATGATGACCGATAATTTGCCAGCAGGGATTGTGGTTGATGCAGCGCCAATGATAAATAACACTTGTGGAGGGATAATTACAGCTATGGCTGGTACTGCAGTTGTTTCATTAAATAATGGCACATTAGCAGCTGGTAGTAGTTGTGTGATAGAGGTTTCTGTAACGGGAGTGTCTAGTGGTACTCATGTGAATATAACTTCAGATTTGATCTCGAGTTCTGGTAATAGTGGAAGCGCTACGGCTACATTATCAGTCAATTCACAACCCGGATTTGATAAAATTTTTACACCGTCAACAGTGTTTATAGGGTCAGTAAGCACCCTTGATTTAACCATAGATAATAGTTTGAGTACGGTTGATGCGATGTCATTGGCTTTTGTAGATACTTTTCCAACTAATATGACCATTGCTACTCCTTCTAATGCGAACACATCCTGTACTGGTGGTACATTAACTGCAGTTAGTGGGTCAAATAGCATCAGTTATTCTTCAGGGGCGGTAAATGCTGGTGCAACTTGTGTTATCAGTGTTGATGTCATAACATCAAATGCTGGAACCTTTGTTAATACAAGCGGTAATTTGACATCTGATTTAGGTATGAGCCCAGTGGCGGTTGATACTTTAATTGTTGATCCAGTACCATTATTTAGCATGCAGTATATGCCTGATACAATTCATTCAGGGGGTATAAGTCAATTGGTGTTTACTATTGACAATTCATTCAGTTCACAAAATGCTACAGCATTAGACTTTACAGATAATTTACCAGTAGGTCTGTTAGTGTCTACGCCAGCAAACTCGACTTCTAGTTGTATTGGAGGTACTATCACAGCAGTTTCAGGAACTTCAATTATCAGTTATAATTCGGGTACAGTAAATTCAGCTAATAGTTGTACTATTAGTGTCGATGTCACTTCTTCTGTTCTTGGTAATTCTACCAATAATACAGGAGATTTAACTTCAAATCATGGTAATAGCGGCCAAGCAATGGCTTCGTTATTGGTTGCAAACGCACCAATGTTTAGTAAATCCTTTAGTTCGGACCCTATTTTGATTGATGATATTATTCAATTGACTTTTACAATTGATAATACTAATAACTTAGCGGATGTTGGTTTGCTCAGTTTTGATGATGTTATGCCATTAGGCTTTCAAGTAGCAAGCCCTAACACTATCTTGAATACTTGTACAGGTGGAACAGTTACAGCAGTGCCAGGCTCAAATACGATTAGCTATTCTGCTGGGCAAGTATCAGCAATGTCGGTTTGTGATATTAGTGTCGATGTAAGTGGAACTATTGTTGGTGATTATATCAATACTACTTCAAATTTAGATTCAGATTTAGGTATGGGTTCAACTGCTTCTGCTACAATTACAGTTGTTGATATTCCAGTGTTGACTAAGGTCTTCAGTAGTACTAATATTGTTGCAGGAAACGCTGTTGAACTTACTTTTGAAATTACCAATAACTCGTCAATTCTTGCCAGTCAAATTAGTTTTACAGATGATTTGGATGCTTTTGTGACGGGTGCTGTAGCGGTGAATACGCCTCAAAATGATGTTTGTGGGATAGGTTCAAGCTTAACAGGTACGTCACTTGTTTCATTAAACAACGGAAATTTATTACCAAATAGTAGTTGTCAGTTCTCAATTATGGTTAGCATACCTTTAAATGCTTTAGGTGGTGAATTTGTTAATATTACTAGTCCACTTTCTGTTGAATATAATGGAAGTGTATTTACTGGTTCTGCTGGTTCAGGTGCAAGTGATGCATTAATTATTTCATCAATTGCCATTAATATCCCTTTGCTTAATACTTGGATTGAATTATTGATGTTAACTCTTGGTGTATTTTATATCTTTAGTAGAAGAAAGAAATTCATTAATTAAATTGTGAAAACTGTTTATTATGCTCTTCTGTTTGCCGTTTTATTGTTTAGTAAAACGGCTGCCAAAGCAGAATACTTTACTGAAATAGCCCCTCAGTTGCACTTTGAGTTTCAACATCATAACGGTGGTTCTGGCGCTTTTTTTTATCCTGAAATAGTTGGTTCAGGAGTGGCGTTGTTAGACTTTGATAACGATGGTGATTTAGATATTTACATGGTACAAAGTGGTGCATTTGAGACTAATGAGTTTAAAGATAAACTGTTTGAAAATTCCTTGAATAGTACAGGTAATCGATTGTTTAAGGATGTAACACTCGACATGAAAATGGATAACAAGGAGTATGGAATTGGTGCTGCTTCAGCCGATGTTAATAACGATGGTTGGGTTGATTTATACATTACTAACTTACATGGCAATCAATTGCTAATTAATAATAAAGGCAAGTCATTTAAGCCTATTGATTTAAACGAACCAGAACCAAAATGGTCAACGGGTGCAAGCTTCTGCGATGTTAATAATGATGGACTTAAGGACTTGTATGTAGCAAATTATGTAAATTGGTCGATAACTAACAACCCTAAGTGTTTCAATAAAAAGAGTAAACAAGACTATTGTGGTCCCAATTCGTTCAATGGTGTCAAAGATGTTTTTTACATAAATGATAGCTCTAAAGGTTTAGTTGAAAGAACTGAATTATATTTTCCTAATATGCCCTCTATGCCTGGGCTAAATGTCATTTGTACAGATGTGAACAATGATGGTTGGAATGATTTTATTGTTGCTAATGATGGTAAAAATAATTTATTATGGTTAAATCAAGAAGGGAAATCATTTAAGGAGAATGGTCTGATTTCTGGACTGGCAGTTAATGGCCAAGGCTTGGCAGAAGCCAGTATGGGTGTTGCTATTAATGACTTCGATATTGATGGCGATTTGGATGTTTTCTTCACGCATTTAATGAATGAGAGTAATACGTTGTACCAAAATAACGCCAAAGGTATCTTTCAAGATGTTACAAATCACGTAGGATTGTCGACTGATGGTTTCGCCTATACAGGATGGTCTGCTTCATTTGTTATGGTTAATAAAGATATTTTTCCTGATCTAATTATTTTCAATGGAGCAGTAGCTGATTCTGACAATAGCTCTACCGATAAAAATTACCTTTCACAGCCAAATAAGTTAAATATAAGTTCTAACGGAACCTCTTTTACTAGTATAGATGAGAAGTGGTTAACTCAAAAATTCGTATCAAGAGGAGCAGCATTTGGAGATATTGACAATGATGGTGATATTGACATTGTTATAAATAATAACAATGACAAAGCTCAGATTCACTTGAATAATTTAAACCCTAAAGAATGGGTAGGTTTGATAGTCAGTTCAAATAAATATACAAACTTAAGATTATTGTTGTCCAATAAAGAACGTCAATTTCAAATTAACACAAACCCAAATGGCTCGTATGCAGCTTCCAATGATCCTCGGGTGATTATAAATGAAGCACAACTCAATTATTTCAATCAACTGAAAGTTTATAATGGCTTACAATTAATTAAAAATATTAAACTTTCTGATATGTTTTTAAATGATTATCAAGTTCTGGAATTAAATTAATGTTGCGATCAATACTATGAAAATCCAATTCGTTCTAATTCTGTTATTGTCTCAATCAATACATGCTAATGAATCTAATGAATCTAATTCAACTATTGATTTATCTAATGTTTCTTTAGAAGGGTTGGATGAAAATGTTTCAAATAACTTTATTCAAATTAAAAAATTAATCTTTAATGCTAGAGATAAACAAGACAGAGAAACTGAATTATTAGCAAGCATGAATTGGTGCATGTTACTGCATAACTTTGATTTCTTAGAGCAAGCTATGTCATGTTATTATATTATTGGGTTAGATGACAAAGAAAATGCTAAGTGGCCTTATTTGTATGCTAATTCAGCCATGCAAAAGGGTGACTTTGATAGTGCCATAAAGGGGTTGAGCGAAACTATCAAGAGAGAAAAAAATTACTTACCTGCTTATTATTACTTGATTAAATACGCACTAAATAAAAACCAAATAAGTGAAGCTTTTGATTATTTGTCGCAGGTACCCTCAACATTACAACAGAATTCAAGTTTTTTAGATTTAAAAGGGGATATGCACAAACATATTGAACAATACTATGTCGCCATAGGCTTTTATAAACAAGCTTTAGTGTTAGTTCCACAAGCAAAGAGCCTTAATTATAAAATAGCCAAATCTTACCAAGCTTTGCAACAAATTAAAAAAGCTAACAAATTTTTTGATGACACGAATGCATCAACTATCAAACTTATTGATCCGTATTTTCAAGAAGTTAAATCTAAGATTGTAGGAGAGATACCTTACCTAATAAAAGCCAAAGCTTCACTTTTAAATGGAGCATATAACCTTGCAATAGAAGATTATGAAAAAGCATTACAATACAACCCTGAGAGTGAAACTGCATTAGTTAATAGTGGGGTTTCTTTCTTTAAACTTAAAAAAATTGATAATGCGATTGATTATTTTCAGAGAGCTCTGAAGTTAAATCCGAGACAACTCACAGCTCTTTTTAATATGGCATATATTTCCAGCATAAAAAAACAATGGAATGATGCAATCGCTTATTATGAACGCTATAACAAGATAAATCTAACAGATCAAGAAACCAGTTCTGAACTTGCTAAAATCTATTATCAACAACAACGCTATTCAAAAGTTATGGCAATTACGCAATTGCCACATATGCGTACCCATTTTGATACACAATTTTTAAAAGCTCAAGTCTACATTCAACAAGAAAAATACCTTGATGCCATTAATTGGTTAAAAGAAATCAATCAGAATCACCCTAATGATTTTAAAATATTAATGGCACTATCTAAAATATTATCCCAAGCTCCAAGTTTAGCTGTAAGAGATAGTCAGCAATCTCTTACTTATATTTCCGAGGCCTTTGGTATCAAACAAAATGAACAATCCTATTGGCAGCTTATTTTGGTCTTGGACGAAAACAATAAATGCACAGATTTAAATAAAAGAATACATGAGTTTTCTGAAATGTTCGGAATAAAATTAAATCATGTTGTAGAAACAGTCAAGCAAGAACGCAGAGCTAACTTACGATGTGTTATAGATTAGAAAAACCTTAGAATTAATCTAATATTACATGTATTTTATAACACTTTCTTGCAATTGATGTTTGTTTGTTCAACTGGTTATAACTTTGAAATAATATTTAATCTATGAATTCACAATTGAGGAAACTTGCATTATCCCGTCAAGGGTTACTATTACCAGAACCATTTGGCGTTGGTATACAAGCAACGCGCCTTGCAATCGAACATCTTGGGTATGTGCAAATTGATTCTCTCTCTGTAGTCGAACGCGCTCATCATCATGTTTTGTGGAACCGTGTACCTGGTTATGACCCAAGCTACTTAAATCAATTGATTAAAGAGCGTACTATTTTTGAATATTGGTATCATGCGGCTTCTTATTTGCCTATGAGGGATTTTCGTTTTGCTTTGCCTCAAATGACATCAATACGTAGAGGTGAAAACCGTTATTATACAAATGTTGATTCAAAACTAATGGCAGAAATATTGGCTCGTGTAAGAGCAGATGGCCCAATTAAAGCGCGTGATCTAAAGAAAAATAAAGTTGACAAGAACAAAGGCAACTGGTGGAACTGGAGTGGAAGCAAACGAGCATTGGATAAATTGTTTATGCAGGGTGATTTAATGGTATGCCATCGTAACGGCATAGAGAAGGTTTTCGATCTAACTGAACGTTGTTTACCTGAAGGAATTGATTTAACTAGACCAACTACTGCTGAATATGCGTCATACTTATTTGAAACCACAAGTCGGTCTCATGGTATATTTACGTGGAAACAGCTATTGCACTTGAAGAAGGGTAAGCCCATACGAGATGCGATGAAAAACATTCTGGATGAATATTTAGATGCTGGTCTGTTGAAAACAATAACAAATGAAGGGTCACCAACTGCCTATATAAATATAGAGGCATTAGAGAAAGTATCAGCTATAAATGCCGAACAAGTGAAAATACTTTCTCCATTTGATAACTTATTAATTCATCGTGATCGTTTAAATAGTCTATTCGACTTTGACTTCCGGATTGAATGTTACGTTCCTAGACCTAATCGTGTGTATGGTTACTTTTGCTTGCCAATCTTATACGGCGATAAACTTGTTGGTCGAATAGATTGTAAAGCTCATCGTGCAGAAGGACGTTTTGAAATTTTTAAATATTATTTGGAAGATGGCTTTCTCAATCATGATCAATTTGTACCAGCGCTAATAGGTGAAATTCAATTGTTTGCTGACTTTAATAAATGCCCACTACTTGAAGCGAGTATAATTACTCATAGCTAACAAGTCACCCAACCATTTACTGCCGCATATTATCCTCAAGGTTAATATGAATGACCTTAAAAATCACATCTCAATATCATAATGTTTTGAAATGTGATCTCTAACTCAACAACACTATCCTTTACTGCATTAAATAGTAGGCCATAACCAAGCAAAAACTGCAGCGACACCTAAAGCATAAATTAATGCGTCAATTAAATAACGGAGGCTAACTGCCCATGGATGTCCAAACCAGATAGAATAAGGTAATAAAGCATAACCAAATGTTAAAAAACTAATTGTAGCAATTAAGCGAAAAACTGATAAAAAATCAGCTGAAGAAGCAAGACTCAAAGTTGCGACATATGCGATTAATACGCAAGCAATAATAAAATAAATAAATTGTTGAATAAGCAATTTCCCCATAGGCGGCATGCCATTTTCAAAGACACTAATCATGGCAATTGGGCCATTCTTAAATTTTTCTTGCATCTCTTCATTCTGCATATCTTTCATGTTGTTACAATGAGGCATGTGATATAGTCCTGCAACAGGGCTACCATCACGGATAGCATCGGCTACTTGATCTTCATTACTTAATTTTTTATAGTCTGAGTTGTGGTATTTAATTAACATGTGAATTAACGCACTGGCAAACCAGCAAAAAACACCACCCAATAAAATAGGCAACCATAGTTGCATGATTGATACTGACATAGAAATCCCCTTAAAGTTATATGTGCTATATAGTATACATTAAAAACCGATTGAATATTAGCAACTTTTTTTTGCGTTCAATGAGTTGTGCAAAAATACCTATTATAAACCATGTCATGAATACCAATGAAAATACGTATAAAGAAGTAATGATTAAAGGTATTTGGATATGTTTACAAAAAAGAGAGTAGTATTATTGTTTTTGATGCAATTTGGTATGGTGAATTCACAAGTGCCGATTATGGTTAAGGATATTGAGGTGGGGTTAGATTCAACTATGCCACAATACCTTACGGTGTTTGATGGACATTTGTATTTTGGGACTGTCTTTGTGGATGGATTATGGAAAACTGATGGGACTGAAGTAGGTACAGTTGTAGCAGAAGGGTTGGCGTCAATTGGGAACGATTTAGCAACACAATTAGGTGTGTTTAACGGACAATTATATTTTAATACTTTTTCTAATAGAGCATGGTGGGCAACGCCTGGTGGAACGGATAATGCCATCACCATTAAAAACCAAATTAATACATTGGGTGAAATTTCATATACAAGTACTGTTTTGGGCGAAGAAGTTTTAGTATTTGCAGCTACCGATTATGCAAGTGCAGGGAACCCCGCAAAATTGTATCGCAGCGATATGACAACAATGGGTACTGTAGAAATTGGGACCTTTAATTCAAATAGCTCTGGGCCAATGCCACGATTAATTGGCACAGTTAACTCACAATTGTTATTTTCGGCGGTAGAAATTGATCAGGGCAGAGAGTTATATACAACTGATGCAACAACGGCAACTACAACGCTTATGTTGGAATTGCATACAGGTTCTATCGGTGGAATTTCTGATGTTTCTGGTACAAATCAGTCCTTAATAACTAACGAGTATTACTTCCCCGCGTTTGGTGATGCTGGTAGAAGATTGTGGAAGACTGATGGGACAGCAATGGGTACAGTTGAGTTAGATGACTTGTCCAGTGAATATAACAACCCTCAATACCTTAATCAGTTAAATGGCTCATTATTATTTTTTGCAGATTCAGTCACGCCTCCAAAACAGTTATTTAAAATAAATTCGGGAGATGCCCACCCAACCCAAATAACCTTTAGGGAACCTTTTAGCGAAGCCGGGTGTACAGATTATAATTCTATGGAATATAATGGATTGCTGTATTTTCCTTTTGCAGATAATTCTGATGGATGTGAATTGTGGAAAACAGATGGAACTATAGCAGGAACATCAATGGTTAAGGACATTAATCCCGGTAGTGAACATGGTTTTCCAAAACCACAGGTGGTTGTCGATGGTTTTCTCTATTTTACTGCCTTGAAATCAGGTTTTGGTTTTGAATTATGGAAAACAGATGGAACAGAATCAGGCACGACAATGGTGGCTGATTTAAACCCTAATAATGGCAGCGGCATTACCGGTGTGCCGATGGTTGTTTTCAATGGAGAACTCTATTTTGTAGGTAATGATGGGGTTCATGGTGACGAATTGTATAAATTGCAACGTGAAGAAATTATATTCACGGATGGTTTTGAATTAACAGGGCCAATTTAGCCCTAATAAATAACCCAAGGGTAACTTATGTAATCGCTGATTGGTAATTATCCACACTAAGCTTTTAATAAAAGAACCGGAAAGACAATACGTGCTTACCAGCAAAGGCTTAAATAATCACAGTTGCACTGAGCACCAGTCTAACCAAAGAGTTTTGATCACGCCAACAGTTAGTTATTGAACTCTATTTATGACTCTTTTTCCAATTTATCAACATTTCTAAAACCTTTTGGTAATAAGTTGCCACGTTTTGCTCTGTAACCGAGGAAATTTTGTAAATCTTTCCATTTGACACGGATATAGCGTGCACCCGCCCAAACCAAAAATGAATCATTTTCACTAAGGACTAACATGTCCACCATATATTCATCACCTGCTTTGAGTAATTTGGGCGGTATATTAATCATTTTGTTGCCTTTACCTTTCGCTAATTTTGGAAGCTCGCGTACAGGAAAAGCTAACAAATGACCTACACTAGTAACACAAACTATAAAGTCCTCATCGACATTCTCAATGACTCTAGGTGCCAGTGTGGTAAATCCTCCCTTGGGAACGGAAATACACTGTTTTCCGGCTTTGACTTTGGAGTAGAGGTTTTCCATTTCTGTGATAAACCCATACCCAGCAGAACTTGCCATCAATAACATGGTATCAGGTTTTTCACAGACTGTTGCAACAAACTGTGAATTTTCTGGAAGCTTAAATTTAGTTGTTAAGGCCTCACCTTGACCACGAGCAGAGGGTAATGTATGTGATAACAATGAAAATGCTCTGCCGTTATTACTTAGAAAAACTGCATTAAGGTTGCTGCGCCCGCGGGCATGGTGGGCATACTCGTCACCAGATTTGTAATTTAATTTTGAGCCATCAATATCGTGCCCTTTAGCTGCTCTTACCCACCCTGCTTTAGATAAGATGATGGTGTTAGGTTCATTCGGAACTAAACTTGTTTCATCAAAAACTTTAGCCGTTTCGCGTTCGACAATTATACTGCGACGATCATCACCATGTAGTTCGGTATCTTCCATGATTTCGGTTTTGATGAGTTTTTTCAGTTTAGCACGTGACATTAAAATACCGGCTAACTTATCGCGCTCAGCCATAAGTTCCATCTGCTCCGTTCGAATTTTCATCTCTTCTAAACGAGCTAAATGACGTAACTTTGTCTCCAATATGGCTTCTGCTTGAATTTCAGTTAAATTGAATCGTTCAATCAAAGATTCTTTGGGTTTATCTTCTTCACGGATGATTCTTATCACTTCATCTAGGTCGAGGTAAGCAATGAGCAAACCCTCTAAAATATGTAAACGTGCTTCAACTTTATCGAGTCTAAATTGCAATCGACGTCTAACCGTTTCAGTCCTAAAAGTTAACCATTCTTGTAAAATCATTTTCAAGTTTTTAACTTGCGGACGTTTGTCCAAGCCAATCATATTGAGATTGACGCGAAATGATTTTTCTAAATCAGTTGTGGCATATAAATGATTCATTAATCCTTCATAGTCTATGCGATTTGAGCGTGGAATAATGATTAATCTAAATGGATTTTCATGATCTGATTCATCACGTAAATCTTCAACCATGGGTAATTTCTTAATGCGCATTTGATTGGCAATTTGCCCCAATATTTTCGCAGGACTTGCCTGATGTGGTAAGGCCGTAATAACAATATTTTTATCTTCTCTTTCATGCACACAACGCATACGAATGCTGCCTTTACCAGCTTTGTACATTTCAACAATGTCTTTCCGTGGCGTGATGATTTCGGCATAAGATGGATAATCGGGCCCCTGAATATGTTGGCATAATTCCTCAATGGTAGAATCAGGGTGATCCAAAAGTTGAAACAATGCCGCAGAAACTTCACGTAAATTATGAGGAGGAACATCGGTTGCCATACCCACAGCAATTCCTGAACCACCGTTTAGCAATATATTAGGCAAGCGTGCAGGTAAGTATACTGGTTCTTGCAATGTTCCATCAAAATTGGGTTGCCATTCTACAGTACCAAACGGAACTTCCTGTAACAAACTTTTGGAGTAAGCTGTTAGTCGAGATTCAGTATAACGCATAGCTGCAAATGACTTAGGATCATCTGGTGAACCAAAATTCCCTTGACCATCAACCAAAGGATAACGATAGGAAAAAGGCTGTGCCATCAAAACCATCGCCTCATAACTGGCGGAATCTCCATGAGGATGGTATTTACCAATCACATCACCGATGGTACGGGCTGATTTCTTATGTTTGGATTTAGCTGATAAGCCCAATTCGCTCATCGCAAAGACAATGCGGCGTTGGACAGGTTTTAAGCCATCACCAACAAAGGGTAAGGCTCGATCCAATACCACATACATAGAATAATCTAAATAGGCTTTTTCAGCGTATTCACCCATTGGCATGATTTCAAAATTTAAGATTTTTGACATTGACAGTGCAGATTGAAATTTAAAAAAACTATTTTACACATAAATAAAAATTTAGGGAAACCTTATATAAATATTTAAACAATAGTCTCTTGAATATTTCAAATTGATTGATTCTACTGAAAGTGTTATATTGCTATAGACTTCAGATATGTGTTCCACATTTAAAACTGTTATAGGGGTAGTTTATAATGAATATTAAGCTCTTTTGTGAAAGATGCATATTTTCTTGTCATTTTTTTGGATTCCTTATGTCTTTATTTGGTGTCCAGTTTTTGGGGGAATATCACGACCTTGTACAGCCGCACACACCTTCGATTTTTTGAATACAGGTTTCTTTCATCTTGGATAAAGCTACTATTTGACAACCTAGTAACTACATGTTATTGTTTTTTAATTACTAAAAAAACCACTTAAAATGAAAAAATCATCTTATCTTAATAACGGTAGAATAAGGGATGTAATAAGTCTGATAAACTTTCTTGCTACAAAATCTAACAATTCATCTCA
Organism: Alcanivoracaceae bacterium; assembly: GCA_016744455.1. Lineage (GTDB taxonomy): Bacteria > Pseudomonadota > Gammaproteobacteria > Xanthomonadales > Marinicellaceae > NORP309. The sequence continues at coordinate 70,363 of JADGEI010000019.1, forward strand.
TCAAATAGAAATAAAAAAAAGCTTAAGTAGAAACCCAATGTCAGTTGATGACTGGGAAAAACTATCTAAATTACACCCAGAGTTTTTTAAAACAAAAAAAACAAATTTTGAATCATATTTTATAATAAGCTTGTATATACAAAAAAATGATGCTTTATCAATTGATGAAAGAATAAGGTTACTTGAAATAGCCAATTCATTACATGATTCTGAACTAAATAAAAGAAACTATTGGACACCTATTATTGCTGCAATTATACCTGCATTAGTTGCAGTAATAATTTCTTTATATACTCTTTTTTATAATAAAAATAAACAAGAAGATATTTTAAGAAAAATTATACACTCTGAAAACAAGGAAATTCTTACAAAATTCACCTCTGCCAATTCAAATATAAAAAAACATGTTGATATATTAGAAAAAAAAATAATAACTACAAATAAAATAAATAATTCTGATGATAGATAACGAAAAGAAGCTGAAGTTTGATGATATATATAGGTATGAGGTTGAAAACTCAGGAAGAAATTGCTGTATTGACAGAATATCCTTTTGGGACAAATTATATGTTCCACGATCAAAAGAAAAAAATATTTTTAAGGCATTTACTAAATCAGAATGCCCATTATTATTTGTCACAGGATATGTTGGATCAGGTAAGAGTACATTTATAAGGTCAATGTATGAAAAGTATTCTCTATGTAATGGTATTATAATTGACTTTAAAGCACACGCTCAAACACCTTTTTCTGATTCTGTAGATAATATTTCAAATCAACTAAGTAGTATATTGAAAAATGCTTTGTTAAAAAAAATCAAACTAAATATTAAATATAATATAATGGATTACAGAATTGAAAAAGATACGATAGGAGATGTAAATGTTCCCGCAGACAAACTTTGGGGAGCGCAAACTGAACG
>JADGEI010000046.1 GCA_016744455.1 Alcanivoracaceae bacterium
TTGACGATTTTTAAAGCTGGATTATTGAAAAAAAATCACTAATGGCTGAAAATGTCAAAATCACAATCGAGTTAAAAATTAGTTATGAATATGGCTCATTATATTAATTAATGCTAATATAGCAAAGCTATGAATTTTAAAAAATTAGACTTATCCCAATGGAAGAGAATCAACCAATACCAGTTCTTTAAGAAGTATGAAAACCCTTTTTTTAATATATGTTCTCGACTTGATGTAACTGATTTACTGAAAGCAACAAAACAAGGCGGCCTCTCTTTTTCCTCTGCATTATTATTTGCATCAATTGATACGGCAAATAAAATACCTGAATTTAAGTATAGGCTATATGAAGAAGGTGTTATTGAATGTAATGAAATTTATGCAGGCAGTACCGTCTTAAGTGATGATAATACCTTTAGCTTTTGTTATTTTGACTATTATAAAGAGTTTAGCAAATTTTATCAAAATGCTATGAAGCAAAATGAACGAGGTAAAAATGGCAAACTTGAGTTTGATGGGCGTAATGATGATATTGATATCATTCATTATTCGGTTATACCATGGATTGAGTTTAGCAGCTTTTCCCACCCGAGAAACTACGGAACAAATGATTCGATTCCTAAAATTGTATTTGGAAAATATTACGAAGACAACGGTAGAATAATGTTGCCAATTTCGATAGAAGTCCATCATGCATTAATGGATGGCTGGCATTTAGGTCAATACTTACAAAAGCTGCAAAAAATGTTAAGTATTTCTGATTTTATTTGTTAAAGTTTTGTTAAATTTAGTGACAAGTAATATAATCCTGAGCCAATTATTAACTAAATATTTGGAGTTCATATGAAACTTAGCAAAAAATCATTGCTGAAATTAAGCATTAGCATGGCACTTGCCGGGGGTATGACATTTTCTAATGTTTATGCTCAAGAAGAAGAGTCTAAAGACACATCTGTACTAGAAGAGGTTATTGTAACCGCACAAAAAACTGAACAAAACCTTCAAGAAGTCCCGATGTCAATTACCTCAATGGATGGTGAAGCACTTAATGAAATACGTTCTGGGGGTGCAGATATTCGTTTTATTTCAGGGCGAGTTCCGAGCTTAAGTGTTGAATCTGACTTTGGCCGTGTTTTTCCTCGATTTTATATTCGTGGATTAGGTAACACAGACTTTGATTTAAATGCATCACAACCTGTTTCATTGATCTATGATGACATAGTGATGGAAAACCCAATGCTTAAAGGGTTTCCTGTCTTTGATATGGATAGAGTAGAAGTATTACGTGGACCTCAAGGGACATTATTTGGAAGAAATACACCAGCTGGTATTGTTAAATTTGATTCAGTTAAACCATCAGATGAATCAAGTGGTTATGCGAAAATTGGTTTTGGTCGATTTAACCAACTTTCATTTGAAGGCGCAATTGGCGGAGCGATTAACGATAATTGGTCAGCCCGTTTTTCCTATTTACATGATGAGCGTGATGATTGGGTTGAGAATAAGCCTGGTTTAGTAGATCCAGATTTAAATTTAGTTAATGGACAACCAAAAGGAGATGGTGATCTAGAGGAATATACTGAAGATGCCTACAGAGTACAAGTGGCATATGATGGCGAAGCTTTTAGCGCATTATTTAACATACATGGTAGAGACTTAGACGGAACTGCACGTGTATTTAGAGCCAATATCATTGAACAAGGAAGCAATAATTTTGTACCAGATTATGATCGTTTTGTGGTTTCTCATGATGGTGGTAACGCACAAGAAGTTAAATCATTTGGTTGGAGTGCAAAATTAGAATGGGACTTAGGCGATATGGACTTAACTTCCATTACGGGTTATGAATCAGTTGAAGCGTTTTCACGAGGTGACGTAGAAGGTGGTTATGGTGCTTCTTTCTTCCCTTGGATGGGACCTGGTTTTATTCCTTTCCCAGCACAAACTGCTGATGGTATTCCTGATCACAATCAATTCACTCAAGAATTTAGAATATCTCAGGCCAGTGATAGCATGTTTTGGCAAGCTGGTGTGTTCTATTTTGACGAACATCTAGAAGTTGATTCTTTTAATTATGATGATTTATCTGACGTTACAAGCGGTTATGCTACTCAAATCCAAGATACAACAGCCTATGCATTATTTGGACAAGCTGATTTTTATCTATCTGACGAAACCACTTTAACAGCTGGTATCAGATGGTCACGTGATGAAAAAGATTATACTGCAGCTGTTCCATTAGCACCATTTGGTGGTGATCCTGTAGCTCCTTCATCGGTTAATACAAGTGATAGTAATGCATCAGGAAACTTAAGTATTAGTCATGTACTAAATGAAGATACCAATATCTATGCACGATTAGCACGTGGTTTTAGAGCACCTAGTATACAGGGTCGTGTATTATTCGGTGGGGCCATTACCATTGCAGATTCTGAGACCGTAACGTCGATTGAGACAGGCTTCAAAAAAGAAATGTGGAATGGCCGTGCAAGATTAAATGGATCTGTATTTTATTATCAAATGAGTGATCAACAATTAACTGCAGGTTCAGGTACAGCTAATGTTAATCAATTAGTTAATGCTGATAAAACAGTTGGTTTTGGCTTTGAAACTGATTTAACTGCAAAACTCGCTGAAAATACATTATTGACTTTTGGTTTAAGTTATAACAATACTGAAATTCAAGATGAAAGCTTAACTGTTGCTCCTTGTGGTGCGCCATGTACAGTATTAGACCCAGCAGGTTCTGTTGAAGGTTCTGTATCAATTGATGGAAACTCTTTACCAAGAGCACCAGAATGGACATCAAACCTTATCTTAAAACACATCATCCCGTTCACACACGGTGATTTGGTTTTAACAACAGACTGGGCATACAGAAGCAGCTACAGTTTCTTCTTATATGAGTCTAGAGAATTTACGGGTGATGCATTGTTAGAAGGTGGATTAAGAATTGCCTACGAAACTGATAAATGGGCAGCAGGATTCTATGGTAGAAATATCACGGATCAAGATAAGCTAATTGCAGCTATTGATTTTAACAATCTAGAAGGTATTGTTAATGATCCTCGTATTTGGGGAGTAGATTTCCAATACAATTTCTTCTAATTTGAAAAGAATAAAAGGAAAGAGTAGGAGAGTAAGGGAGATAAAAAGGGTGCAATTGCACCCTTTTTTTTATCGAAGTTTTTTTGATAAGTAATAAAATAGTATAACATTGTAGTTGGATTGTAATGGTCTAATAAACTCGGAATCATTTTTAGCCTTATAATAGACGCAACGAGGTATTAAAAATGTCGAAACAAAGAAAACAAAGACTGTCATTT
>JADGEI010000037.1 GCA_016744455.1 Alcanivoracaceae bacterium
TTGACTAAGTTGTTTCCAAGACATAATTTTTTATAAATATTGTGAATGAATCTATTTTAACATTTTTAGATAAATATTGTGTTTCGAGCAAAGATCTCTGGTATAAAAAAACCCAACTTTGAAGTCAGGGTTTTTTTATACCAAAAAACAAAAAATTTATGACCTTATAATTTATCCGCTTCTTCAGCTAGGTATTCAGCGACACCATCAGGAGAGTCAACCATGCCTTTATCTCCATCTTTCCAACCTGCTGGGCAAACTTCCCCATGATCTTGATTAAATTGTAATGCGTCAACCATTCGTAACATTTCATCGATATTTCGACCTAAAGGCAAGTCATTAACAACTTGGTGTCTAACAACATTGTCTTCATCAATTAAAAATGAACCGCGAAATGCAACTGCTCCATCAGGAGTTTCAACATCATATTTCTTGCATGCTTTATGCGTTACATCTGCAAACATGGTATATCCAACAGGGCCAATTCCGCCTTTGTTTATTGGCGTGTTTTTCCATGCGTTATGAGTGAATTGTGAATCAATTGACACACCTACTACTTCGACACCACGTTTTTTAAACTCTTCGAGTCTGTGATCAAAAGCGATAAGCTCAGATGGACAAACAAAAGTAAAATCTAAAGGATAAAAGAAAACAACCTTTTTCTTTCCTTCAGTTGCTTTTTTAAAGTTGTAATTATCTACAATTTCACCAGTACCTAATACCGCCGCACCTTTCATGTTTGGTGCTTTTCTTCCAACTAGAACGCCCATATTGTTTCTCTCATATTATTAAAAGTATGTATTTTACAAGATGATAGAAAACTATTCCATTAGTTAATTTAAATCATCTTAATCTGATTTTTAGAAGAACGATTGAGAATAGCCATTTTTTAATAAGAAATTAAGCCATTTATTGAGAAATTTATTTAAAGTACTACGTGTTTCACAATGCACTTTTAGAGCAATTTTAGGTCCAAGTAATCGGATAAATTTTTGTACATTAGTGCAATGAACAAGCTCAGCTACTTTTGCATCATGGTAGAGTTTTATTGTGATTTTTTCACTGCTACCAAATTGAAATAAATAGTTGAACTCTACTTCTGTAGTGTATTTATACTTATTTATAACGCAAATCTGTAACTTTGGTTTAGTAGTATGGCTACTTTGATAACATTTATTTTCTATGAGTTTCGCTGGTAATAACACGTTCAATAATTGGTAGTTATCCTCATGTTGGAGAGATACACAGTTTTCATTAATATAACGTGAATGTGCTTTTTGAGGGCCTTTTAAAGTTAAATTCATTTTTCTAGTGTAACTTATTTTTAAGTTTCAATGCAAGTAGCACTTTGCCTGAAATTTCTTCAATTGAAGTATCCGTTGTGCTTAAGTACTCGATTCCCGCCCGAAAATACATCGATTCAGCATCGGTAATTTCAGCTCGGCATTGGCGAATATTCGCATATTTTGTTCCTACTCTACGTTCTGATCTTATTTGCGACAATCGAAAAGGGTCAATGGTTAAACCATAAACTTTTTCTCTATATTTCATTATATTGTCAGGTATTTTTAATTTATCTAAGTCTTCTTCCGTTAATGGATAATTCGCCGCTTTCACGCCGTAACGCAACGCCAAGTATAAGCAGGTAGGAGTTTTCCCACTACGGCTAACACCAATTAATATTAAATCTGCTTCTGCATAATCAAGACTCATGCCATCATCATGCGACAAGGCATAGTTTGTGGCATCCATTCGTGCTGTATAAGCCTTATCATTTCTAATACCGTGAGTTTTGCCTACAATTGGAGAACGTTTAATCTCTAAATTATTTTCAATTTTTCTAAGTAAACTATTAAATGGATCTAATTTTAGCCCTCCTCCTGAGTGGATAATTTTCCTTAGTTTGATATCAACTACTGTATTAACGACTAACGCTTGGAAGTCATCATTAACAGCATTAATTTTGTCAGCAGCTTTCTGTGCCTTTTTATCTGAATCGATAAAAGGTAAACGTACTTCTGTAAATTGAATATCGTCAAACTGTGAAATTAGCGAGTGACCTACAGTTTCTGCGGTAATAGCCGTTCCATCAGAGACGTAAAATATAGTACATTTTTTCATGATTTAATAAAATTATAACATTTTTCTTATTTGTGAATGGTAGAATACTAAACTTTAAAACGACTAGACGCAATCAATGTCTGAATATATTCTGCAACTTAACCAACTAGGCATGAATGATTTAGCCACAGTTGGCGGAAAAAACGCCTCACTAGGTGAAATGATAACCAACTTATCTGAACTGGGTGTCAGTGTACCTGGAGGGTTTGCTACTACATCACAAGCCTTTATTGACTTCCTCAGCCAAACGGGCCTCGATGAAAAAATCAACAAAAAACTAAATAATTTAGATGTTGATGACGTTAAGACACTCGCTAAAGCCGGTAAAAAAATAAGAAAATGGGTAATGGCAACCGCTTTTCAGCCCAGACTTGAAGAAGAAATTCGCAAAGCTTTTGCTCAGATGGAACAAGAAATAGGGACAAATGCTTCTGTTGCTGTTCGCTCATCTGCAACTGCTGAAGACCTACCAGATGCTTCGTTTGCAGGACAACAAGAAACTTTTCTTAATGTTACTGGCATTGACAATGTCCTCGCAAAAGTTCATGAAGTGTTTGCATCTTTATATAACGACAGGGCTATTTCTTACAGAGTGCACCAAGGTTTTGACCATCATGATGTGCATTTATCTGCTGGCGTACAACTGATGATTCGTAGTGACCTCGCTTCAAGCGGTGTCATGTTCTCTATTGATACAGAATCAGGGTTTGAAGACGTAGTCTTCATCACCTCTTCTTATGGCCTCGGTGAAATGGTTGTCCAAGGTGCTGTTAACCCAGATGAGTTTTATGTTTATAAACCTAACATAGAAATCAACCGCCCCGCAGTATTAAAACGAAACCTCGGATCAAAACACATAGAAATGGTGTATTGTGATAAAGATGATGTCATTACCCAAAACGTTGATTCAGTACGGGCATCCATTTTTTCAATCACAGATCAAGAAATAACTGAATTAGCAAAACAAGCCATGATAATTGAAACACATTATCAACGCCCAATGGATATAGAATGGGCTAAAGATGGAAACACAGATAAACTTTACATAGTTCAAGCACGCCCAGAAACCGTAAAAAGCCAAAACAAGAACACCCAAACTTTAGAACGCTATCAAATCAGCAAATCAGGAACGGTTATTTGTGAAGGCAGAAGCATTGGTCAAAAAATTGGTTCAGGTACAGCTAAAGTTATTGATAATATTTCACAAATGGAACTGGTTCAGGCAGGAGATGTATTAGTAACTGACATGACAGATCCAGATTGGGAACCTATTATGAAACGTGCAGCAGCTATTGTTACCAACCGCGGTGGTCGAACCTGTCATGCTGCAATTATAGCGCGAGAATTAGGGATACCTGCCATTGTAGGTTGTGGTGATGCCACAGCCAAAATCATAAACGGTATAGATGTAACAGTATCATGTAGCGAAGGAGATACTGGATTTATTTATGATGGAATTATCGATTATGAAATTATTACGACCAACCTAGATAACATGCCTGAAGCTCCTTTAAAAATCATGATGAATGTTGGTAACCCAGATAGAGCCTTCGACTTTGCCAGTTTACCACATAAGGGCATAGGTTTAGCGCGTTTGGAGTTTATTATAAACCGCATGATTGGTATTCACCCAAAAGTATTACTCAATTACGATGAGCAAAACGATGATATCAAAAAAATCGTTGACCCGATGATTGCTGCTTATGGCGACCCTGTTGACTATTACATCAAACGTTTGGCCGAAGGTATTGCCACTTTAGGTGCCGCTTTTGCACCAGAAACCGTCATTGTACGATTGTCTGATTTTAAATCTAATGAATATGCCAATCTAATTGGTGGTAAACAATACGAACCTCATGAAGAAAACCCGATGATAGGTTTTCGTGGAGCTTCACGCTATATTGACCCTTCTTTTCAACCCTGTTTTGAAATGGAATGTAAGGCATTGAAATATATACGTGATGAAATGGGGCTTACCAATATTTGGGCCATGATTCCATTTGTCCGTACGGTTGACGAAGGCCGAAAAGTGATTGAAATCATGAAGAAATTTGGCTTAACACAAGGGGAAAATGGATTAAAAATCATTATGATGTGTGAGTTACCATCTAATGCATTATTAGCAAATGAGTTTTTAGACTTGTTTGATGGTTTTTCAATTGGATCAAACGATTTAACACAATTAACTTTGGGTTTAGATCGGGACTCTGGATTGGTTGCTGACTTATTCGATGAAAGAAATGCAGCCGTTAAAAAACTACTAGCCATGGCTATTTATAATTGTAAAAAACGCGGTAAATACATAGGAATATGTGGGCAAGGACCCTCTGACCACCCTGATTTAGCTCAATGGCTGATGACACAAGGCATAGAAAGCATGTCTCTCAATCCAGATACAGTTGTTGAAACATGGCTATCTTTAGCCAAAAACAAAATTTAAATAATAGGTACTTATATGAAAATTAAAATATTAATAATGTTATTATTTCCACTTGCAAGCTTTGCCAGTGATACCCATGAGATAAAACTTGTTAAAGTTGAATCTCGGCAATTAAGTGTAAATACAAAACAAAACAATAAAAAGCCACTCGTGCAAGAAATTCAAGCTCCTTCTCGATATCAAACTTCAGTCACAAGAGGAGCTGATGGTAAGTTACGTACTCAATGCGATAAAATTCATAATCATGCCTTTGATAGAGATGTCAAATGAGAAAAATAGCACTGACACTAATTGTTCTTTTCAGTTCAGGTTACCTAAACACAGGCTTAGCTTTAGAACTAGAAAACAATCAAACCATAAGTTTTGAATTAGATGGTAATTCTTTGAACTCAAATATATTTATTGATATTCCTGCAAATGCAAATACATTAAAAGTAGAAATTAATAATGGTGTAATTGGCTCAGATTTTGATTTATTTATGAAATTTGGTAGTGATTTTTCGGGTACAACATTTAATGCATTATTATCAGAAGCCAACTTTTCATCGGCAGGAGTTGATGCAAATGAATATTTCACCGCATCAACAGCATTAAACACTCCATTAAAAGAAGGTAAATGGTACATTACGGCATATAACTTTAACAACCAACCAGAATTGATCAATTTAACAGCTAGCTTTAGTGATGCTCCATTAAGCGCACCTGAAATCCAATTTATATTCGACCAAAACACTATACAAGGAAGCGATGAACCATGTGACATTTCTGGTTGGAATGACACTACTCCATTCACACCAATATCAGGGAACAATGCAACAACACGCGGTCAAGCACGTAAAAATGCCGTCTTAAAAGCGGCAGAATTAATGACACAAAATTTGCAATCAACAGTTCCATTAATTATCCAAGGATGCTGGCCCAATGATTTAGAGACCTCGGCCACATCAGCAGTATTAGCTAATGCAGGAGCTCGAACTTTTGCGACTAATTCTAAAGGACTGACCCCTAACACTTGGTACCCTATTGCTATTGCAGAAAGGCAAGCGGGTACACAGTCGTGTAAATTAGGGTTTAGCGGCGGATGCGATGCTCATTCAATACTAATTAATTTTAACCCGAAAATTGACACCAATGAAGGACTAGGCAGTGCTCGTTGGTATTATGGTTTAAACAATACATCTCCAAACAATAACCCTGATTTTATTTCCACTGCTTTACATGAGATGACTCATGGACTAGGCTTTTCGTCAGCAATCCGAATTTCTGATGAAGATTCAACGATTACATGTCCTGGAAATCAACAAATCACACATACAATGGGCACGATGTTGTGCAATCAGATTGATATATACTCCAGCCTTTTGGTTCAACATAACACAGACAATACAACCAGTGCATTAAGCGAGATGGCAACGGATGAAGAACGTGCCGAAGCCTTGGTTAACTCTAGCCGTTTATTGTGGAATTCAGAAGAAACCAACCAATCAACTCTTAACACATTAAGTGATAGGGGGTTAGGTTTTGTACAACTCTATGCTCCTTCTACAATTAATCCTGGCTCTTCAGTTTCACATTTAAGCAGGGCTTATACTGAGCTGATGGAACCTTTCCAAGATGCTAATTTAAGAGAATTGGGACTTGCCACTCCAATGCTATGGGATATGGGTTGGGATCCTAGACCAAAAAATCAAAAAACCATCCCTCTAGGCATCTATTCTGACCCTGCACACAATGGTCATGGCTTTATTATAGAACCTATTTCTACGGCTGATGGCATAAAATATTTTACCGCCTTTTTTACATATAAAGAAGATGGAACCCCAGAATGGTATACATCGTTTTCTGAGATAGAAAACAATGTATTAAATATAAATGCTAGTCCCGAAGAAGGAGCTTTGAAACGCTTTATTTACGATTTTACTGTTGGTTCATCCGGCAACCCAAATAGCCTGGATCCTAATTTAGGTAGTACTTCATTAAGCATAGATTTCAATGACACTAGTGTAGCAAGTTCAGTTGCCTGTAATGACGGTGTAACAAGAGGTAGTAATCGTGCGTTAGCTTCATGGGTGATTGGTGATCAATCCGGTGATTGGTGTATAGAACCCATTTCAAATATCATTGGGTTACCACCAAGCAATGATTTTGGTGCTCAATGGTGGGCTGGTAGTGATGATGAGGGATGGGGTGTTTCTCTATCATTTACAGGAGAAAATAATACTGTTATTGTTGCAACACTTTATTATTTTGATGCATCAGGCAGCCCTAGATGGGCAATTGGCACACAACCTGGTTTTGAAATTGGGGAAAGCATTACCATTGATTTGCGTGAGAGAACAGGGTATGCAAGAGATGCTGAACCAGTGGAGTTAGGATCTACTTCAGCAGGATCAATTACCATAACTCTAAATAGCAAAAATGGTGATCTAAATGATGGGGTCATAGATTTAGATGTTAATTACCAAGGTGAAGAAGGTGGTAATTGGTCAAGAGTAGGTTTACCAATCACATTGCTAACAAATCCACATAACTAAAAAAAAGGCTAAAAAAAAGCCAGAAATTAATTCTGGCTTTTTTTATGCTGAGAGGAGCTTTTAGCAAATTTTTTAACACGTTCTACGAGTTATGCAAAGCTCTCCTTATTTAAGTATCAATCTAAATCAACAGCAGATTTAGTTTTTGATCTTCTTCTGCGTTCCTTTTTTCTATACTCTTTCATACAGCTATCTTGATCATACATAACACATGCCAAGTAATCAGTAGCTTCAATTAAAACTGCACGTATAGCTTTACCTACAGGTGTTTTCTTTTCACCACCTAGGTTTCCACCAAAGCCACCACGATACAACCCAAGACTCATACCACCACTTTTAGAAGTTGCTTCGACTGTTCTTGCGTATTCAATTTCTCCAGTTGTTGCGTTTATGACACGAATATCGATTCCAAGTGATGCTGTTTTTTTCTTGCCGCCAATAGAAATACCTTTAAAACTTAAACCACCACCTTTACTTCCTGATTCTTCAAAGTTTGAAACAGAACCAGTAATCAAGTACTGGGCGCCTGTCACTTTACCCATTTTAGCCGCTGTATTCCGTGACACACGCCCGGATGCTCCTAAATCTTGTTCTGTTAAAACAGCATCTAGTTTTTTTCTTTCCACAACTTTGAATACACCAGTACCCAAAAGTTCATTAGATAACATGTCACTTAATTCACGTCCTACACCACCACGCCACCAATAGGCATTAGTTTCATTTTTAAATTCAATGACTGCAACGACTGGACGGTCATCTTTTGCCACTGCAATTGCCGCGAACATTAATAATGTTAAAGTAAATAAGATTTTTTTCATAAAAATTCCCCAAATATTTAAAAGTTGATAATTCAATTGTTACAATCTTAACCTAAATAATAACGATCTCAAAGACAAAGCCTATGGAAAACCCAAAACTTGATACACTTCGCAAAAATCTAGATCAAATCGATGAGCAAATTATAGGCCTTTTGGCTGAACGACAAATGAATGTTGATGCAATTGGATCTGTGAAACTCAACACAAAATCCCCTACACGTGACTACCAAAGAGAGAAGCAGGTCATTGATAATATTATGAAACATGCCAATGATAAAAAAGTTGACCCAGAAATAGCCAAAGAGATATTTAGCTTAATCATCAAAACCTCTTTAGAAAAACAAGAAAACCAAAAAATTAACACTTCTGGGTATGGTTCAAAAAAATCCGCACTTATTATTGGCGGTTTAGGAAAAATGGGACAATGGTTTGTTCGTTTTCTCAGTAACCAAGGATTTAAAGTTGATATTTCTGACGCAAATGCCAATCATGAATCAAACATTGACTACCATAAAGTTAAATTAAACTATGACTATATTATTGTTGCTGCTCCTATTGCTGCCAGCGCTGGCATATTACAAGAACTCGCCCTGTTAAAACCCAGTGGGATTATATTAGATGTAGGCTCAATTAAAAGCCCATTAAAATTACCTCTAATGCAGTTAGTTGATGCTGGATGTAAAGTTGTTTCTATTCACCCCATGTTTGGCCCGGATATAAAGTTATTATCAAATAAGCATGTCATTTTCATAAATTTAGGTGATACTGATTCTGTCAATAAAGTCAAAGCTTTATTTCAACCTACTATGGTTGAACAAATTGACATGCAATTAGAAGACCATGATAGATTGGTTGCATATATTTTAGGATTATCACATATTCTTAATATTGCTTTTATGACAGTCTTATCTGAATCTGGAGAAGCTGCTGATAAACTAGCTCAGTTATCTAGTACAACATTTGATGCACAGCTTTGCATAGGTGAAAATGTTGTAAAAGAAAACCCTCGCCTCTATTTTGAAATTCAAAAATTAAACAATTATTCTCAATCTACTCTGAATGCTTTAGGTGATGCAGTACAAAGAATAATTACAATTGTCAATAATAATCAAGAACAAGCTTTTGTTAATATTATGCAGAAAGCACACTCTTATATCACTAAAAACTAACGGCCACTCAATTAGAAAACTGATAAATCACAGGTGAGAATTAAGGCTAACAAATAGCCTTAATTACTGTTGAAAATCTTATGCAATTTTCTAGGTATATTTTGATTTCCACCATCGAATAGTAAGTGGAACTGATATATTTAAAAAGAATGCGGTCAACATTAAAGTATAGAATGCTTCAACTGACATTATTTTATATTGAACAAAAGCTATATTCATGACAACAAAGGCTAATTCCGCTCGTCCTAACATACCAAAACCAATCATCAAACTCGATGGCCAATCAAACTTCCCAGTATAATAGGCTGCTGTAGATGCTGAAATTATTTGCCCAAAGAACAGACCAATAAACAATAAAAGGGCTTCAGGGAGCACTGAAACTATTAATGTAGAATCAAAAATCAAATTTGTACCTAATGTCACAAAAAATACGGGTCCAATCCATGTAAATGCTACATTATCAATAATTCTTCTTGTACGTTTAAAGTGGTCTGTTTTCTTTTCTTTATGAAAGTCAAAATAATCTGTATGTATAACTAAGCCTGCCATATAAGCGCCAATTGCGGGATGAAACCCGAAATAATGTGCGAGTAAACCAACACTTACGGCTATGAGTAATAAAGTAAGTACAGCATATTCGCCACTACCCATAGACAATACTCTTCTTAGACTAAACCAACCTAAAACAGGAATAAACCTCAATAAGCCATTACTTGATGGAAAAATCCATTTTCCAATGATGGCAATGACTAAAAAGAATCCAATTGCTTTACTTAAGATTATCACTATTCCCATAGCACTAACGACAGCTTCACCTGCGGCTATCGGAACTAAGATAGCAACTAAGGCAAGCGAAGCAATATCATCAAGAATGGCAGATGTCATTATACCTGTCGCTGCTTCGCTTTTATGTAAGCCTTCACTTTTTAGTGACACCATTGTTAGTGAGACGGCAGTGGCTGTCATAGCAAGTCCACATAATAAGGCCATGTTTTTATCACCCCAAAAATATAACGTAGCAGAATAAGCAATAGTAAAAGGAACTAGTGCGCCAAAAAATGCAATGCCCCAACTACGTTTGATGCCTTTAATAAAGTTATCAGTATTCTCCTCAAAACCTAATGCAAACATTATGATAATGATACCTAACTCTGAAAAATTATGAATAAATTCAGGCATTTCTTTTGGCACAATCGCTAAATTTACTAGCACAGCTCCACAGAACAAATACCAAAGAACTGGAGTTAACCTTGTTTTGTCTGCCATAAATGACGCGATGAAAACACTAAACCATATAATTGCTAAAATTGCTAAGTCATTCATAATGTATGGTCCTCTTTGAAAAAAATATTTAATTAATTATAATTATATACTTAATTTTCCTACAAATAAATCTCATTTTTCCTATTTTTATAGTTTTGATGAAAAGATATAATTTAACCCAATAATTAAACAAGGATAACTACATGAAAAAAGATAAAGGATTTACTGTTATTGAATTATTCATCACATTAGCAATAGTTGGCATACTTACAGGGTATGCTATGCCAAGTTTCTATCAACTTAAATCAAATAAGCTGATGGAAAGCGAAAGGAACCGCCTCACAGGGTCATTGCATTTGGCGAGAACTCATGCAATTTTTTATTCTACTTATGTCATTGTCTGCCCTAGTAATACCGGAAACAATTGTGATAATCAATCAAACTGGCACCAAGGATGGATTGTTTTCACCGATAAGAATAAAAACAGGCAATTAGACAGTGATGATACTGTATTACGATATGAGGATGCCATGATTAGTGAGATTACTGCTATTTCATCCATAAATCGACAGAAAATCAGATATAATAACATTGGTTTTTCTCCCGGCACGAATCTATCAATCAATTTTTGCGATGATAGAGGTAAGGATTTTGCTAAATCCATAATTGTTAGTAATTCTGGACGAATAAAACAATCTTTACCAATTAGTAACAATGTTTGCCCCTAACAACTAAATCAAGGTAAAATAAAAAATTACCGTAGTTTACATTTCATTTATGCACTATTTAGTTAGTTTTGACCCCGTCTTTATAGATTTGGGTATAGTAAAAATTCATTGGTACGCTATTACCTATTTAATAGGGTTTGCCTTTTTTATTCTGTTAGGAAATTACCAGGCAAAACACGAAGATACTTCATGGAACAAAGAACAAGTATCAGATTTCTTATTTTATGGAGCTTTGGGTGTTATATTAGGAGGAAGAATCGGCTGGGTATTATTTTATAATGATACGCCATTCTTAGAAGACCCGTTATTGGTATTTAAAGTTCAAGGTGGAGGCATGTCATTTCATGGAGGGCTAATTGGCGTTTTTGTCGCAATTTGGTATTTTAAAAGAAAAACCAAAAAAGGTTTTTTTGAAATTGCAGACTTTATTACTCCCTTATGTGCACTTGGTATTGGTTCTGTAAGAATCGGAAACTTTCTTAATGGTGAGCTTTGGGGCAGGATATCTGAAAAACCATGGGCCATGATATTTCCCGACTCTTTACCATCCAACTTGTGGAACAAATCAATTGAACAATTAACTCAATTGAGTCAACAAGGCTTATTAAACGAATATACTCGCCATCCTTCACCTTTATATGAAGCATTTTCAGAAGGACTTTTAACTTTTTTAATTGTATGGTTTATTGCTAAACGTTTTAAACGAAAAGGTATTAACTCTGGCACTTTTCTTATCTGTTATGGTATCTCAAGATTTTCAGTAGAGTTTCTCAGGCAACCCGATACTAATCGTGGATTTATCGCATTTGATTGGATGACTATGGGGCAAGTTTTAACCATACCAATCATAGTTGTAGGCCTGATTTTTTTAAGTGGGATATTAACTCGAACTCAAAACAAATAATTGTGAACAAGATTCTTTTTATACTTCTTTATAGCTACCCTGCTATTAGCGTCAGTCAAAATATAGGTTATATTTGGGGGACGCACTTTCCAGCATTGATCGAACCTAATGTGACCTGTTGTTTTGATTATGACAATGATGGAACATTAGATGACGGGCTAAGCGATTTTTTAATAACTTTACAATCACAATCTAGCAATTCTTTTCAACAAAGTATAAACCAAGCCATATTAGACAATTCTCTTGTCAAAGCTTTTGATTGGCAAGATTTTAATATTAATATGCCCAATCACACTTTAACTTTCAATTACTTGATGCAACTATGTTAACTTTAGACCTGAGCCTAGTAGATAGACAGATTGGAATGACAGAACTCAGCACACCTGATAATCAAAATAATAATTTTTTTAATGCCACAAACACTAATGGATACATTACAGCAACAGCAACAGAAATATCAGGTTTGTTTAATCTACAGTTCGATGTTGACCAAGGGCTAATACCACTAACTATAAATTCAGTTATGATCGAAACCCAATTAGTTGAAAACCCTCTTGGCAAAGAAGCAGGGAATTATACTAATGATACTATTGCTATTAATCCAGAAATAGTTGGTGGGATGAAAATAGGTGGCATTTTATCAAGTGATGAGTTTTTAACTATTCTAGACAATCAATACCGTAGTTGTACGTGTGCAAGTGTAGACCTGAATCAAATATTGATTGACACATCAATATTTTTCGGCAATCTATTAGTTACATGTGTACAAAATGGACTTACGCCTGAAAATTGCCCAGTGGATTCTTTTTGCTCATCCGTTGGGAACTTTTGTAGTAATGCCATAGGCATTGGTGCGACGTTTGATATTGATGAAAATAATGACACAGTTAATGATGCCTATTCTATAGCCCTGCTCTATGCTGTTGCCGCTACTTTTGATGGCATAATTTTTACCGATAGCTTTGAGTATTAAAAATGAATAAAAATACAAATAGTTTGAGAAAAAGAACTTTCGATTTGCTAGAAAGAGAAAATCACACAAAATTATCTGAATTTGTTCATTATTTTTTAATGTTACTGATTTTGTTAACTGTAATAGCTGTGGTATTAGAAAGTGATTCAGGTATTTACAATCGCTATCAACCATTCTTTTGGGTTCTCGAAATAATATCACTAACAGTATTTACAATTGAATACCTATTGCGGGTCTGGTCAAGTGGAGAAATACAAAAATATCGGTATTTTGGAGGCAGATTAAAATATATTATTACACCTATGGCTTTAATTGACTTATTGGCAATTTTACCTGGTTTACTTGGCTTTATTATTTCTAGAGATTTAATGATACTAAGAGGACTTCGCTTAATACGAATTTTTAAATTAACACGCTATTCGCGATCAATGAATCTATTGATATCAGTATTACGTCAAGAAAGCGCAAATATTGTTGCCGCATTTTTCGTCTTAATCATCTTAATTCTTATAGCTGCAACTGGTATGCACTTGGTTGAAGGGGGAAATCAACCCAGTTCATTTGGCACAATTCCTAAAGCTATTTGGTGGGCCACTGTTACACTCACAACCGTTGGTTATGGAGATGTTGTTCCTTTTAGTGTTCCAGGTAAAGTATTTGGGATTGTGATTTTATTATCAGGAATCGGAATGGCGGCATTACCAGCAGGTATATTAGCGGCAGGTTTTACAAAAGAAATTAACCGCCGCAAAGAAAAATTTAGAAATAAAGTCTTGTATTTTTTTAAGGATGGTATTTTAGATAAAAGTGAAAGAAAAAAATTACATGATTTAGCTCATGACTTATCTATATCTAATATGGAAATGAAATCTGTTATTCGGGAAATTAAACGTATGCAATTAAAAGTTACAGAAATTTATTGTCCACATTGCAATACACCAATTGAAATTGAACATTATTCAGAACATATACAAGTAAAGCAAAAAAATAAATAATGCTTATAACTAACTCCTAAACCAATAAAGAAGTACAATAAATTTTCATCTGAAGTTGAAAAGTAAGATGTGATGTGATTCTTTTGAAATTGAACACCCCAATTTATTATTATTTTATTGAAAATAAATAATAATTCAAGTATGTTAAATAATCTTCCACAATAAGAATTAACCTATGACAACACTTAATACAATTATTTCTGAACTCTCAACAGGAGATTTAATTCTTTTTCATGGCTTTGGTATTGAAAGTGAGATTATTGAATTTGTCGATGATTCACCTTATTCACATGTTGCCATGGTAATGAAAATACCAGAATTATCAGACAAACCTCTACTTTGGTCTAGTGATGAAATAACTACATTAAATGATTTTCTTAATAGCGGGTTACATGCAGGTGTACACTTAATGGACTTGCGAAGTGTATTAGATTTAACCGCATCAAGAACCAATAAAAAAAATCAACATTACACCTATTCATGGAGGAAATTAAATTACAATAAAAATGAAAGTTTTATGAAAACCCTAGAAACATTTATGCGTAGCGTTGATGGAAGAGCATTCCCCACTTTAGAAGGAATGGCTGAACATTACGCTGAAGGAAAATTAGGGAAACGCGCTAATCAAAAAACATTTTTTTGCAGCCAATTAGCTACAAATACATATATTCATGTTGGTATTTTTCCTAACTCATTGATTGATAACAGTGTTGCACCTGGTGATTTTGGTGATAATCACAGTAGCAAATTACCTTGGCAAAACAATGCAAGCCTAGCAAAAGAAGTTCATTTTACTCATACTGTTTAAAAGTTCTTCTTCAACCAAGTATCATACATAGCCATTTCATAAGTAAAATGGCTATGTCTATTTTTTATTCTAGAACGAGTTTTTGACCGTAGATTTCTATTTGTTAAATTTATGTCTCCTTGTTTTGAAATAAGCCCATTCGAATCTGTAACCTTATAAGAAAATTCCAGGTTAGATCTATCTGTGTCTTTTACAACTCTAAATAAATTACGAGAACCAAAAAAATAACTTCCTTTTATATCAACATTAGTAATTATAATTTCCATTTTTTCAGAATGATTAACATAAGAATCGCTACTTTTTATTAATAGATTCTCAAGTTCTTCCATTAATATTGATCGATTAGTTTTGTTTGAATTAACAACAGACTTAAAATCTGTAAATTTTTCTGGGTTATTAAATTTTACAGAAATATTAGATGAATTTTTCGTATTACCAA
Source organism: Alcanivoracaceae bacterium (assembly GCA_016744455.1). Taxonomy (GTDB): domain Bacteria; phylum Pseudomonadota; class Gammaproteobacteria; order Xanthomonadales; family Marinicellaceae; genus NORP309. The sequence continues at coordinate 15,193 of JADGEI010000037.1, forward strand.
TTGTTAACCAAAAAATAGTCATTAGTACAATACACGATTTGGCTTTCATAACATACCTTGGTAATTAATTTAAAATAACTATAATAAACAAATGTTTATGAATAGAAAATTAATTTTCAAATTTAAAACTTAAAATTATAGAGACCTTTGCTTGAATCTTAAATTTCTCTGATTTTATTGATTTTCTGCAAAAATCACATTATTTATCTATTTTTCCCTATTCCGATTAGCTTATT
>JADGEI010000038.1 GCA_016744455.1 Alcanivoracaceae bacterium
GTTTATTGAATCCAGTATATCAATACAGGAATGAATATACATGAATAAAGTGGTAAATACTTAAGCGTTAAAGTAAAATAAAAATACAAGTTTTGAAAAAAATACAATTTATGTCTGAAATAGCTAATGTTTTAATAGTTGATGCCTCCAAACTGGCTCGAATGTTAACCAAAAAAAATGTCATGAAACACAAAAAGGATTGCAAAATATTTTTGGCAGGTTCTGTTTCAGAAGCAAAAGCTATTATCGATGAAAATGCAATAGATATGTTAATCACTGCATTGGTTTTATCAGATGGAGATGGCGTAGAAATTTGTAAACACATACGAAACAATCAACATTATGTCCCTGTTTTAGTCGTTTCCGGTGATGTAGACAACCGAGTTCAAGAACGATTAATGGATGCAGATGTAACTGATTATCTGGATAAATCTAGAGGTCAAAGTGGTTTAGAATTATTTATAAAGGGCATATTAGCGCCTGAATCTAAAGTTGAAGGGCACGTTCTTTATATTGAAGATTCACGAGTTGTCGCACATGCCACAAAGAAAGTTATGGCAAATTATGGCCTAACTACCGATCATGTTTTGACCGTAACTGCAGCCATAGAATTGTTAGGCTCTGGTAAAGAAGCGATTGATAAATACGACATTATTCTGACTGACTATTACTTAAAAGACAATGAAACGGCTCAATGGTTAATTGACCATTTACGTGAAATACAACAAATCAGTAAGATTGAACTACCATTGGTTGTTATGACAGGAGATGAAAATGAGAAAAATCAAAAACAAATCCTTAAGTCAGGTGCTAATGATTTGGTGTTAAAACCTGTGGATAATGATGTTTTACTTAAAAAAGTACAATTCCAAATTCGGTTCAAAAAATTTCAAAGAAAACAAAAATGAACCAGAAAATTGGGTTACACCCGAGTTGGTTAAATGTATTGAGAGAGGAGTTTGATAAAAGCTACATGCAAGAATTAAAGAATTTCTTGCAACAACAAAAAGGAAAAATCATATACCCCAAAAGTGAAAATATTTTTAACGCTTTAAATTCAACAAAATTTAATCAAATCAAAGTTGTCATCATAGGTCAAGACCCCTACCATGGTCCCAATCAAGCACATGGATTATGTTTTTCAGTTAATAAGGGCATTGCTATCCCCCCCTCATTAAGAAACATTTATAAAGAGCTGCATACTGATATTGGTTTTGATATACCTTCCCACGGCTACTTACAGTCCTGGGCAAAGCAAGGTGTTTTGATGATAAACAGTGTGCTCACAGTAAACCAAGGCCAAGCAGCTAGCCACCAAGGTAAAGGTTGGGAAATATTTACTGATAAAATTATACAACAAATCAATCATCATCATAAAAATATTGCCTACCTACTGTGGGGGGCTTATGCACAAAAAAAAGGGAGGATTATTGATAAAGATAATAATTTAATTTTACAGTCAGCACACCCTAGCCCATTATCAGCCCATCGTGGTTTTTTGGGATGTCAACATTTTTCACGGTGCAATGACTATTTGGAATTACACAACAAAAAAGCTATCAATTGGCAAATTTAAAACATTCCTCAAAATGAAACAACTCAGAAGTTATCGAACTAAAATGGCAACTTCAAACTATCATCAACCGCTAATATTTGAGTCCTAAACTCTTCTTTAATTGTTTCTAGAGTTTCTTCGGTATCCGCATCAAACCTTAAAACTAAACAAGGCGTGGTGTTTGAGCACCGAATCAAACCCCATCCATTGGCAAAATCTGCACGTATTCCATCAATTGTTGTTATGTTTGCATCGGGGAAATCAGCGACTTGTTTAAATTTCTCCATGAAAGCATAATTTTCACCTTCAGCAGTATGACATTTTAATTCAGGTGTACTGACACTATTGGGTAACTCTGCAAATATTTCCTCAGCTGGCCGGTCTTCTTGGTCAATTATCTCTAATAATCTAGCTGCTGCATAAATACCATCATCAAAACCAAACCATCTTTCGTTAAAGAAGAAATGCCCACTCATCTCACCTGCTAATGCAGCGTTTGTTTCTTTGATTTTTTCTTTAATAAACGAGTGACCTGTTTTCCATATTATTGGTAAGCCTCCATTTTTGACAATCTCTTTTGGTAAATGTCCCGTACATTTCACATCAAAGATTATACTAGCTCCTGGTTGGCGTGTTAATACATCTTGAGCAAATAACATAAGCAACCTATCTGGATAGATAATCTCACCTTGTTTAGTAACTACACCCAATCTATCGGCATCACCATCAAAGGCTATGCCAATATCTGCATCCGACTCTTTGACCGTAAGAATTAAATCTTGCAAATTTTCAGGAACGCTTGGGTCAGGGTGATGATTGGGGAAACTACCATCAACATCACAATAGAGCGGTATAACTTCACATCCTATTTCTTCAAGTAATTGAGGTCCAATTTCACCTCCTATACCATTGCCGCTATCAACAACAACTTTCAACTCATTTTCAAGTTGAATATCAGACGAAATATAATCAATATAATCATCTACAATATCCATCTCTTGCTCACTGCCTTCACCCTCTTCCAATCCACCATTAACAATTGATTTATACAAATCCATTATTGATTTACCTGCTAGAGTATCGCCATTTAACATGATTTTCAAGCCATTGTAATTTGGAGGATTATGACTGCCTGTCAACATAACGCCAGAACCGGTGCCTAGGTGATGGGTAGCAAAATATAACACTCCTGTAGGTACAGCACCGATATTAATAACGTTACAACCACTTTTAATCAAACCCTCGGTTAATGCCTCTAACAATCTCGGCCCCGAAGTACGACCATCTCTTGCAATAACTATCTCTTTTTTGCCTCGGTTAATATTTTCTGTCCCTATTGCTTGGCCAATTAATTTAACTGCATTTGCAGTCAACCCCTCATCAACAATTCCTCGTATATCATAAGCTCTGAAAATGCTCTTTTCTATTTCCATTTCTTGTGTTTCACCATTTTTTTGTATTTCTCCTTCATGATTTGCAATTGTTTCCTCAATATTTTTTGCACCACTTCCTTCGGGAACATGTACATAAACTTTTTCGTCTTTTGCTTTTTGCTTCGCTAGTTTTATCTTTTTATAAGTGAGAAGTAGTAAAGCAATAAATAACAATAGCGCTGAAAAAACCCCAATAGCTGATGAAAGAATTGACATTCCTCTCAATACATAAAAAGGGGACTTATATGAGTATTTTACGTGAAAATGACTGCCTTTGATATTTTGCGTATTGGTTATACCTTCATTAGAAGCGATAGGAGCACCCCAAGAACGTAAATTAACAACACTGTATTTCCCAGCTTTCTGAATTAATTTAATGTTACCCTTAGGTAATTTAAAGTTTGCCAAATTTTTCAACAAAGTATCAGTTGAAAAGCTTATTATTAAATAATGATTTAACTCATTAGCTAAAATAAATACATAGTTTAAGTATTGATCCTCTTGCCCAAATAAATGTATCTCAGCAATTGGGTTTTTGTTAGTTTTCTTGGTTGTTTTAAGCATATCCAATGTCGCATAATTGATGCCAGGAAAACTTTCTGGCACAATATTTTTAAACTCTTTTATTGTAATAATCGTTCTTAATGTAGTAGGTAGATCTTGTTTTAAACGTTGGATAAATTGAGAGGGGTTAGTGTTGTCATAATTTGGAATGTGTTTATTAACTACTTGGTTTACGCTATCATTAATGGATTTAAAATTTGCATCCATTTGTACAATAATTTCATTGGAATAGCTTGATAATTCAGACTTTAAGCTACTTTCTCCTATACGATCCACAAGTGAAAAAGCAAACAGTATTGTCATTATTAACGATATTAAAATAGCAATGGTGCTTAGCACAGTATAGGTTAAATCACTGCTGTAAAATCCAGCTTGTCTAATTATTAGTTGTTTTTTCATATATATCCCTATTAGCTTAGTTAGTGCCAGAGTGCCCAAATCCACCGGCACCTCTTTTACTCAAATTAAACTCTTCAACTATTTCAAATTGCGCTTGTACTATTGGAACAAAGACCAATTGAGCGATTCTATCACCTACTTCAACACTGTAATTTTTTACCGAACGATTCCAACAAGAAACATATAGTTGACCTTGGTAATCCGAATCAATAAGCCCTACCAAATTACCAAGCACCAATCCATGTTTATGACCCAAGCCAGATCTTGGCAATATCATAGCAGCCAAACTTGGGTCTTTAATATGCATAGACACCCCTGTCGGAATAAGTGTAGTTTGATTGGCTTGAATAATTAATGGTTCAGGTATACATGCACGTAGATCCATACCTGCCGAACCTTCAGTCGCGTGATGTGGGAGACCATATTCTTCAATAAACTTAGTATCTAGTATTTTTAATTCTATTTTTTTCACTGTTTAAACAAAGTTTTATTACCTGTACAATTCTATCTTAAGACATGAAGATAAACTAGTTGTTAGGGCATATTTCCTACAAGATGTTAGGAAATATTCCATTGTCATCTTGTTATCATCGCGACATACTATTACTCATTTGATAATAATGATGATATGACAATTAATGACTGGCCAAAATCTGAAAGGCCTAGAGAGAGATTGATGATACATGGAGCATCTATGCTAAGTAACGCAGAGCTACTGGCAATTTTTCTGCGTACTGGCATACCAGGTAAAACAGCAATAGACTTGGCACGTGACTTACTTAATAGCTTTGGCAGTTTAGACAAAATTCTAGAAGCTGATTATAATGGCTTCACTAAAATAAAAGGGCTTGGCCCAGCCAAATATTGTCAATTACAAGCAACTCTAGAGCTTGTTCGAAGGCACTTTAGCTGCAAAGTAGAAGAATCATCTAGTTTTAACAACCAAGATTTAGCCAGAAACTACTTGCTATCAAATTTTCCAAATTTACAAAATGAAACGTTTGCCTGCATGTTATTAGACAACAAACATAAACTAATAAAATTTAAAACACTATTTACCGGCACCATCAACCAAGCCAAAGTTTATCCAAGAATTGTAGCGCAGAACTGTTTGAAATATAATGCAGCAGCTATAATACTCGCACACAACCACCCTTCCGGGTGTATAAAACCTAGTGAGTCTGATATATCTATCACAAGGCAATTAATAAATACACTGGATTTAATTGATGTAAGAATACTAGATCACTTTATCGTAGGAAAAGACGATATTTTCTCAATGGCGCAAAATGGATTAATGTAGGAAAAACCAGGTTTATTCTGTATTTTAATTTCTCAGTATACTAAGATAAGCCTAGGAGAAAATTTGATAGAATTACAACGTTAACAATTAATGCCAAACCAAGCAAAAGCTGCAATCTTAGTCAAAAAAGGCAAATATAAAAGAGCCCTTAGACTAATCACCAAATCAATAAATGCTGATCCTGAAAATCAGCAACTTTATCGATTACGGTTTGAGTATGGGCAATTTATTCCTTTTGATAAACTGTATCACCATGCAGCAGAAGAGTTTTTCATTACCATGATAAACAAACACGTATCTGGCAATGTTATAAATGATCATTATTCTGTTTATTTAAGCACTACACAAGGAAGAATTGGTATTTCTAATGAAACGCTTCTACAACTTGCAGCTATATTTGCCGGCTATGGATTTGAAAATGACGCCGTATATATCATCAATCGTATCATACGTAACAAAGCCAAACCCCTAGGATTAGTTGATGCAATCATTTCATTGGTTAACTTTTACGTAGATAACGACCAAAAACGAAAGTCTACTCAATACGTTCAATACATGGTCGACTTTTTCCCTGACCATGAAATGACAAAATATATTGTACGAGTTTATAAGCAAGCCAAATAAACACTTACTAGATAAAACAAAAACCTGTTCCTACTTAATAAGGTTTATGATTTTAGGCTTTGGCTCAAGTTTTTTTATCGTTAGGAAATTCTTGATTTGTTTTTGTATCCCTTTAGCATCAATTCCAGCTTCCTGTAATAAATCATCTCGACTTCCGTGGTCTTGATAACTATCAGGCAATCCAAGATTAAGTACATGTGCGTCTGATTTAAGGTCATTCAATAATTCATTAACACCACTACCCGCACCACCTTTTATAACGTTATCTTCTACTGTTACCAATAAGTCGTGTTGCTGTTGTACTTGATCAATCATTTCTCTATCGAGTGGCTTAACAAATCGCATATTAACAACTGTAGCATCCAATTTTTCTGCAACTATTCTTGCATCGTTTAATGTTGAACCAAAAGCCAATAATGCAATCTTAGAACCATTTCTCACCATTTTAGCTTTGCCAATAGAAAGTTTTTTCATTTGTAGTTGAACCGCGACACCTGTTCCTTTTCCTCGAGGATAACGCACAGCAGCAGGTGAATCCATTGTAAACCCAGTATATAGCATCTGCCTACATTCGTTTTCATCACTTGGTGCCATTATTGTCATGTTAGGCACACACCTAAGAAAACTCAAATCCATGTTCCCTGCGTGCGTAGCACCATCTGGCCCGACAACACCTCCTCGATCTATGGCAAACAACACAGGCAAATTTTGAATAGCCACATCATGAATCAACTGATCATAGGCACGTTGTAAAAAGCTAGAATAAATTGCTACAACTGGTTTTACACCTTCACACGCCATTCCTGCGGCCAAAGTCACAGCATGTTGTTCAGCTATACCCACATCATAATAACGTTTAGGAAACAATTTCGAAAACTCGACCAACCCTGAACCTTCTCGCATGGCTGGTGTAATAGCTACTAGTTTTTTTTCGTCTCGTGCCATGTCACATAACCATTGACCAAAAACTTGAGTATAAGTCGGCAGGCTTGTGGCTTTACTGGCTTTAACACCTACCTTAGGATCAAAAGCAGAAACTGCATGGTATTTAATGGGATCAAGCTCTGCAGGTTTATAGCCTTTACCTTTTTTAGTAATAATATGTAAAAATTTTGGCCCTTTTGTTTCTTTTATGGTTTGTAAGGTTCTTACCAATTGATTGGTATCGTGCCCATCTATGGGGCCAAAATACAAAAAACCGAGTTCTTCAAACAAAGTCGAAGGAATCAACATACCTTTAGTATGTTCTTCCCACCGTGACATGAATTTCCATAACCACGAGTCCCTTTTCATGATACGTTTAGATTTTTCTCGCATTTTGTTATAGAAACGACCACTAACAATTTTGATTAACATGCGTGCAAAAGCACCAACATTGGGAGATATAGACATTTCATTTTCGTTTAAAACAACCAACATATCAGGCTCAAGTTCACCGCCATGATTTAAAGCCTCAAATGCCATTCCAGCAGTCATGGCACCATCACCGATAACAGCAATGGTTTTTCTATCGTTACCTAGTTGTTTTGAAGCCAAAGACATGCCCAGAGCTGCACCAATTGAGGTAGAAGAGTGTCCAACACCAAAAGTGTCATACTCACTTTCACTGCGTTTTGGAAACGGGGTTAACCCACCTTTTTTCTTTATGGTTTCAATCTTATCTTTACGACCTGTGAGTATTTTATGCGGATATGCCTGATGCCCAACATCCCAAACAATTCTGTCATGCGGGGTGTTATAGACATAATGTAAGGCAACGGTTAACTCGATTGTTCCAAGTCCCGAACCAAAATGTCCACCAGATCGTGAAACTGAATAAATAAGAAAATCACGTAGCTCATCAGATACTTGGGGTAATTGTGATTCATCCAATTTGCGTAAATCCGCAGGTGTTGAGATGTTTTCCAATAAAGTGTTAGGTTTTTCAGTCATGAAAATGGTCTTAAAAAGAATATTCAGATTATACCATTATGCCTGAATTTTTAAAATCAATTTCCAATGGGTATAGTCAAACCCATAGTAAAAATACCATCACCAAAGCCATCCTGCCCAGGTAAATCAGTATCATTTAAGTCTAAACGAGAAATCGCTTCAGCTCTTAGACGAATATTGTCACCAAAAAAATACCAGCTAGCGCCCACGCCCACATTAAAAAACAAATTAGTGCCAGACTCTTCAGGTGTTTCATGATAAATAATACCAGCCCCCATAATAAAATAGGGTTTCCATAAAGGTTCGTGATTAGTATCAAGAAAATTGATCGCCAAGCCACGGTGTTTTAACCCATGATCTATATCAAAGTCATATTCATCCGTAAAAGTTTGAATTTCATAAGACCATTTTTCATTAAAACTCTTCCCAAAACGCAGATCATAAATATGCGCATCATTTAACTGCAAAGAATCATCAGGAACTATAGCCCCAGCACTCAAAGCCCAATACCATCGGGCATCGTAACTTTGAGCAAAACCGCTTGTAGTACAACTTATGAGTAATAAAGTCAAAATTCTATTCATACAAGAGATTATAAAGGAATTTTGACTGTTGTTAAAGCTTATTTCCCAGGTATTGCAATATCAATATTCCTCGTGCTTTTATTCATATAGGCTGTTTCATAATTGGCAAGTACATCATCAAACAAAACCCCATTGGTATATTTTTGAGTAACAAACCCAAGCACTGGTTTACCATAAATAGTACGAACCTCTCCATCAGGTCCAGAACCAGTAAGCATGCATTCTCCTAAATTGAATATAACTCAGTCTTCTGTAGACTCAAGATCATAAATAGAATCTGACCCAGAATATTGCTGCCAGTTACTCATTAACAGGCTCTAATTAAATATTGAATATTCACTAGAATTGCTACCTATACTTAATACATCCCTTTCATTAGCAAATGCATAAGCAACATTAGTAGAATAACACTGTTGCGGCATTGTGTTGAGTACCCCAACAAGAATAGAATCACCAACCATATTCAAAAAAAATTGTTGTCCTGTTCTCGATTATAAGAGGTAAAATAGAGGTGCTCGCACGCACCTACATTAGGTGCAACTGTAGTGTTAAAAGGTGCCACAGCAGGTTGCTCACCGATATACTTTGGGTCCATATAAAACTGTTTTGTTGGGTAAGTATTAATCCAACCAGTTTGTGCACCAACAATATTTTCAATCACATAATCATTTATTATGCTTTGTTGCATAAACAAAGCCGATACCGCATCCAAAGGTTAGTTTACTACGCAATTTATTAAATTAGCGTTAGGCCACCCATTTATCAAAAGCTTTAGTAAAACGTTTTGCTGCTCGGTCATCCAAATTAAAATACAAGGAAGGTTCTATTAACTCAATTTCCATCAGCTTATATTCGCCTTGGTGCTCAACTAAGTCTATGCGAGCATAGAGTACTTTCTCTGGTATTGTATCCATGGCTATCGCTCCTGCGGCTAACAATTTTTCACTTGCTTTGATGCTTTGTAGTATTCCACCATGTTCTTCTTGTACTCGAAAATCTCCTGATTTTGGTGTTTTCAAGATGCAATGACTGTATTCTCCAGCAAAATAAAATAGGGAATACTCACCCTCTTCTAATATGGCTTTGATGAAGGGTTGGACCATTAATTGACGGTTTGTTAATGCTGTTTCTAGAAGCGCTTGTTGTTTTTTGTATGAATCTCTTTTAAGCCAAAAAGTATTATCTGAGTTGGCACTAATGGTTGGTTTAATAACTAGTTGATTTGTAGCAAATGTATCAAAATACCCTTCGACTTGAGGAAAATCAAATTCATTTAGCCAAATGGTTGGCACAATGCTAGCGCCTTGTTGCTGAACTTCACGTAGGTAATTTTTATTAATATTCCATTGAGCAATGGCTAAAGAATTTAGTAGAACAGTACCCGATGCTTCGATATCAGCCAAGACTTGCATGAAACTATCTGAATCTTCTTGGTAATCCCATGTCGATCGTATAATTACAGCATCAAACTGTGACCAATCAACATTTTCTTTTCGCCAAGAAATGTGATGAGTATGCCAACCCAACTCTAACATTGGTTGATCTAACAATTTATCGTACTCGATAAAATCATCTAATTTATCCATAGTTAGGATGGCACATTTTTTCATATTTTTAGCTTTTGGATATTTAATGCGTGTAATATAACCTACAATACTAAGAATGTCTTAATAATTTAAAAATCCATGAAACTCTATATCGCAAATAAAAAATACTCATCTTGGTCTCTACGAGCTTGGCTTGGTTTAAAAGTTTTTGCTATCGAATTTGAAGAATCCTTACGACCCTTATTTATTGAAGAAAACTGCAATGATTATTTAGAGTTTTCACCAACTGGAAAAGCCCCTACCCTAGTTGATGGAAATATTACTGTATGGGAATCACTGGCAATATTAGAATATTTAGCAGAAAAATACCCCGACAAGGAAATGTGGCCACTGGATTTTGCCACCAAAACTCATGCACGATGTATTTCAAGTGAAATGCACGCCGGTTTTATGGCATTACGTAATGCCTGCCCAATGAATATGAATCGTAAAATTGAATTATTAGCTGTTGCTGATAACGTCAAAGCCGATGTCAAACGTATTGAAGAAATTTGGTCCGAATGTCTAGAGAAATATAAAGGCCCTTTCCTATTTGGCAAGTTTTCAATCGCTGATGCCATGTATGCACCAATTGTCAATCGCCTACATATCTATCAATTAAGCCATCATCCTGCAGTTATTAACTATTCTAAAGCTATGACGGAACTACCTCAATGGCAAGAATGGTCTGACGCCGGAAGAAAAGAAGCATGGGTTGTGGATCTTGATGAGGCTTAGCTGGCTAGTGAAATAGCCTTTCATCAAAACCATAAGGCTCAATATTAGATATTTCAACTCGATCAAAGTATTTATGATTAGGATTTATTAATATATTCCATTCATTCTTAACTACTGATGATGGAACCTTAAGTGTTAATGAACTTTTCTCATTAATCCATTTTGTCCCTAATTCTGCCAATTTGAATGGTGCGGGATAATTTTTCCAATCCTTAGGTAAAGTGCTTTCTTTAATGGTTATCGATTTGATTCGACTGGGCACAGTCAACTCAACAATAAAAAAATCTTTAGGTAACAATGCCATAGGTAAGTGCACTAGGTACTCAACCGTTGCCAATGAACGATTTGATGCTGAGTACAACATCGAAGTCCCTTTTATATTCCATCGGCCACCATATAATCTGGCACCTTCACCTGATAAGTCTTTAATATAAGCTTTCTTAGCAATTCGATAAACTTTCACTGTCTAACTTAGCTAAAAACACCGTGCTCTATTCGACCAAGTTCATCTAATATCAATTGTACGCCATAACGTGATGATAACATGTTCTTGGGCTGTTTATTTGCAAGAGCTAAATTTGACGTCTCCATCCATGCAACAAAATCCTCGTTAGTATTAAATACTTGATTCCCCCGCATATAGACTTCAGCAATTTGAATAACATGCTCTGATACATTTTCACTTAATAAATCAGTATCTTTTTTACGTTGTAAGGTACGTTCAGTAACATGTAATATTTTTGCCATTGCACGCATAGATGTGCCAATATTTTTAATAAATTTAACCAAAGCAATTTTAGGGATACCTTGTTTACTTAAGTTATATAAATCCATCTCAGTCTTAATACTATTACCTAAGACTGCAGCACCACCTAATAAAACTTCTATTCTATCTGACATTATTTTCTCCAACAAGATGTCCGACATTATAGCGACATTTGTCGTATTTGTCAACTTTCCTTGATTTTCCAAATGACAATTAATAGTATGGACATCAGGCTTAATAACATTAGTTGTAACCCAATACGGCCATGTAATATTACAATAGATATGCCAAATGTTAGAAAAATAGTAAAATAGGCTTTTTTCTTTGAAGGTTTTGAAATGGTTTTAGATTCCTCCCAACGCCTAAGATCTGTGCCAAAGTATTTATTATTTAACAACATTTTATGAAAACGTGGTGAAGATTTAGAAAAAATCCAAAGGGCAATTATTAAAAATACTGTGGTAGGCATAATCGGCAACAAAGCGCCAATCACCCCCAATAGGACGAATATCCATCCGAGTACAACAAGTAGTTTTTGTTTGATACCTTTATTCATTTAACTATTATCCACAGATAGGTTATTTTAACACTGCATTTTAATCATAAATGAAATATTTTTTGAATAGTGGTTTTAAAGCATTATGGTCAATTTCAAAAACCAATGCCATTTGCTTACCCAGTTTGTTATCTGGAAATCCTTGGCGATTAAACCATGCTAAATAATGCCCTGGTAATTCATATAAGCGACGACCTTTATATTTCCCATATGGCATAATTTGATTGAGTGAATCAATAAATTCTTGTTTTTGATTCGTGTTAAACATGTTTTTTAATTAATGCTAGTTGTGATTCTCTATTGTTAACTAATACTGTTATTGCAGATGTCACTAATAATCCTCCCAATAACAATACCCAAACAGAATCAATTATTGCCAAAGGCCCACCAAATATGGAAATCACGACATTGGTAAAACAAAAAACAGATGTCTGTAACCCCATGACTTTTCCTTGACCCAGGTGGCCAAAATAGTTTGCTAAATAACTGGGAATCATACCATTTGTAATCGCAATTGCACCACCAATTAATGCAAAGATAACATAACTGTGGTTTAGGCTTAAAAAGGGTTGTAAGTACAATAAACAAGACAAAATAGCACCCCCTACTAACATGACATAATACTCGCCAAATTTTGCCTGTAATTTAGTCACAATAAAAGTACTAGTAAAAATCATTACAATAGTTAAACTGGTGGTTGCTAAAGCGATTGTGCTTGCTTCGACATGGAAGTAATCGACAAACCACACGGGATAAAAATCATAAAAAGCATTAAGCCCCATGGAATATAAAAAGTAAAACCAAAAAATGGGCAATATTTCTTTGTGTTTTAATAACGTAAAGGAATTGTTATTTTTTATAGTTTTCCAAAAGTGTTGTTTTTCGTTGTTTACTTTGTCTTTGGCTATCAATAAAACAACTAAACTCATGGATACAGCCATACCAAGTCCCGCCAATAAAAAAACTTCAGCCACACCATAAACCATTAAAAAACCACCTAATATAGGGCCCAACATCCAACCACTATAAGTCCCTGTATATATTAGTGACAATGACCTTGTCCGGTTTATATGTGGATGCAAATCTGCAGCAATGGCTCTAGCAATAGAAATATTGCCTTCGCTTAAACCCGTTAAAAATCTAGCCAGTATGAAAAACACAAAAGACTCATTATAAATTGCTAAAGCCGTTAATCCATAACCAACAATGGCGGCCATAAGAGTTAACAATAATACTTTACGTCTGCCAAAACTATCACTTAACGCACCAATATAAATGCTACCAATTAACATACCTAATGGATAGATTGAAAGACTAATTCCTAATAATATCTTAGGATGTAATCCCATAAAACGAGTTAATTCATTGGCTGGATAATCAATAAAATACGGTGCCAAAATTGGATAGGGCAAAGCTATACCAATGGTACCAAGGAAGCTCACCAACATGACTGTGAAAAGTATTAATTTAGGATTTTTTTTCATAGAGCAACATCATATTTAAAGCATGTATTTATGTAAAGTATTTGGTTTATATAACCCATCTTAAAGCCCTACCTAAGACTACAAGGCATAAATTAGGTGCAACCTTTCATTCCCCAACATCCGTTTTACTGATAATTGAGAGCTCAGTACAATTAATGCGAGTTAAAAAACGCAAGATTTGAACGGAAGAGTAATGATTTGCATAACTTTTTATCACCTCAGATGAATTATACCAATCTATCTACTATAATAAATAAGATTAAACAACTCAATAAACACAATGGCCGCACATGAAATAAAACACCCTTTGGTGCAACATAAGTTAGGTTTACTCAGAGAAAGGGATATTAGTATCAAATCCTTTCGTGAAATTACTTCTGAAATTGGTACCTTATTAACCTATGAAGCCACAAAAAACCTAGCACTTGAAACCAAAACAATTAACACATGGAATAGCACAACAGATGTAGAACAAATAGCCGGAAAGAAATTAACCCTAGTACCCATTTTACGCGCTGGATTGGGTATGATGGATGGTGTTCTTAACGTCATTCCAAATGCACGAATTTCTGTTGTAGGATATGAACGCGATGAAGAAACTCTTGAAGCACATGCTTATTATGAAAAACTTGTACCAGAAATTATTAATCGACAAGTATTAGTCGTAGATCCAATGCTCGCAACAGGCGGCACTTTTATAGCCACATTAGATGCCTTGGAGGCGAAAGGCTGTAAAAATATTATTGGTTTATTTTTAGTTGCAGCCCCCGAGGGTTTGGAAGCCGTGTTTGCCAAACATCCCGATGTGGAAATTTACGTCGCATCAATTGATACCCACCTTAATGAAGCCGGTTATATTTTACCTGGTCTTGGTGACGCTGGTGACAAAATCTTTGGTACACGATAGAGTCGTACCATAGAACTGTTGGTTAATTTGTTTATCTACAATATATTCATTTACTCACTAACTCAAATGTATATCGTATGACTAATCAAGTTATGTAGCTCTACCAAATTACAAAGAGAACTAGTTGCGCAATAAGCAGAATTGTGCCAGAGCAGGATCTATAAAGACCAAGTATACTCTGGCTTGTTTTGAATATTATTCTGTGATTATTTGTTTCTACCAAGTGAATCATTGATTAACTGAACACGTTCACTTTTATAGACTTCAATATTATAATACTCATCTAAGTCATTAATATTATTTATCAAGATACGAATCTCTTGCATTTCTAACTCAAGTATTTCAATTGGAAAATCTGGTTGACTTATGTTATACAGTTCATTAGCATTGTCAATATCACTTTCATAAATATAGTGACATCCTGGCCCGCCTTCCCACGGCAATATAGAATCACCATCTCCATACTCTGCAGTCCTAACTTCATTACAAATTTCTTCTGTTGAATAAGCTCCTTTTAAATATTTCGTTGTAGGGTCTCCACCAACAATTACAGGATAGAACCATCCTTCGGTACTAATTGCTGCTTGTATTCCACTTGTAAAACCAAGTAAAACTAATGTTAATATTAGTGCTTTTAATTTCATAATTATTCTCTTAAGTTGAATTAAATCATTATATATTTAGGCACCTCTATTAATTGAGCCGCTCTTAAGTATATGACGTGTTGCAAAATGCAATTTTTTATACTATTCAGTTTTTATTATTTATGTGAAAAATACATGGAAAAAATTGGTACAATTAATTCCAACCTATTCAGCATAATTATACAACCATTTGTTTTATAACGTTTTTTTTAATTTTACCAACTCTTACCAATTATTTTTCTATGCTTTTTTATTCAGAAAAATCAATTATGTATCGAAAAAATAGTAGGTACAAGCGAAGGCAGATGGTTTATCAACTTTGA
>JADGEI010000020.1 GCA_016744455.1 Alcanivoracaceae bacterium
AAATAAGCTAATCGGAATAGGGAAAAATAGATAAATAATGTGATTTTTGCAGAAAATCAATAAAATCAGAGAAATTTAAGATTCAAGCAAAGGTCTCTAATAGTAATAATAAAAATTTCATAAGCGAGTTTTGTTTTTAAATAGCAAGTAAGAGAGCTTGTATGATTCATGTAACGCGCTAAAAAGTTGTAAAAACCCTCACTCTGCAGTCCAATTTATTGTTAATAGCCAGCTATTAGACTTCAAATTGTACCTTGACTGGAGCTTTTCCCATTCTTTTTCCCACTATCACAGAATTGTGCAAAGCTTTCTATAAACTATTCTATTGTTGAAATGATTGGAAAGGAAGTAGTTTAATGCGTTAATCTATGTAATCACACTTCTATGTACATTTTTTACTTCACTCATAGTATTAAGCTTTAAAACCAATAATTATTGGCTTTTGCTTTCAGATGTGTAATTTGACTTAGGCATTTCTTTGATATACACATCTTGTTTGCTGTAAGGTATTTCGATATTTTCTTGATTGAAACGTTTGTATACTGCCATCATTAAACTGTGAGTGACTCGGCCTTTGAGAACGGGTTCATCTATCCATACCAGCAGTTCAAAATCTATGCTTGATGGGCCGAATAGGCGCATGCGGACTCTTGGATTTGGTGTTGAACACACGTTGTCAGCATTAGTACCAATGTCTTCTAAAACGTTGCAAACCAGATCAAGGTCAGTACCATAGGCAACACCAACTTTTATACGCAAACGTTTCTTTTCCCAACGACCGCCAGATTCATTTTTGATTTTGGCATTGCCAATAACGGCATTGGGTACGGTAATTTCAACATCATCTCTTGTGAGTATACGTGTTGAACGAATACCAACATTGGTGACCATACCGCGTTCACCTGAATCAAGTACTACAAAATCACCAACTTTGTAGGGAGTGTCGGCAATGATAAAAAAACCTGAGAATAGATTTGATAGGGTGTCTTTCGCAGCAAAACCAACAGCAATACCGATAACGCCAGCGGATGCTAACCATGCGGTTGGGTTTATGCCCCAAATTAACAGGATAAAATAGGAGCCTGCAGCTACTAATGCAAGTTTACCAATAAGGTCAAATAAAGGAACAGTTTTACGTTGAATCATTTTGAATCTGTTGCGTAAATCACTAAGTACTTGCAGTAATAGTTTTAGTATTTTAAATCCACGGGTCATCCACATGAAGACGATTAAGGTCAGTATTATCCGTACCAAGTTGCTTTTAAAACTAGTACTAATGTCCAATGATTTAGTGGCAACAATTAAAAACAGGTAAAATACAGTGAGAAATATTGGCCTTTTAAGTAACTCAACTAAATGGTCATCGACGAGAGTACGTGTCCGCTTTGTGACTTGTGTGACGCTGCGTATTATGATGAATTGAATTATTTTCCCAACGATATAACCTATGCATGCAATGATGACAAATTTCAACATGGGAATTGATTGAAGTTGATTCCAATAGGGTTGCCATGTTTCTGGTAGGTAATCAGCAAAATTACCAATCAGGTTGGTCACTTCTACAACGGGTTGGTTGCCTGCTTCTTCAACAGGAGCTTGGGTGTTTGTTTTAGTCATGATCAAATTATACTAAAGAGGTTCGTAGAGTTCTATAGTTAATTATTTCCTTATGTTAATTTTGATGGGTTAATTTGATAAGAACTTTAGTAAAGATTTAGATTATACTGAGAATGTATGAAGTCTAGATACTATATGTTTGAATGTTTTGCACAATTTATAAAACAATGCGCTGGAATGTTGAAAAAATCATTTAAGACTGATTTCTTAATCAAAATAGTTTTTTTCTCTATTGTCCCAGAGTATGGTAAGAATCTCTGTCATAATAAACTAAAGAATTACTAATATATAACTAATTACAATTCTTAATACCATGCCTGCAATCGCCCATTTAATTAAACTAATCTTATTACTAGCCCAAGTTCCTCTCTATATTAAAGCGATTTCAAAAAAGAAGAAAACAATTAAATCTATTGGGTTGCGTGATTTTAAAAGAAAAAGTTTCATTATCTTAAAAAAACTCTACCGATTTAAAAGCATTGGCAAATTACCTTTATTCAATAGAATTAGTAATTTTAAAATTGGTGTGTATAAAGGGCATAAAGTTGGTATGTTTAAATACAATAACTCAATCGTAATAATTATTTCTATGAAGAATAAATTACCTAAGTTTTTGTTGAGGCCAAAGAGTTTTAGGTATGCTTTAATGCGTTGGCTTCATAAAAAAAAAGAGGTTCAGACCTTCTCATATAATTCGACAAGTAGTTTTGTTTTACTAGCTGAAGACAAAGATAAGTTTACGGTTGCAACTCATTTTAATTCACAGGTCATACGTTATTTTTCCTATACCGAAGATATTTGGGTTGAATCGGATGGTTACAATTTGTTAATTTATAAAAAAAATGAGTTCTTATATGATGGAAGCAAGTTGGATGGTGTCTTAACTCGTGCAGTAGAAATTAAAAATATTTTGGGCGCTGGTGAAAGTTAATACCCCTTTGTTACTGTTTTTTCTCGATAGATCATGCCGAATTAGGATTTTACTTGGTTCTAAATCCTAATTACTTACCTTCCAGAATATCTGATGGTTATTAAAATCAACAAGATTATTAGGTGATTAATTGTTTAGTCAACTACTCATTTGGAGTATTAAACACAACATTTTGTATCAGAAGGTTCTTTACTCTATTTAAAATATGGAATAGGAAAATAGTGCATAGCTTTGGGTAAGGCATGATATGCCACAGGGCTAAATTTATCCCTGCGGCTTTAATACTTTTGTAAGGTACGTATTAATATCAGCTAGTGTGAAGTAACCGGTATTGAATGATAGCTGCAATTAATTCATCTACAAAGCCTTTTTGCTCCTCGGTCAATACGGCTCTAATTTCTTTCTTCATCTGCTCTTTTAGGATGATAACCTGTGTTATTAGTTGACCTTGTTTTTCAGCAATTGTGTTGACATAGGTTTCATCAAAAAGGTTAACTCCACTGGTATTAAGGATTAAGTCTTTGCGATTATTTACCATGGAACTAGCTTTTAAGGCAACCCTTGGTAAATAATCAATCAGTACCGAGCGTACCTCAGATTTTTGCACTGTGGTTAAATTAAAGTCATCTGCCAGTGCTGATATTTCATTGATAATATTCAATGCTCTGTTTACCATGCTGTCTCTGGCTTGTGCCATTTGTCCAGCACTTATTACAAATAGAGCTATGATAATAAATGTTAAGTATTTGAGTTTCATTATTATTCTCCTGTGATGGTTTAGTTACCAGTTGGACACTTTATTTCTTGTCCAGAACTGTTGTAGCATTTCTGTGTATGATTAACACTACCTGTGTTTGAATCGTAAGTGGTGTTACCATTATAGGTGTTTCCAGTACTTGAAGATGTTGCCGTGGTTGACCTTGCTCCAGCTATACCGCCACCCTGAGAACGACTAAAACCACCTGTAGTTGCGGCATTACCATTTACACCAGTTGCAGCAGCACCGCCTTGATAATCGACATTACCTGAACTATCAGCGGTAAATCCACCTGCACGTATACCGCCACCGCCATTTGGACCTTTCACTGCTGTAGTGCCACCACCTGCTGCCTGCCCTTGGCCGTTGGTAGTCGTACCACGTGCTCTGGCAAATCCACCACCATTTTGGCCTTTTGTTGCTGTAGCATTAGCAGTTGTTACGCCCCCATTGGCATTTTGAGTTGCGCCTCTTGCCTTAAATCTTCCCGCTGCGTTAGCTTCACTGATAAATAAAAAAAATAAGATGGTAGTGGTAAATAGTAAGGCAAAAATTAATCTAGCTTTATTGTTAACTGGTTGATTCATGTTGTTCTCTTTTGTTTTTTTAAGAGCTTGCATTGTTGCAATTGATTGTAATAAGCATATTTCAAAACTGTAACAAAATGTAATAATCGATTAATAACTGTATTTTTTGTTACAATTGAATGCTTGTAAAAGAGAAAGATGATTAATGGTGAAAATTCTAGATGTATTAATTGTTGATGATGACTTGAAGTTACGCGTACTATTAAAAAAATATTTAATAGAGCAGTCCTTTGATGTCACAGATGTAAGCAATACAAAAGAAGCTGAAGTTTTGATGCAGTCACATAGGTTTGATGTGATGATTCTTGATATGATGATGCCTGGGGAAAATGGCTTGGATTTTTGTAAACGTTTACGCTTAAGTACTAGCGCTATTCCAATTATCATGCTATCAGCTCGTGGAGAAGATATAGATAAAATAATTGGTTTGGAGATGGGGGTTGATGATTATTTGTCAAAACCTTTCAATCCTAGGGAGTTGGTTGCTCGGATTAAAGCGATACTAAGAAGGCCACAAATTGATCAATCGAGTCAAGCACAGGAAACTTATCAAGTTGGTAGTTTTAAATTTGATTTGATTAAAAGGCATTTGATATCAGCTTCTCAAGAACTTGTTGCCTTAACGACTACAGAATATGACTTAATGAAAGCTTTTGTAGAGAATAAAAATATCCCACTAACTCGTGATAAGATTATGCGAATTTTACATGCAAAAGAGTATGATATATTTGATAGAAGCATTGATGTGTTGGTTTCTAGGCTAAGAAAAATTATTGAACAAGATGTTAGTAAACCTCAATTAATTAAGACAGTTTGGGGTGTTGGCTATGTGTACGTAGATGATGAGCTAAATATATGAAAACTATTTTTAAATCTACTTATGCCCAACTTTCTTTGATGTTTGGTGTGTTATTGTTGGCTAACTTTATCATTATCGTACTAGCTATGCGGCAGATAACGTTTACACCCGCTGCAAAACAAATGGCAACGCAGCTAAGTATGCAAGTCGATGGTTTGAAACCCTTATTAAAAGATAAAAATTTTCAGCAAGCAAAACAATTATTGACACAAGTATTTCCTTCTGGTGATGTGATTGTTGAAGAAAATCCTCAAGCCCAAGAAATGCCAAACTTAAAGTTTTATCAAGCATTTAAACATAAATTGTTGTCCCAACATATCTCTCATGTGAAATGGCTTGAGGGACAAATCAATGAAAACTCTCATTCTATGCTATGGATTAAACCCGCATGGAAACAAGACTATTGGGTAGGAATTACTTTTCAGCCTTTTATTAAAAAAGTATCACATATGTTTTTTTTACTATTGCTGGGGCTTATTTTGTTAAGCTATCTAGCGGCCTATTTTTTCAGTCGTTATATGCTTAAACCATTTAGACAATTAGCTGATATGGCATCTGATATCGTCGAGGACAAAGAGAGTCCGTCAATAAAAGGTACTACTGAAGTTGAAGAAATTAGTCAAATAGTCAGAATTTCAGCAGAAAAAATTCAACAACTTAATAAGGAAAAAGAACTATTGCTCGCTGGTGTTTCACATGATTTACGTACGCCATTGGCACGCATGCGATTGCAAGCTGAATTTTTAAGCGATAACAAAACGAGAGGCGACTTTGTACAAGATATTGAAGAAATGGATCAGATTATTGCTGACTTTGTTACTTATGTGCGTTCAGGTACTATCGAGGAATTTCAAAAGGTGGAACTATCTAGCTTTATTCAATCGTCAATTGAGCCATTTTCTCAACATGGTAAACCAATAGAATTTAATCCAGCAACAAAGCCGATAAACCTTTGCGTCAAGCCATTAAGTTTTAAGAGAATGTTGAATAATATTTATGAAAATGCATTTAAATACGGAGCTCCACCTGTTGTGGTATCATTTACAGAAAATCAGAATAGTATAAGCGTATGCATTGTTGATCATGGTAAAGGCTTATGTGAGACTCTATTGACCACAATTTTTCAACCATTCGTTATGGCACAAACCAAAAACAACGCCTATGGTTCGGGATTGGGGTTGTCAATCGTTCAAAAACTAGCAGAGCATAATAATGCAGAAGTCTACGCAAAAAATAAAACGGATGCAGGTTTACAGGTTTGTATTGTCTTTCCCTTGGAGAGTTAAAAACGCAGTGTAATTAGCATAGGCACCTTTAGTTTTTTTATGGTCCTCACCATAAATGTTTGTAAAGGACTTTACCGTTTTTAGGTGGTGCTCATTGGCTAGCTTATTTTCCATCATTTTTGAATATACTTTTGCCATTTCTTGCATTAAACGAGGGTGATTAGGGTTGTTTTCAGCAATTAGTTTTTTCTCAAGAATAATTTTGTATTTTTCAATTGCCTGGGCAAATTTACCTTGTTTAAAATATATTTGAGCAATAGTAAAATAAGCACCACTTATTAAAGGGTTTTTGTCGTCTAAATGAGTGATAGCATTATTCAATGCATCTGTTGCTAAGAGTTGAGCCTCATCTAGCCTGTTAAGAAAGGCCAAAGACTTGGCTAATGTTTGTTGTGAGTAAATGGTGGAATCATGAGTGCTTCCAAGTTTTTTAAGTTGAATAGTGTAGACTTCTCGTGCAGTTTGCTCAGCTTCATTATATCTTTTACTTGCCAATAATAATGCAGAAAGGTTTGTTTTCAATTCTAAAGTGTCTGCATAGTCGGCACTTTGTTCTTGTTCAAATATAGAGACTGCTTTGTACATCAGTTCGATTGCTTGCGGAAAATCTCCCGTTTGATAAAAAAGAACGGCTAGCAAATTATAAGATGAGGCGGTCTTAATGCTATTGTTACCAAATACTTTTTTGTGAATTTCATGTGCTTCTTTTGCTTGCTCCATCGCTAAATCCATCTTTCCTTGATAGCGTGAGACACCAGAAAATTGCACTAATGCAGAAGCTAATTCTGGATGAAATTCTCCAAGGATTACACGTTGTTGCTTGATGAGTTTATCCCAACCTGCTTGTGCCATATCTAATTCGCCAATATCTGTATAGAGTGTATTTAAGTCGCTTCTTAAGCCCATACCTAAAGAGCTGGTTTGATCAAGTTCTGGGTCTTTTAAAATATTTTCAAGTAGTGTTATTCCTTGCTTCGGTTTTGATTGTAAAAAGAGAAATTCTGCCATAAGTCTCATGGATAATAATTCTTCGTTTTTATCTAGGTTACTAATATTTAAAGCAATTGCTTTATTAAGATTATCTGTTGCCAAATTAAATTTAGATTCATTGGCTTGGACTTTTGCGAGAATTCTGTAAAGTTTTGCTTTGTCATATCCAGATTTAATTGTTTCAAATTTTACATTACTGAGTATTTTGTTTAGTTCATGCCAATTTGCAGCGTTACTAAGAAATTGCGCTTGATAGGCAAGTGATTTAGTGTTAGAAGGGTAAATTAATAATGATTTTTCCAAGAAATCGGCGGCTTTTTGCGCCTGACCAATCTGTCCATAGGCAATGCCAATTGTTTGCAATAATTCAAATAGTATTGGTTTATCTAGGTTGCTTTTTTCTATTCTTTTTGCCGTTGAGTTTAAGATATCTTCTGCTGTTATAACGCTTCCTTTTGCATAATCAGGATTTGTTTGGGCGTATGCATCCAACATGAATTGTTTTACTTGATTGGCTTTTTCAGCTTCTATTTTAATTTGTTTGTATTGTTGGAAGCCTAAAATTGATCCTACGACCAAAAACACCATAAAAGAGACCATGGTAGCGAAAAGCGCTGCACGTCTTTTGGAAAATTTCTGAATACGGTAGACTAATGATTGAGAGGTTGCATTGACAGGTTTGTTGGCTAAATAATTCGTAAGGTCATCAGCAAATGATTGCATGGATGAATAACGTTTATCGGGGTTTTGTTCTAAGGCTTTTCTTAATATGTTTTTTAAATCTTTGCTGCAATTCAGCTGTTTGAAAATAGTATCTAAATAGGCTTCATCATTGGCACATGACTTAATTAAGCGATCTTTTGGTAAAGGTTCTGTCTCTACTAATAAATTTAAGGCAACAACAGCAAGTGAGAATATATCAGCTTTGACCGTAATTTGCCCTGAATTAATCTGCTCAGGTGCGGCGTAACTCGGGGTTAAAGCCATAAGGGTGGTTTTGTTACCTGAGATGTCATTATTAATCAATTTTGCTATGCCAAAATCAACAATTTTTAATTCCTTGTTGCCATTTATTAGTATGTTGTCAGGTTTCAAATCACGATGAATAATCAAATTAGCATGAGAATAGGCCAAGGCATCAGCACATTGGCAGATCAACTGTATTTTACTATTCACTCCAAGAGTGTTTTGCTGACAATAATCATCTAGAGGTTGTGCATTTTCAATTAATTCCATTACCAAATAGGTAATGCCATCTTCTGTTTTGCCTCCATGTAACAGCTTTACTATATGAGGGTGAGATAGTCCGGCAAGTATTTTTTGTTCATTGATAAAGTGAGTGAGTAACTCTTGAGAATTATCTCGTGGTGCAAAAATTTTTATGGCAACTTCGGTTTGTTGTTCTATATTGATGCGTTTAGCTTTAAATACCTGTGACATGCCACCATGACCGAGTTCTTCCAATAGCTCATATTCATCTAAGCATTGTCCGCTTTTAAAGTTTTGTGCTGAATTGAAGTCTACGTTGTATTTTACTGATATTTCATCAGCATAATATTGAGAGGCTTGAGAACCAGCATTGATAAGCGTAATGACGGCATCTCTTACGCTTTGTGTAATATTTTTTATACCATATAAATGTTCTAAAGCTTGTTTTGGTGAAAACTCTGAAATTTCCGCATAAACCTCACTGGCTTGTTTCCATATCTCCGTCTTGTTGTTCATGTTTTCTGTTCTCTTTTGATAATGCCATAATTAATGTGACTGCTTGTTTCCAGATTCGCATGACTTGTCTTTCGGATTTGTCGATTACTTGGCTAATTTCTTTAAATGTGAGGTTAAATAGTAATTTGTATTCCAATATTTCGCTGTATTGTACATTAATTCGTTCAATCTTTTTGAGAAGTAGGTCTATTTCTATGAAGTCCATATCTACATCACTATCACCTTGAATTAAGCTATAGCTTTTTGTGGTTGCTAGATGTTTCCTTTTGTTACTTGATTTTGCACGGATAATATCAATCAATAATAATCGCATGCTTTTGGCTAAATAGTTTAAGAAATGGCGTTTATTGGATAGATCAATAGAATTTTGGTTGCTTAGTTTAATATAGCATTCATTAGCAATAACTGTTGGTGTAATGGTTTCACCTGTATTGAGGCGGCTAATTTGATGGTATGCAATCTCCTTTATGTCTGTATATAACTGTGAATATACTTCATCAAGCAAGTGCTTTTCACCGGCTTTAATTTTGTCTAGTAAAATTGTAATTTTTTGTTGTTTCATCTTACTATCATATTCTATTTATCATTTAGCTAGTATCGTTAATTTAATTTTTTCATTAATTTATATGTCATAAATAAAATAATTAATCCGTATTACTTAAATATGCACACAGATTTGTGTGAAATTATTTTAAAAATTTAGGTAAATATTATGAAAAAATTACTAATTTTATGTCTATTAAGCATAACAAATTTAACTTTGGCCGACAATGGGGTTTATGCTGTCAATGATGTATGCAACGGTTTTGGATGCTTTCCTGGTGATACAAGTGGTTTTCCAATCACAATTACTAATTCAGGAAGTTATCGACTGACTTCAAACTTGGTATCTTCATCTACAACAGATAACGTAATCGAAATAACAGCAGATAATGTTACTTTAGACCTCAATGGTTTTTCTATCATTGGACCACGAACTTGTACAGGTGATAATGATACATTGGCTTGTACAAATTCTGGTATGACAGCCAGTGGTGTTGTTGCAAACGGGAGGAAAAATATTGTTGTGAAAAATGGAATTACTCAAGGTTTTGATACTGGTGTTTCATTAACCAGTAGTGGCCAACGTGGAAACACTGTTCATCATATTAACTCTAGTCAAAATGAATTTGGTATAACACTCATCAATGGAGTAATTAGTGATTCAGTTGCTAACAGAAATTTAAACACAGGATTCAGTAATGGACTTTTTGGCGCATTGATTATTAAAAACAGCTATGCAAGTGGCAACGCCCAATTTAGCGCTATTGCAATAACGTGTAGCAATGTGTTTTTCATCAACAATGCTGATGATAATTGTGTTAGGTACACCAATGAAAGCACTTGCGGTACGTCGGCTTGTCCTTAAGGAGAGTTTTAATGAATAAAATAATTAGTCAATCGATTTGGTCGATTGCGTTAATTCTTGGTTTATATGGTAGTACTGCACAAGCACAGTTTGTTGCGCCTTATTTGGATGCATTAGAATTTAACTCAGATGTTGATTTTCAGTCAGCGTTTGATATAGATCATAATGATGTTATTTTAGTTGATCCATCATTTGGAACTTCTAGCAATATTACACCAGCTATTATTAGCTCTGTTAGAGGCGCTGTAGTTGATGGTTACCACAAGGATGCTGCAGGCTTGAAGTATTTTTCATTTGATGTAGATACTATCGTTAATGGCTCTAGTGTTTTAAAAGGTGATATTTTAAGATGCGTCGATGCAGCGTGTATGGATTTTATTCTAGTACATGATTCAGATGTAACCAATACAATACATATTAATATTAATGCTTTTACTTTTGATCCTGAGAATGACGAATTAATTTTTTCAATTGATAATAATGCAACCATTGCAGGGACACCTTATTTGTCATCTGACTTAATTAGGTTTGACGGTACAAATTTTTCTCTTGAATATGGCCCTTTTCTTGATGTGTTTTTATTGCATAACAATGTTGATGGTTTGTCTATGATTGATGCCGATCAATTTTTAGTAAGCTTTGCTAACAACAGTAAACGTAATGATATATATAAGGTTAATACAACGACTCAAACATGGAATCTTGCGTATACACCATTTAATGATGTCAGTTCTTTTAATCACATTAACGTCAGTTCCTTAATGGTGCATACCCAAGATGTACCTGAATTACTATTTTCTGATGGTTTTGAAGATTAGCTATAAAGGTAGTCTATAGATGGGCTAACAATAAGGAAAACAAGGGTGAATTAATTTCACCCTTTTTTATGTCTAAAACTTTATGGATAGTGTAGAATCTGTTTGATTAAATACAAGATGTAAAAATGATTGGTAGAATTAAAGGAACACTTATACAAAAAGATCCTCCTATGATGTTGGTGGATGTCAATGGTGTAGGTTATGAAATAGAAGCACCTATGCGTGTTTTCTTTGAATTGCCAGAAAATGGAACAGAAGTAACAGTTATTACCCATCTATTGGTACGTGAAGACGCACAAATTCTGTATGGTTTTAATAACTTGGGGCAACGTGAACTCTTTCGTAAATTATTGAAAGTTAATGGTATAGGAGCTAAATCTGCCTTGGCTGTTTTGTCTACTATGTCTACGGATGAGTTTGTTGGTATGATTCAATCCCAAGATGTCAGTGCCATTATTAAAATTCCTGGTGTTGGTAAAAAAACTGCACAACGTCTTATCATTGAAATGCGTGATAAGTTGGGTGGTGTCGCTAGCAGTGATATTTCATTGCCCGGAAATGGTGCCCAGGCTTCCAACCTTGGCAATATGCCTGCCAGTGCTCAATCCGAAGCATTAGTCGCCTTACAGTCCCTCGGTTTTAAACCTCAAGAAGTTAATATGCTAATTAAACGAGTCGCTAAAGATAACATGACAGCTGAAGAGATCATTCGTCTATGCTTGCAACACAAGGGAGCATCTTAATGGGATTTGATAATGAAAATGAAAGGTTGATTTCTGCTGATTATGAGAATAATCAAGAAAGTTTGATAGAAGCCAGTATTAGGCCTCAAAACCTAGAGCAATACATCGGACAATTGCCTCTAAAAGAACAAATGTCATTGTTTATTGAAGCCACTAAAAGGCGATCTGAGGCGCTGGATCATGTTTTGGTATTTGGCCCTCCAGGTCTAGGTAAAACCACTATTGCCAATGTTATTGCTAATGAATTAGGTGTTTCTATGCGTTCAACATCGGGACCAGTAATAGAAAAAGCTGGCGATTTAGCTGCTCTATTGACTAATTTACAACCACATGATGTGTTGTTTATTGATGAAATCCATCGATTATCTGCAAATGTCGAAGAAATTTTATACCCTGCCATGGAAGATTTTCAAATTGATATCATGATAGGAGAAGGACCAGCAGCACGTTCTATCAAATTAGATTTGCCACCTTTTACCTTAATTGGTGCAACCACAAGAGCGGGATTGTTGACCTCGCCATTGCGCGATCGGTTTGGTATTGTACAAAGATTAGAATTCTATAATGTTAAAGAACTCACTGAAATAGTTTCACGGTCTGCAAAAATTCTCAACATTCATACCCATAGTGATGGCTGCATTGAAATTGCACGAAGAGCCAGAGGTACACCACGAATTGCCAACCGTTTATTACGTCGTGTACGTGATTATGCCGAAATCAAAGGCGATGGTAGCATTACCGCTGAAATCGCTAATAAAGCATTGACCATGTTACAAGTAGATAACAATGGTTTGGATGAAATGGATAGGCGTTTATTAAAAACGCTGGCCGAACAATTTGACGGAGGCCCTGTTGGTATCAACTCGCTGGCAGCCGCATTAAGTGAAGAGCGCGGTACATTAGAAGATGTAGTCGAACCTTATTTAATTCAACAAGGCTACGTCATGCGCACCTCACGCGGCAGACAAGCCACCAAAAAAACCTGGCAATGGCTAGGGCTAAAACCACAACAAGCTTTGATTGAAGACATGTTTGAGTAAAAACCACTTCGCCTGAATCTGTCATTCCAACCGAGCTTAAGCGAGAGCAGGGATCCAGGGTTTTAACAAAATCAAAATTATTTCTCGCAGAGAGAAGATTAAAAGGCATTACAATAGAATGTTTTTTATGCTTACAATAATTATTAATATTGTTAGATTAAATGAAGATAATAAGTCATATACACATATTTATGAAGAGCAATTTAATTTCAAACTTGGAACAAATAATTTTGAATTTGAATACGAAAATGGAAATTATGAAATGTTTGCTGGATATTATCTAAAATAAAAATTAAATGTTGAATTTCCGTATTTTTATAGTAAAACGTGCAAATTTGTAATAGGTTAAATTATAGTGTATTATCATTATAATACGTGTTATAATGTTTTTAAATAAATAAAGAGCTAATGTATGACTGCAAAAACTGAAAGAGTAACAATATTAACTACGCCTGATTTTAAAAGCTATTTAGTAGAACAAGCAAAAAAACTAGAGGTAAGTGTATCAGAATTAATTCGATTAAGATGCAATGATGATTCTGTGCCTAGTAATGATGAGGCTTTATTAAAAGAGCTTGTTATTCAAAGCAAACAAGCTATTGTGAAAGCTAATTCATCTTTAGATAAAGGCCTAAATGACATGTCTGAAACACTAACATACTTAAAAAAGCAAAGGGCGTGAAATGAGTTTATTAAAAGATGCAATCAGTTCAATGAAAGAAGTTATCTTGTTATCAGATAAAGTTGAAAGGGTTGGCAAAGAGTTAACCGATGTATCAATAGAATTAAGAAATCATGGCGATAGACTTATTAGGCTTGAAACGCTAGTTGAGGTTGCTAAATCTCGAAACAATATAATTCAAGACAAAACTTAGGCGATTGTTTAAAAAAATATATGAATCAAATTAATAACATAAATTCACGTGATATGATGTTAAATGAAAAGTGTATTATAAGAATAGCAGCAATAATACTATTTTTGCTGCTCCCACTAATTAGCAGTGCTAATAATTGGGAGTATAAGCTCGAAGATGCAATGATTGAGAAAGTGGATGATAAGGGTAAAAAATCCATTCTATAGATACGCTAGTATTAGACAGCTAATTAAGCCGCATCTCTAATCATGCAAAAGAATACCCTCCAAAGTTTAAAAGTAAAGAAGAGCAACAAGAAATTGTTACCAAGCTAGAACAGATTATTGGATTGCTCAAAAAAATAAGCAAAAATAATCAGGAGAGCCCTGAATTCTTAGTAAGGACCGCCTTTGCTAATAGCATGGGGAATAATGTAGGTTTGAAAGGGTCTGCTGAAAAATCTAGGAGCTATTACAAAAAGCTCTTAAATATTGCGCCTGAGAACCCTATTGCCAATTATCAATAGGGCATGTTTCTTTCAGGAACTAAGAAGTACCATTTTGATAGCGTTCCTTATTTAGGAAGAGCGTTGGAGCTAAAACAAAATGATGCTCAATATACACTTGGACTTCTTTATTTCCATCAAGGTAATAAACAAATGGGTATGGAAATACTTCAAAACTATTCCAAGGACAATCCGAATAATTGCCAAGTAAAAAAAATTATTAAAGCAATTAAATCAGGTGGGCTTAAGTTTGAGTCAAGCTAATTTATTTAAAAAGTAAATACAAATAATACAAAGGACGAGAAATACAAAGGACAGTCTGAGGTGCTACCAATTTAATGGGCACTTAAGTTAAATTACATAGAAAAACCCAATAATTTCATTAATTTTCAAACATAAAAAAATCATAAAACTTCTTGTTTTTCGCTAAAAACCTACATAAATATCAGATCTAAG
Organism: Alcanivoracaceae bacterium; assembly: GCA_016744455.1. Taxonomy (GTDB): domain Bacteria; phylum Pseudomonadota; class Gammaproteobacteria; order Xanthomonadales; family Marinicellaceae; genus NORP309. The sequence continues at coordinate 14,577 of JADGEI010000020.1, forward strand.
GACATCCTCAGTACTTCCTCAGGACATCCTCAGAGTTCAACATGGTTTTTTTTCTAAAATAGAAACCTTAAATTATCACCTATTAGGAAAAAACAATGTATTGTATAAATTCAATATTCAAACAGTCTAAAAAAGTTGTTTTCATGTCATTTATTGCCCCTGTGTTTCTGTGTTTTACTGCAGCTGCAAGTTATTTCAATGTACCGAATAATTTTGTCGCAAGCCAGCCAGAAGTTGTAGCCCAAGTAAGTAACAATTTTAATGCAGTGGAAAACTCAGTTAATGACATCAGTAGATTTACTGCTCTTGATGGTTTAGTTGCGAATAGGCAAACAGATATAACAACTCAACAAAACACTATAACGGCACAGCAACCAAGTCAGATTAAAATGACCAGCCAACAAGTTAAATCAGGAAAAATACCAGAGGGTCTTACGAAGGGTGAATGGCAAAGCATCCAAACACAGATGAAGATGAGTAAATATCAAGCTTATCCAACCGAATATGGGGGTTATCAGTCAGCTAATCCAGCCAATGGTTGGCAAATAAATTATGGTCTGGATGGTACCACCACCTTAACCCCCTATAATAACAGTGCTGAGGATTTTCACATCTCTTTACGCCTTAACTCTGTCTTTTATCAGTCATATAAACCTGATGACTCACATAATTTTGTTCAACCTACCAATATCAATTTCAACCATGACCGCCTGAATTATCACTGGAATGATAACATAACCGAATACTGGATAAATTCTGAGCAAAAACTGGAACAGTGGTTTGAGATAAAACAACGCCCTGAAAATCATTATGGCCGTGCCGGCCACCGTTTAGAACCCAATCTCTTGCAAGTACAAATGACTCTAGACACAGATCTACCAGTGAATTTATACAATAATCAACTGCGTATCGGTACAGTCATCTATGACCAACTCAAAGTATGGGATGCCAGTGGAAAAAGAATCACCGCCCATTTGGACTTGCAAGGAAAGCACCTTAATGTATTGATGGACGATGAATCTGCCATTTATCCGCTGACCATAGACCCCAGTTTTACCCAGCAAGCTTACCTTAAAGCTTCCAATTCAGCCGCGTCTAGTAACTTTGGGTCATCGGTATCAATCTCACAAAATACCTTGGTAGTTGGGGCACCACGTGAGGGTTTAAATTCTTCAGGAGCGGTTTATGTTTTTGTTCGCAATGGCACAATATGGACTCAGCAAGCTTATCTAAAAGCTGCTAGCCCAACGGCGAATGATTTTTTTGGGGGATCGGTTTCGATTTTCTTTGATACTCTGGTTGTTGGGGCCTCTGGAGAGGACAGTAGTGCAACCGGTGTGAATGGTAATGAGACGGATAACGCAGCGTTCGATTCAGGTGCGGCCTATGTGTTTGTTCGCAATTTTGGGGTTTGGTCTCAGCAGGCGTATTTAAAGGCCTCAAACACCGATGGAGGTGATATGTTTGGTGGTTCAGTGTCTTATTTCAATGAAACGGTTGTGATTGGTGCCTCTCAAGAGGCCAGCAATTCCACCGGCGTCAATGGCGGGCAGTCTAACAATACTTTCACTGAGTCCGGTGCGGTTTATGTGTTTGTTCGCAATGGAAGTAGCTGGAGTCAGCAAGCCTATTTAAAGGCATCCAATACAAACGCTTTTGATTTATTTGGAAGGTCTGTATCTTACTCAAATGAAACCCTTGTTGTTGGGGCCTCTCGTGAGGATAGCAATGCCACTGGGGTCAATGGCAATCAAAACAGTAATTTACTCAGTGATTCTGGCGCAGCCTATGTATTCGTTCGTAATGGTACAATTTGGTCGCAACAAGCTTACATAAAAGCCTCTAATACAGGGTTTGGTGATGCTTTTGGATCAGATGTGGCGATATTGAATGATACCTTGGTGGTTACAGCGGCAAGCGAGGACAGTAATGCCATTGGGGTTAATGGGAATCAGAGCAATAATTTAGCAGAAGGTTCAGGCGCGGTTTATGTGTTTGTTCGCAATGGCACGACATGGTCCCAACAGGCCTATTTAAAAGCCTCGAATACTGATAGTGGTGATGGCTTTGGCGGGTCTTTATCAATTTATTTTGATACACTATTGGTTGGTGCTCCACGTGAAGACAGTAACACCATTGGGGTAAATGGCAATCAGAGTAATAATTCAGCAGCTAGTTCTGGTGCAGCTTACTTGTTCGTTCGCAATGGCACGACATGGTCTCAACAGGCTTATTTAAAAGCCTCAAACACAGATGCTGGCGATGGGTTTGGGCAATCAGTAACCCTCTCGGAAAGACGCCTGATGGTTGGAGCCCCTGGTGAAGCCAGTAATGCCAGCGGGGTGAATGGCAATCAGGGTGATAATTCTACGAGTTTTGCCGGTGCAGTCTACGTAAGGGATCTTACCTATACTGTCGGCGGAACTGTCACTGGTTTAGCCGTTGGTAACAATGTGACCTTGCAGAATAATGGGGCAGATAGTTTAACCATCAGTGCCAATGGCGCATTTACTTTTCCAACCGCCTTGCCTGGAGCAACCAACTATGCGGTTACAGTCTCAAGCCAACCTACAACACCCAATCAAACTTGTAGCCTCAGTAATGACAGTGGTACAGTCACAAACTTAGATGTAACTGATGTAACGGTCACCTGTGTTAGTAGCCTTAGCATAGGTGGTCAAGTCAATGGTCTGGCAAGCGGCAACAGCTTGATACTGCAGAATAATGGAGCAGATAACTTAACCATCAGTGCCAATGGTGCATTTACTTTTTCAACACCTTTGACTGATGGAGACACTTACGCGGTTACAGTATCGAGCCAGCCAACCACACCTAATCAAGTCTGTACCATTAATAACAGCAGTGGTGTCGCAAACTCAGATATCGATGATATTATGGTGAACTGCAATACTGAGCCCACAGTAGTATCAGATGTTTATACCATGACTGAAGACAGCTATTTGGAAGCCGCAGATAAGGATGGTCAAGATACCCCAGATCCCAATGACAACAGTGTCTTGGTTAATGACTCAGACCCTGAATCTGATCAGTTGTTTGTAGTTACCAAGGGATCTTTCACTGCAGGAGGTATTGGTGGTTTAATTAACATGTTTGATAATGGCACTTTCAATTACGAACCACCTACTGATGCATTCGGTACGGCGACTTTTGATTATGAAATCAGTGATGGGCATTCGATTATGCAGGCCCAATTGGTTATTAATGTGTTGCCAGTGAATGATGCGCCGAGCTTTACCTTGGCAGGCGATGTAGTGCTGGCTTTACCTGATTTTATCGGTAATCCATTTGAAATAAGTGGCTTTATCACAGGTTTTGATCTGGGTCCTGCTAATGAGTCAAACCAGGTAATTGACCAGTATGAAGTGTTAATTCTGTCAGATTCGAACAACATTGTTAATACAGTAACAGTCAAAGACGATGGATTGTTGAGTATTGAATTTACCACTAACATAGGAGTGGCTTTGATTGATGTAACTTTGCAGGATGATGGGGGTACTGCTCTAGGTGGGGTAGATAGGTCACCAGTACAGTCATTTTTTATTGCTTTTAATGATGAGATTATTTTTACCAATGGATTTGAGGAGGCTGGTAATTTATTGGTTTTGAAGCGTTTGATACAAATAAAAACAGCCACAGTAAATCTTGATGCCCCACGCTATGATGCTTCTGCTGATGCCATAGAATTTTATGGAGAGTGGTTTTATTTGCACGGTGATTATCAGAGTTCAGGCAAGCTTGATACCTTTGATCGCTGGCTCAAAGAGGTGCTGGTATACAAAGCTCCTTTTATTGATTATGACCACGATGGTATTGAGAATTACTTGGATCAACAGCCTTTTATAAATAGAACTATATTGTAAACTATATAGTTGAGACCTTTACATAACTATGTGGCGAAAGAAAAATAATTCAAAATCAGTCAGATTGAGGCGTGAAATGCAGTCTAATAACTGGTTATTAGCAAGTTTCACAACGAAAAGCTGATTAATTTGGGGTGTTTTTACTCGTCGCACAAGTCGTGCAAAGGTCTCAAGTTATTTCTATATATTTAACAGGAGTAGTAAGTTAATCTAATAACCCGATTCTAAAATAGATACTATTGAGCAAATATTGATTTCTAGATACAGGGTTGTCTTCGTTGCACCTTCGACTCGCCCTTCGGGTTGCTACGCATGGCAAAACGGCTATCCTGCCGTTTGGTCCCGCGTTCGCAAGTATGAAAAAGGGTTTTTAGTCCTAAAATACAACCTATGGAGTTTCAATCCATAGTCGTTAAGTACCTATTAATCAAAAACTAATCGAGTGGCTTAATCGTTTCATTGGTTAAAAATTGGCTTATGGTTTGATTGACATTTTTATGGAACAATAAGCGAAAATGGTTGGTGTTTTCGCATGTGTGGGTATCAATCCAATCGGCTTGGGTTTCGTGTAGTGCAACTGTGCCATCGTTGGGCTTTGGTAGCTTTGTTACCAATCGAGAGATGCCTATGCTGTTTGATGTACCTGCTATCATATAAGATTCGCGAAAGACTTGTGGATCGACCACACCATTTTCTAACGGTTCAGTAGCATGTTTCAGCATCCATGAAAACCACTTACTTTTACCCATAGCTTTAGCCGCTTGAGAGCCATTGACAGGTGAACCTAACATGATGAGCTTTCCTGCTTTCCTTAATGTCGGTAAAGTACGCATGGATAGAATACCACCCATGGAATGAACAACTAAATGAACAGATTTTTCTTGGCGAGAATTAACAAATGCCTGTAACTTTTGCATATTGAAAGCAAATGGCTTTGAGGTGGTTCTGTATCCAAAACGGTAAACTTTGTATCCTTGTTTTTGTAGATGCTTAGCAATAAAGCCAAACGTCCAACGGCTCATCCATAAGCCATGGACTAACACAACGGCTTGTTGTGCTTTATTCTTCATCTTCCTCGGAGTCTTCAATTTCAGGATAAATCGCCTGAACATGGGCTTCAGCCAATTGACTGGCAGGAATATCTGATGGTGCGGAAGTTAATGGGCAGATAGCAGAAGATGTTTTTGGGAAAGCAATGACTTCTCGAATGGATTCAACACCACACATTAATGCTGCCATTCTATCCAGTCCTAAGGCGATTCCACCATGTGGAGGACAGCCATACTGCAAGGCTTCTAGTAAGAAACCAAACTTAGCTTCAGCCTCATCTTTGCTAATTCCTAATAATTCCAATACTGTTGACTGAATGTTTTGTTGATGGATACGAATCGAGCCACCACCCATTTCGACACCATTCATGACAATATCATAGCCTTTTGAAATAGCTTCGCCTGGATTTTCTCGTAGTTCATTCTCATCACAAATTGGAGCCGTAAATGGATGGTGTAAGGCATCCCAACGTTTTTCATCATCATTGTATTCAAACATAGGAAAATCCACAACCCACAATGGTTGCCAGCCTTCTTTAACCATCTCTAAATCTTTTGCCACTTTTAAGCGTAATTCTCCCATGTATTGACTGACAGTTGTGTAATCACCAGCACCAAAGAATAATAAATCACCATTTTCAGCGTTAGTTTTTTTGATGATGGCATTTAATGAATTATCATCTAAGAATTTTACAATTGGTGATTGTAGGCCTTCACGGCCATTTTCCTTGGCATTGACTTTTATCCAAGCTAATCCACGAGCACCGTATCGGGCAACGTAGGGAGCATAATCGTCAATTTGTTTGCGAGACATTTTACCGCCTTCTGGTACTTTTAGTATTGTAACACGTCCATTGGGATCATTTGCAGGTGTTGAAAAGACCTTGAATTCTACATTTTTGACAGCATCAGCGACATCGACTAGTTCTAAATCGATACGTAAATCTGGTTTATCCGAACCATACTTACTCATGGCATCGGCATAAGTCATGCGAGGAAAGGGGTTGACCAAATCTACATCTAATACTTTTTTATAGGTTTCACGAATCATGCCCTCAGCCATGTTCAAGACATCTTCTTGATCGACAAAAGCCATCTCGATATCGAGTTGGGTAAATTCTGGCTGTCTATCGGCACGTAAATCCTCATCACGGAAACAACGCGCAATCTGATAATACCTATCCATTCCAGACATCATTAAGAGTTGTTTAAATAGTTGAGGTGATTGGGGTAAAGCAAAAAATTTGGCTTGTTGTACACGTGAAGGCACTAAGAAATCTCGTGCACCTTCTGGCGTTGCTTTGGTTAAAATAGGTGTTTCCATATCTAGGAAATCCATAGAGTCCAAATAGCCACGTAAGGCATGGGTAAGTTTGCTGCGAAGACGCATGTTTTTTTGCATATCTGGGCGACGTAAATCCAAATAACGGTGCTTTAATCGAATAGCTTCACCGGCATCTTCATCCAACATGAAAGGCAGGGGTTTTGATTTGTTTAATACTTCGTATTTATCTACCACCACTTCAATCTTGCCTGAGTTTAAATTGGTATTTTCTTGCCCTTCTGGGCGGTTACGTACATGTCCTTTCACATGCAGGCAATATTCATAACGTGCATCTTCTGCTATTTTAAAGGCTTCTTCATTGTCTGGTTCAACCACTACTTGCAATATCCCAGAATGATCTCGTAAATCAATAAATATGACTCCACCATGGTCACGGCGTTTGTCTACCCATCCACAGACTTCTACCTGTTGATCTAATTTTTGTTCTGTAACATTTCCACACAGATCACTACGCATTTAACTCTTCCTACTTTTACAATTTATTCGAACAGGCAATTTTACTGGTTCTAACGTGTTTTTATAGTTTTTTAGGTTTAAAACTAACAAAAATATGATATTGGGTAGTAAAAAGTTTTAGATATCTCTGCTATACTGAATAGACCATGATTTAAGGAAAACGACTTATGTACACAAACTTTAACAATAAATCCCTATTAGGCCTATTATTTCTTATTTTTATTGCCATGACAAATGCAGTTTGTGCCAAAGAAATACCACAACAACTCGAACAATGGAAAGACTGGGTGAGCTATAAACAAGAGTATAATAATTGCCCTTACTTTTACAACAATCAGGCAAAATCATCACATGTATGTGCGTGGCCAAAAAAACTTAAATTAACCATTAATAACAATCAGGCACAATTTCAAATACGCTGGGAAATCTTACAAGACAGTTGGGTTCCATTACCAGGTGATAAAAAATCCTGGCCACAAAATGTTGTAAGTAATAACAAAAAACAAGTGGTGCAAAGGTCGAATAATCATCCAAGAATATACTTAGAAAAAGGCAGTTATAGTATTACAGGTCAATTTAAATGGGAAAAAAGACCGGAATCTATAAGCATTCCTGTAGAAATTGCTGGTATAGATTTAAGTGTAGATGCCAAGCGTATAAATTTCCCTCAAAGGAAAGGGAAAAGTTTATGGTTGGGAGAAACACGTGAATCGAAAAAAACAGAGTCTAATAAGACAGAAATTTATGTCAATCGTTTGATTATTGATGGCCATCCTATGTCGATGTTAGTAAATATGCAGGTGTATGTTTCAGGTTCAGCACGCAATGAAAAGTTAGGGAAAATTGGCAATGAATTATTGCAAGTTAACTCTATTGAAGGTGAAATTTCATCTTATATTGATGGTGATGGTTACCTGTGGGCGCAATTGAAACCAGGAAGCTGGAAAATAGATATGAGTTTTACAGTGCTCAATTGGCCCGAAAAAATCAGCTTTAATCCTGAAGGTGATTTTTGGCCCAATCAAGAGGTTTGGGCTTATCAAGATGATAAAAATATTCGCCTGACACAAATTAAAGGGGTAAGCCCGATTAATCCTGAACAATCTGACACCCAATGGGATGAAGTGCCTAATTATTTAATCAACTCTGGTGATGTCTTTGAAATTAATGAAACAAAGAGAGGTACACTTAACCAAAATGCGCAACTTGACTTAAATCGGACCATTTGGTTGGGGTTTGATGGAGAAGTGTATCGTAGCAGAGATCAAATTTCTGGTCAAAAACTGGATACTTGGCGCCTAAATAGTGTCGATGGTTACAAATTGTTAAGTGCAAAAAACAATGATGAAGACCTGCTTATCACTCTTTCTGAAGAGGATGAACAAGGAATTGAGTTGCGAACACCAGAAATTAACTTAGAGGTGAATGGAGAGTTTGGTGCAAGCATCAAAAATACCATTAATCCTTGGCAAACACGTTTTGAATCTATCCAATCAAAACTTTATCTACCCTATGGATATATGCCGTTTGCTGCTGTTAGTGTTGACAAAACTCATGGTGTTTGGTTAGAAAAATGGAAATTATGGGATATATTTATTGTTATGTTATTAACTGTATTTTGTTATAAAGCTATGGGCGTTAAATCAGCAGTTGCAGCGCTATTTACTTTGGTTTTGGGTTACCATGAGCTCAATATGCCACTTATAGCTTGGGCTAATGTGGTGTTAGTCATTGCATTAATGTCTGTTTTGAATAATGGCAAACTTAAATCAATGGCTCAATCTTATAGTTATATCAGTGTCATAACCTTGTTGGTTGTCCTGACACCTTTTATTATTAATCAAGTCAGGCTAAGTATGCATCCGCAATTAGAAAGTCGTTTCAATCAAAGCATCAATTGGTCTGCTGTGAAAAAATCACCGCCAAATGCAATGAAAAAAAAGTTACCGCAACTCAATAAATCGTATCAGCAATCCTATAGTAATCGAGTTCCTCAACAGGAAGCTTTAGATGAAAAAGAAACATTAGATAGAATTGTGGTAACAGGTTCTCATATAAGAAATTCTGATTTAATCAACCGTTATCAAACTGGAAGCATTCTACAAGCGGGAAAGGGTGTGCCGCAGTGGAGCACTAATAGGGTTTCACTGCAATGGGATGGTCCAATTAACACTCAACAAACTTATAAATTGTTGGTTGTGCCGCCTATACTAAGGGTGGTTTGGCGCTTATTGTTGGTATTCTTTTCTTTGTATTGGTTGGTCTTATTGTTGCAACGTTTAAAAACAACTAGAGCAAAACCATTAAATACCGCTACAAAAACCGCAACGGCAATGGTGTTTTTGGTTATTTTTGTTCTGTTACCTCAAGCTCATGCACAAGATTATCCATCACAGGCTATGTTAGATGAATTACAACAAAGGGTTTACCAAGAGTACCCTTGCAAAAACAATTGTGCTTCATTGAATAAAAGTGAAGTGTTGGTGGATAAGTATAAGTTGTCGATGAATCTAACTATTCACGCTTTTGAAAATGTTATTGTGGCCTTGCCATTTTCTAAGGATTGGCGAGTGGAAGAAATTAGTATTGATGGTAGTATTGAGAAAAGTAAAATCCATCATAAAAATATTCCATGGATTAAGGTTGGTAAAGGCATAAATCACGTCAAGATTACAGGACTCATTGCTAACCGCACGAGTGTATCTATCCAATTCCCTATGAAGACGGGAATAATTTCTGCACAAGCAAAGGGGTGGCAAATAGCAGGAATCGACGGTACGATTTTAAATAATAATACCTTACAACTTATATCAACTAAACAGCAATCAGGCTCAGATGAAGAGTCAAAAACAACAGATATTCAGCCATTCGTACATGTTACGCGTTCAATTACTTTTGATGATGATTGGTATGTTAATACATTAGTAGAACGATTGGCGCCTACTAAAGGCGTGATAAATGTCGCGATACCAATGATTGAGAATGAAAGCCCAACCACCGAAGTTAAGTTTGATGAACAAGGCAAAATTATTGTGAATTTAGATGCCACACAATACGAATACAATTGGCTATCTCGAATTGATCGTACTCCAGAAGTGGCTCTCATTGCAGCTGAAAATGACTACTATTTGGAAACATGGAAAATTTTATCTTCGCCTCAATGGAATGTCGAAATAACAGGTTTGAGTATAGTCTCATCACCCAATGTGTTAGATGAGTTAGATGATTACTTTACCCACATCTACAAACCACGACCAAATGAAAATCTTAATATCAAAATTTCAAGACCAAAACCGTTAGCAGGAGATATAGTTTCAATTGAATCAGTAGATAATAGGTATACCGTCGGTAAAAGAGCCACTAAAGTTAAAACGAGTATTCATTATCGAGCAACACAGGGAGGAAATTTTAAAATTTTACTTGATGAATTGGCAGACGTTAATAGTGTTGCTTATGATGGTGTAGAGTCGAGCCTTACCACTGATAAGGGGGTTGTTGAAGTTGGGTTTTTACCAGGTGCTCATAAAGTAGTTGTGGATTGGCAAATGAGTCAGTCACTAGGTCTGATTGCTCAGACACCATCTATCCAATTGGAAAATAGCATGGTTAACATCAATCAATCAATTAACATTCCAAGAAGTCGCTGGGTTTTTTATGGCTATTCTAAGGGGTTTGGACCTGCATTTTTGTATTGGGGAGAATTTATATTCTTTACAATCTTGGCTTTTTTCTTGGCACGGCTTCCTTTATCCATACTGAATTTTTGGCAATGGCTAGTTTTGGGATATGCATTTGGTACGGTTTCATGGTTTGCTTTTGGTGTTGTGACTTTTTGGTTGTTTTTTGTTGGTTGGAAATCTCAAAATCCAAATCATGCAATCAACCTCAAAAATATACTAATGCAATGGGCAACTGTCATTATAACTTTTATTGCTATTTCTGTCTTTATCGGTTCTGTCGCCTTCGGATTGCTGTCATACCCACGTATGGGAATCATTGGCCAAGGTTCGTCCGTCAATAGTCTACACTGGTTCTTAGATGCCCATCAAAACCAATTGCCAGCAATCACTATAGTCAGTTTACCTATATGGTGGTATAAAGCCATTATGCTAGTTTGGTCTATATGGGTTAGTTTTTCTTTGTTAAATTGGTTGAAAAAATTGATTGGTTCTTTAGACAAAGACTTGTGGTGGAAAAAAACAAAATCTAAACCCTCTATTAAAAAAGGTGAAAATAAGAAAGGCTCTACATAAGCTTTTCTACTTTTTAATTAAAAGGAGTAACGTGTATCGATAATACCTAAGGAAGGATTTTGATTAATTCTTTGTAGATAGCATCAAAATCATCAGGGTTTTGATAATATTTTGATAGTAATGTATTTTTAAGGTCGATAGATTCCTGAAACTGTTGGTTTGCTTGGTATGCATTGATGAGTAATAAAGCAATTTTTTTATGGTAATGACTATTGTTGATTACAACTGGAATGGTTAACAAAGGTTTCAATTCAATAATAGCAAGATTGCTTTGTTGGTTTTTTAGGTAGTTCTCGGCAAGAGTGGCTTGAAGGCCTACTGTTATTGAAAACTCTTCCCCTAAAAACTTTTTACTTCTTATCAATGCTTTTTTGCCTATTGAGATGGCATTACTGTAATTGCCAGTCAAGCTATAAGCTTTACAAAGGCTCAATGCAACATAGAGTGTTGCTTGGTGGTTTTCTCCCAATTGTTGTAATTGTGATTGGTATAATGGCAGGAGTATTTCAATAGCTTTTTCACCTTGCTGTGCTTTGATTAAATAGACTGATAATGTTGTTTTTACCTGATTAGTTTCAAAATGATTTTTGCCGAATGTTTTTTCATAAACAGTGATGACTTGCTCTAATGTTGAAATTGCCTGCTGAATATTGTTTTCAATAAAGGCAATTTGCGAAATAAGTAAGTCAACATGAGCGCTAAGCATATGGTCTTTTCCAAAACTGCCTAGCGCTATTTTTTGGGCTAAAGCAGCATACTTTTTTGCATTTTCAATGTCATTCGTAGCTTTTAGAGTAAAACCATATTGTAAATAGGATTGAGCTACTATCGGGTGTTTTTTACCATACAGTTTTATTTGCTTGTTGATAACTTCTGTATATATATCCTTGATTTTTTGATAAGGTGTTGGGTTGATATTTGTGAGTGTGTCAGCTAGTAATTTTAATAATTGGCTACTTGATGTAGATAATTCACCAAATGTTCTATGACTTAATGATAGTGTATTTTTAAGGGTTTTTACTGCTTTTTCAGGCTCGCTTTTATCGGTTAAAATGTGTGCTAAAATTATATTTCCTTGAATTACTTGTGGTATTAACTTTTGCTTAGTAGCATCTGAGATTGCTTGATTGACAATTTTTATGGCATCGTCAAACAGGCCTTGTTTATTTAATAATTTGACTTCAATGTGCTGAAGTTGTAATGATTGAGGCTTTGATAAGCTTGTTATGTTTTTTAGTAAAGCAAGCATTTGGATTTTGGTTTTATCAAATAAGTTTTGAGCTAAGTAAAGCTGAGCCAAACTCAATCGTGCATCGTAATTATTATGATCTGATGCGATAGCTTTTAAAAGTAGTTTTTCTGCTTGGTAATATTCACCAACTTTGGCCAATGCTGTGCCAATAGTTTGTTCAAGAGAAGAAGTGAGTAAAGGGTCTTGTAATGAAGTTTCTTGTATCTTAACTCTAGCATTTATTAAAAACTCTTTGACTGACACATCTTTACCTTTAGTAGTGTCAGGATCACTGGCTTGGATTGATTCTAATAAAAAATTGGTTACTTGATTTGCTTTCCTTGCTTCATATTCTGCAATATTCATTTGGCTAAACATAGCCAATAATGAAAAAACAATGGCTGATAATAAAACAGTGACAAAAAATGATGATAAAGGGTTTCTTTTTATGAATTTTTTAATTAGGTAAAGTTTTGTTGACCTTGTTGCTGTAACAGGTCTTGATGATTGCCAGTTTTGCAAGTCATGTTTTAACTCTAATATGGATTGGTATCTGTCATTAGGTTTATAAGACAATCCTTTTTTTATGATATTTGCTAAATCGGAATCAATTTTTGATTGGCTTAGTTGTTTGTAGAAGCGAGCTTGAATAATCGAATAATCATAACTATCCTCGTGTAGGTTTATTAATGGTTTCTTCTCTGTTAACAATTCTAACAATAGGGCACTGAAAGAATAAATATCACTACTAATAGTGATTATTCCCTTTTGGACTTGCTCTGGTGATGCGTAACCAGGTGTATAAATTTCCTTATGTGTTGAGCCTTTTTTGTTTCCTTCTATTTCAGTAATTGTAGCAATGCCAAAGTCAACTAAATAAGGCGTTCCTTGCGAATCAACTAGGACATTACTGGGTTTTACGTCTTTATGGACAACCAGTTGTTGATGAGCATAGTTTATGGCACTGGCTACAGGTGTTATTAAGTTAATTATTTCGTTACAGGTTAATTTTTGCTGTCTACAATACTTGTCAATTGTTTTGGTGTCCTCGACGTATTCCATGACCAAATAAGGTATGCCATCTTTTGAGATTCCACCATGATGAAAGGAGATAATATTTGCATGATTTAGTTTAGATAAGGTTAATTGCTCTTGATTAAAAAGTACTTTTAATGATTCATTTAAATTTTGAGAGTTAGTTGACAGTAGCTTTAATGCAACGTGTTTTTGAATGGAAGTAGTGGTTCTTTTGGCTTTGTATACGTGCGACATACCACCTCTTCCAATTTGGCATAAAAGAAGATAGTCCCCAATGGTTTTGCCAGATAAATCAGGCATCTTATTCAAGGTACTGAAATAGGACAAATCTGCATTATCTATGGATGTTGACTCTATGGCCTGAGCTTTAATTAATCGTTTTAAAATAGCTTTTACAGAGGTAGAAATATCACTGTCACTATCCACTTGTTGCAATGTTTTTGGTATGGGTTTGTCGATGTATTTTTCAAACAACTCATAAGCAAGTTGCCAATCTTCTACTGTAAACTGTTTAGGCATTATAAATCTTGCTTTAATGTCAAAATAAAGGATTTAGTCATCTTCCATTTACGCATAATTGTACTTTTAGATACATTTTGAATTTCGGCAATTTCAGTTAAGCTATGCCCTGAAAAAAACTTTAATACGGCTAGTTCAGATAAGCTAGGGTTGATTTTATCCAGTTTGTTGATAATGGCATCTAAATCTAGCAATTCAAAATTTATGTTGTCCTCACCAATTAGACTTGTTAAGGGCTCGTCACTTTTTATACCCGATCTCTTGTGGCGATAATTTTGCTTAACTCGATCAACTAGGTACTGACGCATACATTTGGCAATTGTGAAAATAAAATGCTTCCTGTTCTGAAAAGATAGTTCATTGGGTTTGCTTAATTTCAAGTAACATTCATTTACCAAAACCGTAGGCGTAATGGTTTGCCCCACATTGAGTTTATATAACTGCATATTGGCAATTTTTTTTATTTCTGGATACATTAGTTCAAAGACTTTATTTAAGCTGTCTTTTGAACTACTTTCAGAAGATAAAATTTGTGTAATCTGATCTGATATTTGATTCATAATATTTGGGAAGTGTAGCACAATTGATGCAATAATACCTGAACCACATTTAGAATTTAATGCAGTGTTGGTCACATTCCCAAATGAAAAATAAATTTTCCTTTGCTAAGAATTAAGCACTAAGATATTATATGATGAATGAATAAAGAAATTTGGAAAAGAATTGAAGTTATCTACGATAAAGCAGTAAATGTAGAGCAAAAAGACAGGGAGAAACTTGTACAGTCCTTGACTGTAGATGAGCCTGAGATTTACAGTCAAGTCATGAACATGCTCAAATCGATTGATGAAACATTTATGGAAAAATACCCTGGTTTGATTTCTGAAACAATAGATAAAGCAAATCAAGAACTGTCTTCAATTTGCCATTTTAAAATCATTAAAAAAGTTGCTACAGGTGGGATGGGGCGTGTCTATTTAGCCCAGTCTATGCAAAGCGATGTCACTATTTTTGTTGCACTTAAAACCATTCGCGTTGAACTGATTAATAAAGAATTAGAAAAAAAATTTCAAAATGAAAAACAAATACTCGCCCGATTAAAACATAAAAACATTGCCAGTTTAGTTGATGCTGGTATTTCAAAAGATAAAATTCCATATATCGCAACAGAATGGGTGGACGGTAAAAATTTGATTAATCACTGCCACAGTACTCAACTTGATATAAAGCCTCGATTAATGTTATTCCAGCAAGTGTGTTCAGCCGTTTCGTTTGCCCATAACAAGCTTGTCATACACCGCGATCTAAAGCCTGACAATATTTTGGTTGATAGCAATAACCAAGTGAAACTTTTAGATTTTGGTATTGCAAAAATCATAGGTGATAATCATACAACTAAAACTCAAACTCAAATTTATACCCCAGATTATGCTGCTCCTGAACAGATTAACGGAGAGCTATGTACATTAGTGACAGATGTTTATTCATTAGGAGTTGTCCTATTTGAATTGTTGACTGAAAAAAAACGATTTAATTTAGTAGGTTTAAGCGTAGCTGAGAAAATACAATCTATTTGTAATCCGAAAGCAATTGATCTTAAGTTGATACAAACCAAGTTACCTTATGCAAAATCACAAATTAATTCTACTTTAATCACTATTATCAATAAGGCTATGCATGTTGATCCAAATAGGCGATACGAAAGTGCATCTGCTATGTCTGAAGATGTTGAAAATTATTTAAGTCATCGTCCAATTAAGGCAATGAAAGATAGTTTAATCTATAAAATTAAGATGTTTGTTTTGCGGAATCGAGTTGCTAGCTTTTTGAGTACGGTCGTATTGATAACATTGCTAATAGGATTTTATACCAATAATAAACAAATCAAATTAAAACTACGAGAAGCTGAAAAAACTCAAATTACTGTAGAGTTTTTTAAAGATATGCTTAAACAGGCTTCGCCTTCTCAAGGTGGTAAAACAAACTTGACAGTTCGGAGAATGTTTGAGTTTGGGGTTGATAAGTATGACTTGGATTCAATTAAAGACCCTTACATTAAAGCTGAATTGGCCGCACAGATAGGGCAGATTTATGGTGATTTGGATAGCTTTGATGCTATGCTAAAGTACACTAATATAGCGATTTTTTATTATAAAAATAATCTGCATGATGATGAAAATGCTAACACATATTTAAATTTAGCCAATAGAGTTACATATACCTATATGCGAATGAGTGAGTACGAAAAGGCAGGTGGTTATCTGAATATTGCTTTACAAACAGTAGAAAGTTTTAACCTCAAGGCCAAAAACTTAGCAAGGTCTTATATTTATTATGGAGAAATATACATTGATAGAGACAATAATAAATCGATGGAATATTTAAATAAAGCTGAAGACTTAGCATTAGCTCATCAAGTAAATAGTGAAATTGCTTATGCTAATTACAATAAGTTTTCATTGTTTTATGATACCAATTCAAGTCAAGAGGCAGAAAAATATTTGGATAATGCTCAGTTATATTTTGAAAAAGACAATCAAACAAAATTTAATCCAGGATTGATGCAAACTCTTAGTGCTCGGGCAGATTGGTTAAGTAAAAATGGAAAATTAAGTCAAGCCGAAACTATTTATGACAAAGTTAATCATTTATTTATAGAAACATTTGGCAACCCGGATTATGTCTCAACTTCAAATCGAATCAATAATTTTAATAAAATGGGGGATTTTGCAGCATGTTTAAAATATTTAAAAATAACGGACAAAATATTTGCAGATAATAAATTAACCAAAAACCTTGATTATTATTATTTACAATACATGAAAGCCATCACCTTTATAGAAGTAAAGGAGTACGATAAAGGGCTGGTTTATTTGAGTGAAGTTAACAATTATTACACCAAAATTTTACCTAAAAATCATAAAATATTAAGCATTATAAAAATGAGATATGCTGAATTTTATTTAAAATCTGATAAGCAAGATAAGGTTCTACGAATGAAAACTGAGATAGATGAATTTCTAAAAGGTGACTTATCAAATGCATTGAGACGTATGGCATTAGTTAATTTGGCCAATTTCAGCTTATACTGGGGTAATTATGTTGATGCCGACAACTATTTTTCCCAAGCGGTTATTTTGTTAAACAAAGAAAAGGCTAATCAGGAATATTATTATTGGCAAGTCATGACTGGAATGACCTTGGCAAAAGTTAAATTAGGCAGTATCGCCCATTTAGAACAGTTTTACCAAAATAAACAAAAGCTATTGGATAAGGTGACACATAATGATTGGTATAATTCATTTTATTCAATTGATTGAACTAAGGATAATATTAAACAATGAAATCAGCACAAATTACTGAAATATTAAACAAAGATAAAATTGATAATGATACATGGAATCAAATTTTACCCATTGTTTATAATCAGCTAAAAGTCATTGCTCGCAAGGTGAAGCACGGACATAAACAAGACCAAAACCTTAATACCACATCCTTAGTGCATGAAGCCTATATGAAGATGCAAAACCATCAAGGTTTAAATGTACAGGGTACCAAGCATTTTTACCGTTTGGCAGCTATGGCAATGCGACAAATTTTGGTGGATACTGCCAGATCTAACCTAAGAGTTAAAAGGAAAAAAGATGATGAGACTGATAGACAACTAGAGCTACATCTTGAAATAAACTACCAAGTGACATCACCACAGGAAATTATAGATATAGATAAAGCTTTGGTTAACCTAGAAAACCTCGACCCAAGGTTGGCTGAAATTGTCGTTTACCATTTTTATGGTGGTTACACTTTTGAACAAATCGGCGAGATGCTTGATTTATCAAAAAGAACCATTATTCGTGATTGGAAAAAGGCCAAAGCTTTTATATTTTCTCAGCTAGGTTAGTCTTCAAAATTATTCTTAAATATTACATCATTGTAATAATAAATGTAGGCTGCACCTACTTGTGAACCATCATCATTATTTGCCCCAGTACCAAAATCCGCAGAAAAAACACCTGCTGAAGTGCTATCTTCAAATGGCGCTCCAGTAATAATTGTATTGTTTGATATTCCCACAGAATAGCCAAAAAAATCAAACTCTGTGGGATTGTATGCAGAAACAATTTGTTTCTCCACCCAGTGATCTGTTTCGAATTGATATACAATTGCTGCACCACCATTAGCAGTTGCACTGGCACCTATGGTAAGAAAGTGTGCACCAACTATGGCTAAATCTTCATGCATATCTACAGTAAAACCTACTTGGCCACTGTTGTTGGCAGAAATTATCTGGCCGTTATCCCAAATCGATCCTGTGCGTGTAAAGAAAATAATTCTACCACTATTTGGGTCCATCATGGTATCTACTTCAGGTGCTCCAATGACAATTTTATCACCATCAATGGCACAAGAATAACCAAATTTGTCATTTTCATTAAGTAAACGGTCTTTTAAATAAGTTTGTTGTGACCAGTTAGTTCCTGTGCGAGTAAAAACATAGGCTGCACCTGCGTTCTCTGAACCATTGCTAGCTTGTGCTCCACTGCTGTCCTCTCCAAATGCTCCAACTATGACAGTACCTCCAGAGACATCAACTGACCAACCAAAACGGTCGTCTTCATCTAGATTGGACGCTTTTAAATAATCTTCTTCAACCCATGTATTGCCTGTGCGTGCATAAATATATGCAGCACCAGATCTAGAAAGTGACTCATCTAAAGGGTCGCTTCCATCGCTTGACTCACCATCAGCACCAACAATAATCGTATCACCATCAATGGCAATAGAGTGGCCAAAGTTAGCGCCTATTTTAGTATTAGAGGGTTTTATGTCAGCTTGTTGACTCCATGTACTACCAACTCGTGTAAATACATAAACTGCTCCAGATTGGGGGGCGTTATTGTTGCTAGCTGGTGGATTGATGCCTGTAGCTTCGCGATTATCACCAGGAGATCCAACAACTAATGTGTTTCCATCAATAGCCAATGACCTTCCAAAATCAATTTCAAAATCTATGTGAGAAGGTTTGATGTATGCTTGTTGTACCCATTGGTTATTGTCACGTACAAATACATAAACTGCGCCCGAATTTATAGTATTGTCACTACCATTGCTAGTATTTACACCAGTGGTGTCACTGGCCTCATAATAGGCTCCGACTACAACTGTGTCTCCAGAAACAGCAACTGCCCAACCAAAACGATCTTCATTATCAGGGTTAAATGACTTTATGTAAGAGTCCTCATTGGTGATAAGGTCTCTTATAGCTTTTTGTTCATTGATAATGGTATTTTTAATGTCAATCCATTGGCCGTTGTTTATCTCATTAACACCATTTGCATTGCTTACTTGAATGCTATTGGAGACAAGTAACGCAAAGCCTAGCATGGTTTTATTAATGATATTGTTCATGTGTTTCTCCAAAAAAATTTGTTTGTTAATTTATAAGTACAATAGATAGATCAAACTGGTGGCTATTATTTTGTTAATTCTTCAATGACTGCTTGGGCCACTTTAATGGTTATATCTTTATCTCCACTTCGGGTGTTCCAATTGATGGTTCCCAACATAAAAGAATTGTTCCCCGATAGAATAGAGATTTTATAGTTGTTGTTTCTTTTGTAATAAATAGCTTTGTCACCAACCCCAGCAATTTTCTCTTGCTCTTTGTAAAAACTAATAACTTGTTCTTCAAGAGCATAATGTGTCATTTCAGTAATTCCTACCATTTTCAGATCTAGCGCTGTGCCTAATTCTTTCAGCTCTAAGTCAACCTGATAATCAGTGCCTTCAATTTTAAATGACACACTACATTCACGGTACTCTTCATCTGACGACTTTATCGCTAAGCCCTTGATTTCTTTGATACTTGACTCTACTGCATTGATCAAAATACCGTCACATAAATTGGATGAACTAGAATTGTTGTTGGATTGTCCGCATGAAATTAGAAATGTAACTGCAAAAATTAAAATTGTTTTGTTTATTTTGTGAAACATAATTTTCTCTATTGGTTGTTTGTTAATGGTTAATACGGCAATTACACCAATGTGGTGACAAGTATATAAAAATAAGATAATATTATTATCATGAATAAAGAAATGTGGGGACGAATTGAAGCCGTCTATGATCAAGCGCTACAGCTTGAGGAAAAAGACAGGCAGTTGTTAATAAAAGAAAGTGCGGCGGGTGATGACAGCATTTATCAACAAGTCATCAAAATGTTAAAATCAGACATGGGTTTTATGGAAGACTATCCAGGGCTAGTTTCAAATACTGAGCAACTATCTAACAAAGAACTGGCTTCATTAGCCCATTTTAAGATCATAAAAAAATAGCAACAGGGGGCATGGGAAGGGTTTATTTAGCCCAATTGATGAATTCGGATGTTATTATTCACATGGCGTTAAAGACGATTCGCATAGAATTAATTAACCAAGACTATTATCTTAATGCTTATAAAAAGCATTGAAAATAAAATAATTTATCTACTAGATAAACAAAATTTTTAATTTTGGCAAACTGGGTCACCACAACTGTATACTTTTAAATTTCCATTGGTATTATCTTGATAGCTTATAATCGGATTGCCATCAGCACTGATAGCAATACTGTTGTATCGCCCAACATCACCAGCTGTATCTAAAGCGACAGGTGTGTTGAATGCTGAACAACTTTGGTTGATACATTTAACTATTTTTAAATTATCATTGGTACTATCATAATAACTAACAATCGGATTGCTATCAGCACCTATAGCTATATTTGTATGGAACCCAACACCGTCAGCTGAGTCCAAAGTGACTGGTGTCTTAGATGCTGAACAACTTTGGTTTAGACATTTAATTATTTTTAATGCACTATTGGTGCTATCCCGATAACTTATTATTGGATTGCCCGCCGAGCCGATTGCGATGTTAGTATACTCTCCTACAAAGCCAGTTGAGTCTATGGCGAGTGGTGTAATGGTTGCTGAACAACTAGGGTTGCTGCATTTAACTATTTTTAAATTACCATTGCTACTATCTAAATAACTTATAATCGGATTACCATCAGCACCGATGGCAATGCTAGAATCTTCCCCAACATCACCTGCTGAGTCTAAGGTAACAGGTGTATTGGTTATGGAGCAACTAGGGTTGTTGCATTTAACTGTTTTTAAATCATCAAAACCAGGAGCATAATAACTAATAATTGGATTTCCATCAGTGCTAATGGTGATGCTGGTATCTCTACCTACTGAGCCAGCTGAGTCTATTGTGATAGGCGTATTGAATGTTGAACAACTAGGGTTGCTGCATTTAACAATTTTTAAATTAGTATTACTAGTATCATAATAACTAATGATCGGGTTGTTATCAGCACCGATGGCAATGTCAGAATGTACTCCAACAAATCCAGCAGAGTCTATTGTGACAGGTGTATTGAATGTTGAACAACTAGGGTTATTACATTTAACTATTTTTAAATTACCATTGCTGCTATCATAATAACTAATAATCGGATTGTTATCTACACCGATGGCAATGCTGGTATCTCGCCCAACATCACCAGCTGAGTCTAGGGTATTCGGCGCACCAATTGGCATGCGTGCACAAACCACATTGCCTGCTTGTGAGATGCTGGTGAGGTATTCTGGAAAGATACAACTGCCATTTATGCGTTGTTGTATTTCTGTATCATCTATATCAACGGCCTTAAGTGATCCATCAATCACTCTTTTTGAATTAATACTGTTATTGGCTATTTTTTCAAAAGTAACACCGTCTGTGATGATTTTATCGGTGGTAACACTGTTATCGGCTAATTTAATGTCAGTGATACTGTTATTAACTATTTTTGATGTGGCTACACTGTTGTTAGCCAATTCAGATGCAGTTACCGTACCATCTTGAATTTCTACACCGCTAATTGCATCCGCACTGACAAATTGTGCATGAATAGCATACGGAGTGGACGTCACTTGTTGGCGAGGCAACAACTTTTGAAATGGGTTTACTGAACCGTTGGGTTTTACATTAATTTCTAACCAAACCTTATCGCCTAAAAACACATCATCAGGGAAATTAATATTGGCAGTAAATACACCATCGGTTACATTGATTGTGGGTGAGTCGATTGTAACTGTACTTAATACATTGCCTGTGCCATCATCCTCGCTATCATAGGCTACAAATTTAAAATCAAAATCACCATTGGCTGGTGCACTGTTAAAAATTAATTCACCTTGGTAGGTAAATTCGTTGTCAATTTGGGCATAAACATTAATCGTTATAACCAGTAACAATACGCTAATATTTTTCATAATATTTCCTCAAAACCATTTTTAAACATCATATCCTCTCTAATAACAGGTTTTTTTGTCCAAAAGCCTCCCGTTAGCGAAAAGGCGCCTCCAGAAATAACTGAACTTGCATCAGCCTGCCCAATGGTTCCAGCCACAGCAAAATCTCCACCTGATGAATTTCCACCACCTGCATCAATACTTGATTTTTTAATATTGAATTCACCTCCTGACTGGGCGTATGATATTGCTGATGTTATCAGTAATAACAGGCATAAATTTCTAAATTTAATTTTCATGATTTGTTCCTTTTCATCGTTCTTAAGTAGGATATACAAGTTATATGAGGTAATAGGACAAAGAGGTTTAAATTAGTTTTTATCAGTATTCTTTTAAATGAAATGTTAAACTATTAGAAAAATGGCTTTAAAAACCCAATGACTGATAAAAAAGACATCAAAAATAAAATATCCAATGTGATCGATTCATTAAAGGATTTAGATACTTTGGGAATTGAAGGGCAGATAGATGATGAAAATCAATTGTTCGATTATTCAAATTTATTGGCCAATATTTCAGACAACCCTGCCATGGCAATTGGTGCTGAAATTGGTCATTGGAAGATAAAAAAATTGATTGGCACTGGTGGTATGTCAATTGTGTATTTGGTTGAGCGCAATGATGATCAATTAAATCAACAAGCGGCGTTGAAGATTATCCCAAATGGTCTCGCTAACAAATCAATGATTGATAGGTTTACTCGTGAAAGGCAAATACTTTCTGATCTTAACCATCCAAATATTGCACAATTGTATGATGCAGGAGTTACTGATCAAGGTCTGCCTTGGTTTGTCATGGAGTATATTCAAGGCGAAGATATTATTAGCTATGCCGAGAACAACCAACTCAATATAGATCAACGTATCTATCTTATTAAACAAGTATGTGATGCTTTAGCATATGCACATGCACATGGTGTCGTTCATCGAGACATTAAACCAACCAACTTAATGGTTGATAATGATAAAAATATTAAGTTACTTGATTTTGGAATTGCTTCATCGAAAGAACAACAATCATTAACTATGACTGGAGCTGTTATTGGTACACCCGGTTACATGTCTCCAGAACAAGCCAAAGGTTTAAGCGCTGAAATTGATAGGCGCAGTGATATATTCTCTTTGGGAGTATTACTGTATAAATTAATTAAACACGACATGCCTTTCCAAGCTGAAAGCATTTCTGAAATTTCTTATAAAATTATTCATGATGAACCAACCCTTTTAGGTAGTCAGATTCCTATAGAATTACAAGCCATAACATTTAAATGTTTAGAGAAGAAAGTTGAAAATCGCTATGCTTCAGTTAAGCAGTTACAAACAGATTTAGATGCCTATTTAAACGGCGATGTGGTTTCTGCTAAAAAAGTAACTCTAATTGGGCGATTGTTTAAGAAGATTAAAAAACATCCTATTTACAGTACATTTATATTTGCCGCAATTGTCTCTACTATCTTGGGTATTAGTTATGGAATATACCAATCATTTGACTCAATTAAAAATTTACAAGTTTCAGAAAAATATTTGGCAAAGACCCAAGAGTTAAAAGCAAGAATTAGGCGCAGTCACATGATGCCTCTGCACGACATAGAAAGTGATTACTTAGTTGTTGAAAAAGAAATTAAAAAATTACAAGAAGGTATAGAGAACAGTGATATCGATCATTCAGGGCTAAGCTATTTTGCCCTAGGTGAAGCCTATTTCAATATGAAGGGTTTTACAAAAGCACTCGAATACTTCCAAAAAGCTGAAGATAAAGGATGGCAATCAAATGAATTAAACAGTGGTCTAGGATTTGCTTTGTTGGCTCGCTGGACAAAAGAAAAAAAGAAAGCCAATGCCATTGTTGATAAAGATGAAAAACAACTATTTTTAGATAAACTCAAAGCTGAAACATTTACACCGGCCATCGCATATTTAAAAAAAGCGCAAGAAGGTGCAACAGATGTTAATTTCTTAGCAGCACGATTGGCTTATGTTGAAAAAGATTATGACAAAGCTCTAGAATATGCAGATAAAGAAATCTTAATAAATCCTTGGCATTATGAAGCGCTGAGATTGGCATCAGAAATATACTTATTTAAGTTCAAATCTGTGGGCCGTGAAAAAGGTTATGATGTGGCTACAAAATACTTGGATTTGAGCAATGAAAAACTAGAACAATCTATTAAAATAGGTCGATCAGATCCTTATAATTACACATCAAGATGTACCAATTCAAGCATAGATGTTCAAATTCAAATGATGTTAAAGCTTGAAGAACCATTGCTCAAAGCCTTTGATAAAGGAGTTGAATATTGCAGAGGCGCTTTAAAATTAAAGCCCCTTGCGCACTCTCCATGGTCAAGTTTAAATATTTTATATACGACAAAAGCACGGTTACTAGAATCACAAGACAAACCGACAAACAAACTCTATCAACAAGCATTAGCAATAACAGAGGAAGGGTTAAAGGTTAATCCTGAAGATTTTTATTTGTTGAGTTATAAAATTAAGCCGTTAATTAAATTAGCTGATTTTGCTATTAAGCAAGGGCAAGATCCGAATGATTATTACCAACAGGCCATGCAGTCAGCAAAGCTTGCTATAACTATTAACCCAGATCATGCAAATATCTGGACTGAATTAGCAAAGCTACATAATAATCAAGCCGATAACTTTGTCGTATTGCATAAAAACTATAGTGAAGCCGAAAAGCATTATCATCAAGCCATAGAATCCTTTGAAAAAAATAGATCAATAGACCCATCCATTGATGCGTTGTTAAATATTGCTGAAGTTGAATACAGTCTGCATCAGTTGAAATTATTACAAGCATCTCCTGTGGATGCGATTAACTTTTTAGAGAAATCTGTTGAACACAGAATAGGTGCTTTGCCCTTGCGAATGGTTTATTTTGATAAAATATTGAAAGTGTTAGAGTTACAAATTGAATTAATTGTGTTGAAACAAAATCATTTGCAGAATCTTGATGAAGATGTTGATCAAGCACAAGCTTATATTAAATCTTTGTGTGATTTGCCTGAAATTAAAATTGAAAATCAAGACCAAATAAATAAGCTATCAAAAATGTATGTCACTCAAAAATGGCTTATTCAAGAACAGATTAACCAATGTGGCTAAAGAAATTCAGCCATTAAAAATTTAAAGTCATATAATTTGTCCTATCTACATTAAATAACTGTATGTATCTGTAACTCTTTATTTAGGTTGGGATCATGCATATAAGATTTATAGTATTAATAGTCGCTCTTTTTAATTTTAATTCAAGTTATTCATTTGTCACTGTAGGAGCTGTTGGCTGCGATGAAACGAATATTATTGATGCATTGAACAGCGGAGACAGCGAAATAAGATTGGTCAAAGGTAACTATACTACTAATTTTACAATTAATACCACTATGGAAATAATTGGTGGGTACGCATCTTGCGCTGCGGCTAATGCTAATACACCACCAACTGATAAAACTTTTATTTTTGCAAGTAATACAATGGGCCCATCAGTGATAAAAATAAACTTAAACAATACTTTTGTTCAGTTTAGTAATTTATATATTACTGGTGCTAGAAAAGATGCCAGTGTATTCAATGGAGGTCATGGTATAGAAGTGGTTGGTACGTCAGGGATGGTAACTATTGAAAATTCATCAGTTGTTGATAACCGCAGTGATAAAGGTGGCGGCGTTTTTGTTTCGAGTAACAATGCTTCTCATGCTAAATATATCAACATTTCGGATTCTGTAATATTTGGTAATAATGCTATCGGGTTTTCAGCAGGCAATGGGTTTGGCGGTGGAATTTATTGTTCGGGTTCAAATACATTTGTCTATATATATGGAGAAACAGAAGTATCTAACAATTATGCTGAAAATGGTGGTGGAATAGCAGCTGAGCATGGGTGTCAAGTAAGAGTTTCATCAGGAATAGACGTTAGTAGCAGTTCAACCAAAAGAGGTGTGATGAACAATAATGCTCTCATTAATGGAGGGGGAGTTTATTTAAATGACAATGCAAACTTTTTTTTAGATCCAACATTTACAGGTGAGTTTGGAGTCTATGCAAGTAGCACAAAACCTGCTACTTTAGCTTTTAATACGGCTGGATTAAATGGTGGAGGAATATATGCTAAACTTAATTCAAGGGTATCTATTAAAGATTCTTTAATTCATGCTAACTCAGCAATTGATGGAGGCGGTGTTTATTTAACGATTGGATCATATATGGAAACTTCTTTTTCAAGGCTGGGTTGCTGGAGTCCTGGCTCATGTATGGTGATAAGTGATAATACCGCAACTAGCACTACACCCATTGGCCACGGAGGAGCTGTCTATATAAGTAATCCAGGAATTGGCTCATCATTTTCAAGAACTCTTTTTTATGGAAATAGAGCAGACTCGGGAACTGTTATGTTTTTACAAGGACTACCAGGGGTCAATGATTTTTATGTTACAGTAAGCGGTTCAACTTTATATAACAATGGTGATGATGGTAATGGTAGCTTCGCAGACTATAATGTCTTCCAAGTTACAAATAACAGCAATTTACAAATCAACTACTCTACAATCGTAGACAATGATATCAATGATATTACAGCTGTTATTAGAAACTCAAACTCAAAAGTCAAACTTATACACTCAATCATTCACAACAATGAAAATGTAATTAAAGAATTTTCAGCCCTTGAAACCCAAACTTCTTGTTTAGTTGTTAACGAAAACACTAGTGTTTCAGGTGGCAATATTTACGTGGAAGATCCTGGGTTTGTTAACCCAAATGTTAATGATTATCATTTGAACTCAGATTCTTTTGCAATTGATCTTTGTGAATATTCTGGACTTGGTAATTTATATGATTTCGACTCTGAATTAAGAGGCCTTGATATCTTTTCTGTAATGAATATCGAAGGCACTTATGATGCAGGTGCAGATGAGTACAACGACCATTTAGCCATTTTTAAAAGTGGATTCGAATATTGATATACTGAGGGTTTTTCAACTAACTGAGGCGATTTTAAAAGGAAAGACTAAAAAACAAAACAGAGAGAATGAATTAAAAACATTGCTTAAGTAGCCAAAAAAGAGATAATTTTATTAACTTTATTAACTTTATTAACTTTATCTTTTTTCGCTATGCCAAGACTATTAGAAAAATTTAATCCTCAAGAAATTACCTTGTTAATTGGCAAGGCTTCATCTGGTGATAATGGCGCAATGGATAGTTTGATGCCACTTATTTATCCTGATTTAAAACGTATAGCATCCGGTATTCGTCACAAACAAATGGTGGTTTCAAAGACACTCAACACAACATCATTGGTTAATGAAGCGTGGTTGAAGCTCAACAAATATGGCATTAAAGCTGAAAGCCGAAAGCATTTTTTTTGTATTATTGCAAAAGCCATGCGGCAAATACTGGTAAATTCAGCCAAAGAAAAACTCTGTTTAAAAAGGGATGCTAAAAAGTTGACCTTGGATGTGTCTAATCTCGCGACTGAATCAGAGGCTCAATTTATGTTGAAACTAGAAGAAATCATAAAATCTATCGAAGAATCTCATGGCCGTTTGGCAGAAGTTTTTCAATTTAAGTATTTTTTAGGTTTTTCAGAAGTTGAAATTGCCGAAACCTTAGATGTGAATATTCGAACCATACGCCGTGATTGGTTGACAGTTAAAAAAATCATACAAGAAATTATTTAACCATACTAAGCCATGTTATACCCCAATCCCGATATTGAAATAAGCTAGTCCTCAAACCCATCCCCAAAAACAAACTCAACGTTGAAGGTATAAACCGATCCAGAATCTGTACCGCTGTCATTGTCTTGATAAGCAGCAATCAAGGCATTGTCATCAGATAGACTCACAGACCAACCATACAAATCAGAGTTTGCGCCATCACTTGCTAGGTATTTCTTCGTTTCCATCCAGGTATTGCCATCATAATCAAATTGATAAGCGGCACCTGAATTGGTATCATTATCATCATCTAGGTGTGCACCAATCAACGCTCTATCGTTATCCAAGCTAACCGAGATTCCAAAGTTATCGGAGCTAGAACCGTCTGACGCGAACAATGTCACTCCACTCCACATATCTGAACTGCTATCATAGTCATAAATATATGCCGTTCCTGTAGTTGAGTTATTTAGTCCTCGTCCGTTACTGGCACCAACTACTGCTCTGTTGTTTTCTAAATCCACTGATCTTCCAAAAAAACCATTTGTAGAAGGGTTGGGAATTTCTAGTTTAGTTTCAATCCATAAATCATTGACAGCATCGTAATCATAAATATAAGCAGCCCCAGCTCTACTAAAACCACTTATAGTATCGTCTTTAGTATAGGCTCCCACTATTGCCCTATCTGCAAATAAGTTCACAGAAAACCCAAATATATCATCTAACTGTCCATCGGAAGGAATGAGTTTATCTGTTAGTTGCCATGTGCCATTGAGTTCATAAACATAAACTGTTCCAGATTTAACCCCGTTCTCACTATCAAAATAAGCCCCAACCAAAGCTCTGTCACCAGACAAACTAACTGAATAACCAAACTCATCGTTGAGTGAAGCACTATCCAAAATAACTGTTTCTGTCCATGTAGTGCCGTTGAAATCAAAAATATAGGCAGAACCAGTACTTTCGAACGCGATTCGATTAGAGCCAATAATTGCCCTATCACCAGATAAATCAACCGACATGCCAAAATTGATATCTGTTACAGAACTTAATAATTTCACGGGTGAAGACCATTGGCCATTAACGAAATCAAAAATGTAGGCTGCACCTGCATCTGATCCATTGTCATCATCCAGTGGCGCTCCAATCAAAGCGCGGTTTCCATCTAAGCTAATCGCATAACCAAAATTATCCTCAACTGCACCTTGAGTCACGATCTTTTGACTTTGTTGCCAAGTACCATTTAAGTCAAATACATAGACTGCTCCAGATTGAGACCCGTTATTACTGTCATTAAAATTTCCAACAATGACTTTATCGCCTGACAAGCCCAAAGAAGAAGCAAAGAAATTGTTAGTGGTAATATCATCGGCTGAAATTTCTTGGGTAAATTCCCATATTGTTAATGTCGAATTAAAATCGTAAATGTACGCGGAGCCCGTAGCACTCCCTGTGATTTCACCATCTCTTGCGCCTACAACTATGCGGTTGTTTTCTATGCTTACTGATGTACCGAACCTATCTGCAAGTGCAGCATCCGGTGCCAACAATTTAGTCTCAACCCACATTGAGCCATCATGTGCATACACATAAGCAGAACCTGAAGCATTAAAATTTTCATCGGTTTCATTTGCCCCAATTAATACTTTGTTATTTGAAAGACTGACATCAGTCCCATATTTATCGGCATCTGCTCCATCGGATGCTAAAAATTGTTTTGTCTGTGACCATGTGTCAGTTACAAATTCAAATAGATAACCAGAACCCGTTTCTATGGCATTATTATTGTCATAAAAATTGCTAGCGCCCACCAATGCTAGGTCGCCATCTAAGCCTACAGAATTACCAAAGTTATCTCCTGAAGAACCATTTGTGGCAATCAATATTGCTGACTCTAGCCAACTAGCCCCATTGTAATCAAAGACATAAGCGGCTCCCTCGTCATTAATAACATCGTAACCCGTTGCTCCAATTAAAACTCTATTGTTGGACAAACTAACAGAAGAACCAAAAAAGTCCGAACTACTTGCATCAGTGGCGATTAGTTTTTGAGTAAATTCCCATTCACCATTATTAAGGTCATAAACATAAACCGCGCCAGATTGATTGGTGCCAAATACACTATCGAATTTATCAGTAATTACAGCTCTATCCCCTTCAAGGCTAACCGCAGTGCCAAAACTATTGCCCGCATCTAAACCATTAGGGAAGAAAAGCTGTGTTTCATTCCACGTAGTTCCATCATAATCAAAAATATAGGCAACCCCATGTTCTAATGCTGAGGGTGAACCAATCAATGCCCGAGTGCCATCGATTGATACACTTTCTCCAAATCGTGCCCCATCTCCACCAACTCCAGCAGGCGTAGGTAATAGCTTAGATTCACTAATGAACTCTTGTAAAAGTGCAAGCCTGTTATCATCTGTTGTATCTTTTGCAACTGATGCAAAAGACAAGAGTGAAATTGTTATAATGATTATTTTGTTTTTCATTTTATTTCCTTTGATTTCGTGCAGGGTTTTTTATCATAATAGTATGTTTCATTATTATTTCCTGTAATCTTCTAAAGTCTTTTTTTCTAAAGTCGATTCGTTTTCTGTGTTTGCATTCTGTGAAATATCATTAAACAGTGAATCATAAACTGCATAATTGGCACAAAATATAACGGGCATAGCGACAAACAATCCCAACACAACGGGTATGATGGCAACAATGATTAAGACTACTACCATGAGGGAATAGACTACTAGCGGCTTAATGTTAGCGATGACGGTTTTTAAACTGAGTTTAAGGGCATCAATCGCTGGAAGATTTTGTAGACACACAAGTGGTACACTCAGCGATAAAGCAATAGCCCAAACATAACTTATTAGCACACTTAATACCTCATCTAATGAACCGTACTGTCTAAAGCCTGAAGAATAGTGATTTCCTAAGAATATCTGTAAATTACTGCCGGGCATGTTTTTAAAAATATAGGTCAGAGCAATGATCGCAATACCCATCAAACCAATGATAAATACCTGTTTTCTAGTATGCTCAGTTTTCAAAGCTGAAAATAGACCCATAAAAACAATATTTTGGCCTTTGTGAAATTTATCCAAAGTGAGGTAAATTCCACCAAATAAGATAGGCGTAATGATCACTCCGATAAAACGCCCAACGGGAAAGTAATTAAATAATCCAACAATAACAATGGTTGCGAGCATGATAAGCAACCAAGTAATCGCATTGTTTTTAAAAATATCCCAGCCTTGTTTAAGCCAATCAATTCCAATTGTGTTATTGGTAATATAGTTGTAGTGTGTTTTCACTTATATTCGGGCATGTTATTAATCTTCGAAACCATCACTAAACATTTCATTCGGTTTTTGGACTTCATCAGCGCCAATATCATAGGGTCCAAAATTATTTGTTTTATTGACATCTATACCACGCGATTCAAAATCTATGTCTGGTAAATTGCTGTGGTTGGCAAAACAATAATCGACAGCAGGTGAATTTATAGGGTCAATACGGTAGTTTGAATCAGCAATGAACATAGGGTCTGCTACCGTTGAGAAAAAACTTGAGGTTGCGCTTGCATCTTCATACACTATTGTGCAATCAATGCTAGCCAAAGCTGAGAATAATCCAAAAACCGGCTTATCAAATGACAAGCTATGAGGAGAGACTATTGATGTTGCCATTCTAGCTGTATTGCCCAATGAGTTCTCCATACGGAACAAAGAGAAAGTCACCTCGTTATCTGCAATAGTAGAGTGATAAATATTAAAAATTGCTCCATCAACTAACCTACTTAAAAACTTGGTTGTTGTAAATGTGTTATCTAAGTGTAATACAGTGCCGCCATTATTAGCGATTACACTAGAATTCATATTTGTTATACTATTAGCGCCTATACCGTATAAAAACGGACTATAACCCAAATGATTAACAAACTGTGTATGCTCAATATTCACTGTTGAATTGTTATTGTATATTGCTCCGCCTTCTCCTCGCCCAATAGACCCTGCTAGGCCAGGGTAATTCCCATCAAACAAATTACATGACCTTTGATCCCAACATTCTTTAGTCAGTCTTTTTACGTTTAATGTAGCACCATCACTGACATAAAAACCACCACCATTACCTGCGGCAAAAAGTGTTTGATCCTTGTTTGTTCCTGCTTTATTGCCTTGGATTTCCCCTGCATATATTGACAACTCTGTACCAACACCAGAGATGTATGCGCCACCACCATCAAATAATGACTTGTTGTTATTTAAAATAACGGGAGAAATATTGTTACTTTTACAACCAAACAAATCACATTCTTCGTGTCCATATAGAATAACTTTTGCTCCATTATCTGCATAAATTCCTCCTCCGTTTTGTGAGGCTGTGCTTAAGTGGATACCGGCATAAGTTTTTAAGTTACATCCATTAGTTAAGAAGGCCCCTCCACCATTTATTGCTGAGTTATTAGCAATTAAGCTATTTTCATCGAACTCAATGATTGGTTTCAAACCACTTCCAGTGTGATTACAGTATAAACCACCACCATCATCAGCTTCATTTGTTGAAATTGTTGTATCGAAAGCAAAAAGATTGGTTCTAGTGCTAGAGGCTAATATGCCAATACCTCCACCAAACCTTCCAAAGTTATTATGAATGAAGGAATTTCTAAGAACAATTTGAACACTTGCGCCGAAGGCTAAAATTCCACCTCCTCCTAATGTATTTGATGTGCCTCCTGTTATATCAAGCCCTGTGAGATTTACACTATGAAATACTGTGTCCCCAAAAATCCTTATAGTTGATTGAGTATTGGTTGAACCATTAATAATTGATTTGGCATTTGGGTTGCGTATACCATTAGCAGCATCAGCACAGGTAGCAAATCCACCGATTATGCTTATGTTTCTATCATCTATAACAATGTTTTCATTGTATGTTTCTGAATTAACAATGTGGACAGCTGAAAAGTTTGAATCAATTCCATCTTGTATTTTTGCCGTTCCTGTTGTAATGTCACAAGTGCTTCCAACAGAGCCAACTGTGATTACGGTTACTCCATTAATAGTTTGGGTTGTTGCAAATGCATTTATCGAAAGTAATAATGTTATTGCCATTAAATTAAAATTATTCATGTTTATCTCTATGATTTTGCTTTAAGTTAGAAATTAATATAGAACCAGTAAACAAACCAACTTCAATTGCTGATGTGCAATACGTGCTTAAATATAAATACGACTATATTTCCAAAAAGGTGTCAATTTTTTTTATTCATTAGTGTTGTCATTCAAAGACCCGTAATAATGACTAATTACACATGCAAAAAGTGTAAATTAAGGTAAAATGAAAAACATGAAAAATTTAAATTTAAAACAGCAAGAACTGAGTTATTTAAAATTAAAACGTATTATTTTAACTGTAGTCTTCGCTTTAATTATTGTGGGCACAAGTATCTCTTTGCTCTTTAGTCCATTGAGTTTATGGCATATCATTTTGATTGAATTGATTTTTTTTGTCTTGTATGCACTTGTGTATATTTATCAAGGAGCTTACTATCGTAATTTTAGCTACGCCATGAATGATTTTGGCTTATATATTAACCGAGGTGTTTTTTGGCGAAAGAAAATCATAGTCCCTCGTAACCGTGTGCAACATACAGATGTCAATCAAGGGCCAATTGAACGGAAATTTAAACTGGCAGAACTGATCGTTCATACAGCAGGAACAAGAAATGCTTCGGTAAACCTGCCTGGGGTTTTATTTGATTATGCAGAAGAATTACGAGAGTCATTATCTTTTGATGAAAGTAATGATGCTGTATGAGTGAAAACAAAGAAGCTTTAGAGCTGGCTGTAGAAAACGGCACGAGATTACATAAGTTTTCACCGATTTTCATATTAATCTACGTCATTAGGAAATCAATAATACCTTTAGCCTTAGGTGTTTTTACTTACGGAAGTTCCAATTATGCTAAAACACTTGTTATTGCTGCGGGTATCTTTATTGCTTTCTTTGCCATATTACAATACTGGTTTTATCACTATTGGTTAACGGAAGAAAAAATTGAAATTAAAGAAGGAATACTTTTTAAGAAAAACCGCAAAGTGCCTTATACACGCATCCAAAATGTAAATGTAGAACAAAATATTTTGCAGCGATTTTTCAAGGTGGCCACATTGCAATTGGAGTCAGCATCAGGTGGTAAACCCGAAGCTGTGATGCGAGTGGTAAGTCTTGATGTGGTTGAAAAAATTAAAGCCAAAGTAAAAGCGGCAAGTAATCAGAGTGCTTTAAATAAATCTGTGACAGAGGGTGAGGACAAGAGTCTGGAAGAAAACCAGTTTTTACATGATATACCAACTAAAGATGTTATTAAATATGGTATTATTTCGCAAAAAGGCATGTTTTATGGCGCTATACTTTTTAGTTTCATGGCACAGAATCAGATGTTTGTTGCAGCCTTCACTAAATACTTAAATATACTCTACAAGATTCCAGATTTTTCCAAAATCACACTTGCAGAGGGTTTTGTATATGTAGCAATCGTAGGCATCGCATTATTTGTTTTCTTACAATTGATGTCAATTCTTTGGGCATTAATGAAATTTTATCAATTTAACATTGAGAAGCATGATGATCGATTACAAGCGCATATGGGGTTGATATCCAAGGTTTCTGCAACAATACCATTAAAGAAAATTCAACTTTACCGGATTACGGAAAATCCATTGCACAAATATTTCAAAGCACAAACTATTGGGATTGAAACTGCGGGTGGTGTTAATACTGATCAAAGTGGGATTGTTATGCGTTGGTTGGCACCTTATATCAAAAAAACTAAGGTTAAAGGGTTTATTCATGAAATTGAATCAAAGATTAAATTAGGTTCGGTTGACTGGAAACTCATACCTCAACGTGCATGGAAGCGCGTATTTAAACGGACGATTTTTGTGTTAGGACTATTTACCTTGATTCTTCTGGCACTTAATTTTATTCCTCAAATACAAATAAGGTTTTATGCATGGATTATCATTGCTCTGTTGGTACCTATGGCTTACATCTATTCTAAAGCTTACGTAAAGAAGACGGCCTATTTTTGCAATGATGATATCATCTGTTTTAAAAGTGGTGTATGGTTTGGTAAACAAAGTTTTGTCAAAATTAGCAAAATTCAAACCATAGAAATTCATGAATCACCTTTTGATAGAAGAAACAACATGGCTACCTTAGAAATTGATACTGCTGGATCAAATATCTTGCTACACCATGTGCAAATACCCTACTTAGCAATGCAAGAAGCAATAGACTTGAAAATATTTCTTGAGGATAAACTAAAAACAACAGAGTTCGACTGGTAATCTAGAGGAATGTGGGTATTATCAGATAGATTGAATTGCCCAGTTTTTATTAAAAATTAGTAATAATTGCTCTTTTATTTCGTCACATAGTCTTGTTAAGAACATGCAGATTAATAATAGGTGGAACTAATGACCACAATAACACTCAGATAGCTAATGATAAAAATAAATAAACTGACCAAAGTTTTCAAAACCCAAGGGGAAACAATAACGGCACTGGATGCTGTGGACTTACATATTAAAAAGTCAGAATTTGTGGCTATTATGGGGCGATCAGGTTCTGGTAAATCAACATTGCTTAATATTCTTGGTTGTATGGATAAATCTACTTCTGGTGAATATTTACTGTCCGATCAAGATGTTAGTCAACTTAATGATGATGAGCTTTCAAAAATCCGTAACCAACGTATCGGTTTTGTTTTTCAAGGGTTTCATTTGTTACCTAGATTAAGTGCTTTAGAGAATGTTATGTTGCCATTGCGTTATACAGGTGTGAATTTAACGGATGCAGGTCGAATTCGCGCAGAAAAACTCTTAATAAAAGTTGGTTTGAAAGATCGTATAAATCATATGCCAAATCAAATGTCAGGAGGACAAATCCAACGTGTAGCGATTGCACGCTCATTAATCAACGATCCTGATATATTGTTAGCAGATGAACCTACTGGTAATTTAGATAGTACTATTTCTGACCAAATAATGGATTTGCTCATTGAACTCAACAAGTCTGGACAAACTATTGTTATGGTGACACATGAAGATGATATTGCTGAGCATGCTAATCGGACGATACATTTCTTAGATGGAGCAATTGTTAAATGAAAATATTTATTTGTTTACTGATGTCATTGATGATTAATTTTGATTCCTATGCACAGATTATTTATGTAACAGGTGAGTTAGAGTCAAGAAATACCCAGCACATATTAATGCCGTTAGTTCCATCGTTTAACGGGAAAGTTAGTGAGATGGCACCTGAAGGGTCGTTCGTGAAGGAAGGCGATTTTTTGGTTGGTATTGATGGTGCTTCATTAGATAGTCAATTAATCGCTCAAGAAGAAGAGTTAATGACTTATACAGCAACAGCAAAAAAAAATGCAGTTGAGTTTAAAATACAATTAAATACTGCTCAGATTGCTTATGAGAGCGCAAAAATCAATTTTAAAATAGCTGAAATGCAAGCACAAACCCCTGTGGATTATATCGGAGAACTTAAGTACAAACAAAATCAACTACAATTAAAGAACGCTGAAAAAGCTTATAAAAAATCAGTCAAAGACTTAGAAGAACAAAAAGTTGTAATTGCCAACGACAAAAAGAAATTTAAATTAGGTATTGTGCAAAAGCAAAAGAAACTTAAATATTTACAAAGCACTTTGGAAGGTTTTAATATTACGGCAAAACAAGAGGGTTATATTGTTTATGCTGCCCACCCCTGGACAGGTGAAAAAATTCAAGAAGGTGACCAAGCGCAAACAGGATTTAGGCTGATGAGTGTTTCTCAAAACAATAACATGCAAATAGTTGCAAGCATAAATGCTATAGATGTACCCAGGTTATCTATTAATCAAACAGTGACAATTAAGTTTGATGCTTTTTTAGAAAACTCTTACTCAGGAAAATTAATAGAATTATCGTCGGGTGGTTCTGATAAACAGGTTTGGGGTGATGCTCTTTATTATCAAGCAACAATAGAAATTACAGATGCGGTGCCTGACGATTTGCTTATTGGAATGAGTGCACAATTGGCTATTAAATTAGAGGAGAAAGTACAATGATAAAAACAATGATTTTATACATTGCTGTAGTTATAACGAATATTAGCTATGCTGCTGATGAAGTTAAAATATCCGGCGAATTAAAAGCCATGGACACTGATAATTTTTCTCCGCCAAGAGTAGAAGGGGTTTGGCAGTATACAGTTTCATTTATGGCAGAAGATGGCTCTGTGGTTAAGCCAGGTATGCCAGTATTGATGTTTAAAACGGATGACATAAATAGAAAGCTTATTGACTCTCAAGGACAGTTAGCTATAAAACAAAGTGAAGTGAAAAACAATAATGCCAATGAATTAGAAAGCTTTGAAAAAAAAGCCATTGCTATCGAAGAGAAAAAGATGCAGCTAGAAAAAGCGCAAAGAAAAGCAGAATTGCCACGAAGTGTTTTAGCAAAAAATGATTACCAAGAAAACCAGCTAAGGCTTGAGCTAGCTAAGAAACAATACAATTCATCACAATTGGATTATGAATTACATAAACAAAAAAGCAAAACGGAAAAACAAATACTAGAAACAAAAATAAATAAATTAAATGCTGAAATAACACAATATACTGCATCAATATCTAGCATGAAGATGTTCGCTAAAGCAGAAGGAATTGTTATGCATAAAACCAATTGGCAGGGTGAAAAATACGCTGTTGGTGACACTATATGGGGCAATAGACGCGTGGTTGAAGTGGCGAACTTAAATAAGATTATTGCTGAAATTAAAATTGCAGAGAACGATATTAAACATGTTAAGCTTAATCAGAAAATCAAGGTTAAGTTGGATTCTTTGCCTGACAAGGAATTTAATGGTTCGATTATAAATATTTCTAAAGTAGTACGAATCAAATCAAAAAATCAGCCCAGTAAAGTTTTAGAGGCGACAGTTGAAATTGACGATGTTGATACGGAAGTGATGCGCCCTGGGATGCGGTTAAATGCAACACTAAATTTAGATAAGTCTACAAACTCTAAAAGCGGAAACCCATAATGAAAAATTTATTTGTGTTGCTGCTTATTTTCATATTGTCAGGTTGTGAAAAACAGGAAAATAAAACACCAGAATTGCATGTAATAAAATCTGAAACAGTATTTAGCCTGGTTGCCCAAGGCGAGTTAGAAGCAGTAAAAGCTACACCCATTACTGCTACAACATCATCAAGAAGGCCTCAAACTATCGCTTGGATTGCTGATCAATATTCACTAGTGAAAAAAGGCGATGTTATTGTCCAGTTTGATGGTGTTTCTTTTCAAAATGAGATGGATGCTGCTGAGTTTGAGTTGGTTAAACTTAATTATTCGCGTTTACAAAAAAACCGTGAGCTAGATAACTCTCTTGCTGATTTTAATAATGAAAGTGATGTGGTAGATTTTGAATATGTTATGGCTCAAAAATTCAACATTGATAATCCTATGTTGTACACCAAAATAGAAATGATTGATGCATCAGATAACGAAGAGTTTTTAGAAGCAAAATCAAATTATATTGATAATATGTCATCTCACTTTAAAGGCAAGTCTGATTCTGAAGTCGGTTTAATTAATTCAAAAAGCCAAATGCAGAAAGCCAAAGTAGAGATGAATCAAGCGAACCTAGATCAATTAGAGATATTAGCTCCACACGATGGTATTGTTGTTTTAAAAAAAGGTTGGGATGGTTCATTGCCACAAGCTGGCAAGTCTGTGTTTCCAGGGATGGGGTTGGCATCAATTCCAGATCTATCATTGATGAAAGCCAAAATATTTGTGCCTGAAATAGAAGCAGTTGGATTAAAAAAAGATCAAAAAGTAGATATCAAATTACACGCTTTTCCTAAGCTAAAATTTACAGGTGTTATTAGTATGGTTAGTAAGTCAGCACAACCAAAAAAACGCAATAATCCAGTTAAATTTTTTACCGTTACAGTGACCATTAATGAAAAAGATGAAGCCATTTTGTTGCCAGGGCAGAGGCTAGATGCAACTATCTATACTACTGAAAAATCTGAAAACATTGTAGTTCCTATACAAACCATTTTTCGTAAAAACGGTAAGAGTTGGGTTTACCATAAAACAGCAAATGGAGATTACCGCAAGAAAGATGTGATGACAGGTATTTGCTCAACCAGTCAATGCATTGTAGAATCAGGGTTGTCTGAAGATGACATTATTGCATTAATAGAACCTATTAAAGAATCATCTAAAGACAAGGAGAAAAGTTAAATGCGAGTTCTATTCTATCAAGCACTGAATGAAATGATGCACCATAAACTGCGCACTTTGCTTACCCTATTAGGCATGGTTTTTGGTGTAGGTGCTGTTATTGCAATGCTGAGTATTGGCGAGGGTGCAAAAGTTGAATCTACAAGGTTGATTGAATCTATGGGCCTAAGAAATTTAGTCATTAATGAAAAGCAAAACGATGTAGAAACCCGAAAAGAAATACGTAAAAATTCTATTGGATTAAGCTTGAATGACATGCGTGCAATTTCTGGTTCCTTGCCTTTTGTTACAGAACACTGTGCTGAAAAAAATATCAATACCTATTCATTGTTTTCAAAAAACACCTCATCTGATAGTTCTGTAATGGCAATCTCTGCAGATTGTTTTAAAATGTCAAATTTAAAAACTCAAAGCGGTAACCTTTTCACAAATGAAGACAATGCTTCTAATAGACAAGTGGCAGTAATAGGAGCAGAGGTAGCAGGAGCATTATTTCCAAAAGAAGATGCGATTGGTAAGTTGATTAAGGTAAACCATTTGTGGGTTGAAGTTATTGGCGTATTAAAACAACAAAAACTCAGTAAAAAAGAAATCCAAGGTATAAAATTAGGCGCAGAGCATAATCGTATATTTCTTCCTTTGTCGACAGCACATAAACGTTTAAAAATCCCAGAATTAGAAAGCCAAGTCGACAGTATCCGTGTAACTATCGATGAAACAATAAAACCACAAATTGCAGCATTAGCAATAGACAGATTACTCAAACGTCGTCATGGAAATGTTGATGATTTTGAGATTGTTGTTCCTGCATCATTATTAAATCAACAGAATAAAACGCAAAAGATATTCACTATAGTCATGTCTAGTATTGCAGGTATTTCATTACTTGTTGGTGGAATAGGTATAATGAATATCATGTTAGCAACCATACTTGAACGCACCAAGGAAATCGGCCTGATGCGAGCACTTGGAGCCAGAAAATCAGATATTAAAAATCAGTTCTTGGTCGAATCTGCGACCATTTCAGCAGTAGGCGCATTACTTGGCATTGTCATGGGCGTAGCACTATCATTTATGATCCAATCTTTTGCAGATTGGCCTGTTCAATGGTCTTTTTCTTCTATAATTTTAGCTGTAGTTGTGTGCCTAATTACGGGTGTTGGTTTTGGTTATTATCCAGCTAAGAAAGCCGCAGAATTGGATCCTATATTGGCTTTACAAAAGAATTAATTGTTTAATTAACTCTTATTTATTAGGTTTTGAACTATAAGTACAACTTTTTGCGCTAAATGTACAAGTCATTGTTTATTAGTTAGCTTTATAATTAATCAAATTATTGATTTTCTATGGAGAGACTGATGAACTTTTTTAATAAAACCATCGTTGTACTTGTTTTTTCGCTAATATTACAACTCCTGCCTGCTAACCAAATAATGGCAGCTATCGATGACGATGAGACAAATAGCTCATTTCAAAACAATTCTATCAAACAAATCAAGGCAGCTGCACAAGAGGCAAAATTAATCGTATCTGAAGTTTTTACCAATGATCGTTTTGGACAATCTGTCAGTTTATCTGGAAATCGAGCAGCAATTGGTGTTGAAAACGACGATTTCATGGGCAGTGGCTCTGGCTCGGTATTTATGTATGATTTTGATGGTTTAAACTGGGTAAAGTCTCAAAGGTTAATTGCCAGTGATGCCAGTACCGGCGACCATTTTGGGGCTTCCCTCAGTCTTTCTGCTTCAGGTACTCAAGTTGTTATTGGCGCACCTAGTGCAGATACCGAGGGCCGAGTTTATGTGTTTGAACACAATGGAATAAGTTGGGTTGAGACTCAAATATTAACCCCTACAAATGCAAATGTT
Source organism: Alcanivoracaceae bacterium (assembly GCA_016744455.1). Classification (GTDB taxonomy): domain Bacteria; phylum Pseudomonadota; class Gammaproteobacteria; order Xanthomonadales; family Marinicellaceae; genus NORP309. The sequence continues at coordinate 55,553 of JADGEI010000020.1, forward strand.
GTAAACCCTTCTTTCGGCGAGTCTGTGAGTTTATCAGTAGGCCGTATATTGATAGGTTCTCCACTTGATAATGAACTAAATGAAAACAGTGGAGCAGCTTATATCTTTGATTATGACAATATGAATAATATTTGGATTCAAAGTCAAAAATTGAAAATTTCAGGGCTTTCTCTTCATGCTAGACTTGGCTCTAGTGTTAGCTTATTTGGATTTGCAGCTGTTATTGGTGCAAAAAATGAAGAAAGTAATGGTGTTAAGGTCGGTTCGGCTTATGTTTTCAATTTGAATATGAACAACAACATGTGGGAAAACAATCAAAAAATTATAGGAGATGGTGTTGTAATTTTTAGTGGTTTTGGTAGTTCTGTTAGTATGTATAGCACCCAAATGGCGATAGCAGCACCAAGAGAAGACAATAATAAGGGCTACGTATACACTTACCATTTAGATAATGGAACATGGATGTTTACAGAAAAATTATCATCAGGTGAAGAGTTAGCAGATAACTTTGGTAGTTCAGTCAGCCATGCAAACAATAGAGTTATCATTGGAGCAAGGAATGATGATGATCCTGTTTTTGGAGTGAATAATTTAGGGTCAGTGCATATATTTGACTACGATGCTGTCAACGATGATTGGAATGCAACACAAAAATTAACACCTGAAGACGGTGGTAATTTCAATAAAGTATTTGGAAACTCAGTAGCAATAGATGTAAACGACCCTGACCAAATACTCATTGGAGCAAACGGCGATGATGAAATGGCTACTTCTTCTGGCTCTGCTTATGTGGTTAAATTAGAAATGATCAACTGGGTAGAAGAGCAAAAACTTAGTCAAGCAGATGGTGCTGTGGATGATAGATTTGGAAATTCTGTTAGTATTTTTGGTGATACAGCTGTTGTTGGAGCATCTCAAGACAAGGATATGGGAATTAATTCCGGTGCTGTTTATTTGTTTGATTATGTAGACAGTAATTGGATATTCGGTCAAAAACTGTTTGCCAGTGATGCTGATACTGGAGATTTTTTTGGGTCTGCAGTAAGTTTAGACAATACGCGTTTGATTGTAGGTGCCCGAGGAAAAGATGATAATGGTAGTTTTTCAGGAGCTGTTTATGAATATAACCATGATGGCAATAACTGGGTTGAGAGTCAAATAATATTAGCTACAGATGGAGAAAGTGGGGATATTTTTGGTAATTCATTACAGCTATCTGGAGACAGAATGATAATTGGTGCGCCAGGGGATGACATTCCATTTTTTTCGGGAGCAGGTTCTGCCTACATCTATGATTATGATTCTATTAACCAAGAATGGAATGAAAGCCATAAATTAATTGCATCAGATCCTCAATTTAACCATGATTTTGGCATAAGTGTTGATGTTGATGGAGACAAAGCCTTGATAGGTGCTTGGAGGGATGATGATAATGGAAGTACAGCCGGTTCAGCTTACATGTTTCATTTCGACAGTTTAAACAACAATTGGGTACAACAACCAAAATTTATTCCCCTTGGAATTAATGCCAGTGATCAATTTGGCTTTGGTGTGAGTTTGGAAGGGGATTGGGCTGTGATTGGGGCACCAGATAAGGAAGATGATGCTACGGGATCATTAAAAATAGGTTCGACTTATATTTATAACTACGTCAATCCAAATTGGGTCAACACGCAAAAAATTACAGCTGGAATCAATGCACAACATTTTGATGATTTTGGGCATTCTGTTAGTATTTCAGGGAATCGCATTCTCGTTGCAAGCAAGGGAGACAATGAAAATGGAGCCAACGCTGGTGCAGCTTATGTTTATGAATTCAATGGAGTGAACTGGTTCCAAAATCAAAAACTAACTGCAAATGATGGTGCGGCAGGTGACTTCTTTGGATCAAGTGTGGCAATTTCTGGCAATAAAACCTTAGTCGGAGCAACTGGTGATGACAATAATTGGATTGATGATGGCGCAGCTTATATTATTAATGTAGCAGAAAGGTATGATTTAAGCATCAATGTTTCAGGTCTTGCACAGGGTAATAATGCAACATTTGTTAACGGAAATGATACACTGACTATTACATCAGATTCTCAACAAATATTATCAAACCTGGCTGATACCGCGAGTTATGATGTCATAATAACAAATCAACCGACTTTTCCTAATCAAGTTTGCCACTTTGATGACTCAGGAACAGATACAATAACCGGAACAATAACAGGCAACGATGTAGTGCTTGATGTGACATGTACAACGGTTCAATATGAATTAAGTGTTAGAGTATCTGGCATTGCAGCAGGTAATAGCATTGAAGTGACCAATAATCTTGGAGATAATTTGGTTTTGGATACCAACAATGAAACTAAAATCTTTCCCACTAAAATTGATCACCGTGCTAGCTTCACAATTAGTTTGGTTTCAGCACAGCCGACTACACCAAACCAAACGTGCGATAATGTAACTAGCATCATGAACGGTGATGTTCTAAGGTATATTTTTTGTAGAACCAATCAATATTCAATAGGCGGAAATGTAAATGGTTTGATTACCGGTAATGAACTGGTATTGGAAAATAGTATAGGTCCTGCTTTAACCATCACCACAGACGGCGGCTTTACATTTCCAACCAAACTAGATGACGAATCTCTATATACAGTGAACATTATAGGCCAACCCAGAACACCTCATCAAACATGCGAAATCGCCAACGCAACAGGGCAATTGGCAGGAAATGATGTGACTAATGTGTCAATTAATTGTATAGTTTCTCCTGACCTTATTTTCCATAACGATTTCGAGAATTAACCATGAAAAAATCAATAAATATTTTAGCCGTCCTTTTTGTTAGTAACCTTGTTTTTGCCGACAATGGACTCATCACATTAAAAAGCAACCACACTGTCAAAGAGACTGTTAAGCAATTGAAGCACGCTTTAAACACAAAAGGCATGACTATCTTTGATACGATTAATCACAAAAAAGGTGCAAAAGGTGTAGGCAAAAAATTACGCCCAACTACAGTCGTTATATTCGGCAACCCAAAAATTGGCACACCTTTAATGCACTGTTCTCAAACTATGGCTATAGACTTACCACAAAAAGCCTTGATTTGGAAAGATGTAGACGGAACGGTTTGGTATAGCTATAATGATCCACACTATCTAGCTCAACGTCATAATATAAAAGGCTGTGAGAAAGTATTGAATAAAGTGACTAATGCGTTAGCAAACTTTGCTAACGCAGCAGTTAATTAATGAATAAAAATTTACTCTATATTGATTGGAATAGTACGGCCTGATGTTTGTGGTGTTATTTGAGATGATTGGAATGATATTTTAAATGATCTTCAATAAAAGTAGCAATAAAAAAATAACTATGATCGTAACCACTTTGCATTCTTAATATGAGTGGATGGTTAAATTCTTTGCATACACTTTCTAATCGTTGTGGTTGTAAGTATTCTTCTAGAAACTCATCATTTGTGCCTTGGTCAATAAATAAAGGAATTCTTTGTGTTGCGGTCTTTATCAATTCACAGGAGTCGTACTGTTGCCAAGATTCAAAATTATTACCCAAGTAACCTTTTAAGGCTTTTTGCCCCCAAGGCGTTCTTGTAGGAGCGACAATGGGTGAAAAGGCACTAACACTTTGGTATTGGCTCGGGTTTCTAAGAGCTAATATTAGAGCACCGTGCCCACCCATTGAGTGCCCTGAAATACTTTTCTTGTCAGTGACATTAAAGTTTGATTCGATAATCACGGGCAATTCCTGGTATACATAATCATACATATTGTAATGTTTTGTCCATTTTTCTTCAGTGGCATTGACGTAAAAACCAGCGCCATTTCCAAAATCATAACTGTCATTTTCACCTTTAATACCTAAGTTTCTAGGGCTGGTGTCCATTGTAACAATTACGATACCAAGTTTAGCGGCCATACGTTGAGCACCGGCTTTAATAACAAAATTTTCTTCTGTACATGTTAAACCTGAAAGCCAATAAAGTACGGGTAGTTTTTTGTCGTTGACTTGTTTTGGTAAAAATACTGAAAAGACCATGGGTGCATTGTTGATTTTTGAATCATGCTTGTAGGTTTCTTGTGAACCCCCAAATAATTTATACTTGCTTATTAATTTCATATTAAAATTTAATGACAGTTCTTATGCCATCTCCTTTATGCATTAAATCAAATGCTCTGTTAATGTCTTCTAAGCCCATTTCATGACTAACAAATTCATCAACTTTCAACTCCCCAGCTAAATATTTTTCTACATAACCGGGTAACTGAGAGCGACCTTTGACACCGCCAAATGCTGAACCTTTCCAAACACGTCCAGTGACCAATTGAAATGGTCTGGTCGAAATTTCTTGTCCAGCTCCAGCTACACCAATGATGATTGATTCGCCCCATCCTTTGTGGCAACATTCGAGTGCTGATCGCATGAGGTTTACATTACCTACACATTCAAAAGTGTAATCTAATCCACCGTTGGTCATTTCAACCAATATTTCTTGAATTGGTTTATCGTAATCTTTAGGGTTAACAAAATCTGTGGCTCCCATTTGTTCGGCAAATTCAAATTTATCAGCATTAATATCAACGCCAATTATACGACTAGCGCCAGCCATAACAGCACCTTGGATAACACCCAAACCAATACCACCTAGACCAAATACCGCAACACTAGAACCAGCTTCCATTCTGGCTGTATTGGAGACAGCACCAACACCTGTTGTAATACCACAACCAAGTAAACAGACTTTGTCTAAAGGTGCATCTTTATTGATAACTGCCAAAGCAATTTCAGGAACAACGGCATATTCTGCAAAAGTCGAGGTTCCCATATAATGATAGATGGGCTTACCATTTTTTGATAAGCGCGTTGTTCCATCTGGCATTAAACCTTTTCCTTGAGTTTCGCGAATGGCTTGGCAAAGATTTGTTTTTCCCGAAGTACAAAAGCTACACTCGCCACATTCAGGTGTATACAGAGGAATTACATGGTCTCCAACTTGTACAGACTCCACGCTCTCCCCTAATTCAACAACAATTCCACCGCCTTCGTGTCCTAAGACAGATGGAAATACCCCTTCAGGATCAGCACCTGATAAAGTATATGCATCAGTATGGCATACACCTGTTGCTACCATCTTAATTAATACTTCACCTTTCTGTGGGCCTTGTAAGTCAATTTCCTCTATAATAAGAGGCATATCAGCTTCCCAAGCTACTGCCGCTTTAATTTTCATAATCGTAATCCCATATTTTTAAAAAACTAGGATAGATTAAGCGCTTGAAAATTTCAATCAATGAAAGAGAAGTTTCAATATTTATAAGCTATGCTCAATACACTAATTAATACTTTAATAATAACATGTCCGATAATTGGGAGTTGCCTGATGTGGTTTTATATCCCACTTGTAGTGGCACATCAATCGCCATGACTGAAGAAGAAACTGCTAAAAACTTGAGTCAAGTATGGAAAGAAAAATACTGGTTGATCTGTCCAAAAGCTGCTGCTTGTATGGCAACATTGAAACCATTATCTCAGCATGGTAAGATCAAAAAGAACGATTAAATAGTGGTGTTTAATACAGGCTCCTTTGAAAAATATTTACCTGATGACAGGCATTTATTGTAAAAATATAATATAAATCTAAGGCTTGTCACAAACAAGTCAGGTTAATGGCGTGGTCATATTCCTGGAAATATTTACTATGGAAACCACCCTGAAAATAGAGAAGCAAATGATAGTTAGAAAACTGAGGCTAAAAAAAGGTTGGTCACAAGAGCAACTGGCAGAATTGACAAATTTAAGTGTCAGAACAATTCAAAGAGCTGAGCGAGGGCAAAAACCAAGCTTAGAAACAGCAAGATCATTGGCGGCGATATTTGAGGTGGATATTTCAACATTTAATATAGGAGTGAATACCATGAATAGCATAAATAATAACGAAGAATCAAACCAAGTTAGTCTTGGATCAACAAACGATTTAAAAAAAGAACCTCAGAATGCAGGATTGAAAAATGATGAGCAACAAGCAATAGAATATGTCAAAGGCATTAAAGAATTTTATAGCCACTTAATTCTTTATATTGTATTTGGTCTTGTGGTTTTTGTATTTAAAAGCCAAACTAAAGTAGAATTTTTCTGGCCATTTATTGGCTGGGGAGTTGGGGTCATTGCTCACGGTTTAATGGCTTTTGAAGTGATTAATTTCAAAATGCACAAATGGGAAAAAAGAATGATAGAAAAAAAATTGGGTCGAAAACTTTAATTTAGGAAAAAAATGGCTAAATTAATTTGGCCATTAAACTTATTGAGCCCAAAATACAGAGATGTATCTTGGACTCATTAAGAAGAGCTTAAATGTTCAGTAGATTATTCAAATCCATTGCAAAATAACTCTTGAGGCGCTGTAAATATTGCTTGAGTTATTTTATCTGAGTCAACTGTTAATTGACAGTTAGCTCCTTGGCCTTGACAGGCATCTTCCCAGTGATCAAATATAGCGATATTGTTATCTGCGATGGTAATTAGAGTGACAGATCTTCTATCAAGATAAGTTCCTTCACATATTGCCCCACAGTTAATCTCAGGAATACCAGATTCAACATGTCCTGGACCAACACCACCAGTACTAACGGTAAATTTTTCGATGAATACCGCGTCTGTTTCAATTAATCCATTAATTTGTATGTTACACACTGATCCAAACCCTGCACAAGCACTAATCCATTCACCAAATACAAAACCAGCTTCAGGAGTTGCTGTTAGTTTTACTGTTTTGCCTAGTTCATAGGCCTCAACACAATCGACTCCACATGAAATTCCTGCTAAATTTGAAACAACGGTTCCTAGTCCAAACTTTGAGACTATTAAGTTACCAAACTCTGGCCTTTCGAATGCACCTTTGTCGCTATCAAAGCCTAGAGAAATAGCATCATTATTAATTGTACGCGCACGCCTATCTAGATCAACTCCAACAACATCATCTGCGCATTGATCTAAAGCAGGAGAGTCTTCAGCATTTTATTCGATAATTCCAATATGGAAATCGATCAAATAAGAGCCGCAAGGTGTTTTTGTATCTTGGCTGTCTGTTTTTGACTATAGGCAATAAAAGGATATTCATTACCCCAAACCACATTTGGCCAGCAGGCATCACTAGCCTTTCTTCCAATCACATGGATATGCAGTTGTGAGACGATGTTGCCGATGGCTGCGGTATTCATTTTTTCGGCTTTAAATTCGGTTTTGAGGTATCTAGAAATGTTTTTGATTAATTGATTTAAAGACAGTTGCTGGATTTTTGTAAGTTCATAAACTTCTAGTTTATTGGTAATGGGTACAATTATCATCCAAGGAATGGTGGCATTTTTATGGAGCAATAAGTGGAATGCCTCCCTTTGCATTAAATAATGGCAGTCATTTTTTAGTTGTTGATTGAGTTTGAAAGATGGCATTAACGTGTTTAGATGAAGAATGTGTGATAATTTACCTTAAAAAAGCGTAATTTGGCAATATTATATGAATTGTAACCAAAAATAGTGATTGTAATAGAATTCAACAGCTGTGTGTTGACCTAGTTAGATTTGCTGGCTTTGGTGTGTTTGTTTCAGTAACTTTAGTAAAACATAGTAAAAACCAGAAAAAATAGTAGAATTACAGGTGATATTATAAAAAATGTGAATTAGCGATGAATTGGTTGAAAATTTTAGTCTTGGTTTTTATGAGTCATGTGGTTTTAGCTATTCCTCCAGATGCCAATATTAACGATGTGGTATTAAATGAATTGTTATTCAATCCACATGATTTAAGCCCTACAACAAATTTAGGCCAAGACTGTAATGGAGATGGAACACCTGGTCAAGATGGAAATTCAGCATCAGATGCTGGTGATGAATTCGTTGAATTTTATAATAATGGAATAACTGATGTTGACCTAGAGGGTTATTGTTTAGCCCATGATTTAGTTGTTGCTCTAGGCGCAATACCAGACGATGAAAGTAGGTGGTTGATTCCTAGTGGTATTATTGTACCAGCAGGTGGCTTTGTCCATATATGTGGAGATGATAATGGCCCCGGTATTGGGTTTAGTAACCTTGATGCTCAAGGAGATGAAATTCATCAATTTGCAAATTCCGGTTCAGGTGCTGGGCGATCTTTTGCCTTATACCAGCCTACTACCGCAGGTGATTGTGGCTCTGGGGTTGCTACAGTCATTATTTCTACGGCTCTTGCTGCTGATGATGAATCAGCTGGTGAATCGCGGTTGAGGTGCTTTATAGATGGTACAAGTCCACTAGGATATTATGACAATGCTAATGGTGATTTCTATACTCCTTCACCAGGAGAAGCTAACTGTACTGTTGCAACACCTGTTTATTTAAACCATATCGCATTTAATAACCAAAACATTCAATGGCAAACCAGTTTGGAGTTTAATCATGTTGGTTTTAATCTTTATGCCATTAACAAAGGAAAAAAAACCAAACTCAATAAGTCTCTTATCACGAATACAAATGAAGGCGATTATACTTTTACAGTACCTGATAAAGTCCAGGTCAAAGAAATAATGCTCACCGCAATTAATGCAGATGGTAGTGAAAAAACTTTAGAAGTAATAGCTGAAAATTTTGAATTTGGTAAACGTGCAGAATACCACGCCAATAAATGGCAACAGCTCGTTAGTAATAAATCCATTGCCTCTGAAATAGTAGCTCGTAAGCAAATAAATATTGTCGTTAATAAAACAGGCATCCAAAAAGTAACTTTTCATGATTTACAGAATAATGGATTTAATCTATCGGCTGTCTCAGCTAGAAACTTGCAGCTATCTACAGGTGATGAGGTGGTTCCTTTTCATATAAGCAATGACAATTCATTAATTTTTATAGGGAAGAAATCTGACTCCATCTACAGTGATAACCGCATATACCGTTTGCAATATGTTAGAAATAGCCAACGAATTCAAGTAGTGAAGGGTGATGAAAGTGGAAGAAGTGATGATTCCATAAGCTACGAAGTGCCAACCTACTTTATGGCTAAAATGAAAGTGGAAGAAAATAACAACTATGAATTTTCAAATTCAACAGATGATCCTTGGACTATGCAAAGAATGCTAGCATACAGTAATCAACCCAACGAAGAGTCTTGGCAGTTTCAATTGCCTTATTTAGATCAAAGTGCTTCATCAGAGGATGAAAGCATTGTTGTCAGTGCTGAAATCATTGGTGTGACTGATTTTCCTGGTGTTGATAGCGATCACCATATGGCTATAACTATCAATGCAAATAACCCAATAGATTATGTTTTTGACGGAACTCAAGCCATAAGCATTACAAATAGTTTACAAAATAACACCACATCATCAACAATTGATGTTTCATTGCGGCAGGCAGGTGATACAGGCTTTGATTTTGATTTGGTGAATGTTGATAAATTTAGCATTACTTACCCCCGTCAATTTATTGCAAGCTCTGACAACATAGATTTTGAGTCCGATTATCGCCAATTTAGTGTTGATGGCTTTAGTGGCCCAACCATTATACTATTGGCTCAAAATGCGGGAGTTACACAACTCATTAACCCCAAAGTAACTTTTTTGAGTGGTCAAGGATACCGTGTGGAATTTAAAAATGAGTTACCTGATTCACACATTTTCATTGCTGAAGAGAATGCTATTAATAGACCTGAAGTAGTCAGCTATCAACCCGTCGAGTATAAGCCAGCTGATATTTTATTAGTAACAAAAGGCTATTTTGAAGCTCAACTAGCACATTATGTGGCTGCAAAAACAGCAGAAGGATTAACAGTACAGGTGGTTGATATTGATGACTTGATTGCTCAATTTGGATCAACAGGTAATAACCCCTTAACCATTAAAAAATTTATCCAAAGAGCCAATAGCAAACATCAACTTAAATATGTCATGATTGTTGGTTCTGATCAGTATGACTACAAAAACTATTTAGGCACGAACGCTGTAAGCATCGTCCCTACGTTTTACCGAAATACAGGCAACGGTATAAATCATGCACCAACTGATACTCCTTATGTGGATTTTGATAATGACAATATTGCTGATATCCCTATTGGTCGTTTGTCAGTTAATAACCAAAATGAGTTGGAAAATATTTTACAGAAGATACTAACATATCAAACAGGTTCTTTACTCAGTGACTTGTTTGTAACTGACAATGTCGATCAAGAAAACTTTAACCAAATGGCGTTTCATCTGGCTGAAAGTTCGGCCTATTCATCAAAAGTTATTAATAGCTACCAATTAGGAATAGAACAAGCCAATAGCGACTTACTTAGTGAATTAAATAATGGCGTTGGAATGGTTAATTGGATAGGCCACTCCTCTTCGACAAGATGGAGTCGAGATAATATATTTGATATCGAGGATGTAAATAGTTTAGTTAACCCACCGGCTGTATTTTATCAACTCGGTTGTTGGAATTCCTATTTTGTTGATCCAATAAATCAAAACCTAGCCAATGCTTTGTTACAAAAACAAAACCATGGAGCCGTTGCAACGATCGGATCATCAACATTTACCAAGACAGACGGTGAAAAATTACTAGCACAATACGTTCAAGAATATATTGGCAACAATAAACATGTTACCTTAGGTGATGCCTTGGTTTATGCGTTAAGAAAATATGGTAAACGCCACCCTGATAGGTTAGACATCTTACTTGGGTATCAGCTGTTAGGTGATCCGTCCATGTTAATTAAATAATTAACAGAGTAAAGCACTTAAGGTTAACTCAACTATTTAGAGAATCCCTTAAATTCTAATTCATAAAATAAAAAGGTTGGTGCTTATATTTTTGACTTAAATTCAGTTAATCACCATTATATTACTTGATTCTGAAGGAATAGTTTATCTTTAGCGGAATTGTCATAGTAAAATAATGCGTTTTTGATAACCTAGAATTGAGACAGATATGTTTAACCGTTCAAACACCATCGCCAAAACGGATGCAGAACTATGGGATGCTATAGTTGCTGAAAATCAACGCCAAGAAGATCACATAGAATTAATTGCGTCAGAAAACTACACCTCACCAGCAGTGATGGAAGCACAAGGTTGTCAAATGACTAACAAATATGCTGAAGGTTATCCAGGTAAGCGATATTATGGCGGTTGTGAACATGTTGATGTTGCCGAACAATTGGCATTAAGTCGAGTTAAAGAATTATTTGCTGCTGATTATGCGAATGTACAACCACACTCTGGTTCACAAGCCAATCAAGCCGTTTATATGGCATTGTTAGAACCAGGCGACACTATTCTAGGAATGAGTTTGGACCATGGCGGACATTTAACTCATGGTTCCCCAGTTAATGTTTCGGGCAAATTATACAATGCCGTCCAATACGGAATTGATGAAACGGGTGCCATTGATTTTGATAACGTCAGAGAAATGGCATTAAGGCATAAACCGAAAATGATTATTGGTGGTTTTTCTGCCTACTCTAAAAAAATTGATTGGCAAAAATTTCGTGATATAGCCGATGAAATTAATGCCTATTTTTGGGTTGATATGGCGCATGTTGCTGGTTTAGTGGCTGCTGGCGTTTACCCCAGCCCCGTTAATATTGCCGATATTACCACATCAACGACACACAAAACATTGCGTGGGCCACGGGGTGGGATTATATTGGCACGTAACAATCCTGATCTAGAAAAGAAGCTCAACTCAATTGTTTTTCCTGGTATTCAAGGCGGTCCATTAATGCATATTATTGCCGCAAAAGCAGTTGCTTTTAAAGAAGCCCTGCAACCAGAGTTTAAGACCTATCAAGAAAATGTTGTAATCAATGCAGATATTATGGCTAAGACTTTGATTGAACGTGGCTATACTATAGTTTCAGGAGGCACTGAAAATCACTTGTTTTTGCTAGACTTGGTTGATAAGGAAATAACAGGAAAAGTTGCTGAAGCGAAATTGGGAGATGCACATATTACGGTTAACAAAAATGCCGTTCCCGATGACCCTAAATCACCATTTGTCACATCAGGTTTGCGATTAGGTTCGCCTGCGGGTACGACACGCGGATTTGGCACGGAAGAATTTACCCAAATTGCCAATTGGATTGCTGATATAATAGATGATATTGATAATGATGAAGTTGTTACACGAGTCCGAAGTCAAGTCACTGAACTTTGTCAAAAATTTCCAGTATATGTGGATTAAAGATGAATAAAAATAAACAAAAGAGAATACCAGAACCACTTGCGGCAAAACGTCGCGCCAGAAAAAGATTGGTACAAGCGTTGTACCAATGGCAATTCAACGAATCACCTGCTCAAGACATAATTAATCAGTTTTTAACTGAACAAGACATGGGGAAAGTTGACCAAACTTTTTTTCAGCAGACATTGCGATCCATTATCGATAACATGGATGAAATCAAAGAAGAAATTACGCCACTGATGGAACGCTCTACCTATGCAGTTGGTGAAATTGAAAAAGCCATTATGATGATTGGAGTTTATGAATTTAAAAATCACATGGAAACACCCTATAAAGTGATACTCAATGAAGCCATTGAACTAGCCAAACAATACGGTGGAGATGGGTCACATACTTTTATCAATGGCACCCTACACAAAGCCTCGAAAAAAATGAGGCCATTGGAGCATTAGAGCCAGTTTAAGCCAATTTCCCCTATTTAAATATCGTATTAGGCAAATAGTGTTTGGAATTCACTTGCAGTTAAATTATCATAGATGTAACTAGAACTTTTATTAAAATAGGGAATAAAATGTTACATACAAAATTTAGACTATTGAGCCATATTCATAACTAATTTTTAACTCGATTGTGATTTTGACATTTTCAGCCATTAGTGATTTTTTTTCAATAATCCAGCTTTAAAAATCGTC
>JADGEI010000047.1 GCA_016744455.1 Alcanivoracaceae bacterium
AACCAAGCCTAAAAACGCAATAAATCTGACAAGAATTAAACCAAATGTTTTGATTTGCATTTAATTTAAGTTTTTAACAAATGCATGTCTCTGTTTATTCTTCCTGAATTATATTACCTCTGTGGTCGGTTTTGTTTATTTTGTAATATTGTTGTGATTGGTTTTCTGCGTTGGTTATTTGGTGTAAATAGCCTTGGGTGTTGTAATTGTTTTTTATGGCTTTGCCTGATGCATCTTGTTCGATCTTGGATCTGGAATACTTATCATAATAGATGCTGTTGGTGTATGTGCAATCTCCACCGTTGTTACAGACGTTTTGGGTGTCGCTGAAGTTGGTTGTGATGGCACTTAGGCGTTTATGGGTGTCATACACATAGTCCCGTCTAAAGGCATCTACTCCTAAAAATTCAACCTCTGATTGAATTTGCTGTGCTGTTGCTTGTAAATACTGAAAACAAACCATTTGCCAATACAGTTTGTAGAGGTATTGGCAATAGAGATTGTAGGCTTGTAGATGTTGCATTATTTTAGTGTAACATGATTAAATTATCTTTTAAATCAATTGGTTATCTATTTAAAGGGTACTGACCCCTATATTTGATGTATCGACCTCCCTTTTCTTGTTATTCAACAAATGAAGATATAACCATGCCAATAGAAACAATAGTTGTTATCACGTAACAAAATCCAATGATTTTATTTCTAAGAGCATTCATGGGATGCATTTGATTAAATATTTTATATTGCTCAGTGTGAACATCCTCTTTAACTACACCGCCAGTTTCTATGAAATATTTTTCACTTGTTAGCAATGCTAAAACCAATGAAGACAATCCAAATAAAATCAAACCATTCCATAAACGATTATTGAAATCATAATCAATTGCATAAATGACAATCAATATAATAAAAACCGGTATTGATATAAATATTTTTCCAAGCTTTATTTCAGACTTTCTTTCTTCTCGATTCATATATTTATTATGGTAATCCTCTTAAAATTTTGTTAATTAGTTGTTGTTTCATTCCCTGGCGAATTAATGATTCTCTTAATGCTTGCCTTGCACTGAATACAAAACCATGTCTTAAGGATTCTAGTATACCAACTCTTGCAGCATTTGTAGCAAGTGCATAAGCTCCACCATCAGCCGATGCAATTAACAATGATAACTTTGAATTAACGCCTAAAGTTGAAAAAATTTGTTTTGCTTTACTCAAACCTGTTTTTGTTAATTCGCCTAAAGTTCTCAAATCCCCCCTAATAGCAGCCCCAGTAACTGCGGCCGATTCTGCAATAACAGGTATAGCTGCCCCACCAAAAAGAGTTCCAAATATAGCACTAGAATATATTCCTCCGTCTTTTAATTCTCCAAACACTCTATTGGTAGACTCAAATTTATCAATAGCCGCATTCATTTGATTATACATATCAATACCATTTAGTAAATCCCTATCAAAGAGAAAGTTCTTTGCCCATTCTCGCGCAAGTTGAGAAGACAGTCCAGTGGATAACGCATTGAAAACTCCATGTGCATGAACAAACCCTGTTAAATCTTGGGGAGAATAAGTAACGGTAATATTATCCAGTGCGACTTTATCACCTACTGAACCAATACCATTACTAACAGAGCTAGGTGCTCTTTGACCTACTTTTTCTATTGCTTTATTAAAAGCTTCGCCTGTGGCGTCAGGTATATCAGATGCAGGAATTTGCGTAAATTGTGGATTGGCTGTGGTCGTATCTAATGAAGCACCTGGATCAAGCTTTTTATTAACAGTTTTGGAATCAACTTTATTAGCTGCCTTTTTCGGCAATATCTTATCACCCACAAAAGCGATTGAGCCCGCAATTAGACCTGATATCAATGCGGTTTTTAAATTCCCAGTGATAATTATTGAACTGGCAAATCCAGCTACAAAAGCTGACCAAAATACACCTAGAGCAAATGGATTGACAATTGATAATACTAATCCAACGACAAAGCCCAAAGCTGATCGCAAACTAAAATACCCACTAGGATCGGTATAACTCAACGGATTATTGAACACGTAGGTATATCTGTTAAAGCTTTGAGTATTGCTTGGATCTTGCACAAAAGGATCGGCTTGCAGTACTCGTCCAAGTGCTGCATCATACAATCGGCCGCCCATATTGATGATGCCAAAAGCATCAACCATCTCGTGACCTGTATAACCTCGATTGGTATAGCCGTCCATTTGTTGACGAACAGTGGGCAGTGTCATGTCGTTCCAGTTAGCAGGTAAACGGCGTTCACCCCAAGCACTAAAGGACATGCTTTGCAGTATTGTTCCACTTTCATCGGTTATAGTATCAACTGATCCTAAGTGGTCGGTAAACAAATAAGCCTGGGTTGTGGTTGTCCCTGTTTCGGTAAGGATGGCATAATTGCCCAACTGACGTTTGTATTTCACGGTTGTGCCGTTGTATTGGATTTCTACATTGCCGATGAAGTAGGTGACTTTTGTTGAAACCCCTTCGGTGTCAACTCGTGCATATTTTTGCCTGGTTGTATCGTATTTGTATTTCGCTTCGCTTAATGGATTATTAGGATCATTACCGAGCCACAAGCGGTCTACTTTGTTGAATGTGTTGTAATCAATATGGCGTGTCTGAAATGATCCGTTTTCACTTTGAAAACTCGTCATTTGAGTGTTATTTCCATTGGCATCATAAGCGAACACTTGCGAGCCTTTACTTGTCACTTGATGAGGGCTATTACCAATGACTGCAGGACTTGCATTTAAATAACTATAAATCTGATTGTCTTTATTGGTGATATTTCCTTTGTCGTTGTAGTTGATGTTTTTGGTTTCGATTGCGCCTGCTGGTAAAGCAGTACAGTTTATGCCAAAACTATTGTAGCGACGGGTTTGGGTCATGCGGTTTAGGTCGTCATAATAAAAACATTCGCCAAGATTTTGGTTGATGTCAGCACGTTTTTTGAGATTACCAAGCTGGTCATATGAGTAGTTGTAATACAAATCGTTGCTCAATCCAGTGGTGATAATATCAGTCATAAATCCACGATCATCATCAAAACCGTGATAAACAGAGACATGCATTTGTTGAAAACTTAAATTAAATGCAAATCAAAACATTTGGTATAATTCTTGTCAGATTTATTGCGTTTTTAGGCTTGGTTTTGAAAAATTGAAGTTACTTTACTAAAAAATATAAATTTTCACTTATTTGAAACATAGTTA
>JADGEI010000021.1 GCA_016744455.1 Alcanivoracaceae bacterium
AATAAGCTAATCGGAATAGGGAAAAATAGATAAATAATGTGATTTTTGCAGAAAATCAATAAAATCAGAGAAATTTAAGATTCAAGCAAAGGTCTCTACTATATAACGCTAAAAAATAACTTTTGGCGTTATACAAAAAAAGAGGGCATATATTATGGAAAGTTTAATTCCTATGATTATAAATTTAGTTAGTGGTGCTGTTGGCGGTAATGTAGCTGGCAAATTATTTAAAAACTTAAATTTAGGTACAGTATTAAATTCAGTTGCTGGAATTATTGGTGGTGGTCTTGGTGGCCAACCACTGGGAATGTTGGGCATCGGTGGTGCTGGAGGTATGGATCTCACCGGTATTTTAACAAGTATAGGAGCAGGTGGAGTCGGAGGCGGTGTGCTTATGGCAATCGTTGGCATGGTTAAAAAGATGATGAAATAAACCTTTCATCAAGCCAATAGCAAGAGACACTGCAATCATTGCAGTGTCTTTTCTTCTTAACTATAATTCATTCATTAAATCATCCATGGCATCACAAGCCGCTTGCGGGTTTTGACTAGACGCTGCCGATTGAAGACTTTGCATTTTTCCTGTCAAAGCCATGATCTTACTCACATCGCCTGACTTGGCCAAGTCTTGAAATTTAACAATCATTTCCTCTGCCTTTGCCTTAACATCATCTTGTGTTGAACAGCTTGAGCCACACCCTGACATAATTATGGCAAGTACTATAACTGCTCCTATTTTTATTAAACCCTTATCCATCTTATCCTCCACTAATTTACCGATAACTATTGAACTCTTGTTCATTATCCTTACTATAACACATTAGTCATTCACATCGTAAATTATGAAGTCCTATTTATTCCTGCCTCTATTACTTATTTCTCTAGTTGTCTTTACCAAAGAGAACCCAGTACCTGTAACAGAAAAAAGCCAATCAGAATTTTTACGCATCAAAAAACAAAACAATATTCCAGTTGCTTTACAATTAGCAAATGCCCGTTATATTCCTCAAGATGGCATACCGTCTGATATGCATGTAGATTTAATAAGTGCTGTACATATAGCTGACAAATCTTATTATGAAAACCTCAATAAACTATTTAAGACCTATGATGTGGTGTTATATGAGTTGGTAGCGCCTGAAGGTACGCGCGTCGGAGACCCACAAGCCTCAGATGGTAAGAGTTTTTTGTCGATGATGCAGCAAGGCATGAAAAACGCCTTAGGTTTAACCTTTCAACTAGAAGAGGTAGATTACTCTCCTGAAAATTTTGTTCATGCGGACATATCTCCAGAAGATTTCAAAAACTCTATGGATGAAAAAGGTGAATCTTTTTTCTCGATGTTCTTACGTATGTGGTTGGTCGGCCTGCAACAACAAGCCACCAATCCCAATGCTGTCTCGGATATGGACTTAATTGTGGCTTTATTTTCTCCGAACCGTGAAAAAGACTTAAAAGTAATTGCTGCTCAACAATTTTTAGAAATGGAACCTGTTATGCAAGCAATAGAAGGCGATAAAGGCTCAACCATAGTTACGGCAAGAAACCTAAAAGCCTTAAAGGTTTTACGTAAGGAGATAGAAAAAGGCAATAAAACATTTGCGATATTCTATGGCGCCGCACATATGCCTGAAATGGAAAAAGTCTTAATCAAAGAGTTTAAACTGAAAGCTAAACAAGTCAACTGGGTCGATGCATGGGATTTAAAATAAATAATCAAGTCCCAAATTTTTTGAATACAGCGCTTCTGATTGTAAATCAGCCTGTGTAAGAGGATGATCCTGTAACCACCCTTCTTTAAACTTCAATTCAACGACCTTACCAGAAATCTGCACTGCAACAATTTCATTTAAACAAGTGATGCGTGAACGATTAACAATTACAGCTAATCGTAATATGATGATGAGAGGTAATAGTTTAGTATATTGCTGATCTGAGAGTTTTCGTAACCACTCTTTTTTGTATTTTCTTCTTTGGAGAGCAACCAAGACTGCAAGTTTCAACTGTTCCTGAATCGAAAAACCTGGCATATCTGCATGACTCAAAATGTAACCTGCATGTTTTTCAAAATGAGAATGAGAAATAGTTAGTCCTAGCTCATGTAATTGAGCTGCCCAAGTTAGTAAATCAACTTGCGAGGGAGTTAATTCTAAATTACTCACATTAACCAAATCGTCAATACTCATTTTGACCCGTAAACTTTGGGTCTTATCTATTTCGAACTGGCTGCTTAATTTGTCAATTGTTCTTTTACGAATATCATTGTGACTTAATCGACCACTTAAATCATAGACAATACCTTCACGCAATGCCCCTGTACAATGTTCAATTTTGCTGATACCAAGTGATTCAAATAAAGCTTGAATAATAGCTAAGCCACCAATAAAAACGGGTTCACGCCTTGAACTCAAGCCTTGTAATTGTTTTAGATTGTCGATATCTCCCAATAACATACAGTATTCAATTAAACGATGCATGCCATTTATATCAATACCATAATCAGAGAATTCACTTTCAAGAATAACTTGGGTTGTTGCTTTTATGGTTCCTGAGGCTCCAACAACAACATCCCACCCTTTTTTCTTGTATTTTAATACCAGTGGTAATAATTGACGCTTAGCATTTAAAACCGCTTTGTTCCAATTTTCAGGTGATATTTTACCATCTGAAAAAAACCTTTTGGTATAACTCACGCAACCCATGTGTAAACTTTCACGTAGTAAAGGTTTAAACTCTTCTCCTATTATCAATTCAGTTGACCCGCCACCAATATCAATTACCAAACGTTGGCCTTGATCACTTGGTAAAGAGTGAGAAACACCTAAATATAAAATCCGCGCTTCTTCTCGACCAGAAATAATATCAATTGGTACACCTAAAGCAACAGTAGCTCGAGCACGGAACTCGTCTGCATTTTTGGCTTTACGTAGAGTATTGGTACCAACCACACGAAAATTTGATTTGCGAATATGAGCTATTCGTTGGCCAATTTTCTCCAACGATGCAATCGCTGCGTCCATTTTTTCTTCTGTTAAATTGCCTTTTTTATCCAAACCATTAGCCAATCTAACCATGTCTTTATGCCGATCAATAACATGTAATTGATTATCAATCATTTCTGCCACGATCATATGAAAAGAATTAGATCCCAAATCCACAGCTGCATAAAGTTCTACTTTTTCTACCATTTAAATCATTAATTACGAGTTAATATCAGAGAGGTCTTTTATAGTAAAAGTTCTAAACAAATTTGGCAACCAAATGTAAAATTTGATTCAAGAAAAGCAAATGCAGGATATATTCTTACACGGGATAATTAAGGTGCAATGAGATAATAAATAATGATATCACATTAATAGCGAATAAATGTGGTATTTCAAAGGCTATGGATTACGTCTTTTATCACACCCAATAACGTTATACATGTAATGAAAGAGCGGCCTGATAGTTATTGTTTTTTTAAGCCTTTAATTGACTTATAAATTCTCTTTATACTTTTAATCAAGGCTTTACCTCTGTGATGTAGAGGTAATAGCGGCCAATCTGGTGTGTTAAACAGATAAGGTTATACTCAATTATAAATATATTGTAAGATAGCATTCTTTAATTTATTCAACTATCATCATGGCGCAATACATTTATACCATGAACCGTGTAAGTAAGACGGTTCCTCCAAATAAAGAAATCATTAAGGATATTTCTATTAGTTTTTTTCCTGGTGCCAAAATTGGTGTTTTAGGGCTTAATGGCTCAGGTAAATCTACTGTTTTGCGTATTATGGCAGGTATAGACCAAGAGTTTAATGGAGAGTCACGTCCACAACCTGGGATTAAAATTGGTTATTTATCGCAAGAACCTGAACTGGACGAAGAAAAAACTGTTCGTGAAAATGTTGAGCTAGGCATGAGTGAAGTAAAATCCCTGCTTACTGAATTTGATGATATTTCCATGAAATTTGGCGAAGACATGAGTGATGATGAGATGAATAATCTACTTGCTCGACAAGCTGAATTGCAAGATAAAATTGAGGCTGCTAATGGCTGGGAACTAGATAGAACTCTTGAACGAGCTGCTGATGCTTTACGCTTACCACCTTGGGATACTAAAGTATCTGTACTCTCTGGTGGAGAAAAACGTCGCGTCGCCTTATGTAAGTTGTTATTATCAGCACCTGATATGTTGTTACTGGATGAGCCGACTAACCACTTGGATGCTGAAACAGTGGCATGGCTTGAGCGTTTCTTAGCTGATTTTACAGGGACAATTGTTGCTGTAACCCATGATAGGTATTTTTTAGATAACGTTGCAGAATGGATTCTAGAACTGGATCGTGGTCACGGTATTCCTTATGAGGGCAATTACAGTTCATGGCTAGAACAAAAAGAGAAACGTTTAATTCAAGAAAAACGTGATGAAGCCTCTCACATGAAAGTAATTCAAAGCGAGCTCGAGTGGGTTCGTTCCAATGCGAAAGGTAAGCGAACTAAATCGAAAGCACGTTTAAAACGCTTTGAAGAATTACAATCCAAAGATTTTCAAGCTCGCAATGAAACCAATCAAATATTTATACCTCAAGGACCTCGTTTGGGTGAAAATGTGATTGAATTTACTAATGTATCAAAAGCATTTGATGATAAGTTTCTTATTGATGACTTAAGTTTCAAAGTTCCTCAAGGAGCTATTGTTGGTATTATTGGGCCAAATGGCGCTGGTAAATCAACCCTGTTTAATATGATTGATGGTAATGAGTCACCTGACAACGGTTCTGTCGAAGTTGGTAGTACTGTCGAATTGGCCTATGTAAGGCAATCGCGTGAAGACTTAAACAATGATAAACAATTGTGGCAAGATATTGGTGATGGTGAGGAAGTTCTAAAAATTGGTACTTATACCATTCCAGCACGTGCATGGTTATCTCGTTTTAATTTTAAAGGTGCTGACCAACAAAAAATTGTTAAAAATTTATCTGGTGGTGAGCGTAACCGCTTACAATTAGCCAAAGTACTAAAATCTGGTGGCAATGTATTGTTATTAGATGAACCCACCAATGACTTGGATGTGGAGACACTACGCGCCCTTGAGGAAGCTATTTTGAATTTCTCAGGTTCGGTTATGGTTATTTCTCATGATCGCTGGTTTTTAGATAGGATTGCTACTCACATTTTAGCTTTTGAAGACGAGTCACATGTGGAGTTCTTTGAGGGTAATTACTCTGAGTACGAATTGGATTATAAACGTCGATTTGGCGATATTCCTCAACCTCACCGGATTAAGTATAAAAAACTATCTTAAAAACTTAACCATCACTTTTATGATGTAATAAGAAAATAACGTGCAATGTTGATGAAAATACCTCTTTAAACCTTGTTTCTTATACTGTAAAACTTTTGGGTTAGATTGACTTGATGTTCCTTGATGATGAGTAACAGATATTGTTGGATTATATCGAATATCATAGCCTGCATTTTGGATTCGTTTAAATAGATCTAAATCTTCAAAATGCAGTGGATACTCCACATCAAACATTCCAACTTTATTAAATACACCAGCTTTTATCATTATACAAGCACCCGATATAGCTTCTACTTTTTGAGTTTTATCTGGCATCGCTTGATGAGATAAGTTAACCCCTGCAAAGCAATGACAGTATTTTGCTAGTTTTTCTAATTTTGAATAGGTTTTTATTGCTCGCCATAATGTTGGCAACCGACGACGAGATGCACGTTGCTCACTACCATTGGGGTTTTTAACATGGCAGCCAATACCCCCAGTTTTTTTGTGTTCAGATAATTCTTCAAGCATAATATCTATGCTCTCTTCTGTAACGATACAATCTGGATTTAAAAACACAAAAACATCATTTTTGGCTAAGTTAGCTCCATAATTACAACTAGAAGCAAAACCATGGTTTTCTTTGCGGTAATATTTTTTTAACCGTTTATCCTCATCTAAACAAGACATGCTCTCGTCATTTGATTGGTTATCAACAACAATGATTTCTATCACTGATTTATTGCTCAAAGCTGCATTTACCGCATGTTTAAGTAATATGCCTGTATTGTAGTTTACGATTATGACTGAACATTTTTGCATTTATTTATTTGTTTGGCAAAATTCCCACACATCTGGCCATAACTCCATTGCATTAGCTGCTTGGTTTAAATCATCTCTTACCTGAGAAATACACTCATCATTGGATAAATTTTTATTCCAATCTGCCAATATTGGGGCATTATTTTGTAATATTGCATTACCATTTGCTTCTATTATTTCTCTAACATCAGCCTGCCAATAAACAGGGGCTTCTGGAGAAGAGTCCATTTGTTGTTGCATAGTTAACACCATATTTGAACGAATTTGCGACAAATATTCCTTTAGACGATTATGGATATTTGTATCACTAGAATCCGCAAGACCTTTTACATAATCAGCTAAGGTTTTAAATCGAAGCTTAGGATCAATCGCATCAGTATTGTCTAATAGCGTTAACGCGTAGTCGGCAATAAACTTATTGAAATTAGGTTGTCTGGCGATATGGTTTGTACTTGAGCGATCCATCTTTTTGCTTTGTATATGCCCCATCATAATTGGGTACTGTAATGAAACTTGATGTGGATAACAAAACAATGACATAACATTGAAAAAGTGATCTTCCAACTGATTAACTGGTGCTGCAAATGGCATCATACTTGAGTTATCAATTGCAGACGGTGTAAAATTAGCCAATGACAGAAATTGGTAATTATCTGAATAATGCATTAAGTTAGACGCTTCTATATTATCCAAATAACCTTCTCTACTTTCCCAAAACGTTTGTTTTTGTTGACCTTGCAAATTATAAAGCCAATAGTTATTTTTAGTTCGAGGAGACCCCCATGTACCACAGCCTACAGATTTAATGACTGATCTATTGTTAATTCGTTGTAATTGTAACAAACTAAGATTTTCTACAGATTCAAATTTAACTTCTGAAGTTGAGACCCAATTTCCTACTGATTGCCCACATTGATTTAACATTTTGGACAACACTTCCTCACCCAATTCTTGAGAATTTTCCCTAATTTCAGTCAATCCTAAAGAAAAATCAACTCGTAATTCAGCTTGATCGTTTAAATTAACCTTATTTGTTTCATTTCCAATGATACGTGTCTCAAAAATATAGTTATCATTAAAAAATAAAAACTTTTTTCCTGCATTGTTTAATAGTGCATAATTCCAAATTCTACCAACAGAGTATTTATCTTGTTTTGCTTCTAATAACCAGTTAAGTGTTTCATGTTTCTTTGTGAACTCTGTTTTTAACATTTGTAAAAATTGTGCTTGCCACACTTTTCCAAAAAAGGTAATACTTAATTTTGATTTGAATGCAGCGCATATATCAAGCAACTCTTGTTCAATTTTATCAGAAATAATGTCTGCGTAAATTTGTATTGGAAAGGATGTTTTATGGTTGTTTTGGTATTTTTCTAATGATTCTAAGAAACGCGTTAATTGCTTTGGGTTATTGCTCAAGACTACAATTCCTGATGAATCAACTTTTTGTTGAATTGACTCAGTAGACAATGCTGACTGCCACGTTTTATCTTCTATTAATAACTTCTTATTAATTAAGAAGTCAGCTACCTGTTGTATCGCTTGAATTTGACTAGATAATTCAGGCAAATTTTCTGAGATGCTAATAACATGTTGGTCTAGAGATTTGAACTGCTGACAAAGGCTCAATGCGTGGAGAACTTGATGTGTCATCACATGATTCTCGCCTGTTTGACGATCCATGAAAACCACTTCTTCATTTGACAATGGCAAAGCAACACCTGCAACTGATGCATAAATAACATCATTCTTTTTTACGCCTTGCGCAAGGGTCTTTTGACCAAAATTAAATTCAAATTCCATGGTTTATCTATATTATATAATGTGAGGATTTTACCGAAAATTTATCGAGACCACTAGCTTGGGCCAATAACTTTTAAAATATTATGTCGTATTTCAGCCAAAGGGTCTTTATTAATGTATTGTTGGATTAAATCCTGATATTTTGGGTGCTTAGACAATAATCGTTTCATGCTGTTTTCATCTGGTTTCAAACCAAAATCACTAAATGATTGATTGCCAATATGAACAATATAGGCGTTGTCACATAAGATATTAATAAGACCAGATTCGACAACACGCATTGAATAATCATTTTCCTCACCATAACCATGCCCAAAAAGCTCTTCATCAAAATAGCCTACAATTTGCTTTGCTTTTTTAGTAATCAACATACAAAATCCAACCGCCGTTGGAATCAATGGGTATTTTGGTTGGTAGTTTTTATATATATCCTCTGCTAGAATATTTGCGTTTTCTGGTACAGGATTATTGCTTAAAAATTTTGGGAAGGAGCATATTTCAGCGTTATTAGACCAAGGTGTAACCGTACCAACTTCTTGACCACTCCTTACTGCTTTTTGTAAAGCATATAACCATGGTTTTGTTACAACAGTATCTGAATTCAATAAAAGTGTGTGATTGTTACTCAGCTTAAGCCCTTGATTTGCTGTCTTAACAAAACCACAATTATTTTTATGGTGTATAAAGTTCCAATTATTTTTTATGGCATACTGGTCAACTAGTCTTTTAATATTTGGGTCTGTAGACGCATCATTTATCAAAATAATATTTGTATTTGTACCTTGGTAACTTTCTAAGCTTGCTAAACATTTTGTGGTTTGCTCGTAGGCATTATAAATTGGTACGACTATATCAATTTTCACACAATCAACTCCATTCAGTATCCAATTCTACTACGCCTAAATCAATTAAAGTTGAATGCACTCTGAAAGGTGCTTGTACTTCATCCATTAACCTTAAACACTCAGGGTCCATTGCATGTGCTTTCAATAAATAATCTGCTGGTAGTAATTTTAAATTTTTATAGGTAACAGTAAATTCAAATTCATATTGTGACAACTGCTTTGGCAAAGCCTTATGACGATCAGATATCGTGCCATAGACAGGAATATCTTTACGAATTATGCCTATGGTAAGACCTGGAGGACGCTCATCTGGAGAGAATACAATAATTTTGACAACCAAATCATCATAGGTTTCGATTAACGTTATTTCTTGCTCTTTACTATTAACTATTTTTACACTGACCACATGGTAGTTTGTAACATCCTTATCGCCTTTTACAACGGTTTTCCCTTTTTTCTTTTCATAAAAACTTTGGTATTCTTGTGATACTGAAAAAGCATTACCCTGTTTTTTAATTGTTCCATTTTCTAACCAAATAGCGTGCTTACATAACTTTTGAACGTGATAAATACTATGTGAAACTAACAATAAAGTCCCACCTGTTTTTAGGTAGTTGTCAATCCATGCTATGCACTTTCTTTGAAAATCAGTATCACCAACCGCAAGTACTTCATCCGTTATTAGTAAATCAGGTTTTGTCACTGTTACTACAGAAAAACCTAATCTTACCACCATACCAGATGAATAAGTCTTTACAGGTTGATCTATATAATCACCAATATCCGCAAACTCAATCATTTTTATTAAGTTATTCTTTAAATGTTTATCTTTCATTCCTGCTAATGCTGCAGCCATTTTTAAATTTTCTCTTCCTGTGTATTCAGGATGAAAACCACTACCAAGTTCTAATAAAGCACCAATGTTCCCATTAACTTTAACTGAGCCTGTAGTTGCTTGTACAACACCGCTTATTATTTTTAATAAAGTACTTTTGCCAGCTCCATTTTTTCCAATAATCGCTAAAGACTCACCTTTTTGTACTGATAAGTTGATATTATTTAGCACTGTTGAACCGTTAATCATGTGATGATTACGTAATAAAGAAACTAAAGATTTAAAACGATTACTTGCAGAAGTAAGGTTGGGATAAGTTTTTGAGAGGTTTTTTGCTATAATTAAATTTGACAAAATATCTTTTATTTTATGTGATGAGCATATTATATTAGCCATCTATCAAAATATATAGATTAAATCCTTTTATTTTATTAAAATACGGAACAAATTTTAAATTAATTACTCTAATCAACAATCTAAACTATATCAAAATATCATGACAACTCAAACTAAATCGAATCCTTTATTAAAACTAATTACAATTGCTGTCATATTATTTATTGCTGCATTAATTTGGAAAAATACAAAAGTTAATAATGAGGAAATAATTAATATAAAACCTGTAAAAAATCAAAAAATAGATAATCAAAAATTTAAGGAAAGAACAATCCACTCGGAAAAAGATAATACAATTCCAACTGAAAAAACAACAGAGATTATTGAGGATGAAGTAAAAAACTTTTACACTGATGAAGAAAAGAAAGTCTATCGAAACAAAGTAAAATCATCAATTAACAATGCTTTAATGTTTAAAACTCCGGAATCTATTATGGAAGTAATAATCAACTTTCAAAGTAAAGGTGATGATGAAAAAGCTAACGAATACATTGAATTATTATTAAAG
Organism: Alcanivoracaceae bacterium; assembly: GCA_016744455.1. GTDB lineage: Bacteria > Pseudomonadota > Gammaproteobacteria > Xanthomonadales > Marinicellaceae > NORP309. Next base: position 10,481 of record JADGEI010000021.1, read on the forward strand.
AAATTTCCTGATTATGATATGGACTCTTAATTCCTAGCAACACTTAAATATGAACTGGGTTAAAAAATTGCTTACAGTATTATATTATTGCAAGTTTTTAACCCTCTTATTCTTGACCTATACCCTTAAAAACGGACACAGTTTTATTAACTTGCATTTTCATATTCATCAGGCGATGTATAACCTAATGGTAAATAAAAACGTATAGAGCTAGTAAAACGCTTCAATATATTTAAACAAACTCATTGTGATTGTCACATTATCTTAAACTTATACTATATATATTTCCCCAACACATATTGAAATGTAACGGAAGTAATATATTAAAATTATTTAAAGTCCTCAAAACTTGGAGCAAGTTTATTAAATGCCTTTAATGCAAAAATTAGACTGATCACTATAACAATTGATAGTATTAACATATTTACCCATGGTAATGGCTGATTGGTAATCAAAGCTCTGTGGATAAAAGAAATCGGCGTATAGACTGGATTAAGTTGAATAATGGCTTTATATTTTTCTGGTAATATTGATTCTGAATATATGATTGGTGTAAGAAAAAACCACATTGTAATAAGAGTAGTGACTATTTGTAATGTATCTCGTATAAATATTTGAATTGCCGATAAAAATAAACCAAGGGCTATTGCCAAACAATATAATTGGGCTATTGGTAAAATGATTAATGGTATTGAACTGTAGTTAAACCTTTCTGCAAATAAGACCAAACCAATAATAACAATAATATAACCTAAAATATTAAGAAAAAAAGATGCACTAATTGAGGCAATCACAGGTATTCTAAAATCAATGCTTATCTTTCCAATTAAATCATTATTATCTGAAACTGCTGTTATTGATCGTAATAATGATTCTGAAAAAGCCTGCCAAGGCCAGAAACCAATAGCCAAATAGACGATAAAACTAATGTTTTCTGCTTCTGGAATCCTGTTATTAAAAATTACCCCAAAAACAAACCAATATATTAGTAAAGTAATAACAGGCTGAATAAAAACCCAAGAAATACCAGTAATATTTCCTAAGTACTTACTCCTTAGTTCTCTTTTAAAGAAGTAATAAAACAAATTTGAATTGTGCATATTATTATTAATATGATAGATTATATATCAGATGGAAAAAAATATTTTACCATCTTAGTTTACTTAATAACAATAAAATTTAGAGTATCATATATGATCTATAGTAGCCTTTATTATTTAACTCGATACCTGGTTTTTAAAGAAGCTAGTAGTTCTTGATTAATTTCAACTGGGTCTTGTGTTAAACTAGCAATCAAATTACTAAAATACCTTTCGGATCTCAATTTCAATAATTTTTTTACAATTTGAGCTTTAACTTTACCAAATGGGATTATTTGCTTTTCTGCTGATTTATTAATAAAAAATATATTGAATCTAAAATTACGGTCTAATATATCATTTATTAAACCATCAGATTTATTTTTAAAAATATAATCAGAAAACTTTGGGTTATCTTTTGAATAGACAAATTTTGTTGGTTCTTGAGAAACCTCAATATCGGCTTGTGTATAGTTCAAATCATTTGAGTATTTAGTAAAATCAATATTTTGCAGATCTGCTAAAATACGTTTCGCCTTGATTAATTGGTTTGCTTTATTAGTTTCATCATATATTATAGAAATAAAACTTAATTCTTTAAAAGCAACAATAGTATGGCTATTTTTATTAATTTCATATTCTTCTTCAGCAAGTTCTAGCACATCTTCTTCTTTTATTGCATTTGCTAATAGTTGTTTTTTTATATAACTATATTGTTGTTTTAATGTTATGTAATTTCGAATTTTTCCAAATTCAAGCTCTTGATGCATCGTTCTTTTTATGTTTTCATTATTTTTAAATTTTTTAATTAATTCAAACTCTACTGATTCATTTATCTCTTTATTATTAATTAAATTTTTAACATTTGCATAGTTAACTAAGTGTTTCATTCTTAAGATAGAGTTCAATATTTGTTCTATCCTATCAGGTGACCTAAAGACCCCGTTCCTATCAGTTTCAGGAATTGTCATAGCATATCCATCAATGTCAGCTAATAAGAGTTTTATATTACCTTGAGTTAAAATACTATCGTTTGCAAAGAGAACATTCGCAAACGATAGTAATACCAGTATCATTTTTTTCATATAATTTATTTAAAAAGTTCTTAATTTTAGAATGTATTTTGACCAAGTATTCCACAATAAGTTGCATGTGGACAAGCACTAGTTGCAAAATTATCACCAACACTATTTGAACTTACAAAATTTAAATAATATGTTTTTCCTTGCTCTAAAATACAATGTGAAATAGGTTGAGGGTTTGAATTAATATTTGGATCTTTAGATGACCATCTTAATGTTGGTAGTGCACCACCAAGTATCCTACATTTTACTTGTCCAGAATGTTCAGAAAAATCACCAGGACATTCACTTATTGCAATGGTCATAGCTGTAGATCCAGACCCTTCAAGAGAGTTCGGTAATCCAAATGCAATTATACCTTGTTTGTTTATTGCAGCGCTATCAAGATTAAATTCAGCTGCAATGTATTTGTTTTTCTCTAATGACAAGTGCCATTTTTGGCCACTTAGCCCAGGGAATGTTTGAGCTGCGCCAACACCATATATATCAGAATAAAGTCCATTATAAACCCCTGCATTTAATGTACCATTAGCAATAACTGTAACATCTTCAGCACCTCCTAATATAGGTGGGAAATCAACAGCACAATTTAATCCATTTGGATCTGTTATGGTTACATTGACCGAAGCAGAACGTTGAACACCCACTGAGTTTTCACAAGTTAAACCATAAGTTAAAGTATCTGGCCCAGTAAAAGGACCAATAGATTGATTGCCACTTACTGTTCCATGGTTAGCATTACCCCATTCACCAGAACGTGTACATGTTTCTGAATTTGAAATTGTCCAACGTAAAGTTGTGGTACCAGTCCCGGATATTAAAACATTATCATCTACAGAAAGTGTTACTACCGGATCAGGTACAGGTCCTGTACAAGTAATTGCTGAAACTTGGCTTTTTAAGCGTTGGCATAACTCTTCACCGGATTCTGTGGTTTGTGCTGTCACATCACCTACATCAAAATTTGCGCCAGATGTTGTTTTAACTTCTACTGTAGAATTAGGGTCTAATGGTATATTAATTTCTCCATTGTTAAAGGTGATAACTAAATCTTCACTAATTGCAGTGATTGCAAAGGTTATAGTAAATAATACTAGAGCAATAGATGCTATTTTTTTCATGTTTGTTCTCTAAGTTGACATTTTTGTGAATTATACATTATTGGTTGTTAATATATTGTTTATTTATTATGAATATTGTGAAGTCTTTATGTAAATGTCTATCAGTTACTCGTTTTATTTAACTATTAACTCAAAATTTTATGGCTGTTTGAAGGTTAATTTATCATCAGTTTTTTGCTTAAACTAATAATATTAAAAAAATAATACTACAATTAATTTGATAAAAAAAATGGGCGATAAATCGCCCATTTTTAATACTATTTCTAGATTTTTTCTTACTGGATGTTTTTAGCAAATCTATGCGTGAATAAACCCGCGAAGTTAGCTAAAGTACCACTTGGTAAAGCTCCATTTTGGAATTTCTGTGCAGAAAAACCAGTTACAGGTAAACCAGTATAAGTTGTTCCTGTTAAGTTATCATTCGTTGATTGAGAAAAAGTTAACGAAGTCCAACCTTCAGAAAATCCTGGGTTAAATGCAGTATTGTGATTAGAACCAAAAATCTTAGAAGAACCGAATACATCAAGGGCATCATGGAATTCTAATACGTTAGTTTCCCAACATAAAGCTGCACCAACTTGACCAGGAGGTCTAGGAGAAGGAATTACATTTCCAAGAGGAGTTGTAGCTTCTTCACGATTATAAACGCCTGTTACCGCATACGGTTCACAAGCACCTGTTCCATTAGCAGCTAACGAACGTGTGTACGGCTCATATGGTACAGGACCAATACTATTTACAGCATCAACATATGCAAATTTAGTTGGGAATGTTAATACCCACTCAGTTTCAGCATTTAAATCGTTATCGATAACATACTCATTATATACATTTTCGTGCATATAAAGTGCACTAATTGCTTGTGCAGAGTTAGTCAACCAATCAGTAGTTACAGCAACACCATTGTAAAATACAATACTTTGGAAATCATTACCAGTAATGATACTTGGAATTGTATCACCAGGACTTGTGTGCTGAAGAAGAGTTGAATAAGACTGAATTGCATCAGCATTATAAGTCATAGCAACACCATCATTAACCGATACTAGTGTAGTTGAACCAAATAAACCACCAGAACCATCAGGAGCATCCATATTAATCGTTGGATCAGCTAACCATTTACCAACACCTGGTACCCAGTTACCAACAATTGTAGCACAACTAGCTGGAGAACCAGAACCAGTATGTGTCGCAGCTGCTGCATCACCACCTAATACTGTGCCCATTTCAATTATTTCAAAATGACCTTCAGTACAACGTGATAAATCTGTTCCTTGACGATCATAACCGTCTGCAGGATTAGCATTATCTTGTGGATCGTAACCATATGGCAAAAATTCTTGACCACTGATAGATGGAACAGTACAAGAAGTATCAGGTGTAGTCAATACAACTGAGTTTTCACCAACGTGACCAACTACAGATGAAGGTGTTGCTTTTAATTGAGCAACCCAAACATCATATGGAGACAAGTACAAGTTGAAATCTAAACACTCGCGAGAGTTTTTACCTTCTAGGAAACGTACTTTAACCGCTTTAACATCTTCCGTTGTGTTAACAACAGATAGTAAAGTGTTAATTTCATTGTTTACAGTATAGTAAGGATAGATAAGAACCTGACCCACACCATCTGAATTTAAATTTACTGCTGTTGATACAGAAGCAATACCAGCAACGCCAGCAATACCTGCAACCAATGCAGTTGTTAAATTATTTCTTTTCATTTTATTAGAACTCCTAATTATTTATAAATATACAGGGCTACAAATCAACCTGCACACATGACGTGCACAGACTATATTTTTATAGCTTGTGCGAATGTTACGCTATTTCAATTCAAACCACAAGCAAATTATCCTTATTTTATTCTCTTTTCTTTAATTGGAACAATATACCAAACATTGTTTTTTAAAATCCAGTTTTCATGTAAATCTGTATCAACTGTCATTTTTTGGCCACCCATCCCAGGAAACCTATATTCATACTCAATATTAACTGTTATTTTACATAAGTTCTTTTGGGTACATTGCTTATCTATTAATTTTACGGCCTGCCACTTGGCTACACTTTTTGTCATTCTTTGTGCATAAGCTAATTCGTTTTCATTAGCCCTCCAACCAGGGCTTAAAAATTTATAGGCCTGCTTAAAATCTCTATTAATTTTTAAATTCCAATAACCTATTACGCGGTTATCGAGTTTATTTTTTTCTTGGTCTTCACATGCTGTTAGCATGAACGATACGGTCATTATTAGGAAAATTGTTTTAATTTTATTCATTGTTCTCTTTTTTCTCGGTGTTTTGTAAGAATTCATTTAGTTTTGATTTAAGAGGCTTTAGGCCTTTAAACTGATTTGCGTATTCTTTTGTTAATTGTTTTGCTTGTTCTGGGTTTTCTATTACTGTTGGTGTAATTAGAACTATTAATTCTGTCCTACTTAATGAATTTCCTTTTTGTCCAAATAAATTACCTAATAATGGAATTTTACTTATAACCGGAACCCCTGATTTATCTTTAGTTCTGTTTTCACTTATCAAACCTCCCATGACAACAGTTTGACCGCTTTGAATAGCAACCTCAGTATTAATACTCCTATTTGAGATGGATCTATTTTGTGAAATTGGATCCACTTCTTTTGATGGAACACTCACCTCTTGCGTCAATTCCAAATAGACCAATCCACCTGGGTTTATTCGCGGTGTAACATCAAGCGTAATACCTGTTTGCCTAAACTGTACACTACTTCTTTGTAAGCTTGTATTTGTATCAGTGCCTACACCACTAAATCCACCATTAAAACTATTGGTTACTACAGGTATTTCATCACCGACATTAATATTAGCCGATTTATTATTCAGTACTAATATTGACGGTGTTGATAACACTGTCACATTGCCTGTTGAGTTTAAAGCCGCTAAATTTGCTTGAACATCGTTTCCTGTAAACAAATAACTTAATGTGCCGCCAACAGGATCTGCCCCAAAAACTGCTGAAGCTGTATCTGTCAACCCACCAATCTTACTCGTCGGTTCAATAGAACCTGCCGCATCTTCAAATTTCCATTGGACTCCAAACTTATTATTTTCTGATAAAGAAACTTCTATTATTTTTACTTCAATCAATACTTGTAAAGGCTCTACATCTAATTGTCTAATGGCTGACAAAATTGCATCTAACTCTTGTGCATTGGCGCTGATTAAAATTTGATTATTCTCTTCGATAGCTGTAAAGTTTACTCCATCTTGATTGGAAGAATTTGATGAACCTCTTTTATTGCTAATAGATTTTGATTTTGTGGTTTTAGAGCCTATTTCTTTACCTTTCAATCCGGGAGCCACTTTACCAGAGTTGCTTTTTTGTGAACTCCGACTACTTCCACCACTGCTATTACCATCGAAAACATCACTTAAATAACCGGCCAAATCATCAGCTTTAATATTTTTTACATTATAAACATAAAGGATGCTTGATGCCTCAGAATCTGCTCTGTCTAAGCGCATAATCCATTCTTTTGCTTTGTGCAAATATTTTTCTTGTGGTGTTATGACCATAATTGCGTTTAGGCGTTCTATGGGCATAAACCTGAACATGCCAGCCAAGGGGTTATCAGCTCCTTCACCAAATATAGCTTCTAGTTCTCCAACTATAGTATCCGCCTCTACTCGATTTAGGCCAAATATACCCGTTGACATGCCTTCCAACCAATCAACATCAAAGATATTAATAGTGTCAAGATACATATTTAATTCACGCTTGGTGCCCGATAGAAATAATAAATTTCTAGCATTATCTGCTTTTACGATAGCACCATCTTTAGCATATGGTGTTAAAATTTTCTCCATTTCTGCTGGTGCAATGTACTTTAATGGAATGACCATCACCGTATAGCCTTTGCGTTTTTGCATATGACCAAATCGCGGTATGAGGTTACCTTTTATGGCCTGTTCTCTAGGCATTACATGATACCTGTCTTCAATAAACACCAATGCTGAATTGTTCCAACTCAGCAACATCTCCAAAATCGGTAAAACTTGGTCTTTGTTAATCGGCTTAATAGTAGCAAAGGTTACTTCACCTGAAACACCCGGTGCTATGACATAATTTTCTTTTAGTACATCTCCCAATAGAAAATTAACAACAGCAGGTAATGAACTGCCTTCAAAGTTTAATGTAATTTCACCTTTATTAGTGACACCTTTAAAAGATTTGCCAGCCGCATCAACATCGATGAAATCCCCTGACCCAGGATAAAATTCAAACTGTTCCTTTTTAGGTTTATCTTTGTCTTTTTTGTCATCGCCAAAAACAGCACCTGAATATTTATTGCTCTCTATGCCTTTTAGATAATCGTAACCGTCCACCTCTTTGGATAAATCCAATGGAGTGGATGCACATGACATCAATAGTGTTGTTAGTGTAATTATGATTAATTTTTTAATCATTCATGTCTCCTGTTATTTTTTCTTGGCAGCTTCAGCACGCATTTGAGCGCGACGTTCTGCTATCTTTTTACGGATATCATCCGCATTTCGTTTTTTGTCTTCCCGATTTAATGGTTCTTTGTCTGTCTCAGAACTTGTATTTTTAACAGACTTAGTTGTTTTTGGTTTTGATTTAGCTGTCGAACCACTATGCACCGCTAACTCCAACTCTTCTGTCTTATCATCTTCTGAAGTGAAAACCACTTTTCTGGCTTGAATTTCTGTCAATGTCCAACCACCTTGTTCGCCATCCAGCGGCATACCAACTCTATAAACCTCACGTTCATTGGTTAGATTATCTAATATCATGGCGTAACTTTGATCTGGAGTTAAAACAATACCAGTTAATTTTGCTTTTAGTTCTGCTATTGGTTCTGGATTGTCTTCTTGAGTTTCATCAGTTTCTACCAATGAAACAAATGGTTTTCTTTCCTGGCTAAAGACAGGTCTGGTCTCTATGTTTTCGACAATTTTTTTATAATCAGTCGAATCCTCTGCTTCGTTGCTATTAATCCCTTTTGGTACCCGCGGTATTGTTGACTGATTGTCACCATCAACTTCTATTGTTGCTATTTTTTGTCCAATTCCTAGCATCTGAATACTTGCGACCAACAAGAAAACCACCAGCAACCCTATTAATACCTGACCGAATATATTATTTTTTATCATTATTCTTCACTATAACCGGTTTGTTCATATAAGCATACATATCAAATCTAACTTCTAACTTAGGTTCGGTTGGCTGTTGGTCTTTTCTTGAACGACGTTGACTCACGCGCCTTTGCTCGAGCTGTAAGTTATCAACAAACAACTGTGGCACATGATTTTCTACATCCAACAAAACTTTTGTCATAATATCAAATTGGCAGCGCAACCTAACCTTTAGTATAATTTTCTCAAATTGTTCGGGTTCTTTGTCTTTACTTGGTGTATTACTGACCGTTTGGCATTCTGAAGTTGATTCACTGTTTTCTGAAACAATACTTTTTAATAGCCGAGTTAATTCTGCAGTTCCCAAATTATAAGTATCTGCAATTAAAAAGCTGGTGTTATCGCCAACAGCTTGTTTAATGGTAGCTATTCTGTTTTCAAGTTCAGGAATTAATACTTTATGCTCAGTATGGTCTTGGCGGCTTTCTTGTAAATCAACCATTTCTTCATTCAATAATGAGTGGCTGGTTACAAAGCTTTGAAAAAACAAAAAATATACAAGTACTAGCACCAATAGTAGTGCTAAAAGTGCGTACCAACGACTCATTTCAGAGTTTTTAAGAGTTGCTGCCATCTTCATCCTCTTCTTTTGGTTCTTTAAATTCAGCGCGTATGGTGAATTTTTCTTTTTTTGTTACACGATCAGGTGTCACTCCGCCAACAATTCTCGGGTTAAACCATAAACTTGATTTATCTAACCCTGGTACAAGTCCATTAGCATCGTCTGACTGACCTGTTATTTCAATGCGGTCTTGATCAATTTTCAAACGTGTTATATAGGTGTGGTCTGGTAGAATCGATGTGACCTCGGAAAGAATAGATACCAATGCAGGTGTATCCTGTTTTTTTGTTTGTAGAAACTTACTAGACACAATAACGTTTTTTAGTTCTTTTCTAAGTTTTTTAGAGGTCCTTGCTTCTTTTTGTAATGACGAATTAATCTCTGTTAATCGATCGACTTTACTCTGTTTATTATCAAGTGAGGTATACATCACAAAATACACCAAGCCTACCAATAATGCCATAAGGCCCAAGTTTAGTTTTAAATTAAAGCTATCGTGTTTCTTACGTTGTTCGTTGAGCAGTAGATTAACCCCTAATAAAATTGGTGCTTTTCCATCTCCGGACACATTGGCATCTAACCCATCAAGGGCAACTGATTTTTCATCGCACAATTGAGTAATTTCTTCCAGTTTTTCTTTTGGAATTACTGCAAGAGTTAACTGTATTTTTTCTTGGTTCTGATTTTCTCTGTCAACCTTATAACTCATTTGTACTTGTTCTGGCTTAAAGGGCACAAATCGATCCAACTCAAACCCAATAACATCATCTAAGTTTTCTTTAGCTGCCTGTGGCAGCGCAATTTTTCTTACCAACACTTCATTTTTAGGTAATAAAAATTTTACTATTACTTTTTTTCCATCTGCTTGATTAATAACATGCTGGACTGTATGCCACCACTTTTCGCCTTCTTGTTTTTCTTTGTTACAAATTTCTTGTGTGCCATCAATTTGTTGCCACACTTTCACGCCTTCCTTGCCCTGAACAAGATAAACTAAAAGTGGTTGAGGAAACAATTGTTGTTGGTATTTTTCCGGCACAAAAGTTTTTAACTCGGTTTTCCACCAATGCATAAATTGTCTAATGGATGATTCTTCATACCATTTACTTATGTCATTTTGTAGTTTTTCAATTGTGCTCATTGTTTGCTATTTAGTTTAACCATGCAATTACATGTGTTCATTATCACGCCATCTCATAATTCGAAAAGGCCTACCACTTACTGTTCCACCTAGTCTAATGGTTGCATCTAATGATGCCCAATGACTGTTACTTAATGTTGCTTTGGCTTTAATGCTAAATGCAACACCTCCACCTCTTGATGGAGCTGTTGATCCTTCACCTAAAACGGGTAATTGATCACCTCTTTCTATTAATTCTCTTTCTTCTATAAATAATTGCGCGTCTTCTCTTTCAACGCCTTCTAATGCCATCAACGCTTGCTGTGGTGCAAAAGCAATATTTATATTTCTGCTGCCAGAATAAACAGTTATGGCTTTTTCTAGCTGCCTATACATGTCATAAGTCACACCCATAACTTGCTGTAGTTCTGGCACTGTATCAAACAATGCATCCTTGGCTCCATACTTGAAACCTTCTGCTTCATAGTCGTCATCTTCTGCGCCACTAAATCCTTTAATATTGTCACTATCCCGCCAATCTATTACCCTTTCAGTAAACATCATAGCATCATCGTCACTCATGCCTAATGAGGCAAATAAGCCAACCAAAAGTTCATCGCTAGCTAAATTTATATCAATTTTTCCTGTTTCATCGGTAATTTGAATTTCAATTTCAGCATCACCAAACTCCATTTTATAAACTCTGCCATCTGCAACCCAACGTGAATCGGGGTCAGGATTCCTCAATTCATAGACAGCTCGATGTAAGCCAGCTTCGGCTAAATACCTAGCTTTTGTGGTATCAAAAACAATTTTGGCCTGTACTCCCTCGGTACGTGCCGACAATGAAAAACTTGCCGCAATTACGGTTAGCAATACCGTAACCCATAGAACCAAAATTAATGCTACGCCTTTTTGCTTGTGAGGAAAATTATTCATTTAATTTCCCCTCTGTTGCTATTTCGTAACATCAGACTTTCGCTGACTCGTCTATTTGTTGCTGTTGCATCTAACATTAATGCCACTTGCATCACAGGCCACTGCATTAATGAGCCTTCGCCCATTTCTACGTCTAATTTTACCATCAATGGTGTATTTTCACCTTCTTCCCAAGCACTTTCCCAGTCACCTAACTCGCCTTCTTCATCAAGCTTAACAAAACTAAATTCGGCATCTTGGATATTTTCTAACAGTACCACAGGCTCTTGTTCTGAGTCTTCAAATGAACCTTCTTCAATTGAATCATTTAGTAGCCAGTGTGAAAATTGCAGAATTTTACCACCATTTGCATTAACAATCTCAATTAATTGCACATGTGGTCCGCCTTTTCCTAAATAACCTGGCATGGGTGAAACGTACATAATATGCTGGTCATCACCTTCAAAGATAACAAAGGTATTATCTTCTTCTTTGAATGCCATAGGTAGAATCCGTGAAATTTGCCTTCTAACCAATTCTTGTACCACCCTTATTTCATTGGTTGCATTAATTCTTTTGGTGCCTTTTAGTGCCATTTTACGACTACTATGAATGCCTCCATAAATCATTGCCATGATCAATGATAACAGTGTCATGGCTACTATGATTTCCATTAATGAAAAACCTGATTGCTGCTTTTTATTCATCATCTTGCCCTGGAAAAATCAGGAGTTATAGCACGCAAGGTTTTAAATTGATCAACCTTCGTTTGAGAACCCGCTTCGGATGTCACAGTTAGAGTCACTTCCATCAATTCTACTGCTGAAAACTCTTGGTTTATATCACCTTCATAGACAATATCATAAGGAACAACTTCTAACTCCCAACTGGTTCTCTCATCAAAGTCACCACTGGTCGCACCTTCTTCCAACTTTTCCAGTAAACCAAGTTCATCCATTTTACTTTGTGACAATAGGGCAATCTTAGTATTATACGATGCTTTTACGGTGTTTTTTGCTGACCCGGCAATAATTTGTAGTACCGTAGCAAATGTTGCTGCTAACAAGGTAAAGGCAACTAACACTTCTAACAAAGTGAAACCCTTTTGTCTTCTGTTTTTCATTAGACGCTTGCTCCCTCTACCATAGAAATTTCACCCGTCAACCAGTTTACATTTATCTTCCAAATCTTATTGCCATAAATTAACTTAACCCAACCACCTGTAGAACTCCCATCTGAAAAAAAACGAATGGACCCAGTATCCTCATCAGCCACTTCAGAATCAGCTGTATAAACATTAATGTCAATTTCATCAGGAATAACTACTGTTTTCTTTCTTGGTGCCTTGTAGTTTTTTTCTTTTACGTTGAATGTTATGGTTTTTTCTTCGTGCTTGATTACTGCCTGTCCACGCGTGTATCTTAATGCCGACACCAGATTTTTACTCACCGACCTAAGTTTAGTTTTCTTTAGATTCTTTGTCATGCTTGATGACACAAATCCAGCAATAACCGCTATAAAGGTCATAACGACCAAAATTTCTAGTAAACTAAAACCGTATGTGGATTGTTTTTGCACTTTGAAATTTTATAGGTCCCAACTATTAATGTCTTTATCAAATTTTGTGCCTCCAGGCGATTTATCATTTCCGTAAGAAACAATACTAAATTCTTCATCGTGTTGTCCTGGATTACTGTAATGAAATTCTTCATTCCACGGGTCTTTAATTTCTTTTTTCTTGGCATAGGGTCCTAACCAGTTACCATCGCCATTATCATCAACTAATGCATCAAGGCTTCTTGGATAGTAACCTGTATCCGTGTTGAAACTTTCAATCGACATTTTTAATTTATTGATTTTTATTTCAGCCTCCTTTAGCTTGGCCTTCTTTTTATTGTTACCAATACTGTTTGCCACAATGCCCATAATTGTTGCCATAATAACCATAACCACTAAAATTTCAATCAAACTAAAACCTGTATTTTTCTTGTTGTTAATTTTTTTCATTCTATTTCTCTATCCTACTAAATCATTCATGTTTAACATTGCCATAAGTATGGCAAATATTATAAAAAATATTAATGCTGCTAACGTTAATACCACGACCGGCACCAAAAGTGATATCATGCGATCAATGGCTGTTTTTACCTCAATATCATAAGTATCTGCTGTTTTAAGCAACATCTCATTAAGCTTTCCTGTTTCCTCACCTACACTAATTAATTGTTGGGCCAGGCGCGGAAATTCTTCAGCACCATCCAAACCCTTTGCCAATGGCTCACCATGTTTCACCTGCTCGGATGCCTCAGAAACAACTTTATGTAGCATGGTATTATTTATGACTTTTTTACCAATCTTTAGAGCTGACAATAAAGGTACACCACTATCAACAAGTGTTCCTAATGTGCGGGAAAAACGAGCAATATCAACTCGAGTCATTAAATCACCAAATAAGGGTAACTTAAGCATTTTTTTATCCCATGCTAATTTAAAAATTGGCTCTTTTAATTTTTGTTTTAATACAATAATCATTGCAACAATTACGACAATAATGACCCACCAATAATTTTGCACCATTTCTGCAATACCTAAAACTAACTGTGTTACACCTGGTAGTTCTACTCCAGCATCCTCAAACATGGGTTTAAAAGAAGGCACAACATTACCAAGTAAAACAAACAATGAAGCACCTGATAAAACAAATAAGATAATCGGATATATCATAGCGGAAATAACACTGTCTTTTAATTCTTTAGCACGTGTCATATAATCGGCTAGCCGCACTAGCGTAACCTCAAGTGTTCCGCCCATTTCACCAGCCCTAACCATATTGGTATACATATTGGTAAACACATGTTGTTCTTCTAAGGCATCTGATAACGTTCCGCCGCCCCGTACTTTATCCCTTACCTGTTCGACCATTATTTTTAATTGATCATCATCAATCAAATCTATCATCACACTGAGCGAGCGCTCTAAAGGCATACCAGAACTAAGCAATGTTGAAAGCTGATCCGTAAATTCACCTACCTGTTTTTGAGAAACAACTTTTCGTGATGAAAACATGTTCTCTAATGAAAACCCTGTATTTAATTCTTTAGCTGTTACAGGAATATTGCCCGCTGCCTGAATCTTGCTAATGACTTCTGCACGATTACCTGCATCCATTTGCCCTTCTAGTTGTTCACCAGCTGGTGTTAGCGCTTTGTATACAAATTGAGCCATGAATCAGTCCTTATCCATCCTGAGAAACTCGCAATATTTCTTCGTAGCTTGTTCTACCATCTAAACATTTTAGTAAACCATCTTGGTAAATTGTCATCATCCCTTCTTTACATGCCTGATTTTGTATTTCTCCAGCTGTGGCATGACTCATGATAAGACGTCTAATTGGATCTGACATTTCTAAAAATTCCAAGATAGACATACGACCACTGTACCCGGATAAACTATTCTCGCTCGGTACAGGTTTATAAAAAGCGTATTCGTCTTGTTTTATGAGTTTATCTAAACCTAAAGATTTAATCATTTCAGGCGTTTGTATTTCTTTTTTCGCTGTATCTTGATAAAGTTTCCTTACCAATCTTTGTGCTAATATTCCATTTACTGTGGATGTTAACAGGTAATCTTCTACGCCCATATCAAGCATACGCGTAATTCCACCTGATGCGTCATTGGTGTGTATTGTTGATAAAACCAAGTGGCCAGTAAGTGCTGATTGAATTGCAATTTTTGCCGTTTCCAAATCACGCATCTCGCCAATCATTATAACATCCGGGTCTTGACGAACAATCGCACGAAGTGCTGAAGTAAAGTCTAATCCAATAGATGATTTTACTTGAATTTGGTTAATGCCTGTTAACTGATACTCTACAGGATCCTCTACTGTAATGATTTTACGTTCTTCCGTATTGAGTTGTTGCAAGGCAGTATATAACGTTGTAGTTTTACCTGATCCTGTTGGGCCTGTAACCAACATGATGCCGTGTGGCAATTCTAAAACCTTCTTGAATGGTTCCAATATTCTATCTGTAAATCCCAGTTGATGAAAATCAAAAACTATACTTTCTCTATCTAAAATGCGCATAACTACACTTTCACCATATGATGTAGGTACAGTTGACACACGTAAATCTAATTCTTTTCCTTGTACACGCAACATGATGCGGCCATCTTGTGGCAATCGCCTTTCGGCAATGTTTAATTTTGCCATAATTTTAATACGTGAAATAACTGCCGCCGTTGATCGTGCTGGTGGTGATTCAACTTCTTGCAATACACCATCGATTCTATAACGAACTTTTAAGCGGTTTTCAAAAGGCTCTACATGAATATCTGATGCGCGTGCTTCAACAGCACGTTGCATGATAATATTCACCAAACGTATAACTGGTGCCTCCGAAGCTAGATCGCGTAAGTGATCAACATCTTCCTCATCGCCAGTACTCTCATCTGACAAATTGTCAACAATTTGGCCCATTGCCGAACGCCCGCCGCCAAAAAGTTTTTCTATAGCGTTTTCCACTTCAGAAGGCAGGCCAATTAAAACATCCATTTTTTTAGATGATGCCATTTTAATCGCTTTGACTGTAAATTCATCACTTGGATAAACCATAATGACTTTAATGGTTTCAGCATCTTCATCAATTGGAACAAAAAGATTTTCGCGCATAAAGCGTTCAGGGAACTCAGTTTCAACAGTAACAGTTTCCGGATAATCCTTTTCCTTAATCATAGCTATGTTCATTAATTCACTTAATGAACTAGCGACATCTCGTTCAGATGCTAATCCCAGTCTAACCAACAAAGGCACCAATGAGGTACTCAACGTTTCAGCATACAAACGTTGACCGCGAACTAAGTCTTCAGCTTTTAACTTTCCATTTTCTATCATGTACTCACAAAGCTTTTCCTCAAAGGATAATTCTTGAGGGTTTACTTGGTTTTCTATTTCTTTTTTTGCTTGGCTTTCTGTCATTCTTGTTCTTCTTTGTGTTTAACTTCTGACACTTTGTTTTTTGGTAAGTTTCTCTTATTAATGTTATTTAGACCTGTAATTTCGCTAATAAAATCATTATTCATTAGTATCCAGTAGGCTATGGGCACAACTGCAGGAATAATCAAATACCCTAATTGATACATCAAGGCCACTAAATTTGGTGTTAAACCTGTATCCAGTATGGCTTGTGTAGTGTCAGGGCCCGCTTCAAAAATTAGATGCTTTATCATTTCCCAAAAAGCCCCAAATGTTTGCACCAAAACTACCACGATATAACCAAAAAATATTTGCATTGCAGCCTTAGCAAATTTAATGCCCGGAATTGATACAACTAAACCCGATATCACGGCTAACCCATAACCATAAAGCATTGGATTCACCGATACATCAAGTACTGCAAGTTTGTCACCTTGTCCTGCAAATGAATTACTTGGAAATATCAAAGTTTCTATACTTAAATGATAATTAATTTGCGTCACAGCACTAAATAACTCTGGTTGCCAAAAAGTCAATATCAACTGCAACAGATACTTTACAGGTATCACAAAAATTGTAGAAGCATAAAACCAAATAAAAAAACATAACGGTAAAAACAATACAGCACTTATTAACAGGTCCTTAATGACATGTTTAGAGTAATTTTCACTTGCTGCGGTTTCATTTCCGATTTCTTTAGTCACTTCTGTATCATTCTTCATTTTACAAATCTCCGTGCGTTATAGAACATTCGCATCCAAGGTGAATTTTGTGTTGCATTTTGCTTCCATTGTTTTGGGTGCCATGACATTTGCACTGTTCTAAATACACGCTCTGGATGAGGCATCATTATCATAACATTCCCTACTGTATTTGCAACAGCTGCCACTGCTTGTTTTGAACCATTCGGGTTTAGTGGATAATCCAATGTCGCATTACCATTATTGTCAATGTATTTTGCAGCAATATTCAATTGTGTGTTTTCAGTAAATTCTGCACGCCCTTCTCCGTGAGCAATTGCCACAGGAATATGCGCGCCTTGCATGCCTTCAAAAAAGATTGAATTACTTTTTTCAATCATAAGTGATGAGAATCGCGCTTCAAATTGTTGTGAGGTGTTTTTTAAAAATTGCGGCCAATTTCCTGCACCAGGAATTATTTCTTTTAAATGCGATAACATTTGACAACCGTTACAAACACCTAAAGAAAATTTATTTTCATCGGCAAAATATTGACCAAACTGTTGTTTAATATCCGAATGAAATAATATGCTATTTGCCCAACCTTTACCAGCACCGAGAACATCACCATAGGAAAAACCTCCGCAGGCTACCATGCCTTGGAAATCCATTAGATTAACAGCTCCTGATAATAAATCCTGCATATGTACATCATAACTATCAAACCCTGATTTATGGAAAGCCATGGCCATTTCTTTTTGCCCATTAATTCCTTGCTCGCGCAGAATTGCCACTTTGGGTTTTTGAGTGTTGATATATGGGGCAATGACAGACTCAGAGAAATCAAAATCAACTTTTGCAGGCAACCCTTCATCAGAACTTGAGATCAAATCAAACTCCTGTTTACCAGTAACAGGGTTATCTCGTAATGATACCATCTGATAACTTGTTTGACTCCATATTTGCTGAAGGCTTATAACACTATCTTTAAAAATAAGTTGTTGTTTATGAGAAAACTCAAGGTTTTTACGATGTTGTGATCGACCAATGTCAAAAACATGCTGGCTAAGTTCAAATTGTTTAATTAATTTTTCAAACTTTCTACAGTTGCTTTGTTTAATAGCAACTACAGCACCTAGTTCTTCACTAAACATTATGTTAATGGGGTCTAACGAGCTATAGTCCAAACCTATTATAGCCCCACACTGGCTGGCCATGCACATTTCTAAAACCGTGGTAAAGATTCCACCGTCAGAAATATCGTGATATGCTGAAATAATTTCATTAGTTATGCATTGTTGGATAAGCTCCCAAAACTGTTTAATAAAATCAACATTATCTAAATCTGGCACTTCATCGCCTAATTGGCAATAAACCTGGGCTAAAGAAGATGCTCCTAATCGCTTCTTACCAGCTGCCAAATCAATCAAGTAGAATGAATGTTGGTGGTTCCTTCCAAAATAGGGCGTTATACTCTTACGAATATCACCAGTATTAGCAAAAGCAGAAATCAATAACGACATCGGAGCAGTAACTTGTTTTTGACCGTCATCCCAAGAACTATTCATGGATAATGAATCCTTACCCACAGGAATTCCAATATCCAGCTGCGGGCACAATTTTTCACCTATGGCCTTAACGGCTTCAAAGAGCGTTTCATCTTCGCGGCCTAGGCCTGATGCAGCCATCCAATTTGCTGAAATCTTAATATTGGCTAATTCACCAATATTATTTGCCGCACAATTAGTTAAAACTTCTCCTATTGCCATACGAGCGGAAGCCGCTCCATCTAAAAGAGCTAATGGTGCTTTCTCGCCTATTGCCATCACTTCGCCTGAAAAAGAATCGTAATCTCTTATACTTACTCCGCAATCAGCAACCGGAACCTGCCATGGGCCAACCATTTGATCGCGGTGTATCAATCCAGAAACAGTTCTATCGCCTATGGTAATCAAGTATTTTTTACTGGCTACTGCTGGGAAATTTAATATCTTTACAACCGCGCTTTCTATATCAATAGTACTTGCATCAAACGGATTGCTTTTAACTGGTTTGGTAGTAATATTCTTTTCAGTTTTCGGTGTATTGCCAAACAATAAACTCATAGGTATATCAACGGGTTTATTAGAGAAGTGTTTATCTGTGACAATTAAATCTTGTTGCGTAGTTGCTTTACCCAATAAGGCATAGGGGCATCTTTCACGTTTACAGATCATTTCAAATTCTGCAAGTTTTTCCGGTTTAATGGATAAAACATAACGTTCCTGAGATTCATTACACCATACCTCCATTGGAGTCATAGATGTTGTATCAATTTTTAATGCCCTTAACTCTAATATTCCACCTAATCCCGAATCATCCAGTAACTCAGGCATGGCATTTGATAAACCGCCCGCACCAACATCATGGATTGATCGAATTGGACTGTTTGTTTCTTTGTTCCAACAACTGTCAATGACTTCTTGGCAACGACGTTCCATTTCTGGGTTTCCGCGTTGAACGGAAGCAAAATCTAAATCTTCACAGCTACTACCACTTGTCATTGAAGAAGCTGCTCCACCTCCAAGACCTATAAGCATAGCTGGTCCACCTAAAACCACCAATTGATCACCTGCCCGAGTATCTTGTTTAATTGCCAAATCATGATTAATAGTACCTAACCCACCTGCTAACATGATTGGCTTATGATACCCACGCCAACCATAATCATCTGTATTAAGTTCCATACTTCGAAAATAACCACAAATATTAGGCCTACCAAATTCGTTATTAAATGAAGCTCCACCTAATGGCGCTTCAATCATGATTTCTAATGCGGAGGAAATTCTTTCAGGTTTACCAATGGTGTCTTTTTCCCACGATTGAAGATAGCCAGGGATTTTTAAATGACTCACTGAAAAACCAGTTAGCCCGGCTTTTGGTCGACTGCCTTGTCCAGTTGCTGCCTCATCACGTATTTCACCACCTGAACCTGTTGCCGCTCCAGGAAAAGGGGATATGGCAGTAGGGTGGTTGTGGGTTTCTACCTTAATTAATATATCTGCTGTATTTTTAACTTCTACGTATTTCTTGTCTTCCGAAACAATCCAACGTTTTGTTTCTCCGCCGGCAAAAACCGCAGAATTATCCTTATAGGCTGAAATTGCAGGTTTAGAAGTATAAGCCTCTGTATTTCGGATCATTGAAAATAAAGATTTTTCTTGTTTAATACCATCAATTGTCCATTCAGCATTAAATATTTTATGACGGCAATGTTCTGAATTAGCTTGTGCAAACATCATCAATTCTGTTGTTGTCGGCTCTTTATTGATAGCTAAATAACTTTTTTGTAAGTATTGTTTTTCTGATTCTGATAAAGCTAAGCCCAGCTTTTCATCAATTGCAGTTAAATTGCTATTGTTTATTAGTTCTAAAGGTTCATCTTGTTTAGGTTGTTGATCTAAAAATAAACACCTTAACTCATCTGGGTTTTTATAAACATTTTCAGTCATTCGATCATAAACATGTGAATCCATTACTTTACTTGTGTTAACTGGTTGAACAAATGATAGATATAAAGCACGTTCAACTCTATTTATTGGTACATCACAGTTTTTCAATATGTCAGTAGCCTTACTGGACCAAGGTGAAATTGTCCCTGTTCTTGGTGCAATGTACAATGAATTATCGTCAATCGACAGCTTAACTTCTTTTGCTTCTAGAAGCCGTTCAATTTTTTCAATACCAATATCTAGTTTAGAATTTACATTCAGAACATAGATAGTGCTCATAGAATGTATTAGATTATTTATGCCAATACCTAAGTTTAACTTGTTAATTAAATAGCTATCAGATTCAGAGTTGGCTTTAAAATACAGGGTTTTATTGTTCATTTTCAACGATACAATGTCTTATTACTGGAATGGTGAATAATAACATTTTTAAGTAAATAAAAAAACCGGCAAAAGCCGGTTTTTGAAATTGAAATACCTAAGAAAGCTATTTAGCCATCATCGTCGTTAATCTTTGTAGCAAAGCTGCAGGTGGCAAGTAACCTGGTAACAACATACCGTTCTCTAATACCATTGCAGGAGTTCCAGTTACGCCAGCTAATTGTCCAGCATTATATTGGTCAGCTATAGGGTTATCACACATTTTATTTTCAAGATTAATACCTGATTTTGCATTCGTCATCGCTTCTTGTTGGTTATCAGAACACCAAACTGTAACAGCTTTATCAAAGGCTGGTGATTTCAAACCTGCGCGTGGATAAAACAAATACGATATACCAATGCCTAACTCGTTATATCCATCAATTTGATCATGAAGTTTTCTACAATAGCCACAATCTATATCAGTAAAAACAGTTAAGTGATGTTTCATTTCTTTTGGGAAAAAGTCAATACGTTCTTGCTTTCCAAATTTTGCAACGACCTCTTTTCGAATACCTGATTTTTTCTTTTCAGTTAAATCTTCTCGATTTGAAGTATCAATCATATTACCGTTCATTAAATATTTGCCATCATTTGAAATATAATAAACTTCTCCACCCCTCCCTGATGAAATTATTATTTCTGATACGCCTTTAATCGGAGTATCTTCAATTGAAGTTACTGAAGCTGTCGGTGCTAAATTCTTAACACCTGCTTTAATTTCATCTGCAGGTTGTTCAGCGCTGAGTATTGTTGATACCAACAAGAGTGACGTCAAAGTTATTTTGTACATAGTTATTCCTAAATTAATTATTGCTGTTTAGACACGAGGCTGATAATTTTAGTTCCAATTAATATATATATCAACTTTCTTACCCTCTAGGATGGTGTTTTTGGTGAATTTCTTTCAGTTTTTCCTTTGCTACTAACGTATAAATCTGAGTCGTTGATAAGTTGGTGTGGCCCAGTAACATTTGTACAACACGTAAATCAGCGCCATGATTAAGTAAATGTGTAGCAAAAGAATGTCGCAACATATGCGGAGATGGTAATGGGTTGATTCCACACAAAGCAGCATATTTCTTTACTGCATACCAAAATGTTTGTCGAGTCATCTGTTTACCACGGTTACTTAAAAACACATGTTGCGAAGTTTTTTTGTTTAATATCTTGTTCCTATTATATTTTAAATAACATTTTAAATAGTCATTGGCATATTCTCCTATGGGCACCAACCGTTGCTTCTCGCCTTTTCCAAATATTTTTACTGTTCCTTGATTTAAGTTAATTTGCATAAGTGTTAATTCAACAAGTTCTGTAACACGCATACCAGTTGCATACATTAGTTCAAACATTGTTTTATCTCGATACCCTAAAACAGAAGATTCATTAGGAGCATTTAATAAACGCTCAATTTGTGATTCTGAAAGTGGTTTAGGTACAGTACTTTTTGTTTTAGGTTGTTGGATAGTACTGAGAGGGTTGGCCCTAATTAATTTTGATCTTACTAAGAATAAATAAAACTGCTTAATTGAAGAAATTTTTCTTGCTACGCTTTTTGAACTTATTTTTTTTTGGTTCAAAAACCCAAGAAAATCATTGATAGAAGCTTCCTGTACCATTAAATAATCAATTTTATTTGTATTCAAAAAAATAAAGTATTGTTTTATATCAGATTTATAACTAGCAATTGTATTAGCCGATAAACCCTTTTCTAGTTTTAAAAAATAAAAAAAAGCAGTAATATTTCTATTACTGCTTTTGTTGTCAAAATTAAAAATAATAGCTCACTTACTCAGCGTCCATTACTTCAGAGTCACTAGCCTGATCTAAAATTCTTTGTCTATTAGCAGCTGCTTTTTCTCTTTTTATTTTATCTTTAATGTGATCCATCCATTGTACAGCACTATTTCTAGTACTTGGAAATTTAGCTGCCATATTTAATGCTTTTAACGCGCCGCTTCTATTATCAGATTCACTTTCTGCCATACCAAGTAACAACCATGCTTGACCCACTTTCTTATCTTCAAGGCCTCCTTTTTCAATTGCTGATTTTAATGCAGATTTCACTCGAGGCCAGTCTTCTCTATCAAAATAGATGTAGGCCCTTCTAAAGTCAATTTTTCCGTCTGTAGCAGCTTTACTTGCTTCATCAAAAGCGGCCAATGATTTATCCATCTCAGATGCGGTATACCATACTTCACCCAAAGTTTTCCAATGTTTAAATTTAGATTCAATAACACCACTCTTTAGTCCTTGTTCTAATACTTTTCCTGCTTTATATGGCGTACCAAGAAATGCATACATTCTAAATAAACGTAACCGTTCTTTTTCATCTTTAATCATGCCATTTTTATCTGCTACAACAAGAGCAGCTAACGCTTTATCATCCTTTTTTAAATTAAAATAAACGCCAGATAACCTTTTCCAATATTCTTCTTTATTTGGATTTATAGAGATTAAAATCTCAAGAACTTTTGAAGCTTGTTGAAACTGGGAAAGCTCCATATGTAATGAATACAACAAATAATTCCATTGCTCTTTAGGTTCTTCAGAAAGCCCAATGGCTTTCTTCAAAATAGGTATCGCTTTTTTGTAATTTTTCATTTGTGAATAAGCATTAGCTTCTAAAGCAAAAGTAGAATCAGTGATTTTATCTGTTACTTTATAATACTTAGTAAGTACATCTATACCTCTTTTATATTCACCACCACCTATCAACATTTGTGCCGTTTGTAGCATTAATGAAAAATGTGCTTGATTAGGCAAGGCATCTGATTCAATAGCTACTTTAAATCTTTCTGCAGCAGCAACGTATTTACCTTCTGCTGATTCAATCCAGCCTATAAACTGGTTAACAACAGCTTTTTCATACCCATTCAGCCTGCTTTTAGTCTCCAATCCCTCTAAACCAGCTCGAGCTTCAACGTATTTTTCATCCGCAATCATCTCCTGAAACTTTGTAAATTTTTTAAAGAATGATTCACCCATGGCGTCTTTGTTAGTTTTTTCTCTTTCCGGGTTTCCTGTTTGAATTTCACCAGAAAACACAAAGTTCGCTTGGATAGCTAGCAAAAGAAGTAAGAAATTTTTAAATTTTTTCATGTTAGTAATCCTTAAGTTTTATTTACTGAGCAAGTTTAAAGTCAATTTGTTGTGTAGCAACTTGCGTTACAGCAACGCCATCAATAACTTTTGGCTTAAATTTATATTTTAAAATTGCACGCAGCGCCTCTCTATCAAAAACTCTTGCAGGCTTTGCTTCGACAACCCTTGGGTTTATAACAGTACCACCTTCAGTAATAGTAAATTCCATTTTAACCCATCCCTCTATTTTGGCAATAGCAGCTTTTCTTGGGTAATTTGGTGCAATGGTAACAATAGGAATAATGCCACCATCCTTATTCATATCAACTCCAGAACCCATCGCGCCTAAAAATGGACCTCCACCGCCTACACCCAAATCTAATGCTGGTACATTTGGTGTTGGCATGTTGTTTGTTACTTGTTGGCTTTTTTGTACATTCAACTTCTGAGGTGGTGGCGGTTCTTTTGGAGGAGGAGGTTTTTTAGGTACTCTTCTTTGTTTTTGATTAACATCCTCATCTATTTTGACTGGACGGAAATCAATTGAAATCCCCTCATCATCACCAGGTTTATTGTTATTTGACAAGTTAACCAAATAGTACATGCCAATAAAAAGAAAAAACGTAATTGCCACAGCTGGTATAATCGATGTACCTGTTCTTAATATATTATTACTCATAGGATACCCGTTATAGTTAATTTGCTTTGGTTGCTGCAATCGATATTTTTTCTACTTTTGCTGCCTTTATTTGATCCATAACTGATACTAAATCCCCAGTCCTTGAACCCCTATCAGCAATAATAACCGCTGAACCTTCTGGGTTCTCTGCATGCATCTTTTCGACGATTGCCCGAACCGCTCGCAAATCAACTTCTCGTTTATTAATCCAAATCTTACCTGTGTCTTTAATAGCGACCAAAATGTTGCCTTTCTTTACTTGTTTTGCAGCTGATGCAGATGGTCGACTTATTGTAACTCCTGTTTCCTTTACAAAGGATGTGGTTACAATAAAAAATATTAGCATGATAAATACCACGTCTAACATCGGCGTTATGTTGATTTCTGCTTCATCTTCATGAAAATGTCTACGTCTCATTTCTAGACCTCAATAATTTGTTATTTTATAGTTGTGACAATTTTAATTGTCAATTGGTTCAAATGCATCACTCATGGGTGTGTAACATTGAATCTTCTAATTTCTCAGTTTCAGTGGTGGCTTTATGTTTAAAATACGTAGTGAAAAATATACCAGACAATGCAGCAATCATACCCGCCATAGTAGGGACAGTAGCTCTTGCCACTCCACCTGCCATTGCTCTTGCATTTGAAGTTCCCTCGGTGGCCATAATCTCAAATACTCCCAACATTCCATAAACTGTGCCAAAAAGTCCTAATAAAGGGCTAATTGCTACTAATGAATCCAAAAAGCCCAACCCCGATTTTAAAGCAATATTTGCTTCAGAAACCGATTGCTCTCGTATTCGTTTTGCGTACCAACTTGCCGTATCATGCCTTTCAAACCACTCTTCTAAAAACTGTTTTCGCATTCTTGGAAATGCAATTAAATAGTACCATAACCTTTCAAGTATCATTAACCACATAAAGAATAAAACAGCCATAATGGCCCAAAGTACTGGGCCACCCATATCAATAAAACTAAGAATTTTAAACCAGGCTTCTTTTAACTGGTAAAACATCTTATTTCTCCGCCATTCTAGCTATGATACCAGCACTTTGTTCTTCTAGTATTTGTGTTTGTTTTCTTGCCATAGACTGCAACACAGAGTGCAAAATTGTTAACGGAATAGCAACAACCAAACCTAGTACTGTGGTCACTAAAGCTTGTGAAATACCACCCGCCATTGATTTTGGATCACCTGTACCGAATAATGTAATCATTTGGAAAGTTGCGATCATACCTACGACTGTTCCAAGTAAGCCCATTAACGGTGCAATTACATACATAACCTTAATAAAGGATAAACCACTTTCTAATGGAGCTGTTTCTCTCAGAATGGCTTCATCCATTTTCAATTCCATTATTTCAATATCCGCACTTGGGTTATCTGCATACACTTGCATGATCCTACCTAATGCATTGTTAGATTTAGGAGAGCTATTCTTCAATTGGCTTTTAATCTTAGAACCTGAAGCAAATAAGCTTAAGAACTTCCATAAGGCCAATAATAAGCCAAGAATTCCTAAACCAATAATAACATATCCAACGATACCGCCTTGTTTAACCTTATCTTTTAAACTCGGTGAAGAAGTAACCAGTTCCAAGATAGTACCTTTAGAGTAATCTACAGGTGCATGAACTACTGTGCCGGGAGCAGCTTTAATAAATTCTTTTGCCATAGCCATGTATTTTCCTGTTGGCTGCTTATTGTTACGGTAGAGAATACCACCAGTTGACAAACTATCTGATTGCCAGGTTAAGAAATTTCCATTCATATCAAAAGCATTAAATGCACCTAAACGGATAACATCTACATTTTCTTCAACATTACCATCGCCGTTTAACAAAGAGGCTTTAAATTTCACCACTTTAGCTTGCTCTGAAATTTCCCTAGTGATTTCAAACCATAATTTTTTAAGGTCCTTTATAGTGGGCAACTCTTTTCTTGCCGCTAAGTCCACTAAAAATTCAACCCTATCACCGTGCTGAGCACTCGTTAGTGAGTGTTCAAGTCTACTTCCCAAGTCGTTTGAAAGGATTTTTACCGTACCTTGCATTTCTCCTAAGTTACCAGATCTTTCATGTAATACTGTTTCTAAACCTGCTAACTCCTTCTCATTATCGTCAAATTCTTTTTTTAGCGCATCAGATTTAGCTTCTAATGCTTTTAAAGTACTTTTAGCATTTGCCAGCAAACTTCTCTGTTGGTCTCTTTTACTTTTAAAATCAGCAACCCTTTTTCTATTTTCTGCAGAACTTTGTGTCGCTGATTTTTTTATCTCACTGACCAATTCTGGCAAGGTAAGAGCTGGGCTGTTACTTACAAGAAACAATGATAGTACAAATGTAATGGTAATTTTTTTCATAGTTAATTTTTTCATGTTATTGACCTCCCTCTACTTTTGCACCTAACAGTGGCAACCCTACCAAGTTTGGAGATGCCTTGTTACTCGCTATTCTTAGGGCTTCTTTAATCTCATCGTTATAACGCCTATCTAACGTTTCAAATTTACCAGAATTTGGATTCCACCAACCTGATGTTTCTTGATCCAATGTTTGATAAATCAATGTATTTCTGCCAACTCTTAAAAACTCAACTTTTGTACCAGTTGGTAAATTTCCTTTATAAGCATCTACTGTAGAACCATAATCTAATTCTATCGTGTAAGCTTCTGTTACTTTTCTATAAAGTTCAGCAGTTGTTAAATCAGATTTACCCAACAAATTTTCCAATTTAGCAACTCGTGCTTGTCGCTCTTCTAATTTAAATGGAATATCAGCCCCAACAAGTTGGCCTAGTGAATCAACCATTTCAACTATCATAGGAACGATACCTCTGTTAGTTTGTTCTAAGTGTGTCATTTGAGTATTGAAGTTATCAATTTGCACTCTTTGATCATTTACAACAGCTTCTAGTTGCTTGTTATAGGCTCTTAAGCTTTCTATTTCGTTCAAAACGACTCTATACTGCCCTGTTAGGTCATCTGTTTGATTATTCAACTTATCAATTCTTACCTGGGCTTGTGCAGATGCTTTGTTTGTATCAACAGCTACCTGTATAGCTGTATTTAACTGCGCATTTGCGATGCCAACTACTAATGTCAAAATAATACTCATGGTTATTTTGTTTGTTCTCTTATGGTTTAACATACCTTGTATCACTCTTGTTAAAAATTTTAGAAATCAGGTTGTTATTGCCTTCAGTGTTCAAAAAAAGCAATTTTCTACCTGTACTCAACTTAATGGCTCCATAGAATACATTTCTTTACTGCAAAAGAAAAGCAATAATTCAAGGAAATTTAATTTATTTATCTTTAGAATAATAACATTTTACCTATAAGAAAGTTATAATATACGTCTTTTTTACTAGATCAATTTATGCTAAAACCACCTATTTGGAAGCACTTCGCAGCTTTTGTGTATGATATATTTCCTATCTTAGGGATTTTAATATTAACGTCAGGGACAATTCTTGTTTTTCGATCAGGAAATGATGTACAACCTTATACATGGTGGTTCATCTTAATTACCTACCTAGAAGTTGCTTTGTATTATATCTATTCTTGGAAAATTGGCGGACAAACCATAGGCATGAAAGCTTGGAAAATCAAACTAAAATCACTGAACGAACAAGAACAAATAACGTGGGCACAATCAACCTTTAGATTTATCGCCGGTGTAGTCTCTACCCTACTTTTGGGGGCTGGTATATTTTGGAAGTTATTCTCTAATGAACAAAAATCATGGATGGACCTTATCAGCAGCTCACTTACAGTATCCGAAGACCATTAGCCTTTAGGATTTTTTAAATACAATATCACTACAGCCATAATCACAAGTGACGGCAAAGTCGTTACGATAAAAGGATGTATTCTAAAAACCTCCCCAACATTTAATAACGTATTATTAAGCAAAAACAACAATATCCCCAACATAACACCAACGAGCAGTCGTTGACCAAAACCACCTGAACGTAGAAGCCCAAATAAAAATGGCATGCCGGTCAAGGCTGTAGCTATAACCAGCAATGGGAAAGCAAACTTAGACCACAGGGCTATATCAAATTTTATGGGAATTTCCTGTTTGCCCTCCTGAAATTTTTTGTACTTTAAGATAGACCGAATACTTAAATACTTAGGTCGCGTATGGGTAATACTGAGGATTTCAGGCTCTATATTTGATGGCCAAATTTTATTATCAATTAACTTAGATACCACACCAGTCTCTTTAAATTCTGTTTCCTCTAAATCAAATAATTCCCAGTTGCCTTTTGCGTGTATTGCTTTTTTAGCTTTTGATACCTTTATAACCTGTAAATCACTGTCTAGCTCATAAACCGTCACATCATTCATGGTTATGTTGTCTTTGTTGTCATAACTATTACCAATAGGTTTTGCATTAAAAATTATATTGCCATCTCTAACCCAAACACCTGACTCAATGCCTAAACCAATATCTTTAGTTAACTTACTATTACGAAAGGACTCCGCCTTGATTTTAGCTGAAGGTGCTACAAATTCACTCATTATGGTCATTGGTACAAGCCACACTATTAATGCCATTATAGCAATTGAAGTGAGCTTAATTCGGCTCAATCCTGCTGACTGAATTACCACCAATTCTGATCGTGCCGCCAAATCTCCCAGCCCAATCATAAAACCAACAACGCAACTAATAGGGAACATAACAAGAATTTTACTTGGTATATTTAATAATGTATAAAACAACGCACTACCAACCGTATAGTCACCTTTTCCTACAGAATTGATTTGCTGGATGAATCCCAGTAGTATATCCAATGTAAGAAACATTAATAATGCTAAAAGTATTCCAAAACTTATTGATTTAAAAATATACCTATTCAATAGAGAAAACATTAAGTTGCTCCTAAAGCAGTATCAGATTTTTTTATACGCCATATACCATAAGCCGCGAAAATTAGATGCACCCACCAAATACCAAACCATGCTGGCATTTTGGCTTGGACAATCATGGAAGAGGCAATAGTTAGCATAATCAAATAAACCACGTATATTAACAACCCTAATAACAAACTACCAAATTTGCTTTCTCTAGGCGAAGTTTTAGAAATAGAAACTGCCACGAGCATTAAAACAATGATAACTAATGAGGGTGCCAGTCTTTTTTGGACCTCAGCCTTATCAATAAGCCTTGTTGACCCTGTTAGCTGTATAATATTCATACCCTTTTCATCAACATCAACAGATTTGCCTTTTAATCGAGGTAACTTTATATCATTTCTGGAGAACTTCATCAGTTGGTATTTTTTTTCTCCTGGCACACCTTCATTTCGAAAACCGTTAAATAATGAGATATACCTCTCCTTGGTTTTTTTGTCTTCATATTGATAGGCATACTCTGCAGTAAGAGTGTCAACTCTATCTTCATGCCGAATATTTAGAAAAATATTTTCCATCCGATTTTCTTGTACATTCAGCTTCCGTATATAAATCACAGAGTTTGTGCCGGACAACTCTTGAAAAACACCTTCTTTAAGTCCCATCAATGAGACGTCTTTACTTGCAGCCAAAGTTAACTGTTCTGAAGTTTTAGATGCCAGAGGCACAATAAATAAAGCTAAAACCATTAATAACGAGAAAAAAAACACCATTTGTGGGACTAACATTTTTAATAGTTTTTTAGAACTTATCCCAAATGCATTAAACATGACAAGTTCTTGATTTCTATACATTTGTGCCAATTTTGATAGTACTGCCAAATAAAGTGACAAGGGTATTAAAATTAACAGCATATTTACCGTATTTAAACCCAGTTCGATGTAGAGCATTGATGTAGGTAATACACCCCGAGCAATCAACCGCAACGTACTTGTAAAAGCAACGCCAATACTTACCATGAACAATACGAGCAATATGATAAAAAATGCTTTTAGAATTTCGTTTCTAAGATATTTTCCTAAAATCTGCAATTATTTTCTCTAGCTTGCTAAATTTAAGCTAGCACTACACAACATAGTTGTTTACAATACTTGGCCAGCTAAGATTGGTTAAAAAGTCGAATCTTATCATATCGTATCAAAATAATGGAGAAACAAATGAAAATCACATCGTCATTAACAACCCCAAATAAATCTAAGTCAAATGCTTTAATAATAGGTTTCTTTTCAGACAAGGAACTAAACTCCATTGCCAAAGAAGCAAATGAACTCCTAAATAAGCAAATTTCTCAACGACTTAAAAGTAAAGATTTTTCTGGAAACACAGGTGAAACACTTACTTTATTTGCTGATTCAGGGCAAAGAGTTGTTCTAGTAGGGTTAGGTGATAAAAATAAATGCCATTTAGGAACCTTGCAAACAGCTAATACTAAAGCCGTTAAAGCTTTAGTTACCACACCTGTTAAAACTGTTTCAAATTATTTGCCCAGCCTTAGCTACCAAGATATTGATGCAGCAATAGCAGGAAAAATTTCCGCCATTGCTAGCTCACACGCACAATACCGCTATGAAGCTACAAAAAACTTTAAGAAAGACAACAAGCACGCTCTTCAGTCTATGGCAATATATGCCAGTAAAAAAAGTGCTAGCACAATAAAACAAGCCACAGCAATTGCCAATGGCGTTGAAACCACAAGAGCTTTAGGTAATTTACCACCAAATATCTGCAACCCAGACTATTTAGCTAAACAAGCAAAAGACATAGCAAAAAAATACGATAATTGCACATTAACGTTATTAGACGAAAAAAAGATGCAAAAACTAGAAATGAATGCATTGCTCGCTGTTGCACGTGGTTCAAGAAACAGCCCAAAAATGATTGTCTTAAAATATACGGGTGCAAAAAAATCTCAAAAGCCTCATGTGTTAGTTGGCAAGGGCATTACTTTTGATACCGGAGGAATTTCATTAAAACCGGGTGCCAACATGGATGAGATGAAATACGATATGTGTGGCGCCGCAACTGTTTTTGGGGCCTTTGTCGCCGTTGCAGAAATGCAATTGCCAATAAATTTAATCATGATTGTACCGGCAGTAGAAAATATGCCAGATGGTGATGCCTACCGACCTGGTGATGTGGTTACTAGTTATTCAGGTAAAACCATTGAAGTTTTAAATACGGATGCTGAAGGTCGTATGATTTTATGTGACGCATTAACCTACGCGCAAGAATTCAAACCACAAGTATTAATTGATTTAGCTACTTTAACAGGGGCTTGTGTTGTCGCATTAGGTCATGTAGCTTCAGCTGTAATGAGTAAACAAACTCAATTGCCACAAGACCTATTACAAGCCGGTATTGAGATTCATGATCGTGCTTGGCAGTTACCATTATGGGATGATTACCAAAAACAAATAGATACATCTTTTGCTGACATGCAAAATGTTGGTGGGTTTGCAGGTGGCAGTATCACAGCAGGTTGTTTTTTAAGTCGATTCTGTGAAGATGTTAACTGGGCTCACATTGATATTGCAGGCACTGCATGGAATAACAAAAAAGAAGGCGCTACAGGTCGACCTGTAGCCATGATGGTTCAATATTTAATTAATGAGAGTGTAAAATAACAGATAAACATTAAGCAAAGGGCTAAATGATCAAATATCATTTAGCCCTTTTTGATACCTAGAACATTTGCACTAAAATAATTTAATGAAAACCATTATTCAAATCCATTTGAAAAAACATCAACCTCACTAATGACAAACTCAGCAGTGATGTTCTTTGACTCATCCATTGTAACAATACAAGTATTTACCACTGGTTCACAGCCAACATGATCCCATCCAACAAACTCCATAAAAGTGTCTGCTATAGCTGTTAAGGTTACCACAGTGTTTAAAGTGTATTCACTTGAGCAGTCTACTCCACAGTTTATTGTACCACTATCCGCGGTAATCACTCCTGTACCGTTCCCAATTTTTGAAACTAAGAGCTCAAAAGTTTGAACTTTACCAAAAACAGTATAAACTGCTCCTGATGAATTTGCATTGGTCGATTCGCTAGGTGCTCCTATTAGAAAATCCTTAACACCATCATTGTTTATATCCCCAGCACAAGATAGAGATTCGCCAATTTTATCTCCAGAATTTATTCCATAAATTGAAAAACCATTCACTCCATTTAACGAATTGACATCAAAACTAGCATTAAAACCACTTGTGTTACCGTATAAAATGTAAACTGAACCATTAAAAAAATCTCCAGAATTTAGAGCCGAAAAGGCAACGTCATCAATATTATCAGAATTAAAATCACCAATTGAGCTGACCGCAAAGCCAAGCTGGGCATTATCATTAACCCCATCAATATCACCATTAATAATAAAACCATTACTTCCATCCAGGTCTGTAATATCAAATTCTCTTGAAAAGTCTCCCGAGCCTCCATAAAAAATATAAACCAAACCTTTTTGAGTATTTGACGCACTTGTCCATCGTGGCGCACCAATTATTATATCGGCAAAGCCATCATTATTTATATCAAAATCTGAGCTTATGGATTGCCCAAAAAAGTGATCGACTGCCTCGCCCTTTATGGCAAAACCATTTGTTCCATTTAAACTAGATACATGAAACTCATCCACAAATCCTGTTTCATCAGCAAATATCACATACACGTATTCATCAATTTCATGTCTTAAAAATTCTCCAATGATTAAATCTTTTTGCCCATCACCATTGATGTCAGCAGCATTCGTAAGAGAATCTCCCAGCCCTCCTAACTCAATAGCCCCATAGATAACTTTGCCATTAATTCCACTTAATTCACTTGTTGACATTATGGAGTTAAACGTTTCTTTGCCAAATAATACATATACAGCTCCAACAGCTGGGCTAGAATTATCGACTCTCGCTCTATTGGCCCCTATAGCAACATCACTTATACCGTCATTATTAAAATCTCCTGCACTGGCAATTGAATAACCTAAATTGCCTCCTGATAAAGGTACTGCGTTTAAAGCAAAGCCATTTAAGCCGTTTAATGTCATTAAGTCTATTGAGCTGGAAAAAGGATTGTTTGAACCAAAGATAAAATAAGCTACTCCGGAATTGTTGTTTGCACTACGAGCTCCTATTGCAATATCATCAATGCCATCATTATTTATATCTCCCACTCCTGAAACAGAGCTCCCAAGCACATCTTGTTGTGCTAATCCATTAACAATAAAACCATTTGAGCCATCAATATCTGCTAATTGCAACTCTCCCAAATATCCATCAGTACGCCCAAAAATAACATAAACGGTTCCTGCAAAATTGTTTGTAGCAGTTGCACTAATAATAAAGTCATCTATTCCATCAGCGTTTATGTCACCTGCTGAGTTAACTACAGTACCTGAACTATCAAATTGATTGATTCCATAAGTGACAAAACCATTACTGCCATTCAATGTACTTAAATCCAAAACAGAATCATCTTCAGCATTACTATTTTGCATGAGAAAAATTGCTAAAATTATTATTAAAAATTTCATATTACCCTCCTTTTTTTATTATTCAAATCCATTGATAAAAATTAATTCCTGAAGTGGGGCAACTGTATTAAATTGCGCAGTTACATTCCTCTCTTCAGAAACTAACACTGTGCAATTACCAGTTCCTGAACAACCACTACCAGACCAACCTACAAACTGCATATTAGTATCTGCTGTAGCTTGTAATGTAACCAACATGCCCAGTGGGTACTCATCACTGCATGTGCTACCGCAGTTTATATCGCCAAATTGGCTTATGACTGTACCAGTTCCTGTGCCTGATTTTGTTACAGATAATTGTTTACTACCTGATGGGATATATACAAATGCACCCATATCTCCTTCGTTTGATGAAGCATGGTAATTACCATCTAAAGAACGACTATTGCCTAATAAGTCAGAAATTCCACCCACCGCAGTTTGACATTTATCTATTGCAGGAGAATTAACAGATAGTAGGTAATTAATACCATTAACATCAGTTTCAAATAGTGGGTCTTGCATGTTGTCGCTTAAAATACCAAATTCATCAATATTACATTCGCCCGAAAATTGCCCATCTATCGAACTACTGGTATCATCACCCCAAATAATACTTCTATATAAAGATAACCCACCGCTTATACTTATTGATTTAAAATTATCAACCATGGTTGATGAAAATACACTAGCACTAACAACATCTTCAGAATGTAATGCTGCAGATTCAAAGTTCTCTGATATTAGTGAACTCCTCATATATAAGGAAGGTCTATAAATTCCATCGAATGATTCAAAATAAATTATTGATCCATTACTAGCCTTATTTTGTTTAAAGCTGGTTTTGTCTATCCTTAACACGCCTTTATTGTATATTGCTCCACCTTTACCAAGTACATCTACAGTAGAGTTACCTACAAATTGGCTACAAAAATCAAATCCTATGCCTGTATGCTCTTGACATGATAAACTACCACTTGTAATTACTTCATTATTTTCTCCTAAGAAAAGCGCTCCTCCTTTGTTAACTGCTGTATTATTGATAAAACTAACTTTACTTAAAATAATCCTTGTACTTATATTGTCAATATTTCCTTTTATATATATTGCTCCACCAGCATCTTGAGAGTGGTTCATCTCAAAATCCGCATCAAACCAATCGATGTATGAGTTGCCGTTATTTCTTTCAATATAAACAGCTCCTCCAAAGTTTAAAGCGGTATTTGCAACATATTTAACTGAACCTGAGACACTAGCATTGTGTGAATATACTGCTCCACCGTCATCTGCTTGATTAAGTCTCATAGACGTTCCAGGGAAAGAAACAAATAAAGACTGCTCACCATTTAGGTATACACCACCACCTAAAAATGCTGAATTTGCACTTATTTGGCTATTATCATGCATTTCAATTGTTGCTGAATTAATATAAACTCCGCCTCCATTACCTGCTATATTTTCTTGGTTTGCTTTGCCAATTGTGACGTTATCGAATATTTTTAGTGTACCACCAGTATCTACATATATTCCGCCTCCTTTACTACCTTGGGTAAAAGTAAAATTATTTGAGATGTTTGTATCTCCTCGTAACTCAACTCTTGCATACTTCCCGGCTTTAATGCCTGCTCCATTAAAATTGCTTGTATTTGAGAATATATTTACATTTGTTAATATTAAGTCCGAATCATTATCACCTATGTCAGTATCATTTTTTGATATTCCACCCCTACTTGAGTTTTGTACTGTCAAATTATTCAGTGTAATTTTTTTGTTACCCTGAATAACTAACAATGCAGTATTATCAGTTACACCTGTGCCATCGATAATAACCGTATTTGATGTGTTATCTGCAATGGGTGATGTACAATCTTGAGACGCTCCATTTAAGTTTATATCTTTAAACAAAAATAATGTTTCATTATATGTACTCGGTTTTAAATACAAAATATCTCCGTCTACTGCATCTAATAATGCCTCATTTATTGTTGAATAGGAACAAGTACCTCCATTGATACCAACTCTATTAATAGGAGCTTCATCCGCTCCAGCATCGGCAATAATAATCACGTCATTATCAATATCTCTTTCATCAACTGCCGTTGGAACAGCTGAGGCATGATCAATGGCAAGCGATTGGGAACTAATATGAAAATTATTATTTGCAGCGTCAACAAATGCCGCTTCGTTACCTACATCTAAATTACTGATGTGATTACATTCATCAACAGCAGTATTTGCCTCAAGTAGATTGTATTTACAGTCAACAACTGTAGCAATGTTATTGACTTCAACTGATAGCGGCGCTGTCACAAATGTGTTATCTTGGATGATGTTTGCTATGATATTTGCACTTGATACAACTCCTGAAACACTTAAAACAGGGGCGCTTATATCCCCATGTACATTGCCTGCTAATGTATTAAACATAAAATCCACATGTGGCCCTGATTGAATACCGACTGTTGCAGCAATGTTCCCAAGAGGTTTTGCATTTGTTGTATTATTGATAATCATGGAATGTTTAACGGATGAGTTATTGGCTTTAAATGATAGAGCTGATGAAAAATCTGCTTTATTTCCTGAAATCCATGCTTGATTTATTGTGACATCAGCAGTTGATTCTGCATATATCCCACCTGCGAAAGAATAGGCTATATTGGTATCATCAGATATTGCTTCATTGTTTACAATACGTGTACATTGCGCACTTGTACACTCCTCAAGTGTTGCAAAGTTTCTACCAGTTAATAATGATGAGTTAGTGCCAATATAAACTCCTGCCCCATAGAATGATCGATTACCTTCAACCTTTGCTGAAAAAATTGAAAGTTGACTATTGTCTTCAATATTAATCCCACCTCCATATCCACCAACCAATGGACTAAAACTTGCTTGGTTAAAAGCCAAACTACTGTCTTGACCTACCAAAAACACCTCACTTGAGTTAGTCGCAAATATACCGCCTCCATTAATAGCAGTATTGAATGCGATTCCTGATTCTTCTTGATTGTAGCTATGAAAAAGCAAATCACAATTATTTAAAAACACGCCTCCACCATCACCACTACTACTGTCATTATCATCAGCACTGTTAAAACCTATAATGCTATTTGCTATAAAGACTTCAGAATCTAAACAGTTAATCCCACCACCATTGGCATCTGATTTATTGCTTTGTATAGAACTGCCAGATTCAACAAATAAACTGCCACCTTCTATTTTTATTCCACCACTTTGTTCACCGTGATTATTCCTCACAACTGAATTTGAGATGTAAACTTTAGCTCTACCTGTCGCATTAGAACCATTGTGTATATAAATTCCCCCATTATTATTTGCACCTCCTTCTATTACTAGATTGACTAGATTTACCGTAATTTCTGTAGAAGATGGAAACACATCGATTACTTCATCAGCTGCATTTGTTAAACTAATTGTTGTTTTTGCTGAGCTATTTAGTGTTTGACAATCTTGAGAATACCCACCAATTATTGTTATTGACTTGTCAACAATATTAAAATTAGCTAAATCACCTGAATAAGTCCCACTTGCAATATGGACTTCACTTCCATCTGGAGCCGTTTCAATCAATGCCTTCATTGCAAAATATGTTCCATCACAGGCAGCGTCAGGCCCAATAGTAATAATATTTGCTCCTTGCTTTTCAACATACTTTGATAAATCTACCTGTTTTTTTGGTGTAAAGCTCGTCAAACCTAAATCATAGGCTAGTTTCATATAAGTATTTGGATTCGTTTTTTTTAATTGTTCTAGTTGTGTACTATCAAGCGATTGCATACTGTTAGTTAAGGTATTAACTTTTGCAAAGGCATTGTTGATGCAAATACTTAGTATTAATATTATTTTATATTTCATTTTTATAGTTCCCATTTATAAGTTTAAGTTTTTTTCAAGAATTTCAAAACTATTGCCAACACCCCAATAGATCAATTGACTCCAGCTACCATTACTTTCACGTGTTTGTCTGTAAGTTGTACTGTAAGCACGAATCACACCTGATTGTGTTTTGTGTGCAACCCATGCGTGTATATATTTGTATGTTCCTACTACCAGCACATCATTAACCCAATGCGCTTCGGTTTTTTCATACCAATCTTTACTGACTCCAAACCTCAAAATTATCTCTGTTTTATATACCTTGTTATAGGCTGCAACTAAGGTGGATTTATCAGCGTGATTAGCGTCTAACCCTTTAGGGAAACGATTGGCTTGTAATTGTTTTTCAATCTCTGTTTTAGCTGATTGAGCAATATTTATAATAGTGTTTTTGGTTTTGTTAAATTTTTTAGCTAAACCTTCAGATAAAGATAAATATTTTTTCCTTTCTGTAACATCATGGTCTTGCTGTGGGTATAAAGCGGGGATAATTGATATTAAATTTTGAGGCGTTTTTAGTAATTCTATAAACTGCCCAACCATAGGAGCTCGCGTGTTTGCTGGCATTTGTTTCACCTGCATCATTACTATTTCTGTTTGCGAAATAGCTTCATTTGCCTCGCCCAACCATTTTTGGGTTAATTTTTTTCTTTGTTTATTCCATGATACAACTTCTGCTGTTAAGTTTCTAATTAGCAAACTAGTATCCGCTCCAGTTTGACCTTGGGTCATGAGTTTTTGTAAATCTGGATACTTGTTTTTTACATTTGTAAGCAATTGGTTTAATGGAAAATACAAAGCATTAAATTGGTCAATACTCTCCGTGACATTGATAATAGTATCGTTTATCTTTTGGTTATTGCTGGTTTGTAAGTTACTAGACAAGCTAAGTAAATCATTTTGTAACTGCTTATATAATGACATGTATTTTTTATCATAATCTGTTAAAACACTTTTTATATCACCCAACCTAGATTGTGATGAAATCGTTTCATCAACACCTTTGATTGAAACGTCATTGACTTTATCTAAATTAGAACCCATCAATCTCTCACCAGCAGACTTTAATTTAGATTTTATTATTTGTATTTGTGCATCATTTTCATCATACTTACCTGAATAATACTCGTTAATATAATCAAATTCTTGTTGGGCTTCTGCCATTGTTGTTTTGGCTTGGCTTAAGTCTTTCTCGACTAGCAATTCTACTTGCGACAGTTTGTTAGATACGACATCTACTCTTCTTTGTACGCTGTATGAAAGTTCAGCAGATACTTGAGTGGATAAAATCAATAGAATTAAAATACATCTATTAAAGGTTAAGTTCTTCATGGCTTGTTTCTCTACTTATTTTTAATTTACAAGCCTATATTTTATAAATTAAAAACAAGCTTTCATGAGCAATCTGTTGTTTTATTATTGTTTTACTATTATATTTTTATTTGCTAATATTTGCCTAATTATCAATATGTTATGTAAATATTAGCAAATATAAATTCAAACATTAGAGCTTTTAGCTCTTTAGCTACATGGTTTAAGTTTGATATTGTATACATTTAGATAGAACTCCAATTTTTAAACTCAGATTGGAATGTAATGATGGTAACTTCAATATTTGTAAAAAGAACTTTGCTTTTAGTGATACAAAGTTCTTTTTCAACTACTTAGAGTTAGTGGATAGATATAAATGGTTTAACTCCAGAACCGTCAGCTCCTGTTATAACTGTTCGATTAGTTAAGTCTATTTTTGAAGTAAATACTGTACTAGTGTCTTTAATATCTGCTACTTTATTATTAACATAAACTTCATCCCAATAAGGCTCAAAATCAGTGATTCCTAAACTGTCACACCACCACACATCAAAATCAATACAGGGTAGTTTACGTTCAAATTTATACTCAAAGTTATATGATTTTGGCTGGCATTTATCTTCATTAAATTCACACCATGCATTTTCGGAATTTAAATACCATGCATAGTCAGATTCTGCCTCTAAATCCTGCCTAACGATAACGCTTGCATCTTTGTAGACGTATAACTCGATAGGAATACTGTTTAGAACAACAAACTCTTGCCACTTTTCTTCTAATAACCACTCTTGATTATCGAAGACAGTTTTGCCATTAGTTTTTGTGAATATCAGCTCAAGACCTGTTTTTTCCGCATAAATATATTCTCTGGTCACCATAGGAAGAGGAGTGGGGTCTCCTGTTTGATGGGTTAATTCCCATTCCTGAATAATTGAAAATATAAATTCCCCTTTGTCATAAAATTCCGTATAGGAGGTTTTTATAACTGATTCTGGCGCTGCTTGGAGTAATGTCGTTACTAACAACATAAATATTAATCGTTTTGTTTTCATTGTTTTCCTCTTTTTGTATCAAAAGTAAATATTTGATGGTACTAATATTTTGACCATCGTGATGTGCGCACTAAAAGTCATTAAAAACTTTTAAAACACAGTACCAATTATTCACATTTGTTTTGATGCTACTTTACTATTTTATTATTTTATTTATAATTGTTTATTTGCTATATTTTATATTAAAATCAGTTAGTTGAACTAAAAATTATACAAATATAGAAACGGTTGAAAGAAAGCCATTAAAAAAGCAATCGTAGAGAGTTATTTAAAAACATTCTTAATGAAAATTTTGATAGTGATTGAGAAAACAATTATTAATAACAATTTAATAACTATTTTTAATTGTTATATAATTTTTTATGATTAATAATAAAAAAACTAATGAAAATAAGGGGTTCAATGAATAATACAATTAAATTTAATGGCTTTAAAGTTAATTTATCAACCCGGAAGCTTTACAAAAACAACAAGGAAGTAAGCATTCAAAATAAACCCTACGAGTTATTATTGTATCTTAGCGAACACAAAGACAGAGCTATTTCTAAAGACGAGTTGATTAATAAGGTATGGAATGGGAGTATTGTTTCTGATAGCACTCTATCGCATGCCATTTTCAAATTAAGGGCCTCATTAAGAGATAACAAAGGAAAAGAAAACATAATAAGAACAGCAAGAGGTTTTGGCTTCCAATTTATAGCTGAACTGGATGAGAATGGTGAAGGCTATCAACCAGAATCCATAAATTCTAGTAAAAAAAATACTTACCGCCGCCTTCCTTTAATTATTTATCTTGTTCCATTATTGGGTCTACTTATATTTATATATATAATTCCAAAATCATCTAACCCCCAATCAAATAAAATCGCTTCCCCCAAAAAAAGTACGCAACTAATTGGCTTCTATCCAAAAACCAATAGCACAAATAAAGATGAATGGCTATTTATCAGCCTTAATGAATACTTGAATCAATTATTAGTGTATTCTGAAAACACCAACCCAGAATTATTAATAAAAGAAAACAGTCATTTCAAACCTAATTCAGATAATACTATTTTCACATCAATAACTGACAATATGCTAAGCCTTGAATATGACAAGGTAACAAAACTATCTGATCTAACCAATATACCAAATACAATAAGTGAAGTTAATAGATGGGCATGTAATTCAATCTTTAAAACTTCTAGCGATTGTAATACTAAAATTAATAAATTAACCGCCAGTAACCCCTATGTAACTGAAAACTATTTGAGAGCTCTTTATTCTAATAAAATTTATGAGTATGAAAAATCTATAAATTATTTAAATATATGTTTACAAGAAGACAGTCAATTTATTCTAGCAAGGTATGAGTTAGCAAAAAATTATTTTTCATTATCACAGTACACTAAGTCTATTGCACAACTTAGCACAATCACAAGCTCATCAAACAACCATAGACTGCTCCAACGCTCACATATTTTACTTGGTAAAAATTATTATCGAATCTCAGAATATGAAAAATCTAAACACCATTTTCTTAAAGTTATTGAAAAAAACAAAATCAACAATAGTTTAAAAGCCATAGCACTGGTTGAATTAGCACAAGTATATAAAGAAAAGTACGACATTGAAATAGCATATAACTATGCCAAACAAGGAAACACTATTTTAAAAGATCTTGATCTACCAAATTTTCTGGCTCGGTCTTATAAGGTCATGGGCTCGATAAAAAATGGCCAAGGGAATTTAGATGAAGCGAATAAACTCCTTAATCAAGCTCTAAACATATATGAAGACACCAATGAATTATCAGGGCTTTCCGCTGTCTTAAGCCAACTAGGTTCTGTCGCTCAAAGACAAGGAGATTTAAGTACATCATTAACTTATGCCAATCGAAGATTATTTATAATTACAGAGCTAGGTGACCCTATTGAAATTGCTGGAACTCATTTACAGTTAGCCAACTTATATTTAGAGCTTGGAGACATGCAAAAAGCAACTGAACATGCGAATAATATGTGGGAAATTGCAGTAAAAGAAAAAGAACCCCGAGCCAAGATGCTTGCTAGTCTAACACTTGGTGAAATTGCAAGTGCGAAAAACCATTCAAAACTAGCGCTTACTCATTATAATCAAGCACTTAACTTATCACAACAATTAGGACTTAATAGAAGAGAGATACTAATGCTTTGTAATATGGGAAAAGTTGCTATTGATGGAAACCTATATAAACAAGCCAATGATTATCTAATCGATTGCAAAAAAAAGGCAGACAATTTAAAAATGCAATTATTTCAAATTGTTGCTCGATTGTATTTGGGTGAATTAGCTCGAAATAAAGAATTGACTAAAGTCAGTGAAAATTATCTAAATGATGCACTAGAATTAACCCAAAACTTAGCTAATGATGAAATTAAAAAAGGAATCAGACTCGAATTTTTCTATTTGTATATTAATAACAATTTAAAACAAGCTGAATATCATCTTCAATTGGTTCCTGATAATTTTAAAAATAGTTTTTTATACTTAATTGCTAAGTCTGAACTTGAATACAATAAACAAAACCATGAATCATCATTCAATTTCATACAACTTGCAAAACAAGAGGCAGGCGATCACTGGTCAAAAGAAGATGAAAAATTGCTTATAAACATAAATCAAGCTTTAAAAAAGAAAAAACCCGAATAAACAAATACCTCAACAACAGGATTTTTTTCTGAATCTTATAAAAACAGTATTAAAGCTTTCTCAAATATTGGATAATGCTCGATTCGCACAATTTAAATGATAGACCAATAAATGATAGAAAAATACAATCCAAAAGAGATAGAAAGCCGTTGGTATAAACAATGGGAAGATGCAGGATACTTTTCACCTAGTGATAACGGTGCAAAAAGCGATGAGACGTTTTGCATTATGTTGCCACCGCCAAATGTCACTGGATCATTGCACATGGGGCATGCATTTCAAGACACAATAATGGATGTATTAGTTCGATACAATCGCATGCAAGGCAAAAAAACATTGTGGCAATGTGGAACAGATCATGCAGGAATCGCAACACAAATGGTGGTTGAAAGACAACTACTTGCCGATGGCATTAAAAGAACTGATTTGGGGCGTGAAAAATTTCTAGAGAAAGTATGGGAATGGAAAGAAAAATCATCTGGCACTATTCAATCTCAAATTCGCCGTCTTGGGGCATCTGTTGATTGGGAAACTGAACGATTTACCATGGACGAAGGTCTATCTGATGCTGTACAAAAACAGTTTATTCAATTGTACGAAGAGGGATTGGTTTACCGAGGTAAAAGATTGGTCAACTGGGACCCTGTTTTACAAACCGCTCTATCAGATTTAGAAGTTGAATCAGCTGAAGAAGATGGTTTTATGTGGCATCTGCGCTACCCTAGAAAAGATGGCAAAGGATACATTATCGTTGCAACTACAAGACCAGAAACCATGCTGGGTGATTCAGCTGTAGCGGTTCATCCAGATGATGATCGTTACAAAGACCTAATAGGCCAAGAAATAGAGTTACCTTTAACTGACCGCAGCATCAAAGTTATTGCCGATGATTATGTCGATATGGAACTCGGTACAGGTTGTGTAAAAATCACACCTGCACATGATTTTAATGATGCGGACATGGGAAAACGCCATGGTTTAGATATTATTAATATACTTACAGATGATGCTAAAATTAATGATGATATGCCTGAAAAATATCGTGGCATGGATAGATTTAACGCGCGAAAACAAATCATAGCTGATTTTGAAGCACTTGGGTTACTTGAAAAAATTGTGCCGCATAAATTAATGGTGCCGCGTGGCGATCGTTCGCACACTGTAGTTGAGCCTTATCGTACGGATCAATGGTATGTAAAAGTTGATACCATGGCTAAAAAAGCATTAGATGTGGTTAAAGATGGCGAAGTAAAATTTGTTCCTGAAAATTGGGATAAAACCTATTACCAATGGATGGAAAACATTGAAGATTGGTGCATCTCTCGTCAATTATGGTGGGGACACAGAGTTCCAGCTTGGTATGATGATGCAGGCAAAATCTATGTGGCCGAAGATGAAGCGGCAGTACGTGTTAAATATAATTTAGCTGCCGATTTTAAATTGACCCAAGATGAAGATGTATTTGATACATGGTTTTCATCAAATCTTTGGCCCTTTTCCACCTTAGGCTGGCCTGAAGATTCTCAACGCTTGCAAGAATTCTACCCTACCCAAGTATTGGTCACAGGTTTTGATATCATTTTCTTTTGGGTTGCTCGAATGAT
Source organism: Alcanivoracaceae bacterium (assembly GCA_016744455.1). Classification (GTDB taxonomy): domain Bacteria; phylum Pseudomonadota; class Gammaproteobacteria; order Xanthomonadales; family Marinicellaceae; genus NORP309. Next base: position 54,857 of record JADGEI010000021.1, read on the forward strand.
AATGGCTGGTTGCAAGTTCATGGATAAAATTCCTTTTGAATCCGTCTATATTCATGGATTAATTAATGATTCTCAAGGTCAAAAAATGTCCAAATCCAAGGGCAATGTATTAGATCCTATTGATATTATTGATGGCATTGAGTTAGAAGAACTTGTGACAAAACGTACGAGCGGTTTAATGCAACCAAAAATGGCTGCCAAGATTGAGAAAGCCACGCGCAAAGAATTTCCCGAAGGCATAAACTCAAATGGTTGTGATGCCTTACGTTTTACCTTTGCAGCACTGGCTACCAATGGCAGACACTTACGCTTCGATATGAAACGTTTAGAAAGTTACAGAAATTTTGCTAACAAAATATTCAATGCTTCACGTTTCGTTTTTATGAACACCGAAGACTTTAAACTAAATGCAGAAAACTGGAAACCCAATTCAACAGCTGAATTGTGGATTCTTTCGCAATTACAAAACACCATTTCTGATTACCGCAAACACCTAGACAACTTCCGCTTGGATTTGGCTTCGCAATGCATCTATGATTTTATCTGGAACAACTATTGCGACTGGTTCGTCGAACTTGCTAAACCTTTACTAAAGCAAGATGAAGACACCAAATATAATGTGCAACATACATTATTATATGTATTAGATAATGCGCTGCGATTATTGCATCCGATTATGCCATTTATTACAGAAGAAATTTGGCAAGAACTTAAAGTCAAATTGAATCTTGAAAGCAACAGTATCATGATTGCTTTATTCCCAGAGTTTAACAATGGTTTAGTTGATGAAAAATCACTCAAAGACATGCAATGGCTACAAGCCGTTGTACTAGGTATACGTCAAATTCGTGGAGAAATGAACATATCACCACGGAAACCACTTTCCATCATTTTAGAAAACACTACAGAGAAAGATTTAAGCGTAATATCAAGCAATGAAGAACTGTTAAAAACCATGGCTCAACTTGAAAGTATAGCTGTACTGAAAGGTGATGAGCAAGCACCTGAATCAGCCGTGGCTCTAATTGGCGAAATGAAGATCAATATACCTTTAGCTGGCTTAATTGATGTTAATGCAGAAATCGAACGTGTTAATAAATTAATCGAAACAGCCAAAAAAGAAATCGCCCGAAGTTCTAGAAAACTTGAAAATGAGCGATTTGTTAGCTCTGCACCAGAAGTTGTCGTTAATAAAGAACGCGATACCTTGTCTGCTAATACCAAGAAATTAGAAGAATTGAATGGGCAATTGGAAAAATTAAAAAATATGTAAAAGTTTTACGTTTAAAATGACTGGTGTCAAAAACCTTATTCTTTGACACCAAACAACCTACTCTAGACGATAATCAATTAATCCCATTTTACTTGCAGCGACAGTGGCTTGAGCGCGTGAATTGATATCTAATTTTAAGTAAATTTCTTTAACATAACCATAACAGGTAGAACTTTTAATACCCAACAAGTCTGCCACTTCAGGCACTTTAATACCCTTGGCAATAAATGTTAGCACTTCTTTTTCTCGATTTGTTAACTTATTTTCGGGCTGTTGTGGATTGAAAAAATTTAGCAATTTATTTGCAATTGCTGAAGATATAGGTTGTTTGCCATTTTCAATGTCAAGTAACATTTGTGCGAGCTGATCTTGGTCTTGATCTTTTAAAATATAACCCTTTGCCCCTTTTCTTAATGCGCTAAATACATTCTGATCGTCATCAAAAATTGTACTCATAACCACCAATGTTTTAGGGTTGTTTTTAGTTAAGTACTCGACTATATCTAATCCATTGCCATCGGGCAAGCCAATATCTACCAATGCCAAATCAAAAGAATCTGATTTAACATGATCTATTGCTTGTAGAAAGTTTATCGCTTGAGTTATTTGGGCTTCAGGAAAGGCCAATTGTACCGATTGAACCACCCACCGCATAACGGGCTTTATGTCTTCGATAATAAGAACTTTATTTATTGCCATACTGATACGTTAAAGAAAACACCGTGCCATTATTTTTTCCTGGCAGCCATTCTACCAAGGCATTTATTGATTGTGCTCTTTTATTTATTGTTTTTATTCCTTTCCCTTGTGCAGTGTTATTTTCAAACCCAACGCCATTATCAACAATTTCAACAAAAAATCCTGATTGAGTCGTGTTAACGCTCAATTTAACTAGATCAGCTTGAGCATGTTTGATAATGTTACTGACTACTTCTCTACTAATTCTCAAGATGACATTTGGAACCGTAATAGCAAGTTTTTGAGAGGCATCTAGAGTCTTGATAGAATTTTCTAAATTGATTCCAGCCATTTTTAAACGCGATTGTGATTCATTAACAAGTGTATCTATTAATTGCTTAATTGTGCAGTGTATGTTTTCAGTTTGCGCTACAGCTTGACGAATATTACTTAAAACATCTTTCGCTAATTCTTTGGTTTCTAGGTCCTTCGATGCATAGATTAATTCAAGCAACTTTGCTCCAACATCATCATGCAAATTGGCATATATTCTTGATCTCTCTTGCTCTTGTGCTTGGGAAATTAGCTGCGTTTCATTTTTTAACAAAGAATTTTTATTATGTGTTAGTAGTGTAAAATATTTTATGGTTAAAAATACTATAGTCAATTCAGCAAAAGTTATGATTACTACTTCAATTTTGTTTGTATAAATAATACTAGATAATGCCGCACAGAATAAAATGAAAAATAGAATAAGAGGATAGATTAATCGATTTTTATTAATTAACCCTTGCCAACTTACCATTATTATCAGTGCAATCATAACAATTACATTCACTACCTGCAAAAGATTGACTAATAACGTTAAACTCACTTAATGCTTTTTTCAACTAGGTGGCTTTCAGCTATCCAGTTTTTTATTCCTTTGGTTAAATGCGAGGTTTTTGTGTAACCTAATTTTTGATCCAAAAAATTAGTAACGGCTTTAGTTCTAGATCCTGTACGGCAAACTAGAACAAATGATTGATTCTTATCTGTTACTATCTTTTCAAAGGCCAGCATAAACTCATTAACCCTTGCTTTACGTTGCTGATCAAAAAACATAATCTTGTGTGAGTTGGGTATTGTTCCTGTTTCTGACCACTCCTCTGGCGTTCTTATATCGATAACAGTTACGCCTTGCTTCTGTAACGCTATCAACTCATCATTACTCAGGTTATCCACATTCGCATAGAGGTTAAGTGAAATAAGGCAAATAAATAATAGTATAATTTTCATATATGTACAACAATTTTAAGATTCGTCATTATAACCATTTATGCCACAAAAGTTAACATATAAGAATTTATACAAATTCAGATTTCCTTGAAATAACGGTTAATTATCATTATCATAGAAATTTTCTTAATACTAAATGAGGATTTTATGAACAAGATACTGTTATCTACCACGTTATGTCTACTTACTACTGCCGCTGTTCAAGCCGATGAAGAGGTAAAAAGTAAATGGTCAGGATCTACTGGTTACCTTGGTTTTTCAACCACATCAGGCAATAGCGACACAGAAAACTTAACAGCCGGATTAAAAGTTAAATATGAAACAGGAAAATGGATCAGTGACATGGGCCTTGATGTTTTACGTGCTTCATCAAATGACACTGATACTGCAGAAAGATATGTTCTATCATCAAAAACAGGTTATAAATTTAATGATAAAAACTACCTATATTATAGCTCAAGGTACGAAAAAGACAATTTTTCTGCATTTGATTATACAACGACTGTTGGTATTGGCTGGGGGCATAAATTTTACGATTCTGATACCAGTAAGTTAATAACTGAAATTGGTGCCGGTTATAAAGTTGCAGCATTTGACATTGATAGATCTGAAAGCTCTGGTTTAGCATTATTAGGCAAGCTTGACTATATGCGTCAAATAACTGAAACTATGAAGTTTATTGATGTGGCCATTTTAGAATCAACTGATGACAATACCTACATACAAAATGATGCAGGTCTTTCATTAAAGGTTAACGACAAAGCTAATGTAAACTTTGTCTATCAAATAAAACACAATACTGATGTACCAAATGAATTTAACAATACGGACACTTTATTTTCAGTGAATCTAAGTTATACTTTTTAAAGATCTGTTTTATTTATACCAAATAATGGATTTTGTCTAGTGGCTGTTCTCAATAGCCACTTTTCGCCTTCAAGAATTTCTATCCCTGTATGTAATGATTTTGGATCTGGTTTAAAATCTTCTGTAGCATTTTGATGAATTATAGCTGTACCAGTTTCTCCTGTAATTTTAAAGTCAATGTTTTCATAATGAGTTTCCCCTCCAGCTATTGGAGGCAATAAATAAACTAAATGTGTAAACATTCTCTGCCCACCGAAATCACCCTTCAACTCATGAGTTTTCTCACGTTCCTGATCAAAGGCATCAGTGTGTGTACTGTAATAATGCCCAACAGAATATTTCAATACTGATACTGGTTCAAATTGGGATACATTAATGTTTTGAATTGCTGCAAATCTTTTTTGAATCATTCTCTCAATAGGTGAGTTTTGCCTACTAGAAAATATAGTGCTATCTCCGGAAAATGCATCTATTTCAGTATTAGTCTTTATCTTTACTTGTGTTGCTGTTGACTTCAATATCGGTAATGCTTGGCTGATTAAATATTGGCATTCTTCAAAACTTGCAAAATTTACTACTTTCATAATCAAGGGTTTATCTCTAATAATAACCTTTTCTGCTAGTTCAATGGGTGTAATACTGTCACAATTAACACCCCTTTTATTCATATCAAATGACAGGTCATCTATTGCCAATTGAGCAAAATTTTCTGAAAGCAACCTTTGGTATTCAATAACAAAGTGTGGATTGTTCTGTGCTATTTTTTTTAATAAAGAAGTTACTTTATCAAATAAGCTTTCAATATTTTTAATTAATTTTTCTGCGAGTAAATCCACTTCATCATTAGTGATAGATGCAAATCTAATAGAAAGTTTCTTTACTCGTATTGTCGAACCTGGGAAATTACGTTTCTCTGCCAATAATGCAAAAGCCCATGCTATGGTTCCATTAATTGGAACACCTAAACCCACTTCATAACGATAAGACAACAACATAAAAGCTAATGTATCACCCTGTGCTGCAGCTTGTAATATTAAGGTTGATGCCATACACTCATCTTTTTGTGTACCGATTCCTTGTGAGTATAAGTAAGCTAAAGTGGTAAATGGCAACATACCTTTACTTGCTAATTGTCTATATAAATCAAAACTTTTTTCTTTATTTTTTTCAACACCTACACCCCATAATAACAAATCCGCCATTCGTTCAATCGCTGCGGGGTGCCCAGTATTATTCGCAATTTCACGACTTAGTTCAAATGCTCTAATATTAGCATCTTTAATTTCTCCTTTCTGAGTCAACAGCCATGATAAAAATAAGCCTGCATCTATATTACCTGCTTGGTACAAATTCATTAATGAAGCATAAGCTTCTGAAAATTCTTTAGTTCCTGAAATTGCTGCCTGGATAGCAACCTGCAACTGTTGAAAATTATTTGTACTCATTATTTACTCGCCATCATTTATTATTAGGTATCATTTTAACCGCCAAGATGACCCAAAGGCAATTGTGTTGAAACTTTTTTTTGTTTCATTGAAAAACTGGTATTAACTGAGCGAATCGCTTTTAACTTTAATAACTTCTCATACATAAATTTATTATAGGATTGCATGTCAACCGCTATTATTTTCAACAAATAATCATAGCCACCAGATGTTGCATGACACTCTTGGACTTGTGACCAATCCATTATTGCCTTATCAAAGGCATTAACCGTATTCTCATGATGATTTTCTAAACTAACATGAGCAAAAGCTATGATGGTTAAGCCAATTTTTTCATGATCTAATAAAGCAGTATACTGCTTTATGTATCCAGCTTGGTCCAGTGCCTGCATTCTACGCCAACATGGCGCAGGTGAAAGGTTTACTTTTTTTGCCAACTCTTTATTACTAATGCGACCATTAGACTGTACAGTTTCCAGTATTTTTATATCATATCTATTCATATATTATTATCATAATTGCTATTATTTTTATTAATAATCTTTAATATTGCTTATTTATATCCTTTATAGCACTTTTTAGCAAGCACATTTCTGTAAAAATAATGCAAAATATCTTCTATTGCACTCTTCTAATAATAAAATGAACCCAGAAAACAAAAGTGAACAAAGCTTCTCCTATGATTGGCAAGAAATTGCCGAAACACTGTTTTTATCACGAGCCCTAGATGACCTTGAAGAATTTGAACTAGTAAAAAATAAAAAGGTACTTTATCAATTTTCCGCTCGGGGACACGATATGGCCCAAATCATTTTAGGGCAATGTTTAATCGGAGAAAAGGATGCGGTCTCAGGTTATTATCGTTCACGCCCTCTCTTATTAGCCATGGGTTTACCTCCTCAAATGGCCTTAGAAGCTTCAATGATGAAAATCGGGGGGTTTTCAGATGGTCGAGATATTGGAGTCGTTTTTAATAACCCAAAACACAAAGGCGCATGCATATTACCTATGTCTGGTGGTGTAGGTGCGCAATTTACTCCTGTCTCTGGCTGGGCACAAGCCGCAAAATACCATGAGAGAGTATTAAAAAATAAGAAATGGAAAAATGCCATTGGGTTAGTTTTAGGAGGAGATGGATCCGTCGCTACCAATGGTTTTTGGTCTGCGCTTACCATAGCCACTACTCATAAGTTACCACAACTCTTTTATATTGAAGACAATGGGTATGGTATATCCGTACCATCTGGTTTTCAAACTCCTGGAGGCGATATTTCAAAAAACCTTGCAAGCTTTAAAGGGTTAACTATTTTCAGTGGCAATGGTACAAATCCACAAGAAACTGCAAACCTTGTGTCAAAGGCACATCATGTTGTTCGTGTTGAACGCAAACCAGTTTTGCTTCGTCTTACCGTACCTCGGTTAAATGGACACTCAGCGCAGGATACACAAGCTTATAAAACAGATCAAAGAATTGCTTTTGAACAACAACATGACCCCTTACCCAAACTAAAGAACTACCTAGTAAGTAACAATTTATTAACCGACAAAAAATGGCAAAAACTTAAGCTAAATGCACAATCAAAAGTTGCAAAGGCTTTAATAAAAGCAGAAGAAAAACCCTTTGCGAATCCCGAAGACATTACTAAGAACACCTATTGTGAATATGATGATAAAGGAAAAATGATTCTTCAACAACAAGGAGGCATACACTTAGCAAACCCTGTATTCCCACCATCTTCGCAAGAGATCATCAGTGAACCTGGTCGAATTAATATGGTAACTGCTATTCGAAAAACATTGGACTTTGAAATGCAACATAACTCAAAGATGTTGATATTTGGGGAGGACGTAGGTGCAAAAGGTGGAGTTCATGCCGTTACATTGGGCTTACAACAAAAATACAGCAGCTCTAGGGTTTTTAATACAAGCTTATCTGAAGAAGGGATAATTGGGCGTTCTTTAGGCATGTCTCTATCTGGTTTATTACCCGTTCCTGAAATACAATTTCGAAAATATGCCGACCCTGCTGAAGAACAATTAAATGATATTGGTACCATGAGATGGCGAACCAACAATCGCTTTGCTGCACCAATGGTAGTTAGAATGGCTGGAGGCTACTTCGGTTGTGGAGACCCATGGCACTCACAAACTGCGGAAGTTAAATGGGCACATGCAATTGGATGGCAACTTGCCATGCCATCAAACGCAGTGGATGCTGTTGGTTTATTGCGTTTTGCTTTGCGCGACAATAATCCAACTATATTTTTTGAGCACCGCAAAATGCTAGATCACATATGGGCAAGGCGAGAATATCCAGGTGACCAGTTTATAATTCCTTTTGGGAAAGGTAATTTACTCACTAAAGGAGACCGACTTACTTTAGTCACCTGGGGAGGAATGGTCTGTCGTTGTGAAGAAGCCGTAAAACATTCAGGGTTAGGCATTGATTTAATCGATTTACGTACTATCAGTCCATGGGATAGTCAAATGGTGTTAGACTCTGTAAAAAGAACAAATAGGTGCTTAATAGTCCATGAAGATAATATTTCAGCTGGTTTTGGAGCTGAAATCGCAGCCACATTAGCCACACAAGCCTTTTATCATTTAGATGCACCAATTGAACGCCTTGCAATGCCCGATATCTGCAATCCACATGAACCAAACTTAATGAATGCTGTTGTTCCAACATCTGAAAAAATTCTCGAATACATCAAAAAAGTGGACCAAGCATAATGACTATAATTGACATAAAACTATCTGAAGATCAACGTGAAGGCACCAAAGCAGTAATCAACCAATGGCTTTATAAACAAGGAGACTTTGTCGAAAAAAATCAACCTCTATTAGAGTTAGAAACAGACAAAGTCATGATGGAGGTAGTTGCCCCTTCTACTGGTGAATTATCTAAAATAATTTTAAAAAGTGGTGACAACGTAACTGATGAGTCTATCATTGGTAAAATTGATGATTCCAAGGGAAACAATACCAAAACTGAAATAGCACCGCTCGAGGCAAAACGATTTATTGAAACTGCCTCAGACGACAAGGATAAAAATATTACAAATAACCACATATCCCCTGCTGTAAGAAAGCTAATTACCAAAAATGATATTAATATTAATACTATTGTAGGAACAGGGAAAAATAACCGCATTAGCAAACGTGATATTCTTAAATACTTAAAAAATCCAGGTAAGTCGAATAAGCAAACAAGCTCGCATATTTCAATTAGCCGTATGCGTTCAAGTATTGCTGAACATATGGTTAATAGTTTATTGCACACCGCCCCACATGTAACCTCTGTATTTAACCTTGACATGTCAGCTATTATTAATCATCGAAAGAAAAATAAAGCTAATTTTGAAAAACAGGGTGCGAACCTAACTTTTACAGCCTATTTTATAGCTGCATCAGTTGCCGGTATTAAAAAAGTTCCTTTAATAAATTCACAATTACATAAAGAAAGTATCGAAATATTTAATAGTATCAATATCGGAATTGGAACATCGTTAAATGATGAAGGACTTATTGTGCCAGTATTGAAGAACTGCGAAAATCATGATTTATTCGCCACTGCTAACGCATTAACCAAAATGACAAATAAAGCACGGATGAATAAACTAAAACATACTGACACTAAGGGTGGGACTTTTACTATTTCCAATCATGGTGTAAGCGGGTCTTTGATCGCAACACCTATTATTATTAATCAACCACAATCCGCTATTCTTGGAATTGGAAAAATGGAAAAACGTGTTGTGGTAAAAGAATTAGATGGAAATGATGTTTTAGCAATAAAACCTATGTGTTATGTATCATTAACAATTGATCATCGCGTACTTGATGCTCATCAATGCAACCAGTTCTTAAGTTCATTTGTTGAAACATTAGAGAGCTGGAAGTAGATTATTTACTAGTACTAAACCTTGTTTTCAGCACATTTATAATTTATTAGGTAATACGTAAAAGCAAGTTTAATAAAGCAGTAGCAATTGCTGCAAGGCCTAATTTCTCTTGCATTGGTTTAAATTTTGATACAACTTTGTTAACAAAACCATCAATTTTTTCATTTTTACCAGAGAATTGTTTCAGTAAACTTTGTGCTAGTATAAAACCGAGAACAATCAATAATAACAAAGAAGCAATATAAATTAGTGTATTAACAGGTGCCCACTTTAACATTGTTCCAAGATAAGTAATTGTTCTTAATAACCAAAAAAGACCTAAAACCATTGATACTAATCCAATCCATTTTGAAAATGGGTTTATCACTTCAAAGGCCACTTTACTTTGTGGAATTTTATTTTCAACAAAAGCTGACGCTGCAAGTAGACCTACTAACAATAAAGTAATAATAAACACAAAATACATAACGACACCTTTTTAAAAAATTATATTGTATCACAATACCCGACTTACAAAAAAAACTATAAATACTTATTTTTAAAAATTTCTTCAATATCTTTGTCATCTATCAATATAAATTAAAATAAACTTGAGAATGTTATTTATATTTTTATATCTTAGTTATAATAATGATTGATTTAAAATCTTGCGTATTAAAAATGAGTTATGACTACAAAGACACTGTTGAGGTTCATGTCCCCACAAC
>JADGEI010000039.1 GCA_016744455.1 Alcanivoracaceae bacterium
GCTTAGTATTGCAGTAAAAAACTGGTTTTTATAATAGTTTATACAGTAGGATTATTCAGTAGAGCGAGAATCAGCATATCCCCTATTGAGCAGGTTAAATAATTATGCTTTTTTCAGGGTCGACTAACTAGTGGGACATGTAAAAAGTTATACTATTTCGAGCGATACTGAGCAACTCTGTTTTTCTTATAGTAACCAACACTTCTTTTACCACCGGAGCAAAATTTAAGATTGTAAAGGTTCCTTAGAAAAGACCACAACTGCATTAGGTAGTTTTACAAAAACAGTTACACAATAGCAATTTTATTCAAAACTAGTGCCAAATAAACGGTCAGGAGTAGCAGTAATAGTAGCTGTACCAAATCCACCGATTATTCCAGACCCTATTATCTCTTTAATTTGAACGGGGGCATTTTTTTGGCTTGATCCTATTTTTTTTATCGCGATGTTTCCATCTATAAATGTATTTGTAATTTGATCATACACAGCATTTTTAATTTCTACCTGAGAACCTATATTAAGTAAATTGAAGAAAGTAGTAAGATCAATCACCCCTGTTCCTTGATTGACAATTAAGCTATTGGTGGCATCTACTTCTATACTAAGAATTGAGAAAACTGGGTTATTAATTGCATTGACATCTCCTCGAATTGATACACGATTAAAATTACTATTTCCATTATTAACAATCTTTGATAGGTAAGCAATGCCTTGCGAATCAACATACCCTTCAATATGGATCTGACGTGGCGATAATAAGCCCGTTGTTAAAATATTAGAGTTATCTTTGGTTTGAGGCGTGGCAAGAAATGCTGTACCCAATAATGTTATACTTTCATTTAGAATAATATTCTCAGGCTCTACAGGGAACGTTATTTCAATACGGTGATCGACAAATCTAACTACATCAGCTTGAATTTCCGAAGATTCAGTATCAAAAACACCCTGAACTTCAACATTAACCCACTCATCAATGAAAGACATTTCTCCATTTTCATAGACTGTATTTTGATTGACCTCTACTTTAACATCATTTAACCAGAAATCTTGGCCTGTTTTATCACTAATAAAACCTTGTATCACCGATGGCAATACCAGTGACTCTTCAGCTAATTGATTAAGCTTTAAACACTCTATGCTAATGATGGTATCAATAGGTGTGCCCACTTGATAATTACTATCACTATCCATCATTATTTCTATATGAGTTCCATTGTTGATCCCACTTTCACAATTCAACAATGTTGCGCCTGATAAGTTGATTGACAAGCTACCAATATCCAGTCTATTCGGAGTAATATGAGTAATAAACCCTCTCACTTTCCATTGATCCAAATCTTCCATTGCTGTACGAGTCGCTTTTAAACTGTTGTTATTATTGAGGTAACCACTAACAGATATTATTTGCCCTAACTCAATGTTAGATGTATTAACCTCAACAGTATCTGAAGTTAACAATACAGGTTGTTCTAAAACACTAATAGGTGACAGTGATGTAACTGGCCCACGTATGTTGGTGATTAATTCAAGTGCATTTATGGTACCACTATCTACATTACCATTAACATCATCTGTTAGTGTAAATGCAGTCTTAAATCCACTACCGATAATTTCAAATAGAGTATGCTCAATTTTTTCACCATCTTTATAGATTTCAGTGTTTTCATCAATGGTATATGTTCGAGTTGTGTTAACATCAAAAACACCACTACCAATAATTTCAAGTGTTGATTGCGATTCACTGGCGCTAGTATTAGCCATAGCGAAGATAAGTAAAGTGATGATAAATTGTCTAGTTTTCATAGTAATACAGTCCTAAACCAATACTGTTATCAGCAGGTTCGTCTAATTGTGGGGTGTTTTTTATTTTTTGTGTTAATTTTTGGTCCAAGGTATGTAAGAAAAATGCTGACTCGTCATTGATATATGTTTCTAAAGGTTTCACTAATGAATCGGGAATCCCGCGTTGAATAATTGATCTTTGAAATATTTTTTGTCTACTTTCGGACTTTGTGTTATGAGCCAAAGTATCAAGAAGTCCACCAGCAGAAATACTAATGTTTTCTAACCCAATAAGTTGATCTTTCCCTGTCGTATAAATGTATTCTTTACGTAGTAATACCACTTTATCATCATCGACTTTAATTGCCTTGATATTCTTCAATTCATCAATAACAGCCCTAGCAGTAATACCTCCACTGTATTTACTTACTAAACTTTCGAAAGAATTATCTCCAGTTGTAGATAAAATCTTTGGTTCGCCCTCTTGCAAATAATCAGGGTCACTTATCCAACCACTTATAACTTTGGTTGCTCTATTCCAGTTTTGTTCACTAGCATTAACCAGTTTTGACATTTTCAGCACTGCATCAACATCTACACGAGTTAATCCTGTGATAATTGCAATTCGAGACTTTGTTTGTTTTTTTCCTTTTACTGCAAATTCGTCATTGTTTTGAGCCACTTCGACATAAGCTTGTTTAAGCCAATTAGCAGCTGTTTTATAGGGTATCAGGTTACGCAACAGTATAGTCGCAATCGGTTTAAACAACCGATAAGCCATATAACTGAGCAGTTTGTCCAATTTTTTTTGCACATCAACTCCTTTGTAATTGAATAAAAACAACTCATCATAACCATTTACGGCTAAAACTTCATGATATTTATGTAAATTTTTTAACAATAATGACGAGCAACTAGGTCTTTCTATAATTGCTCGATACTTGATTGATTGCAGAAAGTGTCCAACGTGAGTTGGCATGGCAGATAGCCGCAGCCAAAGCATCAGCCGCATCTTCTTGAATACTCTTTTCAATATTGAGCAATAAACCAACCATATACTGAACCTGAGTTTTTGCCGCAGCACCTTTTCCTACAACTGATTGCTTAATGGCTTTTGGAGCATATTCGTAGACCGGAAGATCCATTGCTACTGCTGCACAGATAGCCGCTCCGCGTGCTTGACCTAGTTTGAGCGCTGAACCGGCATTTTTAGCCATAAAAACGGTTTCCACAACCACCTCATCGGGGCGGTATTTATGGATTAATGAAGTAATATCATTAAATATTATTTTTAAACGGTCTGGAAAATCGCCACTACCGCATTTAATCGGCTGAAAATGCACCACTTTATTAGTTCTTCCGTCGCTATCTACAATCCCTAAACCCGTCGTTCTAGATCCTGGATCAATGCCCATTATGCGTGTTATTGATTTCATAACTTAATATTTTACAAAATCTTGATGGAATTAACATTTTCTTACGTTAATTCATTTAAAATAAATATTTTTAACTCAATCTGGAACCAACATGAAAACCTTTTCAAGCTTCGTATTATTATTCATGACTTTAAATTCATGTGCAGGAGGATTACCTGCGAATTTAGTACGTAATAATTTAAATCTATCCTTATCTAGCCCTGTTACAGTCAGACATGCTGGCGATGGCACAGGAAGGTTATTTATTGCAGAGCAAGGTGGAACCATTAAAATTTATAATGGAACATCTTTGGAAGCTACAAATTTTATTGATATTACTTCCATTGTAGCAAGCGGAGGCGAGCGAGGTTTATTGGGACTTGATTTTGATCCGGACTATTCAAACAATGGCTTTTTTTACGTTAACTATACTAAGAATGGTACAAATTTTGGTGACACCATTATCGCACGATATTCTGTGAGTGCGGGCAATCCAAATATAGCCGACCCAAATAGCGGTGTTATTATTATGCGAATATTCCAGCATTCATCCAATCATAATGGTGGTGATATTCATTTTGGGCCTGATGGGTACTTATATATAGGGATGGGCGATGGCGGTGGCGGTGGTGATACGGGTAACCACGCACAAAACTTAACAGAGTTAGTAGGAAAAATGTTACGTATTGATGTTTCTCCAGATGAACCATCTGCTGATTTTGTTTTTGATGATTCATTTGAAACTGATGTTATTCCTAATACATGTGGTTTAGATTCGACACCCGATTCTTATAAAGTACCAGCAAGTAATCCTTTTATTAATCATCCAACCGCTTGTGCTGAAATTTGGGCTTATGGATTAAGAAACCCATACAGATGGAGCTTTGATAAGCAAACAGGAGACTTGATTATTGGAGATGTTGGTCAAAATGCATTTGAAGAAGTTAATTACCAACCAGCTTCAAGTTCTGGTGGCGAAAACTATGGCTGGGCATGCCGTGAAGGAGCACATGATTTTAATCAAAGTTTTTGTGATGGTACTGAAACATTCACTGAACCCGTTATCGACTTACCTCAAAACTCAAATAATGGTTGTTCTGTTATGGGCGGTTACATTTACCGAGGTTCAGCTATGCCTGCAATTCAAGGACTTTATATCTTCTCAGATTACTGTGGAGGGGAAATAAATTTTGCAACACCAATAGGGGCTACCTGGTCATTTGACCAGTTAGAAGATGTAGATTTTGGCACTCGTGGATTCGGTGAAGATGAAGACGGAGAAATTTATCATATTTTCAACAATGACATTTATAAATTTATCTTAAATTAAGCTGTATTATTGTCATAGAGAGTGTTGTACAACTCTGAGGCAATGGATAAAAACAATGTTAAAAAAACCCATCAATTGATCGATGGGTTTTTTATACTGTAACTTTCGTCAATAGGGCAAAAGTATTAGTTGAACTGTGAATAACAGCTCTAACTAAATTGGGTTCGCTTTATAAATAAACCAGTAAAGCTACCATTATTGCAGTTAAAGCTAAGGAGAGATGAATAACACCTTTGACACTAGCCATCGGGCCCATCTTACCAAAAATTGCATTTAATTCTATCAAAAGCATTAACCCCAGCGCTGCCATCAAACCAGTTGTCATACCTGTTGATACAGGAACCATACCTGCTGCAAAGGCAGCACCGTGTTTTGATGCCAACATCCCCATCAGCATTGGTGCAGAAAATAATGTGTTGGTTCTTGAAGCAAGACCTGCTTTACCGGCACTCATGGCTATATCGCCTTCTTTCAAACCAAGTACCACTTTTTGATGAGGCCAAATAATAAGCCAAACATTGAGCATCATAAAGGTACCTAGAATGGCTCCAATCCAAATAAAAGCATTAGCGCCTTTACCAATTAAACCGAGTAAAACAAGCCCTGAAATCAAAGTAAACATAGCCGCCCAACGGAACCACCATAAAGCACGCGTAGCAAGTTTTGCCTTCACATCTGGCAAGGCATCCTTACTGGCTTCTTTAAAATACTCACCTTGTACAAAATTAAAATAATACAGCAGTCCTATCCAGGTAATCCCAAATAAAACATGCCCCCAACGAAATAAAATATCAACTAAGATAGTGTTCATAATTTCTCCCTCAAGAATTAAATAAAAAATTGGATGGGTTTAAGACAAGCCCATCTTTTAATAATACCATGTTTTATTTGAGATTTCATAGCAAGCACGCAGTTTTATGATAGAATTTATCTCCATTTTTATTATTTTCAGGAGTACGCTTATCATGCTTAAGCCTTTGTTGTGTTTTCTTTTTATTGGTAATTTATCCGCTCAAGAACTATTTTCAGAAGATTTTATAGGCCAGGTTACGGTATTAAGAGATAAAGCCTTAACTGATACAACAGCCTATGATATTACTGAATCATTAACAACAGAAGTCGGCGCACGCCTTGGTGGGAGCGAGGGCGATGCACGCGCTGTCAAGTGGGCCGTTGCAAAATTTAATGAACTTGGATTTGATAAAGTTTGGACAGAACCGGTTACTTTCCCAAAATGGGTCCGTGGTAAAGAAACCGCAGAAATTATTTCTCCATTTCCTCATGAAATTAAGATAACAGCTTTAGGTGGCTCATTATCGACGCCTAAAAAAGGGCTCAAAGGAGAAATTGTCCATTTTGAAACTATAAAAGATTTAGAGCTTGCGGACCCTTCTTTGGTAAAAGGAAAAATAACATTTATTAGTAATCGAATGCAAAGACACAAAAGCGGAAAAGGCTATGGATTGGCAAATGGTGCTCGGTATATGGCTGCAAAACATACAGCAGACAAAGGTGGAATTGGTGCAATCATTCGTTCAATTGGAACCGATAGCAACCGTGACCCGCACACCGGCGGGATGAAGTCTGTTAACTATGACCAACAGACCAATATTACAACCTTACTCAAGAAAGGTGAAATTGTACCAGCAGGGGCCATATCAAATCCGGATGCCGATTTATTGGTCAATGTCTTAAACCGAGGCAAACCCGTTATATTTAAATACACATTGGGATCTTATTGGGATGGAGAATACACCTCACAAAATGTAATAGGCGAAATAACAGGTTCTGAAAAACCTGATGAACTAATTATCATCGGCGGACATCTTGATTCATGGGATCTTGGTACTGGTGCAATTGATGATGCTTCTGGTTGTGCAATTACTATGGCAGCAGCCAAATTAATCATGGACTCATCCATCACACCAAAGCGTACTATTCGAGTTGTTCTATGGGCAAATGAAGAAAACGGACTTTACGGTGCCCGAGCTTATGCAAAAGCCCATAAAAATGAAATGCATAACCACATTATAGGAGCTGAAGCTGATTTCGGTGCTGCTCCAGTATATGCTTTTGCTTCTCGTGTTTCACAACAGTCTTTACCTGTCATTAGTAAAATGTCAGAATTAATGGCACCTTTAGCCATTGGATATGTTGGTAATAAAGGCAATAGTGGAGCAGATATATCACCACTTAAAAAATTAGGGATGGCCACATTAGGGCTCTACCAAGATGGAAGTAAATATTTTGATTTACACCACACACCTGATGACACTATGGATAAAGTTATTCAAGAAGAAATCTCACAAGTTACCGCTTCTTGGATTGTATTTGTAGCATTGGCCGCTCAATACGCTGGTAACTTTGGATTTAACCTTAACCAATGAATAAAACAAAAAAAAACTCATAGCAATGTAAAGATGTAAAGTTTGAAATAAATTTTACTCCAATAGAATAATGAAGCAATTAGAAAAATTTAACCAAAATTATAAAGTTCAAGTCCATATACCCATTCAATGGGGAGATATGGATGCCTTTAACCATGTCAATAACGTCATGTATTTCAAATATTTTGAATCCGTCAGGATTGCATATTTTGAACGGGTTGGAATAATGAAAAGCCATTCTGATACTACCGGCGCACCCATTTTAGCTGAAACAACTTGCCGTTACAAACTGCCATTGAATTTTCCAGATAGCATTTTGGTTGGTACAAAAGTCATCGAAAATCATTCACATGGCTTTTTGATGGAGTATGCTATTTACAGTAATAAATTAAAAAAAATTACAACCATCGGTACAGGTAGAATTGTTTTATTAAATTATAAAACTCATGAAAAAATAAAAGTTAACTCAAGCTTATTGAAAAAAATCGAAGAATTACAAAAATGAAAATCAACCAACTTTATACTGATAATGAGCTGAGAAACTTTACCTACATTATTGAGTTTACCGACAATACTGCAATGGTTGTAGACCCATGGAGTGATACTCAAGTCAATCAATTTTTGAGTGAAAAGCACCTAAAATTGAAGGCAATAATCAATACACATGAACATTGGGACCACACCAAAGGTAACGAAAAATTGGTAGAACAACACGGTTGTGAAGTCTGGGCTCACCGTATTGGCATTGGTAAAATCCCAGCTTTGTCCCGTTTATTAAATCCTGGTGAAAAGATTCAATTAGCTGACAAGACCACTTTAGAAATCATTGATACACCTGGGCATTGTCAAGCTCACTTATGTTTTATTGTTTATCAAAAAAACAAAGCACAGGCAATATTTACTGGAGATATTTTATTTAATGCTGGTGTAGGAAACTGCCACAATGGCGATGTTGAAGATCTATACCACACCATTACTACTAAAATTGCCACCTTAAGTGATAATATTAAAGTGTATCCCGGGCATGATTATTTACAAAATAATATCGGATTTACTTTAGATAGGGAACCATCAAACCAAATGGCAAAAGAGTGGCTGCATAAATACCAACAAGCCGATCTTTTCAAAAGCCCATTAACCACAACAATTGCAGATGAAAAACAAATCAACACATTTTTAAGATTAAGTTCCTCAGAGATTAGGAACAACTTATCTACAACTTTAGAATCAAACAAACAAGTCTTTATTGCCTTACGAAGTTTACGAGATAAGTGGTAATCCTTATAATAAAACCATGGATACTACAACCAATCATTTACAAACACATTTTGGAAAAGTCCTGCTGAGGATTATTGGGCTGCTTTTAATCATATCTAGTCTAATTATGTTACCACCCATTTTTATTGGAATGATTTATCAGGATGGTGACATCCAGCCCTTCATTCACGGTTTTATAACTCTATTTTTAATAGGTTCATTTTTATTATTTACCTTTAGAAAAGCGAAGGCCGATATCAAAATTCGCAATGGTTTCATTGTTGTTGCGCTTTCCTGGTTTATTATTGGCAGCAGCGGTGCCATTCCCATGTATTTTTCTCAATCATTGAATTTATCTATTGTTGATGCCGTGTTTGAAGCAATATCAGCTTTAACAACAACTGGGGCAACCATTATCACCCATTTGGATGAACTGCCTCACTCCATTTTATTTTATCGACAATTACTGCAATGGCTAGGCGGCATGGGTATTATTGTCTTAGCAATTGCTATTTTACCAATGTTACGCATAGGTGGCATGCAAATGTTTAAAGCCGAAACACCAGGCCCCATGAAAGATCAAAAGCTCACTCCACGTATCACCGAAACTGCCAAGACATTGTGGTATTTGTATTTAGGAATTACCACTGTTTGTGCCCTGTCATACTATATGGCTGGTATGAATTTATTTGATGCTGTTTGTCATGCCTTTGCAACCTTAGCCACTGGTGGAATGTCTACACATGATGCGTCAATAGGTTATTTTAACAATCCATTAATTGAGACTATAAGTATTGTATTTATGATAATTGCGGGGTTCAATTTTGCCTCTCACTTTATTGCATGGCGATCTGCATCAGTTAAAATATATCTACAAGATACAGAAATAAAGCTTTACATGACCATGATTATTGCTGCCTTTTTTCTTACTTCGTTTGCATTAGTAATAAACGACAGCTACCCTTCTTTTTATGAAGCCATTCGGCATTCTTCTTTTCAAGTTGTTGCCATGGTGACTAACACTGGTTTTGCCACCGAAAGTATAGGAAACATGCCAATGATGCTTCCATTGTTCATGATGATTTTAGGCACTGTTGGTGCTTGTGCTGGATCAACATCTGGTGGCATCAAACTTATACGTCTAATTCTGCTGTATAAACTAAGTATGCGCGAACTCTATCGACTAATCCATCCTCATGGCAAATTCATAATCAAGCTTGATGGAAAAACTGTTAATTACCGTGTACTAGATTCTGTTTCTGCATTTATCTTACAATTTATGTTTTTACTTATCGTCTTCACTTTGATTTTAATGGCCATCGGTGAGGATGTGACTACATCAGCAACCACATCTCTATCCGCTCTAGCCAATTTAGGTCCAGCTTTAGGAGATGCCACCACAAATTATGCCAACCTAAATGATGGCAGTAAATGGGTTCTATCTTTGGTCATGATTTTTGGCAGGCTCGAAATTTTTACAATTTTTTTATTGTTTATCCCTGCCTATTGGGAGAGTTGATTAATGCAATTAAAACGATAATGTTATTCATAATTTATTCTCTATTTCAAAAAGATTTTCTAAGTAACCAAGAACCAAATTTATATCATATTGTTGACTGTTAGTTAACTTTGTATGAATTAAGTCCTGATAACTTTTCACTCCACAAAATCTCTCATTACTGTAACAATACATTAATAACACGGCACTTGTCTCACTGCAATGTGCTCCAAGGTTACAACTAAACAACGTTCCAGAATATAATAACACTTGAGAAACATACCATTCGTTGGTTGTCCCCAACAAATCAACAACATCACTGATCAAATAAAGATTAAAGAAATCATATAACCAGTAATGTACATTTCTGACCAATAAGATATTGGGGTTATGGTTTTTTAGTTGTTTAATAAGAGCTATCCCTTCATTGTAATCTAATTTATTTCTTGAACCTTGAGTAATAATTTTTGTTAAGAGTGTTTGAGGATGGTTAGGTTTCTTTTTCTCATTAAATTTCCTTCTATTATCTAACAAAAATTCAGGGTGACCTAAATTAACTTCTTCACAATTCTTATGTAATTGCTTTAATTGAACTTTAAATTTTTCATTGGTTTTATCATAATTTGACCACTGATAATCTCTATAATAATCAAAACATTCATCATAAAGCACTTCGATTATTGCATTGTTAATAATTGGGTTAATAGAATAGAAATTTGAATTTCCAATGAGTTCTTCATTTTGTTCTCGCTTCTTAAGTTTATTTATACCAGTTATATTATTTGTGTTTTGAATAGTATTTTTAACTGAATTATGCCTTTCGACTTTATGCATTGGTTCATCTGTGATGTCCCAATCATAAACAAACAAAAGAACCACCACAATAATTATACTAATCTTGCGCATAGTGGCTCAACAAATAGTCAAAGACTAAATTCACGTCTGTTTGTTGTTGTGTACTTATATAATGATTTAAATAAAAATTTTCTAGGTCTCTATCACAAGCAAATTTATTTAACTCAAGTATGCAATGCCTAGACATCAACAACGAATGTTGATCACATGGATAATCTAATGTACAAGCAAATAATGGTGTAGCTAAATCAAGCAAAATACTTAAATAATCTTTGTCATTAATTCGTGTTTGTACTTGAAGTTTTTTTATTAATTTTGCCTTAAATCCAATTAATGGGCCTGAAGATGGGTTTAAAACTTCCATAACATTTAACAGTGCATCTGACGATTTATTTGTAATAAAGAAACGCTCTATAATAAGCCCTATTTTCTTAAGTTCTTGATCGATTAATTTTACATCAGCATTATTATCATTGTTTTTTGTATAATTCATGTGCCGGATTGTATCAAGTAGTTCGATGTATTTTGCTAAATCTTTTTCTTCATTTGTAACAGGAGTAATATTTGAATAACGCTCGACTAAGGCATCAGAAACATTACTTATGTTTTCTTCAGAATAGTTTAAATAGTTACGGCATTTATTTAAATGCTCTCGGTACCTTTGCATAGGTAAGTAGGCATTATCTAGCATATTTCGGCTAATTTCTCTCTCTATATTCTGCTTATATTTCTCTATCAAATATTCTTCTCCTTTCTCCTGCAAATAAGACAGGTCAAAAATACAACTAGTGAAATATTTTGATTCACGGAACGCCTCTAGATAAGTCAGTCCCGGTTCATTATTGGGTATTTTAATAGGGTTAGTCAACGGTTTTACTGCAACTGAAACAGCTGCATTTGGAAATTTTATATCAGACTTTATTAGCAGTGTATTTTCTTTTTTGTGCACCTTACTTATGGAAGTTAAACTCTTTTTAGGGTATTGCACAGCCTGATCATTCATCAATAAATAAAAGTAAATAAGGAGAATTATTCCTAGACTTAGAACAGTAATAATCATTTTTTTCATCTTAACAATACAAATTATAAACAAGTTTAATCAAAGAAAATATATTACAACATTATCAAGAAATAGCCTGCATCTATTTCAATATGATTATACTATAACTCCATTTCCCTCATAACACTAAAGCTTAGAACAAAAATTTCTTGATCCCATTTAAAATAGCATTTTAGTTTTATAACAAAAAGCTTAACCAATTGAGTTAGTTATGTATTCATTTTTATGATTTGACAGGACATTCAATCATTTTACTTTTCATGGACTTGCAATATTGTTTAGTATAACTATAACAAATCAGAGGTGCTTGTGGTTATAAAACTTGCATTATATAAAAATAAACCCCAATATTTATACCAAATGATAAATTGCAGGCATATTTAACCAATGAATAAAAGTATAAAAGGCACACAAACAGAAATCAATTTAATGAAATCTTTTGCTGGTGAGTCGCAGGCAAGAATGCGTTATACGTATTTTGCAAGTGCTGCAAAAAAGGAAGGATTAGTACAGGTTTCAAAAATATTTGAAGAAACCGCAGCTCAAGAAAAAGAACACGGAGAACGTTTTTTTAAATTTCTTGAAGGTGGTGAAGTTGAAATAACAGAAAGCTATCCTGCTGGTACTATAAGCGACACCTTAACAAATTTAAAAGCTGCTGCTGCGGGTGAAAATTATGAATGGTCGGACATGTATCCAGATTTTGCCGTAACAGCACATGATGAAGGATTTCCTCAAATTGCCGCTGCTTTCGAGGCCATTTGTGTAGCTGAAAAACAACATGAGAAAAGATTCAGAGATTTAGCAGAAAATCTAGAGTCAGGTAAAGTCTTTAAACGCAATGGCACTGTAACTTGGCGTTGCTTAAACTGTGGTTATTTACACGAAGCAGAGGATGCACCAAAGATATGCCCTGCATGTTTACACCCCCAAGCGTATTTTGAAATTTTAGGTGAAAACTGGTAGTTGGTTTTTTGTTTAGAAAAAAAACGAATAGTCATAATCAAGGTTTATCTCATTATGTTTACAGTTTTCGAAAAAACTCCTGTATATATAATTACACACAATCATGACGGATATCAAGAAATGGTACCTTGATTTTTTATTAAATCAACTCTTATAATATTTATTAAATATTTGGAGAACAAACATGAGTACATTAATACCTAAAGAAAAATACCATACATATTTTATGATTTTAGTAGAATTTTTGAAGATAATTTAGTTGAAATTGATGTCATTGGAATAAAGATTGGAGATCAAGTAGAAGCGGATTATGTCACTTTAAATGGTATTACTTATGAGCCTAAAGCAGATATTGTTTATCTACATTTAAGCGATGAATTAGTGCACACCATTAGAAATCCTGTTGAAGTTTACATCGACAAAAGTGTGTTTGGCGTTGATGCAATAGCTGTCAAGTGTTCTCACGGCCATTTACATTTAATTAAGTTTAAACATGCAATCGTTATGCCTAAATAACATTCAACTAATTTCATTTAAATTTTACATTTGAAGTTGTTTAAATAACTTATCATGGCTGTGCACTATTTTCCTGTTCCACAAGACAGATTCTCAAGATTTGAGAATCTCATGACTTAAGCTATGGTTTTCAAGTAAATAGGTAGGTCTA
>JADGEI010000022.1 GCA_016744455.1 Alcanivoracaceae bacterium
TCCAGATTAAGAGTTTTGCCCATATAGCTCAGTCGGTAGAGCACTTTCTTGGTAGGGAAGAGGTCACAGGTTCGATTCCAGTTATGGGCACCAGTTTTATAGATTTAAAACGTAAATAAAAAACAAACATAAGTGCTTTTAGAGGTATTTATCTTAAAGCAATAATATTTTTAGTGGAGTAATAGCAATGTCTAAAGAAAAATTTGAACGCAACAAACCCCATGTAAACGTGGGAACAATTGGTCACGTCGATCACGGTAAAACAACTTTGACAGCCGCTTTAACAAAAGTAGCTGCAGAATTACAAGGCGGTGAGTTTAAGGATTATGATCAAATTGATAATGCACCAGAAGAACGTGAACGTGGTATAACAATTGCTACAGCACACGTAGAATATGAAACAGAAGGTCGTCACTACGCACACGTAGATTGTCCGGGCCATGCTGACTATGTTAAAAACATGATTACAGGCGCAGCACAAATGGATGGTGCAATATTAGTTGTATCAGCAGCTGATGGTCCAATGCCACAAACACGTGAGCATATCTTATTGGGTCGCCAAGTTGGTGTACCTTACATTGTAGTTTACATGAATAAATGTGACCAGGTAGATGACGAAGAGTTGTTAGAGCTTGTTGAAATGGAAATTCGTGAGTTGCTAAGTGATTATGATTTCCCTGGAGATGATACTCCAATGGTTATGGGTTCTGCACTTAAAGCCCTAGAAGGCGATACAAGTGATATCGGAGTTCCATCAATCGAAAAACTATTAGATGTGCTTGATGATTATATTCCTCAACCAGAGCGAGATGTTGATCAATCTTTCCTACTACCAATTGAAGATGTGTTCTCAATTTCAGGTCGTGGAACTGTTGTAACTGGTCGTGTAGAACGCGGTATCGTTAAAGTAGGTGAAGAGTTAGAAATTATCGGTATTAAAGACACGCAGAAAACAGTTTGTACTGGTGTTGAGATGTTCCGTAAGTTACTTGATGAAGGCCGTGCTGGTGAAAACGTAGGTGTTTTACTACGTGGTACTAAGCGTGATGAAGTAGAACGTGGTCAAGTATTGGCACATCCTGGTTCAATTACACCTCATACTGAATTTGAAGCTGAAGTCTATATCTTATCGAAAGATGAGGGTGGTCGTCACACGCCTTTCTTTAAAGGTTACAGACCACAATTTTACTTCCGTACTACAGATATAACTGGTGCTTGTGAGTTACCAGAAGGTGTTGAGATGGTAATGCCTGGTGATAACATCAAAATGGATGTTACATTAATCAACCCAATTGCGATGGAAGAAGGTTTACGTTTCGCTATTCGTGAAGGCGGACGTACAGTTGGTGCGGGTGTTGTAGCGAAGATACATAAGTAAACAAGTTTAAAAAGTTAAACTAAATTAAGCCAGCGAATCATTTTAAATGTTCGCTGGCTTTGGTATCTCTAGTAGAGAAAAATAATTTAATTGTATAGGCCAGTAGCTCCAACTGGCAGAGCGGCGGTCTCCAAAACCGCATGTTGTGGGTTCGAATCCCTCCTGGCCTGCCATTAAATTGTTAAAAGTATTATTACATATAAGATTAGGAAATAAACATGAGTCAAGCAGAAGCATCAAATTCAATCGGTGAAAAATTACGCTGGTGGCTGGCAATAGCTGCTGTAATTGGTGGAGTGGTAGGTAATCTTTATTTTGAAGATGAGTTGGCTACTGTCTTACGTGTTTTGATTCTGATAGGTGGTGTTGTTGTTGGTGCGCTAATTGCTTCTACTACCCAAAAAGGAAGGAACTTTTTTGCTTTTGTAAGAAGTTCAAATATTGAAAGACAAAAAATTGTATGGCCAACTCGAAACGAGACATTGCAAACAACATTAATTGTTATTGTGGTTGTAATTATTATAGGTCTATTTTTGTCACTTGTAGATTTTTTCTTTAGCTGGTTAGTCGGCTATTTCTTTGGGTAAAGGGGTAAACAATGTCTAAAAAATGGTATGTTGTACACGCTTACTCAAATTATGAGAAAAAAGTTTGTGAGTCATTAACTGAGCGAATTGAACGTTTGGGGATGCAAGATTATTTTGGAGAGATATTGCTACCTACTGAGACTGTCGTAGAAATGCGTAATGGTGTGAAACGTCAAAGTGAAAGAAAATTTTTCCCAGGCTATATCTTGGTTGAAATGGAAATGAATGACGAGTCTTGGCATTTGGTAAAAGAAACGCCTAAGGTTTTAGGTTTTATAGGTGGAACTAAGGAAAATCCAGCTGCGATCAGCAAAAAAGAAGCTGATACTATATTGCAAAGAGTGCACGATGGAGAGAATGCACCTACACCTAAGATATTGTTTAATATCGGAGAAATGGTTAGAGTTGTAGATGGGCCGTTTAATGATTTCAATGGCGAAGTCGAAGATATTAATTATGAGAAAAGTAAGATAAGAGTAGCCGTTTCTATTTTTGGTCGTTCAACACCTGTTGAGTTGGGTTTTGGGCAAGTAGAAAAGCTATAAAGTAAAACTAAAGTAATGAGGAGCTGGTTTTAGAAATCGGCGTTTGAACTCAGGAGTTATTAAAAATGGCAAAAAAAGTCGAAGCCTATATTAAATTACAGGTGCCTGCAGGTCAGGCAAATCCAAGTCCTCCAGTCGGTCCAGCATTGGGTCAACATGGTGTTAATATCATGGAGTTTTGTAAAGCATTTAATGCAAAGACACAAGGTGCTGAGCCAGGGCTGCCTACACCGGTTGTTATCACGGTCTATAACGATAGAAGTTTTTCTTTTATTGTTAAAACACCACCTGCTTCAGTTTTAATTAAAAAAGCATTGGGCCTTAAAAGTGGTAGTGGTCGTCCAAATACTGAAAAAGTTGGAACCATTACTCGTGATCAAATGGAAGAAATCGCTAAAACTAAAGAGCCAGACTTAACAGCGAGTGATTTAGATGCTGCAGTAAGAACAATTGCGGGTACTGCTCGTAGTATGGGTGTGAACTCAGAGGGAGTAAAATAATGGCTAAAACTGGAAAAAGATTAAAAAATATTGCTGAGAAATTAGAAGTAGGTAAAACCTATGAATTAGCTGAAGCATTTAAATTTTTAAGTGATAATTCAAAGGTGAAATTTGATGAGTCAGTAGATGTATCTATTCAATTGGGTGTTGATGCAACAAAATCAGATCAAGTTGTTCGTGGTGCTACAATTTTACCACAAGGTACAGGTAAATCTGTCCGTGTTGCTGTATTTACACAAGGGCCAAAAGCAGATGCTGCAAAAGAAGCTGGTGCTGATTTTGTTGGTATGGATGATTTGGCAGATGAAATAAAAGGTGGCATGATGGACTTTGATGTTGTTATTGCTTCACCTGATGCAATGCGTGTAGTTGGTAAGTTGGGTACAGTTTTAGGTCCACGTGGATTAATGCCTAATCCTAAAGTCGGAACCGTGACTCCTGATGTTGTTACAGCTATTAAAAACAACAAGTCTGGACAGGCTATGTACCGTATTGATAAAGCTGGTATTATTCACACAATGATTGGTAAAGTTAGCTTTTCTGCCGATGCATTAACTGAAAATTTAATGGCGTTATTGGTTGATCTAAATAAAAAGAAACCATCAGCAGCTAAAGGAAAGTACCTTAAGAAAATTAGTGTCTCAAGTACTATGGGTCCTGGTTTAATGATTGATGTTTCTTCAATCGATTTAAAATAAAAAAGACTGTTTTGTTTTCATAGTTTTATGATTACATTGTAGTAGTAAGAAATTTTGAGGGCTGTCATCGTAGATAGCCGTCAAAGACCGTTGGTGAGATTGTTTGTAAGTTTTTAAAATTTTCAAATAGACTCTTAATTTCCAGCGTAGATGGTGAAGCCTTGATAGTTAACCCTAGGAAGGCCACCAAAGTCTCATTAGTGAGTTGTTGATAAAACAATTTGTTGATGAGTTTGTTTGATTACGTTTATCAAAGGAGGTAAACATGGCTCTAAGTCTAGAACAGAAGAAAGCTGTGGTTGCTGAAATTGCAAGCGTTGCAACAGATGCACATTCTTTAGTTGTTTCAGAATATGCGGGTATTACAGTAGAAGATTTTACTGAAATGCGTGCAGAAGCTAGAAAAACAGGGGTGTTTTTAAAAGTTGCAAAGAATACTTTAGTTAAACGCGCAGTAAAAGACACAGATTTTGAATGTGTTGCAGATTCATTGGTTGGTCCAATGATATATGCATTTTCACAAGAAGATCCTGGTTGTGCTGCAAGATTAATTAAGGAATACGCTAAAAAGAACGATAAGCTAGTTACTAAGCTTGTATCTATAGGCGGTAAAATGTTTGATGCTTCCGAATTAGGAAGACTTGCATCGTTACCTACTAAAGACCAAGCAATTAGCCAATTAATGAGTGTTATGTTAGCACCTGTTGAGAAGCTTGTTCGTACATTGGATGCACCAAATACTAAGTTGGTACGTACAATAGTTGCAATTCGCGATCAAAAAGAAACTGCATAATTCCATTTGGAATTGTGTTTAATTATATATATAAAAACTTTGGAGAATAAAGATGGCTGTTAGTAAAGACGATATCTTAGAAGCAATTTCTAACATGAGTGTTATGGAAGTTGTAGAATTAATTGAAGCAATGGAAGATAAATTTGGTGTAACTGCAGCTGCTGCTGTAGCAGTTGCAGCTCCTGCTGCCGGCGGTGATGCTGGTGCAGCTGAAGAGCAAACTGAATTTGACGTTGTAATGACTAGTTTCGGCGACAAAAAAGTTGCTGTAATTAAAGCGGTACGTGGTATCACTGGTCTAGGCTTGAAAGAAGCTAAAGACATGGTTGAAAGCGCACCTGTTACAATTAAAGAAGGCGTTGATAAGGCTGAAGCTGAGGAAGTTAAATCTCAGTTAGATGAAGCTGGCGCACAAGTAGATATTAAATAATTTTAATTCATGCTTGAAGCTAAAGGCTAGCGATTTTATCGCTGGCCTTTAGTCGCTTAAGGATTTTAAATATTTATTTGGACTTTTTAAGTGTTTGTTATTGATGAAATAATGCATGATTTTGTCAATGATTTAGGGACTATTTGGTAGGTAGCTATCAAGAATTGGAATCAGTACACCCGACAATTATAGTTGGTTTATATAAAATTTTATAGGTAGGTGGCAGTTGTTATGAGTTATTCATTCACTGAAAAGAAAAGAATTCGTAAAGATTTTAGTAGAAGTGAAGTGGTAGTGGATGTACCATTTTTACTAAAAACTCAAGTTGAATCATACAACAAGTTTTTGGGCTTGGTTGAAGATGAAAAATGTGGATTAGATGAGGCTTTACATTCGGTATTTCCGATTGAAAGTTATTCTGGTTACGCAAAATTGGAATACGTAAGTGTTAATGTAGAGAAACCAATATTTAATGTTGTTGAATGTAAATTACGTGGTTTAACGTATGGTGCTTCTGTTAGAGCAAAAGTTCAACTGGTTATTTATGATAAAGAAAGTTCTGCAAGAAAGAAGAAGTTAAAATACGTAAAAGAACAAGATGTTTATATTGGTGACCTACCATTAATGACGCCTAATGCAACATTTGTTATTAATGGTACTGAACGAGTAATCGTAAACCAATTGCATAGATCGCCTGGTGTTTTCTTTGATCATGATAAAGGTAAAACTCATTCATCTGGCAAGTTACTTTATTCTGCACGTATTATTCCTTACCGTGGTTCATGGTTGGACATGGAGTTCGATCCTAAAGATAATTTATTTGTTCGTATTGATAGAAGAAGAAAATTACCGGCTACAATTTTATTACGTGCTTTAGGTTATGATACTGAAGAAATTCTTGATATGTTTTTTGAAAAAGTAGCTATTACTTTGAAGAAAACTGGCGCAAGTATGAAGTTGGTACCTAGTCAATTAAAAGGTGAAACTTTTGATTTCGATCTTAAAGATGGTAGGAAAATAATTGTACCAAAAGGTAAAAGAATTACAGCTAGACACGTAAAAATGTTAGAGAAATCTGGAATGACTCTCATTCCATTAGATGATAGCTATTTGCTCGAAAAAATTATTGCAAATCAAATTGTAAATAAAGAATCTGGTGAAGTTATACTAGAGCCAAATGCTGTTATTACAGAAGAAGTCATAGAGATTTTACGTGAAAACAACATTAAATCAATTAGTACACTTTTGGTTAATGATTTAGATAATGGGTCGTATATATCAACAACAATTAATGTTGACCCAACAAATTCTCAGCTAGAAGCTTTGGTTGAAATTTACCGTATGATGCGACCTGGTGAGCCACCAACAGAAGAATCTTCTAAATCTTTATTTGAAGGCATGTTCTTTAATGCTGATAGGTATAATTTGTCAGAAGTTGGTCGTATGAAGTTCAACAAACGACTTGGTCGTGAAGAAGTTGAAGGCGCAAGTATCTTAAGTAATGAAGACATTATTGACGTCATGCGTGAATTAGTAAATATCAGAAATGGTAAAGGTACAGTTGATGATATAGATCATCTAGGAAATAGACGTGTTCGTTCTGTTGGTGAAATGTCTGAAAATGTATTCAGAATTGGACTGGTTCGTGTTCAAAGAGCTGTAAGAGAGCGTTTAACTGTAGCAGATTCTGAAGGTTTGACACCTCAAGATTTAATCAATGCTAAACCTATTGCTGCAGCTGTTAAAGAGTTTTTTGGCTCAAACCAATTATCTCAATTTATGGATCAAAATAATCCTCTTTCTGAGATTACTCATAAACGCCGTATTTCTGCACTGGGACCTGGTGGATTGACACGAGAGCGTGCGGGTTTTGAGGTGCGAGATGTACATGCTACGCATTACGGACGTTTGTGTCCAATTGAAACACCTGAGGGACCAAACATTGGGTTAATAAATTCTTTGGCATGTTACGCTAAAACTAATTCTTATGGTTTCTTAGAGACACCGTATAGAAAAGTTATTGATGGTGTTGTATCTGATGAAATCGAGTACTTGTCAGCTATAGTTGAGGGCGAATTTCCAATAGCTCAAGCAAATGCAAAAATGGATGATAACGGTAAATTGACTGAAGAGTTTGTTTTAAGTAGGCATTTTGGCGAGGTAATATTAATTCCAGTTGCAGATGTTAAATACATGGATGTCTCACCTAAGCAAATTGTATCAGTTGCCGCTGCACTTATTCCGTTTTTGGAACATGATGATGCGAATAGAGCATTGATGGGATCTAATATGCAACGCCAGGCAGTTCCAACTTTGAAAGTTGATAAGCCTCTTGTTGGTACAGGTATGGAAAAAATTGTTTCAAGAGATTCTGGTGTAACTGCAGTAGCAATACGCCCTGGAATAATTGAAATGGCTGACGCATCACGTGTTGTAATACGTGTTGATGAAGAGCATATTGGTACGGATGATCCTGGTGTTGATATTTATAACCTTACTAAATACACTCGTTCTAATCAAAACACATGTATTAATCAAAAAACATTAGTTAATATTGGCGATAGAGTTGATGTTGGTGATGTCCTAGCAGATGGTCCATCAACTGACCTTGGTGAGTTATCACTTGGGCAAAATATGTTGATTGCCTTTATGCCTTGGAATGGTTACAACTTTGAGGATTCTATACTGATATCTGAAAAAGTTGTTAAAGAAGATAGATTTACAACGATTCATATTGTTGAGCTAACATGTGTCGCAAGAGACACTAAGTTAGGTACCGAAGAAATTACAGCGGATATTCCAAATATTAGCGAAAGTGCATTAACTAAGCTAGATGATTCTGGTATTGTTTATGTTGGTGCTGAAGTTGGACCTGGTGATATTCTGGTTGGTAAAGTTACACCTAAAGGTGAAACACAACTAACCCCAGAAGAAAAACTATTAAGAGCAATTTTTGGTGAAAAAGCTCTTGATGTAAAAGATACATCATTAAAAGTATCTTCAAGTACATTTGGAACGGTTATAGATGTTCAAGTATTTACCCGTGATGGTGTAGAAAAAGGGTATCGCGCTGAGCAAATAGAAGAAGAACAGCTTGAACAAGTGCGAAATGATTTAAATGATCAATTCAGAATTATGCGTGGTGTAATACAACAACGTTTACGTACTATACTCGTTGATCAAAAAGTAGTAAAAGCACCTGGCTTGCGTAAAGGAGCTATAGTAACAAAAGAATATTTGAAAGACTTAAATGTTGGTGAATGGTTTGATGTAAAAGTAGCTGATGCCAAAATTGCAGAACAAATTGATCAACTAGCTGAACAAATTGATCGCCAAAGAAAACTGTTTGATGATAAATTTGAAGACAAGAAGAAGAAAATCACATCAGGCGATGATTTAGCTCCTGGCGTTCTTAAGATGGTTAAAGTCTATTTAGCAGTTAAACGCCGTATCCAACCAGGTGATAAAATGGCTGGTCGTCATGGTAATAAGGGTGTAATCTCGATGGTTGTTCCTGAAGAAGATATGCCGTTTGATAAAAATGGTAGACCAGTTGATATTGTACTTAACCCATTGGGCGTACCTTCTCGAATGAATATTGGTCAAGTATTAGAAGTTCATTTAGGTTGGGCAGCTCGCGGACTAGGTGACAAAATTACAGCCATGATGCAACGTAATGAATCTGCCAATAAGCTAAGAGAATTTTTAAGCAAGATTTATAATCTTGATGGTGATAAAGTTGATATGGATCAATTCACTGATGATGAGATCTTTGCCATGTCTAAAAACCTTCAAGGTGGTGTGCCAATGGCAACACCAGTTTTTGATGGTGCTGAAGAAAAGCATATCAAAGCATTGCTAGAATTAGCAGATCTGCCAACAAGTGGTCAAGCTGTTCTTTATGATGGTAGAACAGGTAAGAAATTTGATAGACCAGTCACTACTGGCTATATGTACATGTTAAAACTAAATCATTTGGTTGATGACAAAATGCATGCACGTTCAACAGGCCCTTATTCACTTGTTACTCAACAACCACTGGGTGGTAAAGCTCAGTTTGGTGGTCAAAGATTTGGTGAGATGGAAGTTTGGGCGTTAGAAGCTTATGGTGCAGCCTATACGTTACAAGAAATGTTAACAGTTAAATCTGATGATGTTATTGGCAGAAACCAATCTTACAAAAATATTGTAGATGGACGTCATGAGATTGTTGCAGGAATGCCAGAATCATTTAATGTACTAGTTAAAGAAGTTCGTTCATTAGGTTTGAACATTGAACTTGAAAACGAATAATAGCAGGAGATAAACATGAAAGATTTACTTAAACTTTTTAATCCACAAAAAGAAGTACAAGATTTTGATGCAATCAAAGCGTCTTTAGCTCAACCTGAATTAATTCGTTCTTGGTCTTTTGGTGAAGTTAAAAAACCAGAAACAATAAACTACAGAACTTTTAAGCCAGAACGTGATGGATTATTTTGTGCCGCTATTTTTGGTCCTGTAAAAGACTACGAATGTTTGTGTGGTAAGTACAAGCGCATGAAACATCGAGGTGTGGTTTGTGAAAAATGTGGTACTGAAGTAACTTTATCAAAAGTTAGACGTGAAAGAATGGGACATATTGCACTAGCAAGTCCTGTAGCGCACATTTGGTTTTTAAAATCATTACCATCGCGAATTGGTTTGATGTTAGAAATGACATTACGAGAAATTGAAAGAATCTTATATTTTGAATCATTTGTTGTGACTGATCCAGGTATGACAGATTTAGAAAAAGGTTCTTTGCTAACTGATGAACAATACACAAGTGCTATTGAGTCATGGGGTGATGAGTTCGTCGCTAAGATGGGTGCTGAAGCTATTTATGATTTATTAAAGGAAATTAATTTAACAAGGTCGTTAGTGCAATTTCATGAAGAAATTGATTCGACTCGATCAGTTACAAAGATAAAAAGATTATCAAAAAGAATCAAACTGTTTGATTCTTTTGTAAAATCAGGAAATCGCCCTGAGCATATGATTATGACGGTATTACCTGTATTGCCGCCAGAATTAAGGCCTCTTGTTCCATTGGATGGAGGACGTTTTGCAACTTCTGATTTGAATGATTTGTACCGCCGCGTTATTAATAGAAATAACCGTTTAGGTAGATTATTGGATTTGCACGCTCCTGATATTATTGTACGAAATGAAAAACGTATGTTGCAAGAATCAGTAGATGCACTGTTAGATAATGGTCGTCGTGGTAGAGCTATAACAGGTACAAATAAACGCCCGTTAAAATCTCTAGCAGATATGATTAAGGGTAAGCAAGGTCGTTTCCGTCAAAATTTATTAGGTAAACGTGTTGACTATTCTGGTCGTTCAGTTATTGTGGTTGGCCCAACATTAAAACTGCATCAGTGTGGTTTACCAAAGAAAATGGCATTAGAATTATTTAAGCCGTTTATACTTGGTAAATTATTACAAAATGATTTTGTTTCAACTATTAAGGCTGCAAAACGTTCTGTAGAAGATGAGACGCCAGAAGTTTGGGATATTCTTTCAGATGTAATTCGTGAGCATCCTGTGATGTTAAACCGTGCACCAACGTTGCATAGATTAGGTATTCAGGCTTTCGAACCTATACTTATTGAAGGAAAAGCTATTCAGTTGCATCCTTTGGTTTGTACTGCATTTAATGCCGATTTCGATGGAGATCAAATGGCGGTACATGTTCCATTATCCATTGAGGCGCAACTTGAAGCGCGAACATTGATGATGTCAACTAATAACATATTGTCTCCAGCTAGTGGTGAACCGATCATCGTTCCTTCACAAGATGTTGTATTAGGATTGTATTACATGACTAGAGAGTTGGTTAACCAACCTGGTGAAGATATGATCTTTGCGGATGTTGATGAAGTGCAACGCGCCTATGATAATGAAAAAGTTACATTACAAGCAAAAATTAAAGTTAGATTAACACACTATTCTACAGATGAATCCGGTGTAGAAACAGAAAATAGAGAGTTGGTTGATACTACAGTAGGTCGTGCATTGCTTGCAAAAATACTACCTAAAGGATTGGCCTTTTCTAATATGAACGTGGTATTGTCTAAGAAGAATATTTCTAAATTATTAAATACCTGTTATCACGAAATGGGTGTTAAAGATACTGTGATATTTGCAGATCAGCTTATGTACACAGGATTTAGGTATGCAACATATGCAGGAATGTCAATTGGAGTAGACGATTTAATTATACCTGAAGAAAAGAAAACAATTTTAGAAGAATCTGAAAAAGAAGTTCTAGCTATTCAAGGTCAATATACAGATGGTTTAGTTACGGCCGGAGAGCGTTACAATAAGGTTATCGATATCTGGTCACGAGCTAATGAAGAAGTAGCTAAGTCTATGATGGGCGCACTTGGTACGGATAGTGTGAAAACTAAAGAAGGTAAAAAAGTTACGCAAGATTCTATGAATTCTGTCTTTGTTATGGCAGATTCAGGAGCAAGGGGTTCCCCAGCTCAGATGCGTCAGTTATCAGGTATGCGTGGATTGATGGCTAAACCTGATGGTTCAATTATTGAGTCACCCATTAAAGCTAACTTCAGAGAAGGCTTAGATGTGATGCAATACTTTATATCAACGCATGGTGCACGAAAAGGGTTGGCAGATACAGCATTGAAGACTGCAAATTCGGGTTATTTGACAAGGCGATTAGTAGATGTAGCACAAGACGTTGTTATTACTCAACATGATTGTGGAACTATTGAAGGCATGAACATGCATGCAATTGTAGCTGGTGGCGAAGTGGTTCAGACTTTAGGTGATAGAGTGTTGGGCCGAATAGTAGCATTGGATGTATTTGCTAATGATAAAGATGATACACCAGTTATTGAACAAGGCACACTGATCGATGAAGAATGGGTAGCTGTAATTGAAGAGAAAGGCATTGATTCAATGAGAGTTAGGTCGCCTATTACCTGTGAGTCTAAGGCTGGTATTTGTGCAAAATGTTATGGTCGTGATTTGGCTAGAGGTAAGTTTGTTAGTATCGGTGAAGCTGTAGGTGTTGTGGCAGCACAATCAATTGGTGAGCCAGGTACACAGTTAACTATGCGTACATTTCATATTGGTGGTGTTGCATCAAAGCAAGCTGCAAACAATCAAATACAAATTAAGGCTGATGGTGTTGCTAAATTACACAACATTAAGACAGTCAAAAACAAAGATAAAAAGTTAGTTGCTATTTCCCGTTCTGGTGAATTATCAATTCATGAAAAAACAGGTAAAGAAAAAGAGCGTTATAAGATTCCATACGGTTCTATTATTTCAGTAAATGATGGTGCTAAAGTAAAAGGTGGAGATATATTAGTGACGTGGGATCCACATACACATCCAATTGTTACAGAGGTAGCGGGTGTTGTTAATTTCATTGATTTTCAAGACAATGTTACAGTTGAAGAAAAAACAGATGAGCTAACAGGTTTAACAAGTTTTGTTATTACTGATCCAAAATCGCGTGGCTCAAAAGGTAAAGATATGAGGCCAACTATCCGTTTAGAAAATAAACGAGGTAAGCCAATTATGATTCCAGGTACTGAAATTCCTGCACAATATTTCTTACCACCTGGAGCAACAATTAACATCCAAAACAAAGCGGAAGTTAAAGTAGGTGATTTCTTAGCTAAGATTCCACAAGAGTCTAGTAAAAATAGAGATATTACGGGTGGTTTACCACGTGTTGCAGATTTGTTCGAAGCAAGAAAGCCTAAAGATGCAGCATTGCAAGCAGAAGCTGCTGGTGTTGTTTCTTTTGGTAAAGAAACAAAAACTAAAAACAGATTGGTCATCACTCAAAGCGATGGTGAGAATGTAGAGAAGCTAATTCCTAAATGGCGCCAGATAATTGTATTTGAAGGTGAGCATGTGGAAAAAGGAGAGGTGGTAGTTGAAGGAGAGCCTTCGCCACATGACATTTTACGATTACAAGGCGTTGAGAAACTTGCTAATTATTTAATTAATGAAATTCAAGATGTTTATCGTTTACAAGGTGTAGGAATCGATGATAAGCATATTGAAACTATAATTAGACAGATGTTACGTAAAGTTGAGGTTGTTAACCCTGGTGATTCTGACTTATTGAAATCTGAGCAGGTTTCTTTGAAAGAAGTTACAGCGATAAATAAAGACATTCTTAGTAAAGACGGCATTCCTGTTGACTTCGAATTACAGTTATTAGGTATTACTAAAGCTTCTTTGGCAACCGAATCATTTATTTCGGCGGCCTCTTTCCAAGAGACAACTCGTGTACTGACCGAAGCATCTGTTCGCGGTACTAAGGATTATTTACGTGGATTGAAAGAGAATGTAATTGTTGGTAGGTTAATACCAGCAGGTACAGGCCTTGCTTTTCATCAAGAACGTAAAAAGTCACGAGAAGATTTATTAAAATCTGACTTAATGGAAATCGAAGCTGAGTCTTTATTAGATGATTCAAGCGATTTGGATTCACCATTATTAGAGGAATAATACTGTTATAACTATTGTTTTAAATAATTTTAAAATTTATTAAAACAATACTTGACTAAAACGGGTGAAGTAACTAAAATCCTCGTTCTTAATTTCGACAGGCTGGTTTTGACTGGCCTGTCTTTTGTTTTCTATAGGGTAAAGAAAAAGAAAATGGCAACAATAAACCAACTAGTAAGAAAGCCTAGAAAGCCAAAAGCATACAAAACTAATGTGCCGGCTTTAGAAGCATGTCCACAGAAACGTGGAGTGTGTGCTCGTGTTTACACGACTACACCTAAAAAGCCTAACTCAGCTTTACGTAAAGTAGCTCGTGTTA
The DNA here is from genome assembly GCA_016744455.1 of Alcanivoracaceae bacterium. GTDB lineage: Bacteria > Pseudomonadota > Gammaproteobacteria > Xanthomonadales > Marinicellaceae > NORP309. Next base: position 13,771 of record JADGEI010000022.1, read on the forward strand.
GATTAACAAATAAATTTGAAGTAACTAGCTATATTGGCGGTGAAGGTCACAACTTGCAAGAACATAGTATCGTATTGATACGTGGCGGTCGTGTAAAAGATTTACCAGGTGTTCGTTATCATGTAGTACGTGGTGCGTTAGATACAGCAGGTGTTAGTGATAGAAGACAGGGTCGTTCTAAGTACGGAACAAAACGCCCTAAATAAACAAGGTTAAATAAAGATGTCTAGAAAGAAAAGTAATTTTAAACGTGATATATTGCCAGATCCTAAATTTGGAAGTGAGTTGATATCTAAATTCATGAACATGGTAATGGTTGATGGAAAAAAATCAGTAGCTGAAAAAATCATCTACGGTGCATTGGATGCGGTTGTCGCTAAAGAAAAAGGAGATGCTGAAGAGTTGTGTCAAGCAGCTTTAAATAAAGTTAAGCCAATGGTAGAGGTTAAATCTCGCCGAGTAGGTGGTGCAACATATCAGGTCCCTGTTGAAGTTAGGTCGTCAAGACAAGTAGCTTTGGCTATGCGCTGGGTTATCGATGCTGCACGTAAGCGTGGCGAAGATGGAATGCCTGCAAGATTGGCTGGTGAGTTATCTGATGCTCTTCATGATCGCGGTGCGGCAATGAAGAAACGTGAAGATGTTCACAAAATGGCAGAAGCTAATAAGGCGTTTGCTCACTACCGTTGGTAGGTTTGTAATAAGAATAGGAAAACAGTTGTGACAAGACAGACACCAATTGAGTGCTATCGAAATATAGGGATAATGGCTCATATTGATGCTGGTAAAACTACAACTACTGAAAGGATTTTATATTACACAGGAGTGTCACATAAAATAGGAGAAGTCCATGATGGCAATGCCACTATGGATTGGATGGAACAAGAGCAAGAGCGGGGCATTACGATAACTTCTGCTGCAACAACGTGTTTTTGGTCTGGCATGGATGGCCAGTTTGACAGTCATAGGGTGAATATAATTGATACACCTGGCCATGTTGATTTTACTATAGAGGTTGAGAGATCTCTTAGGGTTTTAGATGGTGCGGTTGCGGTTTTTTGTGCTGTTGGTGGTGTTGAACCACAGTCTGAAACTGTATGGAGGCAAGCTGATCGTTATCAAGTGCCACGATTGGCGTTTGTTAACAAAATGGATAGAACGGGAGCTGATTTTGATCGTGTTGTAGATAATATGCGTTCAAGGCTTGGTGCTAATGTGGTGCCATTACAACTGCCAATTGGTGCAGAGGACAGTTTTGTCGGTTTGGTAGATTTGCTAAGGATGAAGGCGATTTATTGGAAAGATGAAAATATGGGAATGGAATACGAGGCTAGAGATATCCCAGATGAGATGCTAGTCAAATGCGAGGTAGCAAGAGAGCTTGTAATAGAATCTGCTGCTGAAGCCAACGAAGAATTGATGGACAAGTACCTGGAAGATGGGTTGTTAACAGATTCTGAAATTCTTCAAGGCTTAAGATTGAGAACAATCAATAATGAAATTGTTTGTTGTTTATGTGGTTCGGCCTTCAAAAATAAAGGTGTACAAGCTATTTTAGACAAGGTGATTGAGTTAATGCCATCACCAAAAGATGTGCCTGCAATAAAAGGAGTTTTAGATGACAGGCATGAGACTATAGCAGAAAGACATGCTAATGATAATGAGCCCTTTGCGGCTTTGGTGTTTAAGATTGCGACAGATCCATTTGTTGGAACTTTAGCATTTTTGAGGGTTTACTCGGGAAGTGTTAAGACTGGTGATATGGTTTTTAATCCAGTAAAAGGGAAGAAAGAAAGGATAGGCCGCTTGTTACAAATGCATTCGAATTCTCGTGAAGAGATAAAAGAAGTTAATGCAGGTGATATTGTAGCTTTGGTTGGTATGAAGGATGTCACTACTGGTGAAACGCTTTGTGCAACCAATTCTGTTATCACATTGGAAAATATGGATTTCCCAGAACCAGTAATTGCTGTAGCAGTAGAGCCTAGAACAACGGCTGACCAAGAAAAAATGAGTAAAGCCTTGGCTAAGTTAGCTCAAGAAGACCCTTCCTTTAGGGTTGCTACTGATGATGAATCAGGGCAAACAATTATAGCTGGTATGGGTGAGCTGCATTTGGATATCATCGTAGACAGAATGAAAAGGGAGTTTAAAGTCGATGCAAATGTTGGTAACCCTCAGGTTGCTTACAGAGAGACTATAACGAAGACTGTTGAACAGGAAGGTAAGTTTATTAAGCAGTCAGGCGGCAAGGGTCAGTATGGCCATGTAAAAATTAAAATAGAGCCTTTGGATCAAGGTGAAGGTTACAAATTTTTAGATTTAACAAAAGGCGGTGTAATTCCAAAAGAATTTATACCGTCGATTGATAAGGGTATACAAGAACAAATGGAAAACGGCGTTTTAGCAGGTTATCCGGTTGTTGATTGTATGGTAACCCTTTTAGATGGTAGTTTTCATGAGGTTGATTCGAGTGAAATGGCCTATAAAATAGCTGCTTCGATGGCTTTTCGAAGTGGTGCGTTAGAGGCAGGACCTGTAGTGCTTGAGCCTGTAATGAAAGTAGAAATTGCAACCCCAGAAGAGTACATGGGTGATGTGGTTGGCGATGTGAATAAAAAGAAAGGTAACCTTGAGGGAATGGAAGATTCTGTTTCTGGGAAGGTTATTAGGGCTTTTATACCACTTTCGAAAATGTTTGGTTATGCAACGGATTTACGTTCAGCCACTCAAGGTCGTGCTAGCTACTCGATGGAATTTGATCATTATGAGATAGCATCTGATAGTGTATTTAATAAGTAATAAAGATAGTAATATTAACATATTTAGCAATAGAGAAGAAAAATGTCTAAAGAAAAATTTGAACGCAACAAACCCCATGTAAACGTGGGAACAATTGGTCACGTCGATCACGGTAAAACAACTTTGACAGCCGCTTTAACAAAAGTAGCTGCAGAATTACAAGGCGGTGAGTTTAAGGATTATGATCAAATTGATAATGCACCAGAAGAACGTGAACGTGGTATAACAATTGCTACAGCACACGTAGAATATGAAACAGAAGGTCGTCACTACGCACACGTAGATTGTCCGGGCCATGCTGACTATGTTAAAAACATGATTACAGGCGCAGCACAAATGGATGGTGCAATATTAGTTGTATCAGCAGCTGATGGTCCAATGCCACAAACACGTGAGCATATCTTATTGGGTCGCCAAGTTGGTGTACCTTACATTGTAGTTTACATGAATAAATGTGACCAGGTAGATGACGAAGAGTTGTTAGAGCTTGTTGAAATGGAAATTCGTGAGTTGCTAAGTGATTATGATTTCCCTGGAGATGATACTCCAATGGTTATGGGTTCTGCACTTAAAGCCCTAGAAGGCGATACAAGTGATATCGGAGTTCCATCAATCGAAAAACTATTAGATGTGCTTGATGATTATATTCCTCAACCAGAGCGAGATGTTGATCAATCTTTCCTACTACCAATTGAAGATGTGTTCTCAATTTCAGGTCGTGGAACTGTTGTAACTGGTCGTGTAGAACGCGGTATCGTTAAAGTAGGTGAAGAGTTAGAAATTATCGGTATTAAAGACACGCAGAAAACAGTTTGTACTGGTGTTGAGATGTTCCGTAAGTTACTTGATGAAGGCCGTGCTGGTGAAAACGTAGGTGTTTTACTACGTGGTACTAAGCGTGATGAAGTAGAACGTGGTCAAGTATTGGCACATCCTGGTTCAATTACACCTCATACTGAATTTGAAGCTGAAGTCTATATCTTATCGAAAGATGAGGGTGGTCGTCACACGCCTTTCTTTAAAGGTTACAGACCACAATTTTACTTCCGTACTACAGATATAACTGGTGCTTGTGAGTTACCAGAAGGTGTTGAGATGGTAATGCCTGGTGATAACATCAAAATGGATGTTACATTAATCAACCCAATTGCGATGGAAGAAGGTTTACGTTTCGCTATTCGTGAAGGCGGACGTACAGTTGGTGCGGGTGTTGTAGCGAAGATACATAAGTAAACACTTATTTAAAACTAACACATAATAATTATTTATATATAGGGTGTGACGAGAAGTCGCACTCTTAACAATAGAGGCAACGGTAATGGCCGAACAGAAAATTAGAATAAGATTAAAAGCTTTTGATCATAAATTGATTGATCAATCAGCTGGAAGAATCGTTGATACAGCCAAGCGTACAGGAGCTCAGGTAAAAGGACCAATACCTTTACCGACTCGTATAGAGCGCTTTACAGTGTTAACTTCTCCGCATGTTAATAAAGATGCGCGTGACCAGTACGAAATGCGTACACACAAGCGCTTAGTTGACATTGTAGACCCAAATGACAAAACAGTAGATGCATTAATGAAGTTAGATTTAGCAGCTGGTGTTGATGTCCAAATTCAACTATCTTAAGGAGTATAGGAAATGACTATCGGACTTATCGGACAAAAAGTAGGTATGACTAGAGTGTTTTCTGAAGAAGGAAACTCTACTCCAGTTACTGTTGTAAGCGTAGCGAACAATACAATATCTCAAATTAAAACAAAAGAAACGGATGGCTATAATGCTATCCAAGTAGCAACGGGCGTTGTAAAAACATCTAAAGTAAGTAAGCCACTAGCAGGTCACTTTGCAAAAGCAGGTGTGGAAGCTGGTCGTGAAGTTATGGAATTCAGAACTGATGAATCACATGAAATTGGTTCAAATCTTGATATAGCCATGTTTGAAGTTGGTCAAAAGGTTGATATAACTGGTCGTTCAAAGGGTAAAGGCTTTCAGGGTGTAATTAAACGTTATAATTTCCAAATGCAAGATGCTACTCATGGTAACTCAGTTTCTCATAGAGCTCCCGGCTCCATCGGACAATGTCAAACTCCTGGTCGAGTTTTTAAAGGCAAAAAAATGTCTGGTCACATGGGTGACAGAAATGTTACAACTCAAAATCTTGAAGTCGTAAGAGTAGATGCTGAAAAAGGTTTGCTTCTTATAAAAGGGGCTGTTCCTGGCGCTAAGAATTCAAGAGTAATCATTAAACCAGCTGTTAAAGCATAAGGAGAAGATGATGGAAATTAAAATTGCAGGTAAAAAAGCAAAAGTAGAAGTTTCTGATGAAGTTTTTAACAGAGATTATTCTGAAAGCTTAGTGCATCAAGTTGTCACTGCATATTTAGCAGGTGGGCGTTCTGGTACTAAGGCACAAAAAAATCGAGCTGCCGTAAGAGGTGGTGGTAAGAAGCCATTTGCACAAAAAGGAACTGGTAGAGCGAGAGCTGGAACAATTCGTAGCCCAATATGGGTTGGTGGTGGAGTTACCTTTGCATCGACACCAAGAGATCATTCTCAAAAAGTAAACAAAAAAATGTATCGTGCTGGTATGAAATCAATTATTTCACAGTTAACACGTTCAGACAGGATGGTTTTTGTAAACAGTGTTGCTATTAAAGAAGGAAAGACTAAAGAGGCTGTTAAGTTTTTAGCTAAACATAAAATGTCAAAAGGCACAATTGTTGTAGATGAGTTAACTAGCGAAGTTCTTTTGGCAACTAGAAATATACCTAATATTTATGTAACTGATGTTAGATCACTAGATCCAGTATCACTAGTATCGTCAGACAAGGTTATAATGACAGCGGCAGCCGCTGAAAAAGTACAGGAGTGGTTATCATGAGTTTAAATAACTTATACACAACAGTATTGTCACCAATCATTTCTGAAAAAAGTAATAGGTTAGGTGAACAATCAAATCAATATGTATTTGAAGTTGCTACTTCAGCGAATAAAAAAGAAGTAAAAGCAGCAGTAGAAAAATTGTTTGAAGTTAAAGTTGAAAATGTACAAATTTTAAATGTAAATGGTAAAACCAAATCATTTAAAGGTAAGCAAGGCAAAAGACCAAATTGGAAGAAAGCCTATGTACGTGTACAAGAAGGTCAACTTATTGACTTTGGAACTGCGGAATAATTAGGAGAATAACATGGCATTAATCGTATTAAAACCTACTTCACCTGGTCGCAGAGGTACAGTAAGAGTTAAAAGAGATGGTTTATATAAAGGCAAACCACACGAAGCACTTGTTGAAAAGAAATCAAAAACAGGTGGAAGAAACAATAACGGAAGAATAACCACACGTCATAAAGGTGGTGGTCATAAACAACGTTATAGAATGATTGACTTTAAACGCAATAAAGATGGAATTGCTGCAAAAGTTGAGCGTATTGAATATGATCCAAATCGCACAGCGTATATTGCATTAATTTGTTATGCAGATGGTACGCGTAGTTACATTATTGCACCAAAAGAATTGGTAGCAGGAATGAGTGTGCAGTCAGGTAATAATGCGCCAATAAAAGTTGGAAATGCATTGCCATTGAGTAATATTCCTTTAGGTTCGGTCATTCACAATATTGAAATGAAACCGGGTAAAGGTGCGCAAATAGCTAGAAGTGCAGGTGCTAACGTACAGTTGGTTGCACGTGAAGGTTTATATGCAACTTTAAGATTGCGTTCAGGTGAGATGAGGAAAGTCCCAGCTGCTTGTAAAGCAACAATTGGTGAAGTTTCAAATGGTGAACATTCTCTTGAGAAGCTTGGTAAAGCCGGTGCAAGTCGATGGAGAGGTGTTAGACCTACAGTTCGTGGTGTTGCCATGAATCCAGTTGACCATCCACACGGTGGTGGTGAAGGAAGAACTTCAGGTGGTCGTCATCCAGTGACACCTTGGGGTATGAAAACAAATGGTTACAAAACCAGAAAAAACAAGCGTACAGATCAGTATATTGTGCGTCGTAGAAATAAAAAATAGGTAAAATGATATGCCACGTTCTTTAAAAAAAGGTCCACACGTTGACCATCACTTAATGAAAAAAGTTCTCAAAGCAGTTGAGGAAAACAATAAAAGACCACTACAAACATGGTCTCGTAGATCCATGGTTTTGCCTGAGATGGTAGGCTTAACTATTGCGATCCATAATGGAAGACAACATATTCCTATATTGATTTCTGAAGAAATGGTTGGTCACAAGTTGGGTGAATTTTCTCCAACTCGTACTTTTAAAGGTCACACTGGTGACGGTAATTCATAGGAAAGCATGATGGAAATTACAGCAAAACATAATAGAGCAGCCATATCTGCACAAAAAGTGCGATTAGTTGCAAACCAAATTCGTGGTATGGGTGTTGAAGAAGCTGAACAGCTTTTAACATTTAGCCCTAAAAAAGCAGCACATCTAATTAAAAAAGTATTAATGTCAGCAGTAGCAAACGCCGAACATAATGAAGGTTTAGATGTAGATGAGTTATATGTTAGTACGATTATGGTAGACGAAGGCCCAACCTTGAAACGTGGAAGAGCACGTGCAAAAGGAAGGGGAACAAGAATTTTAAAAAGAACCAGCCACATCACTGTAAAAGTGGCTGAAGCTTCATAAAGGTAGAGTTATGGGTCAAAAAGTACATCCAATTGGAATTAGACTAGGTATATCAAAACCTTGGAATGCAACATGGTATGCAGAAAAAGAAGTTTTTGCTGATCAATTAATTAAAGACATCAAGGTACGAGCTTTTCTAAAAAAAGAATTAGCTAATGCTTCGGTTAGCCGAATTGAAATTGATCGCCCAGCTAATAATGCTAGAGTTACAATTCACACGGCTCGTCCAGGAATTGTAATTGGTAAAAAAGGTGAAGACATAGAACGTTTAAAGAAAGCCGTATCAAAAATGATGGGTGTTCCAACAAACGTAAATGTATCTGAAATCAGAAAACCTGAATTAGATGCAGATTTAATAGCTCAAGGTATTGCATCTCAGCTAGAAAGGCGTATTATGTTCCGTCGCGCTATGAAGCGTGCAGTTGGAAGTGCGATGAGATTAGGAGCTTTAGGAATTAGGGTTGCTGTTGGTGGTCGTTTAAATGGTGCGGAAATAGCTCGAACTGAGTGGTATCGTGAAGGACGTGTTCCATTACATACTTTTAGAGCTAACATTGATTATGCAACTGGCAAAGCCTACACGACTTATGGTGTTTTAGGCATTAAAGTTTGGGTTTACAAAGGTGATGTATTTGATTTGCATGCCTCTGAAGAAAAAAGAAAACAACAAGGTAAAAAGCGGAGATAAGCAATGCTGCAACCAAAAAGAACAAAATTTAGAAAGCAGCAAAAAGGTCGTAATCGCGGTCTTGCACATGCTGGAAACAAGGTAAGCTTTGGTGAATATGGTTTAAAAGCCACTGCCAGAGGATTTATGACTGCTAGACAAATTGAAGCAGGGCGTAGAGCTATTACACGTCATGTAAGACGTGGTGGTAAACTATGGATTAGAGTCTTTCCTGACAAACCGATCACTGCAAAACCAGTTGAAGTTCGTATGGGTAAAGGTAAAGGTAATGTTGAATATTGGGCAGCAGTAATCAAGCCTGGCCGTGTGTTGTTTGAAATACAAGGCGTGGCAGAAGATGTTGCTGAAGAAGCATTTGCAAAAGCAGCAGCTAAATTCCCATTTAGTACAACATTTGTAAAAAGAACGGTGATGTAAATGAAGGCAAGTGAATTAAAAGCTAAAAATCCAGCAGAATTAAAAGAACAATTGACTGAGCTACTTAGAAGTCAATTTGATTTAAGAATGGCTAAAGGTAATGGACAACTAACAAAAGTAAATGTATTAAAAGAAGTAAGACGAGACATTGCCAGAGTTAGAACAATAATCAGACAAAATGAAATTAATGCAGGTAACAAATAATGACTACTCAAGATAAAGTAATACGCACCAAGCGAGGTGTGGTAGTTAGTGATAAAATGGACAAGACTGTTACTGTTTTAATTGAACGTAAAGAAAAACATCCTATATATGGAAAGTACATTAAACGTTCAAGTAAAGTTCATGCTCATGATGAAAGCAATGGATTTAAAGAAGGCGATTTTGTTAAGATTACAGAAACTAAACCTTATTCAAAAACTAAATCATGGAAAGTGGTTGGTTTAGTCAACGAATTAAGTTAATTGCCAACGCATATATAGAGGAATAAACCATGATTCAAATGCAAAGTAGATTAAGCGCAGCTGATAACAGCGGCGCAAAAGAAGTAATGTGTATCAAAGTATTAGGCGGATCTAAAAGAAGATATGCTGGTATTGGCGATATTATTAAAGTTACAGTAAAGCACGCTATTCCTCGAGGAAAAGTGAAAAAAGGTGAAGTGTATGATGCTGTAGTCGTTAGAACACGTAAAGGTGTTAGACGCCCAGATGGTTCATTAATTCGTTTTGATGGGAATGCTGTAGTTATGTTGAACAGTAAGCAAGAACCTATTGGAACACGTATTTTTGGTCCAGTAACTAGAGAGCTTCGCTCAAAACAGTTTATGAAAATTATTTCATTAGCTCCAGAAGTATTATAAGGGTATTTAAATGAACAGATTAAGAAAAGGTGATGAAGTCATCGTAATCGCAGGACGCTCAAAAGGGTCTCGTGGTACAGTTTTAGAAAACCTTGGGGATGATAGGCTGTTAGTTGATAGTGTTAACATGATAAAAAAGCATGTTAAAGCTGATCCAAACAACCCAGAAAAGCCAAGTGGTATTATTTCAAAAGAAGCATCTATACATGCATCAAACGTGATGATATTTAATGCTGCTACAGGTAAAGGTGATAAAGTTACCTTTAAAATCCTAAAAGATGGCAAAAAAGTAAGAGTGTTTCGTTCTAATGGCGAAGCGATAGACGTATAAAAGAGTTAAAAAAATGACTAGATTAGAAACATATTATAAAGAAACAGTTGTTCCACAAATGATGAAGGACTTCAACTACAAAAATGTTATGGAAGTGCCAAAGTTAGTTAAAATTGGTTTAAACATGGGAGTAGGTGAGGCTGTAGGTAATAAAAAGATAATGGTAAATGCAACCGGTGATATGGAAAAAATCGCAGGTCAAAAAGCTCAAGTAACCTTTGCAAAGAAATCAGTTGCTGGTTTTAAAATTCGTGATGGTTGGCCAATAGGTTGTAAGGTAACTTTACGAAGAAACAAAATGTATGAATTTTTTGACAGATTGGTCAATGTTTCGATACCTAGAATACGTGATTTTCGTGGTTTAAGCCCAAAATCATTTGATGGAAGAGGTAATTATTCAATGGGTATTAGAGAGCAAATTATCTTTCCAGAAATTGAATATGATAAAATTGACACTATTCGTGGCATGGATATCACAATAGTAACGACTGCTAAGTCAGATGAAGAAGCGAAAGCGTTATTAAAAGCGTTTAGTTTCCCATTCAAAAGTAAATAAGGTAAAGAATTATGGCTAAAGAATCAATGATTCAAAGAGATTTGAAAAGAACTAAAATTGTCGATAAGTATGCTGAAAAAAGAGCAGCTATTAAAGCAGTAATTGCAGATCCAAATGCTTCATATGAAGACATGATGGAAGCTCAAGTAAAATTGCAGAAATTGCCAAGAAATGCGTCTCCATCTAGGCAACGAAATAGATGTAAGCTTTCTGGAAGACCTAGAGGTTATTATCGTAAGTTTGGCTTAAGTAAAACCCAATTCAGAGAAGCTGCTATGCGTGGCGATATCCCTGGCTTAAAAAAAGCCAGTTGGTAAAAGAAACAGGAATATAATTATGAGTATGACAGATCCAATTTCAGATATGCTAACACGCATACGAAATGCACAAATGGTTGCTAAGAAATCAGTAATGATACCAGCTTCTAAAATTAAAAAAAGTTTATGTTCAGTATTACAAAAGGAAGGTTATATCCGTTCTTTTGCATTGATTGATGGCAATGATAGTGATACAGGTCACCCACAAATACAAGTTAACTTAAAGTATTTTCAGGGTAAACCGGTAATTGAATACATTAATAGAGCCTCAAAGCCAGGTTTAAGACTTTATAAAGGTAAAAATGAGTTGCCTAAAGTTGATGCAGGTTTTGGTACAGCAATTATTTCTACTTCAAAAGGTCTTTTAACCGACTTTGAAGCTAGAGAAGCTGGTGTGGGTGGCGAAGTCATCTGCATTGTTAAATAGGAGAATTTATAATGTCAAGAATAGCAAAAAGTCCAATTGAAATAATAGCTGGCGTTACTGTAGATATTAAAGGTCAAACTGTAACTGTGAAAGGTCCAAAAGGAACATGTTCTATGGACTTAAACAGCAAGGTTTCAATTAAACAAGAAGATGGTAATTTAGTGTTTTCACCAAATGAAAATGACTGTATGCCTATTACAGGAACTATGCGTTCACTTGTTAATAACATGGTAGTTGGTGTTACTGAAGGTTTTAGTACTAAGTTAGAACTTGTCGGAGTTGGTTATAGAGCTACTTTACAGGGTAAGGATCTTAAGTTGGCACTAGGTTTTTCACATGATGTTAATTATCCAGCTCCTGAAGGTATAAGTTTTGAAGTACCCAAAAACCAAACTGAAATCACCGTTTCTGGCATTGATAAGCAAAAGGTCGGACAAGTATGTGCAGAAATAAGAGCGTTTAGACCACCAGAGCCTTATAAAGGTAAGGGTGTCAAATATGCTGATGAAAGAATATTCAGAAAAGAAGCTAAAAAAGCTTAATTAACAATTAAAGATTAAGAACAAAAATTTGAGTAAAAACAATGAGTAATTTAAAAAATAAAGCAAGATTAAGAAGAGCGAAAACATCTCGTGCAAAAATACGTACACTAGGTATGCCTTCATTATCAATTCATAGAACTGATAAAAATCTATATGCTCAAATATTATCAGGTGATGGAACGCAAACATTAGCAAGTGCTTCTTCACTCGAGAGTAAACTGATTAAAGCAAAGCAATCAGGTAAAAATATTGAAGCAGCAAAGATAATTGGCGAAGCAATAGCTAAACGTGCTAAAAAAGCAGGAATTGACAAAGTTGCCTTTGATCGATCTGGTTTTTTATACCATGGTAAAGTTAAGGCATTGGCTGATGCTGCAAGAGAAGCTGGACTAGAAATATAGTTCACGCGCGATTTGAGTCAAAACACAAATATTAAAAGGTAAAAATAAAATGGCGAGCGTAGATAGAAAGAAAGAAGACGGCGATGGCTTATTAGAGCGTTTGGTTGCGGTAAACCGTGTATCAAAAGTTGTAAAAGGTGGTCGTGTATTTAGCTTTACTGCACTAACTGTAGTTGGTGATGGTAATGGTAAAATTGGATTTGGTTACGGTAAAGCAAAAGAAGTACCAATAGCAATTCAAAAAGCGATGGATAAAGCTAGAAAAAATATCATCACAATTGATTTAAAGGAAGGTACTCTTTGGCATCCAATTAAAGCAAAACATTCAGGATCAAAAGTATATATGCAACCAGCATCTGATGGTACTGGTGTAATTGCTGGTGGTGCTATGCGTGCTGTCTTTGATGTTGTTGGTGTACATAACGTATTAGCAAAATCTCAAGGATCAAATAATCCGCAAAACCTTGTTAGAGCAACGATAAATGGACTGAAGGCAATAACTTCTCCTGATTCAATTGCAGCAAAACGTGGTAAGACTATAGAAGAGGTAATGCAAAATCATGGCTAAGAAAAATAAAATGATAACAGTTACTCAAACTAAAAGTACAATCGGTGCTTTGGCAAATCATAAAGCTTGTTTAAAAGGTTTAGGCATTCGTAGAATGAATCACACTGTAGAAGTGATAGATACACCTGAGAATAGAGGCATGATAAACAAAGCAATTCACTTATTAACAGTTGTAGAAACTAAATAGGTAGTGGTGGATAAAATGCAATTAAATACAATAAAACCAGCTGCTGGTAGTAAAAAAGTAGCAAAAAGAGTGGGCCGAGGAATTGGTTCTGGATCAGGAAAAACTTGTGGTCGTGGACATAAAGGACAAAAGTCTCGTTCAGGTGGATGGCACAAGGTAGGTTTTGAAGGTGGTCAAATGCCTTTACAAAAAAGACTTCCTAAATTTGGTTTTGCTTCAAGAATGGCAAAATATAGCGATGAAGTATGTTTATATCACTTAGAATCTTTAAAAGTAGATACAGTTGACCTAGCTTTGTTGATAGACAAAGGCTTAGTTAAAAAATTTGTAACTAAAGTTAAAGTTATTAACACAGGTGAACTTAGCAAAGCAATTAAAGTTGTTGGCTTAAATGTAACTAAAGGCGCACAAGCTGTAATTGAAAAAGCAGGCGGATCAGTAGAGTAAATAAACTATGTCAGCATCACAAGCACAAGTACAAAAAATGTTAGGAAATAAAAACAACTTATCAGAACTTAAATCTAGAATTTGGTTTGTTGTTATCTCTCTTGTTATCTTTAGATTAGGGTCTTATATCCCTGTACCTGGAGTTAATCCTATTGTGTTAGCAGATTTGTTGGATACGTCTGGTGGAACATTAATTGATATGTTTAATATGTTCTCAGGTGGAGCATTAGGACGTTTCTCATTATTTGCACTGGGTGTGATGCCATACATTACTGCATCGATTATTATACAAATCTTGAATCATTCTATTCCAGCCTTAAAAGAATTGAAGAAAGAGGGTGAAGCAGGTCGAAAAAAAATAAACCAATACACTAGATATTTCACTGTTGTTCTTGCTGCTTTTCAAGCATATGGTATTTCTTACTCATTACAACAAATGGGTGGCAGCAATGGATTACAAGTTGTACCAAATCCTGGATTTGGATTTTTGTTTCCTGCTACTATTGCCTTAACAGGTGGAACTTTGTTTCTTATGTGGTTAGGTGAACAAATAACTGAACGTGGAATTGGTAACGGTATATCATTAATTATTTTTGCGGGTATTGTTGTAGGTTTACCAGCTGCAATTGGTTCAACATTCTCAATGGTTAGTAATGGCCAACTTAATGCTTTGGAAGCTTTGTTCTTCCTCGTTTTAGCACTTGGCATTACATACTTTGTCGTTTTTGTAGAACGCGCACAAAGAAGAATCACAATGCAGTATGCTCAGCGTAGAGGTAGAATGGCAACAAATGCTCAAAGCTCATACTTGCCTTTAAAAGTTAATATGGCGGGTGTTATACCTGTAATATTCGCTTCCTCATTAGTATTGTTCCCTGGTACTTTGGCTTCATTTTTAGGTCAAAAAGACGGTTGGGGATGGTTGCTTGATGTTTCTGCTTGGTTATCACCAGGTAATGTTTTATACATGATTTTCTTTGGAGGCATGATTGTTTGGTTTGCTTTCTTTTATACGGCATTAACTTTTGATCCAAATGAAATGGCTGACAACCTAAAACGATCAAGTGCTGTTGTTCCTGGTATTAGACCAGGTAGGCACACAGCGGATTACATTGATAATGTAACAACAAAAATAACATTTTGGGGTGCTTTATATTTATTGGGCGTTAGTTTAATGCCACAGTTTATATTAAATATATGGTCAATCCCATTTGCTTTAGGCGGGACATCCTTGCTTATTGTAGTGGTAGTTGCAATGGACTTTATGGCGCAACTGCAAACACATTTAATGTCTGGTCAATATGACAGTCTTATGAAAAAGTCCAATATAAAGAATTACGGTAAATCTGGAGTTCAAAAACGATAATATATTTTCTTACTCTGTTTAACAGGGTGAGTTTTATTGTTTATTAGAATCTCAGTAAACAACTCTAAACAAAAGCGTGCGTAATGCGCTCAAAAAAGATTTGGAGTACATGAATCTGCAATACAATTGTAATTGCCATAGATTTTTGAATTAAATGCTAAAAAAGACAAAGCTAGCATTGCTTGTTTTTCTTTTTTTGATGTATAATGCACGGCTTTTTTAAGGGTTATCAATTTTGTTAGCTTTTAATAGTCGAAATAATAGAAATATTTAGGAGAATTAAATGGCGCGTATAGCAGGTGTCAATATACCAGTTTTCAAACATGCATGGATTGGTCTTACCAGTATTTACGGTATAGGCAGAACTAGAGCGTATGAAATTTGTGATAATGCAGGTGTAAATCCTACCACTAAGGTAAGAGATTTAGATGAAGGTTCATTGGAGAAACTCCGTGGTGAAGTTGCAAAATTTAACGTAGAAGGTGATTTACGTAGAGATGTTGCAATGGATATCAAGCGTTTAATGGATTTAGGATGTTATCGTGGAATGAGACATAGACGTGGATTGCCATGTCGAGGTCAAAAAACCAAGAATAATGCACGCACAAGAAAAGGTCCAAAAAGACCTATCAAGCGTTAATCATTAAACAAACAAAGATATATAGAGAAATTTATGGCTAAACCACAAAAAACCAAAAAGAAAAATAAACGTACTGTTGTCGATGGAATCGCACATGTTCATGCCTCTTTTAATAATACAATTATAACTCTAACAGACCGTCAGGGAAATGCACTTGCTTGGGCAACTGCTGGTGGTGCTGGTTTTAGAGGGTCTCGTAAAAGTACACCATTTGCAGCTCAAGTTGCAGCAACTAATGCTGGTGAAGCTGCGAAAGATTATGGACTTAAAAACTTGGAAGTACAAATCAAAGGACCAGGACCAGGACGCGAATCTTCAGTTCGTGCTTTACATGGTTTAGGTTACAGAATAACTAACATCATAGATGTAACGCCAATTCCACATAATGGTTGTCGTCCATCTAAGAAAAGAAGAGTGTAAGGAGAGATATAATGGCTAGATATATTGGACCAACTTGCAAACTAGCAAGACGAGAAGGTACTGATTTAATGTTAAAATCTCCTGCACGTGCAGTTGAGACTAAATGTAAACTTGATCAACTACCCGGTGTACATGGTGTGGGTATGCGTCGCGGCAAACCAACTGACTACGCTTCACAGTTACGTGAAAAGCAAAAAGTTAGACGTATTTATGGGGTTTTAGAGAAACAATTCAGAAATTACTATAAAAAAGCGGCCAAACAAAAAGGAGCTACAGGTGAAAACTTGTTAAAACTCCTTGAAACAAGATTAGATAATGTTGCTTACAGAATGGGTTTTGCAGTAACAAGAAGTGAAGCAAGACAACTGGTTTCACATAAAGCAATTGAAGTAAATGGTAAAATATGTAATATTCCATCTTATCAAATTCAAGAAGGTGATGTTGTCTCTATTCGTGAGAAATCACAAAAGCAACTTCGAATTGCTGATGCTTTAAATTTATGGCAAGAGATGAGTTTATTTGCAGATTGGGTTAATGTTGATGCTAAGAAATTTTCTGGAACTTTTAAAAGCGTTCCATCAAGAGATGACTTACCAGCAGAAATAAATGAAAATCTAATTGTGGAATTATATTCTAAATAACTAACGAGGTATTGCTTATGTCAGATATATTGGCAAAGTTACTGCGCCCAAGAGTGGTTGCAGTAAAAGAAGAATCAAATAATAAAGCAACCGTGGTAATTGAACCATTGGAAAGAGGATTTGGACATACTCTAGGTAATACATTTAGAAGGATTTTATTGTCTTCAATTCCTGGCTATGCAATAACCGACGTACAAATAGATGGTGTTGCACATGAATTTTCAACAATTGATAACATTAAAGAAGATGTTGTTGAAATTTTATTAAACTTAAAAGGTGTTGCTTTTCGAGTTGATGGACGTGAAGAAGATAAAGAATTTGAAATATCACTTTCTAAATCAGGTTCTGGTTCCGTAACTGCTGGTGATATACAATTAAGTGATGGAATGAGTGTTGCAGATCCAAGTCATGTTATATGTAATATAGCTGGAAATGGTTCTATTAATATGACAATGCTTGTTAAGGAAGGTATAGGTTATGAACCTGCAATAAAGACTAAAAACGATGAAGAATCTCGTTCTATTGGTTCGTTAGTTCTTGATGCAAGTTATTGCCCAGTGAGCCGTGTCTCTTATGAAGTAGAGAATGCACGAGTTGAACAAAGAACTAACCTTGATAAATTACTATTAAGCATTGACACTGATGGATCAATCTCTGCACAAGAAGCTATTCAAATGGCTGCTAGAATATTAATTGAACAAATGGTTGTTTTTGTTGATTTTGAAATGTCAGCTCCAGTTGAAGAAGAGTCAGAAGAAGAAAAGCTGAATCCAATATTGCTTAAACCAATTGATGAATTAGAACTTACGGTTCGATCTGCAAATTGTTTAAAAGCAGAAAATATACAATACATAGGTGATTTAATACAAAGAACGGAAGTAGATTTATTAAAAACTCCGAACTTAGGTAAAAAATCATTAAACGAAATAAAAGCAGTACTTGCAGAAATGGGTCTGAATTTTGGTGTGCGCATAGATAATTGGCCGCCAGCTTCTATCAGAACTGTTGAGCGTTTACTAGGATAAATAGGGTAAAATATAATGCGTCATAGAAAATCAGGTCGTCAACTTAATAGAAACAGCTCACATCGTAAAGCAATGTTCCGTAACATGGCTTCTTCGCTTTTTGAGCATGAATTAATTAAAACCACTTTACCAAAAGCTAAAGAGTTACGTATGGTTGCAGAACCACTAATTACAATTGCTAAGACTGATAGTGTTGCAAATCGTAGGTTAGCGGCATCAAGACTTCCAAATGATAGTACTAAAGTAGTTAAAAAGCTTTTTGAAGAACTTGGTACAAGATATTCAGAACGTCCAGGTGGATATTTAAGAATTTTAAAATGTGGTTATCGTGCGGGTGATAATGCACCAATGGCTTATGTGGAATTGGTAGATCGTCCAAGACCAACCGAGGCTACAGAGACAGAAGATTAAGAAAGAAAGAACAAAATAAAAGCCCGGTTCAATGACCGGGTTTTTTTTTCTCCAAATATGAGGAATTGAATGAATTATCAATTAACAGTAAAATCACTCAGGTTGTATAGCTTCCTGCCATTCTTTGCAACCGTCTTAATGATTGCATATGCCTATTACACGCAATATGTTGATTATTTAGATCCTTGCCCATTATGCTTAATCCAACGATTTATTATTATTGCAATTGGTTTTTTATACTTTCTTACTTTTATTTATCCACCTAGAAAAATCTTTAGAACTGTTATTACTGTATTAATTACACTAATTTCTTTTTTCGGCGTTTTAGTATCTGCAAGACATGTATGGTTACAAAATTTACCGGCAGATGAAGTGCCTGCTTGTGGCCCTGGTTTATCATTTATGTTTGAAAACTTCCCAATTGGATCTGTTATCAAAGATTTGTTTACAGGCTCTGGTGAATGTGCTGAAATAACATGGCGATTTTTAGGACTAACAATGCCAATGTGGACATTAATTTGTTTCATTGGATTTATAATTTATACAATACTATGGTCAAGGTTGAGACAAGAATGACAATTACAAATAAATGGTCTTTAGAAAGTTGGAAAGATAAAGAAATTAGACAGCAGGCAACTTATCCTGATGGCAATGCATTAAATAAAGCTGTTAATAAACTAACAAATATGCCACCTTTGGTAACTTCATGGGAAATCTATAAATTAAAAAAGAAGTTAGCTGAAGTGCAAATGGGCAAACGTTTTTTGATACAAGGTGGTGATTGTGCAGAAAGTTTTTCTGATTGCAGTTCGCCAATCATATCAAATCGATTAAAAGTTTTGTTACAGATGAGTCTTGTGTTGATACATGGATTAAAGATGCCGATAGTACGGCTAGGTAGGTTTGCAGGACAATATGCGAAACCTCGCTCATCAGATATTGAAACAAAAGATGGTGTTTCATTAGCATCTTATCGTGGTGATTTGGTCAATCAAATAGCTTTTGATGAAAAATCAAGGGTTCCGAATCCTGCTAGAATGCTTGTTGGACATTCATCCTCTGCAATGACATTAAATTTTGTAAGAGCATTAATAGATGGCGGATTTGCAGATATTAGGCATCCAGAATATTGGAATTTAGCATGGATTGAACATTCAGGTCAATCAACTGAATACCAGGATATGATGAAAAAAATAAGTGAGTCAATAGAATTTGCCGAAATTCTTGCCGGACGAAGACTTGGCAACTTATCACGTGTGGATTTTTATTCATCACATGAAGCTTTACACTTACATTATGAGCAAGCTTTAACGAGAGAAGTTCCAAGACAAGAGGGTTGGTTTAATTTAGGTACTCATTTTCCTTGGATTGGACTAAGAACCAATCAATTAGATGGTGCTCACGTTGAATTATTGCGTGGGATTAATAACCCTATAGGAATTAAAGTTGGAAAAGAAACCTCTAAAGAACATTTGATCGGTTTATGTCAAACGCTAAACCCCAGTAATGAAGCCGGGAAAATCACATTAATACATCGGTTTGGAGCTAATAATATCGAAGAAAATTTACCACGTATGATTAAATCGTTGCAAGAAGAAGGTATTGGTGCTGTCTGGTGTTGTGATCCGATGCACGGTAATACGGAGAGCACCTCTAATGGTTATAAAACTCGAAGGTTTGAAAATATTAAAAAAGAAGTTGAACTTGCAATGGAGATTCATAAATCTGAAAATTCTAACTTAGGTGGTGTACACCTAGAATTAACAGGCGAAAATGTTACTGAATGTTTAGGCGGCGCAAGAGAGTTGAATGAAAAGGATTTAGAACGTGCATATTTAACACAGGTTGACCCACGTTTAAATTATGAACAATCATTAGAAATGGCAATGGCTATTGTTAGTAAGTATAATAGTTAAAAAGACATATAAAAGGGGAGTGACTAATAAATGAGCAATGTATCAAATCATTCAGAGATAGGTAAATTAAATTCCGTTATTATTCATCAACCTGGGAACGAGATGGAAAATATGACTCCTGCAACGGCACAGGAAGTTTTATATGATGATATCTTAAATTTGGACTTAGCACTAGAAGAGCACAGGCAATTAACTGGGGTTCTAAGACGTGTGGCTAAAGTATATGAATTTAGTGATTTACTTTGTGACATTTTAAAAGACGATAAAATTAAATTGCAATTATTAAAAGATGTTTGTAATTTGTACAATCATCCAGAACTAATTGATGATCTAATGCAATTGAAAGCCTGTGATCTTGCAAATCAGTTTTTCGCAGGAACCTTGTTAGAAAAAAACACATTAGAACGTTTTATTAGTGATTCTCGCCACGCTATTCCTCCTTTACCGAATGCTTTTTTCACACGTGATGCTGTTATGTGTGTTTATGAAAATATTATTATAGGCTCTATGGCTTATAAAGTAAGGTTAACTGAGGCCCTGCTTTTACGGTATATATTTAGGCATCATCCTGCACTTGGAGTCAATAATTTTTATCATGATGGGACAAGAAAGCAGTCTGATGAAATTACTGTTGAGGGCGGTGATATTTTAGTTATTAAGGAAGACTTACTTATCCTAGGTTTTAGCGAAAGAACCAGTGCTAAAGCTATTGATAAACTAGCTAAAGAAATGTCCAGAGACAAAGAAAATTTAGATATATTAGTGGTAAACCTTCCTAAAATAAGAGCAACAATTCATCTAGATATGATTTTCACTATGTTGGATGTTGATAAATTCATGGTTTTTCCGCCATTAATTACAGGCCCGGATAAATGTAAAAGCTTTCACATGCAATGTAGTAATGGAACAATAAAGTCTATTAAGGAATATTCAGGTTTGCCAAAAGCAATGCGATCATTAGGGTTGGATGCGACCTTTATTAATTGCGGAGGTGATAAACCATTTGCACAAGAGCGAGAGCAATGGACCAGTGGTGCTAATTTTTTCACTTTTGCACCAGGTCATATTATTGGTTATAAGCACAATAAAGAAACTTTTGCAGCACTTGATAAGGCAGGATTCGAAATAATTTCAGCTAATGACATCATAACAGATAAAAAATCATTGGATTTAAACAGACTTCAAGCTGTGTCAATGGATGGTGCTGAGCTTTCACGAGGAGGGGGAGGGTGCCGTTGTATGACCATGCCAATTAATAGAGATAAGGTGAACTGGTAGACAATATTACTTAGTAATTTATGTTACATTGCTGAGCTTATACGCATGCAAATAATTAAAATGAAATTAACAGAATTAGAAAAACAAAAAACTAAGGGGTTAAATATCTTTATAGTTGTAATTATTAGTTCTATTATTTATTTATTAATTAATATATTCTTTTATACAGTAAAAGAAAATATTGTGTATTTTGAATTATTGGCAAACACAATTTTATTGTTTACTACGTTCTATTTGATTTATGTTACTCAACGAAATAGCACTAACAAAAGTGGATTTTATTATTATACTTCTATAGGCTTTTCATTTTTGTTCTTTGGATTATTTATACTAACTCTGGATAATGTTTATTCGTATTCAGAAGATGTTGTGAAAGTATCAATAAAACTTTTATTTGTTTTTGGTTATAGTTTACTTGCTATAGGTGTAACCAAATGGATTAAATACAATGAAACACGGCAAGATGAATTAGTTATACAGGCTAATACCGATGAGCTAACAGGCTTGCTTAATCGTCGCTCGTTTACAAAGTATATGGAATTCGAATACAGTAAAGCCAAGGCCCAATCCGAACCATTCTCTCTTATTATATTAGATATTGATTTTTTTAAAACTGTTAACGATAGTCATGGTCATTTAGTCGGTGATAAAGTTTTGATTAATCTTGCAAATGTAATGAAATCATCCTTTAGAAATGCGGATAGAGTTAGTCGCTGGGGTGGTGAAGAATTTGCAATTTTATTACCTAAAACAAGTTTAAAAAATGCTGAAGTCGTAGCAGAAAAAATTAGGTGTAAGATCGAAGGATCTCCCTATTCACATGTGAGTCTGTCTATAAAATATACCATTAGTTTAGGAGTGACAGAATGGTTAGTATCGGATGTTAATATTGATGATGTGATTAACCGTGCAGATGATGCTTTATACCAAGCCAAAGAAGATGGTCGTAATTGTGTCAGTTCTATTAGAGCCTAAAAATTAATTGATGATATTCTTAAATCAGACAACATTAAACTGACCGCCATTCTCTTCTGATGGGGTAGTTTTTTCTTAAATTGTCAAAATAGTTAGCAGATTTAGTGACTTGATTAGACAATGTTTTTTTAAGTAACGAATCATCAAGTGAAATATTATAAGCCTTAAGAAGTTGCTCTCGTAAATTTTTGTTATTAGAAAAACTGATAG
The DNA here is from genome assembly GCA_016744455.1 of Alcanivoracaceae bacterium. Lineage (GTDB taxonomy): Bacteria > Pseudomonadota > Gammaproteobacteria > Xanthomonadales > Marinicellaceae > NORP309. The sequence continues at coordinate 35,842 of JADGEI010000022.1, forward strand.
TTTTTTCTTGGTTGCATTTATTAACAATGTCTGGTGGCGTCCACTTACTAGGAATGTTTAATAATTGGCAGCACGAATCGTGGATCATTTTTGTTCCTTTAACCTTTGCATCATAACTATAACCTGCTATATGTGGGGTTCCAATTAATGTTTGTGCTAAAGTTAGATGGTTTATACTTGGCTCATTCTGCCAAACATCTAAAACAATCTTGATGTCTTTTCGAGCAATTAATGCAGGTTCATTTACTACTTCTCCTCGTGAGCTATTAATAAATAAACAATCACTTGGCAATTGATTGATGTTGTCTTTATTAAATAAATTAATCGTTGGATGTGTTCCTGATGTTGTGTATGGAACATGCACTGTTACAATATTGCAATCTAAACTAGACTCTAAACTAGACAAGTCGTTAGTGCCTATCTCGGCGAGAGGAGGATCGTTAATAACACATTCAATATTCAATAAATGAGCTAGTTTTTTAACGGCTTTCCCTACCTTTCCGTAGCCAATAATACCTAAGGATTGTTCGCATAGGGGTTTGTTGTATTTTAAACTCCAGTAACAAATTGCAGAGATCACATATTGAGCAACAGAGTTTGCATTACACCCAACAGCATCAGTAAACATTATATCCTTCGATCGTAAATATTCTAAGTCAATATGGTTAATGCCACTTGTCGCTGTAGCCACAAGTTTAATGGGAGTGCCCTGTAACAGTTGTTTGTCAACCCGAGTTATTGATCGTACCAATAGTATTTGCGCATTTAAAAGATCTTTATTAAGAATAGTACGTCCAGGCATGGTTTTGACTTGTCCTAAATGAGAAAAAGCATTTTTTACAAAAGGAATATTTTCATCAGCAATTATTTTCATGTTTTTAATTCAGTCGTGGATATACAAGTTTTGTATTCTTTAGTAAAATAACACTATTAAACCACTTGGAGAAGAAAATGACAATTAGAGTTGCGATAAATGGATATGGAAGGGTCGGACGATGTATTTTAAAAGCTTTATATGAATACAATTATGATGATATAAAAATAGTTGCAATAAATGACTTAGCAGATATTGCAACGTGTGAACATCTAACTAAGTATGATACGGCACATGGAAAATTTGCAGTGGAGGTTTCGACACGTAACAACAACTTAGTCGTTAATGGTGATGAAATAGCATTGTACTCTGAAACTAATCCTGAAAACCTACCATGGAAAGAATTGGAAGTAGATTTGGTAATGGAGTGTACAGGAAGGTTTCGTACACGAGAATTAGCAGAAATGCACCTTGTTGCTGGGGCAAAAAAAGTACTCCTATCAGCTCCTGGAAATGGAGTTGATGCCACAGTGGTATACGGCATTAATGATAATGTGATTAAGAGTAGCGATACCATAATATCAAATGCCTCTTGCACAACAAACTGTTTAGCTCCTTTGATTAAACCTTTAAATGATGAATTGGGAGTAGAACATGGTTTGATTACTTCAATTCATGCCTATACAAATGATCAAGTGCTTTCAGATACTGCTCATAAGGATTTGCATCGGGCACGGGCAGCTACAATGAGCCAAATACCTACCAGTACTGGCGCGGCCAAAGCTGTTGGTTTAGTATTACCTGAATTAAATGGAAAACTAGATGGTTATGCTATGCGTATTCCTACCATAAATGTTTCAGTTGTTGATTTAGTGTTTAAATCCAAAAAAGAAACAACAGTGGAAGAGGTAAATGCAATCATGCATAAAGCCTCTATGGGTATGAAGGGGGTGCTGGGATACAATCAAGAGCCATTGGTTTCTATTGATTTTAACCATAATCCTAATTCTTCAACTTTTGATGCTGGGCATACGACAATAATGGATGGAACCTTAGTTAAAGTGTTATCGTGGTATGATAATGAATGGGGTTTTGCTAATCGAATGATCGATACTGCAAAAGTATTTATGTCTGTATAAAAATATGGCATTACTATCACTAATCAATGTGTCGTTAGATTTTGGTTCTGATCCAATATTAGATGAGATTAATTTCACTATCAGTAAAGGCCAAAAACTTTCACTAATCGGTCGAAATGGAGAGGGTAAATCTTCGTTAATGAAATTATTGTCTGGGCACATCCCTTTAGAGCATGGGGAAATACGCCGCCATGGATCAAGTAAGGTTGCTATGATGGAACAAAATGTACCAATAGATGATAATAACTATGATGTTTATACGCTTGTAGCCCACGCAATAGGTGAGGCTGGAGAGGACATTATCGACTATCATTATGCACTCAATAATGAATTAGATACCTTAGATGCAATAGGAGAAAAAATAACAGCTAATGATTCTTGGGATTTACTTAATACCATTGAAACAGTTATATCTCAATTAGGTTTAGATGCAGATGTAAAATTTAATAGCTTATCTGGTGGGGTAAAACGGCGGGTTGTGTTGGCTCGTGCCTTGGTACAAAAACCTGATTTGTTGTTATTAGATGAGCCTACTAATCATTTAGATATAGAGACCATACTTTGGCTTGAAAAATTTGTAAAAAGCCTAAATATCGCTGTAGTCTTCATTACTCATGATAGGTCATTTTTAAAAAATATTGCTAAAGGAATACTGGAATTAGATAGAGGTAAAATTCACTACTACGATTGTGATTATACGACTTACTTACAGCGAAGAGATGAACGTCTGAATGCAGAAGATAAAGAAAATGCGCGTTTTGACAAGCGATTAGCAAAGGAAGAAATTTGGATACGTCAAGGTATTAAAGCTAGAAGAACAAGAAACGAGGGGCGTGTTAGGGCATTGAAAAAAATGCGTAATGAACGCAGTCAAAGGCGTATTCAAAGTGGTTCTGCTCAAGCTCAAATCAATATTGCCGAAAAATCTGGAAAGAAAGTCATAACAGCGCATAATATTAGTTACGGTTATGGTAATAAAATATTATTTAATAATTTTTCATCTAAGATTCGACGTGGAGATAAAATTGGCATCATTGGAAAAAATGGTGTAGGGAAAACGACTCTTGTTAATATACTACTTGGGGAGCTTGAACCTCAAACAGGCAGTGTTAAGCACGGTACCGGGTTAGAAGTTGCCTATTTTGATCAACTCAAAGCAAATCTTGATCTCAACGATACCGTAGCCAACAACCTTAATCAAGGAACAGATGAAATTGTCATTAATGGGAAGCCCACCCATGTCATTTCCTATTTGCAGAAATTTCTATTTGAACCTAAAAAGATATTAGCACCAGCAAAAGTGCTTTCAGGTGGTGAAAGATCGCGTTTATTACTCGCTCGTTTATTTGCACGGCCAGCTAATGTTTTGGTTCTTGATGAACCCACTAACGATTTAGATATTGAAACATTGGACTTATTGCAGGAACAATTGTTCGAGTTTCCTGGAACAGTGTTATTAATTAGTCATGATCGTGATTTTATTGACCAAGTTGCAACACAAACTTATGTGTTTGAAGAAAATGGTCATATCCAAGAGTATGTTGGCGGTTATCAGGATTATTTAATTCAACGGCCAGATATAAAAAAAACAGTGACAGAAAAGAAACAGACACAAGAAAAACCAAAATCAAAACCTGTAGATAAAAAACTTAGTTTTAAGGAACAATATGAACTTGATAATTTACCCAAAGAAATTGATAAACTTGAGAGTCAATTAGAAAGAATTAATGAAGAGATGGCAGATGTAAATTTTTATCAGCAAGATCAGCATAAGATAAAACAAATTACTCAAAAGCAGCAAAATTTGTCAAATGAGTTGGAACAAAAATTCATGAGGTGGAGCGAATTAGAAGGCTAAAAAAAAGGTGAACATGAAGTTCACCTTTTTGATTTTTTTTAGGTTTGGTATTAAGTTGTATTATTTAACAAATTTTCTACCAAAGAACCCTAAAGTTAATACCATTAAGACAACACCTATCCAAGTAAATGATGGAACTGGAGCAGGAGGAGCAACGGCTTGTGAAATACAGTAAGTATGATCGGTTGGAACGATAGCTCCATTTTGGATAGCTTGATCATCATAGGATCCTACTAGGTCTTCATCTAACCATAAAAATAAACATTGGTTACCGTTACCTGCATTCACACCTATTTGGCGTTCAATTGTTACCCAAGCAGCACCAGTTAAATCGGTAGCAGGAAATGAAACATTATATTTGAAGATTGTAGTAAAAGCAAAGGGTGTAGCTGTGTCAATTATTGAAGTCGGGGTTGCAACTACAGTGGCAATTGCGGCGCCGGGCGCTCCAGCAGCATCAGTGTGAAAAGTAATATTAAATGGAGTGTTTGCAGTATTATCTTCAATACATGTATCAACAAACCCACCAGCAAATTCTAAACTTAAGCCCCAAAAGCTGATTGAGTCACTCATTCCATTGGCTAAAGGTGTGATAACACCAGCACCATCTACAATACTTTCGGACGTTAACTGAGCAATCTCAGCATCTGAAGTTCTGGCAGTATTGAAATTAATAACATTAATGGGTTGTCCATAGATTGTAGCTGCTCCGTTGTCGCAATCCAATGCACCCGCTGGGCTATTTGGATTTGCTTGACGTAAACCATTGTGCTCCAAAAATAAATTTGATTGAGCACTGGCTAAGCCAGACACCATTAAACTAGTTAGTACGATATTTTTAATTATTTTCATTATTACTCTCTAATGTGATTATAAATTCAAACAATATTTTCACTAATTTGGCTGTTAAAGTCAATTGGACGATAAGAATAATCGTGAAATATGCTGTTTTACTGTTCTTTATCAAATATATTGGGGTTTTTGATTAAATATAAGGGGTGTTTTATTACGTATTTTCTTAAGAGCTCAAATTCTCAAAACTAGATTTTTATCACTATTAACATTTTTTCATTTAATGCTTCTTGGTAATGCTTAATTAGATAAGAAAAATTCCAGTCTTGAGGTAATTTTTTGTTCCATAGATAGCCAATAGCACAATCTCTGCCGCCGTGTTTTGCGGAATAAAGGGCTAAGTCAGCTAGTTGGATGGTTTTATTCCAATCAGGGTTATTAGGTTGAGATAGGGCGAATCCAATAGAACAACGAATAGAAAAAGATGTCCCTTCATCTAGGGATATTTTCAATTTCCTACAATTTTTGAGGATGTTACTTGCTAATTTCTGTAAACTAACAGAATCAGTTTGTTTGCAAACGACAAGAAACTCTTCTCCGCCCCAGCGAGCTGCTATTTGATGGTTATTTGTTGTATTTGTCAACATATTGGCGAATTGCTTTAAGGCTATGTCACCAGCCATATGACCATAATTATCATTAACTGCTTTAAAAAAATCTAAATCAATTATGAGTATGCCTAATTTTCCTGTATCTGACTTTGGAGTGTTTTCCAGTATTTCTCTAACATTATTTCGATTTGCAAGTTTGGTTAAATTATCGTAATTTGCCATCCACTCAAGGCCTTTATTAACCTTCTCTAGTTCCTTGGTCCTTTTTTTTACTTGGTGTTCCAATCTGCTTGAATACTGTTTTATTTTATAATTTCGATAAAGGAATATAGCTAAAATAATGGCAAAAATTAATGACATAAACCAATAAGTCTTCCAAAATGGGGGGATGATTTTGAAAGGAAAAGTAGCTGGGTGCCTATTCCATTCCCCTTGTCCAATGCGTGCTGTAACCTCAAACATATAATCACCTGTTGCTAAGGAATCTATTTGTAATTCATTTAAACGCGTTTCTCGCCATTGTGACTCAGGGCCTTTATTCAAACGGTATCGGTAATTTACATCGGGTGCACGTTGAAAACTAATGCCGGAAAAATTAAATTGCATGCTGCTGTCTTTTTGGTGAATTTTAGCCTGTTTCTTTAAAGGGAGTAATTGTTGGTTATTGCTAACTGATATCAACTGAATGGGTGGCGGTGTAGTAGATCCGGGCTTAAAGTCAGAAGCAAATTGGCTGACGCCTTCACCAGTACCAAACCATAGGTTGTCTTCGTTATCACGGTAGCCTGCACCACGATTGATAAGATCATATACTAAGCCTTCCCGTGAAGTGATGACAGTGAAGTTTTTCCCATCAAATATGGCAACACCACGACTAGTACCAACCCATATTTTACCATCCTTACTTGGTAATAACACCGTGCAATTGTTATGTGGTAAACCTTCAATAGTAGACCAATTGTTAAATACACCATCTTTGAAATAGCTTAATCCATTAGTGGTTGCAATCCACAGTCCGCCAGATTTATCTTCGTAAAGATCGTTAATAAAGTTTGCAGGTAACCCATCATCAGTAGCCCAATTTTTAAATTTTCCATTGCTATAATTTGCCAGTCCATTTGCTGTTGCTATCCACAGTTCATTATTTGAGTTTTCGTAAATTCGATTTATTCTGTTGTCAGGAAGCCCGTTCATTTTATTGTATTGCGTAAATTTGTGACCGTTAAAAAAATGGAGGCCATTGTTTGTTCCAATCCAGAAACTATTATTTTCTTTCTGTATTATCTGATAGATTACTGAGCCACCTAATCCATCGCTTTCATCAAAGTTATTAATTCCATTGGTGTGGAAATGACTAATCCCATCCAATGTTCCAAACCAAGGTTCATCATTTTTATCAATTATGACAGATAAAACTTTATTATGAAGAAGCCCGTCATTTCGTGTAATGTGTGTAAATTTATTTTGACATAACTTACTTACACCATTACCATTAGTGCTAAACCACATACAACCTTTTTTATCATGAGCAATCGAGTAGACATTGGGGTTTGGAAACCCTGGTTGAGCCTTCCAGTTAAGTACTTTTGATGTGCTTAATCTAGCAATGCCGCCGCCATAAGTTCCATACCATATATTATTTTCGCTGTCTTGAAATATGCTGTTGACACTGTTATCTGGTAAGCCATCTTTTATATCCATGTGAATACTTGAAAGATTTTTATCAATCTTATACACACCATAGTCACGCGTACCAATCCAAATATTGTTCAAATTGTCTCTGGTTATGGTATTGACAGTTTGATTACTTAAATCTTTATCGAGTTTAAGTATTTCAAAAGATTGGCCATTATAAAAATATATGCCATTTCTTGTTCCAGCCCAGATAGTGCCATCTGAGTGTTGATAAAATGTTCGAACTTCGGATTTTTCCCCTTGCCATTTTATATTTTTTATTTCTCCTTTGTTAATTTGAATAATTCTATTTGAAAGCCCTGCCCAAATATTCCCTTGTCTATCAACTAAAACAGATCGAATGCGGTCAGAAGGCATTCCTGATTTAAAATCAAGTATTTGTATGACTTTTGGATGTTCTCCAGTTTGAATGTGTAAAAGGCCTGATCCATAAGTTGCAACCCAAAGTGTGCCGTCATCAGCTTCACTAATGGCTCTCGATGTGGTGTTTTTTGGCCAATCACTAAGTGTTTGAAATTTAATTCCATCAAACCAGGCAAGGCCACGTTCACTGGCAACCCATAATGTACCATCTTGTGATTTGTATAAATCCCTACCTAAGTTATGAGGCAGCCCATCCTTTTGTCCATAGGTCCAGAATTGAGTGCCATCGAAACGGTTAATTCCCGTACGAGTTGCAATCCATAAAAAACCAAGTTCATCTTGCTCAATGGCAAATATAACAGTATCTTCTAATCCGTCTGATATCTTTAATGTTGCAAACGGTAATTGTTGTGCTTGTGTTGTGAATGAGTTGATTGTAAATAAATACAAAACCAGTACTAAAAATGCTTTTGATGTCAATTTCATGCCAATAATCTTACCATTAATTACTAGGATTGCACAAATTTTGAAAGATGAAATCATCAAATTATGTGAGGTCAACATGATACAACACACAAAGCAAGCCTTGAAGGATAGGAAATCAGCAAATTAAGGTGGCATTGGAAAATACATGACTTTTGGCATGGATATATCTAATGCATTTCATTTATAATAAGTTTTTTAATTATTTAGCAATTTTCTGTGAAATTAACCCAAGCATCATTAAAGAACCGAGTGGCTGTCGCAGTTGGCGTATTATTGGTGGCAATTTTTGGTTACATCAGCTTAACAAAATTACCTATTCAATTGGCTCCCAATGTTGAGCGACCTGCGATTGGTGTTAATACATCCTGGCGTGGAGCGGCACCTGAAGAAATTGAATCCGAAATTCTTGAGCCTCAAGAGAAAGTATTTCAAGGTTTACCTGGGCTAACTCAAATGTCATCAACTGCCAGTCCAGGTGGTGCAGCTATAGTATTAGAATTTGCCAGTGATATGGATATGCAAAGAGCCTTAGTTGAGGTTATTAATAGGTTAAACCAAGTGCCGGCCTACCCAGTTGATGCTACTGAACCAAGAGTTAACCTTGGTGCTAGTAGATTTGGCGGCAATCCAATTGCATGGTTTTCATTTAATCTATTACCTGGTAATTCAAGAGATATTGCTACGTATCAAGACTTTATTAACGACAATGTAGTCCCAAAGGTTGAGCAAATTAAAGGGGTCACTGCTGTTCGATCATTTGGCGGTAGACCTTATGAACTGCGCATCACTTTTGATCCATTTAAAGCGGCAACCTTGGGTGTTGATTTAACCCAGTTTGCCAATTTAAGTAGCGCTTTTCGAAATGTTTCTGCAGGTAACAAAGACGTAGGTAAACGTAAATATACCATTCGTTACGAAGGCAAATACGATGCCAGTGATTTGTCAGATATGATACTCCAATGGCGCGATGGCAAGCCTATTTACTTACGTGACGTGGCAAATATTCAGATGCAGATGCAAGATATAGCAGGCTCAATTACGCAGAATGGAAAATCTGCTATAGTGATGAATGTTATTCCTGAAGCAGGAGTAAATGTTCTGGATGTGATGAATCAACTCAAAGCTACTGTTAAACAGATGGAACAAGGTCTATTAAAAGACAATGGACTTGGTATTAAGCAACTTTATGATGAAACCATCTATACTAAATCATCTATATCGATGGTACAAAATAATTTATTACTAGGCATGTTTTTAGCCATTGTAATTTTATGGTTTTTCTTAAAGAGAGCGATTCCTGCCTTAATAGTCGCCATAGCTATTCCAATATGTTTGTTAGCATCGTTTATTGCTATGGAAATTTTGGGTCGTTCCTTAAATATTATTTCATTAGCTGGTTTGGCTTTCGCTACCGGAATGGTGCTAGATGCTGCTATAGTTGTATTAGAAAACATTATACGGCAACGAGAGAAAGGGCTTAAAGCCACGGCAGCGTCATTGATAGGTACCACTCAGGTTTGGGCAGCACTGTTGGCATCCACAGCGACAACTGTAGCTATTTTCTTGCCTATTATATTCCTTAAGGACGAATCAGGTCAGTTGTTTGCAGATTTAGCTGTAACCATTTCTGTCTCTATTGTTGTTTCATTAATTGTGGCAGTTACCGTATTGCCCGCTGCAGCATCAAAGTGGATCAAAGATGAGAAATTTGATGACCATCATTATCATTGGTGGGAAAATGTTGCAGGGTTTATTTCTAATATTACCAATACGAGAAAAAAGCAAATCAGTTGGATTTTAATATTAACCTTGGTGCCTATTTTACTAGCTTATTCAATTATTCCTCCTGCCGATTATTTACCTGCAGGTAAACGCAATCAGAGTTTTGGATTTTTGTTACCACAACCTGGTTTATCAGTGAAATCAGCACGAGAAGACTTGGTTAATGTTATTAAAGAGAGGTTGCAACCTTATGTAGATGGAGATAAACAACCACAGGTGAGAAACTACTTTTTAGGGTTGTTTGGTCAAGGAGCTTTTTTAGGTGTTAGAGCGATAAATGCGGATGAAGTTGATAGGTTGTTAGAAATAGTTAACGGTGAGGTTTTAAAAGATTTACCTGATACTTTCGGTTTTGCTAGGAGGGCATCAATTTTTAGAGGTATTGGTGGAGCTAGACAGATTAATGTTGATTTACAAGGTGTTGATTTTGAAAAAATATTGGATGTTGGTAAAGCCGCTTTTGGTAAAATTCAACAGCTGATTCCAAAAGCACAAGTGCGACCGTCTCCCTCATTGGAATATGGGGAACCAGAACTGCGCCTTAAACCCAATGATCGTGCTTTAGCAGAAGCGGGGTGGAACAGAGGACAATTATCGAGTATCATTAGATCATTGGGTAACGGCAATTTTGTAGGAGAATATTTTAATGGCACACGACGATATAATGTTGTTTTACGAAATGATGACTGGCTTACTCCTGAACAATTTAAAGATGTTCCGTTATATACTGCATCTGGCGAAATTTTAGCTCTTGGAGATTTAACTAGTATTGAAAGAACAGCTGGGCCTAGCCAGATTGCTAGGCTTGATAGGCTTAGAACCTTAACTCTACAAGTGACTTTGCCAGATGATGTTCCTTTAGAAGCTGGTATGAATTTATTACAAAAAGAACTGACTCCTATGTTGAATGAAATGATGCCTGAAAATAGTATGATTAATTATCGTGGTACGGCAGAGTCATTGACTATCGCCTTAAAGAGTCTAACCAATTCATTTTTACTGGCAATTATTATACTGTATTTGCTAATTAGTGCGATGTTTCAATCATTTAAAGATTCATTATTGGTTATTGCAACGATTCCTATGGCGACTGTTGGTGGCATTTTAGCGATTCGACTAATGGATATGGTAGTTGGCCAACAGATGGATTTGCTCACTATGATAGGGTTTATAATTTTGCTAGGTTTGGTGGTCAACAACGCTATCTTGTTGGTTGACCGAGCACGGATGGCACGGGCTGACGGAATGAGCCGAGAAGCAGCAGTTAAAAATGCAGTGTTATTGCGTATCAGACCGATATTAATGAGCACCTTGACCAGTATATTTGGTATGCTGCCATTATTATTAATTCCTGGATCAGGAACAGAGCTGTACCGAGGATTAGCTGCTGTGATAGTTGGTGGTATGTTTTTGTCCACTTTATTTACCTTAATATTATTACCTAGTTTACTGAAGTTGTTTACCAATGATACTATTGAATTAGAAGGCATAGAGTTTCAAAATTCAAATAAACTTAATCAAGCAAAACAGAATAAAGAAAATTATGACAATGTTTAATTTAATAAGAAAGACGCTATTATTATCACTTGTGTTCGTAGTAAATGTTCATGCTCAATTTAATGGCCCAGCGCCAGTTAAGGTTGCAAAAGTACAAGAATTCATGATGGCTCCAATTCGTAAAATACCAGCCAGTGTTCAAGCAAAATTTATTTCGACAATCAAAGCAGAATCAAAAGGCATAGTTAATAGCCTAGTAGATGTTGGTAGTTTTGTGGAGCACGGTGAGGCTCTAGCGGAACTCAGTGATACTCAAGCTGCGCTCCGAGAACAAGAATTAAATAATGCTGTCTCAAGTGCCAGTGCTAGATTTGATTTTCTGAAGTCGGAAAATGCACGGTTGAAGGATTTAGTGGGTAAGAATCTCATATCAAATTCTGAATTAGAACAAAATCAATCTGATTATCTAGCTGCAAAAGGCAATCTTGCGCAAGTACAATCAAGGTTTGACCAGTATATAGATCAAGTAACAAAGTTGACAATTTATGCCCCTTTTGATGGTCATGTGATGCAACAACATGCTCAACCAGGTCAATTATTAAATTTTGGAGATAGTGTTATTGAGTTTATGCAAGCTGGCAACTTAGAAGTTGTCGTTAATGTTCCTTATAAATACAAATCACAAATTAATAATCAAGCCATATGGGATGTTCAAACTGAAGAAGGTAGAATTATTAAGGCACCTATTAGTAGATTTATACCAGCAGCTACAGGCATGTCACATACCGTAGAAGTTCATTTGGCCGTTAATGATGAAGACATTTGGTCTGGTGAGGCGGTAACTGTATTTGTGCCTAAACAGGAAAAAACGCAAGTTATGGCAATACCTCGAGATGCGTTGGTTATTCGGGGAAGTGGTACATTTGTCTATACTGTAGTTGAAAATAAAGCACATAAAATAGATGTGAAAGTTGGTATGGCACAAGGAGATTTGATTGAAATTACTGGCAAGCTGTCTCTAGATGACGTCGTTATAACTCGAGGTAATGAACGTCTAAGACCTCAGGCTGTCGTGAGAGTGATTAATTAAATAATAATGTGCGGAGCTTATGCAGCAATTAACAATCCTTTTGTCAATACTCTGACAACATCTTTAAATGTTACAAAGGTAGAAACTAGAAATATACGTGTTCCTGCATCAACAATACAAATTGTGCATGAAAATGAATTTGGAAGAAATCTTGTTGATGCAAAGTGGTGGTTAATGCTGAATGCTGATGGCCGACCGAATTATAAATATGCCACATTTAATAGTCGCAGTGACAAACTCTTTTCCTCGAGGTTGACCAAAGGTTTATTTAAAACATCCCGTTGCATCATTCCAGCAGCAGGAATTATCGAAGGCCAAAATAAAAAATACCATTACATCCAAGGTAAAGATAAGGCAATAGCACTGGGTGGAATTTACAAATCTTATCATTTGGCTAATGAAACAATCACCACGGCATCAATCATCACATGTCCTGGTAACCCTCAATTAGAGGGTATTCATGCAAAATCTATTCCATTGATGTTGGACGCTAATGATAAAGACTTAATTAATGCTTGGTTAAACCCTGATTTTAAAGATTCGTTAGCATTTGAGTATTTGTTAAACAATAAAATCAATCAAGATTTGTTGGCAACACCTATTCAGGGTGCAAGAAATCTAAAATCAAATGGAAGTAATATAATATTGCATGCTGAATGAAAAAACTAACCATAAAAACACCGGCTCATTTTAGTTTTACACAAAATCTAAGCTTCCTAGATCGTGGTTATAAGGAGTGTTTATATACTGTAGATAAAAAGTCAGTAACACGATTGGTAAAAATAGATACAAGCTTGGTATTGATTCGTGTTTCATCTACTAGTGATAATGATAAATTAGTCATATCAGTCAAAAATACAAAATCCAATGCTGATATTCAATGCAAAATTGAAGACTACATTGTTGACTGGTTCGATTTAAATAGAGACCTTAAACCTTTTTATTCATTATTAAAAATACACCCACAAACAAAACGCTTTCCAGTTAAATACAAAGGGCTCAGATTAATGGGCATTGTCGATTTATTTGAAGCCTTGTGTTGGTGTGTTATTGGGCAACAAATCAATTTAACTTTTGCCCATAAAATTAAAAAAAGACTGGTTCACAGGTATGGTGATAAAGTTATTGAAGGAAAAAATACACACTATTGCTTTCCGTCTCCTCGGACTTTACTCAAAGCTAATAGAGAAGAGTTGGTGAAAATGAAATTTTCAAAACAAAAAATTAACTATATTTATACAATATCAGAAGCTTTTTGTTCAGGCGAACTGAACCGTGATGAGTTATTAAAGTTACCCAAATCAGAGCAAATGAATAGATTGTTGGCCATCAAAGGTATAGGCCCTTGGACAGCAAATTATGTTTCGATGAAGTCCCTTCGTGATATGACTTGTATTGCCTATGGAGATACTGGTTTAAGTTCAGCTTTACATAAACATTTTGCTACTGAAAAGAAGCCTAGTAAAGCCACTATTGATAGAATATTCCAATCATTTTCAGGTTGGGAATCTTATTTAAATTTTTACTTGTGGAGATCTTTGAGTGATTAAAATTGCCGTTTCTAATGTAAAGGTACGGACCTATGTGCCCGGACCTATGTGCCTGTCCGTGTTTTTAGTTTTATTATTTGTATTGTAGAACCGGAGCACACGCAGGTGTGCTCCCTTACGTGGTTGTAAAATAAGAAAATCAACTATCCAAAGCCTTCTTAATATATTTTTCAATATCTTTAGGTTTTTTTGTTGGCGCAAAACGTTTGATTGGTTGACCATCTTTTCCAATTAAAAATTTGGTAAAATTCCATTTGATATTCTTGCCAAGTGTTCCGCCTAATTCCTCTTTTAAATATTCAAATATCGGGTGAGCATTTTTGCCATTGACATCTACTTTATCAAACATAGTAAAATCAACCCCGTAATTTTTTAAGCAAAATGTAGCAATTTCATCATTAGTTCCTGGCTCTTGTCCAGCGAACTGGTTGCATGGAAAACCGAGTATTTTTAAACCAGCATCTTTGTATTCTTCATGCAATTTTTGTAAGCCTTCAAACTGTGGTGTTAAACCGCACTTACTGGCAGTATTGACAACCAGGACGACATTATTATCATACTTTTGCATGGATATTTCTTTACCTGTAATATTTTGCGCTTTGAAATCGTGAAAGTTGCTCATTATGTATACCTCAAATATTTCTAGTTAGACGTGGTTAATGTGGTCAAAATTGTTATTTGCAAGCTTTAATACCTTAGGATCCATCACTTTTCTCCACAAAAACGGAACATAGGCCAATACAAACATTCCCATATAACCTGTAGGTAATTGTGGTGCTTCAGGAAAATGTCGAAGACTTTGATAGTGTCTAGCTGGATAGGCATGATGATCGGAGTGTCTTTGTAAATGGAATAACACAAGATTAGAAATAGTATGGTTTGAATTCCATGAATGTATTGGTTGGCATCTTTGGTATTTACCTGATTTGTCTTTTGCACGTAATAAACCATAATGTTCGATATAATTTGCACTGGTCAATTGCCACCAAACTATTGGAATATGCAACAATAAAATAGGCAAAGCTTTCCAACCGAGAACAGAGGCAAATAGAGTGAAAATAACTAGTGTTAAGGCGTAGGAATGTAGAATTTGATTTTCTGTTGACCATATTGGTAGTTTTTTTCTAGCTAATCGTGATTTTTCAATGTTCCAGGCTCTAATTATGCCACCTGGAATTTCACGTAATGCAAATTGATAAATGTTTTCTCCAAATTTTGCACTGGCACTATCTTCAGGTGTCGCCACCTCTTTATGATGCCCTGCATTGTGTTCGATGTTAAAGTGACCATATGCTGAACTGGCAAGAGCAAACTTGGCTAAATTCCGATCAAATCTATTTTTTTTATGGCCTAGCTCATGCCCTAAATTTACAGTTAGTCCGCCAAAAACGCCGATAGTATAAATTAATACAGCTGATACCGACATAGGTAAATCGTGATTAATTAGGTAAGTAACAACATAAAACAGGCTAAAAAGATAGATAGGCAACATAAGATATGTAACCCACTTGTAATATTTTTGTTTCTCTAATTTAGGTACAATTTCTTCAGGTGGATTGGAAGGGTCTTCTGCAAAAATCCAGTCTAAAAATGGTATAACAACATAGATGAAAATCAATGGAGTGAATAGTGTCCACGCTTCATTGCTTAACTGATATAAACCAATTCCAGAAATTGAGACAAGAGGCAACAAAGTTGACAAAAGCCATAAGTACTTTTTCTTGTCTTTGTAATGATTACTATTATACCGCCGGGTTAATATTGAATTGATGTGTTTTTTTACATGTGTGCGATTAGCCATGCTCTTGATGCCCTCCAAAGCCGATTTACTGTACGTGGAGAAACCCCTAGTGCTAGTGCAGTTTCACCCACAGTAAGTCCAGAAAAATACCTTAATTTAACTACACAAGCCATTTGTTTATCTTTTTTTTCTAGTTGAGTCAAAGCTACATCTAAGTCTAAAATATTGGCTTCAAATGCGTGATCATCATGATGTATAAGTTCAATGTTTTGTGTGTGTTTACTATTAGCTCCGCGTTTAATTGTGAGTTTGCTACGTGCTGAATCAATCAAAATTCTACGCATTGATTCTGCAGCAGCGGCAAAAAAATGTTTACGTGACTGCCAATGTAGGTTTGGATCATTGACTAGCCTTAAATAGGCTTCATGTACTAAAGCTGTAGGTGTTAATGTATGGTTGTTTCGTTCAGGGATTAGTTTAGAGTAGGCGATTGATTTAAGTTCAATGTATACCAAAGAAAGCAGTTGATTATTTTTATCTTCAACTGAGATGTCTTCACGAATGAGGAGTTTTGTAATCTCGTTTGCGGCGTGTGAATTATTTGACATTTCTTTATTTTAGCTTATTTTTTTAGATAATGGTGAATTTATGCGATAATGATTCGATGGGTAAGGAAAATAATAACTGGCAAAATTTGTGGAAAATATTCGAAGAAATTATTTTACAACCGCATGCTGAGCACAACACTATGCTTGCTTCAATAGAAAATAGTCAGTTACGTCAAGAAGTGGAAAAATTACTTCAAGCCCATTATTCAGGCTCATTTGTACTAGACAGTAAACCACCATGGCAAGAAAATATAGATCAAACTTTTCAACCACCAAATGTAATCAATGGTTATAAAATCAAACAAAAATTAGGTAGTGGTGGAATTGGCGATGTGTATTTAGGTGAAAAAAATGATGATGGTTTTGAACGTCAAGTCGCAATAAAGTTTGCAACGACAGGACGGTTTGCTAAACATGTTTTAGCTAGTTTTAATACAGAGCTGGAAGTACTGTTGTCGTTAAACCACCCAAACATTGAGCGACTCTATGATGGTGGAATTACTGACCAAAATATACCTTACTTAATTGTAGAATACATTAATGGTTGCACTATTGAAAAATATTGTGATGAAAATCGAATAAGTTTAAGTGAACGATTGAAACTTTTTCAGAAGATTTGCTTTGCTGTTGATGCTGTACATAGATCTTTAGTTATTCATAGAGATATTAAAGCAGGGAATATTATGATTGGTAAAGATGGAGAACCAAAGTTATTGGATTTTGGTATAGCTAAATTGGTTGATGAGGAGCAAAATAAGGAAAACAAAAAAACCACATTGTCAAGTTTGATGATGACATTAGCTTATGCCAGCCCAGAGCAGATCAATTCTACAACAATTACAACAACTAGTGATATTTACTCATTAGGGGTCTTATTGTACTATTTACTCACTGGGAATTTACCTTATGATGTTCATAGAAAAAACCTAACAACAACGATTAAGACTATTAATGAGTATACTCCTAAACTTGCTAGTAAAAACATAAGAACTGATTCAGTTATAAATAAAAGTGAAAAAGGCCTAGTGAAGAAGTTAGCTGGAGAGTTAGAGCAAATTATTGCGAAAGCGTTAGCAAAAGACCCGTTACGCAGATACATGTCAGCCACAGCATTTGCAAAAGATATACAAAATACATTTGAAAAAAAGCCTATTTCAGCAAAACAAGACAGTTTCTATTATAGGTTAAGTAAGTTTTTACAAAGGCATGTATTGGGTTTTACCATGAGCTCAATAGCAATAATTTCTCTTATCTTATTATCAGGAAATCTATATATACAATCAGATAAATTAAAGAAATCACTTAAAGAAAAAAACCAAGAGCAACAAAAAGTTGTGCAAGTCACTGAATTTTTAAAGGATATGTTTGAAGTATCTGACCCTTTATTAACGGATAAAAAAATCATCAAAGTTAAGGATTTGTTGGATTATTCTAGTCAAAAACTAGGTCAGCAATTTAATAATGAAAAACAAACAAAAGCGACACTCTATGAAACACTTGGCAATGTCTATTTGAATATGAGTTATTTGCCTGAAGCAGAAAAAATGTTCAATCAGGCTGATGAGTTATTTATCGATGGATCGATTGACAAAGCAAAGATGTATTTGTCAAGAACCAAGTTGTATCAACAACATGGAAAATTTGAATTAGCGAAAAATGAAATTGAAGAAATGTTAATTAAATACCGTTTCAATGAATTACCAATACAAACACAAACTCAAGTTGAAGTACTTCGCGGACAAATCAATTCAAAAATGGGGCACTATCAACTGGCAGAAAAAGATTTAGTTTCTGCCATGAAAAAAAGAATAGAACTTTATGGAAAAGAACATAAATCTGTTGTCGATATTTATCAACTTCTGGGCAACATAAATTGGCGTTTAGGGGATTTTCAATTAGTAAAAAATTATTATCAATTGGGTTATGATATTAATTATAAAAATTTAGGAAGAAATAATCATAGAACGTTAAAAAGCCTAACGTCACTTGGTGTACTCGCCTATTCTCAAGGAGATTATTCATTGGCGTTGAAAAAATTCAAATATGTGGCAAATGAACGGTTGTCAAAACTGGGAAATAAGCATGTCTTGACCGCAGATTCCTATAATCGTCTTGGAGCGATATACGTCGAACTTGTTGAATATGATAATGCTGTAGAAGCATTAACCCTTGCCAAAGAAATATACGAAAGCCTTAATTTAGAGGACAGTAGCAAATACTCGCGGACTTTAAATAATTTGGCTTTAGTGTTACGCCAAAAGAAAAAATACCTACAGGCACAAAAATTATTCTTAAATGTAAAATCCATAAATTTAAAAACTCTTGGGGAGAAACATCCAGATACTGCAAGCACTGACAATAACCTAGGAATGGTGGCAGCAGATTTAGGTAATATTCAACAAGCAATGGAATTGTTTAAAAATTCCTATGAAGTTCAATTCAAGAATAATGGTTTAAAAAATGCTAATATTGCTTTTTCAATGACAAATATAGGTAGGATGCATCTCTATTTAGATAATGTCTCTGAGGCTAAAAATTGGATTGATAAAGCATTGAAGATACGTTTAGAAAAGCTTGGTAAAGACAATATTTATTATATTGAAACATTATCTGCCAGTGCAGAAATAGCGATGAAGCAAAAACATTTTGAAGAAGCCAATACACTTTTGCAAGAGGTGCTTATCATGAGAAAACAGAAGTTTCCTGTTGATGATTGGCGTATAGCAGAGGCATTAAACATGCTTGCTGCTTTGAATTACACGCAAGATAAGGTTAACTACACAAAACAGTTTTATTGTAGTTTAACACTCCTTAAACAAAAACTTGGTGAAGAACATTATCGAGTACAAGCCTCAGAACAAAGACAGAAAGAGTTTAATCTTAGTTTTCAAGTTCAAGACATTAGGTGTAATATTATACCGCCGGGTTAATACTTAAGGTTGAACTACTCTATAAATCACATGTTGTTCCAGCAGGCCTGGTTAAGCGCTGATAAGAATAGCTGCCATTCCCAAATCCTGCAATTATTGAATTATAGTTAATGGTTATATTGTTACAGCCGGGTTGGTATACCATGGATATGGTGCCCCATGGTTGAAGGTCAATTTCATTGGAATTAAACTGACTTCCAAAGCCTGTGGTTTGAGCAGGATATTTCATATCAGCAGTAATGGTATTGCCATTAATCTGACCATTAGATCCCAGGTACCAAAATTGTTTCCCATCTGGTGTATAGGTGTAAAATACGATAACAACCTGACCACTATTAAGCACTTGTACAAACACACCTTCTCCAGATCGATTAGGGTCAGAGAAGATACCAGATCTTCCTATCATTGGGTTAGTTTGGCTTTGATTGCACTCTAATAATCGAGATATTCGGTTGTTTTTTACCAAGAGGTTTTCCAATTCTTCTGTAAACCCAAACCCCGCTTCAAAAACCAACCTACCTGGATTGCTTGTGGAATCACAATCAGGGAAAATAAGTGACATGCCTCCCACATCAGTTCTGACGATAGCATCAGCATCAAAGTCAGGGCCAAATACTCCACCCGAAGTCCTTTGGACATTGTCAATCACCACAGAGTTGCCAACTACATCTCCAGCGCCAACAAACCACATTAAATCAGATTTATTAGGGTGGTAGGTGAACATGGTGACAAGAGCCTTTCCATTGCCGAGCATTTCAAGAATAATGCCTTCTCCATCCCTATCCACATCGAAGTATAGTCCACTTTGTGCATTACTTAAATCCATCCCACCTTGAACTTCTATCGGACCGCGATCGCATGTAAAAACTCCATCACCATCAAAATCTTGTGGTCGCCCTAAACCATTCATGTCTTTGAATGAACAGGGCAAAGCATTGTTGCTAAACTCATTTGAACCAGATTCAATTAAAGGGCTGTTTGAATTTGGAATAGGTATATTATTATTGTCCATGGTTATATCTGGATCAGTATTTTCAATATCTGTTACATGATCTAGAAAGCAACCATCACTAGAATCTAAATTATAGCCTAACGAAGTAAAGGCACCTGTTCCAAAGTCATTACATGTTGTTTTGTTGGAAGTTTTTGATGGTGTTATTGAGATATAGTAGTTTCCTTGTTGACTACAGCTACCCGTACAACTAGAAAAGTCTACAGGGTTGATTTCAACATAGCAATTTGAGTGAAGCATATCACCTCCATTAACATCAAATGAATTTGTGCTACATCTGTTTCCTCTATCTCGAATTGTACATTGGTCAATAGTTAATCTCGCTCCGAAAGGAGCATCAACGCTACAAGCAAAGGTACCAGCTGAATTTCCATCTAAAGCAATTCTATAAAATTGGCATTGCCCCTGACAAATAGCAGCACCACCAGAGGTGCCTGCACTGTTATTTATAAATGAACTGTCCGATACGTTACATTCGCCTTGAGCCCCACACTTTATTGCTCCACCAGATTTTACAGATGATGAACTGTTAAATGTTGTAAATGAGACATCACACACACCATCACAACTTAAAACACCGCCATTTTGGTCACTAACAGAATTTAAGAACTCGGCTTGAGATGTTGTGAAAACACCATTGCCTTCTACCACAATACTTCCACCATCATCCGTATTGTGGAACATCTGAATATTCATGTCTAAGCCGTCTAATATGAGTTTTCCTCCAGAGCCAACTGTAAAAAGTGGGCCTAAATAGGAAGTGTTTGGTAGGATATCTGTATCATCATCTACAGCAATGGTTAATTGCCCAACCATGGTGGGTAATTTTTGTGTTATGGTTAAGGTAGGTTCGCCATTTATTACAGTATCGATTGAAATTAAAATATCATACATTTCATTAGGGTTGCCATTAGACATATTTATAGCATTAATGAGTTCAGCTTCGTTGGTAACCGTTACTTCAATATCTGCGTAAGCACAAGTGAAGGTTACCAAGCATACAATAAGTAATAAAATTTTATTCATGATAATTTTCCTTTCAATAATAACTATACATGCGAAAAAAATAATAAAAGTACGCCATTTATTTGAAAACATCTCTATTTTACTATGCTAAAATAGTGTCATTAATTAAGCCTTATACAAATATGATTACAGTTCACCACCTAAATAACTCCCGTTCACAACGAATATTATGGATGCTCGAAGAATTAGAAATCGAATACAATGTTAAGCATTATCAACGTGATAAGGAAACACAATTAGCTCCTAAAGAATTATATGCTATACATCCCTTGGGCAAGTCGCCTGTTATCACCGACGATGCTCATAAAAAAACTATAACTATTGCTGAATCTGGCGCCATTGTAGAATATTTAGCGCATGCATACGGTCAGAATATGATTCCACGAAAAAATAGTGAAGCCTATCGACAGTATATTTACTGGCTGCATTTCTCTGAAGGTTCTCTGATGCCGCAATTAGTGTTAAAATTGATTTTTGACAAAATTAAAACTTCACCAATGCCATTCTTTATCAAACCAATAGCTAAAGGAATAGCCAATAAGGTTTTAAGTGGTTATGTCTCACCCACTATTAAAAATAACATGCAATTTATTGATGATCATTTGGCGGAGAATCAATGGTTTGCTGGGGATAAGATGACAGGAGCTGATATTCAGATGATCTTTCCACTGGAAGCCAGTATGACTAGAGCAAGAGGAGATGATTATCGACATATAAAAAAATATGTCGACAAAATTCACGCCTTAGAAACTTATCAAAGAGCCTTGGAGACCGGCGGCCCCTATGATTATGCTTAAACTGACAAAAGTAAAACGTTCTATGAAATTTCTCTAAGTTAAACTATCTCAAAATCATGGGTGACATTGACGGTTTTATCAATCATTGCAGAGACTGAACAATATTTTTCAGCTGATAATTTCACAGCACGTGACACAGATTTATCATCTAAATTCTTACCTGAAACACTAAAATGCAGATGAATATCAGTAAAAATACGAGGAAACTCATCACGTCTTTCTGCTGTAGCTTTGACCTCTAATTTTGTAATCTCTTTTTTTGATTTACCCAAAATTAATTTGACATCAATACCAGCACATCCCAACAGTCCAAATAGAACCATCTCCATGGGTGATGGTGCGCATTTGTCTCCATTTGCCACGGTTGGTGAATCCATTATCACTGATTTATGTTCTGGTGTTTTTCCTACAAAAGTATAATCTTCTAACCAATGAACTGTTACTGATTGAGTCATTATTTTCTCCAAATTTGTGTATGATATGTCATAATAGTGCCTCCTTTATTTATCTCAAGTGATTTCAGATTTTAAATTGAAGAATATCAAGAATTATATCTATTCAATCTTTTTAGTTTTAACCAGCGCTCTCTTTTTATTTGTGGTTGCATGGTATGCTTCATTGTATCTAACTAAACAACGTATTCAGTTAGAAGCAGAAGCTAAAATACAAAATATTAAACAGAATAAAACACCTTTTATCTGGGATTTTAGCCGTTTCAATGATGATGTTATTAAATCGACTCATCATTATTGGCAAGCTAGCAACAATGGCAAAGCCATCAAGTCATTAGTCAGTGATGACTCGAAAATTTCTCTAAATTTTTCTGGAGAAACCATCAGTGCAAGGCTACATAACAAATTGATTATCAATGCATTATCAGAGATGTCAGCAAATTTAATGATTCAATTTCAATCTGAGCTAAATGATTTAACCTTTTATTATTCACCCCTATTAAAATTAAAAGGCAAACAACAAGTGATAGATTTGGATCTTTTATGGAGCCAAGTCAATGTAAAGACAAATGAAAAAAAGAAATCAATATGGGGTGCAGATAAGAAAAAAATAAGTAGTCTAGTGCTTCATTTTAGTCAAATAAAAGAACAATTAACACTTGAGTCAATCGTATTACCTTATGTTAGTAAAAACCTAGATTTTGCGCAATCAAATACAGATTGCTCAGCTCGATTGACAAATGAAATAAATCACAAAGCTAATGAAGTTATCGTGTTTAATCTAGTAGAAAATTGCAAACTGCCATCCAATTACTTATGGCTTAAACATTATTTGCAAAATAAATACCCACAATCAATAGTACGAATTAATGGAATTAAATCGTGGTTAAATGCTAGCCCACACAAAATAAATACACCTTATACTACTAATGTTTATCTCAATTCTGTTCTCTATGCTTTGGCCAGTGTATTACTACTTTGGACGGCATACTTAAGATTCAGAAATAAACACAAGGCAAGGGTGATAGAAGAAAATTGGTATAAATGGACAGTAAAACAATTGCTATTTAAAGGTGTAGATAAACTCGTTGCGCCCTATCATATTGGTTTAAATTATGCTTTTGTTCTTCTACCAACTCTAATGTTGTTGCTTTTTATGATGTATTTAAAGCAACCAAATAGCGATACATTTACACAGTTGCCCACGTATTTTCTTTGGGCTATGTTTCAACAATTTCTCCTGGGTTACGTGTTAGCTCAAAGAGTCTTTTATAACTACACACAAAACCGCATAATTTCCAGTGTATTAGCAGCCTTTGTTTTTTCGGTATTGCACTTGCCATCGGTAACATTAATGTTGGCTACTTTTATAGCAGGTTGTTTTTGGGCGTATTCTTGGCTAGTGTTCAGAAGATTTTTACCCTTGGCATTTTCACATGCCTCACTAGCATTGATGTTTTATTATCTAGTGCCTGAGAGGGTGTTGTACACAGCCAAAGTTTTTCAGTGGTTTTGGGAATAAGTTACAATAGAAGTAAATATTCAGCGAAACTTTGAACACTTAAAAACATAGTTGGTGATTGACTTTATAGGTGTTTTATCACTTTGTTTACCCACTGCCCCAGAGTTGTGTATGATTCGCTATAATTACCTTAATATTCAACTTCTTAATGACATTTTACTCATCATCAAGAGTGGCTATCAGTCACTGTAAAACAATCTATTGGTTTTCAGTCTAAAGTTGTTGAGTTATCTTGTTGGTGCTAACCTCAAGCCGTTGGCTCAATAGAACAGCTAAAAAGCTTTCTCTTCTCCTAGTGTTTTTTGTAAGTACAGGCTAAAAAGTATTTACCTTACATATCGTTGGCAACAGAAATCATCGCATGAATATGGTAAGATTTACCTACCACCAAAAAGGACGATACCATGAAAAACATTATTTTAATTATTTTATTCAATGTCATTAGCTTTAATGGCTTGGCAGGCGGTACTACGCAATTACCTGTCACGG
>JADGEI010000023.1:0-20483 GCA_016744455.1 Alcanivoracaceae bacterium
ATACCTGTTACATTAAGAACCGTTACTAAAAGAATGGGTGTAGATAAATCAGTATCATCATTCACAGTTCCTTTTGGGGCTACTATCAACATGGATGGAACGGCTATTATGCAAGGAGTAGCAACTGTATTTATTGCACAAGCATTTGGGTTTGAGCTTACTTTGGAACAATTAGGAACTGTGGTTCTAATGGCTACATTAGCATCAATTGGCACTGCTGGAGTTCCTGGTGTAGGGTTATTAATGTTAGCAGGTGTTTTGGCTCAAGTTGGATTACCTGTAGAAGCCATTGGAATTATCCTTGGAATTGACAGGTTACTAGACATGACTAGAACGGCAGTAAATGTAACTGGTGATTGTGCCGTTACGTGTATAGTGGCAAAATCTGAAGGGAAATTAGATGAGTATGTTTTTAATAATCCTGATGCTGGCGTAATACATGAAGAATGAGCAGTCCCAATCAAGCTTAAATTGTGTTGTTATGCGGTCGGATAGCAAACCTGGATTGTATTTGTATTTGCATTTAAGCAAAAATATGGAAGACATACCAGAAGAGTTATTAAAACGCCTTGGTAAATATACACAAGTTATGGAACTTGATTTAGATAAACGCGATAAACTTGCTATGGTTGATATTGAGGTAGTTAAAGAAAATTTAATAACCATCGGCTATCATATCCAATTTCCACAAGACTTAGTAAAAAATGTGACGAGTTACCATTAAGAACACAGGATTATATTAAGGCATTAGGCTAGGGGCTTCACAGACATAATCAGGAGTCCCAATAATTTTACTTAATACCAGGTTCTTTTCTACAATTTCATTCGAAGTGGGTTCAATCAAACTAAAATAGACCTCTAGTGTTGAGCAATTAATAAAATGTAACTCGATTGTTCCAGCCTCTAGAACATCATTGTCTCGATCTACAGGTGTTAAATTGGTAAAATCTCCACCACTATTCTGCTTCAGGTTGATGATTTTTGTTTCATCAATTCGCCAATTGTCAAAGTCGGTGCTACCAGCATAATAGTTTGTATTGCCATTGTCATCGTAGGTATAGAGAGTTGTAAAAACTATGTTGAGATTACTATCAGTATTAACAAATTTAGATATAACTACTTCAACACCGTGCCCATCAATAGCCGCTGAAGTGTATAGTCCACTGTATCTATAATCAATTTCATTGTCACCAGATAAGTGCTTTAAAGTATTTTCAAAGGCAAACAATTTAACACCATTTTTCTCTAACCACATTCTAGTCGGCAAACTATCATACGAATTCATACCGGGATGCATTGTCCAGTTACTAAGTGCTTGCTCACTAAGAGAATGTCGGCTACCATCTTTTACTAACGCGAAATGTACATGAGGGCTAAATGAATGACCGCCTTGGCAAATTGCTTGTGTTAAATTGTCAGCATAATTTGAAATGAAGTCACCAGCTTTGATCTCATCTCCATTGTTGAATTGAACATTATCCAGATGGTAATAATCTGTTGCCCAACCTGAATCATGAGTGATACGAACAAAACAGCTTGAAAAAACAGATATAATGCCATCATGTGAAGCACTAACCCAATCAGTACTGGTATCATTTCCCCAGTTTTGCCCCCAGCTTCTTGTCATATCAATTGATGACATAGGTGAGCCATCATCGTCACCTGTCCATGTATGAATGCCATTGAAATGCCATTTTTTAGAATGATCAAATGGAAAATCAAGTGCTGGCATATTTGCTTGGTTGGCAGTTTTTGTGGAAATTGGAAAATTATGACTACGCATGTAATTTTGGCTCTTGTTAAATGCATTAGTACCAATTATGTCTTTGATTAATGCTGAGGTGTTTTTGTTTGTTTTAGTTGAGTCAGATTTACCATGTATGACTGAGGCAAGATTTTTAGCAATTAAAGAAATTTCAAGTTCTTTGTCTAATGCATTTTCTGCAATTAAAAAAGGGTTAACGTTATAATAGCCAGAATAATGACTAATTTCTTCTGCTAAGTTGGTCAATTTTGGGTATTGATTTTCAACCATTCTTTTGATATCCAAATGGATAAAACGAGAATCCAAACGCCAATTTTCTGCTATAGAATTATGCAAGAAAAACAGGGTAATGATTAAAACGTATAGGTTTTTCATAGTAACAACTTCGTACATGATTGTTAAATTGTAGCATACACGTCACAAATAAACTAATTTGAAATCAAATAGGCATAAATATCTTTACTTTTTCCCTCTAAATACTGTGCAGTAATTTTCGCTGCTTTTTTTGGGGGCAATTCTTTAGCAAGCAAACTGACCAATTCTTTTTGTTGTTCGCTAACTCCCGTTGCCTTTTCAGCAGGCTCTTCACCGATGGCTATGACAAATTCACCTTTTTGTTGATTTCTATCTGAATCGACAAAAGCGATTAAATCTACAATGGAACCAATCTTAATAGTTTCAAAGGCTTTTGTAAGTTCGCGCCCTATGGCAATAGTTCTATTTGCTCCTAGAATTGTTTTAATGTCATCTAAACACTTAATTATTCTATGTGTTGATTCATAAATAATACTGGTTCCTGAGTAATGTGATATTTTGCTAAGTTGTTGTTGTCTTTGTGTGCTTTTAGCAGGTAGAAAGCCGAAAAAGTGAAATTCATTTGTCGGTAATCCGCTGCAACAAAGTAATGCAATGATGGCACTGGCACCAACCACAGGAACAATTTTTATATTTTGATTATGGGCTTGTTTAACCAAGGGGTAACCTGGGTCACTAATTAGCGGTGTTCCTGCATCAGAAACTAAAGCTATGTTTTGGCCATCTTGTAGTAGCTTAATAAACTTATTTGCCGTTTCATTTTCATTGTGTTGGTGAAAGCTCATGAGTTTATTCTTTATACCGTAACTCGCCAATAGTCGCCCAGAATGACGCGTGTCTTCACAAGCAATGATATCAACTTCTGTTAAAACCTTAATTGCTCGATTAGTTATATCATCTAAATTACCAATTGGTGTTGCAACAATATATAATGTACCAATATCTTTATTTGTGTTCATTTAATTAACCATGAAAAATATTTGTTTAGTCTTTGTCATTTTACTCATTTCTGCCTGTGGCAACCAACCAATTCGTCCAGATAAACAACAATACCAAGGTTTAGAGAAAGCACACTATTACTATCAACAAAAAGAATATAAGAATGCAGTACAGGCATTTACACAATTATACACAAAATATAGAAAGGATGATTTTGCCATTTATTTAGCTGATAGCTATCTACAACTTAAAGATTATCAGCAAGCTAAGCAGTATTATTCATTGGTTAAAAATAGCAAGTCACCATTGTATAAGTTGATTCAGGCCGAACTATATATTTATGATGATAGGTACAATTTCAAATTAGATAATATAGAAGGGCAACTTCGCCCACGTTATCTTGTTTTACAAGCTAAAATTGACAGCTATCATAACAATCATATTAACGCAGCTCTCGCCTTAATAGAACTTTCTAGTTTAGATTCTTCTTATGATGTAACCAATAGTATCATCGTAAACCTGTTACAATTAACAGAAAAACAATTGGTTGCGGCATTATTTAACTTAGAGACAACAGAATTACAGCAAGGTTGGCTTGAAGCTGCAACTATTACATTGGCACAAGATGATGAGTCAGTGGAACAATGGCGTGCGCGTTGGCAAAATCACCCAGCAAGCCAAATGTTCAACTTAACAAACAATTATAAAAATGTAGCAGTGCTTTTACCACTAACAGGTAAGTATGAAAAAATATCAGAGAGTATACAGCAAGGAATGATGGCTGCTTTGTATCGTAATGCCTCTTCTAGACAACAATTGACTTTTTTTGATACAGGTTCCAATGGTGAAAGTTTTTCTTATGCGTGGTATGGCGCGATAGAATCGGGTGCTGACTTTATTATTGGCCCATTAGAAAAAAATTCGATAGCACAGCTAGTACAAATTAACTCTTCTACTGTTCCTGTTATGTTATTGAATGAGTTAGAACAAGAAAACAACCCTTTTGGATTTTACCAGTTTTCACTCTCTAAGGAAGATGAAGTCAGAAATGTTGCTAATCGCCTATGGCAAGAAAAACGCAAGCGAATTATGTTGTTGGCACCAGAAACAAATTCTGGACGAAAGTTGGCTAGGTATTTTGAACAAGAATTTAATTCAATTGGTGGGCAAGTGGTGAGTTATGCCTTTTATCCTGAGGCTGCTCATGATTATTCTAGAGAAATCAAACAAGCCATTGGTTTAAATGATTCAACAGTTCGTGCAAGGAATTTAAAAACAATTATTGGGGAAAAATTTAAAAACACAGCACAAATTAGACCAGATGTTGATGCTATCTTTATCCTGGCAAAAAATAAGAATGCACGGTTGATTAAACCACAACTAAAATTTTATCAAGCGGAAAATGTGCCTGTTTATTCCACTTCTCAAATTCAAGGGAATAATGCTGAACATAACAAAGACTTAAATGGAATAAAGTTTTGCCAAAGCCAATTTGTTATTGATTCTGATTCATTGGAAAACAAGGTTAATTTCGATACAACAAAAATAGAGAGTAATAAAAAGTTTTTCGCTTTTGGTTTTGATGCAATTGCAATGTTTCCTCGTTTAGAGTGGATGCAAAGAATGCAAAACCAGCAATTAGAGGGACTTTCTGGTCAATTGACAGTTGATGGAAATGGTAAGGTTCACCGCGATTTATCTTGGGCACAATATCAACGAGGTAGAGCTGTATTATTACCACCTATAAAATTAGACTCAATCCTTGATGTGGAACCACCAATAAAGGTGGTCAATCAATAAATATGCGTTTATTTGGCGATTATTGGGAGAAAGTTGCGTTAAAATATTTGCAAACAAAAAAATTAAAATTAGTCAAACAAAACTACAATTGTAAGGTTGGCGAAATTGATATAATTATGACAGATAACGGAATTTTAATCTTCATTGAAGTAAAATACCGTAAAAATGATGAGTGGGTTTCTGCGGCTGAAGCCGTGACAAAGAGCAAGCAAAGGAAAATCATCAAAGCTGCACAATTATATTTGTTGCAAAATAAAAAATACAAAGACTGGAACTGTAGATTTGATGTTGTGTCTATACAGGGAACTAAACAAGATCCAGAAATTAATTGGATTGAAAACGCATTTTATTGAGGTTAAATATGAAAAAAATTCTACTTATTACACTAATAATACAAGTGACCCTATTTTCAGGTTGTGCAACAGTTGTTGTTGGTGGAGCAGTTGTCTCTGGAATTTCAGTGGCCAATGACAGACGTTCGGCTGGGCAGGTTATTGATGATAAAATTATTTCCATACAAGTACGTAAAGCAATTCATAAAAACATCTCTAACGATGAACATATTAAAGTGATGACTTATAATGGTGTTGTTTTGTTAGTTGGCGAGGCAGCAAATAGCACTGATAAAATCAAGGCTGAGGATTCTGCCGCAGAAAGAACAGGTGTAATTCGAGTCATCAATGAATTACATGAATCAATACCAACAAACGTAAGCCGAAGAACAAAAGATTCTTACATTACATCTAAATCAAAATCATCATTGTTACGTGTCAACCTTGAGGGTTTTAACCCTTCACGTGTACGTATAATGACTACCAGGGGAGTGGTTTATTTAATGGGGAAAGTATCCAAAATAGAGGCTCAAGCTGTTGTAGAAAAAATCCGTAATCTACGTGGCGTAACAAAAGTTGTTAAAGTTTTTGAATACATTTAATTGGTATTTTTCCCTTCTTCATACTCTTGCCATTTCTCTTAAAAAGAGTTTAATCATTTTTAGTGAGTAATAGCTATGGCAAGAATATAGCAATTGCATTTTTCCACAACTGTTGACATCTCATTAGGTTTTAAGGCACATACTACCCTGTAATTAGATAAAAGTTTGTTTTAGGTTGTTGCCATTTGAATTATAGAAGAAACATCGTTATGCATGATTTTCCTGCTCCATATAATAGAGTGAGTAATTAGCCGACCCTGAAAAATGCATAATTATTTAACCTGATCAATAGGGGATATGCTGATTCTCGCTCTACTGAATAATCCTACTGTATAAACTATTATAAAAACCAGTTTTTTACTGCAATACTAAGCATATAATACAGAGCCAAAAAAGAAACTAGCCATTTCTTTAAGTTCCAAGCACTCGCTGACATCAATAAATTAATGTGATCACCTGCAACCCCTTTAAGAAAATTTTTCGAAAGCCTAAAGTCTGATTTTAAGTGACCAATAATTGGTTCTATTGCTGCTCGGCGTTTACATTTGTTTCTTTTCTTTTTGATAGCGGTTATCTCTCTTTAAAGGTGGTTTTGGTAGTGTTATTTGAACACCATCCACTTCACTTTTTCCTTTGTATCCACGATCGCAGATTGCTTCGGTGGGTTTGCTACCCCTAGAATCTTCAATATGTGTTAAAACATCTGGCAATGTATGCCCATCATAAATATTTTCTTCATGGCTGACAACGCCAATAACAATATTGCTTTTATGGGTTGATGCTATTGACACTTTGTTACCATATTCGTATTGAACCCTATCTTTTCCTTTTGCCATACAGTAAACATGAGGTTCGTGAAGTGAGTGGACTTTATTCTTAGTATTTGGTTTCTGAGCTAACACTTTTTCATAAAACAAAGAATCATTTTCATACATCTCATTTTACGTTTCTCTGTGTAGCTTTCTTCGCAGCTCCCTAATCAAAGCCCTTGCAATCGTTCTTAGACGTTTTAAGCTCTGCGTGATTTTGCTCTTTTTTTGACATAGCGAAAGTGACGTAAATCTAGCCGTAAAGATTTAACCTCTTTGGCAAAGGTTCTTCTTTGTTTGATGACTTTAATGGCCAGTTTGGCATCTGTTGGATAGGTAATGTTTTTTTCTTGAACAGTGGTGTCAATATTGACGACCTTCTCTTGAGCATAACAACCATGTAAATCAATACTCATTTGAAATATCTTTTCAAAACCATCTTTTCCTATCTGATTTCTGAATTTTACCAAATCTGTGCTGTGACAAGGTTCTTTTAATTGAAATAGTGAACTTTGAATTCATTATGGAAATCTTGCCATGGAATTCTCCTTCCAAGATTAATCAAGAGTTCACTTGGGTCTAGTTGTTGGAGTAAATCAGTACCAAAAATATTCATTTGGTAGTTTTCGGGTGTATTTCTGAGCAAATCAACCAAGAAGTTGTATTAAATTATAACATACTTGGTCGATAAGCTCATTGAATATAGAACTTATATCTCTGAATATCAATAGGTTAGGAGTTAATTAGGGTTGGCTATTTATATAATGCTCTATAAAAGTAGTGTTCCACTATACTGAGTTTACTATGACTAATGTTAGTGGAATTAGTTGTATAATTGATACTTTTTAGGGTAATCATAATCCAATAATTCTACTTGAGAAAATAAAGAGTTTTTTAGGATTTGTTGCCAATTTGTGATATCTACAGAAACCGTCAACAACCCGGCAGTAGGGATGTTGTCAAAGTAATGATGAGTTTGACATAATTGATTCACTAAATTATTGAACCCAGGATTGTGACCAACTAGCATTAAATTATTTATTGTATTTTTCGTTTGTGAAATTATTATCAGCAATTCATTAACTGTAGCATGATATAAGCTTCGGTTGATTTTGATTTTTGAAACCGGGTAGTTAATGCCTTTAGCTATAATTTTAGCCGTAAGGTAGGCCCTTGTAGCCGTGCTAGAAAGAATCAATTGAGGTTGGATTGATTTTTGTGACAATCGTTGCGCCATTATTGGTGCAGTTCTTTTGCCTCTTTTGTTTAACCCTCTATCATGATCATGTAACTTCAAATCCTTCCAGCTAGATTTTGCATGACGAAGGATCTGAATGTATTTCATAGATTGTTATTTGTATTGAACATGGGTAATATAATATGTCCTCTCACCGCCTGGTGTTTGTACATCAACTTCATCATCCAGTTCTTTGCCTATCAGTGCCCTGGCAATAGGCGATGAAATTGAAATTTGCCCTTGACTAATATCTGCTTCAACATCACCAACAATTTGATAAGTGACAGTATTCTCATCATCGTCTTCTAGTTCTACCGTTGCACCAAACACTACTTTATTACCGACATTCAGCTCATCAACATTGATGATTTGAGCATTAGATATAGTGCCCTCTAAATGTTTAATCCGTGCTTCATTCATTCCATGTTCTTCTCTAGCTGCATGGTACTCTGCATTTTCTTTTAAATCACCATGCGCACGAGCCTCAGCTACGGCTTCAATAATTCTAGGGCGTTCTTCTGTTTTTAATCGTTTCAATTCTGTTTTTAATCGTTCTGCACCTGTTGCAGTTAGTGGAGCTAATGCCATTGTTCAATTTCCTCTTATATCCGTCTATTATTAACAGATACATCTATAATATTATATGTTTGTCTTTGAAGGCGTGAATTGCCATTTGAAGAAGTGGAGTCTATTTCATTTTGCTTGTTTTTGTCAATACTATGGCTTTTATATGAGCATAAAGAAATGGCAAAATATAGATTTGAGTGAAATTTATTAGATTCAAGGAGTTTATAACGGCAACATAAGTTGAGTTAGTAAGATTATGGGGGGAGATATTAATTCCAAGGAATTGAACTATTTAAATGGATTTTTTTAATGTATTATCACAAGTAAGTTTTCCACAGACCAAGCATTGCAGTCTTTTTATGTCCAATTGAGGTACGCGCTAAAATTGATATGTGCACGTACCATCAATCAGATTGAAGCAATCATAATGGTGGTTTACTTAGTAAACCACCTCACTACAGTAACAATTTAAAAGTTTAGACGAATACCTGCAGTAATACTGCGAGCAGGTCTCGGAGCAATGTCTTTAATGAATGAAGCATGTTCTCGTATTTCAGAATTGAGAATATTTTTGATTTTTAGAAATGTTGTTATTTCTTTATCTTTCATTACAAATAACCAATTAGTACTAAAATCAAGCAGGTTGTAGCTTTTTGTTGGCAACTCAAAGTCTGCAATTCTGTTTTGTTCATTGGCATGGGTATAGTCTAAGTCAACTGCCAAAGGCCCTCTTACAAGGCCAACATTAAACCCAAGGCGAGAAGCTGGTATACGTGGAACATAAGAGCCATTTTTCAACTTTGCTGTGGTTTTATCAGCAAATAACCTAAAGTTCCATTGATTGCTTAATGAATCTAAATACTGATAGCTCAGATCAACTTCAAAACCTTTAAAGACGGCTTGCTGTTGACTGTAATTAAAAACAGCGACTTCTTCAAAGGTTTCGCCAGAGTTTTTTAAGTAAATATAATCATCAATGTGATTGTAAAACCACGCTAAATTAAATTTAAAGTTTTCATTTCTATAGCGCAACCCAATATCTAAATTATTTGCTGTTTCATGTAGCAAATCAGGATTTCCTACTTCTATGGTATTAGTGGCAAGATGTGGTATCAATTCATCAAGTCCCGCCTTGTTAGATAACAGTTCTTCAACCGTAGGTAATCGTTGAGCCGCTGAAAAATTAATCGGTACAATCCAATTTTCATCTAAATCAAATGTGGCACCAAATGAAAGGCTAAGAGCATTGTCATTTAAGTTGGGAAATAAATTAGTGCTGATTTCTTGTTTGTCATAGCGCAAACCAAATTCACCATGCCATGTTTCAAATTGACGTTCTTCAATTATAAAAAGACTATAAATATCTGTTTGAGATGGGGCAATAAATGCTTCATCTCCAATGGCTGAAAAATCACGGCTAGAAACTTGCAGTCCTAATACTCCAGTAAAATTCACTAATGGGTCATGCAATAATTCTACCCGCATTTCATTAGCATTATTTTTAAATACGGTGCCAATTTCACTGCCTTCTAATTCAATATGTTGGTAATCTGTTTGCGAGTAGTGGGCTTTTAATTGTTTAATAAAAGAGCTGTTATCGAAACGGTGTTGACCTTTGATGTTGAATATTGACTTATCTAAATCTATTCTAACGACTTCTTCACCTTCATGTTCATGCTCACCATCATGGTCGTCATCGTCATCGTCATCATGATGTTCTTCTTCATGTTCGTGACCTGGGATGCCATAATTGCGATTATAATCAGCATAAGAGAGCCCCCAATAACCATTATCATTAATTACAGATAACCCTATCGTAGCACCACTAGAATTCACTGAACTATTCTCAAGTATACCATGTGACTCTTCTTCCTCTTCCTCATCATCATGCTCATCATGTTCTTCACTTTCATGTAATATTTCAGATTCTGCTGAATCAGTTATCTTGAAATCATCAGTTTGTGAATCAAAATAGCTGAAATGAGTCATTATTTTGTCAGTTATTCCGGCCTCAAGACTAATCACACCAGCCCTTTCGTTTAATGTACTATCTGAAACGCGAAACTCAACAGCACCTTGGATACCATCAATTTGTTCAGCTGGAATTGCATTGTCAATAACATTAACTACTCCACCGATGGCTCCACCTCCATACAATAACGTAGCTGGGCCTTTAAGAACTTCAATGCGTTTAGCCAATAAAGATTCTGATGAAATCCAGTGGTCTGGACTGATACTTGATGCATCTTTAAGTGCGATATTGTTATTTAGTACACTGACCCTAGGGCCTTGTTGCCCACGAATAACAACTTGACCAGCACCAGCTCCAAAGCTCCCTGAGTTGATGCCAGTTACAGCTGTCAAACTTTGTTCAATACTAAGGGATCTATCCATGAGTAACTCTTCTTCACTCAACACAGCAACAGGGGTGGTCATTTTAAGTAAGTTATGTTCTAGAGGGTTAGCAACAACGACAATCTCTTCAAGACTAACAGAAGCTAAATCGATTGTGATGGTTTCTTCTTGGTTAAAGTTGACTTCGGTATTGTAGTGTACATGATTTGATGCTTCAATATCTAACATTAAAGAGTTGTATTCAATGTTTTTGAATTGAAATGATCCTGTACTATCGGTTGTAGTCTCTAGGTTAAGAGAGGGTATGATGAGCTTGACGTTTGTAAGCGGTTTATTATCTTGTAAAATCTTGCCAGTAAAAGTGTTGGCATTTGCTATTAATATATTAAATAAAAATAGACTTAAAATTATTATTTTTTTCATGATTATTCCATAATTGTTATAACTACAAAAAAAATAGATAACCTAATGTATATAATAAATAGATTCTATTGAATAGAGTAGTTGTTTATTTAAATGTATTTGAGTGAATAACTTAAATAAAAACAGGAGGAGCTCGTGAACAATAATACTGCGGAGCAGGGCAGTTAACTGAATCAGTTAGATTTAGTCGAAAGTCTGATTGAGGAAGTGGTTGCTGAATATTTAAATCAACAGCGACCATATCAATAAAGTCAGAAGTGTTGATACAAACTAAACAGGTACTCTCATCTATAGAGTTCTTGTGATCCAGAATATGATCAAAAGAATTTAGCTGTGTAAAAAAGAAGACAAAAAGGGTAAATGCCAGAATATAACCTCGCTTAGGTACCAAATTTGTAGAATTATGTCTCATGGGCCTTATTTTAAATAACTAGATCTGTTATGTCAATAATCAGCAGAAAGAATTGGTTAAGCTATACGATACTTACGAAAATATTGAATTTAAGGTATTATACTGAGATGCTAATATCCATAATAGCATCATATGAGTTTGAATTTTTCTTATTTCTATATCAATAATTGATTTCTGTTATGTATTGATTTAACTCAATGTTTAGAGTTCTAAAGTAGTGGGTTTTCTATTTAAAAAACACTTTTCCACCAATCATTTTGAGTGCTGGAACTCCCCTGACTAATGTGTTGCGAGCAAACTGTATACCACAACTTGGGCAGGTACAAGGTTGGATTGTATAATCTTTGGATATACGTTCTTTGAAACATTTAATCAGAATTCCTTTTCCGCCTTTTCGGTATTTAAATAGTTGGGTTTTACAGGTGTTGCAAAAAACATCAATTGTAGTTATCGGTCCCTTTTTGTTTGGTTTTGCCATTAGGAATATATCAAATAGAAAATGATTACAGGCCTTTACTGTCGATCAAATTACAGCTAAATCATGCAGTTCATCAAGTGAATAAATATCTCTTTGATTTAAATGGTCATAGGCTTCTAATGTTGCCGCAGCTCCGTATATTGTGGTGGAGTAATTGATTCTTTGTTGCAGTGCTTCACGGCGGATTGAATAAGAGTCGGCAATGGCTTGCGAACCTTCTGTGGTGTTGATAATAAAATCTATTTCATTGGATTTTATTTTATCGACAATATGTGGTCTGCCTTCTAAAACTTTATTAACACGTTCACAAAATAATCCTTTTTCACGTAATAAGTCACAGGTACCTTCTGTTGCTACTAGACTGAAGCCCATATTTTGCAGCTTTTCTGCTAATGGGATAACTTCATCTTTATCTGCTTCGCGTACACTAATAAATGCAGTGCCCTGTAGTGGCATGGAAGTGTCACTGGCTTGTTTGGAACGAGCTACTGCTGCACCAAATGATTTTCCTATTCCCATCACTTCACCAGTCGAACGCATTTCAGGGCCGAGAATTGGATCAACACCTGGAAATTTCAAGAATGGAAATACAGGTTCCTTAATAGAATAATGATTAAGTTTTAAACGTTCCTTTACGTTTTGTTTTTTTAGAGAAATGCCAGCCATACAACGTGCTGCAATTTTAGCTAAAGGTAATCCTGTGGCTTTGGATACAAATGGTACGGTTCTTGAAGCACGTGGATTGACTTCTAGGATATAAATGTCGTTACCTTGAATTGCAAATTGGGTGTTCATTAAACCAATGACACCGAGCTCTTTTGCCATTAATCTAGATTGCCTGCCTAATTCTTTTTGTACATCATCAGATAATGAAAAAGGAGGAATGCAACACGAGGAATCGCCAGAATGAACACCCGCTTGTTCGATGTGTTCCATAATGCCGCCAATTAACATGTCTTTGCCATCATAAATAATATCGACATCAACTTCAGTTGCATGATCTAAAAACCTGTCTAAAAGTACCGGTGCTTTGTGTGAGACTTGCACGGCTTCGACCATGTATCGGTTCAATTCTGCATCGCTGTGCACTATTTCCATTGCTCGCCCGCCTAACACAAATGAAGGGCGAACAACCAATGGGTAACCCACTTGATTGGCTAATTCTACGGCTTCATCTGCACTTTTGGCAATTCTATTGGGAGGTTGTTTAAGGTTTAACTTATCTAGCATGGCTTTAAACATTTCTCTGTCTTCTGCCATGTCGATACATTCAGGTTGTGAACCAATAATTGGCACTCCTGCGGCCTTTAATCCTTCTGCCAAGTTTAATGGTGTTTGCCCGCCATATTGAACAATAACACCTGTTGGTTTTTCTATGGCGACTATTTCCAACACATCTTCATGAGTTAATGGTTCAAAATATAATCGATTTGCCGTGTCATAATCAGTGGATACTGTTTCTGGATTACAGTTCACCATAATGGTTTCAAAGCCATCTTCTTTTAATGCTAAAGCTGCATGAACACAACAGTAATCAAATTCTATTCCTTGTCCAATACGGTTAGGTCCGCCACCTAATATCATTATTTTTTTATTGTTTGTTGGATGTGACTCACAGTTTTCTTCATAAGTTGAGTAAAAATAATCTGTGGAGGTACTAAATTCAGCTGCACAGGAGTCTACTCGTTTGTAGACTGGGTGTATGTTATACTCATGACGTGTATGCGTCATTGCTTCTTCGTCAATTTTAAGCAATTCTGCTAAACGATTATCAGAAAACCCCAATTTTTTTAAAGCTAATAGTTGTGGTTTATTTATTTGTTGGTCTACACTAATTGCCTGTTCTGTTTGTATGATGTATTCAATTTCTGCTAAAAACCAAGGGTCTATTGCGGATATTTCATAAAGTTCATCAACACTATAACCTAACCTAAAAGCATCAGCTACGTATAATAACCTGTCTTGAGTTGGTTCGCGTAATTCAGTGTTGAGGTCAAACCCTTTATCAATGTCATTTTGTGTAATTAAAGAGTTTAATCCATTTAACCCAGTTTCCATGCCACGAAGAGCTTTTTGTAATGATTCGCTAAAAGTACGGCCAATGGCCATTACCTCGCCTACTGATTTCATTTGTGTCGTGAGGTGGTTGTCAGCTTTAGCAAATTTTTCAAAGGCAAAGCGAGGTATTTTGGTGACGACGTAATCAATGCTTGGCTCAAATGAGGCTGGAGTTGCACCGCCAGTGATTTCATTTTTCAATTCATCTAGTGTGTACCCAACAGCTAGTTTGGCTGCCACTTTTGCAATGGGAAAACCGGTGGCTTTTGATGCCAAGGCTGATGAACGTGATACTCGAGGGTTCATTTCAATAACAATAACTCTACCATTTTCTGGGTTTATTGAAAATTGAACATTCGATCCGCCTGTATCAACTCCAATTTTACGTAGTACAGCAAGTGATGCATCACGTAATATTTGGTATTCTTTGTCTGTTAATGTTTGCGCAGGTGCAACAGTGATTGAGTCACCTGTGTGAACACCCATGGGATCAAGGTTTTCAATCGAACAAATAATGATACAATTATCCTTCTTGTCACGTACGACTTCCATTTCGAATTCTTTCCAACCTAGTAGTGATTCTTCCAATAAAACTTCGGTAGTTGGTGAAAGCTTTAAACCATTGGCTGTAATGTTCTCAAACTCTTCTAAATTGTAGGCGATTCCACCACCGCTACCTCCCATGGTAAATGATGGGCGGATAATAACTGGATAGCCAATGTGTTTTTGTGCATTACGCGCTTCTTCAATATCATGCACCATTAATGATAATGGGGTTCCTAACCCAATATCAGTCATGGCTTTTTTGAATAAATCTCGGTCTTCAGCCATGTCGATGGCTTCACGAGTTGCACCAATCATTTCTACACCATATTTTTGTAATACACCATGTGAAACTAGATCTAATGAGCAGTTTAATGCCGTTTGCCCTCCCATTGTAGGTAAGATAGCATCAGGTTTCTCTTGTTCGATAATTTTGGCAACTGTTTGCCAATCAATTGGCTCAATAAAAATCCTATCTGCTGTTTCTGGATCTGTCATGATTGTGGCAGGATTTGAATTAACTAATATAACTTTATACCCTTCGTCTTTTAAGGCTTTACATGCTTGAGTTCCTGAGTAGTCAAATTCACAGGCTTGGCCGATAACAATTGGGCCGGCACCAAGAACTAGAATACTTTTTATGTCGCTACGTTTAGGCATTAGTGTTCTCCTGCATTTTTTCTATGAATGGTAGGAATAATTTCTTTGCATCATGAGGTCCTGGACTTGCCTCTGGATGACCTTGAAAGCTATAGGCAAAACAATCTTTACGTTTTATTCCTTGAACCGATTCATCAAACAATGATTTGTGAGTGACTTGTAGTGTATCAGGCATGTCTTCTTCATCAACTGCAAAGCCATGGTTTTGCGATGTAATAATCACTTCAGTTGTTTCTAAATCTTGTACAGGATGATTTGCTCCGTGATGGCCAAATTTCATCTTGGTTGTTTTGGCACCGCTCGCGAGTGCTAATATCTGGTGCCCTAAACAAATTCCAAATATTGGTATTTTATTCTGTAATAATTCCTTTACAGCTGTAATAGCATAATTACAAGCGGCAGGGTCACCCGGTCCATTCGATAAAAACACTCCATCTGGATTCATAGCCATAACCTCTTTGGCAGAAGTATCTGCGGGTACTACGGTAAGTTTGCAGTTTAAATTAGCCATAATACGTAGAATCGTGTGTTTGACACCATAGTCATAACAAACAACATGGTATCTGTGTTCTGTTGATTCGTTAAAGTCATTTGCGATTAAGTCAAATTCACCTTGTTGCCATTGGTAAGTCTTTTGACAAGTGACTTTGATAGCAAGGTCAGTATTTTCTAGACCAGAAAAGCCTTTGGCCAATTCTATGGCTTCGGATTCATCAATGTTTTGAGTCATAATGCAGGCCTTCATGGCCCCTTTTTCGCGTAAGATACGAGTTAATTCGCGTGTATCAATATTGGAAATAGCGGTGATTTTGTTGTTTTGCAGGTAACTATCCAAACTAACTTGTGATCGCCATGAGCTGGCGATCTTGGGCAAATCCTTGATGACTAAGCCCTTTACATGGACTTGATCTGATTCAGTATCATTATTATTACAACCTGTGTTGCCAATATGAGGATAGGTAAGGGTAACAATTTGTTGTGAATAAGAGGGGTCAGTTAAAATCTCTTGGTAGCCGGACATAGCAGTATTGAATACAATTTCACCGACACTATTCTCGGTAAAGCCAATTGCAATTCCTTTGAAGATGCTACCATTTTCTAGGGCTAATATGGCTTTTCTTTGTCCAGCAAAAAGTACTGAGTCTAATTTGGAGTTACTCATAATTATTTTTAATTTGTTGATTTATGAACGAATCACGGCTGGATGAGCATTTTAAACCAATACGCATGACTAGTCTAAACAAATCAATATTTATCTTCTGTTTTATCCAAGTCCTTTATTTATTGTGGACAATTAGCGATAATAGCAGGGTATTTTATAAATTGAGAGAAATTCATTTGCTTGTTAAAAAGCTACTACTAATTTGCTTGTTTTTGGTTGTTAATGGTTATGCGGAAAATAAATTTGATGCTAATAAAACATCAATTTTGGTTGAAGATACTGATGCCAATGACCCGATAAAGCTCAAGCAAGCCTTTGCACAGATTATTGCCAATAATACTGGTGAAATCATTACAGATATTCTTCAAAACCCAGTATTTGCTTCTGCAAATGTTAAACGTGGAATGAAGCATTCCTACTTTGAAAAAATAAGTAATCGCTATTTACCTGATAACAGTATCTATCATTATTGGTTTTACTTAGTTATGCAGGAGGAATATGTTAAAACTATCATTCAGCAAGCAGGCTTTTCTGTGATGCCACAAAAACGTGAGAAACTCATGCTATGGATGGTCGCAGAGGGCCCTTTGTCAGAAGGAGCGCCAGAAGGGCAGTTAATGTTAAACTATGCTTATGATGATGAGGTGGCCTTATATTGGTTAAATCACTGGGCAGCAGCTATGGGTTTAAAACTTGAGTACCCCGGCATAGATGAAAAAGATATGGCGATGGTTACACCATTCTCTATTAAAACCTTGTCTTTTGAAGCACATGTTCAATCGCAAGAACACTATGGCGTCAACCATAGTTTATTACTCTACATCAATAGTTTATTTAAAGGCCAGAAGGTGCGGTCAGGATTTAACTCTAATGAAGATGAAATGATAATACAATATTTTCAGGAGGAGTCACATGATATTGGAGTTATTATGTATTCTGTATTAATCGATGTGGCGAATAGATTTTCAGCTAAATATAAAATTAACATAGAAGACATTCAAACACACACTGTACAAATTGTAATCAACGGCTTTGACAACTTTAATGATGTCAACAAAACTCTTAAATATTTGGATAACCTTTCTGTTGTGGATTCATACACTACTGTTTCAGCATCACTCGGGCAATTGGTTCTAACAACTGAATTAGCTGTGACCAGTAAAGCTTTTGCTCGAGTGGTAGCTAGAGATACTGTTATTGAGGTTGTTGAAGGTGGTTCAATAAATCAAATTATGTTTAATTACATAACAAGTCAATAAAATGTCTTGGCTAAAATATTTACCAAATGCTATTACAATTGCCAGGATATTGGCTATGATCCCACTGGTATGGCTTATGTTAGAGATGCAATATGAATATGCTTTTTACTTAGCCATTGCAGCAGGTTTTTCTGATATGTTGGATGGATTTTTGGCCAAAACATTTGGCTGGGAAGGTTGGTTAGGTGGTGTTTTAGATCCCTTAGCAGATAAGTTTATGATGCTATGTTGCTTTTTGGTTTTTGCAGTCCAAGGACTCATTCCTAATTGGCTGTTGATTTTGGTTCTTGCGCGAGATGTAGTTATTGTATTAGGTGCTACTTTTTATCATTTTACTATTGTTAAAGTTAAAATGGCTAAACCAAGTATGTTAAGTAAAATTAACACAGCCTTGCAAATATTATTGATAGTTGTCGTACTATCTCATCAATCAATTTATCAATTTAAACCCCTGATAATTGAGTATTTGATTTATTTAGTGACTTTATTCACTGTCGCAAGTGGGTTGCATTATGTATATTATTGGGGCGGTAAAGCAATTATAGAGAAGGAGAAATAAATGATGGTTGATTCAAATAGATGGTATTTTATGGCAGTATTCTTACTGCTGGGTTTCTTTATTTGGGTGCTATCTCCGATTTTGACCCCTTTCGCAATAAGTGCCTTGATAGCCTATTTATTTGATCCTTTTGCAGATAAATTAGAAAGTTGGAAGTTGTCACGGACACTTTCAGTTGTTGTCGTATTTTTAGTCATGACTGTGATACTGTTCATCATTTTGTTGTTATTAATACCGGCATTAGAATTTCAAGTGAGCAAACTCATACATAATTTACCGTTGTATTTTCAATGGTTAAGTGAGCATCTCACGCCTTGGTTGCAAGAGAAATTGGGTATTGAAACGGATGTTTTTAATATGTCAGAAATGACTGGCTTGTTGAAAACCCATTGGAATGAAGCAGGAGGTATAGCTAAAAACGTTATAGCCTCACTTTCCAAGAGCGGCTTAGTCGTGGTTAATTGGATGATGAACATTGTCTTAATCCCTGTTGTAACTTTTTATCTGTTACGTGATTGGGATATTTTAACTGC
Source organism: Alcanivoracaceae bacterium (assembly GCA_016744455.1). Classification (GTDB taxonomy): domain Bacteria; phylum Pseudomonadota; class Gammaproteobacteria; order Xanthomonadales; family Marinicellaceae; genus NORP309. The sequence goes on from JADGEI010000023.1 coordinate 18,809, forward strand.
AAGAGTAGGGGAATTAATTCCACGCCCAGTATATCCAACAATCAATAAATTGGTCACAGAATCCAATAGTGTCTTGAGCGCTTTTTTACGAGGTCAATTTTCTGTCATGTTAGCCTTGGGTCTCATTTATACCATTGGCCTAATGATAATTGGTGTTGATTTATCTTTACTAATTGGAATGGGTGCAGGTATCGTTTCCTTCATACCATACCTTGGAGCTATTACCGGAATGGTCTTTGGTGTTATTGCTGCTTTTATGCAATTTGGTGATCCAATTTATATGGTGTATGTATTAATTGTCTTCGGTATTGGTCAATTATTAGAGGGTATGGTATTAACTCCATGGTTAGTTGGAGATAAAATAGGTTTGCATCCTGTGGCAGTAATATTTGCTGTGCTAGCAGGTGGACAATTATTTGGTTTTGTAGGTATATTATTAGGCTTACCAATTGCAGCTATAGTAATGGTTCTATTGAGGTTTGCTCATCAGAATTATATGCACAGTAAGATGTATGGCGATGAAGATGACATTCGATTGACCAGTAAAAAGGAAAAACCCAAAAAAAATAAGACAACAAATAAAACAGATGACTAAAGATGAGAAGCAACTTCCTCTAAATTTGAAACAAGTTGCAAGTAAGACATTTGATAATTATGTGGATGAGAAAAATGAATTGCTGATAGCCAGTTTGCAAGGATTTATCGATTCAGAAGAAAGCTTGTATTATATGTGGGGATCTAGTGGAAGTGGCAAATCTCACTTGTTGCAAGCCCTATCAAATGCTCATGAAAGCGGTGATAAATCGGTAGTAGTTATTAACTCTAAAGAGATAGCTATCCGAGAAAATGTTTCTCTCATTGATTTATTTGACATAATTTGTGTAGATAATATTGAAAGTATCACCAGTGATAAATGCTTAGAACAATCCTTATTTCACTGGATAAATGAAGTCAGACAAGCCAATAAAAAAATCATACTAGCTAGCCAGGTTTCCAATAAAAGTCAAGGCTGGCAATTGCCTGATTTGCGTTCAAGACTACAATCCGGTCAAACCCACGAACTTCAACCATTAGGTAGAGAACACTCCTTACAAGTTTTTAAACAACAGGCCAAACAACAAGGGTTAAATGTCGATCAAAATGTGGAAAATTTTTTAACTAATAATTGTTCTATGAATATGATGTTTCTATCAAAATTATTAATTCAACTTGATAAAGAAACTCTAGTACAAAAAAAACCCATCACAATTCCATTATTAAAGAAAATAATGAAGACAAGTGTTGTCAATTAAACTTGTTTAATAGATAATACGCTTCGGCTTTCGTTGGTCACTTAGCAATAACTAGCGGTGGACTTGGTCAGGCCCGGAAGGGAGCAGCCACAGTCGTAAGGTTATGTGCTAAGACCGGCTAACGGGGGCCACTTCTATTGATATTGTGTTATAAATCCTCCATCTCTGCGTCATAAATCATCATTGACATTCGTCAACTCAAATTTAAGTCCTTGATCTGAAGAATTCCTAACACAATCTAAAGAGAAGAATGTTATTCAAGGTATTGCTTCTTAAACTTCCTCTCTCTGCGTCATAAATCATCATTGACATTCGTCAACTCAAATTTAAGTCCTTGATCTGAAGAATTCCTAACACAATCTAAAGAGAAGAATGTTATTCAA
>JADGEI010000023.1:20583-59582 GCA_016744455.1 Alcanivoracaceae bacterium
TCTCTGCGTCATAAATCATCATTGACATTCGTCAACTCAAATTTAAGTCCTTGATCTGAAGAATTCCTAACACAATCTAAAGAGAAGAATGTTATTCAAGGTATTGCTTCTTAAACTTCCTCTCTCTGCGTCATAAATCATCATTGACATTCGTCAGTTCAAATTTAAGCCTTAAATCTGAAGAATTATTAACACATCCAAAGTATATACTTGTTTATAAAAAATCTACGGAATTTAAAATTCTTAATTTAACTCCTATTGATTTTTGTCTTTGATTAGGTATAAAGAGCAAGCAATTTGAACTTGTGAAAGGTCAATATTGCCGGCGCTCATTTAGTTTTGGCACCGACAAAATTTGAACTACAAATCACTCAAAAGCATCACTAAACATATGCATATATGCTGTTTTGAGGGTAAAATCTTGATTGCTCAGTTGTTGTAATTCTGTTACGGTTATTGGGTTGGCATCAAGTGGGTTACAAGAACTTGGTGTACAAAAATCATTTCCATATTTAACGTCAAGTAAACTTTCTAGGCTTGAGGTGGTCAAATAATAAGTACCAGCTGGTAAGCCGCGAGAGATATAATTACCTTGTGCATCGGTGATTGAACTACCCATGAACGTACCTTGGTCATTATAGATATTGATAGTCACATCTTGCAATGGAGCATGTTGGATAAAGTCTTTGGCATGACCTGTTATAATTGCACCTTCAGTTAATGCAAAATTGACAGTTGTTGTTCCATTGGTAGCATTTGGAGACTCTGTAACTACTGGAAGGACAATGGGTGTACCCAATGTGACGTCACAATCTGCTAAACAAGGCATGTTTTCATAAAGTATATCAATCCAGCCAATGGGCGCAGAACCACCGATGTCATGAAAAGTGCTCACAAAAAATGGTAAATCAGACCCGTAACCTGTTTTGGCATAATAGGTTCCATCTGGCAGGCCACTAACCTCAAATGTACCTATAGGTGGGTTTCCTGCGCCACCATCACTGGTTTGGGCCCAGTTGGCAAATTTTACAATGCCAGCCCCCATGTCTTTATAAACTAATACATTAACTCCTGCGATTGGAGCACTTGTTGCCAAGTCAGTCACTGTGCCCGAAAATGAGTTGCCTGTGGTAAGAGCAAAGTCAATATTTGCCGTCGTTGTTTCAGTAGCAACAGCGACATCTGCAGTACTTAAGTCACACGCAATGCCAGAACATTCAATATCGTTATATTTTTCATTGACATAGGGTGATATTAGGTCTCCAACAAACATTGAGCCTGTACGAACGGCATAATTTCCTGCAGGTAATGAACGAGCAGAAATATAGCTGCCATCCTCACTTACAAAAGAAGCGCCAATAACATTTTCACTAGCATCATAAAATTGAACTTGTAACCTTTCATTTGGATCAATGGAGACTGGGAGTCCGGTGATTTCATCTAGAATTGTACCTGAAATTTTACCACCTTTGTCTAGTAAAAAGTTTATTCCTACTCTATTCTCGCCGGCACCTAAGGCAATGACATCACCCATGCCACGATCACATCCACTGTAATAGCACGGGCGATTGTTATAGAGCTCCCTTTGATAAAACTCTCGACCTAAATCACCGCCTTGGGCAAAATAGCTTCCAGGCAATAACCCTCCAACGACAAAAGACCCATCAGCCAATGGTTCAATATTTGTTCCATAAACTATGATGTAGGCAAGGTTATAATTAAACTCATTAAATATCATTACTAATCCGTATTCTGCTAATGGATTGAGGGTAATGTTATCTACTAGGTTTCCTTGAATTGTTGCACCAACGTTCAAAGCAAAATCAATACTATTAATGGTATTTGCCATGTTGATGTTAAGAACAGTGCCTATTCCTTCATAGGTTAACCTATTGCATGAGTTGCATTCAGGGCCCCCATAAATTTGCGGTATATGTAGGTTATCTTCATTTGCAGATAGGTAAACCCTGTAGTTACCATCTGGTATTCCATTGAGAGAATATGTTCCTGTGAGTTGATCAATAGGCGAAGAAACACTGTATGAATATTCTTGATTGGTGTTTTCAAGCTGTACAAAAAATGTGCTGACTGGTGACATGGTAGTTACATCTGAAACGACACCTGTGATTTTGCCACCAAGTTTAGTGGTAAAGTCAATGTTATTTACAACGGCAGCATCGACAACCTCTATATGGCTACTAACAGGTACTACACAACTATAGTATGTACACAAAATTAAATCAGTCGGATGCCACATATACCTTAAATATTCACCATTATCATTTCCAAAATGAACGACATAGCTGCCTGCGGCTAAATCAGTAAATGTATAGTTGCCACTCATGTCCGTCGTAGCTTGGTCAACGTAATATTGTTCTCCGTCAATTATTTGATGTAGCCTGAGTAATTGAGAAGGCAGAGGAGTTGCAGAATCATCTTGTACATGACCGTTGATGATTGCAGTACCAACACCTTTAGTACTAGAAGGTTTCTTGATTTTCGGTGCTATTTTACTTTGATAGAGCTGGAATTGTCTTTTCGTTATTAAATTTTCGTTTTTTAAAGATTTGATTAGTTTTAATTCATCTTCAGCTGTAAATTGTTCAAGTGTTGCAAAAGAAAGTGATGTAAAGCCGATAAGTAAAACGAGTGATATAAATTTGTACATTTTCATTCCCCAATGTTGTTGTAGCTATTGATTATACATCTATTTCACGACAATTTTGTGATATTGTTAACTCTTTGTAACCAAGGATGGCTATTTAGAGGTGGTATTTACTAAAATATAGCAGAATTATTCATCAAACAAGATATAAACTAGTGAATTAGTAAATTTGGGTTATAGGCAATATAAGAATTAAATCGAGTATGTGACCAATCAAACCCCAGTGAAACTAGCTCATCGTTGTGATAAATAAATGGCGTGTTTTGACGCTGCCAAATAGGGATGTTGTTTTCTTGAAATAACTGCTTAACTGTCTTGGTTATTTTGTGTTGACTGGTTTTTAATTTTTTGCCCGTTTGGTTAAATTTAATGATTAAGTTAATTTTTTCTTTTCCAGTATATGTTAGTGTGCCGCAATCATTTGGCAATGTAAAAACATGTTCAGTATCCCAAGTAAACATCGCATCTTGTGATAGCCTTTCGTAGTTTTCAATACAATATATGGCATTTTTCCATCGGAACAATTGATAATGGCTGTTTTTGTAATGGGGTTGTTTGTCTCTGTTCGCTGAAATAAAATCTTGCGTAATTTGTTGCAAAGCAATTTTATCTGGTAATGGCATGTTTTTACTAGAAAGCCAATGGTAAAAGAGAGTGGAACGCAGGTTTTTGGGTGTATTTATTAATTTATCAATAGGTAGGTGTTTATGTTCGAAACCTATAAGGTGATTTAATAACACTAAACTATCATTACAATTTGTTGCACTACGTGCAATGGTATTAATCGCATCAGGAAATTGGGATTGTAAACTGGGTAAGATTTTATTACGAATAAAGTTTCTTTTGTAATTGTTATCTTCATTGGATGTGTCTTCAATCCATGTAATTGTATTAATTATTAGGTAGTTCATTAGAGATTCAATAGAACAATCCAGTAAGGGTCTTGCAACATAGCCTTTGGCAAAAGGTTTTATTTTTTCAATGCCAGAGAGCCCTTTAAGACCAGTACCACGAAGTAATTTAAGTAAAATAGTTTCTGATTGATCACGTTTATGATGAGCGGTGATTAAAATTTCATGGCGATTTAAGTGTTTCGAAAAAAAAGCATACCTAGCTTGTCGGCAAGAATTTTCGCTGGCATTAGATAAGTTAGCATGTTCAGTGATAAGTTCAATACCTAAACGATCACATGTTTGTTGGCAATGTTGAAGCCAATTATCAGCTTGGCTTTGTAGGCCATGATTAATATGAATAGCTCTAACATTTGGATGTTTTGAAAATAGATGCAACAATGCAGTCGAATCCGCTCCACCGCTGTAGGCAACTAAAAATCCTGAGTTCTTAGGAAAGTTCAGAATAGATTTATCAAGATTCTTGAAAAACTCCATAACTCATTAGTCTCTGGTACCGTTTGGTTAAAAGCTTATCTATATCACTGTTTTTAAGCTTGTTCAGTTGTTTTTCAATAGCGTTACCGATTGATTCTGCTACCGTATTAATGTCTTTATGTGCAGATCCAAGCGGTTCGTCGATGATCTTATCAATAAGTCCTTGTTCCTTTAATTTAGGGGCAGTAATGGATAGGGCTTCAGCTGCCAAGCTGGCTTTATCGGCACTTCTCCAAAGAATAGAGGCACAACCTTCAGGTGAAATTACTGAGTAAGTGCTGTACTGTAACATCATTGTCACATCGCCAACACCTATTGCCAAAGCTCCACCAGATCCGCCTTCACCGATTACTGTTGAAATTATAGGTACACGTAAATCTGACATAACAGATAAATTACGTGCGATGGCATCATTTTGCCCACGTTCTTCTGCGCTAATGCCAGGATGAGCACCAGGTGTATCTATAAACGTCAGAATAGGAATGTTAAATCGTTCTGCCATCTTCATCAAACGTAATGCTTTACGGTAACCTTCTGGTCGAGGCATACCAAAGTTGCGCCGAATTTTCTCTTTAGTTCTTCGGCCTTTTTGATGACCAATTATCATAACAGATTGACCTCGAAAATTTGCGAGTCCACCTATAATTGCAGGATCGTCTGCAAATGCTCTGTCACCATGTAATTCATCAAAGCTTTCGGTTAACAGTTCAATGTAATCTTTAGTATATGGTCTTTTGGGATGACGAGCCAGTTGACTGACCTGCCAGTCATTAAGTTTTGCAAATATTTGTTTGGTTTTGTTTTTAAGCTTTTCTTGTAACCTATGGATTTCATCATCAATATTTATGGCGTTATCATCGCTCACATTTCTTAACTCAGAAATCTTTGCTTCGAGTTCAGCCAAGGGTTGTTCAAATTCTAGATAATCGTTATTCATTAAGCTTTTTAGTTAATCAAAACAAACATTTTACGCAAATTATTGTATATCTTCTAGTTAATGGTTAATATTCTCATCTATTTTTTAACAAGCATTCAAAATGATAATTACTCTTTCTCCATCAAAAGGCCAAGATTTCGAACAAGCAGCGCCAACAAAAACTTATTCAATTCCTGCACAATTACGAGCAAGCGAGGAGCTGGTTGATAATTTGAAATTGCTTTCACCTATAGATATAAAAGAGTTAATGTCAATTAGCGATAATTTGTCAAAATTAAATGTGCAAAGGTATAAAGATTTCACCACGCCGTTTAATCCACAAAATGCTAAACAGGCATTGTTTGCATTTAAGGGTGATGTTTATGCTGGCATCAATACCGGTAGTATGCAACAGGCAGATTTTGAATATGCACAAGACCACTTGCGTATTTTGTCAGGTTTGTATGGTTGTTTAAAGCCAATGGATTTAATGCAAGCCTATCGATTGGAAATGAAAACAAAATTAGCCACACAAAAAGGAGGAAACCTCTATCAATTTTGGGGTGATTCAATCACAAAAGAATTAAATTTGGCTCTAGAAAAAGAGGATGAAAAAATTGTGGTAAATTTAGCTTCCAATGAATACTGGAAATCAATAAAGTCACAACAATTAAAGGCTAGTGTTATCAATGTAGCCTTTAAAGAAAACAAAGACGGCAAAAGCCGCATCATAGCTATCTTTGCAAAGAAAGCTCGCGGTATGATGTCTGATTATATTATTCGAAATCGAATAGAAAATATTGAGGGCATTAAAGAGTTTGATTACGAAGGCTATAAATTTGATAAACAGCAATCCTCTGAACTTCAATTAGTATTTTCTCGCCAACAACCTGCACCGAAAACCAAGAAAAAAGCATGAAAGAATTTATAGAAAATATGCCTAAAGTGGAGCTACATATGCATGTAGAGGGCTCCATGGAGGCAGAAAATTTATGGAAATTAGCCCACAAAAACCATTATGAAATTGAATATAACTCAATTGATGAATTAAAGGCGGCTTATCAATTTAACAACCTTACAGAATTCATAGATATGTATATGCTCGGTACTCGAGTAATTAAATCAGAACAAGATTTATACGATGTGTGTATGACATATTTTGAAAAATGCGTTGAACAAAATATACGCCACACCGAAGTTCATTGCGATATCCGCACTTATGTTGACTATGGATTTCCCGCTGACTTTGTTATTAATGCATTGCATGCTGCATTTATCGACGCAGAGAAGCGTTATGGTATCACCGGTGGATTTATGCCTTGTTTTATTCGGCATTTAGGTAATGAGATTGCACAAAAAGATTTAGATCTGCTGTTACCTTTCAAAGATAAGATTCTGGCTATTGGTTTATCGGCAGTTGAGGTAGGTTTTCCACCTTCTCTTTTCAAAGATACCTTCAAAAAAGTACATGATGCAGGCATCAAAGTAATTGCTCATGCGGGAGAAGAAGCCCCAGCTGATTATATTTGGTCAGCCATTAAAGACATAAATGTCGCTAGAATTGATCATGGAATTAGATGCTTAGAGGATGAAAAATTGGTAAATTATTTGGTTGAAACCCAAATACCGTTAACTGTTTGTCCATACTCAAATGTGGCTTTGAAGATATTTGATAATATGTCGCAACACGTATTACCAATAATGTTGGAGAAGGGACTAAATGTAAGCATACATTCGGATGACCCTGCCCACTTCAATGGTTATTTAACTGAAAACATGATCAGCATTGCAGAAAACACATCTATAGATAAAGCTGGAATTATAAAAATGGCACATAATGCCATAAACGGAAGTTTTGCTAGCCAAAAACGTAAGAAAGAATTGTCAAAAGAGTTAGTAAATTACATCAAAAAATAAAAAAGCACACCAAATAGTGTGCTTTTAGAAAAGTATTAATGCCTTGTCCTGAAATAATTTTACAAATCTTTAAGCATAAATTCGACAACTGCTTTAATCTCGTCATCTGATAGATCCATTCTTCCACCCTTAGGAGGCATAACGCCAATTCCATTGATTGCACTTGCTGTTAATGCATCAAGACCCTTTTCAAGTCTTCCATCCCATGCTGCTGTTTCTAGTTTTGGAGCGCCCGCAGCGCCAGTACCGTGACAGGCAAAACAAACCATTTGATAAGTTTGCGCCGGGTCGGCAGGTCCTGTAGCAACCACTGGTTCATCAGCAACAGGTTCATCAGTTACTACTTCACTTTGCTCTGCAATGATAGCATCGCCTGTATTGACTTTAGCCACTGGTTTAATCATATTTTCTACAGCACTTCTGTCTTTCACTACAACATCGTCACCCAATAAACTGCTATGCATATTGTAACCAACAATGGCTAGTATTATAGTTAGTAAAACTAAAGCTCCAAGCATAATGGAAAAATTCTTAAAAAATATAGAATCTTGATCTTTCATATTGTACCCTCATACATCTGTAAATTTGTTAGCGGTGTATTATAAGGTCAGGGTGTGGCTATTCTCAATAAAAAACAGTGTTAATTATAGATATTTACAAAACTTAGAGAAGCGTTTTTTTTGCAAAAATTATAAGTGTTTAATGCAAAGTCATAATCCTGTCAGGTTTGTGCCATTATTCAAATGGCATTTAAAGCTATGATTAAGGTTATTTAATACGTATATGGTTTTTATGAAAAAAGATGGATCAGTTTTAATTATTGTCATGCTATTTGTGACTACTACAATTTTATCAACAGATGGTGTAGTAGAAATGAACCATATTTGTGCAACTCAATTAGGTTGTTTTAGTGGCGATAGTATTGGTTATCCAGTTTCGATTGATGGTATATCCGGTAAAAATTATCGATTAACCAGTGATTTATTAATTCCAGATGAGAATACTAATGGAATTGATGTTAATACTTTTAATATTAGCATTGATTTGAATGGGCTTTCTATTGTTCGGTCTGGATGTGAGAACAATGCTGCTTGTGTTGCTGTGACTTCGCTACCATGCTGGTAGCGAAATTAATGCTAGTAATGTTGGATTACCTGTTAAAAACGGCAGTATTTTAGGTATGGAACTTGGCGGTATTTTATTTTTTAGTTCTGGGGGTGTTTTTGAAAATTTACAATTACGATTAAATAGGGTAGGAGGTAATTTGGGTAACAATTCTATCATATCAGGCTCTATAACTTCTAATAATTCAGCAATAGGGATTTTATTAAGGGAAGGATCTATTGTAAGAAATAATACTGTTTCATACAATGGTGATCAAGGTGTTTATGCGACAAAAAGTGTTTTAATTGTTGAGATTACAGTTTGTAGATTTTATGTTTAGTAATGGTTTCGAGGAATGGTTTAGCAAATACGATTAGTTAACCGGATTGTATTGATGGGTTCAATGATGTTTTCTAAATTGATTGGTTATGATATAGTGAAATTTATTCAATTACATAGAGTTACTGTGGTTTATACTTTTTCTAAATTTAGTTTAAATACCTTAACAAAGGAACTAACTTATTCTGGAAAAAATGTTGGGTTAACAAAGCAAAATTACGAGTTACTGTTATTTTTTCTACAAAGAAATGGCAGGCTAGCATCCAAAGATGAAATTATTAAAAGTGTTTGGAAGAAGACAGTTGTAGCTGATAATACAGTTGATAAGAGTTTCACTAAGTTAAAAAAAATATTATGTAAGCATAATGAAACCGATTATTTTGAATCTAAGTATGGAGTAGGAATAAGATTTTTACCCAAAATTTTGATTGCTAAAAAACTCACAATTCTCAAATATAAAAACAGTTTAATTGCCATTGGACTGATGGCGATATTAACTATCTTTGGTATGCAACTGTTCAAAAAAAATGAGGTTGGCTCAACAATAAAAATTACAAAAGAACGCAAATCAAATAAGTCATTATTGTTAATTCTGCCAAATGCCCATGTCGATAACAGTCAATGGTGGTCAATGAATAACAAGGAATTGTTTGAACAAGTTTTAGGACAATCAACTAATGTATTATTCAAAGATTATCAGACTAAGCCAAAAAATTTAAATGATGATCAATACTTGCAAACTCAATGGCGGATATCACCACAATTAAAGGTTTTAACCACCGCTATAACAAAGCCAGCTGAAGAATATTCATTAATCCTTAAGTTAATCGATAATAAACAGGAGATAACCTCAACTGTTATTACTGAGATGGATTTTAACCAAGTGATGAATCTAGCAACTCACTGGCTGGCACGACAATTGGATGCTCATTTAAATAAAGATGCTTTTTTAAGCATTTTTAAAGATCAAAATCAAATAGAAATGTATTTAAGGGGGTTAATGAATCATAGAAATGGCAATCATGAGAAAGCAGCTCAGTATTTCGAACTATGTTTGTCTGAAGATAAAACATTCCATCCAGCTCAATACCAATTGGCCGAAACAAAACACCACATGGGGCAAGATGACAAAGCTTTATCTATAGTGGATAGATTGCTCAATCAAAAATTGAGTCCTGAGTTGGAGATTAAATCTAGTGCTTTAAAAGGGGAAGTATTAGTTAAACAAGGTTACCTCAAACAAGCAAAAAAAGTGTACCAATCTGTGCTAAAAAAATACCATGTGTACAATTATTCTAGATTAAGCCAATTAAACTTAAAACTAAGTGACGTGTATATCGGTTTGTCGAAAAACAATGAAGCATTAGACATATTAGATCAATTATTACCTGAGTTATCAAGCAACCAAGAACCCGAGCTGATTTCTGATGTATATCTTAAAAAAGCAAATATTTACCAAAAATTAGGTCAGACACAATATGCCATAGATACTGTGCGTCACGCACAATTGTTATTCAATCAGATGGGTGATATCAATAGCAATGCCAAAGCACATAGTTTGCTGGCAAGGGTTGCTCAAAATGATGGCAATTATATAGAAACCGTAAAACAATTGAATAAAACTTTAACGATTGTTAAAGGAATGAATAACAAACTAGCAACTGCTGAAACCTTGAGTCAATTAATTAGTGTTATGTTATCTCAAGGGCAATTTGATGAAGCTCAAGAATTGAACGGGGAAATGTTGGCTATTTTGCAAGGCATCAATCGCCCTTATATCAAGCTTAAAACACTTGATTATGCTATTGAAATATCAAGAGCAAAAAAGCAATGGAAGAAAATGGAAACTTATCTTAATGAGCATCTAATTAGCGCGATTGGAGTCCATGATATACAATCCCAAATCCGCAATAAATTATTAAGGATTGATCATTGGCTGGATAAAAATCAAGCCTCATTAATAAGACCTGCTCTTGAAGAACTAAAGCAAAACATAAGTGACCAATCAGATAGTGGATTACAACTGGCGATAAATATTAAATGGGCAAAATACTATGCACTTGTTGATCAAAGGTCTATAGCAATATCATTGCTGGAAAATACACTTGAAGCTACAAAAGACACTGGAATTATCATTGAAATAAATAATTTATTGGCCAGTTACTACATTGATGAACAGTTACCTAAGAAAGCCGTTAAATTACTGCTCAAATCAGAACAATACCAGCCCTTTGCTTACCCTTATTATTTATTGAAGTCAAAGGCAAGTTTTCATTCTGGAGATGTGGTCAAAGCTTTGGATTATGCCAATAAATGTAAGCATAAAGCCAATCAATTTTGGCAAGCATCAGATGAAAAATATCTACAAGGGCTCATTGAAACAATGAATAAGCGCGTATGATTTATCATTTTAACGATTTTATTTTTGATAACGCCAATAAGTTTTTAAGTTATGGGCAAGAAAAAATACCGCTAACCAAGCAACAATATGAATTGTTAACTTTTTTCTTAAAAAATCCCAATACAGTAATTGGTTACGATGAACTAATTTCAACTATTTGGGCAGGCATAGAGGTCAGTGATAATACGGTTACAAAAAGCATCACTCGGTTAAATAAAGTTCTTGTAGAAATAAGTCAAGTCCGTTTATTTGAAAATAAATACGCTCAAGGATTTATTTTTTTACAACCTGTAACTATTGTTGAATCAACTAATGACAGTTTGTTTATTGCAAAGAAGAAAAATAAGCCCATTGTTAATAAACCTTTGTTACTAGTATTACTGGTTTTGTTATCAGTGGTTTCTATTTATTATTCACAACAACGCAAAAAAGGTAATCAACTAGAAAAACCAGTGATCTTAGTTATGCCTGAAACTGGATTATCAAATCAATATGCCACTACTCAAGGTTTGATAATGCAGCAACTTTTGTTATTATCAAACAATGTATTGTTTAAAGGTATTCAAGACAAGCCAAAAGATTTAGAAGACTTAAAATTTATTAGCAAGCAAAGAGCTTTGTCAGATAGTTTACAAGTCTTGACTACTAAAATTACTGAGAATAGTGACTCGATAACCATAAAGTTTAGTTTAGCCAATGAAGATAATATCAAAACCTCACAATCGTTTACCGACAAAACATTTCGCCTTGCTTTTATAAAAGCCAATCAATGGTTGCAAGACGAATTGAAACTTGAAAAACAATCGAATATTCCTGTAGAATTTATACCCAAGAACTCCCATCTTTTAAACCTTTATATAAAAGGATTAAATAATTTTACTAATGGGGATTTTAATAAAGCCAGTCAACTCTTTACTTTATGCTTATCCGAAGACAATCTATTTCATTTGGCGCGTTTACAATTAGCCAAAACTGAATATAAACTGGGCAATAATCAGGCAAGTTTAGGGTTGATTGATACGATTGTGCAACTAGTGGATAACCCTGAGTTAATCATAGAAACTGAAATATTACATTCAGAAATATTGTATTATAATAAAGACATTGATAAAGCAAAATCAACATTAGTAAACTTACTTAAAAAGTATGAAGGAGTAACTCGCCCAAGTTTAGAAACTGTTCAATTTCAATTAATTTGGATTTATTATTTTACAGAATCCATAAGCAAAACTCTTGAAGAAATTTCGAAATTAGAAAAGAACTTGGAAGTAAATCCTAACCCTGAATTACTGGCAAAAACCTTAATAAAAAAAGCAACCATTTTATTGAACTCAGGACAACAAAATAGTGCTTCAATTTCAGTCAATAAAGCATTAGTATTATTCACTAAACTAGGAAATCTTGCAAAAATTGCCCATTCAGAATTTTTATTGGCAAGAATTTCTACACAACAAGCCCGTTATGATGAAGCGTTAACCCTACTCAATAAAGGTTTAAGTGTGTTTAAGAAAAAAAATGATTTACATGCAATCTCAGCTACCCTATTTCGGATTGTGAGAGTACATATTTCACTAGGTCAGTTCAATTTGGCATCAAAACTGAATCAGGAAAGTGAAAGTTTTGCCAGTAAAAAAGGCCACAAAGGTCTGTTACGTAAGGCTAAAGAAAATGCCATCATAATTGCTATCAAACAATCACGTTGGCAATTGGCAGAATTATTGATTGATGAATATTTTTCACATGCAGAAAACTATGAATCACGTACTAGATACATCAATAATCAGTTTTTTAAAATTGATTTATTGCTGGAACAAAAAACTCCCAATGGTGTGATTGAACTTATTAACCAAACCCGTGCTTATTTTAAGAAGCCCCCATCTAGACGTATTGCTCAGGTTTTAAATTTTAAGCAAGCACAATTGTATCAACTGACCAAACAATACAATGAGGCCATTGCTGTATTGGAATCTGAATGGAAGAAAGTAGAAAGCAGCAACGACAATGAAAGCAAAATATTCATCAATAACCTATTGGCACAAGTCTATATAGAGAATAAAAATACAATGCGTGCTGTAGAAATATTAGATCGAAATAAACCACTTAACCCGATTGCTTACCCTTATCTTATGCTCAAAGCCAAGGTGTTATTGCAACAAAACAAAAAACAACAAGCCATTGAATTGCTTCAAAACTGCAAATCAAAAGCGAATGAATTGTGGACAATTGAGGATCAAAAGTTTTTGTCTTCTATCAAAAATTGAAATGTAAAAAGATGACATTCTCAATTCTATTTCCCTAACAATCATAAATTTATTAAAAACCGACACAGCTTATGAATGCACGCTAACGTTACCAAAACAAAGTTGTCGTTTCACGGCTTTCTAAATCCTGCCATTTACCTATACTCCAAACTTGATTTTTATCTTTGTGGCTCAATCGTATTTGTAAATTGTTGTCTAATTGGCGCAGATGGATAAGCATATGATCAAAGCCAAATTCATCAACACCAATTGCAATAGGATAAGGCTTCAGTGTTAAGTTAAGTGCATCAATTTTAGAAAAATTATAAGTAAGACTTGTCTCATGACTTTTGAATAATACAACCGTTGTTTCAAAGCCATCTGTAAAAATGTTATCACTGACAAAATTGATATCTGTTGCCGAATTATTGCTCATGTCGGTATCAAATTGATTCGCAGATGAGGCAATAGATGCTGAATACTCAACACTATTAAATGGTGTGTTGATAAGTGTTGCGGAGACGGTATAGGTGAGACTTTGAAATGCTGGGATATTTACCACATCATTTATTGTACCATTTCCACTGGCACTACAACTGGCTGAACCTGATGCATTGCAAATCCATGAAGTGCTAAGAATTTCTAATGGAATACTGTCTGTAACAACCGCATCAACAATATCGATTGTACTTATATTTGTCACAAGTATAGTATAATCAATCAACTCACCAGCAGAAACAATATCAATATTATCTCCTAAAATTATTTGAGCATCTATTTGAGGAAGGCAGCTAGCCACGTATCCGCCATCGAAGAATGTCCAGCCATGAGTGTTGATTAATTGTGTTTTTGCATCTTGTGCTTCTTGTGAACAGTACTTGGAGGATCCTCCATGAAAAATAGCGTTTTGTGGTACGTTTTGATTGTTCCAGTTGATTAGTAGGGACTCATAATTTGTTATTGATAACTCACCTGAAAACATGAAATTAAATCCAGATGTTGCATGGATTATAATGTTTTCAATGTTCCACATACCAATATCCTGATCAAATGGCGTGTTTGCAAACATTTGAGCCATGTTGGTTACTGATGAAGTATTCCAATTTGAAATATCTTGATTAAAAGGAGAATTTTTAAACATTAATGACATGCTTGTTACTAGTGAAGTATCCCAACTACCAATATCCTGATTAAATGATGAATTTCTAAACATTGCACTCATACTTGCTGCATTTGTTGTGTTCCATTCACTTAAGTCTTGGTTAAATAAAGTAGCATTACTAAACATGCCCTCAAAGCTTGCGACATTAGTTGTATCCCAATTACCAATATCTTGATTAAATGGACTATGAGTAGAGGTCAATCCTAAAAGTGTACCAAACATATATCTCATTTCTATTACTGCGCTTGTATCCCAGCTACCAATATCTTTATCAAATGAGCTAGCTTCAGAAAATAGGCGGTCCATTAACCTTACAGTTGAAACATCCCAATTCCAGTTTCCATTTCCAGTACCTATTAGTGAGGCACCTCTGAACATGCTGCGCAAATTGAAATTGAATGATATTAACCTAGGCGTATCGCTGGCATTAATAATTAAGTTTATACAACCATAGTAGGATGAATCCATAGATTTCCAGTGAATAGTGCCCCATTGTTCAATAACAGTAATTTTTTCTCGGTCATTAGTTAATACAAGTGGACTCCCAAAAAGAATTTGTGGAAATATTCCTTTGATCCTAACTGTATATGTTCCTGCGACACCAAAATCATGAGTGGCATCACCTGTATATGGAATGATTTCATCACTATCATTGAAGTCTCCATCGTTATTCCAATCTACTTGATAATTATAGGTAAAGTTTGAGTTTGTAGGAATGGTTATTGAAGTGTCATTTGAGCTACCTGCATTATCTGTCTTCCAAGTAGTAATAAAATAAGCAGCATCACATAAACCACCATCTGTAATCATCCACATATCATTGTTTGCCATATTTGCTCGTGCTAATTGGGCTGGTTCTGAGCAATATTGCGTAGTGCCAAGATCTAATGATAAATTGGGTTGTAAAATTTGTGCATTCCAACCAACCAATAAAGCATCGTAATTACCGCTGGACAATGTCACACCAAAAAACATATTATCAATAGTGTTCACTGATTCCATATTCCACATGCTAATATCCTCATCAAATGAAGAGGCATTAGAGAACACTGCATTCATGGTGCTGATATTGCTGGTGTCCCAGTTCCAGTTTGCACTGCCTATTCCTATTAAACTGGCATTGCGGAACATTTGATTCAGGCTGACTACACCTGCTAGATTAGGCGTATCCATGGCATTGTTGATTAAATTACTTGTGCCATGAAAAGCCTTGAGCATTGAGGTCCAAGCGATAGTGCCCCATTGGACAATACTTAAAATTTTATTTTTATCTCCTTCATTGTTGAAATAGATACGTGGGAAGCTACCACGAATCTGAACCACATAAACTCCAGGTGTTATATAATCATGTGTTATGCCGCCAGTTATACCAAACTCATCAAAATTACCATCACCATCCCAATCAATATCATAATTATATCCAGAACCAGTGGTTGGGATATGAATGGACGATGCATTCGATGAACCTGTGCTAGTTTGGCTGGTATCCCAAGATGTAATAAAATAGTTGCTAGTTCCAGCTACAGTATAGTCAGATAATAAGAGGGCTGTGATACAGAAGAGAATAATTTTGGTTTTGGTTAACATATTTATACCTTGTAGGTTAATTATTGATTAATATTTGTGTTAGTTTTTGACAATCTCTATTCAAAGCCATTGAAAAACATAACAGTATTATTGTTGGTATCGGTTCGTCCATTGTTGCCTGGATTAGAATCAATTTGAGATGATGTGGATGCAATGACTGAATAGGCCACATCTACAAAAAATTCATCCGTGAGTAATGCCGACACTAGGTAAGTAAGGGTTTCACCTACTGGTACGTTAACGGTGTCAATTATTGGACCAGTTCCTGATGCTGTACAAGTTGCAGTGCCTGTTGCGATACAAGTCCAACTCGTTGCAATAATTGCATCCGATTTGAAGTCCTTAATTAAGCTATTACTAGCACCATTTGGCCCTGAATTACTAATAATAACTATATAATCTACCACATCACCAGATGAAACTATTTCAATGCCATCAGATAAGCTAACAGATAAATCTATATTGTCAGTGCACATGGGATCAACCCCTCCATCTGAGATAGTCCAGTTAGAAATATTTTCAAGGTTTAACCGGGCATTTATTGCTGTTTGTGAACAATATTGAGAGTTACCACCAGTAAACGATATATTTGTAGGCAAATTTTGCATTTCCCAACCCGTCAATAAAGCGTCGTAATTTGATGTTGACAAAGTGACCCCGCCTAAAAAATTAAACAGGCCGGTGCTTACCATCTCAATATTCCAAGCGCTTAAGTCTTGATCAAAATTAACAGCATTGTTAAACATAAAGCTCATAAAAGAC
This sequence comes from Alcanivoracaceae bacterium, assembly GCA_016744455.1. GTDB lineage: Bacteria > Pseudomonadota > Gammaproteobacteria > Xanthomonadales > Marinicellaceae > NORP309. Next base: position 37,065 of record JADGEI010000023.1, read on the forward strand.
ACCATTGAAGTATCCCAGTTTCCTATGTCTTGGTTAAAAGAAGTGGCAGAGTTAAACATATTTCCCATGTCTGTAACCAAAGCAGTATTCCAAGATCCTATGTCTTGATTAAAAGCAATGTTGTCTTTAAACATGTGCGACATAGAATTGACCATCGCAGTATTCCATTGTCCAATGGGTTGATTAAATGCCTGTGCATTTTGAAACATTATTGCCATATTAGTCACTGAGCTTGTATTCCACATACCAATATTTTGATTAAAGCTTATGGCACTTTCAAACATTGAAGCCATTGATGTTACTGATGACGTATTCCATTGTCCAATATCTTGATCAAAGGCACTGGCTCCAGCAAATGTACCAAACATTATCTCGACGTTGGCGGTATTCCATTGCCCAATGTCTTGATTGAATGCCACGGCATTATCAAACATTCTTAAAAATGAAATAGCAGATGACGTATTCCACAGGCCAATATCTTGGTTAAATGAACTGGCATCGCTAAATATAAAATCAAATCCCTCAACCAAAGAGGTGTTCCACGCACCAATGTTTTTATTAAACAGGGGTGCATCATTAAACATTCTTCCCATATTGGTAATTGTACTGGTGTCCCAATTCCAATTGCCTGTACCTGTACCCAGTATCGATGCAGAGGAAAACATAGCATCAAGAGAGGTAGCATTAGATAAATCAGGTGCATCTTGTGCATCAATGACTAGGTTTGAAGCTCCTTTAAATGCTCTTTCCATCGAGGCCCATTGTTGTATTCCCCATTGATCTACAGACAATATTTTTTCTTTGTCACCCAGGTCGTTAAAATAGAGTCGAGGGAAATTGCCTTTTATATGTATAGTGTAAGCTCCTGGTGTGCCAAAATCATGGGTAACAGATGTGGTGTAAATGGTTGATTCATCTGCATCATCAAAATCACTGTCCCCATTCCAATTGACTTGATAGGAATAGCCCACGCCAACTACTGGTATATTTATTGAGCTATTATTTGAAGAACCTGGATTGTCTGTTTTCCAGGTTGTCGCAAAAACATCAGGATCAAGGGAGCACAAACCACCATCAGAAATAGCCCAACCATCATTGTTCTCAATGTTAGACTTAGCTGTTTGAGCAGTGCTTGAACAAAAAACAGAATTCCCACCGTCAAAAGTTTGATTCGACTGTAAGTTTTGTATGTCCCAACCAATCAACAGCGCGTCATAATTATCAGCAGATAGAGTGGCGCCAGTAAACATATTGGAAAAATCACTTCCATTTTCTACATTCCATGATCCAAGATTTTCATTAAACGATGGTGCAAAGCTAAACATGCCTGAGAAATCACTGATATTACTTGTGTTCCAATTCCAAATGCCTGACCCCGTACCAATTAAACTGCCCTCACGAAACATTTGTCTTAAGCTCGTAGCCATGCTGAGATTGGGGGTATCAGTTGCATCAATAACTAAATTAATGGCGCCATAAAAGGCTTTTTCCATTGAGGACCAAGGGCCAGTCCCCCATTGATTAATGGCAATTATTTTTTCCTTGTCATTTGTGTCATTAAAATAAATTCTTGGAAAGTTCCCACTGATGGTAACTGTATATTCTCCAGCAAGACCATAATCATGACTAGTAGATCCTGTCACTCCAATTGCATCAAATATGCCATCTGATTCCCAATCAATATCATATAAATATCCTGGTCCCTGAGTAGGGATGTGAATCGATGTCGCATTTGATGCACCTGGGTTATCGGTTTTCCAACGACTGATAAAATCTTCAGATGCAGAGTGTGCAAAGTTTGCCAAAAAAAGGCTCAATATGATTAAGATTGCTTTATTTTTCATAATTATTTCCTAATATTGTTTTTATTATTTATTATTCAAAATCGTCACGGAACACAAAGCTAGGGACTAAATTGATAGGCATAAACATGGGTGTAACAAAATCAGATAGAGTTGTATTTCCATTTTCAAAATCCCTGATCAAATAAGCCAAGTTTAAGATTTCCTTGTTTCTATAGGTGTTTAAGATATTTTGAGCACCAGCTTGTGGTGTCACCTTGCCCGATAATGTCCAATCAGCTTGTTCTATATCGCTTGCCAATTGAATTTTTGTGCTTTCTGTCCAAAAGATTGCCATGCCATCATCAGTTGCTATTACAGCACCATCAGACAATTCTGATCCTATGCCACCATCAAGTACAGGTTCAGCTGATCCAAAGGCTATCACTGGATTAGCAGATAAATCTCCCTGTAATTGCATCACAGTATCGACTTGTCGCCATAAAATAATAGGCTCACCACTGTTACTAAATGCTGAGATTGGAGAATCATCTAACAGCGTATCGTTAGTCATCTGAACCGGAGGGTTCCAGAGGCCTTGAGTTTTAACTATGTGGAATAGTTCGCGATCATTGGCTGTAGCAAAATCTTGATCAGTATCCAATACCACTGACACTAACATTTCACCTTCAGTAAAACTGGCAGGTGACCATCCCAATGTGAAACTTAAATCATCTGCAACATTGTGTTCTGGTGTCCATGCTTGTGATGTTGAATCCCAAGAGCTACTGTGAATGGAAACGGTGTTAATTGTGTCTCCAAAGATATGAGAGCCATTGGCACGTTGCCAAAACACATGTAATTTATCGTTGTTATCTCGTTTAATGATAGGGCCAAAGTCATTGCTGTTGTTTGTAGTAATTTGCCCTGTTGTAATCAACAAATTGGTATTGGGATTAAATACCATATAATGTAATTCCAATCCATTAGCAAATGTGTCTAAATCATTGGTGGTCAGTGGTAAAAATTCTATACTTCTTTGGTAAACAATAACCAAGTTGCCATTATCGTCAAACTCAATGGCCGGAGCCATATCAGCATCGACATCATTGGTCAGTGTTTGAATTGCTCCCCAGTTTGAGCCATCCCATATGCGTAATTTAATATCACCTGATGGTCGATTCTGTCCAAGGGGTAATTCACTCCAAACAGCCGCGCCAAAGTCTTTATTAACAGCCATGGACAATTGCCCATCAGCTGGCACCCAGCCTTGTGAACTCTGAGTCTTTGTTTGGAATCTTGCAGTACAGGTATCACCAAAGGGCCAATCATGGCTGGGATTAACACCCAGTCCAAGAAAGGACACTTTAGCCCCCACATTGACTTCTCCCCCAAGTTTATTCATATCAAAATTGGGCGAAAACTGAAATTCAATACAACCAGATCCACCGCCTTCGATACTCACATTGGCCAATGATCGTAAAGGTTTTGGTATGGCATTAACACTAATTTGTGCTGAAAGATTGCCAGTTAATTGACCAGTGCCCCATTTAATCTCACTGTTTTCACTGATAAAAGTTCCATCACCAGTTATCGTGGCATCAGCCTCACCCTTAATGCCAAAACTATTGATTAAATTACATAATGCGCCACTTAACCCACAAACAGCAGGTGCTAAACCTGGAATTGCCGTAACAGGATTTAAAGTTTTCTGCCAGTTTAATCCTGAAAATTGTGCAGTTGCATCGCCATCGGTGGTTAAATCATCACAGGTCAAAGTGGTGGAATTATTACCATTAAGATCAAAGGAAAAAATCTTTCCAGCCAAATTGATGTTAGCTTGGGTACTTAAATCGCCATTACCTACCGACCCATCAGAATGAGCATTGGTATTGAATTCAGAACTAATTGAACCCGAGACTCCCCACAAACCTGTCATTAATGAAAGCGTATCAACTGTTTGGGTGGTTTCTAATGATACAGGCCAGTCTAAAGTAGCTTCATAATTTATGACGCTATCACCAATGCTGCCGCTCCATTCAGTGGACATGCCAGCCCAAGCAGGCACCGAGATTTTATTAGTATTGATTTCCCATTCTAATGAATCACCGCTTTGACTAATGGCCTTGGCTTTAATACTCGTACCTGATTCACCTGCATCAAAATTCCAAGTGGTTTCTTCACCTGTTGCATCAATTGTTTCAGTTGTGCTGCCATAGGTGAACTCAATTTGGTGTGTTTCATCAGATTCTTTCCAATCGACTGTTACAGTGACACTGGTATTGACATTGACATCCAATAAATAGTATTTTTTTTCATCTAATTTTAGGTCTGTAATCGCAGGTGATTTAGGATTAGATTGAAAATCAGCTGTTAATTCAGCTGTTACTGTGTCTTGGAAAAGCATGGTTGAATATTGATAATATAAATATTCGTCTGGTAAATTGGCTGGGTCAACCAGTTCTGGTTCATGACCCACATTGTGATAATCTAGTACAAAATGCTGTCCCATTTTTTCTAGCCATGATTGACTGTCTAGAATTGTTAATTCAGGGTTCCAATGTGTTGATGTCATTGGATCATATGCGGAATCTAGTAATTTAATTTTTTCAATATAACCCGATACATCAATGTCATCATGACCATTTGTCCACTCACCCCAGAAACAATCTACATTTATTATAAAGTTAGAGTCATCTAGAACAGTTAATGTTGCTTCATCAATGGTTAATTCTAGCTCTAACTCTCCTACGGCAGTTACATTTCCTGTAATAGAATATGTTCTTTCAACCTCAATATTCCAGTTCATTTCATTGGGAGGTAATTGATTTAAAACGCTAGTGCACACTTCGGAATTATCAAATTCTTTGGTTATAACGCCTGAAATTTTATCTTTTCCCTGCCCAGTAACGCTACCATCACAATCTATATCAAGAAAATTAGCATCTTGTCCATCGATTAACTCTACTTGCAGCGAGCCACTGCTATTAAAATTATCATAGGGATCTCCTCCATATTTTTCTGTACCACTAATTTCATAGATTCCATTTAATTGTGTAAAGGCTACTCTGCCACTAGTGAATTGGGTTGAGATAGCGCAATCTTCAGGTAGTGGTTCTACTGGACAAGTGCCTTGGATATTTGCAGAAGTGTGACAAGAAAATGTCAGGTTGACTAAAACTATAAACCATGCCAAGTAGAAAAAATTAAAACAGCCTTTCATTTCATTGCTCTATTGATAGTAAGTGGTACATACTAAAACAACATGATATTTGAATAATGACAAAACCCTGACAAGACCATGACAAGAGCCTGACATTGTCAATTAAACAATATATTAATTAAAAGAACTGAAGAAACGCTGTTTTTATGGTTTGATTTTGAGCTAGTGATAATTGGTATTTTTTGAAACTAGAATAGTTTTCAATTGGTTTTTATGATTTAGCTTAATGGGACTTATTAAGTAGTAAACCTCTTTTTCATTACCTTGAGTTTTTTAAATTTCAAAATTAAGTTGATAACATTTAACATTTATGGCATTCTCAATATTTATTGGGTTAACTGTAGAAAAAAACCTTCTTAATATCTTTTGTATTAAGGCTAATTGTATTAACTATCAATTAAATTAAGCTTTAATCAGGATTTTGAGCATTAAGTAATATTTTTTCTAATAAGTGTTGGTTCTCAGATAACCACATCTCTTTCGCGATTTGTTTTGCATGCAAAGCGAGTTCGAGGGATTTTTTATAGTTCTTCTTGTGGTAGCTGATTTCGGCTCGTGCAATTAAATACGGGTAATTCTTTTTATAAGATTCGGGTGTTTTTTCAAGGTATTTTTCGGCAGTATCCACATCAGTAGTGATGTGTAAATGAAAGTATTCATTATATATTTCATTATACAATTTCGGATGGTCTATTTTTATTGCATATTCTAAGCTTTGATTGAGGAATGTTAAGGCTTTTTTTAATTGGCCCATTTCTTTTTTTAGAGTAGCTGAATATAAATGAGATACAGCTTTAAATAACAGGTAGTTACTTACAATAGACATTTGATGGCAATCATTTAAGTATTTTTCAGCTTCTTTAAATTGTTTATTGTTAGTTGCAATACTACCCATCATACATAGGGTTTCAATTTGTTTCTTATCTTGTTTTAATTCTTTTGCAATGTTTAGGGCTTGGATACTTTTATTTAAGGCTAAGCTGTAGTTTTTCATGGAATTTGCAATTTCGCTTTCCAAAGTATAGGCAAAGTATAAAGTATTGATTTCATTTTCGCTCAAAGCTAATTGTGTCATTAAATCTGCATGCTCAAGGGCTTTGGCAAGATTACCTAACTCAATTAGGCTGTAGGCGATTTGTGAATGAGCTCCAATAATATTAATTGGATCTTTCATAACTTTGGCAATACCTAATCGTTGTTTTGCGTATTCATATGAAGCATTATAATTACCCAGTCTTCTATAAATAGTACCTAGTGACGCACTAGCGCTGTGTATGCCAGTGTTGTCGTTGATTGTTTCATAAATTTTTAAAGCTTTAGTTAAAAATTCTTGTGAAAGAGACAGTTCGCCTTTTGTTAAATAAATATCACCTAATAAATCATAAGATAATGCTATTTTTTGTGGTATATCAAGGTCTTTAAATAGTGTGACGGCTTGTTGAGCTCTAATTATTGCATTGTCTAGTTCAAGAGTATCTTTGTCAATTTTTGTGAGCCCTAACAAAGTCAGTCCCTTGAGAATAGGGTGAATGGCTGTATTATTAATTAGTTGATTAAACGTCGATTTGGCTTTTTCGAGCTGTGAGGTACGGTAATAAGCTTGACCAAGCACTAACTGAGCTTGAAATAGTATAAGGTTGTTGTTGCTTAATTGGATTACAGATAAAGCTTGGGCTATCGCAGCATTGTAATTAGATAAATGGTATTCTGCTTGTGCCAAGGCAATACGTGACAGTATAAAATCGGGGTCTTGCTGTAAACAAATTTCAAAAAAGTTCTTCGCCTCATTTACTAGTTGATTATCCAAAGCATTTTGCCCCCTAATATAATTTTCGACAATAAAGGAATCGTCATGAGTTAAGGGTTTGAAATTATTTTCGCATAAACTGCTTTCGATAAGGGTGTGATTACACACCCAATTATTAACTTTATCTACTGCAATAGATAAGTCATCCATCACTACGTTAAATTCAGAACGAATTATGTTTTTTTCTTTGTAGGTTAAATAAAGCGTATTCTCTTCTTGCCTAGCGACAATGACATTGTCAGTATCTGTATTGATTTCTCTATTTTGAATAAAATTAATCGGCAATGAATTATCAGAATAGCTTAACAGTTGATTAAAATAAGAAGTAAGTCCATTAACTTTCCAATCATTTTCTAATGGCTGTGGGTTTTCCATTATAAAATTAATTTTTACATTTTTTGATGGATGAGATTCATCACTTGTTTTTGAAGAATTAGTTTCTTTAGAATGAATTATCTGTTGTTGTGCGAAATAATATCCAAGGGCCAAAATAATCAATACTCCAGTAACTATTTTAACGATTAGAGTAATGTTGTGGTTTTTATTATTTTTTATAGTCGAATCAATAGTGGCAATAAACTGCAATCCAAAACCGTGTATAGTACGGATGATTTCACCTTGTTTTTTATTGTCATTTAAGGCTGAACGTAGTTTGCTAGCGGCATGAGCAAGAACATTTTCTGATGCAAAGCTTCTATCCCATAATTTATCTAATAGTTCATTTTTTGACACAGCTCTTTCACGATTTTCAATTAAATATAACAATAAGTCGTAAGATTTCTTTTGTAAATGGACTAAATTTCCATTTACAAATAATTCTCTAGTCACTAAATCAACAATGATTTTATTAAATTGAATTTTTTGATTCATTACTCAAATTTTGAATAGGGGTTTATGCATTTTAATAGAGGCTCTTAAATGTTCCATGACTTGTTGTAATAACTCTAATATAACAGAAAAACCTAAAAGCACCCACTTTGTTAGCCTCTAATTACAAATTAATGATTGGGATTAAATTAAATTTCATTTGTTCAATAAAATATTAACTTCCCATCTCTTTGATTTTAAAGAAAAATATTGAGTGCATAAAAAACTAAAAAAAAACTATGAAAAAATTAAGGACTAATCTTGCTTGATTTTTTATTCTAAAAGCCGTTTTAATATTTTCAAAAATACTTATGAAAAATTTACTTTTTATTCTCTTCGTTATAAGCAGTAATGGAGCGTGGGCAGTCGATGGAGTTATAGAAATTAATCAGGCGTGTGCTGTAAATACGGGATGTTTCAGTGGTGATGTTGCAGGTTTTCCAATACAAATAGATGGAACGGCTGGAAGCAGCTATATATTAACTAGTAATTTGAACCTAGCCAATATTAATAATAATACCCATGGCATTGTTATCGAAACTTCTGATATCGAAATAAACTTAAACGGGTTCTCAATAATTGGTGCTAACTGTGCGAACGATGTTAATGTTAACTGCTTACCTGCTACAGGGTCAGCTAGAGGAATTTTCACATTAATTTCAATCGCTAAACAAGTTTCTGTCACAAACGGTAATATCGTTGGCATGGGATCCAATGCTATACACCTTGGTAATCAATCGAAAGTATCGGATTTGTTAATACGATGGTGTGGTTCAGGTATACAAGTTGGTGCTGGATCAGTTGTTGAGTCAAATACTGTTATTGCAACAGAAGCCAATGGAATTTCATCTTTTGGTAATAACATTAGAGTGGTTGATAATACCATAATTAATAATGCAATGGATGGGATTCGACTAGATACAAATTACAACTTTATTAGTCACAATATAGTTGCTGAGAATGGGTCAATAGGTATCAAAGTCAATGATTACAACACAATAACAAACAATCAAGTAAATTTAAATCAATCTCAAGGCATTCTTATAAGAAATAATTCACATGTTGCTGATAATTCAATAAGTTCCAATTTAATAAACGGTGTTTTCTCTCTAGGAAATCACAATAAAATTCTACAGAATACAATTATAGATAATGGCTCATTAGGTATCAATATGCCTGGTTCTACCAGTGTTTACCAAAATAATTACATGCATAACAATACGTTAGGTTCAGTATCATTGAGTATTACAAATCTTGGCGGAAATTTCTGTCATGACCAAATTTGCCCCTAATCAAATCACTTTAAAGAGGAGAAAATCATGAAAATAAGACAATCAAAAATAGTAGCTGTTATAACCTTGTTACTACTTTTTGTCATGCAAGTACGGGCCGTTGATGGGGTTGTTGAAATTAATCAAACCTGTGCTATTCAGACGGGATGTTTTGGCGGTGACACATCAGGATTTCCAATTCACATCCAAAGTATCTCTACAGCTAAAAGTTTTAAATTAACCAGTGATTTAATACTTCCAAATGAAAACACTACTGGAATTTCTATTCTAACTTCAAATGTGAATATTGATTTTAATGGCTTTATGATTGCTCGTGCGGGTTGTGAAAATGGTTCGTGCAATATACTCGTCGGTTCAGGTGTGGCAATTACAGCTGGAAACACTATTGATAATATACAGATATACAATGGTACAGTTTCAGGCATGGGTGATAATGGTATTAGAATAGTGGGAGAATTCAACATTATCCGAAACATGAGAGTATTTTACAGTGGTGATGATGGGATTGATTTTGGTAGTAATGGTATCGTTGAAAGAAATATTGTTTCTAAGAATAATGATCAGGGAATCGTATTGGATAATAGTAATACAATTATAAACAATGTGGTTTCACATAATGTTGATATTGGAATTTTTGCAAGTAGTTCAAATTTTATTATACAAAATACAGTAACTAATAATGACAGAGGTATTTTTGCAAATTCAAATAGTCATATTATAGCAAATACCATCAGTAACAACATGCAAGAAGGGTTGGTTTTGGGTAGCACTACGTCAGCTTACAGTCGAAATGTAATCACTAACAACCTTACTGGAACAGTATCTGGTGGTACCAATCTTGGTAATAACCTTTGTAACACTAACACTGTATGTCCATAAGGAGCTTGTTATGAAAAATACAGAAACTATATTATACCCAAATTTTGATATAGAAATGAACTTGATAGAGCAAGTAATTGATGTGCCTAGAAAAACAATAAAAACCTTAACCGTATTGGTGATTAGGCATGTTATGAGTTTTCTAGGTATATTAAGGGCTTGTGCTAATATCGTATTCTCGATATTGGGATGTGGGATATACAAATCCTTGTTATTGCTATTAGTACACGGGTGTTTATCAGCGCAAACCCCCTTAAAAGAAATTCGCTTTGTAGGAGATATTCATAATGTTATACCTAATGGAGTAGGTGATATTTACAGCAGCGATGAAGGCATTATCGCTTTTGATGTGGTTAATAACCAAGCAATTGTTCGGTCTAATGACTTAGGCAGCTTGCCTCATACACAAATTGATGGATATCATGCCTCTGATGATGGTTGTGATACTGAAATTTATTCAGTAGACACCAGTACAGAAATTGCTAATGTTGTGATGCATGGCGCAGATGTATTTAAATTTAATGGTGTAAAGGTACTGGATGCCAGTGCCGAATCAATACCTTATGGTGTGAATGTCGATGCTATTAGCCGTCATCCTGATAATTGCGACCTCATTTTTTCTATAGATACCATTGCCGAAATTGATGGAAATGTTTATTACCCAGATGATTTGATTCGATTCAGCAACACCATTGGAGTTGAACTTTTGCACCGTTTTAATTTTTCCAAAAATATTGATGCCATACACATGCTCAATGCAACCACAGTATTGTTATCCTTGGACATCACAGCAGAAATCAATGGAACCACAGTTTTTGATGATGATGTATTTGAGTTTGATATTTTAGACAATACAGCAAAAATCAACTTCAGTCCTGAAACTCTCAATTCTTCTTGGCAAAGTGCCGATGTTAATGCCATTTGGGCAAAGCCTGTACAAGCTGGATCCATACAATGGCAGATTAACTCAATCTCTGTGAATGAAAATATCGGTACTTTCAATTTAATAGTTGATCGCATAAGTGGTAATGATGGTGAAGTGATCGTGTCTTTTTCAAGTTCTGATGGACAAGCCTTAGGTAATGTGGATTACATTTCCGTAAATTCTTCATTAACCTTATTTGATGGTCAAAATTCTGCTGTTCAACAAGTGACTATTCTCGATGACACCATACTTGAAGGTGCTGAGGACTTCACCATTTCTATTACAAGTGTAACAGGTGGTGCACAGATTGGGACTATTAGTGAAATTGAAATTATTATCACCGATAACGACGCCATCTTAATCTTTAAAGATGATTTTGAAAACTAATGAATTTTACGGAGACAATTATGAAAAATTTATTTAAAAAAACTTTACTACTATCCACTTTATTATTTATCAACAATGTTAGTGCTGTTGATGGTGTGATTGAACTTAATCACACTTGCGCTACACAAACAGGTTGTTTTAGTGGAGATAGTGCTGGTTTTCCCATTACTATATTTTCTATTATTCCTGGATTAACCGTTCCTGGATTAAGTTTTAGATTAACCAGTGATCTAATACTTGACGATGAAAATATTTCTGGTCTCATCATTGGAATTAGGAATGTTACAATTGACTTTAATGGGTTCTCGCTTATTAGACAAGCTTGTTATCAACATCAGTGTACCTCTGTTTCGGGATCTGGTCATGGAGTCAAGTATGTAAACAGTACATTAGGAGAAGGAGCAACCTTAAAAAATGGTCCCATCATTGGGATGGGTAATGATGGAGTTTCTTTGCCTGGTAAAAATATTATTATTGAAAATATGCAAATTGGATACTCAGGTGGACATGGTATACATCTAACTGTCGGTGAAAGCGCTTTAACAAAAGGAAATGTTATTCGAAAAAATACAATGTTTAAAAATGCCGAAAATGGAATAAACATAAATGGTAGTGCTATGATTACAGGCAACATAGTAGATTCAAATGGGGGTGATGGAGTTGAATGCATTAATTGGTGTAATATTAACAACAATATTATTACATCGAATAATGGAGATGGTGTCACAGTTATTGGGTCAACCACAAAAGGCTCTCTCGTTCTAGAAAACACTATTTCAGGGAATGACTTGTTTGGTATACGTTTTGGTAATGGCAGTGTACGTTCAGCTTATAAAGGAAATTTCATAACTAATAATTTTTCAGGTACTGTTTCAGGAACAAAAGGCTTTGATCTTGGGCAAAACTTCTGTACTTCAAATGATACATGCCCATAGTTTGTTTTAATACCAAGAATATAATCATGCAAAACCTAATCAAAACCATCACCAATCGTTACTTTAAAACCATGATTGATAAACGGTTTCATATATACTTAACGGAAAATAAAATTAACATTTGTTGGATTCGTAGTGTTTCTGATGCCAATAAGAATTATTTTAAAACATTTGGTTACAATAAAAAAGGCATTAAAAGTTTAATCAATTGGGTAGTGGTGAAAACGGGTTTTCCTCAAGCCAAGATAAATGTAGTGATTGAAGCGTCATTCAAAAATCATGGCGATTTAATTAAGTTACTCAATAGAAATAAGATAAATACTTCTTTGAAAGATTCAACTTAGGCTGAGAGATAGGGTTGTTTGTGATTTGCTCGATTATAGTATAATGCATGAAAACAACCATGAATATATAAAGTAGAACTTTACATATTCATAATTTGATCGTAATATTAACTTATGATAACACGAGAAATCACTAAAGAGTTATTGCAGGTTGCAAGTGAGTATCCAATAGTCACCATCATTGGCCCAAGGCAATCAGGTAAAACTACTCTTGCAAAGATGGCCTTTCCAAATTATGCCTATTGCTCATTAGATGATCCCGATATAAGAGAGTTTGCCCTTGAAGATCCGCGCGGCTTTTTAAGAAAATACCAAAAAAAAACCATATTCGATGAAATTCAACGAGCACCCAAATTATTATCCTATCTACAAATCATGGTTGATGAAGATGTAGCTAAAGGACGATTTATACTCACTAGTTCTCACCAACTCGAACTAAAAGAAGAGATTTCACAATCACTAGCTGGCAGAACTGCATTGTTGACATTGTTGCCATTTAGCATAGCAGAAGCATCAAAGTTTTCTAAGGATAAATCAAGGGATGAGTTGTTATACAAAGGGCTTTTCCCAAGGGTTTATAATGATAATCTAAATCCAACAAAAGCCTATGCTAATTATTACAGCACCTATATCGAACGTGATATTAGGCAACTCATCAATTTGAAAAATATTTCTGTGTTTGAGAAATTCCTCAAACTTTTGGCAGGTAGAGTTGGGCAAATTATTAATCTCAATTCTTTATCTAATGATGTTGGTGTAACTGCAGTCACTCTAAGAGAATGGCTATCAGTTTTAGAAGCTTCTTTTATAATATTCAAACTAGAGCCCTATTTTGAAAACTTTGGAAAAAGAGCGATTAAATCTCCAAAAATATATTTTAATGACACTGGCTTATTAGCCTATTTGTTAGATATAGATTCAGAGAGAATTATTAGTAGAGACCCATTAATTGGCAATATTTTTGAAAACCTAATTATACTTGAAGCGATGAAAGCGCGCTTAAACAAAGGGTTAAACCCAAATATCTATTTTTTCAGAGATTCTAATGGTTTAGAAGTTGATATACTTTATAAACAAGGTTCGCAACTCATCCCGATTGAAATTAAATCATCGGCAACTTTCAATAAAATATTCACCAAATCTATCCATAAGTTCCATAAACTAACCCCAAATACAAAAAAAGGCTATATTATTTATTCAGGTGAATTTACGGTAGAAACTGAAACTTATCAAGTTGTTAATTATTTGCAGACACAGTCTTTATTTATTATAAATACAAGCTAATGGAGAGGCTGCAATCATGGCAAGAAAAATTTCACCCTAAGTTATTAGATTGGTTTGGGCGTAACTTCGAGCACCCAACAGAGGTGCAAATTCAAGCATGGCAAGCCATCAGCCAATATCAAGATGTTTTAATTTCATCTCCTACTGGCTCAGGTAAAACTTTGGCGGCATTTTTATATGCATTGAATGCTTTGTTTGAGCAAGAAGATAGTAAACAATTATCAGTACTTTATATTTCACCTTTAAAAGCTTTGTCCAATGATGTCAAAATCAATCTTCAAAAACCATTAGAACAACTCAATCAATTATTTGATGATAAAAATATTCGTGCTGCCACATGGACTGGCGATACTACTCAGAATGAACGCAATAAAATTCGTAAAAAACCACCACATATTTTAGTGACAACGCCTGAATCACTTTATACCTTATTAACAGCACACTCAGGTCGTGCAATTTTGGGCACAATCAAAACGGTGATAATTGATGAAATACATGCTGTGGCAAATTCCAAACGAGGTGCGCATTTAACTTTATCATTACAACGGCTTGAAGCTTTATGCCTACAGCGACCGCAACGCATTGCAATTTCTGCAACGCAAAAACCAATTGAGCGAATGCGAGATTTTGTCCTACATAAAGAAAACTCATCTATTGTTAATCTTGGACATAAACGTGATTTGGAATTATCTATCGAAACCCCTGAATCACCATTGAATGCAATTATGCCCAATGAGCAATGGGCTGAGGTTTATAAAAGATTGAAACAAGTGATTAATTCACACAAAACGACTCTTATTTTTGTCAATAATCGTCGATTATCAGAACGCGTAGCAAAAAATTTAGCAGAAATTATTGGTGATGAATTGGTTACATCACACCATGGTTCGCTTGCTAAAGAACATCGGTTGAAAGCCGAACAAGATTTGAAAGCAGGCAATTTAAAAGCTTTAGTTGCCACCGCCTCTTTAGAATTAGGAATTGATATTGGCGATATTGACTGTGTTTGTCAAATTGGTTCGCCTGGAAATATTCATGCATTTTTACAACGGGTAGGGCGATCGGGTCATAGCTTAGATAAAACACCAAAAGGATTATTGTTTGCGACAACTATAGACGATTTGATGGAATTAACCGCACTCAAATATGCGGTAATCAATAAACAACTTGATACAACTTTGTTTCCAACCAAGCCCTTTGATGTGCTCGCACAACAAATTGTGGCTGAAATTGCTATGCAAGATTGGGATAGAAAACAACTGTTTCATTTGTTGTCGGACAATTCTATCTACCAAGACATGAGCGAACAAGAGTTTAATCAGGTTATTGAAATGTTAGCAGTTGGTTATGGGGGCAATCGGCAACGACAAACAGCAATGATTTTTCATGATAAAGTTACTGATCAACTACGCCCTAGAAAAGTAGCTAGATTAACTGCAATTACCAATGGCGGAACCATACCCGATCACTTTGATTTTGATGTGCGCTTATTGCCCGAAGATTTGAAAATTGGCACCCTGAATGAAGATTTTTCATTTGAAAGCCTGCCGGGCGATATTTTTATATTGGGTAATCACTCCTACCGAATATTAAAAATTGAAACCACAAAAGGCGTTGTATTTGTCGAAGATGCACATGGACAACCACCCAATATTCCCTTTTGGTTTGGTGTAACTATGTGGCGCTCGGATGAGTTGAGCAAAGCTGTTTCTGCACTTACCATTGATTTATCTTTATCCAAAAACATTAGCGATAAATACAAAATACCAGACCTAGCCGCCCAACAATTGGTTGATTATGTCGCCAAAACAAAGAAAGTCTTAGGGGTTGTGCCATCACAAAAAAACATAGTGGTCGAACGGTTTTTTGATGATAATAACGACATGCACTTGGTTATTCATTCTCTTTTTGGTTCGCGCTTAAATCGTGCCTGGGGATTAGCCCTGCGTAAAAAGTTTTGCCGTAATTTTAACTTCGAACTGCAAGCCGCAGCTGACGAAAATACACTGATTTTATCATTAAGTGAAAGCCACAGCTTTGACTTAACCACCATTATTAACTACCTCAACCCAGAAACGGTCGAATACACTTTAATTCAGGCATTACTGGACAGACCAATGTTTGAATCGCAATGGCGTTGGAATGCCACAATTGCATTGGCAATTAGAAGAAGAAACGGTGGTAAACGTGTGCCTGCACAATTTCAAAGAAACAATGCCGAAGATTTAATCGCGCAGCTATTTCCCGATCAAATAGCTTGCCCTGAAAATTTAGCAGGACCTAGAGAAATCCCTGAGCACCCATTAGTTCATCAAGCGGTGCATGATTGCATCAGAGTATTGATGGATATAGATGGTTTAGCGCAATTATTGCAAGACATTAAAGACCAGAAAATTAAAGTTAATTTCGTTGATGCAAATACACCATCACCCGCATCTTTAGCCATAATCAACGCCAGAAATTTTGCCTTTTTAGATGATGCACCAGCCGAAGAACGCCGAACTAATGCCGTTCGTACCAAAGAACTCAGCGATACTTTAGCCTCCTATCCATCACAAAATTTGGATCAAAGTATTATTCAATCGGTGAATTCGTCTGTCTTGCCTTTTAAACGTGATGCAGATGAGTTGCATGAAGCGATTCATTTTTCAGGCTTTTTGACAGGAAATGAATTGGTTGATAGTCAGGAGTGGCTAATGGAGCTGGCTCAACAGAAGAAGGTTTGTTCTTTACAAATAGATTCCCGCCTGCGCGGGAATGACAGAATCTTGATTTGGTTTACAACAAATAACCAAGAATTGATAGCTTCTATCTACAAAACTCCAGATGACGATTACAACCAAGACCTAGCAAAGCTGACTTTCATGAAACTCGAAACCATTGGATTTACTAGCTTTGAGCATTTAAAAGAAATTATGTATGTTTCTGCCAGTAGTCTTTTGCAAGCCTTATTATTGTTAGAAACTCAAGGCAAAGTTTTTAAGGTCATTGGCGAAGACAAAAATGAATACTGGTGCGAACGCCATATTTTGGCCAAAATCCGCAAACAAACCCACTACAAAAAACGCAATTCTCACCAATTAATTTCGCCAGAAACTTATCAACAAAAATTATTGAGCAAACACTTTACTCAACACGAAGGCATGGATGGCTTAATCGCTGTATTAAAAATGTTAGAAGGGTTTTCAGCACCTGCAAATATCTGGGAAGAGCATTTGCTTAAACCACGGGTTAAAAATTACCAATCTTATATGCTTGATCAATTGTGTTACAGCGGTCAATTTGTATTCAAACGCATTACCGCAAATACGCAAATCAGTTCCAATGGTATTGCAACAATTAAAAATACGCCGATAACATTTATACAAAGACAGAATGTTTCGCTATTTGCAACAACTGATTATTTACCCGAACAATTGACACATCAAGGACAGAAAATAATCGAGCTGATTGAAGAAAAGGGTGCAATGTATGCCAGTGACATGCAAAAAAAATTGGGTTGTATGATGTTGGAAGTTGAAAACAGCTTGATTCACTTGGTAAAACTCGGTGTGATTTATTGTGATGGTGCTAGTGCATTGCGGTTGTTTTCATTGTCTCCAGCTCAGCGCGGTCGTTACATAAAAAAATCCAACAGCAAAACCAGCTACTTAGATATGATGGGGCGTTGGAGTGTGGCTCCAGAAGTTAAAAAATCTGATAATCAAGCCATTGTCAAAATCTTACTCAATCGCTATGGCATTTTATTCAAAGCAATGTTTGATAATGAGCAATTACCCCTAAAATGGTACGATTGTGTCTATGAATTGACAAGACTAGAAGCCCAAGGAGAAATACTCGCTGGACGCTTTGTAAAATCATATTCAGGGATTCAGTTTGCTGATAAACGATTTATTAGGCAAAAAGGTATTTTTCAAAGCGGGGCTATTTCATTCCATGAAAAGGATTGTTGTTATCAAATTCAATAACAAAGCCGCCGTCATTGCGAGGGAGGAATGACCGCGGCAATCTCCTGGTATTGTCGCAATTTTGAATAGAATAATGTGCAGTTTTAGTTATGGAAATGAAAAGCTTACTTTTAGAGATTACGATAGCATCAGGGGATTGCCGCGTCGTTCCTCCTCGCAATGACGGAGTTCTTCTTGGTCTAGGTTGCCACAGTCGTTCCTCATTCTTAATGATTGAGGTTTTGTTTTGGCTTATTTTATTATTGTATGTCATTATATAAGTCTTTCCATAGAGGATTCATTCCCTCAATTAATTGAATCTTTTTTTGTCTTGATCCTGCTTTAATTTGTTTTTCTCTCAAAATACATCCTTCCATGCCATTGCCTATTTCATAATAAACCAATTTATTACAGTTGTATTTTGCACTAAACCCCGTAACCACTTTGTTCTTGTGTTGGTCAATTCGTTTGATTAAATCACTGGTAACACCAGTATACAATACCGTATTGTTTTTGTTGGTAATAATATAAACATAGCCAGTTTTCATTTTAATTCCCTGTTATCGAACTTAATGTAAAACAAAACCACCGTCATTGCGAGGGAGGAACGACCGCGGCAATCTGTTGGGTTTAACCCCGGATTTGGGAGATTGTCACGTCGCTTTGCTCCTAGCAATGACGGGTGTTAATGTTTTGGTCTTTGACGTGTTTTGTTATGCTACGAAGTATCATTTCAACCTCTTTTGAATAATAGATTTAACCGATTTTGCTTTTTGAAGTAGGTCTTTCATTTGATAAATTATCATTTTTTTGCCAATTTGAACATTCTGTAACTCAGGCCGTAGTTGATGGATCTTTGTCCAATCATAACTGATAATTTTCCCGTCTTTGTACGGATCTAATACAACGATTTTATGGAATTGATTTTGTGGGTTGGTTATAAGTGACAATAAGAGATTCATTGTTGATTCATGGTTTCCAAATTCTTGATAGAATAATGTCAATAAAGAACGTAAGTCAGGTGAACTTAGATTAGAAAGCTGTCCTGATGAGACCAGTTCTTGCAACGCCGTGGGTAAAAAAGGTGCCGCTGCCATTGCATCTATTTTTCCTAATGTTATTATAAAAGCCTCTATATCTGTTGGTTCTTCACCCAGTTGAATTGCATTCAATAAATTTGCAGCCGAAGCATTGTTTTCAATTTGTTTTTAATATTAATTTCAGACGTATCAATGAAAATACTGAATTGCTCTTGTAGCTGCATCAACACACGTTGCTCTTCTTCTTTAGCAAGGCGGTCAGCATTCCAGTTTTGAACTTGAAGACCGACAAAAACACCGACAACAACGATGAGAAAGTCGATGAATACAGCGAACCAGTTTTCGTTTTTAATGTGTTTTGTGATTCTTCTTAGTAGCATAAGTTTATTCCTAATAGTACTTTGTCATTGCGAGGAGCGAAGCGACGTGGCAATCTCCTAAATCTGGATATTCGTTATGAGATTGCTGCGGTCGTACCTCCCTCGCAATGACGGAGGTTTTGTTTTGGTCTTTGACGTGTTTGGTTATGCTACGTAAAATCTTGGCTGAGAACCCTGTAGATTAGGTTCAGTTATTGCATTAAGGTTAAAAGGTACATAACAATCCCCATAAATAGTTTGAGCAGACTTGTTATGTGCTGTTACCAATTCATTGTTTTGCATTATGAATTCAGGAGATAGATCAATTCTTATATTTTCTATTCTGGTGACAATTTGGCCTGCTATTAACTCAGATAGACCACTTTTGAGGTCCATCTCTCCAAGTGTATCAAGGTAACGAAATCGGTCTGGTTGATCAATTCGCATTGTAAAAGTCAATGTCTTCATGCGCCCTTGTAATGTGTATATATCTCTTTGTAACTTTTCTACATGTTCTGCTTGTTTGAATATGCCATCAATGCTATTTCGTCGATCAACTTCCATCGAATTAAAGGTGCCTCGAGCCAATTCAGCATGCCAGTTATTTGATCCCCAGGTACGGCTGGGCGATCTTAATAAGTTAGGTAGTGCAGTTATGGAGCCAATTACGTCTGCTCCTTCTGAGGTTCTGGGCATACCAATCCATTCTTCGCCGGGTTCTAGCAGTTTTTGCGCGATGGATTGATAGGCTTCGATTCGACATTTTGAAACAGTCACTCTTTCTTTGGCATTAAAATAATTTCTGAGTAAATCAGCTTGTAAAACTTTCTCTGCTTGAACAGCGTTAATTCTTTGGTCTCTTTCACTGAGCCACTGTTGCCCCATCATGGCTACTGCTACGCCGATAACTACAATGATAAAGTCAAGTGTGACCGCGAACCAGTTTTCGTTTTTGACGTGTTGTGCAATTCTTCTTAGTAACATGGCTGTCTTTTTTTTATTAAATAAATAGTTTGAGAATGGTTTAACATGCTTAAACCTAATCAAGCATTTGTGTAACTTGTTTATATTAAAGTATTAGTATTGAGTAAATTATAATGAAATTTAGCCAATTAGAACGAGTGATATAGTTTAAGCTAGTAATTGATTTTTTATGGCCTTATTAACATTTTTTTATAACTTTAAACCCCAACTCTTGAATTATAGTATCTTCGATTAAATAGAAAGAATCAAGTAAAACCTAAGCCATATACGAGTTTAGAAGAATAGGAGGTTTATTAATGCAAAATAAATACATAAAAGTCAATAAAGTTCTTTACATTAAAAGTAGTTTACCTATAATGCGCCTCTCGCTTGAGAAAGGGTTCTTTCACAAGCACTTTAAGACACCGAAAAGCGGTTATATTTTAGCTTGCCTACTGGATGAATTAAAGGTTAGAAAAGAGTCTTGTAATTTAATTTTAAATTAATTTAAAAAAGTTCTTTACAAGCAAAAATTGGTCGCTATAATGCGCATCCTTGATTTGATAAACGAAGAGTTTTTCAGGTTAAAAAAGTTAGCATAAAATTTTAAATTGAAATAAATTAAAATAAGTGTTGACGAAAGAAAAAGTCGCAGTATAATGTGCGACCCGGTCAGCGAAATGCTGATTGAGGGTTTCTTCATGTAAGAGACAAAAAGTTCATTAAAAACAAAATAGATAACTTGTGTGGGCACTTGATCGAAACGCTAATAAATAGCAAAAAAGTGTATTGCTTTGGTAATGCACATTAAAGAACAAGTGACCTGACAATTTCCTTTGATAAAATATTATAGATACTTTTATCAAAAACAGTAGAAATTTAGTCAGATTAAACTTTTAGAAAATTAGATGCAATTTATTGTGTCGAAAAATTAACTGAAGAGTTTGATCCTGGCTCAGATTGAACGCTGGCGGTATGCTTAACACATGCAAGTCGAACGGTAACAGAGGAAAGCTTGCTTTCTTGCTGACGAGTGGCGGACGGGTGAGTAACGCGTGGGAATCTACCTAGTAGCGGGGGATAGCCAGGAGAAATTCTGATTAATACCGCATATGCTTTACGGAGCAAAGAAGGCCACTACATGTAAGCTTTCGCTATTAGATGAGCCCGCGTTAGATTAGCTAGATGGTGAGGTAAGAGCTCACCATGGCAACGATCTATAGCTGGTCTGAGAGGATGATCAGCCACATTGGGACTGAGACACGGCCCAGACTCCTACGGGAGGCAGCAGTGGGGAATATTGGACAATGGGCGCAAGCCTGATCCAGCAATACCGCGTGTGTGAAGAAGGCCTTAGGGTTGTAAAGCACTTTTATGAGTGAAGAAGGGTTAGTGATTAATACCTACTAGCATTGACGGTAACTCACGAATAAGCACCGGCTAACTCCGTGCCAGCAGCCGCGGTAATACGGAGGGTGCAAGCGTTAATCGGAATTACTGGGCGTAAAGGGTACGTAGGCGGTTAAATAAGTTGGATGTGAAAGCCCCGGGCTCAACCTGGGAACTGCATTCAAAACTGTTTAACTAGAGTGTATAAGAGGTTAGCGGAATTCCAGGTGTAGCAGTGAAATGCGTAGATATCTGGAGGAACATCAGTGGCGAAGGCGGCTAACTGGTATAACACTGACGCTGAGGTACGAAAGCGTGGGGAGCGAACGGGATTAGATACCCCGGTAGTCCACGCCCTAAACGATGAGAACTAGCTGTTGGTTGCGTAAATGCAGTCAGTAGCGAAGCTAACGCGTTAAGTTCTCCGCCTGGGGAGTACGACCGCAAGGTTGAAACTCAAAGGAATTGACGGGGGCCCGCACAAGCGGTGGAGCATGTGGTTTAATTCGATGCAACGCGAAGAACCTTACCATCCCTTGACATCCTCAGAATTTGTCGTAATGACTTAGTGCCTTCGGGAACTGAGTGACAGGTGCTGCACGGCTGTCGTCAGCTCGTGTCGTGAGATGTTGGGTTAAGTCCCGCAACGAGCGCAACCCCTATCTTTAGTTGCCAGCACGTAATGGTGGGAACTCTAGAGAGACTGCCGGTGATAAGCCGGAGGAAGGTGGGGACGACGTCAAGTCATCATGGCCCTTACGGGATGGGCTACACACGTGCTACAATGGTACATACAGAGGGTTGCCAAGCCGCAAGGTGGAGCTAATCCCAGAAAATGTATCTTAGTCCGGATCGCAGTCTGCAACTCGACTGCGTGAAGTTGGAATCGCTAGTAATCGCGAATCAGCAATGTCGCGGTGAATACGTTCCCGGGCCTTGTACACACCGCCCGTCACACCATGGGAGTGGGTTGCACCAGAAGTAGCTAGACTAACCTTCGGGGGGTCGGTTACCACGGTGTGGTTCATGACTGGGGTGAAGTCGTAACAAGGTAGCCGTAGGGGAACCTGCGGCTGGATCACCTCCTTAAAGAAAG
>JADGEI010000040.1 GCA_016744455.1 Alcanivoracaceae bacterium
CATAACATTAGTAATATGCAAGTCATTGGTAACCAGCTTTATCATGCGGCTCTGGATCAAAATGGCCTATGTCAAGGCGCTTCTTTTGTCGTGCATGGAGTCATAAATGATTTACTCATTGAAAATAATACAATTTGGGAAGATGTAGGTTTTGCTGGCCCAGGTTGTTGGGGCATTGCAGTAGATGCAGCGTATAATAATCCTGAAACATTTACCAATATTGTGATTAGAGCAAATACTGTTAAAAATGTGGGCAATTTGTCAATTGGTGTCTCGTCATGCGTTGACTGTGTTATTGAAAACAATGTCATCATACAAGAACAAAGCCATGGCTCTACAATAATTGCTGCTCCTGACCGACTTCCTGGGACTGGTGATGCTGAAACTGATCGAGTGATTATAAGAAATAATTCCATCTATTTAAACAATGGCAATGCAGGTGGAGATGCAATCAAAGTTAATTCGTTTGGAAACAGTGGCAGAGGTCACATTATTACTAACAACGCCATTGTCTATGATGGATCTACTGATTTTTTTAACTGTTTTACATTGGTTCAACATGATATTGCTTTTAGTACAATTGACAACAATATTTGCTATCATCCAAATTCTACTGGTTCTCAATGGGCACCAGGTTTTCCATCATTGATAGATTGGCAAACAACTGCCGGCTTTGACAATAATTCATCTGAACAGAACCCTGGATTTTTGGATATCGCAAATTCATTGTTAAGTGCGTCTAATGAAAATTCAATAATGATTAATACTGGACACCCTAATCTATCAAGTAATACTGACATATTAGGAACCATCAGAGGTATTATGCCCGATATTGGAGCTTATGAATGGTTATCAAGAGATTTGGTTTTTCTGAATAGTTTTGAATGATTTCCTATTTAACAATTGAGATTATTCAAGCCCATTACTAGATATAGGAAATATCAAATCGTCAATTTTTAAAAGGGGCAATAGTAAGTCGTTGAGCTAATAAAAAATTAATAAGGTGGAAAAATTATCTAATTTAGTGAGTGGTGAGATTAAATTAAATTTAAATCGTTTACTAAGATAGTAAATAACCGGTGATTTAAAAATGTTTGGTATCAAAAAAAAGATAAGCTTATTTCTTTCTCTATTAAAAGTATTATGTGTTATATCGCTAGTTGGAGTAATATCAGGATGTGTTCTTTGTGGGGATCCTTTAAACCCTAGTTTATTGTGCGTTGGAACAAACACTGCCTCAACCGTTAAACAAAAAGCACATTTAGGTGGTTTTCCTATTCCCAATGAATTTTCAATGCATGCTGATAATGATCAACCTGGTCAAAGCACTTCGTTTACAGGAAGTGCTTTTATTCCAATGGGTGCATTACAAACATTTGATGCAACGGTACGGTTTCCTCCTGATTTTGATTTTGCTCCAAATGGATTTCTAACTAACGGTCCCGCTGGTTCTGTAGTGGGTAATTATAATGTAGACATGAATGATGATGGGATTGTAGATGGTGTTTTTCCAGTAAAATCTGAGTCGGTTTTTTTTGCATGGATGGATATAAATAATGATGATATAAAAGGTGTTTTTGAACCCGATGTATTTCAAAGTTTAGACATGAATGGCAATAAACTGTTGGTTTTTAGTATCCCAAATGGTGGAGATGAAAGTTCGACGATTAATACAGGAAATGTTAGTTTTCATATGGGTGTGAGACTTGATTCTGGTTTGTTGATAAATCCATTGGTTCCTAAATCGCATCAAATAACAGCCACAATTAATTCTGTAGACCCTGATACAGGAGGTGCTAATAATGGATCAGGTATATCCCCTCAACAATTAACTTTAGAAACAACATTGCTAGTAAATAGTTTTTTTAAAAATGGTTTTGAATGATATATTTTATTGGATTTGTTATTAATTGAAAACTTTTTGAACTTCTTGCGTTTGAGACTAAAACCAATGAGGAAAACCATGAGAAATTTAAAAAAACGAATATTTTTGTTAACGTGTATACTGATTAATTCAAGCTATGCTGCATTTGATATCAAAAATTTCACCATTAATAGTGGAGGTAAAAAACTAAGCAGTAACCGTTTTCAACTAACTGGAAGTATCGCTCAAGTGGATGCTAACACGCCACTTGCTAGCTCAAACTATCAACTTTCACCTGGGTTTTGGACACAAAACAGACAACCAAACAACGATTTGATTTTTATTAACGGATTTGAATAAGGAGACTTTTATGAAACACTTACTTTTAATTACAACACTTATATTTAGCAATTTTGTAATGGCTCAAACACAACTTGGTTCAGGATTTAATTACCAAGGTGCACTACTAGACAATGGCATTCCTGCCAATGGAGATTATGATATTATTGTTTGGGCTTACCCAACAGCAACCGATGGTTCAGTAATAGCCCCAGTTTTTTCGCTGGTATCACACCCAGTAACTGATGGTTTATTAAACATAGATAATATTGACTTTGGCTTTACCTCTTTTGCTTCAGGTAATGAAATATGGCTAGAAATACTGGTTAAAAATTCCGCAGACCCTGCAACCTCCTTTGAAACACTGACTCCAAGACAACTGCTATCAGCAGTTCCATATTCAGTAAAATCTGAATACTCAGACACAACAGACTTTGCATTTAATGCAGGCACTGCAGGAAATTTAGAAAACTTTTCAATTAACAATGCAAACGTAAATGACTTAATTTCGTTTAATGGAACTGAGTGGGTATCTATTACTGATAAATGGCAATATCAAAATAATGTTCTATCAACAACTAATAACAGCGTAGTTGATAAGGTTGTGATTGGACCAAGTTCGTCAACCAATACTGCTAGACTGACAGTCAGCTCACCAAGTATCGGAATAATAACCCAGTTTGAAGGCACTGATAGAACCTATAATGAATATAGAGAAAATGGTATCGCTAAAGGCTATGTAGGCTCTTTTCAAAGTGGAATTAATGCTGGTACCAATGATGATGACTTTGAAATTGGGACATCATCAACTAATAGCTCTGGAAAAATGCATATAACAGTTCAAGCGATACCTCAGTTAACAGTGACCAATAATGGACAAGTTGGTATTGGAAATACAAGCCCAACTGGAAAATTTCAAGTTGATTCTGACGCTTTAATTGTGACCACAAGTGATTTTGTAGGTGTAGGTACCACAATCCCTAATGCAAAATTATCTGTCAATGCAGCGGCAAATGTAAATAAATCATTTGTGGTTGAAAATGATACAGTTGAAAAATTTACTGTACATCAAAATGGTGGTTCTTCAATCGGGTTCGGTTTAACACCACCATCTGACGGGCTTTATGTAGAAGGAGATATTAAGCAAAAATTTAACACCAATGGGTTAATGAAATATATGGTAAGAGCCAATTGTGCTGGGCCAGCGACATCTTTGACATCGTTTTATAATGGAACGAATAATAATGGCTCTGTCTCAGTGGCAACAACAAATACTCTTGGTCGTTGTGAGGTCAATTTCCCCACTAATATTAATACAAGATATTGGCAAGTTACTTCTGTATCTACTGATGGAATAAGTAATGCTAATTGTCATACTTTAACAAGTAATAGTCAGTTGGTTTGCCAACGTACAGTTGCGGGATCTATTGCAAATGGCCACATAATGATTTTGGTTTACTAAGGAGGGTTAAATGAAAGTATTTTATGTAATAGCCCTGGTTATAATTTGTTCACAAGTTAATGCAGTAAATTTTACTGTCAATACCACCAATGATACGGGTATAGGCTCTTTAAGGCAGGCCATTATTGATGCAAACAATGCAGTAGGCCAGGATAGTATTGATTTTACACTACCTGGTGCTGGGCCGCATATCATTCAACCTCTCACTAATCTACCAACAATTACAGATGCATTATTAATTGATGGTTATACACAAAATGGTAGCAGTGCAAATACACAATTGCTTGGAACTGATGCCAATTTACAGGTTATTCTTGATGGCAGTATCAACACTTCTTTACCAACTGTTGGGCTGACAGTACAAACAAATGGCTCTTCCATTGCAGGGCTTTCGATAGTAGGGTTTCCAACAATAGGAGTTTTATTGTCTTCTGGAGCAACACTGGTTAGTGGTAATTTCATTGGAGTCCTTCCAGATGGTGTCACAACTCAATTTAATGGTATAGGCATCCATATTGAGAGTAATTTATCACAATTTAATCTAATTGGTGGTTCAGTAGTTGCAAATAAAAATTTAATTTCTGGCAATATTTTTGATGCTATTCTTGTTGAATCGCATTCGAATAGAATAATGGGAAATATCATAGGTGTTGATAGAACAGGGAGTATTGCATTGAGTCAAAATACAAATACTGCTGGAGTAAGAATCATCAATGCTGATAACAATATTGTCGGAGGAACCCTACCTGCAGAAAGAAATTTGATATCTGCAAATGGTAGTGGTGGAATATTTATTGATGGTACATTTTCAGCCAACAATACTCAGGTTATAAATAATATTATTGGCCTTGATGCAGATGCTATACAAGCAATTGGGAATGGTATGAGTCCTGGTATTACTATGTCAGATGCTACTGATTCTATTTTGCGAGATAATATTGTTAGCGGAAATGCAACAGGCATTAGCTTAACAAATTTATCAAGAGATAATACTTTTGAGAATAACTTAATCGGAGGGACTGCAACAACAGGAAACTTTATTGCAGGAATGTTTATTCAGAATGGAGCTGGACCAAATAATATCGGAAACCCAAATAATCAAATAGGCAATATCATTAGTTTTAATGGTAATGGAGTAATTGTCGAAAGAACTGACACACAAGAAAACAGGATTATGTTTAACCGTATTTTTTCCAATTCGGGTCTAGGTGTTGATTTAACTGATGGCAGTTTTGGGGTCAATCCTAATGATGTCGGAGATATTGATTTTGGTGGTAATAATTTTCTTAATTTTCCTGATATAACATCAAGCCAAATCGTAACAGGAATGCTACAAATTTCAGGTAGTTATTCTGGGCTATCAAATGAAAACTTCACTTTTGAAGTATTTGCAAATCAGCAGTGTAATCTTTCAGGTAATGGCGAAGGTGAAATTATTATAGGCTATATAACAGGAACAACAGATGCATCAGGGGTTCTGACATTTAATCAAAACTTTACAATTCCACCTGCTGGATTTAACTTTATTACCATGCTTGCTACTGATAGTAACAATAATACCTCAGAGTTTAGCCAATGTTTTGAAACTATGGGTTCTATTGCATCCTTCACTGTAAATGTTGCTACATCAGGCTTAGAGATAGGAAATATTGTAGAGCTGCAAAATAATTTAACTGATAATCTTGTTGTTAATAACAATGGTACGAGTCAATTTTCCACAGCAATAATAGATGGTGGAAATTACTCTGTAACTATTCTTAATCAGCCAATAACTCCAATCCAAAATTGTACGGTAATCAATGCCAACGGAATAATCAATGGTGCTGATGTTACAGTAAATGTCAATTGTATTACAGGTTCTGTGTCACCAATACCACAAGTCATACCTGCAACATCTGTGTTAACTCTGATATTGCTAGTGTTAATGATTTTCACATATACTGGTAACATCTATTATCGAAGATCAGGTGCCATGTGAAATTTATCAAATTAATTATAATATTTTCATTTACTGTAAAATGTTTTGCGCAATCTCCAGTTGGAACTGGGTTCAACTATCAAGGTGAACTAAGTGATAATGGAGCAATGGCAAACGGTATATATGACATGGAGTTTGTTCTTTTTGATTCTGAATCTAGTCAAACACCTTTGTTAATTCCTAAGGTTGTTGTTACAGCAGTTGATGTTACCAATGGTTTATTTAATATATCTAATATAGATTTTAATTTTGTTCCTTTTTATCAAGGCAATGAAGTTTGGATGGAAGTTGCTGTTAAAAAATCATCAACAACTGATGATTTTGAGAGGCTAACAACAAGGCAAAGAATAGGCGCAGTACCATATTCATATAAATCAGAAACTTCTGATTTTGCTACTATAGCAGGTGATTTGCTTGCAAATGGAGCTTCAGTCAATGATGTGTTGATGTATGATGGGATAAATTGGGGAGCAAAAAAATTAGGGTGGAGAGATCAAAACAATATTTTATCATTAGCCAATGAGAGTTATCAGGTGTTACTTGGTAATCCAGTCGACAGTTCATCAGCCAAACTGACTGTAAAAACTGATGAAGATGGTCTTGTTACAAAGTTTATTGGTAGCGGGGAAATGCATAATGATTACTTTGAAGCTGATGTTCCAATCGGATATGTCGGCTCAGTACAAGATGGAACAAATGCTGGAACTACAACTGAGGATTTTGAAATTGGAACAAAGCAGTCAAATGTAACAGGTAATATGCATTTAACCATTCAAGAAGCACCAATATTAACCATAGCAAATAATGGTAATATTGGAATTAATAACACCACACCAACTGGAAAACTGGATATCAACATTGATGCTAATGATAATGCTAAACCAATAAAAATAACAAAAGGCAGTGAAATTTTTGGTATCCATACCAACGCAGGAGCATCCATAGGTGATTCAACAGTTCCACCAAATTCTGGCATATATTCAAAAGGTGATATAAAGCAAGAATATCAATCTAATGGATTAGTTAAATATCTGGTTAATGCAAGTTGTGGAATAAACTCACCATCCATTATCAACTCTTATAATGGGGTTAATTCTGATGTAATTACGATAACTGCGGGCAATTCTGGAGATTGTTTCATACATTTCCCTTCAGACATTGAAGATAGGTACTATCAAGTTACTGTTGCATCACGTCCTGGAGTCTATGGACTTATGGTTTCTTGTGACCAACTTAATCCAGCATCTCGTAGAAGAACACTGGGTTGCTATATTCGACAAGCAACAGCAAATGGATTTCAAAGGATGTTTTCTGACATTATGGTTACTATTTATTAATAAACAAAATCATGAAATCATTTATTAACTCAAATCAGGACTTATGAAAATGAAATTTATTCTATTTTTTATTACCCTTATTTATACTCACTATTCTTTAGCTAATGAAATATATATCAACAGAGTTAAATTAACTCAAAATGAGATATCAATGTTAATCACAACCTATGGTCAAGTTCAACCAGGCAAATACTGGTATGATTCATTCGCTGGATTATGGGGGTATGAAGGTGGGCCAACACAGGGTAAAGCTATTCCTAATGTGTATTTTAGAGGAAAATTGCCAGCAAATATTTCTGGCCGTGGTACCAGTATTTTTATTAATAACCGAGAAATTCACTTTAAAGAAAAAAACTACTTAGAATCTATTTATGGTGTAGGTAATGTTAAAACGGGTAGGTATTGGCTAAATCATTTGGGGGTTGGCGGTTATGAAAGGGGTGTGGCTTTTTTTAAAATACCACAACTTATTGAAAAATCACGTATTTCACCCTTTTCAACCAGAGATTTAGCTGGCGGTAATGTTGTTGGAAATGGCTATATAGGTTCAGATGGATCAAGTGCAACATGGTGAAATAAAATAGGTTAACTGCTAGGTTTAACAATAAGATATTAACCCCGCGATATAATACCGCAAATTAAGCGGCATATTTAATTCTAGGGTGGTTGAAATATTTCTGCACTCTTTTTGGGCTATTTTGAATATCTATCATATGTTTTTGCATCTTAATTTCCATTTCACCTTTTTTCTTTGTTGGCGCATCAGCTCTAAATTTTGCCTTTAAATCACAATTTAAATATTCATCAGGATTAAGTTCAGGACTATAACTGGGCAGGTAAAACAATTCAACCTGATCAACTTTATCTTCTAGCCACTCTTTAACAACTTTTGGATGGTGCACTCGTAAATTATCAAGTATTAGAAATATTTTTTTATCGCTAGTTTTTATTAATTGTTTAATAAAAGTAATAAAAACATCTGCGTTAAAAGTTTTTGGATAAATCATAAATTGATATTCCCGTTTCATCAGCCCAATGTATTTCTCCTCGTTCTTTAATGCATTGTTTTTCAATAACAGGGTATGTTTCATCCAACCATTCCTTTACCGCTTTTGGTTGTTGTTCATAAGCTAGTTTTACGGGTCTTTGAGGTGTAAATTTCCATCTATGTAAAAAATCGCACAAAGTTCGTTGTGGTATTTTTTTCTGAAACTCTCTTTCAACTAACTGCTGTATTGCTTCATTTGACCAAAGTGCAAATGATAGTTTATATTGATCAGGTGTTTTATCAATAATCATTTTTTGGATAACCTTCTCTTGTTTCGGTGACAGGATTCTACCATCACCAACAGGGCGGCCACGTTTGTCTTCATTTGAGATTTTGCCAATTTTTTTGTAATTTATAACCCAGCCCGTAATTGTTGAATTTCTAATTCCAAGAGTTTCTGCAATGTCTATTTGCTTTGATCCAGCTTTAAACATTCTAATTGCAGCACGTTTCAGTTCTTTTCTTGCTTCTTTATTAAGTGTTCTTAAATCAACATTTTTCATATTGATATTATAACATATTTAGGCGTTTTAATTGCGGTATTATTCCGCTAGGCTAATATGTGGTATTATTATCATCATCCGCAATGGTTGGTACAGAAGGTATGCACATACATAACAATTCAAATAATGTTCCGCTCAGGTGTTTTAAATAAAAAGATCATCAGACTCATAAGAAAGAGTGTGAGAGTGAGAAAGGTTTCCTTATAAATCTAATGATGTAATAGTAAACGTTTGTTTACTAGATTTTTCTCAGAATTTTCATAAAAAATAACCCACTGCTGATAATGAGTAAAAACAAGAATGCAATACCTAATTGTATTCTGTAACTTGCTTGAAGTGGAAGTAGTTTTAATCTCAAATCAGCTTGCCCTAATAAAATAAATGCAGACCAGTCATAGGGTTGCCAACCTGATTTTCTAGCTTGTTTTTTTGCAAAATTCAAGGCTTTGCTAACGGTTAAATTGTGACTCAATCCTTGGTAGAACCATAGCATAAACTGATACGTGCTTTTATCTTTGACATCCCACAACGTTCCTATAACTGTTTTGGCCCCAGCATGAATAAATGATTCAGCTAAGCCTGCACTGTAGCCATATAAACCACTCAAACCACCTTTGGCTGACGAACATGAAGCCAGTACAACCAATTGTGCTTTAGTTGATAATTTAGATATCTCTCGAGCTTGCAATAAACCGTCATTGCTGTCATCTGGATTTAATACAAGAGAGGAATAAGCTGGAGCTATGGGGTTGTCGAAACCGTGACTGGCAAAATGGATAATTCCTGTGGCTTTCTCAATTATGTGTTTAGCACTGGTTTCTGTTGCTTTATTTCCTATGGAAAGCATGCTGTTTTTTATGGTGGACTTTAAGTGCATCAATTCTTCACTAACACTAGGTAAATTGCTTTCAGATTTTTTTAAATTTCTGTACGCGGTATGCCAATAATTTGGAAGGTCTAATTTTCCATCTGAAACACCGATGAGATTCAAATGAGTTTCACTCTTTGATAATGAGGTTTGTTGAGTTTTTAAATATTTTTTAAGTGATTTTACTGTGTTAATTGAGATATCATGCCTATCAGATAATAGAACGCCTTGTTCATCGATGAGTAAGTCCATGGGTAAAAAACGTAAATTATCTCCTTGAATAAAATGAATATTTTGTAATGATTCTAGTCCGACATGCCTGAAAGGTGTGATTAACAGGTTTTCTAATTGATGCGCGGTTATAAGCCAATTTTGATTATTAGTTTCAATTTGATTTAAAAGTTGAATAACTTTGTTTTTTATTGAGGTGACTTGGCTTTTCTGCCTTATGGTTTTAATATGATTTTTACTAATTAACATGGAGTGAAAATTATCTTCGATACTTAAGTAAAATATATAACCCTCATTTGTTGTTAAACTGCTTTGAATTTCGATTGCTTTTAATCGATCGCTAAAAAGAATGGATGTTTCGCCATATAAAATGTCGTGAACAACAGCAGATTCAGTTGTGTTAGTATTTTTTGTATCAAGTTTATGAAAAGTACCTGTTTTTACTTGTATAGGTTCTTTAGCGAGAAAAGCTAAATAAAATAGCTCAAACATCAATTCAGTTTGACCTAACCCAACATCAATAGCATCCACAATTGTTGCTTCAATTAACTTTTTCGGCAGTTCGAAATATAAACTATTATTTGATTGATGATTAAAACTTGCGTGTTTAAAGAAAAGTGATATAGCCTTTATATCTGTTTCAAAAGCACTTTTGTGTTTGTGTTCTAATTTGAATCTTTTCGCCAATAGAAACTGAGATACCCATGATTCTTCGAAATCAATTTGAGTTTTTTGTAAATCATTTAATGCTTGTGATGCTAGTGTTAAGTTTCCTTCTTGTAAATAACTCTCAATTAAAATTGTTTCAAACGCAATAATATCTATTTCTGTCCATGTGATGGTGTGATTCAACGCTTGTTGGATAGTTTTTTGTGCTTCTGAATTTTGCTTAAGCTGAATTAAAGTATTTGCATATAAGCTATAAAACCAGGATAAACTTGACCTGTCGTTCATTGCCGATAAATCTACACGTTCTAATGATTCTATGGCTGATTGAAATTGTTTGTTTTCTATGTGAATTGAAGCAAGACGAACAAATGAATCTCCTAAGGCGTCTTTCTTATCAAGCTTAATTGCAAGATCTTGAGCTTCTGTCACAGTCTCCATTGCTTGTTCATAGGCTCCTATGTAACCATAGAGTGAACTTAGCGTTAATTTTATTGATAAATCGATTTCATTACCTTGCCAGTTATTAGTTTGTAAGACATCCATTGAGTGGTGTAACCAGCGTAGTGATTCTGCGTATTCATTCAATTCTGAATGACTAATACCAATGTTTTTATACTGGTTAGCGATTTGTTCTTGGTTGTTGTTTTTTTTTGCTATGGCTAACGCTTTTTTAAAATAACTAATTGCCTGTGCGAAATTATTTCTATAAAAGTAAATGTCTCCTAAAAGGCTTGTATAATGAATTTCATCTTGAGAGTTGTTTGTTACAGATTGCAACTTTCTATGTATTATTGACTCTGCATTATCTAGCTCTCCTTGATTAATTAGTGCTGTTAATTCTTCAAAATCTTGACTGGAGGCATGAGAAATTACACCTATAATTAATGCAATTACTAAGGTGAATTTTACTGCGTTATTGAATACTAAATTCATGTTTTTGTAATAGCGTATTGTTTACCTTCAATACTTTCCAGGTGTATTGTCCTGTTGTTAATTGATTTTTAATATTTAAAGGTAAATAATATTTATTTGATTTTTGTTTTTGACTTATCCAAAGAGTATGATGATCTCTTTCAAGCTGAATTTTTAATGCATCAGATTTACTATTGTTAATGATAAAGAAATTTGGTTTGTTTTTTAACTTACTATTATTTTTTGGAAACACGTCGGCTTGAGTAGCTCCTCTTAGAACTTCTGGATCGTATTCTAATGATTGCGGACCTTGTTTGATAGATAAAATGACAACGGCAATAAAAGCCAGTGCAGTAGCGACTAATGTGTATTTTTTTGATATAAATAATTGAGCTATTTTCTGAATAATTGATGTGTGTAAATCTGCAGTTTTTTGTTTTAATTCTAAATATTTATTCATCATTGATTGGTCATTTGCCATCATGGTAATTAATTTATCCTTTTCATTCGTTGGCAGTTGATTATTTTGTAGTTTATGTATTAACTCTTGATTAAACCATTCCAAATCTTCTTTGGTCCACAAGGGAGGTTCATTACTAAATAGTTTCTCTAGGTATTCTTTATCATATTTCATATTGTATCCCCTGATTATTCAGAGCATTAAGTAATTTTTCTTTGCTTCGGTAAATATCATTTCTTACCGTTGATTTTTTATTTCCAGTTAATTCAACAATTTCATTGATTTTCATGCCTCTTAAATAGAGTAGTAAGCTATCTTGACATCTTTTTGGAAAAGTCATTATAATTTCATGGACGATTTGCAATAGTTTTTGTTGATGAGTATGTTGCTCAGGATTATCAAGTTCGTTTTGCTCGTCATGTAATTGATTATCGTAACTCACATTATGTTGACTATTTTTATGTTTACGCATGAAATCTATTATTACACTCATAGAAGTTTGTTTAATATAGCCAAAGTTCATTACTTTTTCACCTTGACGTGCATCTGCTCTTATTAATTTAATCATTATTTCCTGGCAAATATCATCTACATATTCTGATAGAAAATTTGGTAATCGATTATTTACAAAGCTTCTTATCCATTGAGACCTGGATTTCTCTGAATAATCTTTTTTCATAGCTGCTGAATTTGTTCCCATGTCTTATTAACGGGCCATTAACTAAAAGTTCTCATAAAGAGCCATATTCATAACTAATTTTTAACTCGATTGTGATTTTGACATTTTCAGCCATTAGTGATTTTTTTTCAATAATCCAGCTTTAAAAATCGTCAA
>JADGEI010000024.1 GCA_016744455.1 Alcanivoracaceae bacterium
ACTAAGTTGTTTCCAAGACATAATTTTTTATAAATATTGTGAATGAATCTATTTTAACATTTTTAGATAAATATTGTGTTTCGAGCAAAGATCTCTATTATCGTTTGCATTAAATACATGTAATGCAGAGAACCCTAATTGCCACGCTAGTAAACTTCAAGTCCAGATTTTAGGTTCAGGTGGGCCAGAGCTAACAATTAATAGAGCCTCATCAAGTTATCTGGTGTGGTTAAATGGCAAAGCTATTGTTCTAGTTGATGCAGGTGGAGGTTCATCATTTCGATATGGTCAATCAATGGCAGAATGGAAAGATTTAAAAACAGTGTTATTTACGCATTTTCATGCTGATCACAGTGGAGACTTTGCTGCCATGATAAAGGCTTCCTGGTTTGGGGAAAGACAAGAAAACTTACCTGTATTTGGGCCTTATGGAAACAACTTTATGCCTTCTACTACTGAATTTATAACTGCCCTTTTTGGTCACAATTCGGGAGGATTTAAATATTTATCAGACTTTTATGACCATAAAGATGAAATTGCAAGTTATAGACTTATCCCTCATGACATACAAAACAGCAAGCATACTCATGAAATATTCCAGGATAATGATATTAATATATTTGCATTACAAGTTCAACATGGGCCAATTCCTGCTTTTGCTTATGTAATAAAATCGTGCAATAAAACACTTGTTTTTAGTGGCGATACTAATGGTATAGGCTTTGAGAACTTAACTTTAGAGAAAACTGATCTATTCATTGCTCACAATGCTATCCCAGAAAATGCAGGCCCTATCGCCAAGTCACTTCATATGACGCCAACTCAAATAGGAAAAATTGCACAACAACTAAAGGTGGAAAAACTTATTCTTTCACATAGGATGAACCGAACTTTAGGCAAAGAATTCCAATCGACAGAAAATATCAAAAAGTATTTTCATGGTACAATTAAATTTGCTGATGATTTAGACAAATATTGAATATTCGATTTGACATAACATATGAATACTAAAAACATTAATAAAGAAAATTCAAATTTATTTAAGGATGATAAGTCTTTAAAAAAAGTTTATGTGCCTTTTTTAAAAACGATGAGAGCAAATCTCAGTTTATTCTTCAATGCATTTGACAAACGCTTATCTGAAACAGTTCATAACTCTGACAGCATACGTGAAGAAAAGAGGCTAAATGAACAGATTAATTCAATTAGCATCCATAAACTAAATGTTATATCTTCCTGTTTATTATCAGTCAAACATGCTTTTGAGTTTTTTGAAAAAAAACACTTTAATTCATTTGCTCAAGAAATGACACAGCTATTGACTCCAAAAGAAATGTCAAATGGCTTATGCGACAAAAATGACATAGCCATAATGCATAAACAAAACAGTTTAATTCGTAAATACGAAAAAACTTACATTCACATTATTTTCAAGCTTAAACAAGTGTTTTCCTACCATACTTCTGAATCAATAGACTCTAAGATGATTCCTATTAGCCCTTATGTTGTTGTTTCTGCGTTTGCCAAAAGCATCCGAATGATGCACCTTGACCCACAAACGAATATGATTGCCTTAGAATTGTTTGAACAACATGTATTGAAAAACCTTGAAGAAATCTACCAAGAAACTAACAACTACCTAAGTAAAAACCCTCTAAAATCACCACCTGACAGATTTAAGAAAAAAACAACAAAAGAAAACATAGAAAAAATCAAAACAATAGACAAAAAATCTTTAATTAAAGCCTTGAGTATCGTACAAAATAATATCTCACTAAAAACACCAATCGATGTTAAAAAAGCTTTCTCAAAGCAAATTGAGGCAATTGTTTCTAATGAAGAGTTACAATTAGCATCTGCAGATAAAGACAGTATCAATTTAACAACTTTGTTATTTCAACAATTGTTCTTTGATGACTCTTTACACAAAAATATTCACAGTATTATTACAAAATTACAGGTACCATATTTAAAGATTGCTATTTTAGACAAGACTTTTCTTAGCAATAATCTACACGTTGCTAAACAATTAATAGAACTATTATCTCAATCATCCACAGGCTGGAACCAAAAAGATGACAAAAACAATGAATATATTAACTTCTTAAAAAAACAGATTCAATTAATTCTAAACCAAGATAAATTAAACAATGATTTTTTTAATGAGCAGCTAGATAGTTTTAATGCGTACATAAAAAAACATGGCATTAGTTTTTCTCAACAACAAAAACGGGAGACAGAAAAATCTCGAGGTCGCAATAAAATACAAACTGCAATGAAAACAGTAGATGCGTTATTAACCTACAAAATGGAGGATAAAGACGTACCTCCCCTGGTTAAAAGCATCTTACAAGGGCCTTGGAAAAACTTACTAGTACTCTTATTAGTTAGGCACTCGAATTCTTCTAATAAATACCTAAATATGATAAACTTTATTGATGATTTGTTTGTACTATTTGAACCCGAAGGTTATGAATTTATTCTAAAAACCAATATTGAAAAGATGTGCCACACATATATGGCAGGCCTAAGACTTATCGCCTACCAAGAAGATGAAGTAAAAGCCAAATCAAAAGAGCTAACTGTTTATTTAATAAACTACCATAAATCTATTAGGGAGTATGCCAAAGAAAAGAGCAAATCACCTATTAAGGTCACTGATTATGTCAACACAAAGACACATGAGAAACCAGAACCTCTGACCAATACGAATTCACACAACAAACAACAAGCAATCAAAACTCCCGAAAAAATTAACGTTTACAAAGATTTAAACCATGAAGATAAACGCCTAATTAAATCCATCGATTATGGAACATGGTTAGAATTCAAACACCACAGTGGAAAAAAAATACAAGCACAACTTTCATGGATTAACCCTAAAAATGGTAAATTTTTATTTGTTAATGACCGTGGACTAAAAATAACGGACAGATCAGCTCAACAATTGGCTAAGGATTTAAGAGATAAGTCGATTGTACTTGTAGAAGAGTAGGAGAGTGTAGCTAGGGCTATTGATTTATAGTACGTTCATCATTATCTGCTACAATTATTTGTGAGGTAGCTTAAGATGTAGAAGTTCTCATATATCTGCGTTCATCTTAATCACATTTTCTTTAACTGACTCACTCTCAATTTTCTTAATTAGTTCATTCGCCAATTTGATAATATCTTGTTTTTGTGTTTTTGTTTTAACTGAGCTAAATGGCAGTTGTGTGATCACTTGACATGATTTCCACCACTGTATGTCATCTAATTTAACTCTACCAAATGGGTTCTCTTTTTTAATTTTTTCGTATGCTTTCTTTTTCATAACTGACAAACTGTCATTAATTACTTTGCAACTGACCTCTGTTCCAAAATCACCAGATAACAAACATTGCTTTAAAGAACTTTGATAGTTATCTAGGTTTTTTTCTTTGCACGAAATCATTACATTGTGTAATTGAAAAGGTTGAGCATCTGTATAATACTCTGTACCTTGAGCAATGATAGATTTGGCTTTTCCTAGCTGATCTGTATGAATATACACTTCTGAAAGTAAAGTGAATACTTCTTGTGGGATGAATATGTTTAATTTCATTGCTTGCCCTTTGAAATTGTTTCTATCGCAATTATTTGCCATTGGGAAATGCATTAAATATTGGCAAATATTTTGAGATGCATCCTTAAAACGTTTCTGAGCAATTCTTAGTTTTGACCTTACAATCCATTGCATAATTGAGATAGGTTGATACAAATTTACATCTTTTTCCTTAATTGTTCTTGTGACTTCTTGTAATATTTTATTTGCTCTAGAGTAATATTGTGAACCTGCATCTATCATATAGTTTGCTAATTCAACTTGTTGAAATGAAGAGTAAACCTTTTGAGTAATTTCTTTTATATGCTCAAAATTGGAAGAAGGTGAAGGCCTCCCTTCTGCTAAATCAAAATCATCAATATACTTTGAAACTTTTGCATGCCGAACATTTGCTTTTAAGTGGGTCCTCCTTTTATCCTTAATCCAGTTACCAACCGAACTTGCAATCTTGTTAAAATTTTGTTGTATAACTTTAGCAAGAATTTGTTTCGTAATATTATCTCCTGCTAAACGGTTTAGTTCAGTATTCGTCCACTTTTGCATCGCTGGTTGTACTAAGTCTAAATATGATTCTCCAAGTTTAATTGTTTCGGTAGTTTTATCTTCATCACTTTTTAATATTTCAAGCATAGTCACTTCAGACTCCACAGGATATCCTGCTTGATTGACCATATCTATTCCAAAAAAGTCTGCTTGATCCTCATTTTTACGTGAAACCCTTGTGTTAATATAATGCAATTTAACATCATTCATCAGCATGCCCAGTTTTACGGCATTTTCAACTTCGGATTTTGAAGATTTTGTTTGTGTAGAAACTAATGTACCATTATTTGAATTAAAACGCATACCAGATAGGTAGGTGACCACCGTTGCCATTTCAGTAAACTTCTTGAGAGAATTTGTTTGAAGTTTCCTATCTACATTGGTATCAGGGTGATTGAGTAAGATGTGAGCCAATTCATGTGCTAAAACACTCACTACCTCCCCATCATTTTTTGCATCAATTAGCCATTGTGATGTAAGAACAATATTATTGCTTCTTGTTGAGTGTGCATTGAGTGTGCGGTCATAAACCACAAATACTTTTATTTTTTGTTTTATGTCATCGATTACTTCCTTAAATTCATCACCCTTAAAAGAATCAAGAAGTTTATTAACAGCTGTTTCAGCATATTTTTGAACTTCACCTCCCAGATAATATTCTCCAGCAAAGTCGACAGACCGAAAATTTATGACCGCTTCAACATCTCCTTTGGTTTTTTTTATGTTTTTAATTCTAATATTTTTAAAGTCAGAAATCAATCTGGTCTTAGGTATTTTAACTTTAGGAGGTTTATCTTTTTTAGCAAAAACGGCATATGGTAAACAAACAAGTAAAACCAAGATAAGTAAAAATATTTTCATTACTTGTTTTCACAAATTGATGTAGTTTCTGCTGCATTTTCATTTTTGTTGAGGTTTGCTTTAGTACAGCTCATCGCGGTAGAATTTCTTTTATCAAAATCAGGAGAAAATAAGACTTTGCTTTTAGAAAAACTGTATTCTTTACCTTGATACGTAATAACAATGTGTTCATTTGATCCACCAGCAAACCGTATAAATTTTATTTTTCGAGGGTCTCCCAAATTCTTAACATCAATTTTTAATGATGTAGCTGCACCAGGATAGCTCCATAATTTAATTTTATCCTTTTTAAATTTCAATATAGGGTACTGATCATTTTGTTGATTTTGTGCAAAAGCACTAAAACAATATATAAATAAAGTTGTTATTAATAGTATTCTCATATTAATTCCTCTTTTTGATTTTCTTTGGTTTAGGTTTCTTTATTAATATGGCTAAAAGTAAAAAATAAACCAGTTCATAAATAAATAAATTGCTAGCCATAAGTCCAATAATATTTCCAGGGTCGTTACGTAAATACAGGTGTGAAACCATAACTCCTATCATCACTATTAAAATACAAATAAATGACCATTTAAATATTTTTTTTAAAACTTTGAGTGCTTTTTTGCTGTTTTTTACTTTTACTTTATCCACCCATTTTTGTACCCTATAAAACAGATAAAAGTTCATAAATAAGATAAATAATTCAATCAGACTACCTGAACCCAAACCTATTATAATGGCTTTAGAATCATCTCTTTTATAATAATTTTCTTGATATTTGATCAGGTTATCTAACGCCATAGCATGAATGAAAACTCCAGGAACTCTACCATAAATAGGGTTGTCAAAAAAATCTTTTGAAGCCTTTCTTTCGCTGCCAAAAAATACAATTCTTTTTGAAAAATATTTTTGTGCATTTTCGTTATTCATGAAAATATCTTGTGCTTTAAACTTATCTAAATAAGGCGTTTCATCCGATGAACTTTTACACGTTACAATCAAACAAATAAAACCACTTGTTAGTTTACCGAAAAAAGAAAGTTGTTCCTTGGGTGGTCTGCTTGGCCATTTGATAAACATCGGTACGGTAAAACTTTCATTAATAGGTTGATAGAAATCATTAAAAATACGTGTAGATGCCATTAAAATCCCATCATTACTTTTTATTGGATAATAACCTGCTTCCAAGTTTTTCCATCTTGTACCTACGGGGATTAAGGATTTGGCAATATCTGTATCAGATTCTTTTGCATTAATGCCATATATTTTAATACCGTTGGCTTTAGCGTCTTCTATTATTTCTATGAAATCTTCTTTGTTTTTATCGTTTCTTCGTTTGATAAAATTTATATCAAAGACAACTGCTTTTGGATTAAAATCTGTAATAAATTCTAGCCACTTTGTATAATCAAGATAGGTTGGCGGCCAAATATCGACACTGTCTTTATCAGTATTGACGACTACAATGTCATCGGGTACTCTTGGATAATAGTATGAAAAGAAACGTGTACTCAAATCCCTACTCATGACATTTGAATATTCTTCTACATTAAAAAAATCAAGAATCACAAAAACATACACCGCTAAAACAACGGTAATCGCTTTTGCCAAAAACTCTTTATCAAGTTTATTATGTTTTTTCAATTATTGTATTCTAAGTGGAACTAACTTATCCTAACATGTTAACGTTTATTTAACAAATAAAAGAATAATTGTATAAATCATTCACGTACTAAAAATCTAATATTATTTTTTTCTGATTTCTTGTAAAACTTCATTTATCTTGAATAAGACCATTATTAATTCGCTCCAAATTCGTGCTAAAATCGCCCCCATCGCAATGGCAAATAATCCAATCAAAAACGATTGAAATGTTAGCCCGCGATAGGTAGCAAACATTGAGCCGATTCCAGCAATCACTACGGCAGCAAGCATAATCTAATAAATAATTGTTATAAATTTTGGGGTAATTAATTTTTCAAAAAATAAAAAGTCTTTTAAAAATTCTTTCATGTATTTCTCCTTTGTTAAAGTTTATTTTGCTTTTGATGTATCCGCAATAAATGCGCAGTACAGAAGTTTGTTTGAATGTAATTTTTCATATCTTCTCTCGTATTTGATTAGTTTGCATTGCTTTTGATTTCTGTGTGGCAATATTTACAGATCTTTGCATTAGGTTGTATTTTTTCGGGACAATATGGACATTCAATCATGACTTTAATTTGCTTACTTTTTTTAACCTCTTTATTTTCTAAATTTCTACCTGTCAAAATAACGATTATTTCAATAATGATAAAATCGGTGGCTTCATGGGGAGCGTATTTAAAGGTATTTGCTAATGTGTCAGATATGCTGATTCCTAGCCTAAGACTACCATAAAATGGATAAGCACAGATTCCGATGCCTAATAGCTGCATTAAAATATAAATTCCTCTCATGATGTTCTCCTAATTATTGTTTATGGTAAATCATATCACCATAAAAAAGCTTCCATCTTCTTGAATTCTAAATATTTTATTGCCGTCTCGTAATATAATTTTTAGCTTGTCACCGTCGATTTCATAATCAACTTCTGTTTCGTATCCCATGACTGATACCAACACTTTCCCGTTGTAGTTAAATTCATAAGTGCTCATATTATTCCCATCAGCATACGTGCCTGATAGACGTGCTGAACCACAACTGCTAAGCACAAATGCGGCAAC
This sequence comes from Alcanivoracaceae bacterium, assembly GCA_016744455.1. Taxonomy (GTDB): domain Bacteria; phylum Pseudomonadota; class Gammaproteobacteria; order Xanthomonadales; family Marinicellaceae; genus NORP309. The sequence goes on from JADGEI010000024.1 coordinate 7,678, forward strand.
GAATACACTAATTTTTTTAATAAAGACATGGTTTTTCCTCCTTTTGCTATAATTTGTATTGTAATAGTGTTGTAAATAAAACAGGTTCATACCCATCCTTTTTGTATTTTTTACTGCTTTGCATACGACCTTTTGAAGGATCAAGTAGTATTTCATTCATTTGAGCCATTTTGCTTTTTTCTGTTTTAATATGGAACACGTCTGTATAAACTCCTTTTTCGGACTTGTTTCTTCCATCTATTTCTATTTCAATATCCATAAGAATAATGGGAACCAAATAACCAAAACTGCCGTCTAAACCAGAAAAGGTACCATTGCTATCAATTTCAGTGATTTCTTTTGTTGCATCTTCAAATATTTCTTCTAGAGCATTAAGGCGATATTTATAAATGGCTTTTGTATAATTATTTTCAATGTCAGAACTCGATGGTTTGATCTTTCTACCTTCGTTGATAATATCTGAATTTGATGACAGAAAACCGTATTTATCACTTCTTTTCTCTCCTTCAATCAAAGATGAAAAACCTAATGACTGAATCATTTCCTCCAAATCAATCTCTTGGTTTGCTTTGTTTAAGTTTTTCAATTTTCTTTTTTCGTTATCAAATTCACGATTCAAGTGGTATATTTTTATATTTAGTTGATTTTCTGCAATAACCTTGGCGTCTTTTAACTCTTTTTTGGCTATGTTTAATTCTTTTTTTAAGGTTTTTTCATCCCAATTTCTGGTTTTAATAAACTCATTGACAATGTATTCATCGTAGTTCGGTGTACGCACATCTTTGTGCGGTGGATTAATATAAACACAACGTCCGTGGCTTTTACGCTCATCAATAACTATAAAACGTTTTGAATTATAATTTTTGTACCTGTTGTAATGATCTGATGAAGTGTTTTCACAATTAGCTGCATTTACAGAAACTGTTAATTCCTGACTGGACAAGTTTAGATATCGACCTGATAGTTTTTTTATGGGCAGTTTTTCCGCAATAATAACCTCATTTGTTTTGTTGACGATGTTATCAATAATTTTATTGGTTTCGTCTTGAGATTTTTTTATATTGGAATTTATTAAATCAAGTTTATCTTGTGGACCTTGAGTATATTGCTTAATTGAGTCTTGCTTGAGTTGTAAGTTATCAACTATTTTTTTTTGCTTTTGGAAATTATCTAATCTTTGCTGCTTACCCTGCTCAATAAGGGTATTGACTTGATTGGCAAATTCTTTTCGTTGACTAAAAAAAGCATCAATGGCATTGATTACTTCGACGTCACTTGAATAAAAATCTTTAAAGGAATCTGCAGTATAGGGCTTTCTGATTACTTGTTTTAAATTGTAAAACTGATTTTCAAATTTTTCAATGCGTTCAAAAATATCTTCTTCAAATTCAAAAAGATACCCTTCTGTTTCAATGCGATTAACCACAAACTCCTGTTTGGTTTTTTCTTCTAATGCCTCAAAACTAATTCTGCCACTGGTTGGATAATCCGAACAAGCTGACATTAATAGAGTTATGACTACTATCACTGTTATATATTTAATATTTTTCATTTTATTTTCTCGTGTAGTTTGGTTTTATTCAAAACTATTGGCAAAGACTCTCTCGAAATTTAAAAATTGAATATTTGTGAGTAAGTCGCTATCACTGATGCCATCGGGTGGGGTGATGGTTGTGGTAATTAAAAGACTAGAGCCATTTATGCTAACCACTTGTGCAGTAAGGGTGAATTCCAAACTGGAATTTGTTGGTAAGTTTAATAACAAATCTATATTGTCCGTTCCATTTGCTGATGGACAAGTTGCAGCTCCTGATAGATTGATACATGACCATAACCCACCACTTAAACCAGTGGGTAAATTGTGTCTAAAGCCTGTATTGTGTGCATCATCTGGACCATTGTTGCCAACTGTTATTTTGTATTCTATAAAACCACCAATAGTGGCTTGCTGTAGATTAGCAGAGGTTATGGTTGACCAAATCTCGGCAGAACCAGCCGTTAAATCGGTAGTATCCAAGACTTCATCACTGGCATCACTAATTACTTTGTTTTGGTTTGATGAATGGGGGTTGGTAAATGTTATTAGTTTGAAATAATAATTTTGTCCTGCATTTAAATTGCCTTGGGTATGTGCTGTAACAGTTTTACTTATAGTTTCATTGATTTCGTTGAAAGGGCCTAATGCATCATCAGCCATTAAAACCTTATAACCCCCATGTTGTTGGTAAGTCACTTCATCCCAATTTAGGCTTATGCTGTTATCACTAGCAGTAATTATTTGCAGATTTTCTGCTGCTGTAGTTTGGGTTGATTGCCAATCGCAGTTGCAGATTGTGTCGAGGAATATATTAATATTAGGGTCATTTGAATGTAAAGCATTATAATCAAATGATAACTCTTGGTTAAAGTGGTTCAAGTTCAGTATTTCGATAGGGATGGAGCCTGACAATTGATTTGAAGAGATATTCACTCTCCTCAAAAAGCTTATATTATTATTGCCTAACTCAGGTGGAATAGAACCTGTTAGACCGTTGTTGTTAAGCCATAATTCAGTAAGTCTGTTTAGATTTCCTAATTCAGGAGGAATGATTCCAGTAAGCTGGTTAAAGCTTAAGAAAGCCTGTGATAAGCTAGTGTTTAAATTGCCTAGCTCTGGCGGAATATCTCCTGATAATATATTGTATTGTAGTCCTAAGCTTACAAGCTTTGTTAGATTGCCTATCTCACTTGGGATAGAGCCAGTAAATTGATTAAATCCAAGAAGAATAGTTCTAAGGTTAATAAGATTCCCTATAGTATTTGGAATTGCTCCACTTAATTGGTTTTGTTCAAGGTATAATATATCTAAATTTACCAAGTTACCAATCTCATTTGGTAAAACTCCAGATAGATTATTGTAGTTGAAATCAAGTTTAGTTAAATTTGTTAAATTACCTAATTCAATTGGTAATGTTCCTGTAAGGTTATTACCAGCTGGCCAAGTACCCATCAAAATCATTATTATTTTACTGTCATTTGAGCAAACAATTGCATGCCATGCATCATCACAAGGATCGCCAACTAACCAATTACTATTATCCGTCCAATTATCTCCACCAGTAGAATTATACAATACTACTAATGCATCGCGCTCCGCTTGGGGGACGATTGCATTTGCATTGAAACTGATGAGTGTCATTAATATGAGCCACATAAAAGTGGATTTTGAGATTATCTTACTTTTTTGTATATTCATGGTTTTCACTTTATTTATTCATGATGGGCGAGGCCCATCTTACCGATTCAATTTAGTGTGATTGAATAAAGCAGAGGTACTATTACAAGTCAATTTGAGATAATTTTTCATCATTTATCCAATCACTACTTATAAAGTCGTAAGAGCTGTGAAAATCACCTCATTTATTTTGATGTTTTTTTAGAGTTGATATGTTTTCACATCGAAATTATCGTATGACATGTCCCTTGTGGGGTGCCCGTTTTTAAGATTGATCGGGCTTTATTTTAAGATGGGCGTCCATAAGGGTCGAACCCTACGGCGGATTAGTTTTTGTTCAATATTTTGGTAATGATGACTGTTTCTTGTTTCCAAGGGGATTGGAGCACATTATCCAGATACGGGAAATCATTTTCATTTGTGCCATTGAGTTTTTGTTGGCACACATCTTGCAAATAACGGTAAGCATTGGGTAATTGCCATGTTTTTGGATAGAATTTTTCAGCATATTCTGTGGCTTTTTTTGCATTGTCATAGCAGCCTTGATAGTTTTTTTCTAATCCTAATAATTGTGCAGCTCTGAATTCTATTTCAATTGAAGTTTCATTTAATGCATTGCTAGTTTGATATTCTTTGGCTTTAAAAAGTGATTTCTGAGCATTGGTTAAATCTCCAGTCTCTATAAACAACCAAGCTAATATACTTTGATATTGCTCATTTACGGAATTGTTATTTGCCTTGACTAATGTCTCTTTACTGATTGAGTAAAAAATTGTTTTTGCAGTTTCTTTATTGTTATCTAGTAAATTTAATTTAACTAATTGAAGTTTACATTTTACAATATAAAAGCTCATTTTGAATACCTCCATTATTTCAACTACACTCTTTTGTAATTCAATGGCTTGTTTAAGTTGATTTTTCAGATAATAAGTTGTTGCCATCATACCAATAAATTCTGCAGTATTGGGATGGGTTTTTCCATATGTCTTATTTGATATTTCAATTACCTTTTGTTGTTCTTCAATATTATAATTTTCAGGATCTTGTAATGCTTCAGAGTGGTTTCTCATTGCTTGCATGCTTATTGCCATCCCCGAGTCTTTACCAAATAACTCCGAAAACAGGGTCTCTGCCTTGGTAAAATAATGAACTGACTCATCAATTTCATAAAATACTAAATGTGCATTAGCAATTGAATAAGATGCATAGGCAATATTTAACCTTGTAGACTCTTTATCATTTATAACTTTAAGGGCAATTTCCATTGATTCTGTATATTTCCCTATGGCAGAATAACACAGTGAAAGTTGAACTAAATTCCCCTGTTTTTGAGTGTTTTTTTTGGGGTGATTTTTGCTTATAATGAGGGCTTCATCAAGAGAATCAATACACTTTAAGTATTTCGTTTGATTGTAATAAATGACTGCAGTTTGGCCTAACATTGTTGCTATATGTCCAGGGCTTTTAGATTTTCTAGCATATCCAAGACCTATATTCAAAACATCTAAGCTATTTTCTAAATTCCCCCAGCTATTGTATATTTTTGATAAAACATGTGCGTGATAGGATAATTGTTTTGGAGATACTTTAGTTTCATTTTTAAATAATTTTACAGCTCTTTCCATAAATTTGTCCATTGTGATATCTGCACTGCCTCCTTCATAGACATTCATACCCGCAAGAGTGGTTTCTAAAAATTTTGAATAATTAAACATATCATCGCTAGTTTCTATTGCTTTAACTTTCTGATTCACAGCTTCATTCCATTGCCAAGCCCCAAACCCTGTGGCTATTATAGTTGATAATAAAGCGATGCTAAATATAGTTGTGGCGATGCGGTTTCGAGCGATGAATTTTCTAAATTTATACCACTTACTGGGTGCGCGTGCTTTTATGGGTCTAACTTCTAAAATGGCTTGTAGATCTTGTTTAAACTCTAGTGTATTGTGATAGCGTTGATTTTGATCGTATGATAATGCTTTGCTGATGACTAGTGTTAAATCTTTGAGTTTTTGCTTGTTGATTGATAGCCATATATTGGATTTCTGTGATTGTGAATATTTAGTTTGTAATATTTTCTCTATATTTGGGTAGGCTGTTTGAATTTCCTTATTTGCGTTGAATTGTTTCTCTGTAAGTAAATTAAATAACACAGCACCTAGTGAATAAATATCACTGCGAATACTCAGTGCATCACCACACAGTTGTTCAGGACTGGCAAATGAAGGAGTATGAGCTGCACCTTGAGTTTGTTGATGAAGTCCACTTTCAGACTCCATTAATCTGGCAATTCCAAAATCTAGTAATACTGGTACTCCTGAGTCATCTACCAATATATTATCTGGTTTTAAATCACGATGGATCACCAGATTACTATGTGCATAATCTACTGCTTCAATCACTTCTATGAATAATTTAACTCTATTAGGTATTGATAATCTATGCTTTCTACAATAGTCATCAATGGACAACCCATCTACATATTCAATCGCTACATAATGTCCTTGATTACCAAATGTTCCCCAATCCACCACGGATGCAATGTTTGGGTGATGTAATGATGCCAATATTTTGGCCTCGTGAGTGATGGCTTGTGCCCTTGTTCCTAGTGGAAGTATTGAATTTGAAACTTTAACAGCGACTAATTGATTAATGTCTTCTCTCTTACCTAAATAGACAATACCCATACCGCCTGCGCCAAGAATACTTAAGATTTTGAATTGCCCAATTGTATCCGGTATTTCTTGTCCTTTGGTTTGGTGCTGAAACTTGTGTAGTTCACTTGTTGTTGAATTCAATCCTAACTCGGATGGATTAACGGAAAACATTCGCACTAATTCGTCAGCTTTTTCTGAAGAAAATATGCGTACTTTTGCAACAAGGGCGCTTTTTTCTTGGGCATTTAATTCAATGCCAATCGCAAATAGCTCAGATAGCTTTTTCTTTTGTAATTTATTCATCAACAACTCCTTTTTGATTTATACTGTCAGCATACAAAAATTAGTATAATCCATTGCAAGAAAATTTAAAAGGGCAAATTACTCAAGATTTAGAAAGTTGGCTTGAGGGCAACCAGGCTGCGGGTATGCGTGTATTTGAAAACACCTATGCCAGTTTAGTAAAGATAGCCAGTGCCAATAGGAATAGAGTGGGAAATATCACTATAACTCCTAATGAAGTGGTTCATGAGGCCTATTCCCGATTGATTGATGCAACAATAAATTCTAAACCACAAAACTCTTTGGAATTTTATCGATTGTCTGCTCATGTTTTTAGATTAACATGTATAGATTATTTACGAACAAAGTTGGCCAAAAAACGTAATATTAATGCTGCGGCTTTAGAGTTACCAACCTATATTGAAGATGATAGGAATGTGTTACAATTATTTATGTTGTTAGATGAGTTTGAATCCAAATTTGAAAAACAAGCCACAGCTTTTGAGCTCAATAAAATCATTGGTTTTTCATTGGCTGAAACCTCTGAAATTGTCAAGCAATCCAAAGCGACTGTTTCCAGAGATATTAAATTTGCTAGGCATTGGTTGGCTTCAAGGCTTGTTGATTAATTCGGGTAAATAAACTCAACAATTTGCTTTATCTCTGAATGCAAACTCTTAGCTACCGGACATGCTAAAGCAGCGGCTTCTAATAAGTGACGTGTCCTATCATCAAATTTTTTATTCATAGTTATCGCCACTACAATTTCACTAATTCGCCTTGGTGTGACACTCATATGTTTTTGCACTGTTGCACTAGTGCCAGTAATATCAACTTTTAAATCATCAGCTTTAATTCCCATGATTGTTATCATACAACTAGCAAGTGCAGTTGCCACCAAATCTGTTGGTGAAAATGCTTCGCCTTTGCCGTGATTATCAACAGGGGCATCTGTAATCACTTGCTTGTTTGATTGTAAATGTAACATTAGGGTTCTTAACTCGCCCTGATATTTAACAGTTGCAGTTGTCATTAGTTAGCTCCATTGGTGTTTTGCCAAAATAGGTTTGATTTTTCCATGGCTTTAAATAATAAACTATCCACAGGATATTCACCATCTATTAAAACGCCAGCAGGTTTTTTACAAAGTATTTCTAAAGCTTGTGTGACGTGGCTAACCGCATGAATAGCAAACGTACCTTGCTTAACCGCTTGTTGTACATCATCACGTAACATTAAATCACCAGCATTTGAATGTGGAATTATCACACCTTGATTGCCAGTAAACTCTTGAGATTTACAGGTATCGTAAAACCCTTCAATTTTTTCATTGACACCCCCAATGGCTTGTAATCGACCATGTTGATCAATGGCACCGGTCATGGCATATTCTTGACTAATTGGCACATTAGTTATGGCCGAAATTAAACAACAGAATTCCGCCCCTGATGCCGAATCACCATCAATACCACCATAACTCTGTTCAAAAGCAATAGAAGCGCTAAATGTAAGTGGGTGCACAGTTGGCAACAAATGCCTAAGCAAACCACCAAGAATATAAAAACCCTTGGTATGTATAGATCCTGACATATCCGCTTGGCCTTCAATATTGATAACTCCTGCTCTACCTGGCCCTACAGTACTGGTAATTCGAGAAGGAAACCCATAAACAACTGGACCAGCGTGAATAACGGCCAACCCATTAATCTCTCCAACAATTTCACCACTTGTAAAAACATTGATTGTGCCATTACTAAGCATTTGCTGAAATTTTTTGGATGGTAAGCCTCCCCTTAACTTGGTACGCTTAATTGCAGTATTCACATGTTGAGCTGTGATTAATTTAGCTTTTTCTTTATTCGCAAGAAAATGACCCTCTCTAGCCAAATCTGCAATGCGTGGAAAGTTGGTTGTAAGTTTGTTTTTTCTAGCACAAATCCTTGCGCCATGTTCAATTAATGCTGCTACTCCGGATTGATCAAAATGCAGTAAATTTTCCTCCTTCACTAGACGCGCTATAACAGATGCATAATTATGGTAATTATCTTTATTTCGATCAATTTCTGTATCAAAATCAACCAATACCTTAAATAATTCCGGGAAATCAGGGTCATGATTATCCAACATATAATAAGTATTCGCATCGCCAAGAATAATAACCCTAACATTAATAGGTATTGGCTCTGGTTTCAAAGTAGGTTGAGAAAATGGCCAAGCCATTTCAGCTGGAACTATTTCTAATAATTGATTTTTTATGGTTCGAGTTAATATTTTCCAGGCACCAGCTTCTGACAACAGTTCTCTTGCATCAACAATCAAAAAACCACCATCTGCACGCAATAGTGTCCCTGCAGTAATGCTCATATGGTCAGAAAGTTCTGGCCCTTTTTCACCCCATTTTGATTCAATGGTACCTAATAATTTTGACAAGGAAGGAACACGTTCAACAATAATTGGACACTTACTTTTTTTATCGTGTGCTAGCAAAATATTTACACTGTAACGTTTATGAGGGTAAAATTGTTCTTTTTGAGAATAGAAAAATTGTTCAATAATATCTTCTGTTACATCATTCAAGTAATTTTCAACCTCGTTTACCTTAAATTTTTCAGCTATTATCGATAATTCCATTTTTATAATATTACGAGTTTCATCTTCTATTAATTCCTGAATTTCTTCTCCACTTGTGTATTTAATGTGATTGATGCTTTTCATCATCTCTTGTAATTTTATGTTGTATTCTTGAATATCGTGTTGAATTTGCTCCTGCTGTTTTTGACTTACTTTGTTTTCTTTAATTAGTTCCTGCCATTGTTTTGGATCGACAGGTTGACCATCATACAATGGCGAAATTATGGACTGATAACCTTTGTCCGTTTTAAAATTAACTAGTTTTAAATCATGTTTTGCTAATTCTTTTTCAAATGGATCAGAAACCTTTTTTACAGCTATTTGGGCCTTATTTTCAATTTTTTCTTTTGCAATTTTAATGGTATCACTATCTAAGTAGCTATTAAGTTCACGGGTAACAAAATCTGCAAATTTTTTCATCAAACGCTTAAAAATCTTGGCTTCACCTGCTGCTAAGGTAATTAGCTTTGGTCGATCTGGCTGAACAAAATTTGCAACATAACACTGATCATGTTTAACATGCATTGCAGGCACACAGTTTTGTAAAAACTCACTAATCATGCATAGTCGCCCTGTTCCATGTAGTCCTCTCACATAGGCATTTTGCCCAAATGCTCGTGATTCGATGGCATATTTCAACGCATCTAAGGCTTCTTTTTGACCAATAATGTTCGAAACTGGATCGACATCTTTAGTCGAATTAAAATCTAAATATGAAGGGTTGCAGTTCCATCTCACGTTCTGCCACTGTAGTTTGGTGTTATTTGTCATAAAATATTTATATTCCTTGCATTAATTATAGGGTAATTATACATTCAAAATTTATATTTTTCGAATATTTTAATGAGTAACAATACTCCAATTGTCGTTTTAAAATTTGGTGGCACAAGTGTTTCTAACTTACTCCGATGGAAAAATATCCTAGCAGTTGTAAATTCACGAATCCAACAAGGTTACACAGTTGCCATTGTTCATTCTGCCAAATCTGGAGTTACAAATTTATTAGAAAAATTTACTAATACTCAAGAATTAAGCTTATTAACAGAAATTTCAGAGTCTATCAAGCTACTAGCCAATGAACTAAATGTTACTCTTGATCATCAAGAACATATTAATGAATTGGTTAATTATAGCCAACAAAAAAATTTAAATGCGTATGACATAGCTAGAATATTAAGTTTTGGTGAGTTATTAACTCATCAAGTTGCCATTAAGTATTTATCACAGCATTTAACTATAGAACAGCTCAATCCAAAGGATATTTTTATCTCTCAAGCCGATGATAATCGCTCATTAACGACACGAGTCTTATCAGCAAAATGTAGTATTAAGCCAATAGAACTTACAAACAATTGTGCTATCATGCCAGGTTTTATTGCTGCTGATAGCGATGGAAACACTGTAGTATTAGGACGAGGGGGATCAGATACTTCTGCTTGTTCCTTAGCTGTTGCTCTGAATGCAGACCGTGTAGAAATATGGACAGATGTGCATGGAATATTTTCTGCAAACCCCCATGTGGTTCCATCAGCTCGATTGATTGAAAAAATTGGTTATGAAGAAGCAAGAGAGATTGCTGCCAGCGGTGGTAAAGTACTGCATCCTCGCTGTATACTGCCAGCAGAACAAAACAACATCCCGATACACATCTATAACACTCAAGATCGAGAGTCAAATGGCACAATAATTAAAAAAGGCTATGAATCCACAAGTCCACGGGTACGCGCCATAAATGTACGTCATAAAATAACCTTAATATCAATGGACTCTATGAACATGTGGCACCAAGCAGGTTTTATGGGGAAAATTTTTACCGTTTTCGAAAAGTTAGGTTTATCCATAGATATTGTTGTAACGGCCCAAACCAATGTTACAGTTTCTCTAGATACCGCGGATAACATTCTCAGTGATGACATAATAGAAGAGTTGCAGCAAGAATTATCAGCATTATGTGATGTAGCTGTTTTCAAAAACTGCTCTGCTGTAACCTTAGTTGGATATAGAATGCGAGCGTTATTAGGTGTTATTGCTCCAATTATATCCAACTTTTCTGAGCAACGTATTTATCTCACTTCTCAATCTTCCAATGATTTAAATACCAGTGTAGTTGTTGATGAAGACCAAGCAGATAAATTACTCATAGCCTTACATGATAGCTTAATAGCTGAAAATGCTAATCAATATGGATTTGGGGCGACTTGGGAGCAATTAATTTCCAAACAACTAAGCAAAGTTATTATACCTCCATGTTGGTGGCAAACTGATAAGCATAAGTTACTGACTATAGCCGAAGAATTTTCACCCTGTTATGTGTACGATCAGAACACCATAATCCAGCAAATTAATAATTTAAAGAAATTATCCAGCGTTGATAAAATCTTTTTTGCTATGAAAGCCAACCCAAACCCTGATATCTTGAAATCTATTTATTCACAAGGTGTTGGTATTGAAATAGTTTCACCTGGCGAGTTAAAAAGAACCACAAACACATTGCCAAATATTAAAAAATCCGACATGCTATTTACCGCTAATTTTGCTCCAATAGAAGACTATATTGAAGCCTATGATAGTGGCTGCCATGTGACGATTGACAATAAATTTATACTTGAACAAAATCCAGAAGTTTTTGCAAATCGTAACGTACTTTTACGCCTAGACCCAGGACATGGCGATGGTCATCACCGTTATGTTAGAACAGCTGGGGAACAGTCCAAGTTTGGTATACATCATTCTGAACTTGTTGAAATAAAACATTTGTGCGACAAACATAATATAATGGTCAAGGGTTTGCATACTCATTCAGGCAGTGGGATTTTAGACCATAAAAACTGGCATCGAGTGATGAAGTATTTAACCGATAAAATTAACCTATTTACCGATGTTGAGATTATTAACATCGGTGGTGGCTATGGTATAACTGAGAACCCTCACGACAAAGGGCTGGATATGCAATTATTAGATGATAGCATTACCTCATTTAAGAAAAAATTCCCACAATTACAATTTTGGATAGAGCCAGGGCGGTACTTAGTTGCCAATGCTGGCGTACTTTTAGCTAAAGTAACGCAAACAAAAGTTAAAGGTAGAAGTGGTTATATTGGTTTAGAAACAGGGATGAATTCATTAATCCGTCCTGCTCTTTATGGCTCTTGGCACAATATAGTCAATCTCACTCGTCTTGACGCTCTACCCGAAATCAATGCAACCATTGTTGGGCCTATTTGTGAAACTGGAGATATATTAGGTGTTGATAGAAAAATTCCAACTTCAAAAGCTGGCGATATATTCTTAATTGCAAACTGTGGTGCTTACGGATATTCAATGGCATCTCGATACAATTTACGTGAACCCGCAAAAGAAATATTTATAACATAGGTTTTAAATATTTCCTAACCATTGTTATATTCTTGATAACAATCAATGTACATTAGTTCAACCTAATATATAATGAGTTCTTATTAAATTAAATAGGTGAAATTATGGGGCTTTTTGGTAGGATTTTTGATAGCTATATAGGTATTTTAAGTTTATTTGTTATTGCCTTTATTTTAGGAATGGGTGTTTGGTTTTATCGATTTTTTATGAAAAAGATTGAAGAAGAAGAAAGAACAAAAAAATAAATAATGTTACAATGTTGAACTACCTCACTACTAATGTGGGGGCTATTTTAATTATTCTTAATCCCTAATTCATCACTACTTAGTCGGTTTAAATCCAATAATTTCGACTAAATCTTTAAAATGTATAGGGCCAACTCTTTTATTGACCTGCTCTCCTTGAGGGTTAAATATTATAGTCGTTGGTAACCCCATTGTATTTTTTCTTGAGAATTCACTAGGGTTATAAACATCTGCACGAACAACAGGATAATTGATTTCGTATTCAAAAACAAAATCTTGAATTTTATCAGTTTCAGCATCCTCATTGTTAATTCCTAATATCTCGACTTGATCAGCGTATTGGTTTTTAAATTTAATGAAATCAGGAATTTCTTTGCGGCATGGTGGGCACCAAGTCGCCCAAAAATTTGCAATCACCCACTTACCTCGATAATCTGACAACTTAACTTCTTTTCCTGCTAAGTCGGGATAACTAAATTCCATAGCATTCTCTGACTCTAACGCTACTGGAATCTCTTTTTCTATTTTTTTAGTTGTTGCAGAATCAAGCTCCGTGTTGTCACAAGCCACTAGTGTAACTAGTAAAACTAGTACTAAAATTTTATTTATCATCTGTTCTTCTCTATTTTTTTAAAAACGGATTTAACCGTCAGTTTCATGTCTGGAAATATCTTAGACCAGATATTTTTAATAAATGGTTCATATTTTTCAAAATTCTTTGCTGTTCTTAATGGCAGACTAAATCGACCCATTGTGTAAAGTTTACCAATACTAATGCTATCAAGGTCACGTAACAAAACATAATCTCCTTCTTGGTTGATTTGAATAATGCTATTCTCCTCCAACCAATCGAGTTGTTCATGCAATTCATCATCAGGCACACTATCTAATTGATTAAAAATTTCTGTTAATGTGATGGTTTTGCCCTTCTTACTGGCGTTCCATAACTGATATAAAATATCGATGATAACCAAAAATCGATGATTACCCTTATAATCCTGCACATGACCACGCCAACGAGAGGTTTCTAATGTTGAAGCTATTGTTCCACCAAGTAATACGATATTCCAAGATAGATAAACCCAGAATAAAAAGATAGGTACAGCAGCTAAGGCTCCGTAAACTCTTTGATAACTTGGAAAAGTCGTCACATACCATGCAAACCCTCTTTTTGCCATCTCAAATAAAATCGCTGCCACCAATGCCCCGACTATGGCTGATTTCCAACTAACTTTACGATTAGGGACAATTAAATAGATAAGAAAAAAACCAAAAGTAGATGCCAGTATTGGCAAGGCTTTCAATAAATATATCTTGATACCAGCCAATTTGGAAAAACTCAACATATAAGATGTAAGTGCCAAGCCTCCACCAACTAACAATAAACCCAGTGTAATAACTGTCCAGTATGTCATGATTTTTTTTATCACGCTACCAGAAGGCTTGGCATCCCATATTCTATTTAAAGCCTTATCAACGGTATACATCATTAAAATTGAAGTTACGATAACAAATAACGACATACTTAATTTTAGATTTCTAGATTTATCAACAAAACCATTAATATACTCTTGAACAACCTCACCTGAAGCAGGCACAAAGTTAGAAAAGATAAAATCCTGTAATTGATCAGAGATATTTCCAAACATTGGGAAAGCAGCAAATGTTGTAACCAATAAAGTCATTAAAGGTACCAAAGACAACAATGTCGTATAGGCCAATGATGATGCAGATAACGAAGTCTCATTTTCCACAAACTGGCGACCTACTTCTTTAATGAATCGCCTAAAAGTATCTATTTTCTGTTTTAGCACATTAAAAACCTGCTGAGTTCTGCGCCTGGATCATCTTTACGCATAAAAGCTTCGCCAATTAAAAATGTATTAATTCCTTGTTTTTGTAACATCTGAATGTTTTCAATGCTATGTATTCCACTTTCGCTAATAACGATTCTATCATCTGGTATACGTTGTGATAATACCGCAGATGTATCCAAATTAGTTACAAATGTTTTTAAGTTGCGATTATTGATACCAATTAACCTTGCTGGCGTGTTTAGTGCTCTGATTAATTCAGTTTCATCATGCACTTCCATTAAAACCTCCATTCCTAATTCCTTTGCCAATAAAGTTAATTCATACAATTGTGGGTCTGCTAGCGCAGCAACAATTAAAAGGATGCAATCTGCTCCTAATAAACGTGATTGATATACTTGCCATGCATCAATAATAAAATCTTTTCGTAACACAGGGATACTCACAGCAGAACGAGCCTGTTTTAGGTATTCATTATGCCCCTGGAAATATTGTTCATCTGTTAGGACAGACAAACAGGCAGCTCCTGCTCTTTCATAAGAAATTGCAGCATACTCTGGATTGAAATTTTCAGCTATTATTCCTTTAGATGGAGAGGCTTTTTTAACTTCTGCAATAATTGCAGGAATATTATTGTCAATTTTATCCTTAATTGCTTGATAAAAATCACGGCAATTAGGTAAATTTTTTGTCAGTTGAATCAATTCATCCAAACTCATGACATCATTGCCAGATTGAATTTCTTCAAGTTTTGTATTAAGTATTTTCGTTAAAATATCAGACATGGTTAGTAAACTCGATCAATTGTGAAAATTTTGCCTTGGCAGCTCCTGATTTTAATACATCTTGTGCCAGTTTAACACCTTCTTGCATGCTATTAACTTTACCTGAAACATAAATAGCAGCACCTGTATTTAGGGCCAAAATGTCAGCGGCCACACCCGCCCCATTATCAAAAGCCTGATTTATCAATGCCAAACTTTCAGCGGCACTGTTCACAATCAATGGCGAGCAATCTTGTGTTTTCAGGTCAAAATCTTCAGGTTGAATTGAATACTCTGTGATTTTCCCTTGATTTAATTCAACAACATAAGTTGGTGCAGAAATGGATATTTCATCCATACCATCCTCAGAAAATACCACCATCACATGACGAGAGCCTAATTGATTAAGAACTTCTGCTGTTTTCCTCATCCAGTTTTTAGCAAACACACCCATGACTTGATTAGGTGCATCTGCTGGGTTTGTTAAAGGGCCTAATAAATTAAAGAAAGTACGTAACCCTATCTCCTTTCGAGGTGCCACAGCATATCGAGTTGCGGCATGATGAGCTGGTGCAAATAAAAATCCTATGCCGCATTCATTTATACACTCTTCTACCTGTTTTGCTGTTAAATTAAGATTAACACCTGCAACTTCAAGGACATCAGCAGAACCTGTGGTGCTAGATACTGAACGGTTACCGTGCTTCGCAACAGTGCACCCTGCTGCTGCTGATATTATGGCAGCAGCAGTAGACACATTAAATAAACCCACACCATCACCACCTGTACCACAAGTATCAACAATAAAACTAGAATTAACATTAACCTTAGTTGCTCTATCGCGCATTACTTTTGCGGCTTCTGATATTGTTTGTACCGTATCTCCATTTATTTTTGATGCCATTAACAAGGCTCCAATCTGGGCAGGGGTTGCCTCTCCATCCATTATTTGGTTCATTACTTGGCTAATTAAACCAGTTGGTGGTGGTTTATTATCTCCCAATAACTGTAATGCTTTTTGAATTGCTGTCATGTGTTTCTAGTTTCATAGTGATATAAATGCCATTATTTTAGTCGCTCTTATCAACATTCCTATCATTATTAAGAAATAAAGTTGTAATATTATGTATCTGAACAGGTCTTTAGGTAGTAAGTAAGTAACCTACTTGTTTTTTGATTTGAATGTTTTGTGAATATTTTTAACAAAAATTTAACAAGCTCTGTGTCATTATGCTCAGTAGTTACAAGACTAACAACTTTAAATTTAAACTTAAATAGAGGAAAACTCATGAATAAATCAAAACTATCAATTATTACATTATCATTAGTGTTATTTGCTTTTATAGGCTTTACAACGATGTCAAGTGCATCAAATAGCCCTTTTGCCCAAAATGATTCTTTTAGTTCAAAAATTACAAAAGGTGATGGCGAAAAAAAATGCGGTGAAGGCAAATGCGGTGACAAGAAAGCTGAAAAAAAATGCGGTGAAGGTAAATGTGGCGACAAAAAAGCTGAAAAAAAATGTGGCGAAGGCAAATGTGGCGACAAAAAAGCTGAAAAAAAATGTGGCGAAGGCAAATGTGGTGACAAAAAAGCTGAAAAAAAATGTGGCGAAGGCAAATGTGGTGACAAAAAAGCTGAAAAAAAATGTGGCGAAGGTAAATGTGGCGACAAAAAAGCCGAAGCAAAAAGCGACAAGAAAAAATGCGGCGAAGGTAAATGTGGCTAAATCATTAACTTAGTTCAAATAAAGAAAACGGCATATTTCATGCCGTTTTTTTTGAATTCCTAGAAAATGTATTATTGTTTAAAAAAAATAAAGATTTTTTTTTAACAATATGCAATGATAGATTAGTATTTAGTTAAATAATACCAAACCAATTTTAATAAAAGAGGAGAGAAATAATGAAGAGCCAAGCAAAAACAATCAAACTATTAATAATGTCATTAGTGCTAATTTTTTCCGTATCACTGACGAGCTGCAGTAACAATAAAGCATCTCAAGGAAATGCGAACCAAAAAGCCAATGCACCTACTGCCAGTCAAGCTGAAGGCAAATGCGGCGACAAGAAAAAATGTGGTGAAGGCAAGTGTGGCGACAAGAAAAAATGTGGCGAAGGCAAATGCGGCGACAAGAAAAAATGTGGCGAAGGCAAATGCGGCGACAAGAAAAAATGTGGTAAAGGCAAATGCGGCGACAAGAAAAAATGTGGTGAAGGCAAGTGTGGCGACAAGAAAAAATGTGGCGAAGGCAAATGCGGCGACAAGAAAAAATGTGGTAAAGGCAAATGCGGCGACAAGAAAAAATGTGGCGAAGGCAAATGCGGCGACAAGAAAAAATGTGGCGAAGGCAAGTGTGGCGATAAGAAAAAATGTGGCTAATACCAGTTTTTTTATTTAATTTCTATCAAAACGGTGTTTCTTTCTTGAACACCGTTTTTTTTGACCATAAAAATGTAAGCAAACCTGATAACCTTAGGTCTTAAAGATAATACTAATTATTAACGAGAGAGAAAAATATGAGTTTAATGAAAACGAGTAAAGATTTATGGAGCGCTCTTACATCAAGATTGAATGCTGCAGGAACTTTTATACCACACTTATTTCTTAGATTAATCATCTTTTGGGAGTTCTGGGAAGCTGGTAAGATGAAATTAGAAGGCGGCGCTGAAGGCAATTGGTTTGCATCCATTCATGACGCTTTTCCTTTTCCATTTAATTCAATTGACCCCTCCAAAAGTTGGACAATGGCAACATGGGGTGAAGTATTAGGCTCTATTTTAATTTTATTAGGCTTATTTACTCGATTTGCAGCCATATCCTTAATCATGATTACCGTCGTTGCAACTGCTGCTGTTCATTGGTCTACCGAATGGAATAGTCTTAGTCAGTTATGGGACGGTTATACTATTACCAATAAGGGAGCCGGAAACTTTAAATTACCATTATTGTATATCATAATGTTGTTTCCGTTGTTATTTAATGGTGCAGGAAAATTCAGTTTTGATCATATTCTATCAAAACTAATGACAGGTACAGATGGACTACAAAAGACCTCAGATTTAGCTATGTGGGGCTTAGCTGTTATGGCAATTGGATTTCCATTGATGTTTTTAATGCCCGTTTTTGGTGGCGTTTTAACAGGTATTGGGCTTGTCGCACTAATTGCCAATAGAATTCTAACTCCACAGTAGAAGATTTTAACCCTGCGGCATAATATAACCAGTATTAAGGCACAAAACATTTACTTGATACTGGTTTTTATTGTCTCTTGAAAGGCTACAAAACCAAAAATTTCCTTCTAGATTTATTGAATTTGTTACATATTATGTTATTGTAATAAAATACCGATGGAAAGTAGAAAAATGATAACACTAGACAAATTAAAAAATTACTATCCTTTCAATAAAATGGAGGGAAAGTTCTTACCTTTATTATTGGAACAATTTACCCTTTATGATTTTGAAAGAGGTGAAAATATTTTTAAGCATGACGATAATAAACTTTATGCAAAGTATATCATTGATGGGTCTGTCGAAATAAAATACCCAACAGGCAGGGAGAAAGTTGTTAAATCGACTTCAATGCAGTCTTATTATCCCATTGGAGACGTAAATTCTAGCAAAAAATTAACATCAACAATTAAATCCAAATCAGCTCAAGTTTTAATGATAAACAATATCTTTCTTGACCATTTTACTGTCTGGAATAATTTATTTAAAGAATCAGATAAAAATAGCCCCTTGCGTGGGCACAAATCTTACCGATGGGTGGTGGGTTTGTTAACTTCAAAAGCTGTACAAATGTTACCACGTGGGCACGTTGATCAAATATTTAAAAACCTAGAACCCATTCACACTAAAGCTGGTGCAGAAATAATTACTGAAGGCGATGCAGGTGATTATTGCTATATCATTAGCAAGGGTGAAGTAGATGTCTTTAAATGCGTGTCAGAAGGAGAAAAACAAATTGCCACCTTATATGAAGGGGCATTATTTGGAGAACAAGCCCTGGTTAGTAAAGAACCTCGAACTGCAACAGTTCGTATGAAAACTGATGGTATTCTCATGCGCATGATTGGAACAAAATTTTCTTCGCTATTAAAAAGTCACGTAGTTAGGTGGTTAACGGTTGATGCCACTTATGAAATGGTTTTAGACGATGCCATTCTCTTGGATGTAAGAGAAAAAGAAGAATTAGAAAACCTCAGTTTTCAAGGCAGTACACATATACCCATGGATAAATTACGTGAGCAATGTGAAACTAAACTGAATAAAGAGACAGCTATTATTACCTGTTCAAATACAGGATTACGCTGCGCATCAGCTGCATTCTTATTAGCTACTCTTGGCTACGATGTTTACAGTATGCAAGGTGGTGTAATGGGTTTACTGAAACTGGTTGAAAACAGGGAATAGAACAAAAAACACATTTGAGAGATTTTGATAGTATAAATCAAAACCTCTCAATTCAATTAATTCATTGATGAATAACTATTGAGCCAAATACCCAACAATCGTTAGTACAATGGTATAGGGTAATGCCATGATAACCATGCGCATATATCCCAACCTTATCACTGGTGCCAGTGCTGAAGTCAATAAAAATAAGAATGCTGCCTGACCGTTAGGCGTTGCAACTGATGGTAAATTTGTACCTGTATTAATGGCCACAGCTAGTGTTTCAAAATGTTCGCGAGTGATTTGACCCGAATCAAAAGCCGCCTTGACTTCGTTGATATAAACAGTTGCAACAAACACATTATCACTAATAGCAGATAAAATACCATTGGCTAAGAAAAATGCCTGCGGTTGTTGTTCTATTGGCATTGATAAAACGTACTGAATTATAGGCTTAAATAGTTCCAAATCTGAAATCATTGCAACAACAATAAAGAAAATAACTAGCAAAGAAACAAATGGTAATGATTCTTCGAATGCTCTGCCAATTTGATGCTCTTCGGTTATCCCGGTAAAAGCTGTAACAAGCACCAGTAAACTTAACCCAATTAATCCAACAGGCATAACATGCAAAGCTAATCCAACTATTAACAATAGACCACTTATAGCTTGAATAATAAGGGCGTAGTTATCTTTGGGTCTTCTTTTTTTATCTTCTTCGTGCATAAAATTCTTCAATATTTTACGTACACCAGGATCTAGTTTTGCACCAAAACCAAATGTTTTAGTTACCTCAACTGCGATAACTGTCAACATTCCTGCAAGAAATACAGGGACTGTGACATGTGCCATTCTGGTTGCAAATTCAATAAACTCCCATCCCATTTTAGTGCTTATCAACAAATTTTGAGGCTCTCCAACCGTAGTACAAACACCACCTAAAGCTGTACCTACAGCTCCATGCATCACCAATGACCGTATAAAAGCACGGAATTCTGCTAGTGTATCACCACCCATTTGTTTTCGATCAAGTGTCCCATCTTCATCGTAGTCTATCCCTATAGTCGAATGAACTTTTTCATAAACACCATACAAGGCAACAAATACGGTAATTAATACAGCGGTTACTGTTAGTGCATCTAAAAAGGCAGATAAAAAAGCAGAAGCAAAAGAGAATATTAATGAAATAACAATCTTATTTTTAACTTTTAATAATATCTTCCCAAAGATGAATATCAAGAGTGGTTTCATAAAGTAGATAAAACTCACCATAAACACGAGAAGCAATATGACTTCTAAATTTTGTACAATTTCATGCCAAACTGTATGATAGTTTGTTAATCCTAAGGCCAATATTGCCAACCCTAAAATACCTCCAGATTGTAATGGGTAACATTTAAGTGCCAATGCCAAAGTCATAATAAACATAGCAATAAACGCCCAACCCATAACAATATCGCCAAATAAAAGCTTAGCTGGGTAACTTATTACTAAAAAACCAAGAATAGCAACTTTAAACCATTTAGGACTATTACCAAGAAATTGCTTAAATACAATATCCACTACATCTCCAAAATTCAAAAGAATATATTTTACACTAGTTTAATTCAAAATATAACAAATACCGTACTCGCTATTGCTATAATTGGCTGATGAAAAAACCTTCTATATTTAAATATGCGCCAAGTTGGACCTTGTATGCCTTTATCTGGATATTGGCACAACTTCCCTATCAAGTTATCATTATTAGTGGGTCATGGCTTGGGCGATTAGTGAAGTTATTAGCAAAATCTCGCCATAAAGTCATAGCAACCAACTTGACTATTTGTTATCCAAAATTAAGCACCATAAATAAAAGAAAACTAGTAAACCAACATTTTAGTGAACTGGGTATCATGCTTACCCAAACAATTAAAGCTTTTCTTGGTTCAACAAAAAAACTTGAAGAAAAATCCATCATCAAAGGTGGCGAACACATCGAGGCATGTTTAGAAAACAATCAAGGAATATTATTGGTAGCAGGCCACTTTACCGCTCTAGATATGGGTGGCAAGATATTTGGTAAAAAATACCCAATTGCAGGAATGTATCGCCCACACAAACACCCTTTGACAGAGTATATCGTAACTAAGTCACGTTTGAAGTACACAACTAACATGTTCAAACGCGATGAATTGCGTCCTATCGTAAAACATTTGAAAACTGGTGGAGTTCTTTGGTATGCGCCTGATCAAGACTATCGTCGTGGACAATCTGTATTTGCTCCATTTTTTAATCACCCCGCTTCAACTATAACAGCCACACATCAACTGGCCAGGTTGTCAAAATGTAAAGTGATGTACTTTCATGTACAAAGAAATAAAAAAACACCCTTTTATACAGTAATCATTTCTCCACCATTGAAAAATTTTCCAAGTAAAGATCCTATAGCAGATACAACTCGCATTAACCAAGGCATTGAAGAAATGGTCAAACGAAACCCAGCTGAATATTTATGGGTACATAAACGATTTAAAACCACACCAAAAGGCATTAAAAACCCCTATAAATCTTAACACTTCCTCAATAGGGGTTCATTTATATCCACTAGCATTTAAACATGACCTAACTAATAAGCTGGCCGCACAATATGAGAACGATCAAAACAAGAATAATTATTGGTTTTCTTGATTTTCTAAGATTGATTTTATTCTAGAATGATCCGTAATTCCCTTATCATTATCACCTACAATTTTTGATGCTTCAGGAATATGAATATTTTCTGGTTTCTTAAACTTATCCAAAATCACATACCAAACTGGAATTAATATCAAGGTTATAACTGTAGCAAACAAAATGCCAAATGCTAAAGAAATAGCCATTGGAATAATCACTTGAGCTTGTAAAGATTTTTCCATCAACATCGGCACTAACCCAAAAAATGTCGTTAAAGAGGTCAACAGTATGGCACGAAACCTACGTGTTCCTGCTGCCAATGCTGCCTCTAAAGTTGTATGGCCTGAGAGTTTATATTTGTTAATGAAATCAACCATGACGAGTGAATCATTAACGACCACACCACCTAAGGCTATTACCCCAAATAATGAAATCATGCTCATGGTGTAACCAGTAATCCAATGGCCAATGATTGCGCCCGTAATACCAAAGGGAATAACCATCATAATAATTAAAGGCTGGGTATAGGATTTCAATGGTATTGCCATTAACATGTATATAAACAACATGGCCACTAAAAAGCCTTTTGCCATAGAAACACCTAATTCTCCCATTTCTTTTGCCACACCATCTGAGGCTGTTTTGACAGATGGGTATTTTTGAATTAAGTTTTTAATAAAGCCATCAACACCTTTTAGCTCTGACATTATAGCGTTGGGGTCTGCCACTTTTAAATCTGCATCGCCACTAATAGTACTAGAACGTTTCCGATCTATACGAATAACCACATCACTGGCTTTACCAATAGAAATATTAGCTACACTGGTAATAGGGATAGCTGTGCCGTCTTTTAAACGGATTCGCATATTATTTAAAGTAGCCATTGTTTCTCGTTCTTCCAACGGGTACTTGAGCATAACCTTAACTTCATCTATGTCTCTTTGTAACCGCTGAATTTCCTCTCCATAAAAGGCTTGACGTACTTGGTTAGCCAAGTCACGTTGACTTAAACCAAGGTTTCGCCCACGTGGTTTTAAACTTAATTGTACTTCATCCTTGCCTTCTTTCATCGAGTTACGTATATCAGAAACTCCATTAAAGCTACTAATTTTCTCAGCTAATTCAGCCGACGCCTGCCTCAATTCATCAACATTATCTGATGTTAGCTTAAACGCAATTTCCGGCCCATCACCTGGACCTACTAAGGAGCCAAATGCCAAAACTTCTGTGCCAATCAATTCACCGGTTCGTTCCGACCACATTTTGAGAACCTCATCGCCATTAAGAAGCTTATCATCATCTTTAATCAACTCTAATGTGATTCTACCATCTAACTGATTTTGTTTTGAAACCAACATGTGCTCCACAACTTGGCCACTTTCAAAACCGCGTTTTTGCGAGTATTCCTTATCAATATCTACAATGACTTTTTCTAAATGGGCCAATGCAGCTTCTGTAGCTGTGTCTGATGTGCCTTCGGTCATTTTGACTTGGGCAAAAACAAAGTCAGCAGTAAAAGATGGATTCATAACAAATCGAACCACTCCATTCGACAACATACCAATAGATAAGGCAAAAATACAAACAAAAACCAAAGTTGACAAATACGGGCGCCTTACCGCATTATGTAGAAATGGTTGATACCGTTTTTCAATAAACTGATCAAGAAAATCATTAACCTTTCTTTGAATTCGTAGAAAAACACTTGGTTTTTTGGTGCCAATATCATCTAGTTTCATGTGTGCCAAGTGAGCCGGCAAAATAAACTTTGATTCCACTAGTGAAAATAAAAGGTTAAGGATTACTACCCAACCAATGGCTTCAAAAAAACTACCAAACATCGTTCCAACAAATAACAAGGGGACAAATGCAGCTATGGTAGTCAACACTCCAAAGGTAGCTGGCAAAGCAACTTTCTGTGCACCTTTGACTACATTTTCTACATTATGACCTTTATCTTGAATCTCTTGATATGCGCTCTCTCCGATGACAATAGCATCATCAACGACAATACCAAGGACCAATATAAATCCAAAGAGGCTTAACATATTAATCGTTACGCCTACATAACCCATGACTAAAAATGTACCTAGAAATGCCACCGGTAATCCAACCATAACCCAAAATGCCACTTTTAAACGAAGGAACAAGGATAAAATAACCAACACCAACAACCCACCTAGCATTAAGTTTTTAGTCATTAAATCAATACGACCATTCACATAATGAGAAATATCTGACCAATGTGACATGTTAATTTTATCAGGTAAATCTGCCTGTTTAGATTTAACAAAAGCTTTAACTTTAGCCGTTACGTCTAAGATGTCATCGTCTCCAATGGCATCAATCCGAATTGAGATGGCATCTGACCCATCAAATGTCGCAAATCGAGATGATTCAACAAAACCATCAGTAATTGTGGCTATGTCTTTTAATTTAAGGTTATTGCCATTTGCAAAACTTCGAACTACAATATTTCCGAACTCTTTCTTTGTATCGGCTTGCCCCAAAGCTCGAACCAGTACATCTCCTTTTTTAGATTTAATTGATCCTGCAGGCAAATCCAATGATGAAGAACGAATCGACTGAGCTATTTCATCAAAGGTTAATTGGTATTTTCTGAGAGTTTGTTCGCTGACTTCTATACTCACTTCCAAATCATTTGCACCAACTACTGTAGCCGACGAAATACCTGGGATATCAATGATTTCGTCACGCACATCAAAAGCATATGAACGTAATTGCTTTTCTGGAACATCTCCTGAAAGCGATACAAAAATAGCCTGCATGGTGATATCGATCTGACTAATAATGGGTTTTTCTACCTGAACAGGGAAAGAAATAATGCCATCAATTTTATTTTTAACATCATTCGTAACTTCACTCAAATCAAATGCGTCATCAACTTCTATAATAGTTCTACCCATATTTTCAGCTGCAGTACAAGTGATTTTATCAATACCATTAATTGCGGTTAAAGCTTGTTCCACTTTTAAGCAAACACCTTCTTCCACTTCGACAGGTGCAGCCCCTGGAAAGGCGATGGAAACTGAAATCATATTAATTTCGGTGGTTGGAAACATTTCCTTACGTATGGATGACACTGAAAATAGGCCAACCAAAACAATTATGACCATGAGCAAATTGGCTGCAACGGGATTAACTGCAAACCAATAAATCAGCCCCTTACGCCAGTTTTTATTTTCTAACATAGACAATTACTCCTTAACAGTAAGTTTTAATTGGCTTCCAGGTTTTATACTGGGTAATTGGGTAGTGATCACTTTATCCTTTTTATCTAAACCTTGTGACAGGTAAAAATAATCATCATCGGAGTAGGCAATATCAACCGATTTAATAGACAGTTTCGAGTCAGAATCTAATACTTTAATTCTATTATTCAATAACATATATTCACGATTTAAGGGATAAATACCTTTTAAAGTCATGCCTGGAAATTCAACAGCAACAAAAGTATTAAAACGTAAAGCCATTTGTTGTTGCATAAAAGGGTCTTCTACTTCTATCACCACATAATTCATTAATGTACGAGCATCACGCTGTGCTTCAATTTGTTTAACCAAACCTTGCCAATGAACATTTTGAGTTTCTTCACTGCTGATACTAACATGTACATTATCGAGTGAGTCATTTAACCCACTCTGAACTAACTGGTCATCAGATAACGCCACCCGAATCTCCGCAACTTCAGTTGAGGCTATTGTAGCAAGTGCCATTCCAGTACTGACAAACTGGCCAACATCGGCCATTTTATTAAATATCACCCCATCAAATGGAGCAACAACCTTTGTTTTATCGAGGTTTCTTTGTGCTAATTTTAGGTCAGCATTGGCACCATCCAATGCCGCATGAGCACTGGCAACCTGTGGTAGATTTAAGTTTAACGCAGAAGGCTTGCCTTTTTTTCCATATTTAACCCAATCTTTTCGGGCTAAATCTGATTTAGCTTGCTCTAAATCTAGGCTAGCTTTAGCATTAGCCACATTAGCTTGTGCTCTTGTAATGGCTAATTGATAATCATTGTCGTCAATTTCCACCAACACTTCACCTTTGCTGAACTGTCCACCATTACTAAAATCATCAGCAACATTTACAATTTTACCTGCTATTTCTGCTGAAAAACTAATGCTTGTTTGAGGTAATACCATACCTTCGGTTTGAATTGGAATAGTATAATCAACCGGTTGTATTGAAATTACTTCAACAGTTGTTACAACTACATCTTCATCTTTTTTTTGCTCTTGTGGCTTTAATGTTTTCATTAGCATTAATAATGCAACAGTAATGGCGATAACAACTACTATGGGTAGAATATAGCTTTTCTTTTTTTTATGTTCTTCGCCCATTGGAGGCAAGGTATGAGTTTGTTTTGACATGGTTATTATTTCACTGTTTTAGCACAAATTGTGCAGATTATTTTAAAGGTTTGACCAATTGATTTAAATATCCCAAAAGTCACTAATTTGTTGGTTTAATTCTTTACAAGCTTGTTGGGCTTTGGCAGCAAAATCATCTTGATATTTTCCTGCATAAATAATTCCTCTTGAGCTAGAAATTATCAAACCTGATTTTTTAGAGTCATAATTTAACCCCGCTTTTAATGTGGCTTCTAAATCACCACCTTGGGCACCAATACCAGGAATCAACAATGGCATGTTACCGACGACTTGGCGAATTTCAGCCAGTTCTTGTACATAAGTTGCGCCAACAACCAGCAAAACATTTTTGTTCTTGTTCCAATTGTTTGCTGCATTTGTAGCGATTTGTTTAAATACGGTGTTGCCATTTTCTAATTTTAAATTCTGAAATTCATTCGATCCAGCGTTTGAAGTTTTACACAACGCAATAACGCCTTTATCAGCATAGTCTAAAAAAGGTTGCAATGAATCTTGACCTAAATAGGGATTAACAGTCACTGCATCAGCTTGGTAACGCACAAAAGCTTCCGCGGCATATTTCTCCGCTGTTGAACCAATGTCTCCACGTTTTGCATCAAGTATAACGGGAGTGTTAGGATAGTTATCATGAATGTACTCGATAATTTCTTGCAAGTAGTTTTCAGCGGATATAGCAGCAAAATGGGCAATCTGTGGTTTAAATGCACAAACATAAGGAGCCACCGCATCAACAATTTCATGTAACCACTTTTTTAAATCTATTCCAAGTGCGTTTATTTTTTCCATATTAGGATCCAAACCAACACAAACTAAAGAGTTATTTTGTTCTTGGCAGCAATAGAGTTTTTTGATAAAATTATTCATACTTGATCTTTATGTAAACCATTCCTATTTTAACTGAACTTGGAAGAATTTTGTATGTCCATTAGTGCTATGAAACGTTTAATTTTAATTTACACCCTTTTTTACTCAATTACTTGTTGGGCAGGCTTACCAACAGAAGTGAATGGCACACCGTTACCGTCTTTGGCGCCAATTTTAGAAAAAGTTACTCCAGCTGTCGTCAACATTCATTCAACCACTCACTATAAAACAAACAATCGAAATCAATCTTTTTACAATTGGTTTTATGGTCTGCCCAATGTACCACAGGAACGTGTCAGTCAATCATTGGGTTCTGGCGTAATTGTTGATGCAACAAAGGGTTATATATTAACTAACAACCATGTAATTGAAGATGCAGATGATATCCAAGTTTCCCTTCAGGACGGCCGAAACCTCAATGCAGTTTTAATAGGTAGCGATGAAGGCACTGATGTTGCTGTAATACAAATTGATGCGAAAAACCTAAATGAATTAAATCTAGTTAGTTCAGAAAACATGCGTGTTGGTGATTTCGTTGTGGCAGTCGGAAACCCTTTTGGGTTAGGACAAACAGTCACATCTGGGATTGTTTCAGCACTTGGAAGAACCAATTTACAAGGTTTAGGTTATCAAAACTTTATTCAGACGGATGCATCAATCAACCCAGGGAACTCTGGTGGTGCATTGATAAATTTACGTGGTGATTTAGTAGGTATAAATACGGCTATTTATTCACCAAGTGGAGGTAATGTTGGTATCGGTTTTGCCATTCCATCTTCTTTAGCCATGAGAATCATGAACCAACTCATAAAATATGGCCAAGTCAGGCGCGGATCTATCGGTGTAGAAGTTCAAGACATTACTGCGAATCTTGCCAAAGCCTTTAACTTAAATAAAAACTCTGGAGTCATTGTAACTGATATTGAATCCGACTCTCCTGCATCCTCAGCGGGATTAAAATCAGGCGACATTATTACCAAACTTAATGAACAACCCATTCGAAACCAACACGATTTTGACAACCAAGAAGGTTTATTTGAATTAAATACTCAAATTGAAATCACCTATATTAGAAATGATAGGGAGAAAACAACAAGGACTCAGATTAACGCCTATGATAGAAAAGAGATAAAAGGAGCAGAATTGCATAATTTATTATCAGGCGCGCATTTTATAAATTTACCTTCACGTTTAAAAGAGGCATATCAAGGTGTTTTGATTGATGAAATAAAACGTGGTAGCAAAGCATGGAACCAAGGTTTACGTAGTGGCGATTTAATTACCACTGCCAATAAAAAAGAAGTGAACAACCTTAAACAACTTAAAATCATCCTTGACAATTCCCAAAAAAAACCAGTTTTGAATGTTTATAGAAATTACAGAAATTATCTTTTAATACTAGAATAATAGACTTTGAGTTGATAAATATTTATCATGGTTGTTGGTTTTATCAACTCATAAGTATAAGTGGCAATTTCTGCATACCAACAATTATTCGATTATTGTAAACAAGGCAAAACCCAATTACTACTGGATGCTTTAACAGAAATCGAAGAATATAACATTATTGATACACGTAACAATACACTCTTGTCATGTGCCTTAAAGAATAGCCAATGGAACCTTGCCACCAAGCTGATTGAAGGTGAATTTATCAACTCTGAGGAACCATTAGCATTGATAGCAGCATGTCAATGTAAAGGTGATAAAACCCAAGGCATATCTCTGGCTCTAGGTGTAAACCCAAAAATTGATACCACCAACAATCAAAAACGTACCGCCTTAATGACAGCTTGCCTCATTGGTCATTTTCAAAAAGCACAAGAATTAATCAATCTTTCTGCTAACTGTAACCATCAAGATCATTATGGGAATACCGTTTTGATGGAATCAATACAATCAGGCAATACAAAACTGGTTGACTTAATTTTAAGCAAAAGCACCGGTATCAATCACGCCAATAACGAGCAAAATACCGCTATGCTTATTGCGATAAAACAGAAAAACCCAGTGGAAGCCATTATTATATCTTTACTTAAAGCTGGTGCTGACCCCGAAATTTTAGATAACAATAAAAAATCAACATGGTTAATTGCCAAACAGAAGCACCCAAAACTTTCGCGCTTGATCGAAAAACACCTCAACAACATCAACCAAATAGAATTACCAATTTTTACCAATGACTACACGTTGAAAACTGAAGAAAAGACAAACCACTCTTTAATTGCCTCAGAAAAAAAAGAAAAAAAAGCCAGTGTCAACGAACAAATCAAACCTATAACAAAGAACAACCAAACCATCGACTCAAACGAAAAAATTGAGACAACGAAACTAAACCAATCAACAAATAATTCAAAAACCACTGTTAGTCCATTTAGTTTTAATCAAAAGACACCAAGAAAATCGAACAAACAAGAATGGTTTCATGCCGCTAAAATCGGTAATTTAGGCGGGTTGAATCGCATGATATTAGAAGGCATTGATATCAATTGTGTTGATGGAAAAGGCTGTTCCGCCCTTATTCGTGCCTGCGGGCATTCGCGAAGAGCTGTGGTTTCCTTCCTACTACAACAAAATGCTGATATAGAATTACGTTCACACAATGGCAGTACTGCATTATCATCTAGCATTATTGGTAATTGCCGTCGTGTTGCAGGACTTTTATTGGACAAGGGTGCTAACCCCAACGGTCTAGGCCCAGCCAATTATTCTTATGCTACAATTGCTGCAGCGCAATGGAATGATGCCATGCTAAGTATTTTATACCGCAATAAAGCAGATATTTTCATCGTTAATAAAAAGCAACAAAATTTGTTGCATATTGTTGCTCTAGCAGCTGAATACTACAACAACATTAATACAGCAAAAAACTGCTTACAATTTTTAACCGACCATGGCATGAACATAAATGACCAAGATACAGAGGGTAATACACCATTAATGCTTTTGTGTGGCACTCATAGCAATAAATTTCCCGTTGACGATCGCAATATTGCATCAATTGTCCATTACACACTTAAACTTGGTGCTGCACCTGCTATTACTAACAAATTAAGAAAATCTGCAATAGATGCAACTAGGCTTCACAAGTTACAACAAACTAAAGGTGTGTTAATGAACGCCTTATCATGGAACGATGCTGAATAAAAACAAAATACAAAAAGCCTTTGCTTCTAACCACCATTTAATAATTAAAGCTGTATCCAGCCAAAGACCAGAAGTCAAAGGGCTTACTGCTGATGATATTGAACAAGAAGTCGCTATTAAGTTATTAAATCTGATAAAAAGTGACCCGGAAAATGAAAAAGTTTCGTCTTACAGTTATATATACAGAATTACAGCAAATGTCATTATTGATTTGGCACGAAAAAATCAGAAGAATAAAGGTGAAATTACTCTAGCTTCTGATGAAAATGATGAGGGATTTTATAGTCCTGACTTAGTCTCTGAATCCTTAGAACCAGAGAAAGAGAAAGCCAATGATGATTTACTCAAGAGTGCATTAGCTGTAATAGAAACCCTTGCTGAAAACCGCAGAGTTGCAGTTAAATTACAATTACAAGGTTTCTCGATTAATGAAATCGCTGATATGACAGGCTGGTCTTTTCATAAAGCAGGCAACCTCACCAAAAGAGGAATGTCTGATTTGAAGGGAAAGTTAAAACAATTAGGTATTGAATATGAAATTAACTGAAAAACAATTAGCACAACTTTTTATACAAAGTAAAGACACCATAATAGATCATCCTACTGATGCTTTAAACATGGGTTCCGACGCTTCTGATACACGCATCAAATCAGTTGAAAAAATTGCAAATAACAGTACGCTAAGTGCTAGTTATCATATCATTAATCAATTGCCAGAATGGTCAAACAACCTAAGTAAAGGGTTCAAACCAACTGAAACCCAAGATTACTTTTCATTAATCATGAATTGGTTTAAACCAGCATTAGCTACTGCAGCTATGGTAACAGCCGTCTATTTCATCACACCACAAATGAACAACAAGGTTCATACACTTAATGTCCCAAAAGTAGCCAGTACTACAACTCCATTATTTAACGGTAATTTTGAAAAGAACGTCAATCAACCCGCTCCTCAAATTAGATCTAAGGCATCAGATTCCGATGTCATTTATTCTGGCGGTTTTGGTTGAAGCAAAACTTTTATCGTGACTCAAGCCTAGATAAACGCGAAATTGATTTAGTTATTTGTCATGTATTAGGCATAAATACTGCTGGGTTAATGATTTATCAGAAACCATTAGCTCGTAATCAAGAACTACAAATAACCAAATTACTGCAACAACGAGAAAATGGTAAACCCCTTGCCTACATCATTGGCGAAAAAGACTTCTGGAATTTATCTCTTAAAGTCAACCAACACACACTTATCCCAAGACCTGAAACAGAGCAAATTGTCGAACTTATACTTGAAATGACTACTAAAGATTTTTGCGGCAATATTTTAGACCTTGGGACAGGAACGGGTGCCATCGCTTTAAGTATAGCAAATGAACGGCCAAATGCACAAGTTGCTGCCTTAGACTTTTCTATTGAGTGCATAAAAATTGCTGAAGAAAATAAACTCAGAAATTCCATTAACAATGTAACGCTCATACAAAGTAATTGGTTTGAAGAAGTTCAAGGGAATTTTGATTTTATCGTTTCTAACCCTCCTTATATTAGAGAGGGTGACGAACATTTATCTGAATTAAAGTATGAACCCATTTCAGCACTAACAGCAAAAAACAACGGGCTTGCTGACATTGAAACTATTGTTATTCAAGCCCCAAAATACTTAAATACAGGAGGCGTATTAATGATGGAACATGGATATGATCAAGGCGAAACAGTTCGTGCCCTTTTACAAAAAAAAAACTACCACAGGATAAATACTATACATGATCTAGCTGATATCCCAAGAATAACTTTGGGTTATTTATGTTAAAAAAAACCCCGTTTACAACGGGGTTTTTTCAAGGAAAAACAATAAGTGGACTAATTAAAACTTCTTAGTAAACTGAACACCTACAGAACGCCCTGGGGCTACAAAGTTATACTTAGCAATTGCTCCAAATGTTGAACCTGATAAAGGTGCATCTCCACCGAAAAGAATAATATCTTCATCCGTTAAGTTTTCGCCTAATAGTGCAATATCCCAACCATTGATTGGATTAGATAATCCTATTCTAAAATTTACAGTCGCATAAGCATCCTGAATCAATGCAGGGTCCAAACTAGCAGATGCATGATACTCATCAGTGAAGAAAATATTCAAATTAGTATTCAACTCCATACCACCTGACAACTCTATTGAATGATGCGCACCGAATGTACCTTGGTAATCTGAAGCTAGCTGATTGGTCTCACCTGTGTAATCACAAAAGCCATCTGAAGCTTGAGGGCCATTAGGCGCCTGGCCAAAATAACATTGTCCATTGGTATAATCATCAAATTCAAAATCAGTAAAAGCTAACGAACCTGTTAACATTAAGTTATCAGTTGCCTGCCATCTGCCATCAACTTCTAGACCTTTAACTTCTGCCTTAGCCGCATTACCCACATTAAACCCTAATGTACCATCGAAAATTGAGACTTGCAAATCGTCATACTTAGTGATGTATGCAGCAAAATTTAATTCTGCAGCACCATCAAGTAAACTCATTTTTCCACCAATTTCAAAGCTTGTGGCTTCCTCACTTTCAAACTCAAAGGCCTCTTCAAGAGTCGCTGATGAAGCTTTATTATTACCCCTAAAATCAAACCCACCTGATTTACTTCCCTGTACTATACTAGCATAAAGCATAGTATCGTCAGAAACATCCCAATACAATTTAACATCCGGTGTAAAGGTTGTATCAGAAATATGTCCTGAAACTGGATGAGAGCCTAATCTTGCACTTAATGTAGGATCTAGCGCATTAAGCAGATTGCCTGAAGCTAAATCAAATAAAAGACCGTAAACATCCGCAGCAGCAGCTTGAGCAGCTGGTAAAGGGCTACCATCTAACGCAGCTGTTGTCAGGGATTTAAACCCATCTTTTGTTTCATGAGTAATTCTACCACCTAATTGTAAAGTTATTGTGTCACTAATATCCCAATCTACTTGGCCAAAAGCTGAAAACAAGTCACTATCTACTGTGGCAAAACGTGGCACTGAAGTGTTTGCCACCAAACTACCAGCACCTGGAATAGCACCATTTAATAATGGTACCAGTATGGAATCAGCGGAAACTTTCAAAGCATCTCTAAACTGATGGTCACTTGTTTGATAAAAACCACCAACTATATAATTTACAGAACCACTATTATCTGAAGTTAAACGAATTTCTTGTGAAAATTGATCATATTCTTCTTCTAATGGTAATGTAAATACATTCCCACCTGTAAAATCACAATCACAATTATCATTGTATTCAAAGTTCGAAATCCCAGTAACTGTTCGCAAGGTATGGTTTTCTAAATCCCAGTCAAAAGTCAAAACCGCTTCAAACTGATCATTGTTACTAAAATCGCCATTGGCATGTCTTCGGCCATCAATTGTATTGTTTAAAACAGATAGGTCTTGACCAAATACACCTGCTAAAATTTCAGAATAAGTTAAAGTCTGAAAAGGTCCGCCAGCTGCAGGTACTTCACCATTTATCTCAATATTTCTACCAACCACATCAAATTTTGAAGACTCTAACTTTAATGTTGCCATCACGGTATCTGTCAAATCAAATTCAAACGTAGTCCTTAATGTATAGTCTTCTTGTTGTGGTTCATCACGGTCTAATGTTAAATTTTCAATATAACCATCTAATTCATGGTACCTACCTGCGATACGGTAGCGAAATCGATCCGAAACAGGGCCAGATAAGACTAAAGAACCTTCTGTTTCACCAAAAGTAAAACCATGAGACAATGAAATCTCACCTTCAAATTCATTAGTTGGTCTAGCGGTTGTCATGTTTAATGCTCCAGCCACTGAGTTTTTACCAAATAAAATAGATTGTGGCCCACGTAGCACCTCTACACGTTGCAGGTCAAAGAAAGGCGCACGTGCTTGTTGAGCCCGTCCATGATGAATACCATCCACATACACACCAACTGACTGTTCAAAACCTTGATTATTACCAGAGCCAATACCACGAATAAAAACATTGGTACCGATACCACTTTCTGCCATGGTGAAATTAGGTACAGAAAATTGTAAATCCGCCATTTTTTCAATGTCTTGCTCTTTCAGAAAATCACCATCAATCACAGCCACTGAAATAGGTACATCGGCCAAAGATTGTTCGCGTTGTTGTGCGGTTACAATGATTTCTTCTAAAATTGGTGAGTCACTTTCTTGTGCCATTATTGCACTAGGTGCAATAATGGTCGCAGCAAGTGCTGATTTGATTACGGCTGATAATACCGATTTTTTAAATTTCATAAATTTCTCTCTCTATTAATTAAATGGTTGGAATTCGCAATTTAAGAAATAGAAATGTCCCCTTAAATTATATCCAATCAACAAATATTAACACAAACTTAACAAATCCCAAAAAGGTTTTTAATGATTATGCTTGGGATTGTTACAACCTTCGGCTTTGTAGTTACATTGAACTGAATTATCTTTTTTATAACGTTGCATTAATGCTAACAATTCTACAATTTCTGGCGCCTTATTACTTTCATTGAATTCGTTGTATTGAGAAAACACATTTATGACAATCCTTTCAGTGTCTGTCCATTTCCCATATTCACCTAATGCAATATCATTAGCTGCATCATAAAATGACAACCCTGCATTACTCCAACCCCAAGATCCATCTGGTTGTAAATAGGCATATACTCCATTACCTAAATCTTGTAGTCCTTTTTTATATTGCCATTTATTCATTAATCACTCCCACTAGTTTACTCAAGTTCAAATAACCTTATTGCTAATTGTGCCAATTTTTTCTATTGTTAGCTCAACCACATCCCCAGATTTTAAAAGCATAAATGGCTCTAGTCCACAACCTGTACCTACTGTTCCCGAACCCAGTACTTCACCAGCATGTATAGTTTCAGATTGACTAATGTAACTAATAATATCAGCAAATTTATGGTGCATGGTTTTGGTGTTTCCTTGTGACCAAATTTCTCCATTAACTTTGGCTATCAGTTCTAAATCATACGGATTCTTAAATTCATCTGCTGTAACAATACAAGGCCCAAATACATTGGAGTTATCAAAATCCTTACCTTTACCTGGTCCAAGCTTCGCACCAACCACTCGCAGCTGTTCATCACGGGCACTAAAATCATTAAATACTGTGTACCCAAAAATATAATCACTTGCATTGTCTTTATGAATGTTTTTACCCTTTTTACCTATGATAGCAGCCCATTCCAATTCATAGTCCCAAATTTTCGAATACTTTGGCCATTCAATTTCAGTACCCGTTCCACAACAGTCCATTCGACTTGAGTTGTAATAAACTGGCGAATCATACCAAACCTGAGGAATATCAAACATACCGCTTTTATCCAAAGTCTTTTTTGTTTCATCTGGATTCTCTGACTTTGCAATTTCCACTTATTTAGCACTATTAAATGAGTTGATTAAATGTTGTTCAAAACAAAGAAAATCTCGAATGTGCACCGGTCTAAGAGGTAAAAGGATTTCAACACTTGCTGTTGTTATTATGACACTTTGTGGTGCAGAAATAATTAATTATCGTGCTAATGTCCATGCATCTGATCCTGCATTAATCAAGCATTGCATCGATTCGAAATCTTCTTTGTTGACCTTAATCTTTAGATCTGCCGCCGCAAACACATCAACAATGTCTTTGTCATCATTGATCCATGCACCAAGCTTTACATCATTTTTATTTCTGTAGGTTATTAATCGCATAACTATCCTTAAATAAATACAGAACAGATTTTAACAAAATACAGTAATATAAACTAGGCCATAATGGATGAGTCTATATTTTTATCCAGTTCCAAATCCTTGTTATATTCTCTTTCACGTAATATTTTTTCCTGTTTATATTTCATTTCTGCAATCTCTAGCAAGCCTTTTTCTTCCAATAATGCAACATGCATTTTCCTGTACATGCGTAATGAATAAAAACTGAAAGGGCTAAAAAACAACTTAATAATAACTGGCATTAACTCGATGGCAATGAAAAATATTTTCAGCATGTAACTAAATAAAGTTGCCACTGCACCAAATTCAGAATCAGAATGAATTTTTTGCAAGGCTATGTAACGTGTTAGTACACCAGTTTTTCTTTCATAAAACAAGCCTTCATTTTGCAAGGTGATACGGAATTCATCTAATTTTGATTGTTTATTCTCAATTTGTGCATCAAGTAAGACTTGTGTATCTATTAGGTTCTTATTCAATTTTGCCAACAAGTCTTGATTTGCAATGAAATTAGCTTCTTTGTTTTCTAGCTTATTCTTAATTTGTTGAAATTCATTAAGGTTGTTAGTCGCTTCTATTATCTCTTTTTCTGTTATTGATAAACGCAATTTAATACTCTCAATATCTGATGCAATGATAGGTATCAAAAGCTTTAATTCTTCATACGTTTTCACAGCACGTAGATATTTTGGTCCTTCAGTTGGAACCCTACCATCTTTCCCTGTTCTTTCTAAAATTGATTCATTAAACCAATACTGATAATCCTTTCTTGCATTGGACAGGTTTTCATTGGCAGTGCTAAGTTCATTAATAATGACTTTTTGTGAAGTTTGCAGCTCTTCTAAGCTTACCAAATGATGATCAATACTATTATTTATAGTCTCACTATCATACGATTTTTCTGCTTCGATAAACTCAATTTGTTCAGTTTTTGTAGTAGATATTTGTTGTTGAAAATCCAACAGCTGATTTTCTGTCACGTTAACCCCTGAATCCAACTCCAATTCATAAACCCCAATACGGTTAAAATATTCCTGATTATTTTCAATAACATCCTTTTGAATTTGCTCATCTATTGCATTTGCTTGTAAACTAATTTCAGCTAATGTTGCCAAGCCAATAGCAATTATTAACGAATAAAAAACACGAGGGATCAAGCCAATCATCTTTCTTAATGGTAAACCGCCTTTAAAAGGGTTTTTAAGTGCCCAATCTGACCCAATAATTGCTTGGTCCAAAAAAAACAAAGTAAGTGCAAATACAAACCCAGAAATCCAAGCAGCTGCTGTGTCGAGAAAAAGAGAGACGCCATAGGTAAACAATAAAAAGGTAAAAGCAAATGTAACCATTTGTCTAAATACCATAGCATAAGCTAACATACGGTCGTAACGCCCGCTTTTTTGCAAAACATCCGTATCGGTTAATGATAAGAAAGCAATTATTTTAAAAAAAACAGATTCTTTTTGATGTGATTTTTGATTCATTTCGTCCTCACGTTAAATAGTAGCCCTTAACTCTATTGCGACCACATTAATAGAGAATAGTTCTACGTTAATTAAGTATTAACGAATAAAAATGAGGGATGTTATGAAATTTAATGTATTTTTATTGGAAATTAGATATAGATATCCTGTTCTTTACCATTAGCTTTGGCTTCATACATGGCCTTATCAACCTCTGATAATATTCTTTCATAAGTGTCATGCTGGCCAGTATAAGTAATAACTCCGCTACTAAATGAAAGCTCGCAACCATCAAGGATAGGTAGATTAATAGTATTTTTGTATGTTTCGCGAATTTTTTCAAGAACCTTATGAATTTGTTCAGGACTTAATTTTGGAAAGAGAATCAACCATTCCTCACCCCCAATTCGGCCAATTTCTCCATTTTCAGCGATAATTTCACTAACAGTTTTAGCAAAGTAAACTAAAACATCATTACCAACATCATGACCATATTTATCATTTATTTGTTTGAAATCATCTAAATCAATCATAACAAGGCTGTACTTATGATCCTCTTCGAGGCAATATTGGTGTAGTTTTTTCAATTGTCGAATAATATATCTTCTATTGGCTACCTGAGTAAGGTGATCAGTAATTGATAGTTTAAACAAATGTTTTTTAACTTTTTTTTGGCCTCTATAAGCCATATAAGTAATACCAAAAAGAATTGCACCGAGCACAACTAAACCCCATAAATATTTTTGTTTTACTTTTTCACTATCTAACGAATTTTGTTGCAATAAACTCTGCTTTTTCAATAACTGGTATTTTTCTTGATCAAATTTAGCATTGAATTTTACTTTAAGCTCGTCCATTGATTTTTCCTTATCTTTTATAAACGACTCTTCCCTTAATTCTCCTATTTTTTTCTCGATTGTAAATGCATCTTGCCATTGTTCTAATTCTTCAAAATAATAACTCTTGTATTGTAAGTAAAGTATCTGGGTCGAAGGTGTACTTAATTCAGAAACAATGACCTTGGCATCATCTAAATATTTCAGTGCTTTAGGAAACTGTTTATTAATGGTCTTAATCTCAGCCATAACTAGTAACGCATTAAAGAGCATCACCTCATCATTTAGCTTATCCAATATATCAATAACAGGTTGTAAAATAGTTT
The DNA here is from genome assembly GCA_016744455.1 of Alcanivoracaceae bacterium. Classification (GTDB taxonomy): domain Bacteria; phylum Pseudomonadota; class Gammaproteobacteria; order Xanthomonadales; family Marinicellaceae; genus NORP309. The sequence goes on from JADGEI010000024.1 coordinate 46,518, forward strand.
CAGCTTCATCAACTTTATCTTGTAGCACTAGTAACTCTGACATTCCAACTGAAACATAAGCTAGGGAATAATCATCGCCTGATGACTCTGATATTTTTTTTGATTTTTGATAATATGCGAGGGCATTTTCATATTCTTCCATAGCAACATAAACGGAAGCCAAATTAAAGTATTGCGACGCTTGATTATAGGGCGATTTTAATTCATCAAAAGCTTCTGATTCTTTGTAGTATTTTATGGCATTTTCATAATCAGACAAACTATCATAGATTATCGCCAATAAATTATAAGACAGGCTAATATTTATCTTATCTGAATTCTGGCTGTAAAAACCAAGTGCTATTTCAATACTTTTGATTGCCTCACCATAATCATCGATGGATAATTGCACGTAAGATTGTAAATAGTAATTATCTGCAATCAAGCGGTCATCGCCTACTTCTCTTGCAAATTCCATTGCTTGATTTGCTATACTAATAGCCTCTTTAAACTTACCTTTTCTATCATATTGATAAGCAATGCTTCCCAAAAACATACTTCTAAATTTAATATTATGGTTCTCTTCTGCTAATAATAACCCTTGTTTATTGTGCTTTTCAACTTCATCAAAATTGGCCAAAATTTCATGTGCTTCAGTTAGATAATAAATAATACTAAGTTGTTTCTCAATGTCATCTGTAATATTTACTTGTGACAAGTCACTGTTCAGCTGCACTAGCGCTTCTTCAGGATTGGTTACAATCAATTGCAGCAATTCCTTATCAAATTCTTCAGAATAATACGAATAAGATAGACTAGAAAGCAGCAATAAAAAGCCACCAAGCATCACGGTAATACAATTGCCAGTTTTATAATTTAAAAAATATTTATTAATAAGTAATCTCTTCAGTTTTACTATAGAATACTAACGCATCAGCATTATGTACATTATTTTACATATTGCTGATGTGTTAGTATAACAAAATTGGTCAATTTATCTGTGTTTTAATATATATTAGTCTCAATTTTTATGGCAATGAGAATATTTAGCAAATCTTCAGAAATAAACGTTTTTGAGATACCCTACGGCTTATTGAATATTGATATACAATCCATTACGCATTAATCTGGTACAACCCTACAAAAATTAAAAACAATGTGAAAATTACAGCATCACGCCAGTTTAAACCTAAACCTTTGTGCTTTATTCTCAATTTTTTTAAAGGAATTTCACTTTTATACTTTTGTTGGTGTAACAATTCTAATTGTTGGCGTATATGAGGAGTCGAAGTAATTTTATCTTTCATATGTTTTTTCCTGTTATAAACTACATTGTCACTAGTTAAACAGTAAAAAATGTCTCGTTAAGGTTTGTGTTATGATTAATAATGACGAATTATGGCATACTTATGCTATTTGAATTATTAGGAGAAACGGGTTTAGGGTTTCTTATTAACTATTCTTATAGTTCTTTTCTCAAGCTCATCTATTAACTCTTGATTCGTTCTGTCTGTTAATTTCACTCCTTGAGCATCTACAAATAGAAACTTTCCTGTAATAGGACTTATCCAAGAGAGTTTAGCTTTAATAACCTTATTATTAATTTGTTTAAATTCCACCCAAGTTCCTATTTTCATTTGACTTACAATTTCTAAAAAATTGATTTTTTTCTTTTTTTCAATAGGAATTCTTTTAACTTGTGCCTTGACCGGCGTTTTTGCTTGAGTTGATTTTGGCGTATGAACAAAGACTATTGGCTTTATTTTATCTTGCTTAATAGCCGCTTTTTGTACTGGTTTCTTGGCAATTTTCACCTCTTTAGGTTTTATTACTTGTTTTGCCTTTGATTGAGTTTGATTGAGTTTAATTAAAAACTGCAATAATTGTTTCTGCTTAACCTCTATTTCTTGTTGATGAAAGGCAACAAGTTGTAGACCTTTCTTATAGCCTGCAGAAAGTGATTTCAATTTAGTATTGGTGAGTTTCTTATCTTTTCCAAGTTGTAATGCATCAATCAAAGATTTAATAAAATTCAAATGCAGCTGAAATTCTGTTGACTCTTCAGAATGCCTTATATGCATAAGAACTAATACATTGGACCACTCATTTTTAATGATTTTATCAATAAATGCAGGGAGTTTTTTTTTATTCCCCAGAGAAGATAATAGTTGAGTTGTTATCTTATTTGCTTGTTTGATTTTCTCTTCGCCTTGTAGTTTTTCTTGAAGACGCTTTTTTTTGATACTCGCTCTTTTCTTTATCCTTACCAGTGACTTTTCGAGTTCTTTTGAAAATTTGATGAATATTTTACTGTCATAAGTTTCTAAATCATTAATTTTTTCAATAATCGATTTGACATTTTTGTGATACGAGTTATTTGCATCCTCTTCTTGGTTCCAATCAATAGAGGTTTGAATGGCTGTTTGCAAGAAAATTCGTGCTTGGTGATTTTCAAAAACAAATAAATTTGGAGTATCTAAAGCAATTGCCATAAAACGATCTGAAAGCTTATACAACAACTTTCGAATTACCTCAGGTACATCCTGATTATCATTAACGTCTTGAAACAAAGCGTTAACCAATGCCTCAGTTTCTTTAATCTTACGGTCTTTATCTATTTCTTTATCGTTTGTGGGCATCGCTATTATTTATCGTTTTTTATTTTAGCTATACCATTCAGCATAACCTTATTATTTATTATAACATTTTGCCTTATTAAATATTAGACATTTATCATCTAATTATTGATTAAGAATTTTGCAAGTCTATTATTTACTAGATTTATATTTTTTCTTACTGCTTACCATTAAAATACGAATGACGACATAGAGGGCAAAACCAGTCATTACCAAATAAATTCCCCAGTGGTTTGTAATACTTGCATTAAACCCATAATCTATTGCTTGAGCGTAAGCCCACAACATAGGTACAAGTCCAGCCACTGCTATAGCAATGGCAGTATAGGTTAGCATTTTAAAACGGTACATTTTATCTCGATACTTGCGGTAATTAATGACCTTAACTCGATCAAGTTCTTCTTTGGTTTGGTTAAAAGAATAATCACAGTGAGGGCACATAATTACTTTATCTGAAATTTGCTTTTGACACGATGGACACTTAATTAAGGACATAATTTTTTAATAAATAAGAGTTAACAAGCATTATTTTAACAATGCAAAGAGCATTAAACAATCAGTTATTATCATTCAAATGCATCTAGTCAAGTAGAGAAATTAACCCGCTAATATTTACAACCAGATCAGTTTTAGCCATTTACATTTTTATTTTTTATTTGATTGCTGTTTTACTTTTTTAAATTTATCCAATTTTTCGTCGCTTACAGGAGTTTGGTATTTATTTTTCCAGCTGGCATATGGCTCTTTATAAACATATTCACGGGCTTGGTCTTTACTTAATACCTGACCTACTTCATCACCAGCATCAACCATCCAATTGGACAAGCAATTTCTACAAAAATTGGCGAGTATCATTAAATCGATGTTTTGTACATCTTTACGGTTATCTAGGTGATTGATTAACCTGTCAAAGGCTTTAGCTTTTATTTCATTATTCATAAATAGTAAATTAGTGTAAAATAGGAGGCCATTATACTTGCATGATTAATCACATGACAGCAGAAATTCTAAATGGCAAACTTGTTGCCGATAAATTAATCGATGATATTGCCAAAAAAGTGGCAAAGCGTGTAGCAAAAGGGCACCAATCTCCTGGAATCGCGGTGGTATTAGTCGGAGACAACCCCGCTTCACAAGTTTATGTCAGAAATAAAGTCAAAGCCTGTGAACATTCAGGAATTAGATCGTTTTCACATATGTTGCCACGCAACACTTCTGCCGCTGAACTCTATCATTTGATTGACGAACTAAATGAAGATAACGAGGTTGATGGTATTTTGGTACAATTACCGTTACCTCAACATATTAATGAAACAGAAGTTACCAATAGAATTATCCCCAATAAAGACGTTGATGGTTTTCATGCTGAAAATGTTGGTCGTCTAGCATTACGTCAACCTGGATTACGGCCTTGCACACCCCGAGGTGTTATGACATTGCTACACCATTATAACATTGTTCCACGTGGCAAATATTGTGTAATAGTTGGCGCATCCAATATTGTTGGTCGACCATTAATGTTGGAAATGCTGTACCAAGGTGCAACAGTTACTGTTTGCCATCGATTCACCGAGAACCTAGAGAAACATATTGCCGGTGCTGATATATTATGCCTTGCCATTGGCAAGCGCAATATTGTAAAAGCAGAATGGGTCCCAGATGGCTGCATTGTCGTAGACATAGCAATAAATCGAAACGAAGAAGGCAAACTATGTGGTGATATTGATTTTGACATAGCAAAAGAAAAGGCTGCTTGGATATCCCCAGTTCCAGGCGGAATCGGCCCGATGACTGTTGCAACCTTAATGCAAAACACCTATGAAGCATCGTTATTGAATACTAAATAACAGTTGGTTATATAAGCAAGTTCTTATTAGTCTTTTATATTTAGATTTGCTATAATAGCCAAGCTGGCCTGAATATCACGTATTGCCGGTACAAATATGCTTTATTTTGCATATAAATCATATAGTTAATCTTTTATCTACTTGACTACAACTTGTACTAAAATGGTTTTATGAAAAAATAATTTTATGGCTTTTAAGTGATTACGAACAGCCTTAGAAAGGCCAAGGTCTGAAGCATAATTATAAACAATCAATTTTTTATTTCATTCATGCGTTCTATTCTTAGATGAAATAATCAGGCTAAATTCTTAGCTAACAACTAGGTTAATCTATGACAAAAAAAATACAATCAGCAGGTGCATTATTCAGAGCAGTTGTACAAAACAACAAACCCCTATCTGTTGTAGGAACAATTACCGCATTATCTGCATTAATGGCTGAAAAAGTGGGGCATAAAGCCATCTATTTATCTGGAGGTGGAGTCGCTGCAAACTCATTAGGCATGCCTGACCTAGGAATTTCATCATTGGAAGACGTGTTAATCGATACACGCAGAATCACGGATGTTTGTAAGTTGCCATTATTGATTGATGTGGATACTTGCTGGGGTGGCGCTTTTAATATCGCCCGTACAACCCGCAGTGTTATCAAAGCTGGCGCTGGTGCGATGCATATGGAAGACCAAGTGGCCGAAAAACGTTGTGGTCATAGACCGAATAAGGAAGTGGTTACAAAACAAGAAATGGTTGATAGAATTAAGGCAGCAGTTGATGCACGCACAGATGATGAGTTTGTGATTATGGCACGTACCGATGCACTGGCAATTGAAGGCATTGATTCAGCCATCGCACGCATGGTGGCTTATGTTGAGGCAGGTGCTGATATGATTTTCCCAGAGGCTGTTCAATCATTAGAACAATACCAACAAATAAAAGCAGCCGTTAACGTGCCGATACTAGCAAACATTACTGAATTTGGTAAAACAGAATTGTACTCGCAGCAAGAACTTGGTGACCACAATGTCGATATCGTACTGTATTGTTGTGGTGCTTATCGCGCCATGAATAAAGGTGCACAAAATGTTTATGAAGCACTGCTTAATGATGGTCATCAGCGCAATGTGATTGATATCATGCAACCCAGAGAAGACATGTACGAGTTTTTGGGTTATCACAAATACGAACAAAAACTCGATGAGTTGTTTTCAAAAAAATAAGTAAAAGTTCAATTTATCATGAAGTACATGAAGCATAAGAAACAGGGTTAAATTTTAGATAGATACTGTAATACATAGATAACGTTTAGAAATCTGAGAAATAAACCTTCATTGCCTTCAAGTGCTTCATGGTCGAATTGTTTTAAATATAAATAGATTAAGAGAATTATTATGGCAGAAGGAAAAAAGAAAGTAGGCGGAGCTGGGCTTCGTGGTCAATCCGCAGGTGAAACAAAATTATGTACAGTTGGTATTACCGGTTCAGGTTTAACTTACAATGGTTACGATGTAGCTGATTTAGCAGAAAACACCACGTTTTATGAAACGGCCTATTTGATTTTTCATGGTGAGTTACCCAACCAAACACAGTTGGATGAATATTCTGCAAAAATCATGGCAAACCGTGATTTACCAGAAGCCTTGAAAGCCACCTTGGAAATGATACCTAGAGACACACACCCCATGGATGTAATGCGAACAGGTGCATCAATGCTTGGAAACTTAGAACCTGAGGCTGATTTTTCCCAACAACAAGATGCTGCTGACAGGTTGCTTGGCGCTTTCCCATCTATTATTTGTTATTGGTACAAGTTTTCACACGAAGGCGTAAAAATCGAAACAGCATTGGATGATGGTTCAATTGGTGGGCATTTCTTACACATGTTACGCGGTGAAAAACCCAATGAATTACACGCCAGAGTGATGGATGTCTCCTTAATTTTATACGCAGAACATGAGTTCAATGCTTCAACATTCACAGGTAGAGTCGTAGCATCAACCTTGTCTGATATGTATTCCTGTGTCACCGCAGCTGTTGGTGCATTGCGAGGGCCATTACACGGTGGTGCCAACGAAGCAGCCATGACGATGTTGTCACAATGGAAGTCTGTTGAAGAAGCCACAGCGGGCATTGATAACATGTTAGCCACTAAACAGTTGATCATGGGTTTTGGCCACGCAGTTTATACTGAAAGTGATCCACGCAATGCACTTATCAAACGTTGGTCAAAGGAATTATCTGAAGATGTAGGTGACGAGTGTTTGTATGATGTTTCGTGCGCGGTAGAGAAGAAATTATGGGATGAAAAACACATTTTCCCTAATGCTGATTTTTTCCATGCATCCGCCTATCATTTCATGGACATTCCAACAAAATTATTCACACCAATATTCGTGTGTTCAAGAATAACCGGTTGGGCAGCACATGTAATGGAACAACGCGACAACAACAGAATCATCCGTCCAAATGCTGATTATGTTGGCGTTGGCCCAAGAGTAGTGAACGATATAAAAGATAGGACTTAAGAAATAACACGAAAAACGAATGTAGTGACGTTCCTTGTGGGCGCCTTTTTGTTATAACGTTATTCAAAATCTGAAAAGGTTTCTTATTTGTATGTCCAATGTTTTTATTTAAGAGTAGGTTGGTGCAGAGCGAAGCGAAGCCCAACATTTCGATTTTTGGATTAAGAATATACAAAAATGGAGGTGGTTTTGGTTTATCTTTTAGTTGTTCTTGTCTATGAGTTAGCGGATAGTCTGTTGTTGGGCTTCGTGCCTCAGCGCCAACCTACAGAGATATTAACATAGAGATTCACGGAGCAAGCACTAAGGAACATAGTGGCTTCTGTTTTAAAGTACGTTACTTTTTCCTAAATTGCAGTCCTGACAAAGCGTCTCTAAATTATCAATTACAGTTTCACCGCCTTTACTCCAAGGAATAATGTGATCAACATGCAATACTACTTTGGGATTTTTTGCAGGTGAACAACCACATTTTTTACATGAAAAATTATCTCTTTTTAAAATGGTAAATCGGAGTCTTAAATTTATATTCCTTGGCGTTCTTTTTGCTTTGAGGGTTTTCTTTGGATTTCGCTTTTTTGAATTTAAATTATTAATTGGCACTAATTCAGGCTTTCTATCTTCTTCAACAGTTACATCATCTTCATTGTTAATGTATTCAATAAATGCCTCTAATGCTTTTTTCCATGTTCCAAATTTATTTTCATATGAACTTATATGAAGATTAGAAAATGGTTTAACAACCTCTGCATATTTTGGTTGTCGTCCGTAGTGAGTCCATAAAGCGAGTACATTTCTCATATAATCCTCAACTGTAGTATTATAATTTCTTCCAACCTCAAGGTTCGCCAGTAGTTTGGCTTTATTCCACCTTCCAAATCTTTTAGTAATTGTTACAACCCCAAACTTTCCATGTTTTTCATATTCGGTTATTGTCAATTTTGGATTATTTACTTTTTTAGATACTGATATCATATCTTTAATTAACAGCTCTTCTTTTATTGATGATTCTCCAAACTCAACTCCATGAATACTTTTTTCTGTTGCTAGTTTTGCTTTTTGTAACACCATTTTCCAATTACCAAAACGTTTCTTTGCGGTTTGATAATTATATTTAGCTCCATTAGCTTTACAGTAATCTCTCATTTTCAATGATTGCTTAGCTAAATTATTTGCAACCGTTCTCAAATCATTGATAATTTCAATATCAGAGATTTGTTTTCTAGTATCGGTTAGTTTAAATTTCATACATTTACTTCATCTTCAATTTTTTTAGTTACCTTTTTCACTAAAATATCCCGATATACTCTTCAAAGGCATAAATACGGTTTCTTTTATAACCTGTTAATTCTTTCAAAATATCTAATTTTTCAAAATCTTTAATTAAACGATTTGCGGTGGCAATGTGTACATTCAAAGCCTTTGCAATTGCTTTGGCGTCCATAACTGGGTTTTTGTAAAGAGCGTCTATTAATTTTTTCCCGTCTTTTTGTTTTCTGCCAAGTTTTATCAATGAATTAAGTTCAATTTTTTCTCTTAGAGCAAGAATGTCATTAAATGATTGTATGCTTTTTTTTGCCGTTTCTATAACTCCATCTAGAAAAAAAAGTAACCATTTTTCTAAATCGTTTTTTTCTCTAACTAACATTAAGTTGTCATAATAATCACGTCGATTGCGTTCAAAATAATCAGATAAGTAGAGTGTAGGCCTTTTTAAAAGATTTTTATCAATTAGATACAATGTAATAAGCAACCTCCCAATACGACCATTGCCATCTAAAAAAGGGTGTATTGTTTCAAATTGATAATGAACGAGTGCTATTTTTATTAAATGTGGAACAGCTATTGGAATTTCCAAAACTTCAGCATTGATAAACTGCTCTAAATCTTGCATTAAATTTGGTATCTCTTGATGTGTTGGCGGAATATATATTGCCTTTTTTAAACTTTTACCAATCCAATTTTGGCTGCTGCGATATTCTCCAGGTAATTTATGTTTACCTCTTACTCCTTGTAAAAGAATATGGTGCACTTTCTTTATTAATCGGTTGGATATCGGTAATTTATCAAGATTTTTTATGGCTTGGTTAAGCGCTGAAATATAGTTTTGCACCTCTTGCCAATCATCTCTTTTTTTAGGATGAATGTCTTCTTCTTTAATCAGGGCTTCTTCGAAAGAGGTCTGGGTACCTTCTATCTTACTACTCACACTCGCTTCTTTTGTCACATGCATAAATATAAAAAAATCAATGTCAGGAATTAATTCTGAAAACGAGTCCAGCCTACCTAAATATCGATCAGCTTCACCTAACTTGCTTAATAATTGAGGACTGTTTATTATCCATTGTAAGGATATTTTGTTTGGTAAAAAGCTTTTGTATTTATACTGTTGTGTTAAATTTCCTGCTTTAAAGTCTTTTATATCTTCAGTTTGTATCATAAGTGCACACAAGTGTCTCCATATGTGCACTATACCACTTAAGTGCAACTATGGAAACTTATAATTGCACTTATAGCAATTTTTGAAAATAAAAGCTATTAAATATCTGGTACACAAACTTTCCCTTCCATCAAAACTCTGGCACTACGGCTCATGATCACTTTCTGGGCATTCCATTCGCCTTTGATTTTACTGACTTCTGCGCCTACTTTTAATGTACCGGATGGATGACCAAAACACAAAGAATTTCGTTCGCCACCGCCTGCAGCCAAATTGACTAGTGTTCCAGGAATTGCTGCGGCTGTTGCAATCGCTACCGCCGCAGTTCCCATCATGGCGTGGTGCAGTAATCCCATAGATAGGGCACGGACATTAATGTCGATATCTTCTGAGTCTATCTTTTTACCACTAGACGAAGTATAAGATTCTGGTGGTGCTATAAAAGCGACTTTTGGTGTGTGTTGGCGGATTTTTGCTTCTTCGATAGTGTTAATCAAACCCATTTTAATCGCACCATAAGCACGTATAGTTTCAAACATTTCTAGTGCTTTACTGTTAGAATTAACATCGCCTTGTAGTTCTGTACCTTTATAGCCAATATCTGTGGCATTTAAAAATATGGTGGGTATTCCTGCAGTAATCATGGTCGCTTGGAATGTTCCCACTCCTGGCACTTCCAATTCGTCTATTAAATTTCCAGTAGGGAACAAGGCCTTATCACCCACTGGTTTGACAAATTCAACTTTGACTTCAGCAGCAGGAAAAGTAACACCATCTAATTCAAAGTCGCCAGTTTCTTGCACTTGTCCATTGGTGATTGGCACATGGGCAATAATAGTTTTTTTGATATTGGCTTGCCAAATTCTTACCACCGCTATACCGTTTTCTGGAATACGTGATGAATCAACCAAACCATTAGTGATGGCAAAAGATCCCACAGCTGCGGTAAGGTTTCCGCAATTCCCACTAAAATCAACAAAAGGTTTATCAATGGCTACTTGACCAAACAAATAATCAACATCATGATCGGATTCTGAGCTTTTAGATAATATGACAGATTTACTGGTACTTGAAGTTGCGCCACCCATACCATCGGTTTGTTTTCCGTAAGGATCCGGACTTCCAATGACACGTAATAACATTTTGTCTCGTGCTTTACCTGCCACTTGGGCAGCTTCAGGCAATGAAGTAAGGTTGAAGAAAACACCTTTTGATGTGCCGCCACGCATATAAGTGGCTGGAATTTTTATTTGTGGTTTGTATTTCATTTATGAATACTCTTTGGTTCTGTTTCAGTTTTATACAAGACTTATTAATGACTAGAATTATAATCTCTTTATCAAAATATTCACCTAATAATTGTTGTTGATAGAGGTATATGCTTAGATTGCCTTCTATTTATGTCGTCCATGTATTGAATTTTAAGCATAACCCTCCCCCTTTTTTCGGTTAATTTTGCTGCAAAAACTCTCTTATAAGTACAATTTAATAATTTTTGATAATCCAGTGGTATGTTATGCATTGTTTTCCCTGTTTTAATATGAAGTTGAATTAAATCAATATCCACATCATTTGAAAAATCATAAAACTTGTTTTCTGATTTTAAAAACCACAACCTATTATTATCAAGTATAATGTCAAAATTATCTTTACTTGAAAACTTATTTAAAACATCGCCCTTTAGGTTCATTAGTTGAATTTCATGTTCAATATGACCGCCTTTTGAATGTTCATTTATTTGAATAACCAAGAAACACTGCCCAGGAAGGTCTATTAAATAGTTATCCCTCAATAGGGCATAACTCCCATAAATACTTAAAACTTCCTGAGTCCATTTATATTTTCTGGTCCGGCCAACACATTCGATCATACAGGTATTGGAATATTCCTCATCTTTAAGAATAGAGATTTGACCTTTACCCTTTCTAATTCGAGAGGTTTTCTCTAATTGAATCATAGCCCCTTTTGAATAAAATATAATAACCGATCTTGAATTTTGTAAGTATCATGAGAATATTGAAAGTAATCCATAAATGTATTATACAAGAGCCATATTCATAACTAATTTTTAACTCGATTGTGATTTTGACATTTTCAGCCATTAGTGATTTTTTTTCAATAATCCAGCTTTAAAAATCGTC
>JADGEI010000002.1 GCA_016744455.1 Alcanivoracaceae bacterium
AATAAACCACAAATAAACCAAGACCTAAATAAAAGCCAACTCCAAGAGTTGGGGCTTTTGCGTGAGCGTTTTAATTTATCATTAATTGAAATTATGGAAACAACAAATAAAAATCATGGAAAACTGGATTTATCAAAAGTATGGGAAGATACAGAAAACTTAACTGAATTATTTGATCAACTAACTGACCTGAAAAAATGCCTAGATAGTTTTAGACCACTCAATTCAAGTGCCTTGCAAAGTTTAAATCAAAGCCTTGATATTGAATACACCTATGAGTCCAATACCATTGAAGGTAACTCTTTGACAATGGTTGAAACCGATTTAGTTATCAATAAAGGTCTGACCATTGGAGGAAAGCCACTTGTTGACCATTTAGAAGCCATCAACCACCAAGAAGCCATCTACTACATCCGTGAATTAGCTGAGAACAATATTGAAATATCTGAACGAGAAATTAAAAATATTCACGCCATAATTTTGAAAAGTATTCAAAACAAAGAAGCAGGGGCATATAGAAAATCGCAAGTTTATATCAATCTGCAAGATGGTACAAAACACAATTTTCCTCAGCCATTTATGATTGATAATCTGATGCAAGATTTCTTGAAATTTTTCAATGATAATAAGGATAACTTGCACCCTGTAGAAATGGCTGCACACTTGCATCAAAAACTGGTAAACATCCATCCTTTCATTGATGGAAATGGTAGAACATCAAGATTAATCATGAATTTATTTCTAATTCAAAATGGTTATCCAATAGCCATAATCAATTCAGAAATGGATAAAAGAAAACAATACTATCAACTCCTATCAGACTTTCAAGCACAAGAAAAGGGCGACAGCAAACCATTTGCTTTATTTATTGCTCAAAGGGTTAAAGAGTCTTTATTCAATCAGCTTAATTTCTTTTCAGGTGACATTAGTGAAGATAGTAACGACAAAGGTTATTATTTTTTCAAGAAGGTTGAAACCCTGCTAAAAAAATAACCAAACCACATTCTTACTTATTTCTAATATCTCAAATCTGCTTTTAGTAACAAAAAAGATGCGATTATGTCTTTTAAAAAGATAGGTAAACAAACCTCTACGTTGGGATTGTTGACATAGATTTTTATAAGCCTTTAAATCTGCACTTTATTAACTAAATAGCAGATTATGAGAAAAACATTAAAAGAAATGACTAAGAACATGGATATGGTAATTTTTAACCAATGTGCCAATATTGATCCCGAACTATATTGTAATATCGAAGCATGAAATCTATACCATGAAGATGGCGAACCAAAAGAAATTTTTCAATACTTTGTAATCAGTAGATTTGACTGAGAATACCTAGCCAGAAAAACAGAAATGCCATTCTTCTATTCTGAAAAAATGGATTTACATATCATAGGAATTGATTTTTTAGATCACTGGGATAATGTTAGTTATAAAATTTAACTAGATTTTAATGTAATGTGAGAGATTCTAGCACTTTCTCACACTATATTTATGAATAAATTGTTAGGTACTTAATATGACTTCGGAAAACATCGCAAAAAATGCAATTTTAGAAAGAATTCCAAAATGGTTAGCTAGTGTAGCTTTATTGATATTTGTTCTACTTTTAGTAATTTCATACATGACAGGTAAGCGTATATCATGGTCGCCTTTAGGTTTTGTTAGTGATATAGCTGAAATGAAATCCGTGATTCCTAAAGGTGCAGTAGTTGCATTTGCAGATCATAAAACAGGTGATCAAGAAAGAGATTGTTCAAAACTTGGTGAAGGGTGGGAAAAATTTGAAGCAGCAAATGGAAAATTCATTTTAGGTGCTGGAAACAATCTTGGAAGAAGTTTTGCCGCAGGGAGTTATGGAGGAGAGTATGAAGTTGTTCTTGGGTTAAATCAAATGCCAAAACATTCTCATACATATTTAAAGCAAACAGATACAGGAGGTGGTTGTGGTCTAAGTGGTTGTGGCTTTCATTCTGAATATCCTCAAACTAATACGAGTTCTGCTGGTGGAAATGATTCAGGTGAAACAATACCTCACAATAATATGCCTCCATATATTGTATTAACATATTGTAAAAAAGTTTGAATAAAATAACCTTTGAGCAAAACTCAAAGGTTATCAAATAAATCTAATTGCACAATCTCATCTACTTCGACAATTTTAATCATTGGTGTTGAGGGCGGTTCAGATATATCAGGTTCTATTTTTGTATTTATTTCTTCAGGTGTCATTTTTTCTTTTTCCTCAGCAAGCTCTTTTTTTTGTTTTCTTAGCTTGTAATCCCAATTAAAAAGATAATGGGCAGGTGTAAAGAATTGTTCTCGAAATTCCATAGAAAGTGTATTGCCCACGATTATTTGTGCAGGCACATTCCAAAGACTTAATTGAACATAACACATCAATGCAACCGTGCGGTCAATGTCTATACATTGCACCCAAAGATTGTAGGCAGGGTTTAACTTTTGGCTAATCATTTCTTTTACGAATGACAAAACCATTCCGCCTGCACCGCAAGTAGGTTCACTCAAAGTGACAAAACCACACGGTGGTATCTCAATTTCATTGCCATAGACCATTTTTCCCATTAATTGAGAAATTGAATCAGGTGTAAAAAACTGCCCTGCATTTTTATTACTGATCTCTAGCTCCATATAAAGTTGCCCCAAGATATCTATTGGTTCAGCTTCTAACATGTTGACCAGTTGACCAAGCAATTGAGCAAAAGCATTTGCTTCCTCTTTTGAATACTTTCCTATAATAGTGAGGTATTCTTTTTCAAGCACATCATTTTTTCTGATGCCGTTATGTAAAGCAATTGCCGATAAAGTAACAAAATCTTCAAAAACCTTATAACGGTGTTTATGTCTAGCAATGCCATTAAAAGCATCAATAAACGATTTTTTGTAATGGGTCATATTATCTCCCCCAAGTAAGTTTATAAAATACTTGTGAGAGAAAACCAACCACAAGTACACTACTTACCGAACATAAAAAATGCTAAGTAAGAGAATGTACTCATGAGGAATTATATAATTAATAATACTGATATATTTTAATTGTCAAATTTCTACAATGTGAGAATAAGAAATAAAATTGAAAAGTTAATAATTCACAGCTATACTGATAATATATTAACCCTTAAATTCCAATAATAAATAATTATCAGATAACCCACATAAAATATAAATCACAGATGAAATCATATATAAAAAACAAACTAGCTTTTTTAAAAAAAGAGCTTTCATTGAAAGAGCTAATTCAAAAAGAAAAAAAAGCAGATAAAGAAATTAATAAAATTTTACAGCAAAACCACTCACCTTTATGGATTCCATCAATTAGGTCATTTTTAGTGATTTTTTCTTTTGTATTAATTCTAGGTACATTATCACATCCAATTTTCATAAAAGACTTTATATTGGTTCCAACCTACAAGCTATTTTTCAATTTTTTTGGTGATTATCAACAGTTCAACAATTTTGTTGTGAACCTCAAGGAGTTCCTCAATTGTATTAAATTTATTTTTACTCCAATAATTAGAGATACAGATAGCCACTATCAAAATTTAATAGCTATCCATTCGGGAATTGGAGCAGTACTTGTAGGATTGGCTTTTTTCGTAGCTCAAAGCTTAATTGATAAAAATGATCCAGACAAAGGAAGAGTTTTACTATATAAAAGTTATTTTTTCCCACTCTTAACTGCTGAAGTATTAACTTATTTTATTTTTTTATGGGGTGATATAAATGTATTTTCTATTTTAACACTTGTTATTTTAGGCTTCTTTACAATATATTTTCTTGGTAGCACCATTAACATATTGCTTCAAGATTTTGAAATGGAAAAAGCTAAAAAACAAATGTTCTTTAGTCTTATTAAAAGAAGATTTTTAAATATTTTAGATTACAGTTTTGATAAAAAAATTGGTGATAAAATTCTATTAGAAAAAGAAAAAATTATTAAAAATGATAGCGGAGGACTAATATTATTATCACGTCCATACATAAATGAAGAAAATTATGAGCAAATATACATAAATAAGAATGGTTATGTGAGTGATATTTCATTTTTGAATTTAAATAAGTTAGTCAATGAATTTAAAAAACATATAAATCCAAACACAATGACAAGCAACAATATAGATATTACAAGTGATTTTCAAATAGATGACCCTGTACCCTTGGTTTATATAGTTCCTTTGTTTCAAGAAAAAATAACGGGAGCTACTGTTTTTGTCCACAAGAGCTTGGAAGTTGATACCAAAGACTCTTTTATGACTAAAATTAAAAACCTTACTAGTAAAACATATATTACATCTAATCAATTTCCCCAAAATGAGAAAGAAGCAAGGCTAGAAATTTCGAAATTAAAAGATAGAT
Source organism: Alcanivoracaceae bacterium (assembly GCA_016744455.1). Lineage (GTDB taxonomy): Bacteria > Pseudomonadota > Gammaproteobacteria > Xanthomonadales > Marinicellaceae > NORP309. The sequence continues at coordinate 4,381 of JADGEI010000002.1, forward strand.
GCATCCACTCGATAACTCACGAACAATCAGGTGAGCTAGAAAAAATCATTGGACTATATATTGGTTTAGTTAATGAATTTTACAGTTACATCAAACCATACGGAGGGAAATATAGCAGACAACAAGCAGAGAATGAAAGGAGCTTTTCTTTCTTTTCAATTAATCCTATTAATTGGTTATCTAGAGATATAAGAGAAGTATTTGAAAAAGGAATGCAATCTGATAATTCAAGGATCGTCACTAAAATGGCATACTTGCCAATAAAAATTGCACATGAGGCAATTGAACATAATGATCATTATTTATTTCAAGAGTTCATAAACTTCCCAATGTTAACTTATTTAAATGCTTTTGAAAGAAAAAAACAAAATCCAAGGATTGCAAATTTACTTTTTGATAGATCTTCCCGATATTTAACAGAAATGTTTAGCTTTTACCTTTCTAGGAATGAAGAATTAAATGATGAAGATATAATAAATTATTCTGTATATATATTAAGAACTTTTCAAAGCTTAATAAAGCTAAGCTTCGATAACGATGATTTACATAATTATAAAAACTATATAACAAAGATGAAAAGTTTGTTTAGACAATATTCTTATACTACAAAAAAACGAGAAGTATTTACACAACTAAATAATTATAGAAATCAGGTACTATTTGGTATTTCAGGTTGGACTTTATATAAACTACTACCAAAAAAACATCATAACAAAGATTTTCATAATTACATAATTGATTTTTTACCTAAAGATATCATAAGTTTTACTCAGCTATATATTGACACTAGTCTACATAGAACCGAAGAAAGATGGGGCTGGGATAATTGGGAACTTTCAGAGAAAGAAGAAGGAAAGGCACATATGATTGATTTTTCATCAAAATTAATGAAATTATACGTAGTTCATTCCTTAAATATTTTAAAAAATTCATCAAATGGTCCAACTCTTCCACATTCAAGAGAATTTGCTTTTCAATGTCGTGAAAATGGTGACATGTTAAAGCTATTGGATGAAATTAAAAACGGAGCAAATAACTTTGTTCATGTATTAAACAAAAATGCAATTAATAATATAGACTCATTTAAAGACCTTTTAAAACAAGTAGTAGCCTCTCAAGCAAAAGAAGAATTAGAAACAAAAATTAAAACCCGGATTTCTTCAGTAGAAGTTGAATCTTTCAAAAAAAGCGTAGTTAAGAACTACAATAAAAGTTCAGGAATTCGGAACATTTTTGAGTACTACAATTTATACAAAAATAATATTGACAGAAAATTGACAACTTATTCAGATAGACGAGGGATAAATATTTTTTTTGATAAGGCTGCTTTTTTTGACAAGTCAATAAAGTGGGATACAGATTTTGTGGACAAAAAAAATGGGTTTAATTTTGGTAGAACTGTCGCTAATGGTGATAGCTATGTAATAACAAGTCAATTAATTAAAATTTTACCTGAAATAAGCTTTAATTTAAAAAAAATTAAAAAAAAGATTAATAAGAAAAACGATTTTGATATCCCTATTATGGTATGTATAAATTGCTACCCTGAAGATTTTCTTGAAACTAATTCTTATATTGAAAAATGGAAGCTTTCCAAAACCAATCAATATCCTGATGAATTTTCAGGTTATTACAATGTTAATAATATTCAAGTCCCTACCTTTAAATTATACACACAACATAAAGAAAAAATTGTATTCTATCTTGATGCTAAAAACTTAGGGGGTTTCGTCCATTTAAATCCTTTAGATCAAGGAGAATCCAATGACCTTAAAGAACAAATGCTATACATAGATATTTTTGAATTAATGGACAATTCAAATATTATGAAAGATTATTTAAGAGACCCACCTGATTGGTTATCTAAAAATGAAGATATTCGCTCATTTCTACTTAGTCATGTAGTAATTAAAATATTTAGCAGAGTTGTATACTCAGCGCCTAAAAAACAAAAAGGTTTTTATGTAAAGATTAAATAGCCACTAATTTTTTCTTTTCCACAGCAACTCTTTTACCGCCTTTGGCGGTCGAAATATTTTTAAATATAGTGAAATAACAGCCGAACTGTGATGTGTGAAGAAATTGTGATTTTTTGATAGCAAGATTGCAATTTGGGCACAAACATTTTCGCAGGCTTAATGATTTGCTAAAATTGCATCTTGTGAGAAGGATTCCCTCTCAACTCCCTTTTTCTAAAATCAGAAAGATTGACAACTCTTCTAGTATTTAGTAAATTATAACTTCCCAACTACACGAAGGTATAAATTTTGAGCAACCAAAATGAAGATAACTTAATAATATTTGTAGCAATTCTTTGTATTGCATTAATTCCAGTCTACAAACTTTCAAGGTTTATAGGGGCTGATTTTGACATCACACTTAAAGCAATATTAATTACGATTGCAGGGCTAGGAACGGCTATTGCCTTTTCTTGGTATTTAATGAGAGAACATGCAAAATCTATAATAACTTTCATGATAACGTTGCTATGGTATAATTGGTGGACAGTCCTTGATAATGCAGCATATAACCGATTGAACCCATTAACCAATGAGTCATTTTGGTGGAATTCAGGTTTGTTTAAAATAACTATTTTGTTATTATTCTTATTACTAAGTATTTATTTATTTTTTAGAGAAAAAAATAAATGGCGTTATTAATTTTTTATTAACCCAAGATGACTGAAAAAGGAGACAATCGCAAGGAATACCAAAAAACATATTGGGCTAAATACAAAGGTAATAAACGCCGTTCACAACCTCGTATTAACTTATCTGATTCTGAATATAAACTATTTAATCAGCTTGCCAAAGATGAAGGTGTTTCACTTTCAAAACTCATTAAAAATATGGCTATTGCTTATCAGCAAGAATCTTTTTTATTGCCACAATCACAACTTGATAAACTAGATGAATTTGTTTATCTTGTTCGTAACATTGCCAACAACATCAATCAAATTGCCCACCATTCCAACTCGATAAAATCGGTGGTTGATGATGGTCGAGTATTTGAACATTTGAAAAATATGGAAGATCAAGTGAAAGCATTTATAACCCAACCTTATAAAAAAGGTCACGCCGATGATAATTAAATCAATGAGCCGTAAGGATCATTCTTTTTCTGAGTTATACGATTACATCAAAAAAGGAATGGAAGGAGAATATGACCATCCTAATGCGTTTAGTCATAACTTTTATAATGGCTTTGATGACCGAGAAGAAATACTCAAAGGTTATCATGATAATGTTAAAAATTTACAAAAAAGAAAAAATGGAAACAACCTTTATCATGAAATAATATCAGTAAAGGTGAATGAGAAAATCTCACGCCATAAGCATTATGAAGCACTTTATAATATCACAAGTGATTATATAAAAATGCGTGCTGACAAGTGCCTTGTCATTGGTGGTATTCATGATGAACACGACCACCACATTCACATGCACTTGATGATTTCTAGCAATGAACTTGGCAGTAAGAAAAGATTAAGATTGTCTAAAAAGGAATTTTCCACAGTCAAAAAATTGACTGAAGAAAAAGCCTTGCATCTTCATCCTGAATTAGCCCAAGAGGTGCTAATTAATTCCAATAAGAAAACCAAGTCAATCAGCAATAAAGAAGATGCTTTAAAACGCAGAACTAAAAAGCCCAGTATCAAAGACCAGTTTAAAAATAAACTCAAAGACATCTTTGATCAGTCGATTGATAAAGCTGACTTCTTTAATAATCTAGCCAAAGAAAGAATTGAGATTTATACTCGTGGAAAAACCATAGGATTCTTGGATATTGATAATAACCGCAAACACAGATTAAAAACCTTGGGTTTAGAATCCGAATTTGAAGAGATTAACAGCAAGTTATCAAAACAAGAAACAGAAACCAAAGAAAAGTCTAAAACCAAAAGTGAATCAACAAAACCCAAGACTAAACAAAGTAAGGTGAAAAAACAGCCTGAAAATATTGTTGAGCCAAAGATTAAAACCAAGCCTTCAGATCAACAAAAGGATCAGGCAAAAAGTAAACCTAAAGAACAGGTTAAAGAACCTGACAAAATCAAAAAAGCAAAAGAACAAATAAAAGCCACTCGTGAAGCTTCTCAGAAACAGAGTGACAGTATTGAAAAGAAAAAATCATGATGGCTTTTACATTGGCAAATGATTAGCGAAAGAGTAACAAAAAGTGTGGATTGGATTATCAGCTATTGAAACAAAAACAAATCTCTCTATACTAAGATTATGAAAGCTAAAAATTTTATCCTCGACCACCGCCACATATTGCAAAAAAACGGCGTTCGCTGAGGAAAAAGAAAAACTAGATAATTGTTAAAAAAGGAATATGTGGATACTAAGGTGGATATATTGAATGTTTAAATTCATTGGGAAAATGGCTTATAACACCGCTGAATTTTTTATTAAAGGCAAGGTGTTAAATAAGCGAGAAGGTGCTGACTTTCTCAAAGGTAGTGAAGCAGGTAAATTTATTTCTTCTCGAAATAAAGGTTTACTACTTGATGGAGTTCGTGGGCGTTTGAGTGTTCCTGAGAGTTTTCAAAACGTCTGTTTTACTGCCCGAGTTGGTGCAGGTAAAACCACACGTTACATCATCCCTAATGTTTTAGACAAAGCCAAAAGCCATTGTTCAATTGTTATCAATGATCCTAAAGGTGAAGTACACCAAGCCACTTCAGGATATTTGCAACAGCAAGGTTATAAAATCATTGTTTTCAATCCGAGCAACATCAATCAGACCCATTTATTCAATCCATTCACAGAAGCCAAAAACGCTATTGAAATGGAGCAAATAGCAGAAACTTTAATTTGGAGCGGAAACCCAAATGAAAAAGATGCTTATTGGAATAATGGTGCGACAAGGATATTATCAGTACTGATAAAGTGCCTAAGCTATGGCGATAAAAAATATTTCAATCTCCCTAACCTTTTTCATCTTTTACAAAACTTTGGAGCGTTGGGCGAAGGCTTGGAAGATTGGATTGCCAATAATTGTTGGGATCCTCAATATCCTGATGACACATCAACCCTTGATGAATGGCGTGGTGCATTAACTGGTAACAAAGAAGCTGTACAATCATTTGTAGGAATTTGTTTAACTGCATTAAGAGCATTAACAAATCGTGAAATGCGTACTTTTTTCAGTCGTTCAGATTATGACTTTTCAAATTTGAGAAAAGAAAAAACAGCCATATACTTTATTACACCACCTGAAAATCAAAGATATTACAGTTTTGTAACCAGTCTGTTTTTTAGAACAGTTTTCAATGAATGTATGCACCAAGAACATCTCAGCGGTAGGTCACTTCCTGTATATATGCTTTATGATGAATTTGGAAATTCATATGTCAGTGACTTTGTGAGCGTGGCTAACACCGTTCGAGGATATGGAGTGAGCTTATCTATAGTCTTACAGTCTATATCTCAATTGGGTATGCGTTACGGACAAAAAACAGCCGAAGCCATTCAAGGTGCATTCAATACAAATATCTGTCTATCGGCATCCGACCCAGTAACTGCTGATTATTTTTCTAATCTTTCAGGAAGAGTAAGAGAAAGGCAAGTCAGAAACATGTTAGATCATCAAATGGACTATCGAGAATTTAACTTAATCAATCCGCAAGAAGTTAGAACCATGCACGAGGATGATGCTTTAATTATCTCTAAAAATAGAAATCCAGTAAAACTAAAAGTAACGCCCTTTTATCAAAACAGGCTGTTTAATAAAGCCAGTAAGTTTTCACCAATTTTTGAAGCCAATGGAAACAGAGTGATAAATGTCAGGATGATTAATCTATGAATAGACCGTTAATGGTAATTCTTTCAGACCCTGGCTTTTGGGTTATCTTTGGTGTGATGTTTTTTCTTGGCTTAACACTTGGTTGGTTTTTTCGTAAAGGCTCTATATTTTGGATATTTGTAGCCATGCTAATTTTTGCACCATTGCTTGATTTTTTAATTCGTGCAGATGTTTGGATATTTACCGTCCCCTATGTTTTAGGTTTTCTTGTGCATACAGCCAAACCCTTATGGAGAAGATTAAGCCGATGACAACAGTGATTATTTATTCAGGCTTAATTGGTGTTTATGGTTTTATCATTGGTAAATCATTCAAAGGATTAAATCCATTTTTAATGCTTCTTGGTATGATGTTTGCAATTCCTGTAATTGGTGCAGTAGAGCAACACCAACAACCGCTTTTATATATTCCTTTTGCTATTGGTTTTATAACCAATTTCACCAGTCCATTACGTAGAGTTATGGATTTTTTTTCAGGCATCAAAATGGATATTCAACGTTCTCGTGCAAACAAACGATATAACAAAGAGCAAAAGCAAAGACAAAAAGAATACGAAAAACAGCAAGCCAAGTATGAAAAAGAAAGGGCAAAACAGCAATCAACTCAAAGTCACCAACGACAAACCAATAATTATTCAGAACAACAACGCCAAACACAAACCGAACAAGAACGCCTAAGAAGGCAAGCTGAAGAGCTTCGCCGACAACGTGAACAATTCCAACAAGAACAAGCACAAGCACGTAGAAATCAAACCAATCAGAATAAACAATCATCTAGTAAAAATGATGACCTTAACCCAAATAATTTAAAAGATGCCTGCGAGATATTAGGTTGTAAAGACACAGATAATAAAGCTACTTTTAAAAGAGCCTATCGTGTATTAAGGGCAATGTATCACCCTGACAAAGTTGAACAATTTGGTGGCAGACGAAAAAAGCAGGCTGAAGAAGAAATGAAATTAATAAATTTGGCTTGGGAGACTGTTAATAAAAGAAAATAACGTGCTATTATCAATTGTAGAATTAAACCGCATGAAACATTGAAGTTGCACTAATTAAATAAGGCGAGAATTTGAATGAACAAATATAATATAAATTTAGTAGAACAGGAGAATATCGCAAGGATTGTTCCTGAAATTGCAGAGCTCTATCAAAAGGATTTTATTCCTTCTTTGTTAAAAAATAAGCATTCAAAATTTTATAGTAAGGAATTTTTCATTGAGCGTATTAAAAATTATTCTAAGAGTCCTTTTTTTGAAATAATAACATGCTCATTCGGAGATGAAATTGTTGGATTCGTTACTGCCGCCAATCTCAGAAATGGTGGAAATTGGTGGAACTCTATAACAAACTCTTCGCCAATTGATACTTCAGAAAATGGCTTACGGACTGTTGCAATATTTGATTTATTAGTAATAAAAAAACACAGAGGTATGGGCTTAGCAGGATTATTACATGCGGCTTTACTTACAGGTCGTTCAGTTCATCGTGCAACACTGTTATCATCACCTCCACAGCATCCAGCATTTAGAATGTGGCAAAAATGGGGATATCAAATTGTTGGGGAAACTAATTGGTCTGAAGGTCCAAATTTAAATGTTTTGTTGAAGGAATTTCAATAAAATTACAAATAAAACATAGAGTTTAAACTTATTATATAATTTATTTATTAGTTATTATTGTGATGCCATCTTTTGGCAATTATTATATGTAGCGACTCTCCTTCATAAGACATGGTTGAATGTATAGTTTTTCTTGGCACATAAAGTAAATCTCCAGGTAAAAGATCTATCTCCCATTGGTTTCCCCCGTGTTCAATAAATCTATTATTCAAATTATTTGTATTTATATGTTCTCGATTTGAAAATGCCCATGTTTTCCTTCCTGAAATCTGCATTACTACAAAATCATTATCATCCCAATGAGGCGCTATCCCATTCTTTCCATACCCAAAGAATGCTCCAGACCACACTGATGCATCCTGAATTTGCACACATTTGATTCCAGAGGATAATTCGTCATCGAACAAGTGTATATCTTCAACAAAAATAGTCCCACCAGACTCTTGAAGAAATTGCAAAGCATTATTATCAATAAATCTATACATATCGCCAAATCTATTGGGTTTCCAAGTATATATTTCATAAGGCTTGCCATAAAGTGTTGGGTGAATCAAAAATGTTGCAAATGCTTGTAATGCGTTCTTTGAAATTAATTTAATTCTATTAAAATATTCAATAGGAATTGTTGAAGAATGAGTAATTACTTTCGTTTTACTATTCGATTGTTGTTGTAAAAAATTTTTAATAAAAAATTGAAATTCAGACATTGGTAATTACTAATAGATATACCTTACGATTGATTTAGCTTTTAGACGGCAATACTGAATAAGTAGCTGGGTTATATCGAAGTTGTCCTGATTTGCACAACATAGGACATTCATTTCGGAGCACTTTTCCATTTGAGGAAACACAAAAAAATAGTTTATTGTTGATAGATGCTAAAGTCTCCTCAATTAATTCCTTTGAAATATTCAAGCGTTTGGCGGCACTTGTATTTTTTTCGCCTATTCTTAACTCTTTACATATTACATAATCATCCAAAGATATATTATATACAAAGGATCTTGACAATACAGATGAAACAAATTTAGGTAATTTTTCGACTTGGTGAATAGAATTTCTTTCTTGTTCAATTAGATTAGGATCTTCTAAGGCGCGTATTGATTTTCGACCATTCTTATTACAATATCTTAGTTTATCAAATAAAAATCTTTCACCTAATATTGCGACAATCGAAAATGTTCTTACTAACGATTCTCTATATAACTGCCTAATTGAGCCTCCTCCTGTACGAAAACGTAGGTTCACGATTAAATCGCTAACTAGTTTTTCACCAAACAATTCAGAAACTATACAACATGCCACATAGTCAGCTATTCCTTCTTCGATTCCACATGCAAGGTAAGGAGCCTCAATTTTTCCTAGAGCAACGTGAACTGCTTCATGGGCAAGATAAAAGATTGAAAGTAGAGGGCTAACTTTACTTTTCAAAAGTGCAACACCTGGTTCAATTCCATGATCTTTTGAATCATCAGAAGTATATGCCATTGCTGCAAAACCCGCAGTGTCAAATGGTTTTGGGAAGAACTCAACTACTCTTAATTTTGATGGCCCCAATTCTAACCCCCTTGATTCAAACCAAGTAGTAATGAAGTTACTAGATTTTTCAATACTTCCAACAGTAAGATATTGAGGATCAATTTTTTTACTAAGTAGACTTATTTTTTCCATATCTTCTACAAACGCTGATAATCGAATCGACTCCAGTGGATCACTATTGCTTGCTAAACATTTTAATTTTTTATTTATAGAATCGATAATGTCAAGAGCTGATTCACAGTGTATTGAGTTCACATCAAGAAGTTGAGTAATAGTTGTTGAAAAATCATCTGCACTTGAAAAACCTGGTTTGGAAATTCCAAGAGCAAGCCCATTGATTAGATTTTTTGTATCGAATGTTTTTTCTTTCATTTTATTTCCTATTAAATAAATATTTTAAAGAGTTTTTTATTAAATTAAGTATTATCAAAATGTAAACTGAACTAGCATTTTATCATGATGATTCATTGAATCTAACTCACTTCTAATTTTCGAAGAATGCTCACCTATAAAATTTGGTGGAGAATAACGAATACTATCAGTTAGTGTAATTTTTTGCATTGAGCATGTATCGATAATTATATTATTCGGAACTATAATTTCAACAGAAACATTGAATTTTGGTCGATTCGCAATAATTGTATAATGCCTTACTTCTCTATTTAATATTGGATATGGCCAATTGTATTCAATTTCATATACAGTAATTTCATATCTTTCTGCTGGTTTAAGAAAGTAGCACTCAAGCAATCTTTCATGTTTATCTGTATCACTTCCAATGACAGACTTAAATAACCTTAATCCTTCTGATTTAATCAAAAATTCTTTATTAAGAGGAACTTTGTCACCAAATACTCTTCGGGTTTCAGATGCTAGAGGTACTTCACTCAAATTAGCAACAACAGTTCGAACGTATCTTATTGCATTTCCATCTTTTTGATAAGTTAAACGGTGATTTTCTTGTAGCACGCAAGTAGGCCAACTTAGTTTGTTGAGTTGATTTGATATGGAATCAGGTATTTTAGAACCAGTTTTAAATAGTGAACGAGGTAAACTGGAAATTGTTTCTTTTAACACTCCTTGGTCATTAGATTTTGAATATGTTTTTGGTAATGATAAGTAAAGTTTATTACAATATACTATTAAGTACTCTTCAAGTATTTGATCGCTAATTTGCCTTATTTTAAAAGAGCGTGGCATATCAAACCAGTCTAGTGCATCAGGTGATAATCTCGTGTTAGTTACTAAAATAAACCCGTCAGGTTTATGTGCATCAGCCCAACTTACTGAATTAGAGAAACTTGAAACACCAATTGATCTGCTCGTTCTTAATTTACATTCAACTATCCAATTTTCTGTAAGAGGTATTCCATTTGGTAATTCATGCTCTATTTTTCGATTAGCAAGAATATCACGTCCTCTATCTCCAGATCCACCTAATCTACGAACATTAAACCAACCTATTTTTCCTAACAACTCGACTACAATTTCTTCAAAATAGTCTGCTTTTATTTTTTTCCAATCAATTTTAATTGCAGTCAATGTAATACTTCCTTTCTTTATATTAAGCTTGGATCCAGTCTTTTAAACATGGTGGCAGAAAAATTCATACTGCCACTCAATATTGATTTTATATTAATCGCTTCCGCCATTCATAAGAACCTCCATAACAAGTTAAATTATAATCATAACATATCATTTAACAATGATGTTAATCATCTTAAATAAATTCATAATATAAGCAACTGAAAATAATTATATATAATATTAGATAACATAATATCTCTTATGTTAATAAGTGATTAGATAATCGCATGTTATAGCTAAATACTACTTACTGAATCCAATGATTTACGCTAAATAATTGTCAAGCAATTAAAAACTAGTCTATTCACATCATAGTTGATTGTATAATATATTTTTTAAGGCTTATATTTTAGAAGTGTTATATACAATTAATTTCTCTCACCAATAATTTAAAAAATATTAATATTTTCGAGTATATCGAAACATTATGAATACCTAATACTTTCATAATAATTTGATTTATTAGTATTTAAGAATATATTTGATTTTGTAATTTATCCGATAAATCAAAAATATGAAAATAACCGTTTATAACACCAAGTGATCCGCAGGGAAGACACCTATTGCCACTAATATTGCATTAGATAGAGAATACGCCATTTGAACTAATGAGCCGTTTCATGTCTTTGAAGACTTTATACCTGAAAGCCGTTTAATAAGTCTAGACCTTAATGATCCATTTCCAACAATTCCTGACAATATAGATATTGTCTTTGATTTGGCTTGATCCATTAGTAAAACTTCTTTAAGTATCACTTCAGCCATTGAACAATCGGATGTGGTATTGATACCTATATACAATGAAGTAAAAGCAATACACGCCTGAATAAATACACTTTCTGAAGTGTTAAACCTAAATAAAAATATTATAGTAGTCGCAACCAAGCTTAGGAAAAAAGGGAAGAATGATATTTTTAAAGGCTGGAAAGACAGTACCGATTGTATGAATATCTCTAATTTGGTGAAAGCAAAGTTTGGGGACAAAATCCCAGTCTTACCACTTAAATATTCTGAGGTATTCGACACCATCTTTGAACAAGAATTTTCCATATCTCAATTGATGCAGGTAAATGGGTTGAATAAATACTTATACAGGGGAGTGTCAGAACAGTTCGATGAAATTTATAAATTAATAGATACCTATGCCAAGTAAAAATGATTTATCAGCTATAAAAATCCAACCAAAAAATACTTTGGTCGAGGTAAAAAACAATCTTCAGAATACAGCTCCAGTTAAAGCCTGAAGAAAACCCAAACCAGTTGCTTTAAAACAATCTGAATTAATTGGTTTAAGATTTACTTTGAGCGAAGTTGAGGTGATTAAAGAAAAGGCGTGATTGATACCAGTTGCGACTTACCTAAAAGATTTGTTAGCCAACCAAACAACTATTTTTTGTGAGAAGGAGGAACACGACCGTGTTTAACATTTTGTTTATCTTCAGGCAGCATTTGGTTGCTACGCATTTTATTAAACTTAGCTTTATGCCTTTCAACCGATAAATTTTGAAATTGTTTAGTTGTTATTAATTCTTCTTTTCTTGCTTTTTGTAGCTCATGGTCAGACAAAGACCTCATCGCTTGTTTAAAGCTATCTTTAGTAATAATATAAGCTTGATCCAATTCTTCTTTAGTGCCAAGTGATTGATTATAACCATGCAATTTTGAATACTCCAAACTAGCCTTAACACTAAGATAAGCTTTTTGAACATCACGTACAGATTTAACCTTGGTTTCAAGGCTATTATCAATCGGATTGAATAAGGTGGCTCTTTGCATTATTTAATTGTGCGATTTTTGATTAAAAAAGTCAATAGGATAATATGGCAATTGATGATTTATAATTTGTAATTTTCGAATATAAAGTATTGGAATTTAGTAAAATCAAGACGGTTTGATAAAACATATTCCACAATCTGCCCCATGCTTAGTTGATACTTCGGCTAACTGTGGCGTTTTAATCTTATTTCTATTAGCCAAATCACTCTTAAAAAACAGCATTGGATTATTATCGAAAGCAATATCAGGAAACTCCAGTCCTGTAAGTCGTTCAATCAATGTAGTAGACGATTGATAAATCTTAAAAGGATAAAGTCTTTGGTTTCCTAACACCTGTTTTTTTGCTTTCATAGACTCTCTGTCTTGGTGAACAATAAAAGCGTTTATTTCTAATTCACCAGTAGATTTGCCAATATATGCTATTATTTTCCAAAATGCTGATGGTACACGCCCAGGAATTGCACTTCTTGTTGGTGTGACAAATCGATCCATGTCAGAAAAAATAGGACCGCAAATTACATTTGCTTTATTGTCTTTATCATTGTTGTTTTTTTCAACAGCTTTTTCTAATGCGTACCATTCGTCTTGATTAAAATTCCTGTGTTGTAGACTTACATTGGTGAAATAACATGAATCACGGCTTGCTTGATTAGCAAGCTTGTTCGTTTTTCCCCATGAAACTGCATCTCTTCTTGTAAGATGTCCTCTGTCATAAGGGTTTCCCACATCATTCAAATCCTTGTAATAAATATTATCTAATTGAAAACTACTTTCCAGTCTTCCATCTAACCTAAAATGTCTACCATCTCCTGTGTTCTTTGAGAAATCCGCATTTGCAGCAGAGTAAAAAGCCTGACGAGTATTCCTATTCATGGATACAGAATAGTTCAAATACTTCAGAATTTGTTCATTGCCCTCTTTAGGCAAGGCAACATCATCAATTTTTTCATAAGTAATTTTAGGCAACTCAAAAATAAAATCTTTACCTAAAAATTTAGAATTATAGCCGCTCATTCTTTATCTCCTTTTTGTTTGCATTTTATTTTATCATATATTTAAATGTTCCGATATTAAAACGATTTAACCTTTTATAACTCAGTTTTCGATTGGTGTTGACAATATTTGTATGGTAGATATTTTGCTACGTGTTAATGGCAAAATCAATTTATTAATTTATGGTTTTTAGCATTTTGTTGCTATATTGCCTAAAAATAGCCCCAAGCAAGCGTATTTTGTCTGTTTTCCTTGGAGTTTTCAAAATGGCAATCATAACAATATCAATAACTTAACCCTAAAAACACCCTCTCAGTTCGACTCCGAAAAAGAGAATTTTAGCATTTGTGAGTGGGAGCGAGACGAAATTTTCCTTGTTTAATAAATTCATGAAATTTATAAAGTGATTATAATAAATGACGGTATATATAGCTTTGCAAGGTGTTTTCTGATAAAATTAACTTCTCGAAATGATGAAAATAGTTGAATTTTTCTCAATTCAATTTAGCTCAAAATCGGGTGTGGTGCTATTTTTAGTGCTACCAATTCAAAACTAATAAAATAATATATAGGTAAATCATATGGTTACAGCTTCAATTCAAGACCGCGTGCCGCACCATATTTAAAAAAAGACCTTATCTTGGTCTTTTTTTTCGTCTAAATTTTACCTTTCTTATGATTTATATTTTCCTTGGTTCTCAGATGACTTATTAACTTAAACACTTTTTGTTCTTTGTTATTGGGAAATTTGTTTCTAACTTTTTATCCAAAATAAAAATACATTCTCAAGCTCTTTTGTGCTAATAATTTTATGATGAAAACGATCACACCATACTTGTAAATCTAAATCTGTATGGGGATCTGTAGCCTCAAGCAAAACAATTTGACCTTTTTCTAGATTTTTAAAGCATTGTTTAACTAACATAAGAGGATGAGGGCACTTTAAACCTTTTGCATCAACTAATTTATCGTATTGAATTTTCATTTTCTGATTATATCATTTAAAATAACCTTTATGAATAAACAAAAAATACACATATTTGGTATATGCGGAACTTTTATGGGAGGCTTAGCTGCGATTGCTCGTACTTTAAACTTTAAAGTATCTGGTTCTGACAAGAACGTCTACCCACCGATGAGTACGCAACTTGAAAACCTAGGTATAAGAATGCATAAAGGCTATGATGATACTGTTCTACAAGAAGATTATGACCAAGTTATCATAGGAAATGTTATGACTCGTGGTATGCCTGTAATTGAATCATTGTTAAACAGTAATCAATATTATACATCTGGTCCACAATGGCTTGGTGATCACCTTTTGCGTAATAAAAAAGTATTTGCAGTAGCTGGTACACACGGAAAAACAACTACATCATCAATGTTAGCTTGGATTTTTGAAGATAATAATCAAAACCCTGGCTTTTTAATAGGTGGTGTTGCAAATAATTTTCAAATCTCTGCTCGAAACACCAATTCACAATCCTTTATTATTGAAGCAGATGAATATGACTCTGCATTTTTTGATAAACGCTCTAAATTCATCCACTACCATGCTGACGTTGCTATTTTAAATAACCTTGAATATGACCATGCAGATATTTTTAAAAACCTTGATGCTATTAAAACGCAATTTCATCATTTAATTCGTACAATACCCAATAAAGGTACCATCGTAGTTAATAACGAAGACAAGAACCTAAAAGATGTATTAACAATGGGATGTTGGAGTCAGGTTGTTAGGTTTGGCCTTGACAATACTGCTGATATTTGGGCAATACCCGAAAAGCCTGATTATTCAAAGTTTACTATTTTTTCTGGGCAAGATTCTATAACACTACAATGGACACTTACTGGTAAACACAATATGCTAAATGCAATAGCCGCAGTTGCTGCGGCAAATATTCAAAACATTAGTTTAAGTCAATCAGTTAAATCCTTAATGAGCTTTCAAGGCATTAAACGTCGAATGGAATTTATTGGTGAAATGCAAGATATTAAAATATACGATGATTTCGCACATCACCCAACTGCTATTGCAACCACAATTGATGGAGTAAAAAAACAAATAGGTGAAAAACAACTCATAGCTGTGTTCGAACCTCGAAGTAATTCTATGCGTGTGGGAACACATGCACAATATTTACCAAAGGCAGTAAAACAAGCTGATATTGCAATAGTTATGAACTACCCAAATCTTAAATGGGATAAAATTACATTGAATGAATTAAAAGCACAGGGGGTTTTACTTATCGAATCTACAGACGAACTTATGAGAACTTTACTTAAAAAGTGTAAGGCTAACACCACAGTAGTATTTATGAGTAACGGTAGTTTTGATAATTCACCTCGTTTGTTCTTACAAAAACTTAAGCATAAATTACAAGCTACACCCAAATAAGATGTTAGTTGCTTTTAACAAACCTTATCGCGTATTAAGCCAGTTTACCGACGAAAATGGGCGCCAAACACTAGCCAATTATATACCACTTAAAAAAGTCTATTCCATTGGTCGATTAGATTATGACAGTGAAGGGCTAATGTTGCTGACTGATGATGGTAAATTAAAAAACCAAATTGCTAGCCCTAAATACAAAGTTAATAAAGTCTACCTAGTTCAAGTAGAAGGCATTGCTAAAAGATCATCACTAAATACACTATTGAAAGGAGTTCTCCTTAAAGATGGCCTTACTAAAGCAATTAAGATTAAATCAGTTTTAAAACAGCCAGAATTTATTTGGAAACGTGAACCTCCTATTAGGCAAAGAAAAAATAGTCCGACATCATGGGTCGAAATAACAATTAATGAAGGTAAAAATCGACAAGTAAGAAGAATGATGGCACATATAGGTTTACCTGTTCTTAGGTTAATACGTTTGAGTATTGGTAACTACCATTTAGATGACTTAGCTTTAGGACAGTTTAAGCTCTTGTGAAAAAAATAATCCACATTGATATGGATTGTTTTTATGCTGCAGTTGAAACGCGTGAAAAACCACACCTAAATGGCCAACCTATTGCTGTTGGAGGCACTCCAGAATCAAGAGGTGTGGTAGCTGCTTGTAATTATGAAGCACGAGCCTTTGGCGTTCATTCAGCTATGCCAATGTCTCAAGCTCTTATTAAGTGCCCTCAACTTAAAATACTTAGTGTAAATATGTCGCTTTATAAGAATGTATCAAAACACATACAAAATATTTTTAAAAATTATACAGATTTAGTTCAACCGCTTTCTTTAGATGAAGCGTTTCTTGATGTCACTAATTCTAAGCAGTGTAAAGGAAGTGCTACTTTAATTGCACAAAAAATTCGTAAACAAATCTTTGATGAACAAAATCTTACCGCTTCTGCGGGTATTGCACCTAATAAGTTTTTAGCTAAAGTAGCAAGTGATTGGAATAAACCTAATGGGCAGTTTGTAATCACTCCTGATCATGTCAATGATTTTGTTATTCAACTACCTGTAAACAAAATATTTGGTGTTGGTAAAGTAACGCATAAAAAAATGCTAAGGCTAGGCATTGAAACATGTGCAGATCTTCAAATTTTCAGTCAACTCGAATTATCTAAGCTATTTGGGAAGTTTGGAAATCAATTATACAGTTTATCACGAGGTATTGATAATCGACCAGTAATTGCTAACAGAATTAGAAAGTCCTTAAGTGTTGAAGATACTTTTAGGCAAGACAAAACTAATCTTATTATGTGTTTAGAAGAAATTAAACCCTTATTCAAGTCTCTTGTTAAACGTTTAGGTAAAAGCCAAAAAAATAAAAAATTACCGATAAAATGCCTATATGTAAAACTTAAGTTTAATAATTTTAAAACAACAACGGCTCAAATGATTTCCTCTTCTGTGGAAATTGTACTCTATAAAAAGTTAATAACCAAAGCATGGAATCGTGGTCAACGGCCTGTAAGGTTAATTGGTTTAGGTGTTCAATTTTCTCAAGAAAAAAATACTACACAAATGTTATTGCCTTTTTAAGTTTGCTCAATTATTACGAACAAAAAAAACCGGTAATAAATTACCGGTTTTTATTAGCTTATTAAATTAAGCAGTTTGTAACTTAAGCCTTGCGACGTAAGCTCCAAAAGCCTAATAAACCTAAACCTAACGTTAATACCAAGTATCCAATCATGTTCATTGATGGCACATTTACTGCGCGGATAATGAAACTTAAAGGATAAGAAACAGCTTGTGCGCCTGCTCCATCAGTATATGTACAATCTAAAGAACCAGGAGTAGCTGAACCATCACCCGGGTCAGTAAATGTAACAATTACAGGTAAACTACCAGCTGCAGGAACAGTTGCAGGGAATGCACCTGGAGATGTTACTGCAAAACCAACACCTGGAGTAACTGCACAATTTAAATCAGTAATATCAACACCTTGACCGCCAATTTCTGTAAAAGTAACAGAAGCATTTGCAGACCCACCAGGAGCAACAACAATATTTAATGCAGTACCATTTGCTGGATTCTGATCACCAGCTGCAGCTGCAGCTAGAACTTCACAATCAACATCATATGTTGCAGGAGACATATTACTACCATTATGTGTACAACTTAATGCCTGCGTATACATTCCAGGAGCTGTTGATGCATCACATTCAAAAGTAACAGTGTGATCTGATGCAGCATTTTCAGCCACATTAAATGCAGCAGTACCGCCTGTAATACTAAATGGAGCAGCTATTGAGCAAGTTCCTGTTAAATCTGTACCTGGATCACCAGTATTATCAATATCAATTGAACTAGATGGATTTGTTCCACCTTGTAAAATTTGACCTAAATCAATAGCTGTTCCAGCTACTGGAGTAGATGTATATATTGGAGAAATTGCAACAGCATCAACTTGACCATTCACAGTTCCTGATGGTGCAACTCCAGCACCCACGTTATCACCATATAATTCACCAGATACAGTAATTGGGAAAGAAGCTGGAGGAACTACACCACCACCGATTGTAAAATCAATAGTGCCTAATGACCCACTTGGGATTTCATTAAGAGCGCCATCAAAACCAATTAATCGAATAAAGGTACCATTATCAGTACATGTAATATTAGCACCACCAAGCGTGCCTCCACAACTTCCAATATTTGCTGTTAAATTTGTATTGTCAAAATTTACATCCATTTGCACACCAACAACACCTGAACCAGTGCCTAAGTAACCAATTGGAATAGAAACTACTCCACCTGGTTGACCACTACCAGAACCAACAGTTGTACCCGGTTGTGCCAATGACACACTTGCGAATGCAAATGTAGCAATAGCTACTAACGTTTTTACTTTTTTCATTTTTTTCTCCAAGTTTTTTATACTTATATTAAATTCGAAAACTTACTCACCTATTTCTTAATAGATGAGTAAGTTTATTTTATTATTAATTATTTATTTGATATACCACTGAGCGAGCGATCTTTTCCCTTAACATCAATAAGTACTGAACCGTTTATTTCTTTCATATCAGGTGTTCCCATTAACACTTTGTTAATAGATACATTTGATACTTTATTTGTATCAAGTCTTATTGAACCAATATTTCCCGAATCAAGTACAGCGTTACTTGTACTAAAAACAATTACTCTTACATTACCATTTTTCTGAATAGTACATGAGCCTGTATGTGACTTTGGTAAACCTGTAACACATGACCCAATTGATGATTTATTCATAGTTGCACCAGAAAGCGTAACATCAAATTGTATAGCCGTAATGCCATCATTGTTCAAAAAATCAAGTTCATAACCACCTTTAGCTTCTGACATTAATAAGGTTGATTTGTCGTTTGCTGAAAAAACTGACATACTATTGATTAACAATATTAAGCCTAATATTTTATTAAATTTATTCATTTTAAAATCCTCTTTATATTTATTTATTTATTGATAATCAATTATGCGCCACTGGCAATATTAACTACGCAAATAGCATCAAAAACATTAACACTACCATCTTCAGTACAGTCAGGTTGACCAGGATTTACAAAACCACCACCAGAAGACTCATTAACAACTCCAATTGCATCAAATATATTTATATTGCCATCATTATTTGAATCGCCAACAGTTAATCTTCCAACAGCTGTAGTTCTACGAGATTCATAAGCATCAAATAACATCCCTGTTGTACCGCCTAAAACTGCTGCATTTATTAATGTTGCTGCATTTTCCGATGTAGTTGAACCATCAGCTGCATCCGTAGTTGCATCAGAATCTACCCATACATCAATAGCTCCACCACTATTTGCCCAACTAACTTCTACCGAATGCCAGTTAGTACCACCAACTGCTGTTACAACTGCTGCACCACCATTGTTTGGTGTTACCGTAACATTTGACCCATCAAAAGTGACAGTATAAACAGGGGTTGTTGCAACATCTTCAGCGAATGTTTCGAAAATTGTTCCAGTAGCTGCACCTGCATTAAAATAGAATCGAGCGACCATAGTAGCCTCACCAGTTGGCCCGCTTGTCGCACCACCAATACCATTATTTAAAACAGCAGGCGTTACACCAACAGTTTGCATAGCACACAAACCTTGATAGCGAGCAAAATCATTTGCATCACCTGGTCCACCAGCTAAACTTGTAGTTCCATTACCATCCCAAGCACCTAAAGAACAGGCTTGAGTTGTTGCTACAGCACCTACAAGTAAACTTGTGGTTAGAGCGATTTTGATTAATTTTTTCATAAAAAACCTCTTTAATTCATAATTGATTGAGAATGATAGGCCAACTTAACAGTCATTTCAAGTAATTGATTAAATATTTTGTGTTTTTTCAATTACTTACAAATCATTCTTTAGTTTTTACCTGATATTTAATATTTCTGTGATAAAGAACACGTTTTTAATATCTCTATCTCTTGTTTATCAGGCGTTAGTATTGAAAACGCTAATAAATTTATTTTGGGTCATTTTTTTTATACAATTTTGATTTATTTCTTATTTATGGATAAAGTGACTTTGTTTTTCTCGTTTTATTAACTTTATTCTTTGTTGTGTTATTTCATCACCCAAGGCTTTGCCTATAAACCTTTTTTTAATTAAGGTTTGTACATCCACTCGTCGTGCGGTCGTTAAACAGTTCCATAAAAAACGTGCTTGAGGGTATTCACTCTCTTGTTTGCCAATTCTCCCTGTGGCATCGGCTTTACAGGCCTGTAGAAATTTTTTGAACTGTTCGGGTTGTTGATAAGCACCTGTTTTTTGAAATATTTTATCTATCGTACTTGGGCGCAACTCGAAAGCTGTGTGCGAATGTAAATGCCACTTACAAACGTTTAGTGCTAGTTTTTGATAACGACTTGGAACCTTTAGGCGCTTGCATACATTTTTAACTAAAGGAATACCTGCTGATTCATGTCCTTTATGGGATGGCAAAATGTTTTTAGGCGTTACGCCTTTACCTAAGTCATGCGTAAAAACGGCAAATGCAGTATCATTTGCTAATTTAGCAGCTTGGTCCATTGCCATCAAACAATGGATACCTGTATCAATTTCTGGGTGCCATTTTTTAGTTTGTGGAATACCAAAAAGCCTATCGAATTCCGGAAACAATGCCTTTAATGCTCCGCACACTTTTAATGTTTTAATAAACTCTGATGGAGTAGCTTCATTTAATGCTTGCTTAAGTTCCTGCCAAACACGTTCAGCAACCAGTGTGTCAACCTCTCCATTTTCCACCATTTTCTGCATTAGCGTATTCGTATTTTCATTAATAGTAAAACCCAAATAAGCGTAACGTGCAGCAAATCGCGCAATTCGAAGTATTCTGACAGGGTCCTCGCTGAAAGCTTCCGATACATGACGGAGTTGTTTTTTCTTTAAGTCTTCTTGCCCGTTATAGGGGTCTATAATCTTACCTGTTTTTATTTCTTGTGCCATTGAATTAATGGTAAGATCGCGCCTTGCCAAATCATCCTCTAGTGTTACGGTTGAATCTGTACAAAATTTAAAACCGTGATAACCCATTGCTGTCTTACGTTCAGTTCGTGCCAATGCATATTCTTCTTGAGTTTTTGGGTGCAAAAAAACGGGGAAGTCCTTACCTACTGGACGAAAACCTTTAGCTATCATTTGTACAGGTGTTGCACCAACTACCACAAAATCCCTGTCCTTTACTTTTAAGCCAAGCAATTTATCACGCACAGCCCCTCCAACTAAATAAATTTTCATTGTTGGCACCCGACAGAAACAGTTTGTTGTGATGTTTTATTATTCGGCCATTGTTTCATCTCTTCTCCATCCACAGGAAAGGTAGGCATCCATGATGAAATACGTCTAGGTTTTTGATTTATAAGCCAGTCGTAAATAGTGATATTTGTTAAAATTTTGGCGATGTAATCACGTGTTTCACGATAAGGTATGGTCTCTGCCCAAATATCTGGTGATGTTGGAAATTTACTAAGCCAATCATTAGCTTTGCTCTCTCCTGCATTGTATGAAGCCAGTGCCAACAACGGGTGATTAGAAAATTCATCGAATAATTTTCGTTGATAAAATATTCCTAATTTCAAATTAAAGTTAGCATTATGTAATTGTTGTTTGCCACTATAACTAACCCCTAACTGCTTACTTAGCCTCTTCGCAGTCGGGTCTATAATTTGCATTAAACCACGCGCATCTGCACGTGAAATAGCATCAGTTTGCCACGCACTTTCTTGTGTAATAATTGACATAATCCACTGAGGCAATAGTCGGTGTTCGTTTGCAAGCTCAGTGATTTCGTTTAGATAAGCTAGCGGATAACGCATTTTATAATTTTTCCAAAGCCCCAGGGCCCCCATTATGGCAGAAACTTTATTATACCAGCCTTTTTCATAGGCTATGTTTGCCAATTCTCGACGTTGACCATTGCTTAGTTTCCTATACCCAATTATCCATTCTTTACGCGCTAGCGCTATCATATCCAATGCAAAGAGTTCAAAAGAGTTTTCTAAGTTTTCTGGCAATACATTTATTTTTTCGCTGGTAATATCTTCATTACATAAAGCATAGGGCAAACGCATATGGTCTGCAGCTAAAAAACCATAATAACTGCTCTTTTTAGATAGTTGAGTAAATATGGTTTTCGCCTTTGTTTGTTTTTGAGTTTTTGCCAGTGCTCGCCCCATCCAATACTGCCACGAATCTTTTTTACGCTGAAAGGCTGGCATTTTATTGATCGTATCAATAACATCTGCCCAATTATGGTTATACAGATGATAACGTACTTTCCAAGCATTTATCTGTGCATCGTGTTGTGCGCTCGGCAGTTCATCCATGGCTGTGATGGTAAATGGTAAATAATCTGTGGCTGCAAATAAGGCTATTTTTCTATCAACAACGGCCTTCTGTTTTTCCGAAAGAGTAAAGTGTTTTTTTAACTTACCCCATAATGGATACATCACATTGGGTTTTTTAGATGCCATCATTTTTGCTTTAAGGTAAACAAGTTCTCGGTTAACGCTATTATCCTGCCAGGCTAATGCTGCTTTTAATGCAATAACAGGGTCTTTCATTAATGACAAAGCATATTGAGTCCATGCTGGGGTTTTTTTCAACTTTCCAACAAGATAACGAGCAGTTGAAGCATTGTTAACCTTGAAGGCCAGTTTAATTCTTTCGAGTAACAATTTATCATTCAAGTGCCCTTGGTTTTCCCACCATACAAATACAGAGTTGCACGAATCGGGTAACGACAAACCACTCATCCACGTATCAGATATGGCTTGAGGTAACCCTGTGGTTTTTTTTGTCTCTATTCTCGCTTGCAGGTACCAACAATGCATATTTTGTGATTTGCGATTGTTTTTGTAACGTTGCAAGTATTTTGTCCATTTTTTTTGTTTACCTAACTCATAGGTGTACATGTCATTTAGGGAGTCCACAAGTGGCGAGTCTTGATTGTTGTCGATAAAAACAGTTATGTCTACATCTGGTAAGCTCTTCATGCTTGCCTTGATTAAAGCATAATCCAAATAGTGGCTCAGTCGATAACCTTGCAGTTGCTTTTTAGCGGTTTCAACCGCTTTCACTTCACCTTGCAAAGCTTTGGCGTAAGCCTTTTTAAAGATGAATTGTTGGGCGGTAAGAGCCTGGACTTTAACCACAAACAAAAAACAAAGCAGTAAAACTATTTTCTTCAAGTTATCTCTGACTCCAATTGTTTTAGAAAACCCAGCATATAATTGTGACGCTTTTGAGCTTCTTCCGTAGCAGCTTGTGTGTGAAATCCTGCGTTTAATTTCAGTAATTTAGAATAAAAATGATCAACAGTCCATTTTCGATCTTGTGGCTGGCGACTATAACAAAATGGGTCATCTTGATTGTATAAAGTACAATCCATTTTTCCACCTGTCATCATCATACGTGCCACACCTATTGCACCTATAGAGTCAATTCGGTCTGCATCTTGTACAATTTTGGCTTCCAATGTTACGGGTTCAATATTAGCAGAGTAACTATGTGCAGCAATTGCATGTTTTATTTCTTCAATATTTTCTTTTGGGTAATTCCAGCCAAGCAAGAGTTCTTCGGCTTTTTCAGCCGATAATTGCGAAGCCTGAGTTCGCAAATCAGAACTCTTGCAAACACTGACACAATCGTGCAACCATACAGCAGGAATAACAATAGATAAATTGGCATTTTCTATTTTTGCAAATTTTACAGCATTGACTGCCACTCGTTGCACATGTGATGCATCATGTGCAGCATCTGCTGATTCCAAATTATGAATAAAACCACTAAATATTTTAACCCATTTTTTCATTTAACCAATTGCCTTTGAAAAAATATGAAACAAAGCTTTGTACAACTCCCTTAACTCTAAACTTTGTAAAGAAAATCGAGAATCCAAAAGTTGTTCTTCTGATTCTATCGTTTCATTATCCAATTCATCTAAAACTATATCGGTAAACTTAATGCTTTTAACAGCAAAGTCATGAGTCAAGCTAAACTCTATCCTATCATTAAAAACCAAACCAATTTGAGTTACCAAATAACCATTTTCAATATGGCGTTGCATTTCATCCGTTAAGTAGTTAACGTTTTTTGCTCGAATAACACTTTTAGCGTCATCGAGTGTTTCCAACACAAGGCTGGAACCAAATTCAAACCCGCCTTCAGCGTGTCCATCCGTTATCCACTTGGTCAATAGGGTTGCCATACCAGAAGACTCACCAAATGCCGTTGCTTTAAAAGAGCCTAACGTTTGGCGTAATTGTGAAACCAAGTTTTCAGCAGGGTTCTGACTGGCCGAATCTACAATCAAAAGATTTAAATCATTGTCGATATATGCACCCATTTTTTTTAACTTGGTAAAAGCTTGAGGCAATAGTTCAAAAAGTAACTCTTGTTTCATATCACTTTGTACTTTTCTACCCGGTTTACTACCTGTATCGGTTTGTATATTTGCCACTTTCTCTTGCAGTTGTTGATTAACGACCGCAGCTGGAAGTATTTTTTCTTCTATCGCCATACCAATTAACTGGGCCATTCCACTTTGCCAACAAAGTACTTCACTTTTCATATTGAACGGTGATATCCACCCTTGTGATGAAACATCTTGTGCTCCACATGGCTTTAACTTGTCATCAGCTAATTTATCAGAAAGTTCTTCTGATTCGATTTTAAAATCAATGGGTAATTGAAAAATTCTAGCGTTTTTAAAATACATTATTGTCCTTGTGTGATTATTAATCAGCTATTTTAACTGATTGTTTTAACTGAAAATAGGATATTTTGTGATATTCTTGTGAAACATTGTAACTATAATATCAACATGAAAATTTTATTTATATTTATAGTGTGCTTTACCTCTCTCAACTTACCTGCCGTAGATCTTGATTTGTCTAGCCAAACTTATCAAACTCAATTAGTTGAACTTTATACATCTGAAGGTTGTAGTAGTTGCCCTCCTGCAGATAAATTTTTTTCGGGCTTAAAAAAATCTAGAGGCTTATGGCAAGATTTCATACCTGTTGCTTTGCATGTTAATTACTGGGACTATATTGGTTGGAAAGATGACTTTGCCTTAACGAACAATTCTATTCGCCAACGACAACATAAATTTTCAGGCAACATTAATTCAGTTTATACTCCAGGTATGTTAAAAGCGGGTAAGGAATGGCGTGCTTGGCGTTTTACAGATGTCATCAAATCTCCAATCCAAGTTGGCACCTTAAGTTTAAAAATTTCAAAAAATAAGTTAGAAGCCAATTTTCCTGATACAAACCAAACTTATAAACTAATAATAGGTCTATTAGGCATGAATATTAACTCTATGGTTAATTCCGGTGAGAATAAAGGAAGTTTCTTACGGCATGATTTTGTACTACTAAGACAGCACACTTATGTATCCAAAACTGGGCAATGGAATGTTGATGTGAATAAAAGGTTTTTTGAATCTAAACACAAGAATCTTGCTTTTGTCGCATGGGTTGAAACTTTAGACAACCCAACCCCCATTCAAGCTATTGGAACATTTTTATGAGTTATGGTAAGCTATCGCTCTATGAATAAAACACTTTTAACACTAATACTTTCCATGTTTTTATCTGCTTGTGAGTTTAACTTTAAAGTTCCAGCAGAACAAAACTTAAACATATCATCTTTTTTAGCACCCGATTCAATTTTATACAAGTACCCGCAAAAAGTGACTGAAAACGTTTATTCTGCTATTGGCGCTACAGCAGCACCGACCTATGAAAACTCGGGACACAACAACAATCTCTCTTTTATTATTACTGATGACGGTGTTGTTGTAGTCAACTCAGGTGCTAGTTATTTATTAGCGCAGGCGCTCCATAACGAAATAAAAAAGCTGACCAAACAACCAGTAAAATACGTCATACTTGAGAATGCTCAAGGCCATGCTATGTTGGGGTCAAACTATTGGCAAGAACATGGGGCTAAAATTGTATCACAAAAAGATGGTGCTACAGTAATGAGTAAATACGCAAAGGCATCAGTCAAACGCATGCAAGAAAGGCAAAAAGAAAAAGGTAAATATACGGTAGCAACAACTGCAGACATCGTTTTCGAAAACAAATATGAAATCATACTTGGTGACACAACGATTCAAGCATTACATCTTGGTCCAGCACACTCACCAGGTGATATTGTCGTATGGCTCCCTCAACAAAAAGTAGTCATTGCTGGCGACATGGCTTTTCACCAACGCATGTTGCCTGTCACCAGTCACACCGATACAGCAGCATGGATAGCAACGTGGAACAATGCGTTTGAAAAATTGGGCGCACAGATTGTTGTACCAGGTCATGGCACACCAACAAATATGATAGAAGTTCGCAAATACACCCGTGACTATTTACTCTATGTTCGAAGTGAGGTAGCCAAAATTATAGAGGCGGATGGTGATTTACAAGATGCGTATGATATGGATTTATCAACTTATGAGCATTTAGATACCTTTAGCGATTTAGCAAAACAAAATATTGGCAGGATTTTTAGAGCCATGGAATTTGAATAAAGTAATAAAGAATACTAAAGGCCTATATAACACCCAATAAAATGTAACAAATGTTTAATTTTATTTAATTTTCACATGTTATAATCAAAACTTATTTTAGTTTTAGAGAGTAGTTTTATGCGTTGGAAAGGGCAAAGACAAAGTAGTAATGTTGAAGATAGACGAGGCCGTGGCGGCAGGATAGCGCGTGGTGGCGGAAAAATGGGCATAGGAACAATTGTTGTTGTCCTTATTATCTCAGTTATCACTGGTAAAAATCCATTAACATTATTTCAAATGGTAGGAGGTTCTCAGCAAAGTTCTCAACCACAAAACTCATCACCCGTTCAACGATCGGCGGCTGAACAAGAGTTAGCATTGTTTGCAAAAACTGTGCTGGCATCAACTGAAGATGCATGGAATGCAGAGTTTAAGCGTAGAGGTTCTCAATATAAAGCACCTGGAATGGTAATCTTTGAAGGTAATGTACAATCTGCCTGTGGTGTAAATTCTGAACAAACTGGTCCTTTTTATTGTCCTGGTGATCACAAGCTATATTTAGCCCTTGGATTTTTCCAACAACTCAAACGTATGGGCGCTCCGGGTGATTTTGCTCAAGCCTATGTAATAGCCCATGAAGTTGGACACCATATACAAAATATCACGGGCACAGAAAGAAAAATGCGCCAGATGCAACAACGAGATCCCCGTAATAAAAACCGTTACTTGGTTATGTTGGAATTACAAGCCGATTGTTATGCCGGTGTTTGGGCAGCACTTTCACAAAAACAGAAAAATTGGTTAGAAACAGGCGACATAGAAGAAGGTCTAGATGCTGCAGCCTCGATAGGTGATGATACTTTACAAAAAAATGCTGGCCGCAGGGTAAATGTCGAATCCTTTACCCATGGTTCATCACAACAACGCGTTAAATGGCTGAAAAAAGGAATGAGTACCGGGGACATCAATCAGTGTGATACTTTTTCAGGAATATAAAGTGTAACACTAAGAATCAAGTTAATTGACAGATGGACTTCCTTGTAATATGATTATCTTTCATTTCAAACATAAAAGAATATTTTAGAATTCTAAATATTTTTTTTGGTTTGGTTTTAATTTAATTTTTTTAAAGAGTAAAGGGGAAAGATATGCGTACAGCAGCAGGTGTTATTTTAATTATTGCGGCAGTTTTAAATTTGATGGCTTCACTAGGTTATCTTGCAGGTGGCGGGGCCGCTACAGCTTTAGGATCAGGAATGTCTGATATTGCAATAATGGCAGAAAAAGAAAGCGGAAATCAAATGACTACTGAACAAAAAGCAGCCATAAATAAAATTCAAGAAGAATCAGGTGGTACTGGCATTGGTCTTATGGCATTTGGGGTTTTTCTTTTGGTTAGTGTTGGCATTCTAATTGCTGGCGCAGTATTTCTATTTAAAAACACGAAACCTCAATTTATAATGATTGCAGGAGGTATGGCTATTCTCGCTGAAGTTATAGGCGCCCTAATATCGTCATTTGGCGTTATGAATATATTAGGCTTAGTCGGAGGCATAATGGCTATTATTGCTGCAAAATCAATGGGTGGTGGCTCAGCACCAGAACCTGTAGAATAAAAACCATATGAACTCATTGCGATTGGGTGTTGTTAAAACACTGGTTCGTCAAGATTTATACTATGCACTAAAAAGCGCCAGAGGCTTATTGTTTCTGGTGTTTTTTGGTGTTTTTTGGTTTTGGGTTTTATGGAAATTAAGCAGTGGCAATGCTCAACACTTAGCCACACCTGAAGCTGGAATGATAATGTCTTGGTTTATCGACCCTAAGGTGGCCTCCGCTTTATTTGTTAATCGAGCTCCTACTTTTTCAGCATTTTTCTATTTGGCCATTTCAACTGCTCCAATGTTTGTCCTATTTGCAGCAAGTGATCAAACAGCTAATGATATAGGCAGTAAATATTTGCGATTTTTAACACCTCGATGTAATCGTATTGAAATATTTATTGGCCGTTTCTTTGGTGCTGTGATATTAGTTGCTTTTGCCTATCTTGCCATTAGTTTAGTGGCTGCTCTTATTTCGATCGCTGTAGACAAAGATAGTTTGGCTATGGTTATTGCCGATGCTCCTTTGGTTGTTATTTCATTAATTTTATACACTCTACCATTTATTGCCTTAATGTCCTTATGCTCGGTTGTTGTAGGATCTGCGGGCCTATCTGCATTAATGGGTATCAGCATCTATGTAATTTTATTGGTACTTATTACTGTTATTCATTTAAAAATGCCCGCGGCCGCTGATTTCTTGGCTTATGCATTGCCAAGTTCAACAAAAGGTGCCTACCTTCAACTTAGTTGGTCAACTATGTTAAGTGCAGCTATAACCGTTCCGATTTATATTGTTGTGTATGGCTATATGGGCTGGATGATTTTTAAGAAAAGAGACATATAATGACTAACACTATTATTAAAACTAACGATTTAGCTAAGAGCTTTGGTAATCAATGGGCACTCTACGGTATCAATTTAACCATTAAAAAGGGAGTTACCACAGGGCTTGTTGGCCCAAATGGTGCAGGTAAAACAACTTTGTTTTCTTTATTGTGTGGTTTTTTAAAACCCACTAAAGGAACAATTAAAATTCTAGGCCATAATCCTGATCATGCTGATTTAAGAAGTAAAATTTCGATCTTGCCACAAGATGCTATATTATTAAAAGCTATTCCTGTGGGAAAACAATTGTCCATGTTAGCTGAATTGCAAGGATATAAAAAACAACAGGCTATTGAGGAATCTGACCGTGTACTAGAACTTGTTAATTTGTCAGCATCTCGAAATAAAAATGCTGATCAACTTAGCCATGGCATGCTAAAACGTATTGCAATTGCACAGGCATTTATTGGCTCGCCAG
Source organism: Alcanivoracaceae bacterium (assembly GCA_016744455.1). Taxonomy (GTDB): domain Bacteria; phylum Pseudomonadota; class Gammaproteobacteria; order Xanthomonadales; family Marinicellaceae; genus NORP309. The sequence continues at coordinate 34,077 of JADGEI010000002.1, forward strand.
ATTTAATCTTATTAGATGAACCCACTGCTGGATTAGACCCTAGTACAACAGATGGGATTAAAGCGGTAATTAGAAGCCTAAGTGGTAAGACCTCTATCATCATCAGTTCTCACAACTTAGAAGTCATCGAAGACTTATGTCAACAGGTAGTTATACTAAAAGAAGGTCGTCTGCATTCACATGAAAAAATAGCCGACATGACTGCCAGAACTAAAGCCTTAACCTTTAGACTTGAGAAAGACCCTGATAATAATATAAAAGAAATATTTGCTGAACTGACTATGGTTACTGATGTAAAGCTTGGCAAACAAGGTCAACACCGTTTAGTGGTTCACTTTACAGATGAAACTGGTCAAATGGCAGAAATTGAAATCCTCAAATGCTTGGCACAAGCCGGCATTTCCTATCGTGAAATGATTCGAGGTGAGAGGTTACAAGAAACTGTAGCAGACAGACTTGATTAATTACGACTATTTTTTTGTTGGTGCTAGCAAGTTCAAGACACTGTGTCTTATACGTTGAGATAGTAAGCGTTTAGCACCCATATAAAATGTCTTTAAATTTTCGGTAAATATGATCTTTCCTTCAGAATTGGTTTCAATAACATTTTCTGTTTTCAAATTAGAAATAAAATTTTTGAAAAGTGATTTATCGAAAAAATCTGGAGAATTAAATCCATATAACAAATTTAATTTACTTGCTGTTTTATGGCAAAGACTCTCAAGCTGTGGGGCGGTAATTTGTTCAGAACCGCTTTTACTCAGCACTGCTATTACAATAAAAAAACGTTCATAAGTTTGCATTAAGGCATTTGCAAGTACACGTAATTTTCCAGCCTCAATCGATCCACCAGTATACCTTTCCACCGTTCTATTTGCTGACTTTAAAACCTCTAGCTGTTTTAATACTTCGATAGTTTCCCTACCATAAGCTACAAACTCTTCTTTACTCCAATGTAAATACAGCTCTTTTTTTACATAAGGATAAACAACTCCCATCAAGCGTAAAATTTCACGGCGTTGTAGTTGCTTTTGGTTGACCAGAGTCATGGCAATAAAAGAACTAGCTGCAAAAAGATGTAATATATTATTTCTGTAATAAGTTAACAAGATGCCTTGATCTTTTTTAACTCGTACAACATCACCAAGCTCATGTTTAACAACCTCTATAAAACCAAGTTCTATTCCCAAAGTAAAGATTTCATCCACAGTTAAACTGGTGGTGGTCACACGTGATGAATAAGGCAGTTTAGCTATTAACTGTTTATAGAATTCTATTTGTTGGGCTAAATTTTCCAAACCAGCTGAATGGTTAGGTGTTGACAACAATGTTATAGCCAATAAGTTTATTGGGTTGACATGTGCAGCAGCATTTATTCGTTGCATGATTTCTTGTCCGCATTCATGAACAAGGTTTTTAAACCATTCTGGCTTTTTATTGCCTTCTAGTGTGATGTTTCGCCAGTCTGGGTTATGCTTGTCTAGTAAGTCATCAAGCATTATAGCTTCTGAAAAATTTACTGTTAATCGACCATAGTCTTGCTTAAGTAACTTTCTGGCTTTTAATAAACCACCCAATGTTTCGCCTTTTTTAGATTTTCCACCTAACTCACTTTGGTAAGAGTTTCCTTCCATTAGTTTTTCATAATTTACATGGGCGGGTTGAAACATCAATGGTTTGTTGCGTTCATTCAAATAACTTTTTATCGTCATCGCCAACATACCCGCTTTGGGTTGTAATAAACGCCCTGTTCTACTACGTGTTCCTTCGATAAAATATTCGATTGAAACACCATGAGATAATAATGCGCTTAGGTATTCTGAAAAAATTGTTGAATACAGTGCCGAATTAAATGAGCGGCGAATAAAAAATGCACCACTTTTTCTTAAAATAGGGCCAATAACTGGCATATTTAAATTAATACCTGCGGCAATATGTGGGGGCACTACCCCTCTTTCATGTAAAGCATATGACATTATCAGGTAGTCAATATGACTACGGTGGCATGGAGCATATATGACTTCATATTTTTGAGATTTTGCTCTGAATTCTTCAAAGTGGTTAAATACTACGCCGTTATAAACATTGGTCCAAAATCGAGTTAACACTTTTGCAAACAAACTCACTATAGAATAGGTGTAATTTGATGCAATTTCTTTAATAATTTTTCGTGCTTCCTTTTCAGCTTGGGTAGTGGTTATTTTTTTTCGTTTTGCGTAGTTTTTTATTTCCTGGTGAACTTTTGTGCGTTTTAAAATATTTTTTGCTACCGTTCTTCGATGAGACAAATCGGGACCAACCACTGAAGTTTTAATTCGATAAAAATGCACTCGCAAAACTCTGGATAATTTTTTTGATAATTTTTCAGCTGAGTTAGAGTCGTCCATTGACCCGTTTAATAAAATTGGCTGACTAAACCTAAGCAAGGTGTTTTTACCATGAAACAAAATAGAGAAAAATTTTCTTAATCGGCCTCCTATTGACCACTGCTCTGAAAATAATATTTTGAAAATGCCGGCATTTTTACTAGGGGCCATACCAAGAAATACTGACACCGGAACCAGCTGTACGTGCTCTTTAGGGTTTTCCTTTAAAAAAGCCAGAATGGTTTCTAAATTATCTTGAAAGACCGAATAACTTGGTTTTCTATTCCAAAAACCCTTGAGCCTCTTATTTGCCATAACAGTTGTCAGCTTAGGCCAGTGTTCTGGAAGGTTTTTGTAACCTAATTTATGGCTTTTACATTCTGTTTTAAGGACCAATCTAGAAACTAACGAATCCATATCTAAAACATAGATAATCGGCTTGTTTTGATTTATACCAAGACTTTCTAAATTATCAGGGATAATTTTAGCTTTGACTCTTAGGTAAAGAATTTTTGAAAGAATAGACATGACAGAATAATGACCAGGAATAGCAATTAAATCCTGGTCACATTATAAATTACTTACTTATCAGCTACCCATTTGCCGTCTTTTTTAACCATTTTTACTTCTTGACTAAATGATTCGCCTAAAAATTTATAGGCCATTTGCATGGTAGCGTTATCACCACTTGTATTAACATCAGAAACATTAATAGAACCAAGCAAATCATCTAATGAAATTCCATAAACACCCATAATGTTTTTAGCTCCAGCCATTGCTAAACCCGCCTTATTCATGGCATCATCAAATGACATATTTTGTAAATCATCTAATGATTGCATATCTAAGCTTTTTGCAGTAGCTACAGCCGCTGAAATAGCCTTTCTTGTAACTTCTTCACTTAAGATATCATTTTCGCTAACAAAATCCATAAATGCATTGGCCACTTTTGTTACCGTATCTTTTTGTTCAGCAGGAATGTCTGTATTTGATTGTATAGCTTGAGACGCCATACCTTTGCCCATCATTAATAGCATTGGCAACTGTGTACGTGCCTGCTCTAACTGCGGTGTAACCATTGCCATTAATTGGTCTTCAGCGCCATCAGCTGTCAACATGCCCATCATTTGAGCAAATTGTGCTTTATCCGATTCAGAAGGTGACATTTTTGCTTTGTCAAATTCAGAAACGGCTTTTGTGTATTCTTCCTTACTCATGCTTGCTTGCATTAATGACTTGATGTCGTTATTTTTAAGTGATTGCACCAATGCCATCATGGTGCCATCTGGTGAACTTGTATCCATCTTAGCTACTGATTTAGATTCATCTCCACCACAAGCTGACAATAACATCACTGCAAGTATTAGTATAAAAATTTGGCTTTGTTTTTTCATTTTGAATTTCTCTTAATTGATTAACGTAATCGCTTATTATCTCTTAAACCGCATGTTCAACTCAATAAATTGACATAAATTATAAAATATAACGGGACAAATCCTCATCTTGAGCTAGTTCTGAAAGGTTTTTATCGACATGTTTAGCGTCGATACAATATTTCTCACCTGCTTTATCTGAACTAATAAATGAAATTTCATCCAACAATCGTTCTAATACAGTATGCAATCTTCTTGCTCCAATATTTTCAGTTTTTTCATTAACCGAAAAAGACACTTCTGCAATTCTTTTAATGCCATCTTCTGTAAAATCCAACTCAACACCTTCTGTACCCATTAAGGCAACGTATTGCTCAGTTAATGATGATTCAGGTTCAACAAGAATTCTAGCAAAATCGTTAGCTGTTAATGCCCTTAATTCCACACGTATAGGGAGCCGGCCTTGTAACTCAGGAATTAAATCTGATGGCTTTGCTAAATGGAAAGCGCCCGAAGAAATAAACAACATATGATCTGTTTTTATCATGCCATAACGAGTATTAACAGTAGACCCTTCAATAAGAGGCAGCAAATCACGTTGTACTCCTTCTCGAGAAACCTCCCCACCAGAACCGTGTGACTTAGCTACTTTGTCAATTTCATCAATAAATATAATACCATTTTGCTCGGCATTTGTAATGGCTGTTTGTCTTATTTCGTCTTCATTGATCATTTTTGCCGCTTCTTCATCTTGCAAAATTGGCAATGCTTTTTTTATAGTGAATTTTTTCTTGTTGGTTTTTTTCTTCCCCATGTTTTCAAACATGCCTTGCAGTTGGTCTGTCATTTCTTCCATACCTGGAGGAGCCATTATTTCGACACCTACATTCGCAGACACATCTATTTCAATTTCTTTGTCGTCCAACTCACCATTACGTAGCTTAAGGAGAAATTTGGCCCTTGTTGTATCATTTGATGAATCAACTTCTTCACCAGGGATAGGAGAGGGTGCTTTTGGTATCAAATAATCAAGCACTCTTTGTTCAGCAGCACTTTCTGCTCTAGCTTTCACTTTTGCTGTCGCTTGTTCTCGATTCATTTTAATCGAAGATTCAACTAAATCCCGAATAATGGACTCTACGTCTTTACCAACATAGCCGACTTCAGTAAATTTTGTAGCCTCTATTTTAATAAATGGCGCATCAGCTAAAATAGCTAAACGGCGAGCAATTTCAGTTTTGCCAACACCTGTTGGTCCAATCATTAAAATATTCTTAGGTGTGATTTCATTGCGGATTTCTTTTGGTAACTGCATTCTGCGCCAACGATTACGAAGTGCTATGGCCACAGCGCGTTTAGCTGCATTTTGCCCAATAATGTGCTTATCTAATTCTTGTACGATTTCTCTTGGAGTCATGTTTGACATATTTTTTCCTAGTCTTTATTTAGTTCTTCTATGGTTTGGTTTTTATTGGTATAGATACAGATATCTGCAGCAATATCCAGTGATTTTTCAACTATCTCTTTGGCTGTCAAATCTGTGTTACGCATTAACGCCATCGCAGCTGATTGAGCAAAAGCTCCGCCGGATCCAATAGCTATAAGCCCATGTTCTGGCTCAATCACATCACCATTACCCGAGATAATTAATGAAGTCTCCTTATCTGCAACTGCTAATAACGCCTCCAGACGTCCCAACCTCCTGTCTGTCCGCCATTCTTTGGCCATTTCCACAGCAGAACGCACCAAATGCCCCGAATGTTTCTCCAGCTTGCTTTCAAAAATTTCAAATAGAGTGAATGCATCCGCAGTAGCTCCTGCAAAACCTGCTATGACCTCATTTCTATAAAGCCTTCTAACTTTTCGTGCGTTACTTTTCATAACTGTATTACCAAGTGTTACTTGGCCATCGCCACCAATCACAACTTGATTACCCTTTCTAAATCCCACAATTGTGGTTCCCCTATAAGCGTGCATACTTTGCGTCATTTCTATTCCAATAAATTACAGATTTATTTATTTTGGGTTTTATATTTTATTTTCAAGCTTTTGTTGGTAAACTTAAAGACAATTCTCATTGGTAAATATGTTGCCCACACGTGTTTTAATACTCTTATTGTTTTTGCTAGCCTTTCAATTACAAGCCGCAACAGATGTTATTAATGAAAAATTTATACCTGTGTCACCTTATACAACTAAACAAGGCTTGGCCAGCAATGACATCCAAGATGTGGTGCAAGATAACGAAGGCTTTATATGGCTGGCAACTTCAAGGGGGTTATCACGGTTCGATTCTTCAACTTTCACCAACTTTATATACGACAAATCGGACCCACAATCACTGCCTGATAACTTTGTAGAAAACCTACTCATAATGCCAGATAACCAGCTATGGAGTTCAATATATGAAATTGGCATTTCAATTTTTGACACAAAAAACCAAATAGCAACAAGCGTAAAAAACTCCAACTCAACGCTTTTTAAATTACCTAACAAGAACTTGTTAGGTATAGCCAAAGACAAAAACAATAATGTCTGGTTGTCCTTATACGGAAAAGGTATATATAAATGGGATTTAATTACAAAACAGTTCACTAAGCACCTTGATAGTGACGACAATGCATGGTTACAATCAAAAAAAACATTTGAAACATTCATTGATTCGAAAAACAGATTATGGGTCTGCACCATTGATTCTTTGGTTTTTAGGTACGACATTGATACGGGCCAATCTAAACAATTTAACTTTTCAATCGATGCTAATAATCCACTATCAAATCCCATTTATGGGTTTACTGAATCAAAAAGGGGGGAAATATTTGCTGGTGGCTACTCTGGTGTCTTTAAATACAATGAAAAATTGAAAACTTTTAATGAAATCGTTTCTCAATCCAGTATTTCCAAATATTATAATGGTAAACGTACATCGGTTCGAAGTTTGTTGGTAGACTCCAGTGACAATTTATGGATAGGTACAACCTCATCGCTGTTGCAATACTCAAAAGGCAAACTGTACCGTATCAATATATTTGAGGATGGTCAAGTGATTGAGAAAAAAGGGTGGGCCGTACACTCTTTACTAGAAGGAAAAGACGGAAACATTTGGGTGGGTACAGAAGGGATGGGGTTATTAAAATTTTCAGCAGACTGGAATCGCTACCATGTCTATATTTCAGATAATACTGAGCCAATTGACATGCGCAGAGCATTTCTCTATAAAGATAAGCTTTGGATTGTGCACCCTTCTTCAAGAGTAGATTTATTATCAATCAAAAACAACAAATTAAGCCGCGTTCGATCCTTCAAGCCACAATTAGGTGAAAACATAATTCGTATTGATACTATTTATCAAGATCATGATGATTATTTTTGGATAAGCACTCTCAACGGTATTCATAAAGTGAATACACATACAGGAGTATCGTTACGTTTAAAGGACCCAAAAGAAAAAAAATTGGGGAATATTAAACATTTCCACAAGGCAAAAAACAACCTTTTTTATTTTGACCTATACAGTGAAGAAATTGGTTTTTTTAATCCAAAAAACATGCAAGCTCATTTAATACAAAACACCGAAGAAAATCACTTAAAGGGCACCCTCATATCGCAAATAAGCGATGGTTCGGATAACAACATTTGGTTGGCAACTGATTATGGTATTGAAACTATTGACCTTGAAAAACACAAGTTTGGTCATGTTTTTCAAACATCAAAAGGAGAAAACATAAGTAGCTTTTATATTGATGAAAACCAAAAAAATGTATGGATAATAAAAAACGGGGGGCTCTTCAATCTAAAATGGAAAGACAATATTCTTGTTAAACAAGATAATAAATACATTAATATTTTACCCAAGATTAAATTTAAAAAAATAAAACGTTTTAAAGGGAAAAAACTCATAATTACCTCTGATGAAAGTGGATTAATTGAGATAGATGTAGACACTTTAGATTATACAATAATAACAAAAGAAAATGGTTTACCATCAAATACCATAAAAGAGGTGCTGTTTTATGATGGCAATCCTGTCATTATTACTGAGTCTGGTATTGCTATAAAAAACGCATCTTACCAAGAAACTAAAAGCCACAAACCCGTTCTTATAATTGACAAAATCACGATTGGGGAAACCAGTATATCCACTGTAGATTCCCACAAAATAATTCTCAATCATGATTATGGCTCTTTAAACTTTGATGTTACCCTTCTTTCCTATGCAAGCACATCAACCATTGAATACCAATACAAATTAAACGGAGCAAGTAATAAATGGATAAACTCCGGAACAGATAATAAATTTTCTTTTTTAAATTTAAAAGGCGGTAATTATTCATTTCAAATAAAGGGAAGAAGCAATTATGGTCAATGGTCTGACGTAGTGTCTTTTCCTTTTAAGGTTAAACCGCACCCTTGGAAAACATTGTGGGCGTATCTATTTTATCTGTTATTAATTTTTTTACTGTTGTTTTGGTTTATGTACCTGTACAAAAGAAAAATTTTATATGAGCATGAAATAACCAAACAACAAGCCAAAAAAGACATCGCCAATGCTGCAAGTAAAGCAAAAAGTGATTTTTTAGCTCGCGTTAGCCATGAAGTTCGTACACCCTTAAATGGCGTATTAGGCATGAGTGAATTAATGCAAAGTACGAACTTGGATGATGAACAAAAAATATATAATGAAACCATTAACACTTCAGGAAATCACTTATTAGATATTATCAATGATATTTTAGACCTTTCTAAAATTGAATCTGGTAAGCTCGAGATGGAGTTACATGAATTTGACTTGTTAGTGTTAGTTGATGAAGTTATAGGTACTTTTGCTTCACAATCAAGGCAGAAAAACCTATTATTTACTTGTTTATTTAATCACGATATTATCAGGTATCGAATTGGTGACATAATTCGTATTAAACAAGTTTTGTTTAATTTGCTAAGTAATGCCTTTAAGTTCACTCGAAAAGGCGAGATCAAACTCACTATTAAAAATTCTAAGGTACTGGAAAACAGCATAAATATCGTCGTAGAAGACACTGGTATCGGATTAAACAATGATACTATTGACGATTTGTTCAAACCTTTTATCCAAGCCGACTCTGCTATTACCCGCAAATATGGTGGTACGGGATTGGGTTTGGCAATTGTTAAACAATTAGCTGAAAAAATGCATGGCAATATAAGCGCCATAAATAAAACTTCCGGAGGAAGTATATTTACCCTGGAAATACCGCTAAAACTTAATACTAACAAGCGGATAAAACAACCAAACAATCCAACGACTCATTCATGCCTGTTTATACAGCAATCAAGCCTAAAACTAAGCCTAAAAGAATATTTCAAAATACTAAAAATAGAATGTGGCACTGAAATCAATAGAGCCACATCGTGTGTTTTTATTGACACTTTTAATACCCTAAATGAGAGCCAATGTATTCAATTAGAACTAGCTAAAAAATTTGGAACCCAGGTAGTGTTTATGGGGTTTGAATTAAATAACCCCCTATATAATGTAAATGACTACAATAACTGGCACCTTATCGCCCCACCAATAACATCTAAAAAATTAATTAAACTATGCGAAACTGGAGTAGAGGATGTTGATAATTCAATTATTTCAAGTCCTAATACTGCTAAGCTAGTATTAAAAATCCTGGTAGTTGAAGACAATGTCATCAACCAACAAGTCAGCATAGAAATGCTAGAAAGAATGGGGCATATGGTTGACATTGTTGACAATGCAGAAGAAGCTCTTATCATGCTAGACAGAAATGAATATAATTTATTGATGACAGACTACCATCTTCCTGGAATGGATGGCCTTCATTTGATTAAAAGCTGGAGCAATCCACAATCGATACCAGTTATTATAGTTACAGCGGATTTAACTGATGATGTTATACAACAATGTGAAAAATTAGAATTATACAATATAGTTGCTAAACCATTTACACAACAAGCATTGTTTTCTGCAATTGAAAAAGCGTTGTAATAACATATATTTTTTGTTAATCTGTAACCTCTTTCATCTTCTAAAAATACAATATGTCATTATTTGATATGGTCGCCTTGCTACTAACTTTGGCAGCAATATTCTCCCTGATTAACTATAAAACAATTAAGTTACCAAATGGAATAGGCATAATGTTAATAGGTCTATTAATGTCAATTGCCTTAATTCTTACGAATAAAATTGGCTGGTTTTCTACCGACAGTATCCAACATATATTTTCTCAAATAGATTTTAATGATACTGTGCTTAATGGCATGCTAAGTTTTTTATTGTTCGCTGGGGCCTTACATGTCAATATAAATCGATTAGCTGAATTAGCTGACACCATAGCTATCTTAGCAACCATAGGTGTTGCCATATCATCGGCTATTGTTTCATTTGTTGCTTATTATATATTCAATGGTTTAGGCATAGAAATATCTTATATTTATTGTTTATTATTTGGTGTTTTAATTTCTCCGACAGACCCAATTGCAGTCATGGGCATATTAAAAAAAATTGGCGCCCCTAAATCAATAGAAGTAAAAATAACGGGAGAATCCTTGTTTAATGATGGTGTTGCTGTTGTATTTTTTATAGTTGTATTAGAAATTGCCACAGGGCAAAGTGAAGCGTCATTTAAACACATCAGTTTATTATTTGCCAAAGAAGCAATCGGAGGTGCTATCTATGGCTTTGTAATTGGATACATTGCATACTTATTATTAAAGGCCGTGGATGATTATCAAGTTGAGGTCCTTATCACATTAGCTTTAGTGACTGGAGGTTATTCACTAGCTCAGCATTTACATATCTCTGGACCTATTGCTATTGTTGTTGCGGGCTTAATGATTGGTAATCGAGGTAGAAAACTTGCTATGAGTGAGAACACTAGAAAACGCCTCGATGATTTTTGGGAGCTAATTGATGAAATTTTAAATGCTTTGTTATTTTTACTAATTGGTGTAGAGCTATTAATTATTCAAATTTCTCAAAGTTATATTATTGCTGCCTTGCTAATCATCCCAACAGTTCTATTATCGCGTTTTATTAGTGTAGGTTTCCCTGTTGCCTTATTAAAATTTAAGAACTCTTATTCACCTCATGCAATAAAAATCCTCACTTGGGGCGGATTACGTGGTGGCATTTCAGTTGCACTAGCTCTATCAATCCCTGCAGGTACATGGCGAGATCCTTTATTAACAGCAACCTATGCCGTGGTAATATTTAGTATATTAGTACAAGGTTTAACCATTGGAAAAGTAGCAGCCATGGCTAAAAAATAAAATTAATTCACTATTTCATACAGTTACGAAAATTAACTGTTGCAATTTATAAACTTAGTGTTAAAATTCTCCCCCTTGATGATGCGGGGTGGAGCAGTATGGCAGCTCGTCGGGCTCATAACCCGAAGGTCGTAGGTTCAAATCCTGCCCCCGCTACCAAATAAATACTGGTGTTTTTTTAACGCCAGCTGATAAAGGCTCCTGTAGGGGCCTTTTTTGATTGTAAATTTAATATTATGAAACAAGATAAGTTAACAGAATTAATTGCACCAGTAGTGGAAGACATAGGCTTTAGATTTTGGGGGTTAGAGTACCAAGTTCGCAAAGCAGATGCGTTATTACGCGTCTATATTGACCATGAAAATGGCATCCATGTAGATGATTGTGCAACCGTAAGTCATGAAATATCAGGTATATTGGATGTAGAAGAGCCGATTACTATGGCCTACATACTAGAAGTTTCTTCACCTGGTATGGATAGAATATTGTTTTCCCCAGAGCAATTTGCTGAATTTATCGGTTATGATGTGAAAATAAAATTAAATCAGATGGTTGATAAACGCAGAAAAATTAAAGGTGAAATTTCTGAAGTTAATGACGAAAAAATCACCATTTCAGTCGAAAACGAAGATATAACCATAGCGTTTGATCAAATTATGCGAGCTAGGATAAACCCTAATTTTGATGGAGTTAACTAATGAGTAAAGAAATACTATATGTTGCTGAAGCACTTTCTAATGAAAAAAATGTAAGCAAAGAAGTAATATTTGAAGCAATTGAAATTGCACTTGCAACTGCAACACGTAAAAAACACAGAAAAGACATGGATGTCAAAGTCATTATTGATACCCAGACTGGAACCTATAAAAGCTATAGGCGTTGGGAAGTTGTAGAAGAGGAAGAGTTCGAGTTTGAAGACAAACAAATTCTACTAAAAGAAGCTCAAGCAGATGACCCAAGTGTCGAAATAGGTGATATTCTTGAAGAAGAAATGGAGTCAATTGAATTTGGCCGTATCGCAGCACAGACAGCCAAACAAGTTATCTTACAAAAAGTAAGAGAGGCTGAACGTATGCAGGTTGTTGACAGGTATGAAGACAGAGTTGGCGAAGTCCTTAATGGCATTGTTAAACGTGCTGATAGAGGTCATATATTTTTAGACTTAGGCAACAAAGTAGAGGCAATAATTCCTAGGAATCACGGAATACCACGTGAAAGTGTAAGGCGCGGCGATAGATTACGTGGCATGTTATTAGAAGTTAACAAAGAAAATCGTGGGCCTTTACTTACTTTATCCCGTGGAGCCCCTGAGTTTTTAGTGGAACTATTTAAGGTCGAAGTACCTGAAATTGACCAAAATTTAATAGAGATTAAAGGGGCTGCCAGAGACCCAGGCTTTCGTGCTAAAATAGCAGTTTTCTCATCGGATGCCAAACTAGATCCAATAGGAGCTTGTGTTGGTATGCGAGGTTCGCGTGTTATGTCTGTATCTAACGAACTTGGCGGCGAACGAATAGACATTATTTTGTGGGACGAAGATCCTGCTGTTTTTGTCATTAATGCCATGGCACCAGCTGAAATTGAATCTATTGTTGTCGACGAAGAGCGAAACTGTATTGATGTTGCTGTAGCAGAGGATAAGTTGTCACAGGCCATAGGAAGAGGCGGGCAAAATGTTCGTTTAGCTTCTGAATTAACTGGCTGGAATATCAATGTAATGACGGCAGCAGAAGCCAATGAAAAAGGCCAAGAAGAAGCCATGAAATTTGTCGAAGATTTTATGCGCAAGCTAGACATTGATGAAGATATGTCAGTTTTATTGGTACAAGAAGGTTTTAGTTCTGTTGAAGAAATTGCCTACGTTGACGAAGCAGAATTGCTTTCAGTTGAGGGGTTTGATGAAGACGTTGTTACAGAGTTGCGCCAACGTGCAAGAGACGCCTTGTTAACCCAGCTAATTTCCAATGAAGAAAAATTGGAAAACTCCAAGCCTGCTGATGATTTGTTAAAATTAAAAGGTATGGATGATAAACTAGCCTACGCGATTGCAGCAAAAGAAATTGTAACCCGTGATGATTTGGCAGATTTGGCAACTGATGAATTAATGGAAATCAGTGACTTAACAGAGGAACAAGCTGGAGAGTTAATCATGGAAGCCCGTAAATTTTGGTACGAAGAAGAGTAATAATAGAGGTTCAGAATGTCTGAAGTAACAGTAAAACAATTAGCAGAAGTATTAAATGTTCCACTCGAAACGTTGTTAGGTCAACTTGAAGGGGCAGGAATTGGATTAAAAAATGCCGAAGATGCCATTAGCAATGATGACAAAAGACAATTATTGGCTTATTTACGAGATTCGCATGGGAAAGATATACAGGATCAATCTCCTCGTAAAAAGGTTGTTTTAAAGCGAAAAACATTAGGCACCCTAAAAGTATCTAGTGGTTCAGGTATTCGTTCTAAAACCAAAACAGTCAATATTGAAGTTAGAAAAAAAAGAAGCTTCAAAAAACCTAACAAAGATGAATTGGATGCCATCGCAAAAGATCGTTTAGAAGCTCAAAAAGCTCTAGATGATAGGAAACAACAACTCGCTAGCGAAGAAGAAGTAAAACAAAAACTTCAAGAACAGAAACAACATGAGCAAGATGAAAAAGATCAAATACTTGCTGCAGAACAAGCTGAAATTGATAAAGTCAAAGAAAATGAAGCCAAAGAACAAGCTGACAAAGAGCTTGAAGAACAAAAAGAACTCGAAAAACAAAAAGAGTTATCCGCTAAAGATAAAGCAGCTCAAGCCATAGAAGAACAAGTTCAAAGGCAAGTAATGGCAGCCGTTGAGAAAAGAAAGCGTGAAAAAGAACTAAAAGAAAAGAAACAAGTAAAACCAAGCACAACCAAAAAAGAACCTACAAATACAGGAGCAAGAGCTCCACGTGCTAACAAAAACAAATATGGCAGAAAACAACTTCACGTTAAAGGCGGAAGAGGAAGGCACCAGTTAAAACCAACTTTCAAAAAAGCTGAAAAACATGGGTTTACTAAACCAGTGGCGGATCAAATCAAAACAGTGAGGCTTGAAGAAAGCATAACTGTGTCTGATTTGGCTAAATCACTAACCATTAAAGCCAGTGATATTATCAAGGAGTTGATGGGCATGGGCATGATGGTTACTATTAACCAGATACTGGATCAAGATACTGCTGTATTAGTAGTTGAAGAACTTGGCCACAAAGTAGAACTCGTCGAAACCAAAACAATCGCAGAAGAATTACACCATCAATCAGATAGTGATATTGATGATGAAAATGCATCAACGAGACCACCAGTAGTTACAGTAATGGGCCATGTTGATCATGGAAAAACTTCATTACTAGACTACATTAGGAACTCAAAGGTAACTGATAAAGAAGCCGGTGGTATTACTCAACATATTGGTGCTTATCACGTTAAAACTGATCATGGGGTAATTACATTTATTGATACTCCTGGCCATGCTGCATTCACAACCATGCGTCAACGTGGTGCACGAGCTACTGATATTGTTATTTTAGTTGTTGCTGCAAATGATGGTGTCATGCCACAAACTATCGAAGCTGTTAAACACTCAAAAGCTTCAGGTGTACCTATAATTGTTGCAGTAAACAAAATGGATTTACAAGGTGCTACCATTGATAAAGCCAAACAAGATTTATCAAACCATGATGTTATACCTGATGATTGGGGAGGAGATGTGCAATTTATACCAGTATCTGCACTTACTGGTGATGGTGTTGAAAACTTATTAGAAGCGATTAACATTCAAGCAGAAATGATGGAACTTAAAGCCGTCAAAGACAAACAAGCCAAGGGTATTGTTGTTGAATCGTCACTAGATAAGGGGAGAGGCCCCGTTGCAACAATCCTAGTTAAATCAGGTACTTTGAAAAAAGGTGACATGGTATTAAGTGGTGAACAATTTGGCCGCGTTAGAAGAATGTTAGATGAACTTGGGCACGAAGTTAACGAAGCTGGCCCATCTATTCCTGTCGTGATTCAGGGCTTATCTGGTGTACCTGTTGCTGGCGAAGAGTTTTTAGTGGTTAAAAACGAAAAACGTGCAAAATCCGCTGCGGCAGAGAGAAAAGCACATGAACGTGATATACGTTTACAAGCACAACAAGCTGCCAAGCTTGAAAACATGTTAGCCAACATGGGTAAGAAAGAAAAATTAGTTGTTAACCTACTGATAAAAGCAGATGTGCAAGGCAGCGTAGAAGCCTTAAAAGAATCTTTAACTACTCTTGGAAATGATGATGTTGAAGTTCGTGCCATATCTACCGGTGTAGGTGGCATTACCAATGCTGATGCACAACTTGCATTAAGTGCAAAGGCCATTATCATTGGTTTTAATGTACGAGCTGATAAAGCCGCTCGTGAAGTCATAAAACAAAACGATTTAGATTTACACTACTTTAGTATTATTTATGATGCTATTGATAATATTAAAGCTGCTATTACTGGTTTCTTAGGAACTGAAACTAAAGAACAGATTGTTGGACTCGCTGAAGTAAAAGATGTCTTCCGTTCATCAAAATTTGGTTCAATTGCAGGTTGTATTGTCCTCGAAGGTGCTGTAAAACGTGATAACCCAATCCGTGTACTTCGTGACAATGTCGTTATTTTCGAAGGTGAACTAGAGTCATTACGACGCCATAAGGACGATGTTAATGAAGTAAAATCAGGTACCGAATGTGGTATTGGCGTTAAAGGATACGATGACATAGAACCAGGTGATGAAATCGAATGTTTCGAACACGTAGAAGTTAAGAAAACACTTGACTAAGTATTGATAGGTATTACTCATGGCTTTTAGAGAATTTACTCGATCAGATAGAATGTCAGCACAAATACTGCGTATAATCGCAGTAGTTGTGCGTGAAGAGTTTGAATACGACAAAGAACTCAAACATGTTGCAATATCCGATGTTGATGTCACCAAAGATTTATCTATAGCAACAGTGTATTTCAATACATTGTTTCCTGAGTACCAAAAAGATGCTCTAGCCGTTTTATCTGAAAATGCACCCTTCATTAGGTCTATCTTAGCGAGTAAAATTCGAGCAAGAAAAGTACCTCAACTTAGATTTGTTTACGATGCTTCACTTGAACGTGGCGCAAACTTAGAATCGCTTATTAGTAAAGCCCGCAGCACTGATCCAGGGTTAGATAACGATACAGAGGAAGAATGAGCAAACCCAGAAGTCATTGGACAGATGTTCACGGAATTCTTCTACTCAACAAACCCAAAGATATCACTTCAAATCTTGCCTTACAAAAAGTACGTAGAATCTTCAATGCAAAAAAAGCCGGTCATACTGGATCTCTCGATCCCATGGCAACAGGTCTATTACCATGTTGTTTCGGAGATGCAACCAAGGTTGCCAGTTTTATGCTCAATGCAGACAAAATTTATATTGCCGAATGCCTAATTGGCAGCCAAACCGATACTGGTGATGCCACTGGCAAAGTAATAAAAACCTCTGACAAAACCACTATACCTCTTACAGAAATAGAATCCGCAATAAAACACTTAACGGGAGATATTCAACAAGTACCACCAATGTACTCAGCATTACATCATAATGGTAAACGCCTATATGAGTTAGCAAGAAAAGGCATAGAAGTGGATAGGAAACCACGCAACATTACTATCCACAACTTTAAGATTCTCACAATTTCCGACAACAACCCTCAAACCATGAAATTTGAAATAAAAGTTTCAAAAGGGACATATATTCGCACGCTTTTAGAAGACTTTGCAATTCACTGTGGGACACTTGCTCACATGACAAGCTTACATAGAACTGAATTAGGCATCTTGAAAGGTGCTATGCAAACAATAGATCAACTGGAACACACCGAAAATCCCTTGAGCTTACTACAACCAATGGATGTTGCCTTAAAAGAACATGAAAAAATTCAGCTGATACCAAGCCAAATAACAACGCTTATCCACGGCCAGCAATTTGACACAAGTTTAGCTGCAAAAACGTACCGACTTTATGATCAAGAAAACAAGTTTATAGGCTTAGGAGAAGTACAAAATAATAAAAAATTGAAAGTTAAAAGGCTTTTCTTAAAATCTTACCTTACCTAAGTATACCCATAAAAATTACCATAATCTAGGCAATACCTTTCAAATAGGTTTTTGCATTTTTTAATCTTACAAATGATTGTTGTAGATCAGCAATAATGTCTTCAACATCTTCTAAACCTACAGATAAACGCAATAAATTCGGGCTAATAAGGTGTTTCTTCAATTCATCTTCCGTATAAGTTGAATGTGTCATTGAAGCCGGATGTTGAATAAGGGTTTCTGTATCTCCAAGGCTTACTGCACACAAAATCAAATTTAAGGCATTAACAAAATCCTCTCCTGCTTGCCTTTCACCCTTAATTTCAAATGCAATCATACCACCAAATTTTGCCATTTGTTTCTTTGCCAAACTATGGTATTTGAAACTTTTTAGACCAGGAAAATAGACTTTAGATACCAGTGGATGATCGTCTAAATATTCAGCAATTTTTTCAGCATTACTGCAATGCCTATCCATACGAACATGGAGTGTTTTTAAACCTCGTAAAATTAACGCTATATCCATTGCAGATATAACCGAACCTGTCATGTCTTTTAAACCAAAATAGCGAATATTTTCCATGGTATCAGTATCAGAAATAACAAACCCTGCTATCAAATCTCCATGTCCACCAAGGTACTTTGTTGCTGAATGCACAACAATATCTGCCCCCATTTCTATCGGCCTTTGCAAATAAGGCGTACAGTAGGTGTTATCAATGATAAATTTTGCTTTAGTATTTTTTGTTACTCCAGCTATCGCTTTAATATCAATTATGCGCATATTCGGGTTTGCAGGTGATTCACCATAGACCACTTTAGTTTTATCTGAAATTATATTAGCCAAATTAACTGCATTTGTTAAGTCACAATAGGTTATTGTAACACCAAATTTTTTCAAGCCGTGTTCTAAAAAACTAAACGTACAGCCATATAAAGTAACATCTGCTATAATTTCATCTCCAGGTTCAACCAAAGACCAAAAAGCCGATGTAATAGCTCCCATGCCAGAGGCTGTTGCCAAAGCAGCTTCGCCCCCTTCAAGATTTGCTATTCTTTGCTCTAATAACGACTGACTGGGAGTTCCAAGTCGCGAATAGATGTAGTGATTGTTTTCACCTTCAAAAGCATCGGCTCCTTGTTTTACATTATCAAATGCAAAAGTTGAAGTCATATAAACTGGTGGATTTAGTGAACCATGAAATTGTTTAGTATCATATCCATAATGGATAGCACGAGTTTGAAATTTTGCATTTTTATTTTTCATAGGCCTATTTTAATTTATATTTTTATAATTCATATAAAATACTTGTAATTATATTCTTACACTTTTATAAGACAAATCTATAAGTTGCTCTATTTATTGCTTTTTATTGTGTATATAATTCGTTACAATGTGTTCATGAGAATTAAACTAACTACAGAAAACATTACAGGCCTATCAAAAGAAGTCCTGTCATTATTAGCTGAATATGATATTGACGTCAAAAGAATAGAAGTAGAAACAGGACTTATGTATCTAGCCACTGAAGATTTAGAAAAAAATATTGAACGAGATATTGCCTCTAAACTCATGCAAATAAAAGGTGTTAAATGGGTAGAAAACATTAATCTTATGCCAGTAAATGAGCGCAATCTGTTCTTAAACGAAATCCTTAATGCAGTTTCTGATCCCGTTCTTGGCATTAACAATAAAGGGCGAATTATCTACCAAAACACACAAGCCAAAATAAGCTTTAGTGCTGATAAGGAAGTGGTCACTATCAAAAATATTTTTAACGATCCAGACTGGGTTAACAAAGTCGATAGTGCCGCAACAAACGTACTGCCAATCAATATTAAAACCACAGCAGGCTCCATGTTAGTTGAAGTAAGAGGAATAAAACAAAGTGGCCAAAAGTCAATTGGTGCAGTTTTAATTTTTCATAAACCTGAAAATATAACAGCACGTTCTCACATTATACAAGGAGCTGAAATAAAAGGGTTTAATGGCTTAATTGCATATAATAAATCCATGCAGGAAATAATAAACCGAGCCAGGCATATTAGCCAAACAGACGTTCCATTAATGCTTTATGGTGAATCTGGTGTTGGGAAAAAGACTATTGCTCAAGGAACTCATGTTTCCAGTTCCAGAAAAAACAAACTATTCTCTAGTATTAATTGCACGACAAGCAAACAATCTCAAATCACAAGAGACCTTTTTGGTACCGCCAGTCCTACAATTGGCAAAGCCGGATTACTAGAAATCACTGATGGCGGGACACTCTATATTCAAGGGATTCAAGACATGCCCAACGAGTGCCAACAAAAACTTTTTGATTTCATACAAAAAGGAGAGTTCAAACGCGTAGGAGGAAAAATCAAACGTCACTCAAAAATTAAAATTATTGCATCAAGTCCATTACCATTACAAAACTATGTTGACAATAATCAGTTTTCTAGTGACCTTTTTTATACACTCGATATAACCCATCTGCAAATACCCTCACTGCGTGACAGGCAAGAAGACATAGAGCCTCTAACCACCTATTTTTTAACAGTATTTCAAAGCCAGGGTGGAAAAGAAGTCAATGAAGTTTCTTTTGCCGCACTAAATAAAATAAAATCTTATTACTGGCCGGGTAACATTTCCCAATTAAAAGACATTTTATACAAAGCAAGCCTTTTAACAGATTCTCACACTATAGACGTTGACCACATAGAAATAGATGGTCACGTACAAATTGAAAGTAATCTTGATAACCGTAGTTTACCGCAAGCTGTAGCGGAATTTGAAAAACACTTCTTACACCATTGGTATCAAAAATATTCATCTACCCGAAAACTTGCTCAAAAACTTGGAGTTTCCCATACAACCATCGCTCAAAAATTGAATAAATATGATATTAATTGATAATACGAAAGTAGATATATTGGAGTACAAAATATGCCATTAAACAAACCACACGGTGGTAAGCTTATTAATCTTATAGTTAACAACAATCGTGCCAAAGCATTAAAAAAAGAATGTTTAACTCTTCCAAGTTGGGATTTAACTGCTAGACAACTATGTGATTTAGAACTGTTACTAAATGGTGGGTTTTCTCCACTTACAGGTTTTATGAATAAGGCTGACTACGATTCTGTCTTGAAAGATATGCGTTTATCCAATGGAATATTATGGCCGATACCAATAACCCTAGATTTGCCAGCAAATATCGCTAAAACACTTAATGATGATGACAAAATTGCATTAAGAGATCCTGAGGGTGTTGCCATTGCCGTACTTACCATTAGTGATATTTGGAAAGTTAACAAGGTTGTTGAAGCCCAAGCAGTGTATGCTACAAATGATGAAAAACACCCAGCCGTTAATTCCCTTAACCAAGAAGTACATGAGTATTACATTGGTGGGGAAATCGAAGGAATTCAACTGCCCGTACATTATGATTACCGCAATCTTAGACACACTCCATCAGAACTTAGACAAAAATTTAACCGACTTACTTGGAATAAAGTGGTGGCCTTCCAAACTAGAAACCCTATGCACCGAGCCCACCAAGAAATTACCTTACATGCGGCTAAAAAAATTGAAGCCAACCTACTCATACATCCAGTTGTTGGAATGACAAAGCCGGGAGATATTGATCATTTTACTAGGGTCAAGTGTTACGAAGAACTTTTAAAAAAATACCCAGAAAAAACAACATCCCTTTCATTGCTACCATTGGCAATGCGTATGGGCGGGCCAAGGGAGGCTTTATGGCATGCATTAATTCGTAAGAACTTTGGTTGCTCGCATTTGATTGTAGGGCGTGATCATGCGGGTCCTGGTAATGATTCACAAAACAATCCTTTTTATGGTGCTTATGATGCACAAAATTTATTGAAAAAACACGAAAATGAAATAGGCATTAGAATGGTCCCTTTTGAGATGATGCTTTATTCATCAGACCGGGCTGAATACATACCCCTCTCAAAAGTAACAAAAGATGAAAACACTCTTAATATTTCAGGGACTGAATTACGAAGACGCTTACAACAAGGACTCGATATACCATCCTGGTTTTCTTACCCAGAAATAGTCAAAATTTTACAAAAAAGCCATCCGCCACGTAACAAGCAAGGCTTTACAATATTTTTCACAGGCTTATCTGGATCAGGAAAATCAACAATCGCTAACGCCTTAATGACAAACTTAATGGAAATGGTTGAACGTCCAATCAGCTTGTTAGATGGCGATATAGTGCGTAAAAATTTATCGTCCGAACTCGGTTTCTCGCGCGAACATCGAAACCTAAACGTTTTAAGAATTGGTTATGTGGCTAGTGAAATCACAAAAAATGGCGGCATTGCAATATGTGCACCTATTGCACCATATACCGAAACTCGAAGCCAAGTACGTCAAGAAATCGAACCATTAGGTGGGTTTCTGGAAGTTCACATTTCTACCTCTTTGGTTGTTTGTGAAAATAGAGATAGGAAAGGCTTATATGCCAAAGCCAGAGCAGGTATTATTAAAGAGTTTACAGGAATTAGCGACCCATATGAAATTCCAAATAACCCTGAAGTAAATATTGATACAGAAAACTGTAAACCTGCCGAAGCTGCTCAAAAAATTATTCTAAAATTAGAGTCAATGGGATTAATTAATTAAGAGTCAGAGAAAAAGTTCAAATGGAGAGTTATACATACTATGTTCGCCCCACTATTGCTGTAAATGTCAACACCTCGAATAGGTCTTGTCAAGTGCCTTTATAAGAGACCTTTGTCCAAATAAGTAACTCTAGCACCAGTAGCAATGAACCTAAGTTGTTTCATTGCACGTCGCTCTAATTCTTTTCTGGCTGAAGGTTTAGCAGCTAATGATTCTGAACCTATACTAAAGATAATGGCTACCATGGCTTCAGCTTGGCAATAGGCAATATCTTTTTCATAACCAACTGCCTGAATATAATCTGTTAACTCCACAATAAAGTACTGTATTTCTCTGGCAACCGCAGCACGTAAAGCACGAGTCGTGCCAGAACGTTCATGAAACAAAAGCCTTAAAATATTGGCATTGGTTTCGGTAAACTCCATAAACGTTTTAACTGATGTTTCTATAACACTACTGTTTTTTTTAAATCGTTGCCTAGCCTTGCGCATTAACTGACGCAAAGTTAACCCCGATTCATCAACAAGAGTTAAACCTAACTCTTCCATGTCTTTAAAATGTCGATAAAAAGAATTGGGAGCAATGCCTGCCTTTCGTGCCACTTCACGCAAACTCAAACTGGCAAAACTGGTGTCCTCATTTAATTGACTAACTGCTGCATTAATAATAGAACGCCTTGTTTTTTCCTTTTGTTGTAATCTAGTTTGAGACATTTTTCATAAGCCAATTAAATTTCAAGTTATGTTACAATAAAAACCATTCCAGATATATTTATCTCCATGAAAAACACTTTAATAATTATATTGCTATTCAGTTTTAATAGTAATGCTCACAATCATCAAGCCCAAGCTACGTATCTTGGCAACGAAGGCATTATGATAGTTGAAGGCGGTTACAAAATTCTATTTGATCCTTTTTTTCATAATGGTTACAACAACTATCAACTAGTTCCTGATGATATTCGCCACGCTATTTTTAACAACAAACCACCTTATGATGCTATCGATGCCATCTTTATAAGCCACGCTCATGGCGATCACTTTGCGGCTGATGACATGTTAAAGTTTCTAGACACACACCCAAATACAAAACTCATTGCGCCCAACCAAGCTATTATGCGTTTAAAAGTTTTAAAGGGGAGTGGCAAAATCATGAATCAAACTACGGCAATAAAACTAAATTATGGTGATAAAGAACAAACCATCAACTTTGACGGTTTGCATATCGAAGTAGTAAGAATCCCACATGCAGGATGGCCAGGACGAGCGCAAGTTGAAAATTTGGTATTCAGGGTAACCTTAAATAACACTGTAACAGTTATGCATATGGGCGATGCCGATCCTAACGAATCACATTTTACTCCCCACAAAAAGCACTGGAAAAACAAGCGCACCACTACCGCTTTTCCTCCCTATTGGTTTTTTACCAGCGAAGATGGCCAAATTATTTTAGATGAACACCTAAATGTAGAAAGCTCCGTTGGTATTCATGTGCCAATAAAAATTCCTGCATCACTTGAAATGACTGGTAAAAAATATTTTTCTAAGCCCAGTGAAACCATCAACTTAGTAGGCAGTTTGAAGGAAAATTAATTCTGTAATAGAAATATGACATTATGATTCAAAATAATAGAAAACTATCTACTAAAGAGCGTAAATACATCGAGAATAAGAGCTCTATAATTTTATGTTTGTGATTTGTTAGAAATTAATCTAAATCTTTTACTGTAACCCTTCACTCTGTATAGGGTTTTGCACCAACTTGTTTTAGCATTTAAAAATTAATTAATAGTAACATCGCAGTCTTTACCGATTGAGAATCGATAAGGACCAAATTGTGTGCAATTTGTAGCATTAACAATAGTATCACCTCTTAACTAAGGAACACCTGTTTAAATTATTTCTATCTTCACAAAACCAACGTCCTAGGAAAATAATATTTTCTGTCCAAACCTGTAGATTTAAACAGTTGTGCATGGCGTTTACCACTGAGTTTACTTTTATCTGTTGGTTCTAGGATGTTTGCAGCTAAAATTCTTCTCCGAAATGATTTTATTGGTAATTTTTTACCCAATATTGTTTCAAAAGTGTTTTGTAACTCAGTAAGTGTAAAGAACTCTGGCATTAATTCTACCGGTAAAGCAGTGTAACGTGTTTTTTCTACTAATCGATTTTGTGCTTTGGTAATTAGAAGTTTGTGATCAAATGCTAGAGGCATTTTTAAGGCTTGTTCAACTGACACCCATTGGCATCTCTCGCTATTTTCAGTGTGTGTTTGATTGATTTTATTTATATCGATCAAGGCATAATACAGTATCGTTACTGACCAACCGCGTATATCACGCTTTTTATTGCCTAATGTTTCAACTTGCTCCAAATAAGGTGAGTTAACTCCTGTTTTTTCAAATAATTTTCTATAAGCAGCTACATCAATATCCTGATCTTTTCTTAAATCAATAAAACCACCGGGTATTGCTAAACAACCTTTTTCTGGGTGTTCGTCACGCTTTACCAATAAAACAGAAAGTTCTGCCTCAATTATAGCAAAAATCACCATATCCACTGTAGTTAAGGGAATATCATAATCATGTATGTTATAGTTTTTTAAAAATTGCTTCTCATTTGTCATCGTAATGTTCTTAAATCTATTATGTGAAAAATTTCATACGTTTAATAGCTGAACAGACTGTAAAATGGTTTTGGTGATGAAACAAAATGTCATATAACCCTTTTCTTATTTCATCACCTAGTTCTTTTACAGCCTGAAAATCAACTACCTATCAGAGTTATTATACCCTTAATCTGCTTCTAATTTCATCAAAAGATACTCGCTTAACCAATCTGCCATCTTTGAATATGGTTTTCAATTCTCCTTGCCCTTCTTGTTCCTTACTTTGTTGGTCATGTAATTCAAAACCCTTTTCAGTTGCTTCTACACGGAGTAAACCTTTTGCTGATTTTTTATTGCCAGCATCCGTTTTGGGGTCTTTAAAAATTTCACGGGCATGGCCATTGACCTGCCCCCAAGTAGCTTTCATGGCAAACCCAAAAGTATCTCGGGTAAGGTATTGATAAGTATAGCTACCAATTCCAAAAACAATGTTACTTGAGGCAAAACCCTTGGCTTCAAGTTTTTCTAAAATTAATCTAGCTCGTTCTAATGTGATCGAATCACCGTAGATTAAACCTACACGTTCATTCAGCAACTTATACCCTTTATTTGATATTTCACCATTAAATATTTGCCATAAACATTCAACAGCTCCTTTATATTCAGGTGAACCCTCAGGCGCATTTTCGTCACCGCAAATTATTTTTACTGGATCACCACTATCGGGCCTAAACACCACTTTGGCTAAGCCTAATGAATTGGGTTTACGGTTCAAAATGTCTTCTTTTAATAACTTCGCAAAATCAGTGATAACTTTCCAGAAATCCCATGTGTCTGAGACTATACTGATAATACCTGTTGGGTATAATTTATTAATTAAACGTTTAAAAGTCTCAATTTCATCTTCTTTTGTCCCCATACACATAACACTGTGTTCTGTTGCGGGCACCGAAACTCCGATAACCTCTTTGGCATCGTAATAATCTTCGGCATATTCAATTGCTGGAATGGTATCGGTACCAATAAAACTTGTTAAGTGCCCGATTCCTGATTGCGCAGCATCATAGGAACCGCTCATACCACGAAAACTAAAATCATGCGCTTGTAGCATGATAAAATCCAAAGGAGCACCTGTTAATTTGGCATATTTAACTAATAGTCTTTTGTATTCATAGGAAATAGTTGCCGTTGTACAAGATTTCCATACTTCAGCGCTGATGCTTGTTTCGATGTAATTGGTTAACCAAAAAAATTCAGGCAGGGTATTGATTACGGTTAACATAGGAACACGGACATTAACACGACTGCCTTCAGGCAATGCCTTGATTTCTAGAGGCAAGTACCCCAAATCATGTAATTCTTCGATATGATCCATTGAAATAGAGTCTTCACCTAATGAGCGGTCCATGCGTCTTTTGTAGTTAGCTATCACTTCGGCTTTTGGCTTAGAAAAGAACTCTGTATTCCATTGTTTAATAATAATGCGTTTGATATAGGCTTGTAACCCAATAAATACCACGCGATCATCAAACCCTTCAAGTACAGTAGCTAACCTTGATGAACGTGGTGTAAAGTTTGAATATACGTATTCTGTGTTTTCTGGATATTGCCTTCTGTGATCTGCTTTATAAAAATCTATTGCCATTAAAGGGTTCATGCTATTTCTCCTAATTCAATAATAGTTAATTTTGGATGTTTTTGTTGAATAAAACTTTGTGTGGTATAAACCTTATCAATTAAACCATCAAATACTGAGAGTCCTTTACTAAAAATTCCATGTGTCACGTAGAGAATTACGGTTTTTACATTCTTCTTTCTTAACTGCTCAGCTATTTTGATAAAGGTATAGCCTCCATCGCAAATATCGTCAGTAATAATGGCCGTTTTACCTGTTAAGTCTTCGGCAATAACTTCTGTGCGTGTAATTTTACCAGTAGTAGGATTGCGATATTTTTCGCTTTTTATCATCGGTTTAAGCTGAAAATAATCCACCAATTTTTGACACCTGCCTATGGCGCCTTTATCAGGGCAAATTAACACCACATCCGGTTGTCGCAGCAAAGCTTTAAATTCTACACTGCTTGCTAATATATCTGAGGCTTCAATATTTATGGCCTTAGTTAAATCTAACCCAACTTGGCTATGACAGTCCCAAACGATTAATTGCCTAAGGTGCAACATAGATAATAATCTGGCCATTAGCTGCAATGAAAAAGCCTGCCCTTGTGCACAAACACGGTCTTGTCGTGCATAAGGCAAATATGGTATTTCCAGATTTAGCATTACAGCTTGACTATAATAATTGTCCAGCGCGTTTTGCAACAACAATAAATCCATTAAGTCATCACTGTTACGAAGGTAACAACGAATAGCTAGTGTTTCAGGTTTAGTAGTTGGCAAGTTTTCTAGTTGTATATGACGTTCTCCACCACTAAAACCTTTGAAGTTTATCTTTGTTTTCTTAAATGCATCATTTTTGAATTCAATATTCATAGTTTTCTCCTATATATTGACTGTATGTCAATATATATGTATTGTCTATGGGTCAATACATAATGTCAAGTATTATTTGTTATTATTTTCGAAGTAACTTTTTGTTTTTTTTAAGTGAATTAGGATATAATGATAATTATGCTAGATTTATACACTTATAAAACATTTAACGGCCAGCAAGTATCTATATTGTTGGAAGAACTTAGTCTTGATTATCAAGTGAAAAAAATTGATTTAATGAAAGGAGAACAACGCAAAGATTCGTTTTTAAAAATTAACCCATCTGGGCGAATACCCGCTATTGTTGATTATACTGATGAAGTGCCCAATGGTTTTGTGATAACCCAAGCAATGGCTATTCTCATATATTTAGCAGAAAAACAAGGTCAATTTTTATCAAAAGATGCAATGCTACGTGCTCGAACTCTTGAATGGTTAACCTTTCAAGCCACTGATATTTCTACCAATATATTTAATGCTTTCTTATTAGGAACCTTAATAAAAGAACCTGAAAAAAAAGCAGCACAAATATTAAAACAACGGGCAATCTCTTTTTACCAAGTATTCGAAAAACAATTAACAAAAACGCCATATTTGGCAGGGGACAATTATTCTATAGCCGATATTTCAAGTTTTGCTGTGATTAATTCTATCATCAAGCAAATGCCCACTGCTGACCTCCCCAATTTACAACGATGGTTTGATACCATCAAAAACAGAGCCGCTGTAATTCGCGGGTTAAATGTACCCAATTAAAATGGTTTAGCTAAAACCAAATATAAAATTGCTAGTAAGACAAAAACAGGAAGCTCATTAAAAACCCTAAACCATTTATGTGTATGATTTTCAGTGCCAATAGTAAATTTTTGATGTATTTTCTTACACCAAAAATGATAGACAACCAACAAAACAACTAATGCCAATTTGGCGTGTATCCACCCCTGTAGGAAATAAAATTTTTCAAAGCCATTGGACATCATATAAAGCAACCATGTACCTGTTAATACAACAAAAACCAATGTAAAGTCCATCATCTTTATTAAACGCTGTTCCATACCTAATAACATTTCGTGGTGAACAGTTTCTTTGTTGCTTGCATGGTTAACAAATAAACGAGGTAAATAAAAAATACATGCAAACCACGAAATAACAAAAAACAAATGAAATGTTTTAACCCAAAGCATATAACTATCCAAAACAGTAAAGTGTTATTCTACTCTAAGTTATCAATGAAGTGTTATAATCCAACATCTTTTAACCAGTAGATAAGTTGTGAGCATAGATTTTCCAAAATATTCCATACAAGAAGTCTCCGGAACAAATAAAAAATTTACCAACAAGGTGTTTTTTAGTTCTGTGGTTATTAGTTTTGCTTTAGGTCTTCTAATAAGTAACGTGTATTCAAAACATAATAATACGACCCTTCAAAAGAGAAATGTATTTTTAGAAGATTCTTCACGTAAAAATAGCATTGTTATAACTCAATTAAAAGCAGAAAAAAACATTTTAGAAACAGATCAAAAAATAAAAAAACAGGCCGTCTTACACTTACAACAAGAATACAAAAATTTATTAAATGACACAAATAATTTAAAAGCAGAAGTCGCTTTCTATGAAAAGCTTTTAAGCCCAAATAAAATAAAAAAAGGACTTCGAATTTTTTCTACACAAATAGAAATACAAGAAGAAAACAATTTCGTGATTAAGTTTACCCTAGTACAAAAAATAGAAAAGGCCCAGGAAATTTCGGGTAAATTTACTGTTCATATAGAAGGCACACAAGACGGTCAACCAAAAAAACTACAAGCAAATATCAATAAGGAATCTAACTATAAGTTTAAGTATTATCAAAACATCTCTTTAAACTATTTGCTTCCAAAGGGTTTCAATGCTGAACAACTGGTAGTAAAATTATTCCCCAAAAACAAAAAAGCCAAACCAGTTGAATTTTCAAAAAAATGGCAAATCGAAAATAAAGAGAGGTAAACAAATGTTCAATAAAGAAAATAACTCAACATCAGTATCCACAGGAACAACGACTACCAAGCATGATACCTTGTTAGGAAAAAGCACAAAGATAAATGGTGACATAAGCTTTAATGGAACGTTACACCTAGATGGTTGTATCAATGGTAGTATAATAAGTGGTCAGGCCGATGATATTTTAAGGGTGAGTGAAAGCGGCACCATCGAAGGAAAAGTAGAAGTGGCCAATATCATTATTAATGGTAAAGTTAAAGGCGATATTACAGCTAGCGGAAAGATTGAAGTATTAGCCAAGGCAAGTATTGAAGGCAATGTTTTTTACACCAATATTGAAATGGAAACAGGTTCTAAAATCAATGGCCAACTAATTTATCAAGATGATAAAAAGCCGAAAAACATCTCAAAAATTGACGACAAAAAAGCCAAATAAACATGCAAGAGAATATCACTTTATCTGACTCTGCAGCCAATAAAGTTAGAGAACTAGTTCTTGAAGAACAAAACCCGGACCTGAAATTACGTGTGTATATCATTGGTGGAGGTTGTTCTGGTTTTCAATATGGTTTTGCTTTTGAAGAAGAATCAGAAGATGGCGACTTTATTGTAGATAATGAAGGCGTTGAAATGATGATTGACCCAATGAGCTACCCTTATTTGATAAATTCAGTTGTTGACTATAAAGAAGACTTACAAGGTTCACGGTTTGTCATTGAGAACCCCAATGCAAAAACAACGTGTGGATGTGGGAGTTCATTCTCGATATGAGTAAAGTTGATAAAAACATATTTTTTGGGGCTCAGAAACTAGATAGAGCATCACATTTGCGGGAAAGAACTGCAGAACTCGCTGGTATGCAAGAAAAACATGATTGTAAATACATCCCAGTTTATCATGGCCGGCATATCTACATGAATCAACACAGTAGCTTTTATCGCCGAAGCAAACCATTTGAATGCGAATCCCAATGCTTTTTAGGTTTAGTGGGTAATCAAATGTGGTATTCTTGCCCGTTAGATGATGAACAAGCCAAAAAACTTGAAAAAGAAGTAGGCAAACAGTTCTCTTCATTAAGACGTTATGCTTTAAAACTTGATGATGAATTGGCTCATATTGCCCTGTATTCTCGAGGGCTGGATTTATGGCAACGCAATCGAAGATTTTGCCCAAAGTGTGGCACTAAAAATAGACTAAGTTGGGCTGGCCATCGGTTGTTGTGTGAAAACAATCATGAACAATTTCCACACATTGAGCCTGCAATTATTGTTTTAGTAACCCATGGGAACAAGTGTTTATTGGGTAGAAAAGCAGAGTGGCCTACTTACGCTTATTCGACCCTAGCTGGCTTTGTTGAACCCGGTGAAACCATCGAAGAAGCCGTAAAACGTGAAGTTGAAGAAGAATCAAATATTCGAACACATAATATTCAGTATTTTGGTTCACAACCCTGGCCTTTTCCTGCAGCTTTAATGTTGGCATTTATTGCTGAAGCAGAAAACGAAGACATTAAAGTCAATGATGAAATGGAAGACGTTCAATGGTTTACTCGAAAACAACTCAAAGAAATGCTTAAAGAGGGTTATGTCACAATTTCCCCTCGTTATACGGTGGCACACAACCTTATTGTCGGCTGGCTAGAAGAGCAAGATGCCTGAACTGCCAGAGGTAGAAACAACCGTTAACGGTATAAAGCCTTGGTTAGAAAATAAAAGAATAAAGAAAATAAATATCTATAACAGCTCTCTTAGGTGGAAAATTCCCGATGATTTAGCTAAAAAATATTTAGCAGAAAAAATTAAATCGATTACTCGGAGAGCTAAGTACATAATAATCCAATTAGAATCTCAAGCATCTATTCTAATTCATTTGGGAATGTCGGGCTCTCTAACTATTGTCACAGGCTCTAGACAAAGAGCAAAACATGACCACTTTGAAATGATTTTAGCAGATAATACAATTCTACGTTACAACGACCCTCGCCGTTTTGGTTGTGTGTTAGATTCACAAGACTATTTGAACCACAAATTAATAAAAAACCTTGGTCCAGAGCCTTTATCAGATGATTTTAATGGGGGCGTTTTAAAAGAAAAGGCAAAGAACAAAACACAACCAATAAAAAACTTCATTATGGATGCGAAAATTGTTGTTGGTGTAGGCAATATTTATGCCAGCGAAGTGCTATTTTTAGCCGGGATTAACCCCAATAAACCGGCAGGGAAAATAAGCTTAAATAAATATGTTATTATCGCTGAGCAAATCAAACAGGTTTTATCTGAAGCCATTAAAGCTGGTGGTACAACATTAAACGACTTTGTTAATGCAGATGGTAAGCCTGGCTATTTTTCTCAGCAATTAAACGTCTATGGTCGAACTAAGCTTCCTTGCGTCAATTGTGATAATATTATTAAGCAAAAAAAAATAGGTCAACGAAGTACATTTTACTGTACTAATTGCCAAAGATAATAAATCAAATTTTTTATAAAAGCGGCCTTTGTTGGCCGTGTCTATTTTTGATAGATTGGTAAGTTCACTTCTATAATAGCACCACTATCATTATAAGCCATAATACTGCCACCGTGCTCTTCAACAATTTTTTTAACGATAGCAAGGCCTAGTCCTGACCCTGTTTTTTTCGTTGTTTCATAGGGTTCAAAAATATGCTCTAAAATATCTGTCTTAAATCCAGGGCCATTATCGCTAAATTTAAGAGTAAGTTGATTAGATGATTTTTCACAAACAAATGTTTCAATGTGAATTTTTAGCGCATTACCAACTGCACTTTCAGAAGAGTTTTTAATAAGATTAGTTAGCAATTGAGAAAAACGAACTTTGTCAATAAATAAAATGGGTTCAGGATCTATAAAATCCAATTTAAAGTTAATCCCCGCGTGAGACATATAATAAAGATCAACAGCTTCTTTTATGAGTTGGTTTAACCCTCGAGGTTCTCGTTTCAATTCTGGTGCTTTAGCATAATCTGAAAAGGCATTAACTAAAGTTTTTAAATTATCCACTTGAGAAACAATGGTTTGTGTGGCCCGATCTAAAACGTCCTTATCTTCTTCAGGTAACTTGCTTAAGAAGCGTAATCGTAATCGTTCTGCAGATAATTGAATAGGGGTTAGAGGGTTTTTAACTTCATGTGCCAATCTTCTGGCTACTTCAGACCACGCGGCATCTCGTTGAGCTTGATTAATAATAGTTTGGTCATCAAATATCACAACCATGCCGCCATCATTTTGCTTATTATCCGGAATCCTACTGCCCCGAACTACAAGTATTTTTCTTAACTCTTTTTCTGTAATTAGAGTTTCTTGTTGCCATGCTTCGTTATGATCATCAAGTTTGGTGATAATAAGCTCAACTAATGGAGCTAGACCAGGATTTTGAAGACCAATATGTTGAATATTTTGATTGATAATATGCTTTTCAGTCAAGTTGAGAATTTTTATAGCTGCTGCATTAGCCATTTGCACTCTTTGGTCATTATCAATACTCAAAACACCACTTGATAAATGTGACAAAATATTCTCTAAATACCACTTTTGGCTTATAGCTTCCGATTGAGCTCTATGTGCAAGCGCACTAGAAGAAGCCAGTTGTGAAGACATAGAATTGAATGACTTAACTAAAAACCCAATTTCATCATTGGATGTCACAGGAATAGTTTGACCATAATCACCGTCTGTTATTCGTTCGGTTGCTTTAAACAATAAACGCAAAGGTGCTATGAATTTTTTTGATGCTGAAAAAGCCCATAATAAAGCCAATAACATAATAATCATTATGACAAGAGCTAAAATAATATTGTAAGAGTTTTTTAATTGTTCTCTCTGGTATTTTTGTTGGTTATAAAGAATAGCAGACTCCTCAATATTGTATGCTAAACCGCTATAATCTTTTTGTATTGAGAACAACCCTTGTAAATACCTATGATTTGAAGAAACTTTAAGCACATTTTTAATTTTAACTAAAATTCTAATTTGTAGTTCATTGCTTGTTGGCTTGGTTTCAATCCGGGTAAAGTTATCCCCAGTTCTCAATGTCCTATAAGCTGCTTGTGGCGGCATGTCAGTTGTTAGGTCAATTAATTCATTACTAACTCTTTCTAATAAATTTTTACCCGTCGATATTAAACTTAAACTTGAAGCATTAGACTCATCTAAAAAACTTTCTAAGTAAATAGCTTGCCGATGATCATCAATCTCGGATAGTTTTTGTGCAATACCTTTGGTTTGGTCTAAAGCCTGTTTTGTTTGTACATCGAGGAATATTTTTCCAAGTTTAAGAGAGTCGTTTAAGGCTTGATCTGTTTTAGTATCAAACCAGCTATCAATGTAATTATTGAGAAACTGTGTAGAGAAGAAATAGACGATTAGTATAGGTGGTAAAGACAAAGACACAAATATAGTAACCATTCGAGTTGTTAATTTAATCCCAGCCTCTTTATTTTTGTGTTTAAGATAAAGCCAAACAAGACGTTGAATAATGATAATGGCTAATACGAAAACAGCTAAAATTGATGCGCCAAACAACCACAAATATATTCGATTAAACTGTTCAACGCCATGAAGTGACTTCCCAAGAATAAACAAAGAAAATAGCAATATTGCAATTAAGGAAAAAACTATACTTTTTTTATTAATTATCTGTTTCAATTCTGAAGGACCTTTTGTTGGTGCCATGCAGTATTTATATCCCAGTTAGAATCAAATAAAACATTTATTTGCATGGCAACAGGTAACGCCCCTTTATCTAACATAATACGTGATTTAACAAAGGTTTTTTGGTTAATGTTATCAGTAGTAAAATTAAAAACCATAAGCTTCTCAAAAGAGCTCCATAGTTGTTTATAGTCATTAAAGCCTAGTTGTTCCCCCGTATTCAAGTTTTTAACAATGTAGAGTTTTCCAAGCGTAAAAAAAGAAACTTCTAATACAATTTTTTTATTTGCTAGAGTCTTATCAAACCACCAAGAATTGTTTTGATACAGTTGTGCTTTCGCTATGATTTGCACTCTAATACCATTATCAATGGCTTCTTTGACTTGATCAGACGTCCTGAACTCAAGTTGTGGTTTGAGTGTAATCTGTTTCTTATCTTCAACTAGGTTTAATAAAATAATATGGTTTTCAGCAAAACATGCCTGAGTTAATATCATTAATAAAAAAAGTAATCTGTATTTAATCATTCGATTTTGTTATTAAACAATAATAGAAACCATCCATATCTTCAGCACCAGTAAGTATTTGAATGCCATGTTGACAGTTAATTGCAAAAGGGTATTTTAACTTGATTTCTTTAAACTCTGGGTGGCTTTTTAAAAATAACTGAATTTGTTCACTGTTTTCTTGCTGAAAAACTGAACAAGTTGCATATAAAAGCATTCCGTTTTCATTAAGTACTTCGGCAGCACTGTTTAATAACTTTTGTTGCGTTTGACAGATATCATCCAAATCTTTTTCAGTTCTTTGAAATTTAATATCAGGCTGGCGGCGTACAACACCAGAAGCACTACATGGAGCATCGAGTAAAACTTTGTTGTACTTAATTCCATCAAACCAACTGCCTAGGTCTGTCGCATCAGCTGTAATAACATTTGCTTTGAGTTTTAAACGTGATAAGTTTTCATGGATTTTTTTAGCACGGTTTGGAAATAGTTCTAATGCATCAAGCTTAACCGAACCACCTAACTCTAATATATGACAAGTCTTACCGCCCGGAGCAGCGCACATATCGAGTATAAAGTCATCGGCACAAGGTTTAAGAATATGCGTAGCTAATTGGGCACTGGCATCTTGAACAGAGAAAAGCCCTGCAACAAAGTCATTGTTCTTCTTGATATCTTGAGGTTGAATTTTATAAGCATTGCTAATAGATGAATGAGGATTATCAAGAGTTATTGTACTATTGGCTCGAACCCAAAGAGGAGGCTTTTGATTGTTAGCTATTAATAGCTGTTGCCAATCTTCTGGCCAATCTTTTTTTAACTTTTCAATCCACCACAAAGGGTGTGAATATTGTGCCACCTCGTTTGATGCCTGCTCATTCGTTAAATCAACAGCTGTTCTTAAACATGCATTAATTAAACTTGATGCCCATGGTTTTTTTAGTTTTTTAGCCGTATTTATCGCCTCATTGACAATAACATGAGCAGGCTTGTTAAGGAATTTATATTCCGCCAGCGCAAGGCATAGAACCACTCTAACTAATTTATCTTTTGGCTTTTTATCAACACATTTTAACCACCAGTCTTCAAGCCATTGATAATGACGAATGGTTTCATAGCAAATGGCTTTAACAGCCGATTTAAATTCAGGGGTATGACTTTTCAACAACCTTTGCTTAAACTGTTCTGTAAGATTGCTTTGTTTAAAAACAACCTGATAGGCTATTTGTACTGCAACAACCCTTTGTTTACTCATGTGTACCAATCACTTTTTGCTGACATAAATTGGTTAATATCCATTCGTCTTTTACCCGCTTTTTGGATAGAAAGAATTTCAATCTGGCCTTTTTTACATTGCATTATTAACTGATTTTTATTTGCTTTAGCAATACTGCTAGCTTCTGCAACTGTTGTTCTATCAATAAGTTTTGCATGCCAAATTTTATATTTTTCACCTTTGATTTCTGCAACAATTCCAGGCCAAGGAATCAAGGCCCGAATTTTCTTATCTATATTATCGGCACTTTCTTGCCAACTTATAACAGATTCATCTTTTGTTAATTTATGAGCATAAGTAGCATTAGTGTTTTGTTGTTGCATTGGTGTAGGCAGTAAATTATTTTGTAACAGATCAATACACTCAATCAATGCACTCGCACCCATAATTGCTAATTTATTATGTAATTTTGAGGTGGTCTCATCATCCTCAATAGCACATTCATGTTGAATATATACAGGGCCTGTATCTAAGCCAGCTTCCATTTGCATTATGCCAACACCTGTAGACTTATCGCCAGCTAAAATGGCTCGATGAATGGGAGCTGCGCCACGCCAACGAGGTAAAAGAGAGGCATGAATATTCCAACAAGAAATGGTTGGAATATCTAAAACAATTTGAGGCAATATTAATCCATAGGCAACGACGATCATTAAGTCAGGTCTTAATGCTTTTAAATCGGCGATGTCATCTTCACCTTTAAGCGATTTTGGTTGAAAAACATCTATTGAGTTATCTAAGGCACATTGTTTGACTGGTGAATATTTTATTTTTCTACCACGACCCACGCCGCGATCTGGTTGAGTATATACTGCAACAACATTGTGTTTGTGCTTTATTAATTGTAATAGCGGGGCAACAGAAAACTCTGGAGTTCCACAAAATACTATTCTCATGATTTGTTCTCAACTATTGGTAAGGATAATTGAATGGACTCAATAGTCCCTTCATTATAAAAAATCCGTTTATACTCGGCTCGCGATACTGAAATATACCTATCATTTCCACCGATTTCAACTTGCGCTCCTGATTTGACCGCTCGACCATTTTCATCTACCCTTACCACCATAATAGCTTTGCTGCCAGAATGACAGATGGTCTTAAGTTCTTTTAAATGATCTGCCCAAGCCAACAAATATTGACTACCAGTAAACAGTTCGCCTTGAAAATCTGTTCTTAATCCGTAGGCAAGCACGGGGATATTGAGTTGGTCAACAACCTCGGTTAATTGATACACTTGGTCCTTGCTTAAAAACTGAGCCTCATCAACTAATACACAATGAATTTCTTGCTCTTGTAGGTATTTAGTGACTAAGGCAGTTAAGTTTTCTTTTCCAGAAAAAATAATTGATGGTGAATCTATACCTATTCTTGATTTGACCTTACCTACACCAAAACGGTTATCCAAAGCCGGCGATAAAATCAAGGTGTTCATACCACGTTCGCGGTAGTTATAGCTAGATTGCAATAAATGCGTAGTTTTACCTGCATTCATTGCTGAATAATAAAAATACAATTTTGCCATTTAATCTTTGTAAAAAGTAGAAGTTGTATTTTAACAGTTTTGAACTAATCCCGATATAGAAAAAACAGGCAATAATGTATCGGGATTAGTTTATCGTGTTATTGAATTTTAAATTCAGCTCTGCACCCATTTTTCACCCAAATTTCACGGCCATTATAACCCCAGTTTCCTCTACAGCTTCTTTTCGAGAGTTGTCTATATAGCTCCACTCTGGAACCATTGGGGATTGAACATGTGCGCCTTTGCAAATTATGTGAAGAGCAGGTTATGTTTTGATTACCATAACCATTATTGTTCCCGTAACCGTTATTATT
This sequence comes from Alcanivoracaceae bacterium, assembly GCA_016744455.1. Classification (GTDB taxonomy): domain Bacteria; phylum Pseudomonadota; class Gammaproteobacteria; order Xanthomonadales; family Marinicellaceae; genus NORP309. The sequence continues at coordinate 71,222 of JADGEI010000002.1, forward strand.
TCCGTAACCACTATTACCATTGTTGTTACCATAACCATTATTATTGCCATAACCGTTATTGCCATTGTTATTACCGTAACCGTAGCCATTTATGTGTAGTTGAAATGTAGCTCGACAGCCGTTATCAACCCATATTTGATTCGCCGTATAACCCCAGTTTCCTCTACAGCTTGATCTTGAATGTTGCTTTTTTAACCTAACACCTCCAGAGGTATCTGCTTGACACACTTTACGTCGATGACCTTTTGATGAACATTTTACAGTGCTTCTTTGGTTGTTTCCCTGGCTCCAATTATTATAAGGTAATAGTTTAAATTTAGCACGGCAACCATTGGACACCCAAATACCATGCCTATCATACCCCCAATTACCATTACAACTAGATCGAGATAATTGCCTAATAAATTGAACACCACCACGAGTATCTACATCACATGCTTGAAAACCTTGGTTTCTTGAACTACAAATTACGACATTATTTTGCGTCCAATGCCTGTCTTCTACAACAAATTCTGCACGACACCCATTTGTCACCCAGATACCATTGCGATCGTAACCCCAGTTATTTATACAAGAAGAGTTACTTAATTGGCGCAATAAAAACACATCTCTACCGTTTAAATATGCACGACAATAATTACGTCGGTATTCATGAGATTCACAAAACAAAATATTACCTTCTGACCCAGGTTGGTCCCAACCAAAATTTATGGTGAATTCTGCACGACACCCATTTGTTACCCAAATTCCAGATTGGTCATAACCCCAGTTTCTATCACAGCTAGAACTTGAGAGTTGACGTAAAAAATTGATTCCAAACTTGGTATCTGCTCGGCAGTGATTACGCCTGCCACTGTAAGATTCACAGACAATTGACTGATTATTGTTTTGATACCGGTATTTTTCCATGTATTTACTGTTGTGTTTATTGCCTTTTTGCATCCTTGATTTAGATTGCTTGTCAATTACAACAACTTGTTTACTATTATTTTGAACCTGTTGTTTGGCAGATTGCGCCAAAACAAAGTTGCTTAGTATAAGTAAGGTGAATAGTGTTATTTTTTTCATAATCAATTCTCTCTGTATAAATATTTTGATAAATGTCTGTCTGCCACATTATCAACAAACCCTAAAATTCGGTTATCAACTAAGTGCCTAGAGACGTAATAATACAATGGTATGACGGGCAAGTCATGTAATAATAAATTTTCTGCTTGTTCAACAAGGTGATATTTTTGCTCTGCATCAGTGCTTTTAGTAATCTCTTTGATTATTTTATCATAATTACCATTTTTATATCGGTAAAAATTAAACCTAGAGTTACTCGTAAATAGTTCTAAAAAACTTAAAGCATCTGCATAATCCGCAATCCAGCCTGAACGGAACGCTGAACGTTTATTCGATTTTCTTGACGATACAAATACTTTCCATTCTTGATTTTTTAATTTAGCGCGAATACCTAATGTTTGTCTCCACATAGCGGCTACAGCGATGGCAACCTTACGCTGATTTTGGCTATTATTGTAAAGAATTTCTATCGTTATTTCATTTGGATTAATACCACTTTCAACAAAAAGTTCTTTTGCTAATTGTTGTGCATTTGTATTCAGCTGTAGAAGTGTAGACTTGGTTAACTCTTGCGGAACGATACGATAGGCGGGTTTTTGTCCGGTTTTTAAGACTTTATCAGTTAAAATTTTTCGATTAATGGCCATAGATAAAGCTTGTCTTAACTTGTGGTTCTTTAAGTATTTATCACCAAGGTTTAATCCAAGAAAAAAAGAGCCTAAATACGGTGAAATGTGCAATTCACTGGGTAAGTTTTCTCGCAACCAGCCTATTTGACCATCAGGTATGCTCTCGGTTATATCAAGCTCACCTGCACGAAAGCGTTTAAGTTCACTGGATTGACTTTCTGTAACCCAATAATTAACCTGATCATAATAAACATTATCTACGTCATAATAATGTGGGTTCTTTAGTAAAACAATTTTTTCTTGAACTCGCCAGCTATCAATTTTATATGCCCCATTACTAATGATATTGTGATTATTTCCTGGGTTTTTAGGCAATGGGTAAAAAATGGGTAAACTCAATTTTTCTAGTAAAGCTGAGTCTGCTTGCCACAATCTAAATTGAAGCGTATGTTCATCTAATGCACTAACTACTAAATTATCAGGAGTTAGCTTTAGCTGCATAATTTTTTCTGCATGAACGATGTTTTTCAATAAAAAGCCGTATGGAGCTGCAGTTTTGGGGTCTACAGCTTGACGCCAACCTCGAACAAAATCAGCCGCCACAACAGGTGAGCCATCTGACCATTTGGCATTGTTTCTTAATTTGAAGGTCCAAACATTATGTTCAACTGTATGAGATTCTGCTACGCCATAAATAGCTTGACCCTTAGCATCTAACGTCATCAACCCTTCGTACAAATCACGAAGAACATTATGAGAATTGAGACCTTCAGCTAAGTGAATACTTAACGAATCGGGTTCTGACCCGTTGCCTCTATTCAAAACATTTTCTGCATTTAGGCAATACGAAAACAATAGAACAATAATTAGTATGGTTGACTTCATGTTTTAAATTGTAGCTGTTCTGAGTGAATAATAAATGAATATTCTAAATTTCATGATAAAATTGTACAACTTTTTAAACAAGAGAACGGATTTGAGCAAATCACAACAAATAGAAAACAAAAGCCAACTAATTGACTATATTGCTTCTGGGTGTAAACCAAAGTCAGATTGGCTGGTAGGGACAGAACATGAAAAATTTGGTTTTCATACTGACAGCTTGAAACCATTGGGTTATAGAGAACCAGGAGGCATACGTGACATTCTCAACGGTTTAAAAGAAAAGTATGGTTGGCGCGCTGAGTACGAAGGTGAGCATATAATTGCTTTGTTTCGAGATGGCTGTTCGGTAACGTTGGAACCAGGTGGTCAGTTGGAACTATCGGGTGCGCCACTTGCTGATATTCACGCAACCTGTAGAGAAACCTATTCACATTTAGATGAAGTCAAAGCGGTTTGTAAACAGTATAACTCTGCTTTCATCGGCATGGGCTTTCACCCATTAGCCAAGAAAAAAGACATTGAGTTTATGCCCAAGGGTCGTTATAAAATAATGAGCGAATACATGCCCAAAGTTGGAAAGTTAGGTTTAGACATGATGAAACGAACGTGTACTATTCAAGCAAATTTAGACTTTTCATCTGAAGCAGACATGATAAAAAAATTTCGAGCCTCCCTAGCATTACAACCAATTGCTACGGCTTTGTTTGCTAACTCCCCCTTTAAGAATGGCAAACCAAACCGCTTTTTATCCTATCGTTCTCATATTTGGACAGACACAGATAATGCCAGATGTGGAACCATTCCTTTCGTTTTTGATGACTCTATGAGTTTTGAACGTTACGTTGATTACATGCTAGACGTGCCCATGTATTTCGTCTACCGAGACGGACAATACCTCGATGCAACAGGAAAATCATTTAGAGACTTTATGCAAGGGAAGCTATCTATACTCCCAGGTGAACTGCCTACAATTAAAGATTGGGAAGATCACTTAACCACTGCGTTTCCAGAAGTACGATTAAAAAAATTCCTTGAAATGAGAGGAGCGGATGGCGGACCATGGCGTCGCATATGTGCATTGCCAGCACTTTGGGTAGGTATTTTCTACGAACAAGGCTGTTTAGATGCCGCATGGGATTTGGTAAAAGATTGGACACATGAAGAACATCAACTCCTTAGAGATGAAGTGCCAAAATATGGTTTGTGTACACGTTTTAGAAAAGGAATTGTGCGTGATGTTGCCTTACAAATGCTAGATATATCAAGGCAAGGGCTAGAAATTCGTAATATTCGTGGGCGTTGTGGCAAAGATGAATCCATGTTTTTAGATCCATTGCAAGTCATAGCTGACACTGATGTCACACCAGCAGAACGTAAATTGGGTAAATACCACAGTGTTTGGGAAAAAGATTTAAAGCATTTGTTTGAAATTTATCGCTATTAATTTTGTCTTGTTCCTATGAAAAATAAATTTGTAAAACTTTTAGTTAGAACCCTTTTACTCTTTATTGCTGTTAGTTTAATTTGTATAGCACTGGTGGTGCAACCTGTTTTTACAAACAAAGACCCCAAAAACCCTGTTGCACAACCGGAACAACTAAAAACCTATGTTTATTGGTTATCAGATACGTTGCCAAACAATGTTGCTCGTGCCAATATTTTGGATGAAAAAGCAGACTACCTGTATTCTCAGTCACAAAATTTCAACACAGAAGTCAGCTATCAACCCTATGATGTTATGGGTGTTGAGTATAATAATGTTGTCGTTAAATTTAAAGGGAAAAACAACTGCGGCACCTATGTTATTGGTGCGCATTTTGATACATACAATGAATTACCCGGAGCCGATGATAACAGCAGTGGTACAGCCGGTTTACTTGAATTGGTTAGGCTATTTTCGAACAACCCGCCAAAGTGTGATTTAGAGTTGGTCTTTTACAATTTAGAAGAGCCTCCTTATTTTCGTAGCGAACACATGGGAAGCTATATTCATGCAAAGCGTTTAAAAGACAGTAAAGTAGATGTTAAAATGATGCTTAGTTTAGAAACCATCGGGTATTTTAGCGACAAAGAAGGGTCTCAGGACTACCCAATCAATGGCATGCAAAGCCTGTATTCAACAAAAGGCGATTTTATCAGCATAGTTGGCAACTTTTCCCAAATAGGTATCACTAGAGAACTAAAGAAAACGATGCGCAGCGTAACTGATTTGCCTGTTTACTCAATAAATGCACCATCCTTTATTGTCGGCATCGATTTTTCAGACCACCTTAATTATTGGGCTTTTGACTATCCAGCTGTAATGGTTACTGATTCGGCATTTAATCGGAATAAAAACTACCACACAGAATATGATACAGCAGAGAAGTTAGACTATAAACGTATGGCAAAAGTTATTGATGGGGTTTATTATGCCATTAATGGCTCAATGGATGAAGAAACAAATTAAACAAGGGCTTTGCATAATTTGCACAACGCATTTATTCCTGAATAAAATAGTTAACAATGCGCCCCAACAGCGGTATTTTTAAAAGTTTATCGTGTTTTTCCTTTAGTTGGTTGTATTTGTTTTCATAGGAAATATGTGCCCTAATTACTGCATTGTAATGCCCATAAATTGTCTGCTTTTGATCAGCAAACAAATGCAAGTCTGGCAAATCGATTCCCAAGACTTGTTTTGAAGCCAACACTACATAATACATAGATTCAATTAGTTTTTTATCCTGTAGGAAAACTGAATCATTAAGAATATCTGATGAAAAAGTGTGTTGTTGTGGTTTATGTTTTTCCATGAGTGAATGAAATGCCATGGCTTGAGAATACCAAGACTGGTGTTGCCAGTGCTCATCCAGTAAGAATTTAAATTCATCTTTATAAAGCTCTTTGACATGAAACTCATTGCTAAATCCTGTAGCATCCGAATAATGTTTTTTATCAGGGGTCGAAATAATCAATAAACCATTCTTTTTTAGCACTCGATTAAATTCTGCCAACATTTCTTTTTGCTCTGCCAAGTGTTCCAATGTTTCAAAAGAAACCACAACATCAACACTTTCATCCTCAAGAGGGATGGCTAGGCAAGAGGCTTTTATGTATTTTAAGTTTTTATTTTGGTATTTGTTTTTTGCATGCTTGATGCTAGCAGAGTCAATATCCATGCCAATAACTGATTTAGCAAAGCCTGATAAAATATAACTACCATAACCTTCGCCACTGGCAATATCCAATACTTTTTTTCCTTCTACAACTCTTTTAGCAAAGGCATAACGATGGTAATGCTCATACCATATCTCACGTTCACATTCGGGTGTGAAACGTTCACCAGTAAAGTCTAATTTGTCTTGATCTGCCATAATGGCAACATTGTACCTGAAAAGCCAATTTAGCAGTATCAGATTTATCACATCTTTTGATATAATGCCAAAATGAAAAACAAACCCTATTTAGTTGTTTATAACCAAAAACCAGGATTAACATTCCACAACAAAACTCAAGATGAATTTAATTTGCTGACATTTAAGCAAGAAAAATTTAATGTGGATTTGTGTGAAAAAATTGCAGCAAAAACAGAAAACAATGTTGCTATTATTATAATTAATGCCTCTGTACAATTGCCTGAATTTTGGTCTCAACGATTATTGGCCTCATTGAATGATTCACCAACACACCTATGTTCAGCACTGACTACACGTGTATTCGAACTTTCACCACTCGTAGAGAAACAACAGTTTAAAGGTTCAGTAGCAAGTCTTGATAATTATATTTATTTATTACAAGAAGCAACTACTTTTTTTAGCTCTAAAATAAACAATGAATGCTTCATCGTCAGAGACAAAAACACTCTGCAACACCTCAATACAATAAGCTATAAAGCCTGTAAAAATTTATTGGTTCAATCACACAATGATCAAAAAGTTGAATTAACGGACTTTATAGACCTGGGTGACCAACAAAAACTACCGGCACATCCCTTAGCTGACTTGCAATGGAAAATGAAAGACTATTTGCAAGACCCATTTAAAGTTTCAACTTATCCATTGCTTGATGAAAAGCCAATCCTCTTACATGTTACTATGGACTGGGGTGGCGGTGTACAACAATGGATAAATAATTACTGTCAAAATGAAACAAACTATAACCATTTAATATTAATGTCACATGGTGAATTTTATCGTAACAGCCATGGCGAAAAACTCAGTCTATATTTTCAAGGCAACCTAAATACCTATGCAGTTGAAATGAGGCGTTATGAATTACAAGCTCCTATAATGATTACAGCAATTAACCATGAAGAATACCGCCAGATATTCGATGGGGTTTTGGCTGAGTTTAATATCCAGCAAATCATCGTATCCAGTTTAATTGGGCACAGTATGAATTGTTTAAATACAAACGTTGCAACAATACGAGTCTTTCATGATTATTTCCCATCATGGCCAAGTCTAACTGCCCATTTAGACAAACGCGAATTAACTGAAAAAGATTTGAATTTGGCTTTAAAGCAAACCAAGAATGAACCTTTTGGAGAAATAAGCAAACAACAATACAAAGTATGGAAAAAGGAACTTCATAAGGCGTACCAAAACACAACCATACGTTTAGTTAGCCCTAGTCAATCAGTAATGGATAATTTAACCAAAATAGATAAAAAAGTATTTGAAAAAAGCGAGGTGATACCTCATGCAATCGCGGAATTTAACACCGTAAACTACACCAATAAAAGTGAAAAATTCACCATTCTTTTACTCGGAACAATAAATCAAGCAAAAGGCCAGCAACTTTTGGATGAAGTGATTTCTAGCTTAGGTGAGGGCTACCACTTTGTTTTATTAGGTGCAGGAAGCCATGCCAAAAAATACCGTGGCTATGGGAATATAAAAATTATTCCAGCCTTTGATAACAACCAATTATTTCAGCTGTTGCAAAAAATAAGGCCTGATTTAGCATTAATTACATCACAAACATCAGAAACATTTAATTATACTTTGTCAGAACTACAACAGGCAGGCATCTGCACTCTCAGCACCTCTTTTGGCGCTTTGAAAGAGCGAATTATTGATGGAGAAACTGGATACCATTGTGATTCAGCTGAAGCTTTTGTCAGCAAAATTCAGGAATTACAGAAACAACCACACGACATTAAATATATCCGGGGGAATCTAGCAAAAATCAAGTTGCCGACTCTTGCCGACATGACAAAAGCGTATAGAAAAATATTGGCCAAAACTCAACAAAAAAACTATCAATTAATCAACACTCCCAGAAAAAGCACTTTTTTTGCCCAAAATTTGATTGATGAAAACAAGGAAAAAAGCCGAATATCAAACCTTTTATTCACATCAGAAGAAAACTTAAATGACCGAACAAGATGGGGGAAGGAATTAACAAAACAGTTAAAGCACGCTGAAAAAAACATTGATTTAGAAAGAAATGAGATAAAACACTTAAAAGGTGTATTAAAAAAAGAAACTAAACGAATGTCTAAAGAAATTACATCTCTTCAACGAGCAAACCAAAGTGCTCAACAACACTATGAGACAACTCAGAAACAACTACAAAAGACAGAACAACACTATGAGACAACTCACAAACAATTACAAAAAACAGAACAAATTTTACATGATACAAATTTTAACAAAGAAAAAGTTGAACAAGAACTATTATCTGTCTATCAATCTCGTTCATGGAGAATGACCAAGCCTATGAGAACGCTTACAACTTGGGCGCGACATAAACGCAACGCTGTTAAATTTAGGTTAGCACAATTTAAGACCTTCCCATCACGAACTATTCGCAGCTTAAAAGCTAGAGGGGTATTAGGTACTGCAAAAATCATAGTAAACAAGTTTAATGCCAATTCACCACAAGACTCACGACAAAAAACAGTAAATCTTACACATGAATATAAAAACTTAACACTGAAATACGTAACAAAGCCTGATGTTTCAGTTATTATTCCTGTCTTCAACCACTTTCAACATACCTACAACTGTTTAAAGTCACTTGCAGAATTAGACGAAAAAACTACTTTTGAAGTCATTGTAGTTGATGATTGCTCAAGTGATGAAACACAAAAACAAATCAAAAAAATCAAAGGCATTAATTATAAAAGACAAAAACAAAATGGCGGTTTTATTGAATCCTGTAATACTGGTGCAGAAATAGCCCGCGGAAAGTACCTCATGTTTTTAAATAATGATACCGTTGTCTATGATCAGTGGCTGGATTCATTGACAGAAGTATTTGATAATAAGATAGACGCAGGGTTGGTTGGTAGTAAATTAGTTTATCCAAATAATCAACTTCAAGAAGCTGGCGGTATTGTTTTCAATGATGCGAGTGGTTGGAATTATGGACGTATGGGTAACCCTGATGAACCATGGTATAACCATGTTCGTGAGGTTGACTATTGCTCAGGTGCAAGTATTTTGGTACCAAAAAAATTGTTTGAAGAACTAGGGCGATTTGACGAACGTTACAAACCAGCCTATTATGAAGACACAGACTTGGCTTTTGCCATAAGGAATGTGGGTAAAAAAGTCTATTATCAACCCGCATCAAAAATCACCCACTTCGAAGGCGTTTCATCGGGAACCGATTTAACTGCTGGCATGAAAAAATACCAGGTGGTAAATCAAACTAAGTTTAAAGAAAAGTGGGCAAAAGATTTAGCTAAACAACCAAAACCAGGGTCGAATATTGAGTTGTCTCGCATACACGATCAACCAAAAAGAATGCTGATCTTAGACGCTTGTACGCCTACACCCGATCAAGATTCTGGCTCTCTTCGCATGCTTAATTTGATCAAGATTCTCAAAGAGTTAGATTATCATATTGTCTTTATGCCTGAAAACCTCAGTTACAATGCCGGTTATACCCAAGCTTTACAACAACTCGGCGTTGAGTGTATTTATCACCCAAGCATAAACAACCCAGTTGAATACCTCAAAGACAAAGGTAAATACCTGGATGCTGTTATATTGTCACGTTATTATGTGGCAGAACCTGTTATGCCTTTCATCCGAGAATATTGCCCCAAAGCGCAAATCATTTTTGATACAGTAGATTTGCATTATGTCCGTGAACGTCGTATGGCAGAACTTGCCAAGGATCAAAAGCTTGCCAAAATAGCCGAAGAAACACGCATTAAAGAACTTGCGGTTGCCAAAGCTTGTGATGTCACTTTGGTAGTTAGTCCCTACGAAGTAGAAGTACTTGCCAAAGAACTACCCAATACAAAAGTTAAAGTGTTAACCAATATCCACGAAATATATGGTTGCCGTAAAGGCTTTAAGCAACGCAAAGACATAATGTTCATTGGCGGATACCAGCACACGCCTAATGTCGATGCTGTAGAGTGGTTTATAAAAGAGATTTTTCCACTGGTAGAAAAACAATTACCCGAAATAAAATTTCATATCATTGGTTCCAAAGCACCTAAACACATTCAAAAAATGGCCACTGGCAATATTGTCTTCCAAGGCTTTGTTGAGGACATCGAACCCATTATGGACGATATCCGTATTGCCGTTGCACCCCTGCGATTTGGGGCAGGCGTCAAAGGTAAAGTCAATATGTCTATGAGCTACGGTCAACCTGTGGTCGGTACTAAAGTCGCAGTTGAAGGAATGTATGCTCAAGAAGGTGTGGATGTATTGATGGCAGAAACACCAATCGATTTTGCTCAACAAATTGTCCGCTTATACCAAGACGAAGAACTCTGGAACACCATTTCAAATGGGGGATTAGCTAATGTGCAGAATTATTTTTCTTTTGAAGCAGCAAAAATAGCAATAAAAAACATATTATTTGAAATGAAATATGAAATAGTATATATTAACTACACATCCTAACCTCACAATATCGGAAAACGATTAAATGAAAATAACCAAAATCAATAATTTTGATGCTTATTGCGACTACAGAGATAGCAATACCAAAAATTACCAAAAAATATATGCTTATGAAAAAAAAATCAATAATAAGCTTAGTCTTGATGAAATAATTTACCTAGATGGTTTTTCTTGGCCAGCTCAGTCAAAAAGCAAATTCTTGATTGATGGTTTATATGCAAATAATAATGAAGTTAATTTTCGTGAAAGGATGGTTTGCCAACAGACCGAATTAAATAATAGAATTAGGGGGAGTATTCATGTATTTGAAGATTATTTTAAAGCCAAAAAAACAGATAGTATTTACTTAACAGAGCAATGTACAATGCTGGGAAAGTGGATGCAAAAAAAATATTCAAATATTGAATGCAGTGAATATTTATCAAATTGTAGTGAAATTAATCAAGAGCATTTGCAACATTACATAAACCCTTATAAGTTAAAACACCAAGATTTAACTAACCTGACATATAAAACCAATCTATTTGATTATGTTCTATCTTTTGATTGTTTTGAGCATATTCCTAACTACAAAAAAGCCTTTTTAGAATGTTTAAAAGTACTTAAACCTGGCGGGAAACTCATGTGGTCAGTTCCATTTGACAGAAACTTAAAATCAACTCTTGTTAGGGCAAGTATTGATAAGCATGGAGAAATAAAGCACCATGTTGAACCAGAATACCATGGTGACCCAACTTCAGAAGATGGGTGTTTAAGTTTCTACACATTTGGTTGGGATCTATTAGATGAACTATTAGAAATAGGCTTTAAAAACACTTATGCCTTATTATTTTATTCCAAAAAATACGGTTATATAGGTGGTGAGCAACTGTTACTGTGTGCTGAAAAGTAGGTTAGTGAAGGCAATACACTTATAATAGCTGTTCAAGCACTAATGAAATCTTTAAAACATGCCATAAATATGGATAATAGTTAAAAACTAAAAACACACAGGAAATTTAATGAATAAATTTTTATTAACAATAGTATTGCTTTTTTTAGCTGCACCATCTATGGCCTATATTGACCCAGGTTCTGGAAGTGCCATTATGTCAGCAATCATTGGTTTCTTTGTTGCTCTTGGGCTCGCAATTAAGACCTACTGGTACAAAATCAAATCTCTATTAGGTTTAAGTAAAAAAACTGAAAATACAGAAGAGCCTTCTGAAAATGATAAATAAAAAAGACGTTGCCTTCAACAAATCTTATTGGGATGGATTCTACAAACATAACTTTAAACACACGCCTTCACAATTTTGTGTTAGTGTCTTAACCGAACTCGATGATAAGGCTGTAATTGTTGAGCTAGGCAGTGGAAATGGCAGGGATTCTTTGTATTTTGCTTCTCAAGGGCATATGACGATAGCCTTAGATTTATCTCACGAGGCCATTAACAGTTGTGAAGCTGAGGCAGTAAAAAGACATGTTGATCACAGTTATTTTGTTCAAGCAGATTTAACCAGTCAGCAGCAACTCAAAGGTATTATTGAAAAAGCCCGTTCAAAAGCTAAAAACACACCATTAACCTTTTATTCGCGTTTTGTTATGCACTCACTAGATGACAATCAAGAACAAACGTTACTTGCAATATTGGCAGATAATATTCAAGAAGGTGAAAAAATTTATTTTGAATTTCGCTCTCAGGAAGATGCTGACCTAGATAAACATTTTGGTGGTCACTATCGCCGTTATGTTGACACTGATCTGTTTTTCTCACGTTTAAAAAATGGTGGTTTTGAAATAGAATACCAAATCATCGGACAAGGCATGGCAAAATACAAAGAAGAGGATCCTTTTGTTGCTCGTATAATAGCCAAGAAATCCTAATATTAAGTTCTTATGTTTAGCTTTTTTAAACACCTAAAAAACGTTATTGCTTTTAATCAATTAGAAAAAAAAGACCGAAGACTCGTTTTTTATTCCGAAGGAAAAAATTATTGGGTGCACTTGGAAGGCATGGTTAAAGCGTGGCTCAAAAACTATGACATACCAATTTGTTATGTTTCATCTGCTAGTGATGACCCTGGTTTATTACTAAAGCATAAAAATTTTCGTAGTTTCACCATTGATGAAGGCTGGGTTAGAAACTGGTTTTTTGAAAACATTGAAACAGATGTTATGGTGATGACCATGCCAGACATCAACCAATACCAAGTAAAACGTTCACGACATAAGGTACACTATGTTTATACTCAGCATTCTTTAGTGAGTTTTCACATGGTCTATAGAAAAGGGGCCATGGATTATTATGATAGCATTTTCTGTGCCGCACCGCACCACAAAACAGAAACTAGAGCATTGGAAAAACATTATGGCCTGTCTAAAAAAGACCTTTATGAACATGGTTATGGCAGACTCGATTCGATAATAAATAACAAAAAATCCGTGTCACATAATCCTCAATCTAATGAAAACACCAAAGGGCATGTGTTACTAGCACCTTCCTGGGGTGATGACTCAATAATTGAACTACTTGGAGACAAAGTCGTAGCACCTGTATTAAAAGCGGGTTATAAGCTCACTTTACGCCCTCACCCACAAACGTTAATCTTTGCTAAAGAAAAAGTACAAGCCATAATCGATAAACACCAAAACAATCCGTTATTTCATTTTGAATCCAATGTAGCGGGACAGGACTCTTTACACGATTCAAATATAATGATTTGTGATTGGTCTGGCGCTGCTCTTGACTATGCTTTCGGCTTAAACAAACCCGTCGTCTTTATTGATGTTCCTCGTAAAATTAATAATCAAGACTACCAACAGCTCAATATTGAGCCTTATGAAGTTTCCATAAGAGAAAAAATTGGCCGAGTTGTGGCACTCGATGAGGTAAATAATTTAGCCCAGCACATTGAAAAAACCTTAATCCATTTTGAAAACAATAGTTTTAAAAATGACATTTATAATTTAGGTAATTCTGCCAAAAAAGGAGCTTATTTCCTGAATGAAATTTTAAAAAACTTATGATTAAAAAATTCATTTTCCTATTACTACTGGTATTTGTCACACAGCCTAATGCCCTGGTATTTGATATTGAAAATGAAAAGACACTTAACAATACCATTAATCATCAGATAAAAGACACCTTTGTTTTTAGCGGTTTAGCCGTTTACCTCAATCAATTAAGCTACTACGTTGTCGACAATACTGTCAAACAGATAGACCCAACAAATACAGAGGTAATTACATTAAATCAAAACCAATGGCTAGCCATAGTAGGCCGCTTTAATGTCCTAGCCATACAAGCCAATCAGGCATCTGTTTCTTTTGTAGGTGAAAAACTAACGCTAAAATTAAATGGTGCCAGACCAATAACTCACCTACTTCAAAAAAACCAACTAGACACCATAAACCCAGAACTTGACCAAATAAGATATCAGCACCTATGGTACCCTTTTGCTCAATTGGCAAAACTTTCCGAAACAACCATGGTTTTCATTAAACAAGCGTTGAGTACTAACTGGGGTGTAGCCATTTTATTATTCGCTGTAGTGGTTAAATTGCTGTTATTACCCATCTCGATTCTAACAGTAAAATACCAGAGAAAAGTTTCCGAAGTCTCAACTAAACTAGAGCCGATACTAAAAAAAATAAAGGCCACACATGACGGTGAAGAAGCCCATATACGCCTTATGCAAGCTCACAAACACTTAGGGGTCTCGCCTTTTTATACTTTAAAACCATTAATGAGCACCTTAATACAAATTCCCGTTTTAATTGCAGTATTTAATGCCTTAGGTGAAATGCCGCAGTTTAATGGCGTCCCTTTTTTATGGTTTAACGATTTAGCCTATCCAGATAACTTGGTAAATTTACCCTTCACCATTCCGTTATTAGGCGACAGCTTAAACCTTATGCCTTTTTTAATGCTTATCGTTACCGTTATTTCAACAATATTATTCACAAATTCCAAAGCAACCAATCTAGAAGTAACAAAACAAAAACGAAATCTTTACCTTATGGGCGTCGTATTTTTTGTCTTGTTTTATCCTTTCCCCTCTGCAATGGTAATGTATTGGATGTTCGCTACTTTACTACAAATTATTCAGCAACGATTTATAAGGATATAAACAAATGAAGCATAAGACCCTATTGTTTTTAGCACTTTTTATTGTTTTGTTACAATTGTTTATTTTCTTTCCTACTTCAATATGGACACAAAATCAGTTTAATTTTGATAGCCCATACTCAGATAGTTTAAGTTTTTTATTGTTAATAGTCACTAGCATATTAGTTCTATCAATTATTGTTGCGTTAATAACACCAAAAACATTAAGAAAATACTTACTTCCTTTTCTAACTATTCTTTCAGTTTTAATTTTTATTCAACAAAATATTTTAGTTTGGGATTACGGAATATTAGATGGCAAAAACCTTCAGTTTCAATCCAAAACTTCATTAGGGTATATTGACTCAATCGTTTGGTTCTTTGCCACATTAATTTTGATAGTTAAGCGATCTTTATTAATTAAACATGCTAGTACTATTTTGGTTTTCACAGGTATTGTTACTACCAGTTTGTTTCTTATTTCCCTTTATTCATATGACTTTAATATAAATGAGAATTCTGCATCCATTACAGAAGATAAAAAATTTCAATTTTCAAAAGAAAAAAATATTTTAGTCTTTGTTCTCGATGGATTTCAATCAGATTTATTTTGGCGTATTATTGAAAATGAACCAGAAATAACAAAGGACCTAAAAGGGTTTGAATTTTATCCTAATACCACAGCAGTATTTTCAAAAACTTACCCTAGTATTCCGCTATTGTTAACTGGAAAAATATATCAAAAACAAAAAACTATTCGTGATTTTTTGAACTCAGTTTATAAAGATTCAATACTTTCAGAATTAATAAACTCCAATTGGAGAGTTGAACTTTACCCCTACCTTAAAAACATGATCCCTATAAATGGCTCATTTATGAGCAACTACAGAGAAAAAACAACACTTCTAAACAAAGTTGAAAGTTACTTACAAGCACTGGATTTATCTTTTTTTCGTACTGTTCCTCACGTTGTTAAGAGAAAAGTATATAACCAGGGAGACTTTATTGTAAAAAAAGACATGCTTGAATACTTCAAAAAAAATGAGATATTAATTGAAGAGCCCAAAAAAACTAAAAAACTACCTAGAACAAATAAGCATAGAGGGATTAATTTTTTAGAAAACATGAAAGATTATGGGTCAGTAGATTCTACACAGCCTGCTTTTAAATTTTATCATTTGCTTATGCCACATAGCCCTTTTACATTAAATAGAAAGTTAGAGTTCATAAAAGGGAATAAAGACTTTGAGTCCTATAATGATTACGCTTTTGCCAGCTTAAAGTTAATGATAGGTTACCTTAAAGAACTAAAAAAATTAGGGGTTTATGATAATTCGGCCATAATTATTGTGGCTGATCACGGTGGTGGAGAATATACCAATGTTAAATACGAAGTAGATAACAATAAATTTACCCCTATAATTGAAGATGGATATGAAAAAGCATCTGCAAAACCACTTTTATTGGTGAAAAAATTCGATTCTAAAGAACCTTTTATAATAAGTCCAAATAAACCTGTTTCTTTAACAGATGTCGCCCCTACAATTGCTTCTTTTGCACAAATTACTCCTCCAAATAACAATGGGGTTACCATTGATGCAATAAACGTACAATCTGAAAGAGAAAGGACTTTTTATTATTACAGTTTCACTGGTTGGGATTCAAAATATTTACAGGATTTTAATGTATACAAAATAAATGGAAATATTTATAAGGAAGAATCTTGGAGTAGAAAAGGGTTGTTGACAGCCCAAGATAAAACTATTACAGCTTCCAATAAATATGAATTTAATAAAACAATCACTTATGGGTCTGATTTAAAATTTGATACGGATTATCAAAATCAATTTATAGTAGAAAAAAACTATAAGCTTCAACCATCCAGTATTAATTCAATTGAACAAGAAATTAATTTATCATTACCACTAAACCAGCCATTTATTGTAAATGAACTATATAAACTGGAAATTAAAGCCTCAGCAAAGAACAATATTGATAACATACATATAGAACTTAATAAACAAATATACAAAACTATAAAAATACAAACCCATAAAGATATACTATATTTGTATTTTCAACCTATTAAAAACCCTCCAAATAATAGAGCCAACATAAAATTGACTCCAGAAATTTTGACAAATCATAATCAAGTAGTATTATCTAGTGTAAAGTTAACAAAAATAAACTTAGCTAGAATTAATAATGCTGAAATAAATCTATCAAAAAATTTAGAAAAGTTTCAAATAACTGGCTTTTGGGAAAAGGCTAAATGGGGTAGGTGGAGCGCAAAGAAAGAATCATCTTTACTATTCAAAACAGAAGGTAACTTTTGTCAAAAAGGTTATATTCAATTAAAATTTAGAAAGTTTTATACTAATGTTGACTCAAAAAAATTCAATGTCTATATCAATGGAGTTCAACTTAAAAAATTAAAACAAGAAGAGCAAAATTATTTTTATAAGTGTCCTGAAACCACTTATTATGATAATGAAACTATAAACCTTGTTTTTAAAACACAAACTGTTACATCTCCAATACAAGCCGGCACAGGGAAGAGCACTAGAACGTTGGGGTTTGGCTTAAAAAGCATTCAATTTGGCAAACTAATTGACTTATAATAGACCGGCTTATTTTAATGAAACTGACTTAATATATGCACTAATTGGAACCTTAGATTTTCTCATACCCGCTTTAGAAAAGACAACACTGAAGAAATTATTGCCTTGTTTTAGGAACCCTTCTGGAATTGTAACATTTTGAATTATGAATTTGTCATAAACTGGCTTAAGTATATTATTACCTTCCACTAACCGGTTATTTACATAGACCTTAAAACTTTGGTTTGGAGATGTGTTTGGGATTTTTAATTGCACCATTAATTGCTTGGCTAATTGATCTTCGCTACGCAATAAAATTTGAAATTCTTTTCCATAAACAGCAGCTGACTTTTGTTTATGTCGCTTAGCTTTAGGTAAAACTAAGCCTTTACTGAAATAATTGGCAGTATCATAAGATATGTGTTCATAGTTTGAAGGCGCCACACCTCTATTTTGTAAACCAACCACTTGCCAATTACCTTTATCCCTTATATCTCCTGAAACAGAATAATCAGTATAAGGGACAGCCTGACCAGACCCAAAAGTATTATCAATATAACGGTGATAATTTCTTTGTTTAGTGTAATTATCTATGTTTTCTAAAGCTGAGATTCCTTGATAGTTATCTGTAGGTAACCCTATAGAATCCAATAATGTTGGTGCAACATCTTCAAGTGTCGTTGCTACTTTATTGTAAACCAAAGCTTCTTGGCTATGCTTGGGTTTAATCATAAAGGAAGGTCTTGTTGATCCGATAAAAGCATCAGTTATTGATGATCTGTTCCTCTCAACTCCATAAAGATCATTGGCAGGAATATTACACCCATGGTCACCATTAATGACAATAGTTGTAACATCGTAAATATTTTCTTGTTTAAGTTTTCTTAACAAATTAGCCATGCCTTTTAATACACAATGGGCTTGAGCTTTATAAAATTCTCTTTTTTGTGGTTGTCTACCAATAAAATTACAATCAGCATCCCATTGTGCTGGAATATGTGTACCAATAAAGTGGTACCATTTATATAGTGGTTTTGTTGTAGCTACTTTCATGTGTTGAGTCCACTCACGTATTATGGGGTCCGGGTACAACGACCAGCCATTTGGTATGTTACTGGAAAGCATCCAAGTTCCATCATTATAAATACTTTCTTTGATTGACATTGGCGTATGCCTGAACAAGCTAATATCTAAAAGTAACATTAAACCACCTAATGCTGTTTTATGAGTTAAATAACCTCTAGATTTTAAATTGTTAAATGATTTATTTAAGCAGCTATTGGCATTTTTATGGCAATGAAAGTTCGTAATAGGGGCAAAATCAAGTCGATAGCCGTTTTCATACAAAATATTAGTATATGACTTATCTTCTATCATTTTTGCAGTGGCTTTGTGCGTGTAACCTAAATCTAGGTTAAAGAATTCACCAGTCAAAATTGAAGGGATGGTTGGGGCGGTTGATTGAAAACGGCCTAGATGGTTCTCAAAAAAAGTAAAACCTGAAAATTCTTCAACTAAAGTTGGGTTTTCTTGAAAGACTTGTTTGACAATATCAGCTTGAAAACCATCTGCCAAGATGTGAATTACATTTTCTGTTGATGAAAATTCGAAAACAGATTCATCGAAATCAACTTCATGGCTAATTGGTTTGGATTGAAAATAGTTGGGTAAAACCATGATTGTTTGAGCAAGAGAAAAAATGATTAAGACGACAGCTACGTTCTTATGAATTTTTGGCTTGTTACGGTATAGTAAGTAGATTAAAAATAAAAAAATAAAAAACATAACGGTTTCTAACCAATAGAAAAACCCAAAGCCTTTCCAATTTATAGCCTTACCATTTAATTGACCATATTCAAAAAGGCCATGGATGAAATATCCCTGAATAACCATCACAGTTGCCATTGCTGCAATAAACGCTATTAAATTCATGCTGTATTTATTAGGTAAAAATAGTAATACCAACCAGGTTATTGTAACCATTAATGTACTGAAACATATTAATAACAATGTTTGTACAAATAGATTGCCAGCAAAATCATCTGGGTTTTGTATGATGATAATTAACGGCGTGACTACCAAGAGCGGTAACCAAAACGCAATGATTTGAAGTAGAAATGAATGGTTTTTTTTCATATAGTATAACTGTTTTGTATAGTCTAAATAATTTGAAAATAGAATATTAAATATTAACAATGGAAATTTTACTTCATATAAGGGAAAAATACCTTAGTATTTTGTTATTCCACAACAAATCATTTTTATGCCATAACTCGGACAGTTAAGTAAACCATAGTAAGGTTTTAACATAGTGAACATATAAAATGACTAAAGACAATTTACTAACCAGTGTTTCTAAAAGTATTTCAGTTAAATTAGGTGTAATCTTTTTTCTTATACTTATTATGCAAATTCCTCTTTCATCTGTTAGAAGTTTAATACATGAACGACAAAACATGGAGAATAAAGCGCATAGGGAAATAAGTCAGCGATGGGGAGATAGCCAACAAATTGCCACACCTGTTTTGGTTATTACTCGTGAAACACAAGCTGAAAAAGAAACAGTACAATCACGTTTTACTCTACAATCCAATGTCAGTGATTTTGTTATTGATCTCAAGGCACAAAAACGCTATCTGGGTATTTATCAAGCTGCTGTTTATCAGTCGAAGATAAAACTTACCGGTAGTATCAATGTGGACTTGGATGTTTTCCAAATAGAAAACAGTCAACTTTCTACTCAATTATTTGTGCCAATCAGGTCTTTGACGGGATTAAAAAATATTGAACAAATCAATATCAATGGCAAAAAAATAAAACAACAAGCCTATCAGCAAGGAAACAACCAACAAGTTGGTTTTGCCGTTGGAATAAATAAAAATGACTTGATTGATAAGATATTAAGCTATGAAATTGAATTTTCACTTGCAGGTTCACAACAATTTGATTTGATTCCCAATGCCAGAAAAACCACTGTTTCCATGCAGTCAAACTGGTCAGCGCCATCTTTTGTTGGTGACTATTTACCCGACGAAAGAAGCATTAATGACGAAGGTTTTAAGGCGCAGTGGCAAGTGAACAAATTAAATTTAGCAGCCGATACTACGTCTAATTTTATTAAAAACCAACAGACATCCTTTGGGGTAAAAATATACATACCGGCCAATACCTACCAAGTGAATGAACGGACGGTTAAGTATTCTTTTTTAATAATCTTATTAACCTTTGCTGGGTTTTTCTTAAGTGAACTGTTCTTTAAAATTCGTCTTCATCCTTTTCAATATTTACTTATTGGGTTTTCAATTAGTACCTTCTACTTATTGTTGTTGTCACTATCAGAGTACCTCCATTTTAATCTGTCTTTCTTAATTTCTGCCAGTGCCATAATCGCCCTGATTTCCGGTTACAGTAGCGTAGTTCTACATCAGAAAAAACGTGGGGTTTATACTGGCATATTGTTTGCCATTTTATATGGTTTTATATTTATATTGGTCAAAGCTGAACAAACCTCATTGTTAATGGGGTCACTTGGTATTTTATTTATACTAACAACCATTATGTATTTAACTCGAAAAATCAATTGGTATGAGGTGGGTATTGAGAAAAATGAATAGGTCGTACTACAAAAAAACCCCGACAATTGTCGGGGTTTTTTAGTGTTTAATTTAAATTAAAGGACTTAAAAGTCACCAGCAGCGCCTTTTTCCATGACAGCCTGGATGACTTCTTTAACTCGAGAAGCTTTTTTGAATAATTCAGGTGGCAACGATTCTCCGCCGTGTAAAATCATATCCATGTTCATTGAGTATAAGGCAAAAGTCCCATCTTTTCGTTCAACCATTGAGACACGACAAGGAAGATACGCTGATATAAACACATTATAATCAACCATTAATCGCGCTGTTCTTGCATCGCAAAACTCAAAGATTTTTAAGTAACGTTGTGGTTCACCTGTTTCAGCAAAAACTTGCTCTGATAATGGCAATTCACCAACCAACTTCATATTCATGTCATTAGCAACTAACTTCATGGATTCTTCAGCCTCTTCTTTTGTAACGCCTTGTTCAAATTCCTTAATCCAAACTGTTGCTTCTGCCGTTACACGAGATTTTTTAAGTTTAGTCCACATTTCCCAGTAGACCTCCCCCGCTTTGGGATCAAACGATTTGAATGTTTTGTAATCTTCACCAAACTTTGTCCAGCCATAAATACCTGCAGCAATGGCAATAACGCCGATTAAGGCCAAAATGTTTTTAATAAAATTCATGTTATTTTCCTGTTAAAAAAGGAGGCAAGGGCCTCCTTTTAAATTGTTAACTAGTTTAGGTTTTAGTGTTTTCCACTTGCACCTTCTAAAACAAAACCATCTCCATCTGCCTTAGCTTTACCAGTGAAGGTAAAAGGAGCTCCTTCAATTTGAGATAGTTTAAGCGTATATACTTCACCCTCTTCAATGTCGTTATCAGTAGCGGGTAATGTTATAGTTGCTTGTGCTCCAGTTTTTCCACCAATACCGAAACGCGTACGAGCAAACTTTGATCCCCAGGCCATTTTAAAGGTGTTATCAATGTTTTCATCAGGCATATTTGCCATTGTAGAGCCACTCCAAGTAGCAACATTATCGCCAAACTCATCTTTAAGTTCTGCTTTAATTACATAACCTTTTTGTGTATCTGGCCCTGCATTAACATAACCATAAAAAGATAATGAACCATCGGATTTAACATGTACATCTGAAATTTTAATATTTTGATGATGGAAGCCAACACGAGGTTTTAGCTTACTATAAGTTGCACCATATAAAGCGTTGTAAAAACCTACAATAAATACAAATGTAATAACAGCCATCCAGATACTGAATTTTTTAAGGCCATCATTACTCATTGGCATTGGACCAGAGAACAACCATGGAAACAATTTCCAACCACCGATGCCTTTCTTTGAAAGTACATTATCTATAGCATAATAGCCGGCTCCAGTGACATAAACGGTTGCACATATGGCAAAACCGAAAGCTGCCATAGTCCACTCATCTAAACAAGTAGAACCCATCCAACCAAACACCAACATCATACCGAAATTTAATGCCATACCGCCAATTGCAGCTAAGCGTGTGGCAAAACCAAATATCAAAGCAAGGCCAACGGCAAGTTCTGCAAAAGAGAAAAGCCACATGGTGAAGTTCATTAATGGTACATTTTGAATAACTGCGACTAGGGTTTCTGGCATAAAAGAGCCTGGATAAGCTGCAGCAATTTTATTTCCTACAAAATTAGCATGCTCAACATCTAGTTTAAAATGGTTGCCATCGGCAGGTGCTACAGCATAAATAGCACGGCGAGAAAACCCGCCCCAAAAAATAAAACCCATTGCAAATCGAATTGCAAGGCTGGATAAACCCATTTGGCCGTAAGTATTTTGCACCTCGGCATTATGTGTAGTTGACATAGTATCTCCTCTATTTGTTTTCGTAATCCTCAATGTTAGCATATTATTTTACCTATTGCTACATTAGCAATTGCTCATATATTAATTTTGTACAAAAAAAAAGAGGGCAAAAGCCCTCTTTTTTTTCATTAAAAATTTTATTATTCTACAGACTCTTCTTCCATGGAAAGAAAAACAGTATTAGCATTTAATCGATTAACACTGCTAAATGCTGGCATTTTTTCATATTTTGACCAATCTGTATCCTCATAAGCATCTACAAACTCTTCCATTTCTTCAACAGCATTACCCATAACTTCTCGCATAAAAACCAAATAACCTTTGGTCAATTTAATAGCAGCAGCCGGATCATTTGATGCATCACCATGACCAGGAACAAGGAGCTTTAACTTTAAACCAGATTCCATGCCTGCTAAAGTATCAATCCATTTTGAAGTGCTTCCGCCGCCAATAAAAGGAATACGGCCTCCAAAAATAATATCTCCTGAAAATAACACGCTATCTTTATGAGCAAGCAATGTTAAATCACCATCAGAGTGAGCTGCACCAACCACATTAATAGTAAAGTCCTGACCTCCAAGTGAGAAATTAGTTGTTTCTGAAATAATTGTATCAGGTTTAACAATATACGTTTGTTCATTAACCCATGGTTTTAGTGACTCTCTACGTTCTGCTAAGCGCGCTGGTGCAGAATCGGCGTTTACGTATTTCATTGACCCAATTGGCGCAATGATTTCAGCACCCAACTCTTGAAAAACTTGTGCTCCGTACAGGTGGTCGGCATGATAATGGGTAATAATCAATTTTTTAATTGGTTTATCAGTGACCTTTCGGATTCTTTTTAACATTTCAACAGCAAGTGGTGGAGAACCTAAAGAATCAACCACAACAACACCTTCGTCTGTTACTACAAAACCGGCGTTGGAAATAAAACCACCGTTATCTGTTGCAATACCCGCTTTTCCTTGAATTTGGTAGGTATGAGGTGCTAATTTTTTAGCTTCCATCTCTATATCGATAGCAGGGTATTTTGTTAATACTTGTGCTTCAATAGTATTTGTTTCGGCTGCTTGTGTATTTGCATGTGATGCACCTTTGTGGCAAGCACCTAGTGATGTCAATGCCAATAAAACTAAAGCTGTCGACAGCTTGTTTTTAATGTTTTTGTTCATAATAAATCCTCGAAAGTTTGCAGTTATTTTTCAATATTTTTAAATTGGGCAAAATTATAACACATTTTTTGCTTATATTAGCAACTTCTTATATTCCAAAAGTAAAAGGTGTTTTATTCAAGGCTGTAAAAATCATAAAGATAAACAAAGCAGTGGCTACTAAATAACAGGAAAAGCTTTTAAACCCCTTAGACTTAAGCGCCACCATACCGAAACCTATGTAAAAGACCAATGCAACAAGCTTATAACCCAGCCAGTTGTGTTCCCAAGGAATAACCTCTGTATAAATTGTCAATACTAATCCCGTAGCGAGTAATAACGTGTCATTTATATGCGGAACTATTTTTAATGCTTTGCCTACGGGGGTTTTCAAAACCTTAAGTAAAAACCTTAATTGAAAAAGAAATAAGCTTGTACCTATAAAAAGCAAATGTGAATATTTTAAAGCTGTATACATAAGCTATACCCCACACACATTGTTTGCAAGCGCTTCATTAATAGAACGTTTTAAGTAAAAATCATAAAAATCTATGGCGCCACCTGTTCCTACAATGCGCTTGCCGATTTCTTTACCATTTTTATCTAAAAACAATACCGTTGGAGTTAAAGTAGCCTTAATTGAACGAGCATATTCAACAGACTCTATTTTCTTGCCATCAAAACCAATATGAGTATCACCATCATCAATCAACAGTTCTCGTAACAACCATTTGTCATTGAGTTCACCATGGCGTACCTCTGGTACAAAGATAAGTTTTTTAAGTTTTACACAGTATGGGCAACTTTCACGACTAACCATTACCACCATGACTTTGTTTTCTTTACAGGCTCGTTCTCCCAGTGATTGAAAGTTCTTTAAGTATAAAAGACGCTCATAACCATCTGGCTGAGCACAATTGCTGAATACAGTTAAGGTAATAACAAGTAATAGAATACGAACCATAATAAATATCATTATATAAAACAACCTATTAAAACTTAATCATATAAAATTAGCAATTATTCCTGTCTAGCAAAGTGAATTTTGTAAGCAAGCATGATAAGTATTGTCCTTGTCATGAGCATCATAAGTAGTTATATTAAGCAGAGTTTGATAAAATAGTTTTTTTGAAATTTGGGACAGTATGAAACTAAAAACATTAATACACATAGGACTTTGTGCAAGTTTAATATTTAGCGCACAGTCAATAGCCAAAAAACCTTCTGTAAAAGACGCTAAAAAATTCCTCAACAAGGTCGAAAAAACAATTATAGAAGAGAGTGAGTATGCAGCCAAAATTGCTTGGATTCAAAGCAATTTTATTACTGAAGACAGTGTGTGGTTAGGCGCTAAAAGCAATGAAAAAATGACCGCATTAAGCGTTAAATATGCTATTGAAGCTGCTAAATACGACAAGACAAAGCTGCCAGCAGATATGCGCAGAAGGATGAATTTACTTAAATCTAGCTTAACAATTGCTGCACCTACTGACAAGAAAAAGAACAAAGAACTGGCACAAATTTCTTCAGAGTTAGAAGCCATGTATGGTACAGGCAAATATTGCAAAAATGATAGCTGTCAAACACTCAATGATTTAGAAGCCATCATGACTAGTTCTCGCAGTAATGAAGAGCTGTTAGAAGCATGGATGGGCTGGCGATCTATCTCACCTGACATGAGACCAAAATATGCCAAAATGGTGCAATTGGCGAATGAAGGCGCAAGTAACCTTGGCTTTAAAGACACTGGTGCCATGTGGCGTTCGCAATATGATATGTCAGCAGATGCCTTTTCAAAAGAGTTGGACAAGCAATACAAACAAGTTAAACCTTTATATGAAGCATTACAATGCCATGTTCGTGCAAAATTAACTGATCATTATGGCAAACAAGTGATGGGTGACGATGGTATGATCCCTGCACACTTACTTGGCAACATGTGGGCACAATCTTGGAGCAATATCTATGAGATTGTTAAACCACCAGCTGATGTAGAAGGCTCTCCTGTTGACGTAACTGAATTGTTAGAAAAAGCACAATACGACCCAATAAAGATGGTTAAAACTGGGGAAGGCTTTTTCACCTCTCTTGGACTGCCACCATTACCAGAAACTTTTTGGACTCGTTCATTGTTCACAAAGCCGCAAGATCGCGAAGTGGTTTGCCATGCCAGTGCTTGGGATTTAGATAATGTTGATGACTTACGTATTAAAATGTGTATCAAAATTGACGAAGAAGATTTTGTTACCATTCACCATGAACTTGGCCACAACTTTTATCAACGCGCTTATAAAAATGAAAGCATTATATACCGTACTGGTGCAAACGATGGCTTCCACGAGGCGATTGGAGACACCATAGCACTATCAATAACTCCAGAGTATTTGACTAAAATTGGTTTACTTGATAAAACACCTGAAAGTGCCAGTGATATAGGCATGCTGATGAAAATGGCTTTGGACCGTGTTGCTTTTTTACCTTTTGGTTTAATGATTGATCAATGGCGCTGGAAAGTATTCAATGGCGAGTTCTCTGAAGATGAATACAATAAAGGTTGGTGGAAATTGCGTAACCATTACCAAGGCGTAAAATCTCCTGTTGCGATTACTGAAGACAACTTTGATCCTGGCGCAAAATACCATATTCCTGCTGGTGTTCCTTACACACGTTATTTTTTAGCTCATATATTGGAGTTTCAATTTCATCGTGAATTATGTAAAACAGCCGGAAACACTGGTCCATTACACCAATGCTCTATTTATGGTAACAAAAAAGCTGGGGCTAAAT
Source organism: Alcanivoracaceae bacterium (assembly GCA_016744455.1). Classification (GTDB taxonomy): domain Bacteria; phylum Pseudomonadota; class Gammaproteobacteria; order Xanthomonadales; family Marinicellaceae; genus NORP309. The sequence continues at coordinate 97,733 of JADGEI010000002.1, forward strand.
TAATAAAAATGTTAGAAATGGGAGCTTCACAACCTTGGCAAGATGCATTGGAAGTCGTGGCAAATTCACGTGAAATGGATGCAACAGCTGTGATTGACTATTTTTCCCCATTGAAAGTGTGGTTAGATGAACAAAACAAGAGTAGAAATTGTGGCTGGTAACCAGCTACTCTATACTATTTATAATTCACCTGTTGGCAAACTCTTGCTAGCAGGTGATCAAGATGCACTACAAAGAATACAATTTGAATATAGTATTAATCCAGCTAAATCGTGGATTGAAAACAAGTCAGCCTTTAACAAAGCAATTGATCAATTGGATCAATACTTTAAGGGTGTTAGAACAACCTTTGACTTGCCGCTGAATCCGCAAGGCACGTTATTCCAAAAGTCGGTGTGGAGCCAACTAGAAAAAATACCTTTTGGTCAAACAAAATATTATGGGCAAATAGCACAAGAAATTGGCAACCCAAAAGCCAGTCGAGCAATCGGGATGGCTAACAATAAAAACCCCATCCCTATCATCATCCCTTGTCACCGTGTTATAGGCAAAAACGGAAGTTTAACAGGTTTTGCTGGAGGCTTAACTATTAAGCAGCAATTATTAGACTTAGAATTTAAACACTTTTCCTTTAGTTTCTGATTACTGATATATGTATTGCTACTATACGATGTTTTTAAAGACCTCTATATAACTCAATAGCATTTTATTAACGCTTTCTAATAATTGTTCAAAGACCTCTTTTAGCTTAAATAGTATATTTAAATGTTGTAAAATCAATTTGTTAGTGCCACAATGTTAAAAACTATTTATATAAGGCATATTTGAAAAATTTGTTGCTATAGGAGTACTATGAAAGTTTATGTTTTAGAAGATGATTTAGATCAATCTGAACTTTACAAGTTTTGGTTAGATGATTTTGAGTGTAAAACTTTTGATAAAGCAAGAGATTTAATCAAACACATTCCTTTCGAAGCACCTGATATTTTATTAATCGACTGGAACCTTCCTAAAGTAGGAGGTTTGGATGTGCTTCATTGGCTAAAAGGTAGCCGGCACAGTAATATCCCTGTAATATTCCTTACTTCAAGAAACACAGAAGATGATATTGTTACAGCACTTACTGATGGTGCGGATGATTATATTGTAAAGCCAGTTAACCAAGCTATATTATTAGCCAGAATTAATGCAGTCATTCGAAGACAGCTTAATAATCAGTCTGACAAAACTGTTGATACGAACCCGTATGTATTCAATAGCAAGGCCAATACCGTTTCCTATAATAGTGTTAATGTTTCTCTAACTAATAAAGAGTTTGAGTTGGCACTGTTCTTTTTTAATAATGAAGATGTATTAATGTCAAGAGATCAGCTGTTGGAATCTATTTGGGTTCAAAGTTCTGACTTAAACACCAGAACTGTTGATACACATATTAGCAGACTAAGAAAAAAACTAGTTCTAAATGGAACACATGGATGGAAACTTGTTTCAATTTATCATAAAGGATATAAATTAATAAATCAAAAAACTGCATAAAATAATAAAATGAGTAAAAATAAACAACCACAAACGAACTTAGATTCTGTTGATCAAATTAGAAATATACTTTTTGGTGAACAAATTGCAACTATTGAAAATAAATTTGCTCAGTTAGAGGAAAGCTTAACTAATACAATAGAAGCATTAGCTAGAAAAGTAGAGGCGGCAAATACAACATTAAAGAATCAAATTGAAAAATCAAATAAACAACTCACTGATGAAACAACAAGTCTTGCTCAAGAACAGTCTTCCGCTTTATCAAGTTTAGAAAAAACCATAAATAACAAAATTGTTGAAACAGAATCTGATTTACTTAATCAAATTCAATCAGGTATAAAAAACTTGGATGACAAAGCCAGCCATAGAAATGAATTAGCTAAATTGTTGACTGAAATGGCAGACAAGTTAGCTGACTGAAGCCACTCTAATGAGCAAAGAACGTGATATATTAAAGTCTTTATTACTAAAGGAAGAGTTGCAGCTACTGAATCAATTAGAACAAAAATTACTATCTAAAGAACAATTTACGAAAGAAGTGTCAGATGTTCTTTCTAATGCAATAAAAAGAGCCCAAAGCAAAAATAAAAACCTAGAAAAAGAACTCTACATTCCTATTAGAAAAGGGGTTACTAAGGCATTTGTAGAAAACAAACAATCGATTATTGATGCACTATTGCCTATTATGGGCCAGTTAATTCGAAAAACTGTAACCAATAGCATTAAACAATTCGTCACAGATATAAACCGTACATTAGAGCTGGGTTTTTCTGCAAAAGCAATTAAATGGCGATGGCAAGCTTTAAGATCTGACTGCACCTTTGCAGAAATATTATTTCAAAAAACCATTCGCTATCAAGTAACTGAGCTTTTTTTAATACGTCAAACTAATGGTTTGCTAATTGAACATGCTGGACATTCGGAGACAGCCAAAGATAATAGTGCTGTTTCTGCCATGTTAACGGCTATACAAGGGTTTATTGAAGACTCTTTTAATGAACATGATTCTGCATTACAGCGGGTGACAATTAAAAATAAAGATTATATTGTAACTTCTGGGCCAACGGCCTATCTCGCAGCCGTTATTAAAGGAGCTCCAACACAAAGGTTGGAAACAAAGCTTCAACAGGCGATTGAAAACATTCATGCAGAGTTCTCTGATCAAATAAATACAGAATCAAACTATGGAGAAAACATAGAGATACAAGACTCTTTAAGGAAATACTTAATTACCAAAAACCGCTCTGATAAACCTAAGAAGATTAATTGGACACCATGGATAATAATAACACTTTTGATAATTTCTGGTTTTTCTTATTGGTCATACGGAATAAAACAAGAACTCAAACGTATTGTTGATTTGAGTCACTCTGTACCAGGTTTATATGTCCAGTCGGTTAAAAGAATAGGTTCTGGCTATCGTATAAAAGGATTACTTGACCCTTTGGCCGAAATTACCTCATTGCATAAAGACAATATCACCTTAGATACCAAACCCTACCTATCTCTTGATGAAGATATTGTACTCAAAAGAGTAATGAAGCTTTTTTCTCCTTACAAGAAAGTGACAATAAAACTTACAAATGGTAAATTAACTATAAATGGTATTATTTCATCTGATGATGATATTTTAAAAGTTTTGCATCAATTGGAAAGTATAGGTGGAATAAAGCAAATAATAAACAATCTCGCTATTGATCAGCAAAAACAAATGCATGCGTTTTTATTACAAAACAAATTAAAGAATCAAGTTAATTATTTATTAAACAATAATAAGTTATCCCTCATAGGGAACATGAAATACAAACAACAACAAGAACTAACTCGAAAATTCACTTCTCTTTTTCCTGAAATCATTATTGATGCAGAAAAAACAAATATAATTGATTCAACTGATAAAATAGTTTATAAAATTAATAACCTTTTTATCAATATAAAAGAGTTGAATGACCCAGTAAACAATTATGAAACACTAGATAAGTTAATAGATAATTTACACTTATTGATCAATAGACAAGAAAGGCTCCACATTAGATTGGTAGGAAAAAGTGATTGTAATGGGCTTTTTAGTGATAATCACTCACTAAAAAGGGCAGAAACTTTATTTATGATATTAGCTAAAAAAGGTATTGATAAAAAGCTAATGACAACACATATTAATGCATGTAAGTCATTTAACAACCCTCACAACCAATCTTTATTGGGAGTTTCAATACAATCTGTCAAAGAGTAAAATTATGAGTATTGCAAAAAAAGTGTGTTTAATTGGTCGATTTGCCGTTGGTAAAACTAGTTTAGTTAAACAGTTCATCCACCAAGAGTTTGGAGAAAAATATAAAACGACTGTGGGTGTAAGCATAGCAACAAAAAAAATCAAGTTGGCCTCATTAAAAGTGTCATTAGTTATATGGGATATAGCAGGCTTTGAACAGGAAAACCATTACGCTCATTATTTACGAGGATCACATGGTTTAATCTGGGTAGTAGACGGGACTGAACCTGAGTCATTCGAAATACTAGATACAATAAGTGAGTCATTACCTGAAATTAAACAAATTCCTTCCGTATGTTTTATAAATAAATGCGACCTTAAAGACGAGTGGGTTGTTACAAACAAGCAAGAGGAACTATTAAAAACATTTAATCACACTGTATTTGAAACTAGTGCCAAAACAGGCGAAAATGTTGAAAAAGGTTTCAAAAAACTCACTGAATTTTTGGTAAAATAATATGCTTCCAAGTGCTGTTGAAAAATTTTTACATGATAATAATGTTAAACACAATTGTTTTTGTTTAGCTATTAATGATAAACACCAAATCATCCAATATTTTGGTTCTGCAAAGTTACTAGGTATAAACCCACCAACATATAAAACGCCAATTATAGATTTTATACCTGGTGTTATGACAGAGTCATTTGAAGAGGACTTTGAAATACCATTTTACAATATAGACGAAAACAATGTTGTTAATTTATATTTTTTGAAGAAAAAGAAAATAAGCTTTTTATTACTCATTGATAAATCTGAAATTTTTAGCGTTACTAAAAAATATCAACAATACGCTCACGATGATAATATTTCAAAAAACAAATTTAAAAAATTGGCCCGAGACCTAGAAAAAGCGCAACAGAAATTAAATAAATCTAACCAGGAAAAAGCCACCTTAATAGCCATGATGTCGCACGAAATTGGTACGCCCCTCACATCGATTATTGGTTATTCAGAACTGTTGTTAAAAAATGGTATTAAGAGTGATAAAGGATTAAATATCATTCATAGAAATGCCATTTATTTACAGGAAATGATCGAGAACACATTATTATTTGGTAGCTCCGAAGCTGGTGCAACTCATTTGAAAATAAAAGAAACTTCAATTCAAGACTTATTTAACAACTTAAAAACGACGTTAGAACCTGCTGCAAGGGCAAAAAAATTAACGTTACAAATGTTTCATACTGAAAATGAAAAAATTAATATTGATGTGGCCCGAACGAAACAAATACTCATTAATTTAATTAACAATGCTATTAAGTATACCGAAGAAGGTTCCGTTGAGCTCAAGTATTCGCGCATCAATGGCAATTATGTTTTTTCTGTGGTTGATACTGGGATAGGTGTGCCTGAGGCGTTGAAAAAAAGTATTTTTTGTCCGTGGAAAAGAGTTGGAGAAAGCAATGAAGCTGGGAGCGGAATAGGGCTCTTTATTAGTCAAAAATTAACAGAAGCAATAGGTGCCTCTCTTAAACTAAAATACTCTAACCCAGAGTTTGGTTCTATATTTCAACTAATCATACCTGTTTCTGAACAGGCTCAATCTGATAAAAAGACAATAACACAAATTTCAACCAAGCACAGCGGCAAAGCCATATTGATTATTGATGATGATGAAGATATTTTAGAGTTAATTTCTGTTTTTATCCAGCCATGCGAATTAAATATTTATACTGCGACAAATTATCCAGATGCACAGTCTATTTTAAATCAACATCAAATTGATATAATATTGACCGATTTAAACTTAGGTGCTATAAAAGCCACATCCTTTATTGAAAAAATAAAAAGTGCTCATAAAAACACTCCTGTTGTTCTTATGACAGCCTTACCATCAGAATCTATAAAGTTAAATTTCAAGAAAATTGGGTTTGATGATATTGTTGCAAAACCAATTAATAAAGAAGAATTAGTCACCATTATTTTACAAAATATCGAATAGATTTAATGAAAACAAGCGTTAAAATATTTACCCTTTCTAAGGCGTTAAAAAACACAAAATCAGATTTAGTTAGCAACCTTGAGTTTTTACCAAGTGATGAACTCAAAACTCAAATTTCCACAACAAGCCCTGCTGCTGTTTTCTTCAAATCTACTGAAATTAACTTTGTACTAAAAACTTTGAAAAATAAAAGTATAACTTCTACACGTCTTATTTGTGTTGAAGCAGACCTTAATACCGATGAAATGTTAGCATTACTTAATAATGATATAGAGTTCATTAGCCAAGAAAAATTTGAGACTATGCACCTCAGTGACCTTCAACAACACCCTTCACAAGAAACATACAATGTTCTCGTTGTAGATGATGATCTAGATCAAATATTGCTAACAGAACATATATTAAAAGAAGCTAACCTTAGAGTTAAATCAATATCAAAAGGAGAAAAAGTTCTTGAGGCTATTAATTCTTTTAACCCTGATTTGGTTTTAATGGACCTCTATTTAAATGGAATAACAGGTGATAAATTAGTCAAACAAATTCGTAAAAAAGAAAAATATAGGTTTCTACCTATAGTATTTCTTACTAGTGATGCCAGTATTGAATCACGAATGAAAGTATTGAATGCAGGTGCTGATGACCTCTTGACTAAGCCCATTCATTCGGAATTATTGGTTTCTGCTTTAAAAAATCGCATGCATCGTCAGTTTTTATTTCATAATAAATTTCAAGAAAAAAATGTTGTTAGTAGTAACCTTAAAGATACCGAACATAAAAAACTTTCAAATTTTATAAACAGTAATAGTGAGAATAAATCCGCATCTATCACTTGGCTTAAAATAGATAACAAACACAATATACAAAAAAAAATTGGTTTATCTGGGTTTAAAAGCCTTTGTCAGACTGTCTTTGAAAAAATTCCAAATTTCAATCAAAACTTTAATATTAAGTTGCATGTTTCAGAGGGCATTTTTGCCTTTGCTTCTGACAACACCAATAGAAACCAAGCCAAAATATGGGTGTTAAAAATAAAAGAATGGCTTGTCTCAAACTATTTTTCAATTCAGCAACGTGATTATGCTATTGAAGTGGTTTCTTTAATATTGGCAAATATCCCACAAAAAACCAACAAATTAAACCTCATTAGCCATGCAGAAAACATTCTTATAGATAACTCTGCCATTAAAGACATTAATTATGTTGAAGAGGGTATAGAAGAAGAGAAATTCAATACCATTAAAGCCCTACTTGAAAAGGCCATAAAAACAAGAAACTTTCGTTGGAGTTACCAAGCGATTGTGCCTACAAAAGACGATTCAGATGAGGTTTACCAACTAATGTTACGAGTTGGAATTGATACCGGTAAAGAGTTGTTAAGTGTTGATTATCTGGAAATCGCCAATAAAACAGGGTTATTACAATTGTTGGATAGGTTTACTCTGGAACACGCCATTAGAATCATTAGAGCTGGAGAGCTTCAAGATTTTACGACCAAGACTTTACTTAACCAAGTTTTTTCTGGTTATAGCTCACAAAGTACAAGGGCCAAAAACATAGCATTGGTCGAAAAATTAAATTTTCCAAAAAACACATTAATTTTTCAATTTTGCCAGAATGATGCTCAAGATCACATGAAGATATTAAAAGCTGTAGGCAAAGAGTTAAAACAAGCGAGAATAAAAATTTGTCTGTCAAATTTTGACTCCTCAGAGATTGCATGGAATATTGCAAAAAAACTAGGTGTTGAATGGATTAGACTGGTTAACACTCATAATTCTAATAAAGTAACAAGCTCAATTAACACAGCGCATAAGCTTGGCTATAAAGTGATAATAACCAAAGTTGATAGTGCAAACAAAGCTGCTAACCTTTGGAAATTAAATGCTGATTATTTACAAGGAAATTTTATACAAGCACCAATAAAAGAAGTTCTATCTTAGTAATCTAAGATGGGCGGGCACTAGGCCCGCATCTTATAATGGTTTTTTATTTTTTCCACTTTGGCATTCGTCCAGGTGTCCATGGTGCACCCATAGCTTCGGCTTTGTTTTCAAAAATTAGCAAATCAGCTTCTATCATTTTAACGTCTTTTAAAATGACCGAGAATTCTGTCATGGCTATCTCAAGTGAAGTTTTAAATGTTCCAGCAATAGTGGATTGAGATTCAATAATGCTACCAAATATGCTAGATACGCGTTTTGACAATGACCAGGCAACTGGTTCTTGACGGCTAGAAACAGTAGAGTCACCATTCAGTTTAATCTTCAATGCATGCAATCGTGCTTTAATAGCTAGCAACTCTTGAACATTTTCTTCAGAAGCTGAAGGCGTGAGTTGAATGGCTTTTTGTAAATAAGTTAAGCGAGAGCTAATTTCTCCAACTTTTCCGTTGACCCCATTAACAGCACGTTGTAATTCCGCCACTTGTTTTTGGAAAGCAAGAACCTGCGCAGGGTCTTTGGATATTTCTGGGCTGTTGTTCATTGATTTCAGAATGAATGGTTGTGGAGAACTCATTGTCTCAAGTTGACCAAATTGGCGTTTCATCAGAGTCGCCGTATATTTTCCTGGTATTGCCAACGGTCCCATAGGATCTGATGCCCAATAAGGTACGAATGCTGGTTTTATCAGATTGACTTTATCCGGCGCAGGGTATCTCATATCCCACTGAGTACGATGAAAACCTTTTTTATTATTTGCATTAACTCTAGAAACTGTTTGGCCTGTACTGTCTTTAATAACAAAAAATAGAGTGGGGGATTGTTCTTGGTCTTCTTTTCTCAGCTCATCCCATGAAGGATAGGCATTATCTCCTGCATTCTTTTCAGTTTGTTTCTCTCTAGAACGACGCTGTTTTTTTAAAGATTTAAATTCATCTTTTAAGTAATAAGAAAATGTTGCGCCTAGTGGTGGGTTTTTAGCTGTGAAGAAATCACTGCCTGACGAGCCTTTCTCACGATCGTCAAAATGATCTCCCTCTATATATAACCAACTGTCTTTTATTGGAAACACTGTTACATTAGATGTTTCCAAGTCATTGGTTTGACTTCTTAACGGAGTATAGTCATCAAGAATGTAAATGCCACGACCAAACGAGGCAATAATTAAATCATTTTCACGGCGTTGAATTTCTAAATCTCGTACTGCAGTTGTTGGCAAATTATTAAGCTTATGCCATTTGCTGCCAGCATCTTGGCTAAAAAATACTCCAAATTCTGTGCCAACAAATAACAAGTTAGCATCAACATGGTCCTCTACGATAGTATGTACTGAACCTCTGCTTGGTAAATTACTACTAATGGACTTCCAGCTCTTACCTTGATCTGAGGTTTTCATCACATACGGCTTAAAATCACCACGTTTATGGTTGTCAAATGTTGCATAAGCAATGTTTTCATTATGGTTTGAAAAAAGCACATCTGATACATAAGTCATATCAGGAACCTTGGCAAAAGATTTCACTGAATTCCACTCTTTACCGCCATTATTAGTGGTACTTATTACGCCATCATCACTTCCTACCATTATCAGGCCCGCTTGCTTTGGACTTTCACTAATGCCGATTATACTGCCATACATTGAAGTTGATTTGTTTTTAGCAATAGCATCAACGCTCCAAACTCGGTCCATTACTTTAAGCTTGTTACGGTCGACTTGCCGTGTCAAATCAGGGCTTATTATTCTCCATGAATCACCTCGATCATCGGATTGAAATAATTTTTCAGCTGCATAAAACAAACGTGTATGCATGTGCGGGCTAATTAATAGTGGTGTATTCCAATTCCACTTATAGGCCTTTTCTCCGCTTTTAGGGTGTGGAGTAATATAAATACGTTCCATTGTACGTTTGTCATAACGTGCCAACCCACCGTATTGATACTGTGGGTAAATAGTGTTTGGGTCTTTGGGATCAATTTGTGATTCATAACCATCACCACCCAAAATGATATGCCAGTCCGCATTGGTAATACCATGAATAACAGTGGTTCTTGACGGTGCACATAATGAGTTATTATCTTGTGTTCCGCCACAGACATTGTAAAAAGGTTCAGCATTATCGGGTGTAACACGGTAAAACTGCCCAAGAGGTAAGTTACGAATATGGCGCCATGTTTGTCCACGATCAAAAGTTTCATAAACACCACCATCTCCACCGATATACAAATGTTCTGTATTGTCAGGATCAATCCACAAAGCGTGATCATCCACATGTCTAAATTTATCAGACAACGGCTTCCACGTAATACCAGCGTCTTCTGAAACATTGGTAAATGTACTTAATGAATAGACACGATCAGCATTTTTAGGGTCGACCACCAATTCATTATAATATTGTGGACTACTTGCAACATGGTTGGATTGCTTTTTGAAGGTCTGACCAAAATCGTTAGAAATATAGGTGCCTTGTTCTTTTTTATTGGCTTCAATAATGGCGTAAATTCTATTAGGTTTGGTTAATGTGCCTGTTAAACCAATACGACCCATGTTGTCTTTAGGCAAACCTGTTGTGGTTTTTTTCCAAGTCTTACCTCCATCAGTAGTTTTATGAATAGCGCTCCCTGGACCACCATTAATCAGAACCCATACGTGGCGACGACGCTGATAACTACTTGCCACTATATTGTCGGGATTATTGGCATCAACTACAAATTCATTTACACCAGAAAATTTATCAATTTTTAATATGCGTTTCCATGTTTTTCCGCCATCGCTAGTTTTATACAAACCACGATCTCCACCGTCGCTCCATAATGGGCCTTGTGCTGCAACCAAAACGGTGTCAGAATCATTTGGATTAATCCATATTTGTGAGATATGTCCTGATTGTTTTAAGCCAACATTTTTCCATGATTTTCCTGCATCAACTGATTTATAAACACCATCACCATATGCAACACTTCGTTGTGCATTATTTTCACCACTACCAACCCAGAGAATGTTTGGATTTTTTTGATCCATACTCATCGTTCCAATAGAGTAGGAACCTTGATGGTCAAATATAGGTTCCCAAGTTATGGTGTTATTGCTAGTTTTCCATAAATTACCAGCAGCAGTTGCTACGTAAAACTCATGTTTTTTCTGTGGATGAAAAGCAAAGTGCGAAATTCGTCCTGAAATCATTGCAGGGCCAATATTTCTTAATGGCAAACTAGATAACGGGTGTTTTTCAGTATTTGTTTTTTTTGATTTAGCAATGGCTATAGAATTAAACCCAATTAAACAGATGAGTGCAAATGTTCCGAAAGTGTTGATTGTTAATTTATTCATAATATTATTTTGTATATAGGATTTTGTTTCACTTATTTTATCAGAGTCTGAGATATAAATGGTTACTATTGAGGGTACACGATAAAAAAATCCAATGATGATGAATATTAAAGGCTTAAATTCTACAGCAAAAAAGTAGACAATAAAGGGCTTTGCATAACTCGAGGAAAGTGTAAAAAAGTTACTGAAGTTTTTTAACGTCAAAATAATTTCTTCCTTATTTAAAATTATGCATTGAATAAGTAGTGTGCCTATTAAAATTTATGCTTTAATAACCTTATGCAAGCACATTACACTGAAGGTTCTATTTATAAACACATTTTAGTCATGGCAACCATGTCTGCCATTGGGTTGTTATCCATTTTTGTGGTTGACCTAGTTGATTTGTATTTTTTAAGCCTGCTTGGTGAAATAGAGATGGCATCCGCTATTGGTTTTTCTGGTGTAATACTCTTTTTTACTGTGGCTATTAGTATTGGCTTGATGATTTCCATGGGGGCCTTGGTGGCAAAATCCATCGGTGCTAATAAAATTGATGCCGCCAAACAATACACCGTTAATATTTTTGTTGTTTGTATTATTATTGGTAGTTTAATTGGTTTTAGTGTTTGGTTTTTTGCCGCAGACCTACTGTCATTAATGGGTGCCAAAGGTCGCTCACTAGAATTATCATCAACCTATCTTGGCATTATATTGCCTTCACTACCTATTTTGTGTATTGGGATGGCATCAGCCGGTGCATTACGTTCTGTCGGTGATGCCAAACAAGGCATGTTTGTAACTTTGGTTGCTGGAATTGTCAACGCAGTGTTAGATCCGATATTCATCTTTGTATTGGATATGGGTATTGCCGGCGCAGCATGGGCTTCTGTTTGTGCAAGAATTGCAATGATGGTTTATGCATTATTTTTTGTTATTAAGAAACACAACCTAATTGCCCGATTTAACTATGCAAAATTTGTAGAGGACTTGTCTGACATTTCTAAAGTTGCTGTGCCTGCGGTGTTAACCAATATAGCCACACCAATTGGCAATGCTTACATCATGTTTGTATTGGCTGATTTTGGGGACTCTGCTGTAGCCGGTTTTGCCATCATTGGCCGTATATTACCAGTGGCGTTTTGTTTGGTTTTTGCCATTTCTGGGGCAGTTGGCCCCATTATTGGGCAAAATCATGGTGCAAGACTTTATGATCGCGTGAGGAAAACCATTAGTCAGTCTTTTATTATAATCATTGTTTATAGTCTGGTTGTTTCACTGGCATTATTTTTATTAAAGAACACCATTATTACCATGTTTAATGTTGATGAAAAGGCAGGGGAATTAATTTCACAGTTTTGTATTTGGATCGCCGTTCTTACTATTTTTAGAGGGTTTTTGTTTGTTGCAAATGCCTGTTTTAACAACCTAGATAAAGCCAAACTATCGACTATTATGAATTTTGGGAAAGCAACCTTAGGCACAATTCCTTTTGTCTATTATGGAGCCAAATACTATGGTGCTTTTGGTATCATGTTATTTGAAGCCATCGGCGCACTTGTATTTGGCTTAATAGCGTCCTTTTTGGCCTTTAAGGTTGTTGACTTATTAGAACAAGAACATTTAGAGCACCACTAAACCGTTTTGCTAAACACTCCATTAGTTATTTGTACAATTTGCTGGTAATTGAGACTGCGAAACACTACTAGTGCATTGCCATTCAATATAACCCTCAACCTCTGTCGGTGTTAACACTAACTGGTGCCCACTTAATCCAGAATCGTCTTTGTCGGTGAAATAAATAGTTATTTGACCATTTTTAGGGTTGTAAAGGTATTGCTTGGATTGATTAAAGCGTTCAGATATAAACTCGGTATTTGGAAAAACACCTTTTTGGTAAAAATGTTCTTCTATCAAGACTTGTTCACTATGAGCGGAATATTTTTTTTCTGCAACTTTTGCTCTAAGAGTGTAATCTCGATAAGCAGGAATAGCGTAAGCCGCCAATACGCCTACAAATCCTATTGCCAAAAATGAATTTGAAGAAGAGGTGACTGTTTCCATTAAACTGTATTCGTAAGAAACTTTAAGTGTAAGGTTGTCGCTAGCCGAGTCTAAGGCGATACCGAACCTTCCAGAATTTGGTAAACCCATTTGTTGTGCTGTTGGTAGTTTAAACAAATCTACCTCTACTTTGGTTAAGTGCCCTAATATTAATAATGTGCTTAAATAAGTATGGTAGATATCTCTTGGTGCATCTTTAACTTCTTTGTTGTAGGCAAATATAGACTGTTTGTTATCAAGCCCATGGGTGTTGTTTAACCATGTGCTGAGTTTTTGCATATTATCACTATTGGCTCTATCTGCCAAAACTTGAGGAGAATAGGCTTGGATAAAATAGTCGCCTTGTTCTTGGTAAAACACATGTTGAGTATAGCCAAAAATTTGTTCCATTAAATCGGCTTTTTCCTCTTGTGGAAAAAGTTGTTGCTCAAATTGCTCGGTAGAAAAAATAGTGTGTTTGATTTCCACTCCAGCAAGTTCTCTCAACTGTGTTTTGGTTTTGAAGGCTTCTTCGATTTTTTCTCCAATTTTCGCATGTATGGCCGGATTTACAATTTTGCTAGCAAACCATGTACCAGAATCATCCGTTATAATTAGGAGTTTTTGGCTATACGCATTTATGGCATCGGCTAATGAAAACCCCAAAAACTTTTCAATTTTAACTATGTGTTCTTCAATTTTTTTTCGTTCTTTTTCTGCATCGGGTATGAATTTAAGCACCAGTTCATAACCTTGTATAAACTGTTCTACATTTGGTATGACAATTTGCCAAACACTCCTAGGCGTTCCTGCTACATCAACGTCAAAGTTGCTAGCCACACGCGGTAAAAATTTTCTGAAACCAACATCGGGCATAGCCAACCTAAAAACAAATTCGCTTTTTCCGTTTTTAGCCGACGTACCTAACCACAAATAACGAGCTTTATCGAGGCCCATTTGTTTGATTTTAGGCTGTTGGCTTGGTGGAATAAAACCTTTGTTTTGTTGATAAATTGCTTGAATATTTAACCAAATTTCTAGATTTTTTCCCGCTTGGTCTTGACTATCCTCGAAAGTAAATATGTGATCCAACTCTTTAGCGTGGTGATTTTGAGCTAACAAGCTCTCCAACTGTTTTTCTGAGGTAGTTAGTCCTGAGTAAAACGCTAATTTACCACTATTTTCATCATAAGAAATATATACTGGGGCCATCGAAACAATGAGCTTACCTTTACCATTGGCATCTATAGGTTTACTAAGACTAACTTGTGAACCTGCTTGCTTAATTAGCGTACCCAAAATGCCATTTAACTGAGTGATTGAGGTGTCTTCTAAAGTTGTTGCGATCAACATATTAGGAACCATTGACCCATCTGTTGCATTAATGATAGCTATTTCCAGAGGTGATACCATGTTTTTTGCAACGAGCGCTAAAGGTGACTGAGCGCCTAGTGGAACAAATTTTGCAAAGCTATCTAACAACCCTTGTTTAAAAGCAGCAATTTGTTGTACGTGATTATCGCTGCTTTGTACTGGTTGCAAGACATCGTTTTTAGCTTCAAAAAATAGTTGCCATAAAGTTGGAATTCGTAAATAGGCAAAAGTATCTGCAGGCAACTTCTCTCGCATCCAAGCGATATTTTCTACTTTTGTTTTGTGATACAACGGTTTTGAGCTGTGCTGTGGCGTGGGGTTATCACAGCCAGTTAAAAACACCAGTAGACTTATAAAGGAAAACGTTATCAATTTTTGATTCATCTTATTTCACCAGTTTTATTTCATCTTTTGTAATAGTAATTAATTTTTGCTTGTATAAAGAACCCAAAGCTTTTTTATAACTGCCTTTGGAAACATTCCATTTTTGGTAAATTTCTGCTGGAGGGCTCTTATCTGTCATAGGAGAGACTCCGCCTTGTTGTTTTAGGTCATTTAATATATTAGTAGCTAAGCTGCCTAGTTGTTGTGCATCTGGCAAGTTGAAACTAAGGTTGATTTTTTTGTCTGAACGAATTTCTTTGATATAACCTTTGAGTTTTTGACCCATGCGTATATTTTTAAAGACATCCGAATGATGAATTAAACCCAAATGCGTTTTATTAATTACGGCCTTAAAACCTAATTGTGATTTTCCACAGATTAGCAAATCCACCTGTTGCTTGACCTTAAAATTTGTGTTGTATTCGTTTAAATGTTTACTTAACTTTATTGAGCCCACTAGGCGTTTTGTGGCATTATCTTGGTACATGAAAACAGTATAGTACAAATCAGGATAAACCTTATATGATTGCTCAGCATAGGGAACCAATAAATCTTTTGGTAAACCCCAATCAAAAAATGCCCCGTATTTATTAACATCCGCAACTTTTAAATAAGCGCATTCTCCTAACATTATTTTTGGTTTTTGAGTCGTAGCAATAGGCTCATCATTGGTATCAAGATAAACAAACACATCAAGTTTTTGCCCTATGCGATAATCCTCTGGTAGGAATTTATTAGGGAGCAATATTGACCCCAATTGATCACCATCTAGTAGTACACCTTGATCGATAGCTTCTATGATTTCTAAACTGTTGTTTTTGCCCAATATTGCCATGTGTTGTTTTTATCTAATAATTATGACATTATACCCATTCATTAAATTATTAATAGCACCCATTTGATTTCATCTTATTAGAACCTGGGACCAATCTTGTTTTAATTTAACCCTGATCCAAATAAGAATTAAATATGGTTATACATTTTAGGTATAATGTCGGCATGTCAAATCATGCTTTATTATTAAAACGCGTTACCTACGCTTCAGTCGTAACGGCAATCATTCTTATCATTGTTAAAGCCTATGCATGGTACTTATCAGGATCTGTCGGAATTTTAGCCTCTTTGATTGATTCGTTAATGGATTCATTTGCTTCGCTTATAAACCTGTTTGCTGTGCGTTATGCCTTGCAACCGGCCGATGATGACCATCATTTTGGTCACGGTAAAGCAGAACCTTTAGCCGGGTTTGCTCAAGCTAGCTTTATTGCTGGGTCTGCCGTGTTTTTAATTTTTAACGCCATTAATCGTTTACAAAATCCACAAACGCTGAACCACAGTGATGTTGGAATATGGGTTATGGTTTTTTCAATAATAATAACTTTACTGTTGGTTTTATATCAGAGGCATGTAGTTAAAATTACTAATAATTTAGCAATCAAGGCTGACTCTTTACATTATGTGACAGATTTGTTGACGAACTTCAGCATCTTAGTTGCTTTATTTTTAACATTAAAAGGTTATCTTTGGGCTGATGCTGTCTTTGCTATTGTTATCTCCTTGTATATTTTTAAAAGTGCTTTTGATATTGGTAATAGTTCTTTGCAACAGTTAATGGATAAAAAGCTTGATGAAGAAACTGAAAAATTAATACTTAATGCCATTGATCAAACTGATGACATCTTAGGGGTCCATGATTTTAAAACCAGGCAATCAGGTAAAGATAAGTTTGTTCAATTTCACCTAGAATTAGATGATCGTTTTAGCCTTATTCAGGCACACGCAATTGCCGATAAACTAGAGAACAAACTTGTTCAACTAATTCCCGATACTGAAGTAATTATTCACCAAGACCCAACAAAGGTAATAGAAAAATGAACGACTCTCAATTTAAGGCCGTGGTTGAATACCTGAAAGCTTTACAAGATACACTCTGTAAAAGCCTAGAAAAAATCGAAAAGTCCAACTCCTTTAAACAAGATGCATGGCATCACGACAATGGTGGTGGTGGCCGAACTCGTGTAATGCGTGGAAACCTTTTTGAATCTGCCGGCGTAAATTTTTCTCATGTATTGGGTGATGAATTGCCTGGTTCTGCAACAGCTAAACGGCCTGAATTAACCGGTGCTGGCTTTGAGGCTTCTGGTGTTTCTTTAGTTATTCATCCTAATAACCCTTATATTCCAACATCTCACGCCAATGTTCGTGTCTTTAGAACGACTGGAAATGAAAACAATAAGTGGTGGTTCGGTGGAGGCTTTGATTTAACGCCGTATTATCCTTTTGACGAGGATATCGTGCACTGGCACAAAACTGCCAAAGCAGCTTGCGACCCCTTTGGAAATGAAGTTTACACTAAGTATAAAACATGGTGTGATGAGTATTTTTTCCTAAAACATCGACAAGAAACTCGCGGTGTTGGCGGTTTGTTTTTTGACGACTTAAATGAATGGGGCTTTGACAAGTCTTTTGCCTTTATTCAGGCCATTGGTAGTGCCTACATTGATGCTTACCTACCCATTATAAAAAAACGAAAAGATACGCCTTATCTACAAAAACACAAGTCCTTTCAAAAATATCGCCGTGGTCGCTACGTAGAATTTAATCTTGTCTATGACAGAGGTACATTGTTTGGCCTTCAATCTGGAGGCCGTACTGAGTCAATACTTATGTCATTACCGCCAGAAGTTTCTTTTCGCTACAACTATCAACCTGAAACAGGTAGTGAAGAAGCACGAATTTATGATTATTTAAGGCCTAGGGATTGGATATAAAAAAGCCTAAATATAAAATTTAGGCTTTTTAAGAGGGAGACATTTACTGGTGCAAAAATCTTTAAAAGTTCATAATTATAACGTATCAAAGCTATTAATTAATTTTTGAATTAATAGTTGCTGTCTTTGAATTTTATTTTGTTCTTTTTTACTAAAATCTGACAAAGACTTTGCCTTTGAAATAGTACCTTCTTTGCTTCCGATCCCTGTAACTGTTTTGTTTTTATTACTTAAGGCTTTTGATGGCCCTACGCCTGTTTCTACAAATGAACGACTAGCCGTTCTAAATCCACGAACAGGATAAAAAACATTGTTGTGCCCAAAATCTTTAGAATATAATTCTGCAACTCCATCAAATTGGTCTAACCCTAAATCTAGATAGTAAGCCAACCAAAAATCTTCGCTATCATTCACGACCACAAGCAATTGTTCTTCTTGATCATCATAAATTGCTGCCATATCGTGATTATCTAAAGCAAAGTCCGAGCAGAAGCCATCTATAGTGTTGTCTGGACGACAACCTTCTGCAAATTTATCGCCATCACTAAATGAAGTTATGTCAAATAGCAACACATCGCCACTGAATGGAAAATCAATATCGTTACTCGAAAAGTCAATTATTGTTTGCCATTCACCTAGCATCTGTTCAATTTTATCTCCAAGGAAAAAGTTAAACCTTTCTATGGATTTAACTGCCCCCTGAAATTGTATGGTGGCTGTTGTTTCTGTAAGGAAGTTAATGGTTACTGGACCACGTTCCCCTTTTATAGTTACATGTGGTGTATAACTACAATCAATGCATGTACCATTATAGTGATAATCCAATTCACCATCAAATAATGAGTTACCTTGTAAAAACTGACCGGATGTATACCAAATTGGGTTTCCCGCTTCGTCATAAACATATATGGCAATAAACATAAAGTTATCCTGAATTTCAATTGAAACGCCTGTTCCTGGTTCATCAGGGTTCCACCACAAGCCCGACTCTGGGGTAAAGGCGATAGATTGTGTTGTAACAAATAGTATTGAAGCTATTGCTATTTTTTGAAAAAATTTCATGTTTCTTCTCCAAATTTTAAATAATGTTGCTATAGTAGCGTTTTTTTACTGAACAAAGAATGAATGATAGATATTGGAGCCAACTTAACCCATGAAAGTTTCACAAAAGACAGAAAAAAGGTTATTGATGACGCTGTCGTTGCTGGGGTAGACACTATGGTGGTCACAGGGTCTACCATCGCTTGTTCGCAACACGCTTTTGATTTAACCCAACAATTTCCTGACCAGCTGTTTTCAACTGTAGGTATTCACCCGCATCATGCCGATGAATACACAGGCGAGAGTGAAGACGTTATTTTTGATTTAGTTAAACAAGATAAGGTTGTGGCTATAGGTGAGACAGGATTAGATTATTTTCGAGATATTTCACCTCGTGAGGCACAACTGTTCTCATTTGAACAACACATTAAACTCGCTATTGAAACTGGAATGCCATTATTTTTACACCAACGCGATGCCCATGCTGACTTTTTTCCCATTATCAAAGAATACCGAGACAATATTTCTAAACTTGTAGTGCATTGTTTTACTGATACAAAAAATGCTTTGTTTGATTATTTAGATTTAGATTGCCATATTGGCATTACTGGTTGGATTTGTGATGAAAGGCGTGGTTTACATTTACGTGAATTGGTGAAAAATATTCCTGATAATCGTTTGATGATTGAAACCGATTCTCCATATCTGATTCCACGTGATTTAAAATTAAAAACACGTAGAAACGAACCTAAACACCTTGGTCATATCGCAGAAGTCATTGCACAACTACGTCAGCAATCCATTGATACGTTTAAAAGCAATGTGTCTAGTGTCTCCCGGCGTTTTTTTGGACTTAAGTAATAGTTGTTTTCAATTTAAAACATTCCTGTTTCTAATTTTGCGGCATCACTCATCATGTTTTTATCCCATGGCGGATCAAAAACCATTTCACAACTGACTTCACCTATATTTGGAATTAGGCCTATCTTGGCTTTAGCATCAGCGACAATAACATCACCCATTCCACAACCCGGGGCTGTTAACGTCATTTCAATTTTAACATCAAATATCTTGGCCTTCTCAGAGACTACACACTCATAAACTAAACCCAGTTCAACGATGCTAACAGGAATTTCTGGATCATAAACATTTTCTAATTGTTTCCAAATGGCTTGTTCCATGTCTTTTAGTGAAGCGTGCTCTTTAAATTCGGGCAATGCCATTGGTTCCTTGCCTAGTGCATCTGCATTGTGGCCTAAAATCATAAACATACTGCCATCAATAAAAACGGTAAAGCTTCCACCCAAAGATTGAGTGATATAGCCTACTGTCCCGCCCGGCAAATTCATTGATTGTCCAGATGGCACAACTATAGCTTCGACATCTCGTTCAAGCTTAAAAGGTTCGCTATTTAGGTTATACATAGTGCACTAGTGATAAAACGAAGAATTCTAGCCTAAATTCATTTATAAGGGTTAGGATTTTCGACCCATTTGGCCAGATTATCTTTACCAATCGCCTTTAACCCATTGATCACACCAACTCGATTGTCTTGAGGGTGGTTTTGTGTCATCTTGGTGTTGCCTTTAATTTCTACTATTTCAATCTCTACACCGATGATAGCATTTAACATTTTATCAATATAGTCATCTGGAGCATCTGAGAGCTTCCAACTCTGGTTAACCTTTTTTTCATTTGTATTACTTAAGTTAACAAGGTGTTGTTTCAACCAGTTTTTATCTTGAAAAAAATTAAGTGTCCCACTGACATGCACAGTCACATAATCCCACGTTGGAACAGTTCTTGGGTCTAGTTTTTTGCTTGGATACCAACTAGGGGAAACATACCCGTTGGGTCCATGAAACATTGCTAAAGTATTGACAGTGGTATCAATGTCTTTGTGAATGGAATTAGCTTTGGCAACATGTCCTTGTAGATAATGTCTTTTATCACGCTCAATTACAATCATTGGAATATGATTACCAAGTAAACCATTTGAGCTCATTGTTACTAGGGATGCCATCGGAAATTCTCCGATAAAGGCCAACATTTGTCGGGTGTCACTTTGTTTAAAATAGCTAGGTTGGAACATAGTTCTCTTGGTTTTTTAGGTAGTGTTTGCTATTATACACAAATTCCAAGGGGAGGATAACTCCTGAGACAATGCTATTAATGCTTTGGACCCTTTGAACCTGATCCGGTTAATACCGGCGTAGGAATGGAACAATCTATTACTCGTCAATAAAACCGGGTTTTTATCATTCTATATTAATAGGTAAAAATCCATGAAAATTACATTACTAAGTTTAATTCTTTTAGCCTCCTTAGCTTTCTCTGCTGATGATGATGTTGAAAACCTCGATAAAACTGTTGTTACATCTGATTTGCGTGATGATACATTAGCTATAGAAAGCAACACAAGCATGTCAATTATTGATAGTGAGGTTTTAGAAAAAGCGGGTACCCAACATTTTGAAGATGTCATGGGCCTAGTGCCAAACCTCAATTGGTCGTCTGCTACTAACCGTCCACGCTATTTTCAAATTCGAGGCATTGGTGAGCGTTCACAATATGAAGGAGCACCAAATCCTTCGGTTGGGTTTGTTGTTGATGACATTGATTTTTCTGCTCTTGGCAGTATAGCAACATTATTTGACGTTGAACAAATTGAAGTTTTACGTGGGCCACAGGGAACACGTTATGGCGCCAACGGGTTAGCTGGTTTAATTTATGTAAAAACTAAAGATCCAGAGTTCAGTGACCTTTATAAACTCACAACACTTATAGGTGATGATGGAGACACTGCTGTTGGGTTTAGTGCTACAGGAGGGTTAAGTGAAAATGCCGCTTATCGCTTGAGTGTACATCAATACAATGCCGATGGATTTATTCATAATGACTTTTATAATAACGATGATTCAAATTATCGCGATGAGTTTGTTGCTCGCGGGAAACTTTTTTGGCAGGCTAGTGATAATTTAGATTTTAATTTTACCTTACTAAAAGCCAATATTGATAATGGTTTTGATAGCTTTAATCCTGAAAACACTTTTACTACTCATTCTGATTTTCCTGGTGTTGATAAACAAAACTCAACAGGTTTATCAGTAAAGGCTAATTATCTAATGGGCGATATAAGCCTATTGAGTATCTCCAGTTATATGAAGGCAGACATTGATTATTCTTTTGATGGTGATTGGGGTAACCCTATTTACTGGGGCGAGTTTACTCCTTATGAATTTACCTCAATTAGCCTTAGAAAACGCAAACACACTTCGCAAGAATTTCGGTTTGTAGCAGATAAATGGTTAGCTGGAATTTACTTATTGGATGTGAGTGAAGATAACACTATCAACGAATTTTATAATGGAGAATTATTTAGAAACTTAGATAGCCAGTTTGAATCCACATCCATTGCCTTGTTTGCTCAGCTGGATACCCCGCTTAACGACAACAACACCTTAACTTCAGGCATACGTTTTGAAAGACGCAATGCCAATTATGTAGATAACAACGGCATAAACGTATCACCAGATGACAATATGTGGGGCGGACAACTGTCAATAAACCATAAAATAGCTGATAATTTAAATAGCTACGCCACTTTGGCTAGAGGCTACAAAGCCGGTGGCTTTAATCTATCTGTCAGTGTTCCAGACAGCTTACGTGAATATCAACCCGAATCGTTGTGGAGTATAGAGTCTGGAATAAAAGGCCATTTCCTCGATTATCGTTTACAATTAAATGCCTCCATTTTTTATTCAAAACGAGATGATATGCAGATTAGCACCTCTCGTCAAATTGATCCACAAGACCCATTAAGCTTTGTGTTTTTCACCGGTAATGCCGCCACAGGCAGCAATTATGGGGTCGAGACAGATTTTAATTTTCAATTAAATTCTGTTTTTGATTTTTATGGTTCATTAGGCTTACTCAATGCTGAATTTGATGATTTCATCACCACCGAAGGAAATTTTAACGGGCGAGATCAAGCACATGCTCCACATTACAATTTTTCTCTCGGGGTTCAATACCATAACCTTAATGGCTTCTTTGCCCGCCTAGATGCCAATGGGAAAGATAGTTTTTTCTTTTCTGATTCCCACCAACAGCACTCTAAGTCTTATCAACTATACAACCTTAGAGTTGGTTATGAGTCCGATAACTGGTCCGTTACACTTTGGGGTAATAATCTTTTCAATAAGCGCTATGCTACTCGCGGTTTCTTTTTTGGCCTAGAACCACCTAATTTTGAAGATAAACCTTATACTCAATTTGGGTCTCCAAGGCATCTTGGTTTAAGTTTCAACTATGCGTTTTAGTTAGATTTTAATACACATAGGCAACCTTCTTATATGAATGAAATCATAAATAAAATAAGTTCGGGGTTTTGGGCACAATCAGGTTTAGAGGTTGTTGCTGTTATTTGTGCGGTACTGTACTTAGTATTAGTTGTTAAGGAAAACATTTGGTGCTGGTTTTTTGCTTTTATAAGTACAGCTATTTTTATTTTCTTGTTTCATCAGGTTTCTTTGTTGTCGGAG
Organism: Alcanivoracaceae bacterium; assembly: GCA_016744455.1. Classification (GTDB taxonomy): domain Bacteria; phylum Pseudomonadota; class Gammaproteobacteria; order Xanthomonadales; family Marinicellaceae; genus NORP309. The sequence goes on from JADGEI010000002.1 coordinate 120,888, forward strand.
TCTGTGTTGAATAGTTATTATTTAGTAATGGCGGTTTATGGTTGGTGGAAATGGCAAAATAAAAAGGGTGGTCAGAACACAAAGATTGGCCATTGGTCATTAAAAACCCATGGTTTAATTGTTGTTATTGGTTTGCTTTTAACCCCTATTATTGGCTATTTAATGCAAAACCTTGGTGCCTCATTTCCTTACCTTGATGCTTTTGTCGCCATCTTTTCCGTTTTTGCTACGGTTTTAGTTGCTTATAAAGTTTTTGAAAACTGGTACTACTGGTTAATAATTGACTCAATTTCTATCTATTTGTTTTGGAATAAACAACTCTATTTTGTTGCTGCTTTATACGTAGCTTATTTGGTTTTAATTTTTGTTGGTATTAAAACTTGGAAAAAGACAATGAAGAATGAAACAGGCTAAGGGTTACTAGGTTTATATAGATAGTACATCTTGTTTAACGATATCGTGGAATATACTACTAGATTAGTTTGCTCATTTTTTCTCTGAGTAACGCTGAGAACCTCTGTGATGCTTGTTTTCAAAAGCCACACTATTGCCCACGTAAAAACAACCGGTCGAGTTGTTTCATATCCATTTGCACCCATGTCGGCCTTCCATGGTTGCATTGATCTGCCCGTTCAGTTTTTTCCATTTCTCGCAGTAAAGCATTCATTTCTACAATTGTCATTTGACGGTTGGCACGGACTGAGCCATGACATGCCATGGATGATAATAACTCGTTAATGCTAGCTTCTATTTTTGTACTAGAACCCAGTGTAACGATTTCTGATAAAACATCTTTAATCAATTCCTCAATATTAGTTTTTGCTAGTAATGTAGGTACTTTGCGGATAATTACCGACTCTTTCGATCCAACCTGTATATCTATTCCAAGCTTTTCAAACCAAGGCTTATGCAGTTCAACCGCATGGGTTTCACGTTCACTGACAGTTATGGCTTGCGGAACCAATAACGACTGAGAACGTATGCCTTCTTGCGCCAAAGATTTTTTAAACCATTCATAGGTAATTCGCTCATGTGCAGCATGCATGTCAATCACTATCATACCTTGGGCATTTTCGGCAATGATAAATACACCGTGTATTTGTGCCTTAGCATAACCCAGTGGTGGCATTACTTCGTCTATTTCGCCTTGATTTGACTCCACGTTTTCTTGATAAGAGGGCAGAGATTGACTTGATTGAGCAATGGATTGTAAATAGTTTCCACTTGGTTCTGCCACATAACCAGATGAAGAAGGTCTACCAAATTGTAAAGACGACTGCATTTTAGAATAATCAACTGGTGTTATGGTGGCAACATTTAGTCCTTGTTCACTATTTGCCTGTAAATCTGAGCCAGGTTTGGTCTGTGATAAGGCGTGATTAAGTGAACCAAATATAAAACCATGTATGAGTTGTGAATCACGAAAACGCACTTCATGTTTAGTTGGGTGCACGTTGACGTCTACCAAATGTGGATCTAATTGAAAATACAAAACAAAAGCAGGGAAACGACCATGAAACAACACATCTTGGTAAGCTTGCCTAACCGCATGCCCAATCAACTTGTCTTTAATCATACGCCCATTAATATAAAAAAACTGTCGATCTGCTGAAGCTCGATTCCATGATGGTTTTGCCACCCAACCATATAAACGCATTCCATGTCGTTGTTCATCGATGGTGAAGGCGTTATCAAAAAAATCTTTACCGCATAATTGTATAATTCGCATTTTTTTATTTACAGCTTCCTCACCACATTGGGTACTACGTACAGTCTTGCCATTATGAATCAAGGTAAAACCAATATCAAAACGCGACAGTGAGACCCGTTTGATCAAATCATCAATGCGCAAAAACTCAGTCCGGTCTGTTTTTAAAAATCGCCTTCGTGCTGGAGTGTTATAAAATAAATCTCTCACCTCAATAGTCGTGCCCTGTGGGTGTTGTGCTGGTTTTACAGCTTCGCACTCGCCACCCAGACAATCAAGTTGATAAGCATATTCAGCATCTGTAGTTTTTGAGGTTATACTGAATCGACTGATAGAAACAATGCTTGGTAAGGCTTCACCACGAAAACCTAATGAGTTTAAGGCCTCTAGGTCTTCTAGTGATTTTATCTTACTGGTGGCATGACGTTGAATTGCAAGTGTCATATCATCTTTAGCTAATCCAATACCATTATCTATCACTCGAATGGTTTTTTTTCCACCATTTTCAACTTCAATGCTGATACGTGTAGCTCCGGCATCCATAGCATTTTCCACCAACTCTTTGACAACCGAAGCAGGGCGTTCAATCACCTCACCAGCAGCAATTTGATCTACCAATAAACTGGGCAATTTGTGTATTTTTTTAACCATGAGTTAATTATATGCTATATTGCTTATCATGATTACTGTTTATCAAGCAAACTCTTCTTTTGATGCCAAACTGGCCCAAGATTTATTATTATTTGAAGGCATAGAAAGTCATATTATGGGCGATTTTTTACAAGGTGGTGTTGGTGAACTACAGCCTCAAAGTTTAGTTAAAGTTATGGCTGATGAAAATGATTTTGACAGAGCAAAACATATTATTCAGCAATGGCAAGAGAAAGAAGTTTCCAAAACACAACAGAAGTTAATCGGAAGAAATGGGCCTTCTGAAAAAAATACATTTTTTAAGCCATTACTTGGTTTTATCATTTTTATTTTTATTGTTGGATCTTACTTTTTATCGCTCAATTAATTATATTAGGGTATATTTACAACTCTGATGTTATGAATATTAACCCTGCGGTATAATACCGTAAATTCAGTCTCACCCTGTTAGGACTGCAAGAAATCCCCATCTCAGCATCATATTGTTTTGAGATAAAGTAACCAACCATATTAATAATTGTTAATAGCCCTCTACTAAACGAAAGTAGATTGCCCTTTATCCTGTACCGCCTTATTTCAAACAACATTTAGTTGAATTGATTGCGTTCTTTGCCCAACTTTTTTCAAATAAATGTAAACAATAACAAGAGAAAGAATAAAAGCCACTAGCCATGTAATTGCCTGTACGGGATGGCGACTAAAATGGCTGAGTTGATAAAAGTTGGTTGCCACCATGTAACCTAGACCAGTACTCCAAAGCGCCGAAAATGTTGCCCACTTTATTGTTGCTTCTCGAGCAATTGCTGCTGTTGCTGCAACACATGGGAAGTAAAGCAAAATAAATAATAAATATGCAAATGCAGCATATTTATCAGCAAAACGATCACGAATAATACCAAACAAATTATCACTGACTTCCTGGTTGGCTGTCATTTCTTTATCCGTTCCAGGCTCTATAATAGACAACCCCAAGGGGTCTATTAGCGTATCTATTAAGCCAATACCGTTATCTTTGATCGAGAGTACAGCTGCTTGTAAATCTTGAGAAATACTCTTTTCCTTCGGTTCTCCTTTCTCTTGTTTATCAAGGCTTGAATAGAGCGTGTCTAATGTACCAACCACGACTTCTTTTGCCAAAACTCCTGTGATAATACCGACAACTGCAGGCCAGTTTTTTTCCTCAAGTCCCATGGGCTTAAATAGGGGCACTACTGTTTTAGCAGTAACCGAAAGCATTGAGTTTTCTGAATCTTCATTACCAAAAGAAAAATCACTCCCAAAAGAATTTAACACCTGTATAATCATAACCATTATTACAATTATTTTTCCTGCTCCCCATATAAAGTCTTTTAAACGACGCCAAGTACCAATTATAAGGTTTTTAAATGTTGGCACTCGCCAAGGAGGTAGTTCAATTAAAAACGGTTCGGCCTTTCCTGGTAACAACGTTTTTTGTAATAATAGACCGGTAAAAACAGCCATTATAATGCCAGTAAAATAAAGTGCGAATACTACAGCTGCGGCGTGTTGAGAAAAGAAAGCAGCAACAAACAAAGCATAGACTGGCAACCGTGCTCCACAAGACATAAAAGGTGCCATCATAATTGTAACCAGCCTTTCGCGTTTGGATGGTAACGCTCTAGTTGCCATAATTGCTGGTACATTGCAACCAAAACTGATTATCAATGGTACAAAGGATTGGCCTGAAACGCCTATTTTCTGCATAAGCCCATTCATAACAAATGCTGCTCGTGACATATAACCAGAGTCTTCTAACCACGTTAGTACCAAATACAAAAAACCAATAACAGGAACAAATGTTGCTACAACCTGTACACCTCCTCCTATTCCATCAGCCAGAATCACCACTAACCACTGTGGCAAACCAATTGCCTCTAATAATTGGTGTCCACCATTAATTAAAAAAGCACCTGTAGCAATATCGAAAAAATCTATAAATACACCTGCAACATTGATTGCAAAGAAAAACATGATGTACATGGCTAAAAAGAAGGATAACAACCCCCAAAAAGGGTGGGTGGTAAAATAGTCTAATTTGTTGGATGACTTTTGATTTCCACTAGTGGTAATAACTTGTTTGGCTATGCTTTGAGCTTGTTTAAGTCTGGGTTTAAATTTATGTTCTGTTTTAAACTGAGGAGTTGGTTGATCTTTCAAACATTGACCTATTTTGCTGTTTAACTCTGCAGTTCCATTGCCAGTTTTTGCCACCATTTGTACAGTATCACTATCCAAAAGCTTAGCGAGTTTTGTGCTATCTATGTGAAGTTTTTTTGTTTGTGCTTCATCCCACATATTAAGCACCGTTATAATTGGAACGCTAAAATCTAATAATTCTAATGTTAAAAACAGTCCTCGCTCAAGTGAGCAAGCATTAATGACATTGATAATTATATCTGGTTTTTGTTGTTGTAAAAATTCTTTAACATGTGATTCGTCTTGTCCATGAGAATCAATAGATAGCCCATAAATTCCTGGCAGATCAACCAAGTTGTAATGTAATTCATTAAAGTTGACTGCACAAAATTGTGAGTCTACTGTTACACCCGCCCAATTACCGGTTTTTCTACTTAAGCCTGTAAGTTGGTTAAATAGTGTTGTTTTCCCACAGTTAGGGTTGCCAACCAATGCAACAAGAGGTTTTTCCGTAGCGGTCATGTTTTTTGACTTATATTGAAGAGACTTGAATGAATCTTAACACATCTGATCCAAGAGCAATATTACCATTAACAGTTTTTACAACTGCCCCATGTTTGTATAGTGACAACAACTCAATAAGCACACCTGTATTCAGGCCTAAAACAGCCATTCTTTTAGCTAACTCTTTAAGTAAAGAGAGGCTTTCTATTTTATAATACCTACCTACCTGTGCTTGTGATAATTTCACGAATTGTTTCCATTAATGATAATAGTTCTCATTATCAAGGATGTTTCTTTGAAAAGCAAGAGCTACATGTAAAATCTAAATTAATCTTGATAATAGTCAATTTTACTATATCATTGTCTTTCTTTTCTGTTTATGGCGAATTAATAATGAGAACACTTCGATATATGGTTATGGCATTATTTGCTATTTTGTTAGTTGTAATCATTGTAGGTTTGTTTTTACCTGCCAAAGTACACTTAGAAAGAAGTATTGAAATTAGCCATGACAAACAAACTGTATTTAAGGTTATTAATTCACTTAGTAATTTTAACAAATGGTCTCCTTGGTATGAATACGATGTAAATGCCAGCTATGTTATTTCCGGAGCAAAATCGGGTGTAGGTTCAAAAATTGAATGGAGTGGCAATCAAAAAGTTGGGACAGGCTCTAACGAAATCATAAAATCTATTCAAGACTCATCAATAAAAACAAAATTCTTTTTTGGGAAAAACGACTCCCCTGCTTTTTCAATAATATCACTAAAACAGAAAGGAAATATCACTACAGCAACCTGGGCTTTTGAAAACGATTTCGGTTACAACGTGTTTTATCGTTACTTTGGTTTGGTCCTAGAGGACATGATTGCACCGGACTACGAAAGGGGCTTAAAAAAACTTAAAGAACATGTAGAGTCACTTCCTTTATATGACTATTCTATGATATCGGTCGAACAAACTCTTGCGGAAAAGTCCTATGCTGTAGAGGTCTCAACAAGTAAGAAAACTACTGAAATATCTCCTATTATTGCTTCAGCTTACGGAGCTATCGTCAACTACATTACTGCCAAAGGTATTGTCATGACCGGTTCTCCAAAAATCGTAAACCTAAAAAACACTGATATAATCTATGAATTTTTAGCCGTTATTCCAGTAGAAAATAATAAAAAAATTGATTCCGAAGGAAAAATCAAGGCTTTTTCAACATACCAAGGAAAAGCAATAAAATATATTCATAAAGGCTCGTATGAAAACTTTGTAAAATCTTACAGCGTTATTGATGCTTATTTACAACAAAACAATTTCGAAAAGGCGGGAAACTCATGGGAAGATTTCGTCACAGACCCGGGTACAACAAGTGAAGACCTGTTAATTACACACATTTATCAACCGATAAAATAATGTTTAAAACTGAGTCTGAACAATTGATGTACGGCCCTTTGAAAACATTAATTAAATCATCTTACCCTGATTTTCTTACTAGAAACCTGTCTAATTTACCAAGCGTAAACAAGCTTAATAACCTACTAAAACAAACCAACCTTAATAACAAACCTTTAAAGTTTATTAATCAAGACGAAAACTTACTTTTTCCTGAACTAGGTTATGAAGAAAGGGTTTATAACCATGGGCTAATTGCCCACAGACATACAAACTGGCATGATTTTTTTAATGCTTTGGCTTGGTTAAAGTTTCCAAAGGCAAAAAGTGCCATTAATGCCAAGCATTTCCAAGAAATTAAGAGGCAAACCAGTAATTTACGCTCAAAAAAACGTGATTTATTAACTTTATTTGATGAGTGCGGAGTTATTGTTTTTGCTAATGAAAACATCAAAAACTTAATTCAACAACATCAATGGAAAGAGCTATTTATAAACCACAGAAACTCTTGGCTTAAAGGTAAAATTAAAGTTGTTACTTTTGGTCACGCCATGTATGAAAAGTATCTAAATCCATACATTGGTATGACCGCAAAAGCCTTGGTTATTAATCCAATTATTACAAACGTAGATCAATACTTGGCATCTAACCTATTGAATGATGTGCTTTTATTATGCTCCAAGGATTTACTTCCTTTGCCTGTTTTGGGTATTCCTGGCTGGTATAAATCCCAAAAGAATAATTTCTATAGTAATTCGAATTACTTTAGAGGGCCGAACAATAAAGTTGTAAACACTACAATGTAAACACCTATTTTGCTGTTCTCTTATAGTCGCCTTACTCTTTAAGTTTTACATTGGCCTTAGCTCTAGCCAATTGTCTAAACTTAGATAGTTTTTTTGATTCTATCGTTTTAATAATACCTTGTTTTACAGTTTCTAGTTTTGGTGGGAGCAATTCTTTTTCTTCTTCTAAAAATAAAATATGAGCTCCAAAATCGCTGTGTACCACCTTTGATAAAAACGTATAGGGTTTCATTTTGGTTATTTCTGCCCTAAATGTCTTTGGTAGCTGAGTGAGAGTAACCCAGCCTATATCTCCAACGCCTCGCATTTGTGGGTTTTGTTTTGTGAACTGTTTTTCTGCTTCTAAGTAATCTTCTGCGGTTTTTATCTTTTCCAGTTGCTTTACAGCTTGCACTTCATCTTTATAAAGCAATAAATGAAGGTGGTACTGTTTTCCGCCAATACTAGTATTAGCTAAATTATATTCTTTCTTGATTTCTGCCTCTGTTACTGCATTTTTCTGTAAGTAGTTTTGTTTAGCATTATTGGCATACATTCTAATTTTTTGATACTCTAAAACATTTAATTGTTGTGGTGATAGATTAGGACTTTCTTTCTTGGCTATATTTGCTATAGCTATGTCTGTTATCAATGCCTCTAATGCTTGGTCTACAGCTGCCTGATCTGTATTGGATATCCTGTTTGTTTGCATATAAGCTGATAATAAGTCAGCCGTTACGGGCTTATTTCCTACAATTGCAACTGCTTTTGAGTCTGGTAATTGTTGATTGTTTTGTTCTCCGCAAGAAGTAATTATAATTATTACAAATAGAAATAAAAGTGTTTTCATTTAGCGTTTATCTGTTAAAAGTTGCCATTATACCTTAATATTCATCGTTTAAAAATAACCATAAGTACAAATGAAAATATATCACAACCCAAGATGTTCAAAATCTAGACAAACCTTAGAGATACTAACCGAAAATGGCTATAATCCTGAAATCATAAAGTATCTTGAGTCTCCACCAAGCCCTTCTGAACTAAAAAAGGTTATTTCACTCTTGAAAATCAAAACGAGAGAGTTACTACGTAAGGGGGAAAAAGAGTATAAAGATTTTGGTGTAAATGAGGCTTCTCTCTCGGACTCTGACTTAATTTCTTTGATGTGCAAGTACCCGAAAGTTATCGAAAGACCAATTGTTGTTAATGGCAATAAGGCCGTTATTGGTCGTCCTCCTGAGGCTGTACTAGATATAATCTAAGCGCAGTAAATAGAGAAAAGGAGCTAATTAAGCCCCCTTTTTTATTTTGATCCTGTTCTTTTCTTTTCTTTGGCTATTTTTTTATTGTACTCTATTGTTTCTTGTTCGTGATAATGTTTATTGGTGCTAAGGATGTATTGGTCTTGCCATTCTTGTCCTTTTAACAAACCACCGTAATTATTTGTTTTTGTTGTTTGTGAATTAGCAATAAAATACAACCCTTGGTCAAAAACTACTGCAACTGAAGGGCTATTAAATCGAGGGTGAGATGACTCTATTGGAAAAATGTTTGATATGACTGTCTTTGTTTTGTTTAATTCAAGACGCATTATTCTTTCTGGGTTATTTACATTTTGAACAATAATAAGCCCATTATCATCATAGGTTATATTGCTAATTCCAACAAGATTTATTGCTGCTGTATTTTCAATCAAATAGGATGTTTGCTTTTCTGTATCAACAATTACAATTCCTTTTTCACTTCCAGCAATATAAACCATTCTTCCTGATTCGTCAGCCGTTATGCTTCGTAAGTTTTTGTTTTCTTTTGTTGAAAAAACCTTTGTTAGCTTTTCTGTTTCTTTCTCAAACTTTAAGACCAGTCCTTGTTGAGACTCTAAAAGAAACAAGTCTCCTTCTTTTGTTAAATGCATTGAGGAAATCATAGCAGGCCTAAAATGAGCAGGCAAAACATATGATTTTAATAATTCGCCTGTACTTAGTTGATATTTAAAAACTCCTGATAGCCCTGCAGATTGTTTCGACATTTTGCCATACTGTGATACTGATGCTGATGCGACCCACAAAGTGTCATTATTATTATCGATTGCTAGATCCATTACTGCCCAAGGGCCTTGTTTCCCGCCTAGAGTTTCTTCAATTAATGTTGTTATTTCACCCTTCTCATCTATTTTTATGATGCGGCCGTCTCTTAAGCTCCCCATTAAAAAAGCAAGATTCTTTTGATCAATAGCCAAGCTTTCAAACAACAATCCACTAAAACTTTTATCTATTTTAAATGTCTCTAAGCCTGAACCAAAGTGCAGATTATTCGCGTCAAAATTACCTTTAATGTATTCAAATACAGGGAATTTACTTATTTCATTAAAACTTTTGTTGTTTCCAATATCATAATACATACCTAGTTTTTGTAATTCAACCAAAGCATTAAACGCGCTGCTTTTTTCGCCGTTAAGTGCATAGGCCTCTGCTAACATGTATTTAATAGAGGGTATATTAGGAGTCAGCTTATTTAACTTCTTTACTATTTTTAACATGCCTACAAAATCTTTGTTAGCTTTAGCCGCAGAGGCGTTTCTATACAGTAAGTTAACATTATTTGTGTTATTTAGATTCAGCTCAAAATTCGTTGGCTCTTCTTTGCCTATAAACTGGGCTTGTATACTAGTGCTTATCAAAAATAAGCTTAAAATGACGGTTTTATTCATGGTTTGTATTTTTAAATAATTAATTATGTGCGTTATGACCAGTAGTTATTAAGTAAGTTCATCTTTATAGCCTGTTAATTCTTCTGCATTAAAAGCGACACCTAATCCCAGTGCAATTCTATTCACAAAATTAAAATAAGCAACTATTAACGTAATATCCAATATATCTTTATCACTTAGTTCAAAAGTTTTTAAGTGTTCAATGTCTTGTTGCTGTTGCTTGCCTGGTTGTGAAGTCAACTTTTGTGCATAGTTACAAATGGCCATTAACCGATCATTAATTCTTGCTTTCTTATAGTTTTGTTTTAGTTGAGCTAATACTGTCTCATCTTTTATGTAACGAGATAAAGACTCAGCGTGGTGATTAACACAATACTCACAATTATCTGCTCGTGATACAACGACAGCGATGCACTCTCTTTCTTTTCGTGACAAGCCAGACTTTCCAAACATTATTGTCATGTATAGATCCAAGTGGGCTTTTAGAGCACCTGGGTTTAAAGAGTGCACCTTTAGAATATTGGAGATTTTTCCACGACTTTTTATTAGGTCATCATAAATTGGTTTAAGTTTTTCATCTGCTGCTTCCAAAGAAATCTCTTCTATCCAACTCATTTTTATGCCTGTTTGTTATAAAGCAAGCTATTGTATCAGAGAATGTTGTACTAAAATCGCTATTAAGCATAAAATAGCTCGCTTATTCTGAATCAAAAAGAACTATGAATTTAAAAAATGATTTACTTCTAAGGGCCTTAAAACAGCAGCCTGTTGAAAGAACGCCTGTATGGGTAATGCGACAAGCTGGACGTTACTTGCCTGAATATCGAAAAATTCGAAAACAAGCGGGCGATTTTATGACCATGGCAAAAAACGCTGAAATGGTTTGCGAAGTCACCCTGCAGCCCTTACGTCGTTTTCCTCTTGACGCTGTTATTATTTTTTCTGATATTTTGACTATTCCTGATGCGATGGGGCTAGGTTTGTTTTTTGTTCAAGGAGAAGGTCCTAAGTTTAAAAATCCTATTACTTCTGAAAAAGATGTAGATAACTTACCCAAAATTAATAGCAGTATTGATTTAAAGTATGTAATGGATGGACTTTCATTAACCTCAGAGAAATTAAATAAAGAGGTGCCTTTACTGGGTTTTTGTGGCTCACCTTGGACCCTATTAACTTATATGGTAGAAGGAGGTAGTTCAAAAAACTTTGCAAAAGCAAAAAGTTTTTTGTTAAACCATACGACTGCCGCCCATAAGCTATTACAAAAATTAACAGATGCCAGTATTGACTATTTAATTGCACAAATTGCCGCCGGTGCTAACGCGGTCCAGGTTTTTGACTCTTGGGGAGGTACATTGACGCCTGAAATGTATCAAGCTTTTTCACTTGATTACATGCAACAAATTGTTACGGGTGTAAAAAAACATTGCCCAGACACGCCGATTATTCTTTTTTCTAAAGGTGTTCAATATAACTTATCTAAAATGGCTGATGTAGGTGCAGATTGTCTTGGTGTTGATTGGACGACCGACCTATCTTTGGCTAAAAAACTAACTGCCGGCAAGGTAGCTTTACAAGGAAATTTAGATCCTTGTGTTTTATATGCTAGTGACGAAGTTATAAAATCAGAAGTGAAAAGGGTGTTAAGTTCTTTTGGTGATGGGAATGGACACATTTTTAATTTGGGTCATGGCATGCATCCAGAAATGCAACCAGAAAAATTAGCTGTTATGATTGATGCTGTTCGTCAATACTCACAAAAATGATTGTTGAGCTAACAAAACTTAACCAAGTTGAAGAGAATACTTGGTATGAATACAGTTTACAATCATCCAATGGCCTAGAATCTATTATGTTAATAAAGCAGAACGGTTCTTTTAGGGGTTTCAAAAACTATTGTCCTCACCAAGGTAGGCGTTTAGATTACGCCGTAGGACAGTTTTTGCTAACAGAGGAAGGGAATATTATTTGCCCTGCCCATGGCGCTGAATTTGATGCCAAAAGTGGGCTTTGTACAAACGGCCCTTGCTTGGGGCAGTCATTACAATCAATACCAATTGAAGCTAACGAAGAAAGTGTTTTTACGGTTATTAAATAATCATTTTATAGCGCTTTTATTTCGTTATGGACTCGTTGGGGTTTTTGCTAGTGTTGTTCATTTTTCTATTGCCTATCTAGCCTATAACTCTTTACAACTCTCTTCGTTTGTTGCGCATTTTTGTGGCTTTGCTTTTGGTTTGTTTACCGCTTATTTTGGCCACTATTTTTATTCTTTTAAAGATGATGAAAGTCACAGCAAACGTTTTCCTAAATTTGTCATAACCTCATTTGTTTCTTTGTTTCTCCATCAAGCTGGTGTTTACCTTTTAGTCAATCAATTTTCTCTTGATTATTCAACTCGTGTTCTGCCTATTTTGATTGTTACCGTTCCACTTTTCTCTTTTTTACTGAATAAATTTTGGGTTTTTTCTGAGATGAAATCCTCTAAATGATATTTATAAGCATCAATAATCAATGGCTGTAGTGTGTAGCCTTTAGCTATATATTCATCAGATAATTCGTTTGTTGGTATAAATATTTTCATAATAGGTTTCATTTTATTTGTGACTTATGTCGAAAATATGGCAAACCTATGATTTATTGATTTACTATATTAGATTAGTTTAATATAATAGTTAAAGTTTATTAATTGGAAAAATATGGTCACTCAAGATCAAGAAAAAAACTTTGAGAGTTTAAAAGAACATGCAACTAAGGCCGCCAGGATGTTAAAAACCCTTTCTAGTGAGTCACGGCTTATGATACTTTGTGCATTAGAAACAAGAGAGTACTCAGTAACAGAATTGCATCAACAAATTGGATTAAGTCAATCAGCTCTTAGTCAGCATTTAGCAACCCTACGTAGAGAAGGTATGGTAAAAACCCGCAGAGAATCTCAAGTTATTTTTTATTCTTTGGCCCAAACTAACACGACGAAAGTTATAGAAGTCTTAAGTGATTTGTTTTGCCCTACTTAAGATCAACAGCTTCCTTCTAACTTATAATTCATCCAGTGAGCTATCGTTAACAAGACTCCGCCACAAACAAAGACCACAGACTCAACCAATATAGAAAGTCTTCCTTCTAACAGGGTTCCTGTTAATAAAAACACTATTCCAGCCAGTGCAAACCAGATAACTTTTTTATTTTTATGTTTCATATAACCCCTTCCAATGCTCCATGCTGCAACTATAAGGATTATAGATATCCATACCCACCCATGACCGAAGTGTGCCCACTTAGGTATTATTGGCGCAATACTTAATAAAATTGGTGCTATAGCGCATTGAATAGCACAAACCAAAGAAAGTGTAATACCTAAAATATCTGATATTGATCGAATTTTTTTTATGGTCGTCATATGGGTTAAGGTGATGTTACATTATCGTGTTAATTTAATCGTTTTCAAGTAAATTTAAACTTTTGTTACATCCTATAAGTTTTATTTTCATTTGTGCTATTATGCGTTTTTTACTTTGGATAGATATTATGATTACAAAAGAAGGCGTAAACAGTACGAATGATAGCCTTGGGTTTTTCGAAATAATTCAACAAAACGTATTAGGGTTTATAAACAACCCGGAGGCTATACTCAACATATTAACCAAGATTGCTGTTGCCTTTCTTGTTTATTGGCTAGGAAAGAAGCTTGCTAAATTCATTTCAAATTTGGTTGCAAAAGGTTTAAATAAGGCAAATTCTGACCCAATATTAGTTAATTTTTTGAAAAACTTTGTTTATTTTATTTTATTAGCAAGTGTCATTGTTGCTGCTCTATCTCAACTTGGAATTAAAACAACTTCTTTAGTTGGTATGCTAGCTGCTGCAGGTTTGGCTATAGGTTTAGCACTTAAAGATTCATTATCAAATTTTGCTTCAGGGGTCATGATTGTTATTTTTCGGCCTTTTAAACTTAATGATGTTGTTGAAGTTGCCGGCCAAATGGGTAAAATTGAAGAGATCAAAATATTTAGTACCATGATTGTAACGACAGACAATAAGTCTGTGATTATCCCTAATGGTCAAATTACTTCAGATCCAATTGTAAACCATACTGCAAAAAAAACCAGAAGAGTGGATATCGCTATGGGTGTTGGATACAATGATGATTTGAAATTGGCACGTAGTATAATGATGAAAGTTATGGAACAGCACCCCCTAGTTCTCAAAGATCCTGCTCCATCTATTTTATTGACGGAACTTGCCGATAGTTCAGTTAACTTTTCTGTTCGGCCATGGGCTAAAACTGAAGATTATTGGGTTGTTTATGGTGATTTATTAGAACAATTTAAAGAAAAACTAGAATCTTCAGGTTGTAACATTCCTTATCCTCAAACCGATGTACACCTATATAAAGCAAATTAATGTTCGCCTTTTTGCCTTTTTATATCAGCATTTTTTATATTAGAGGATGATTTAAAGAGGGTATAAAGCCTTTTATGCTCTCTTGCCTTCAAACTCTTCTATACTATTTCCTCCTTTCTCTTTTGCCACTTCCAGCGCCTGATTGGATTCTTTCATCGTTTCTTGTAAAGAGGTTTTGTCCTTACAGTCATTAGAACCAATGCCAATACTAATTGTATATTGAATATATTTATCTTTACAAATAACAACTCTTTTCCTTATTTTTTCAAACAACCTTTCTGAAAAAGCTTTTGCTTGTTCTGGCGTTGTATCCGATAAAAAGAAAGCAAATTCTTCACCATTAATTCGGGCCAAAATATCACTTGTTCGTGCAACATCATTTGCTGCTTTTCCAAAAATCATCAGTACCTTGTCACCACATTGGTGTGAATAATTATCATTAATTTGTTTGAAGCCATCCATATCTATCGTTAAAATACAATATGGGTGTTTATTACGAACGGAAAGGTTGTGTTGTTTTTCTGCGGCCAAGTAAAAGGTCTGTCTGCTATATAGCCCGGTTAAGATATCTTTTGCAGATAAATTTTCTAAGGTTTCTTCTTGTTTTTGTAATTTATCAAGTGTATCTTTAAGGTGTGAAATAATAAACGGGAAGACCACTAACGGAATGATTGTTGCTCGCAATAAATCTTCAGAGGTGGTTAACTTATGCCCTAACGTTTTTGCAATAAGGTAGTCTAATAATACGCTTACCACCACAGCCAATAGTGTAAAAACAATTAATGCACTTGTTCTACTTTGCTTTTGAATAAAGTTAATCATGTACGAATACCCCTGCTATTATATTTAGTCTAGGTTGTTTGTTACAAGGTAATTGCTTTACCTGCTTACATGATACGCCTGTTTTTGCCTATTTGTCAACTCAAAATTCTCGATCAAATTTAGCTGTTTTCAAGTTTTTATTTATTTTCCTATACAAAATGAAGAGAATATTTCGCCAAGTAAATCATCACTGGTAAATTCTCCTGTTATTTGACTTAGGAAATCTTGAGCTAAACGTAAATCTTCTGCTACCAGCTCTCCTGCCTGTTGTTTTAAAAAATTATATTCTGCTTTGCTAATATTTTTTAGCGTTTGTTTTAACAAATTAATGTGACGAGAGCGAGCTGAAAAACTTGTTTCAATTGTTTGTTGGTTTCCTATCATACTAATAATTTTGCTTTCTAACTGATCAAAACCCTGTTTTGTTTTTGCTGATAATGTAACTTCATTTTCCTTTAATTTTGTTAATTTCTTACTTAAATCAATTTTATTATAAACAATAATTTTACGTTTACTAAAAGATAATTCTGACAAAATATTTAGCTGTTTATTTCTATCATCCGTAGTATCTATTACCTGTAATATAATATCTGCTTGCTGAAGTATCTTTTTGGCCCTTTTTATGCCTTCTTGTTCAATTTTATCATCAGTTATATGAATACCCGCAGTATCTATAATGGTAATTGGCACCCCTTGAATATTAATGTTTTCTTTAACAATATCACGAGTTGTTCCAGCGACATCAGAAACAATGGCTGTTTCACTCCTAGTAAACAAGTTTAACAAAGAGGATTTTCCAACATTTGGTTGGCCAATTATCCCAATAGTTACCCCTTTATTTAATAGTTCTCCTTGTTGTGCTTGATTCAATAATTTTTTTATTGTTATATGTAGGTTTTCCATTTTGTTTTGTTTTTCGCTATCCGCCAAAAAATCTATTTCTTCTTCAGGAAAATCTATCGCAGCTTCTATCCAAACCCTCAAGGATATAAGTTCATATAATATTTGCTCAACTTTTTTGGAAAAATCGCCTTGCAGAGAACGTTGAGCTGCCTTTGCCGCTTGCTCTGTTGATGAACTTATCAAGTCAGCTATAGCTTCTGCTTGAACTAAATCTATTTTATCATTTAAATAAGCTCGTTTAGAAAACTCACCTGCTTCAGCCTGCCTTGCACCGTATGAAAGTATCGCTTGTAAAAGCATGTTTAATATAACCATTCCCCCATGCGCTTGGAATTCAATGACATCTTCTCCAGTAAAAGAGTTGGGGTTTGGAAAGTAAAGAACCAACCCTTCATCAATTATATGTCCTTGATGAACAAACTTTGAAAAAGTGGCTTGTTTTGGGATTGGTGTTTTATTTGTTAGCTTATTACAAATAGTGTAAGCATTTGGTCCTGAAATTCTAATAATACCAACGCCGCCTGCTCCAGGTGCTGTTGCAATTGCAGCGATGGTGTCATTATTGTTCATATAATATTATGATGCCGCATCAATCCTTTTGGTAATAATCCATTGTTGTAAAAGTGAAAGGGAACTATTTACTGCCCAATATAAGACCAAACCTGATTGAAAAAATGCAAACATAATAGAAAAACCTATTGGCATAAACTTCATAATTTTAGCCTGCATAGGATCCATTCCTGGTGTTGGAGATAGTTTTTGTGTCATAAACATGGCTGCTGCATTTATTGCCGGTAAAATAAAATAAGGATCAGGAGTACTTAAATCTTGCAACCACAACATAAAAGGAGCATGACGAAGTTCAACAGATTCCATTAGTACCCAATAAAGTGCTATAAAAACAGGGATTTGCACCAACATAGGCAAACAACCACCCATTGGGTTCACTTTTTCCTTTTTATACAAGTTCATCATTTCTTCATTGAACTTTTGTTTGTTTTCTTTGTGCCTGGCTTTTAATGTTTGAATACGTGGTTGTAATTTTCGCATTCTTGCCATTGAGTTATATTGTTTTTCAGTCAACTTAAAGAATAACAATTTAATTAATATCGTTAATAGAATAATTGACCAGCCCCAGTTACCTACTACTGAATGGATTTTATTTAACACCCAAAACAATGGTTTCGCAATGGCTGTAAATATTCCATAATCAACTGTCAACCCTAATCCTGCCGTTATTTTTGGCAAATTTTCTTGCTCTTTAGGCCCAACATAAAGCTGACTTGCTAATTGTGTTGTGTCACCTGCTTTTACAGTTGAAAAATCTGATGTTGCTCGAATTAAATAGGGTGCAACTGAGTTTGGAATATATTTACTAAGAATTGTCGATTTATTGTCTTTTAATATGAAACTTGAGAAAAAGTAGTGTTGGTCCATGGCTATCCAGCCTTCGCTTTCAATACTTAAATTAATTTTATCCTCTTGAAAATCATCAAAATCTAATTGTACATACCCTTCCTTAGGTTCAAAATATGAAGCTCCTTTAAATGACATCCTATCTGTATCAGTAAATGATGGCTCGTAATTTTTCCAAGCATTTGTTCGTTGTAATTGTCGATATTGTTGTCCCTGCCACAAAGAACTCGAATTGTTTTTAATAGTATCAACCATATCTATTAGATAGGAGTTGGCATTAATTTTATATGTTTTAGTTAATTGAATACCGTCCTTTTCTATACTTAATCGAATATCAGTTGTACCTGATGTTATAGTATATTGATCTTGTTCTGATTTAAATCTTTCTGTATGAACAAAGCTTTGTTGCTGGCTTAACAAGCCAGATTGTGCAAAATATGCCTTTCCTGGTTGTTGATTAAATAAAACTATGTTTTCTGAAGCATGCTTTTTTATTGGAAACTTTAATAATTCAGCATAGACGACTGATCCACCTATTTTATCTATTTTTAGTTTCAATACATTCGTTGTGATTGTAATAAGTTCACCAGATAGTCTGCTTTGTACCGTGCTTTCCATTGGTTGCTTCTGACCCAAAGTCGAAATCTCTGGAACATCATTAACTGTAGTAACGCTTGATTGTACTTCTGGAATTGATGCATCTTGTGAAGTTTGACTTAATTCAGCTTGTGATTTATTCGTCTTGTTTTCTATAGGTTTCGGGCCATAGTCTTTTTGCCATTCGACATATAGCAAAAAACCTAAGAAAATTAATGCTATTAACAACATGTTTTTTGGGTTGTTCATGAGTTTTTCCTAATTTGTTGGATTTTAGGTTGGGTTTTTTCCCACAATTGGTTCAAAGATAAGGTTAAATCCTTATTTGAGTTTTTTGTAATATTTGGACGTGCTAAAACCACAAAATCACAATGTGATTCAAAAACAAATTTTCTAAATGTTTCTCGGCAAATACGTTTTATTCTATTGCGTTGAACAGCTCTTTTATCAACCTTTTTTGAAATAACCAACCCTAAGCGGCTGTAAGGAGTTGAGGTTTTATGAATTAAAATAAGAAAAAAAGCATTAGAAACTTTAACTGACTTAGAAAAAACACCATTAAAATCTGCCTTGTTCAGCAGTCGTTGATGTTTAGCTAAGCCAGTCAATTTTTGTTTTTAACGGACAGAGATTAATGTTTTACTGTTAATTGATGTCTGCCTTTTGCACGTCTTGCATTTATTACAGCGCGTCCGCCTTTTGTTTTCATTCTAGCACGAAACCCATGAGTTCTTGCGCGTTTTAAATTACTTGGTTGAAAAGTTCTTTTCATGTTACACCTTAGCTTCTTATGTTATTAATTTTGAATTCAATTTATCTTTTAAAAAACACTTGTTAAAGTGCTTGATTAAAAAAGGTCCGCTAGGATACTCATTTTTAACAACTTTTTCAACTATTTTAGCCTTTTGTTAACTTAATTAGCTTATTCTTTTTACCTTTGCGTATAATATCAGCCTTTTTACAGGAATTGAAACAAAAAACTTATGCTTTGGGAAAAATGCCTTAACCGTTTAACATCAGAAATTGATAAACAAATTATTGATATTTGGTTAAAACCTCTACAGGTAAAACAAACAAATAACAACTTAACAATTATCGCACCTAATTCACTAATTGTTGACAAAATAAAATCAGAGTTTTTATCCCTAATAACCCTTGCTTTAAACGATATTACTCAATCCGACATTACTGTAAATATATCTTTACCCCAACAAACACCTCAAAAACAACAAATACCTCTTAGCCACTCTATCGATACATCATCAATTCCATCAAATTTAAATGTTAAATTTACATTCGAAAGTTTCGTAGAAGGCAATTCTAACTCTATCGCGAAAGCTGCTGCCTTACAAGTTGCTCAAGAGTCTCTAACACAATTTAACCCATTGATAATTTATGGTAGTACAGGACTAGGGAAAACTCATTTGTTGCACGCCATTGGTAATAAAATTTTACAAGATGATTCAAACGCCTCTGTTACTTATGTTCATTCAGAACAATTTGTAAACAATATGATTTATGCTTTAGGTAATAAGTCAATATCTGAATTTAAAAAACAATACCGTTCTGTAACTGCCTTATTAATTGATGATATTCAGTTTTTTGCTGGTAAAAATCGTTCACAAGAAGAGTTTTTTCACACATTTAATACATTACTCGAGTGTAATCAACGTGTAATAATTACAAGTGATCGTTTTCCTAAAGAAGTAAATGGCCTAGAACCACGATTAAAGTCACGATTAGGTTGGGGCTTAAGTGTTCCTATTGACCCACCTGAATTTGAAACACGTGTTGCTATTTTAAAGAATAAAGCTATTCAACAAGGTTTTATATTAGCTGATGATGTTGCTTTTATTCTTGCAGAAAAAATAAAATCAAACGTTAGAGAATTGGAAGGAGCCCTTAATACATTATGGGCAAAAGCACATTTTAAGAAAACTGATATTACCTTAGATTTTGCAAAACAAGAATTAAAAGAACTTTTTAATATCCATTCAAGGCATATTTCAATTGAAAAGATACAAAAACAAGTTGTAAACTACTATAATATAAGATTATCAGATTTGTTATCTAAAAAAAGAACAAGATCTTTAGTTAGGCCACGACAAATGGCTATGTATTTATCTAAAGAGCTAACCGATAAAAGTTTACCAGAAATAGGTGAGCAATTCGGTGGTCGTGATCACACAACTGTTTTATATGCACATAAAAAAGTTGTTTTGTTGTTTGAAGAAAACCCTGAATTTTTGGAAGATAAACAAAAACTAATAAATTTATTAACAACGTAAATTGATATTTAATGGTTTTTTATAACCATTTAATAAAAAAATTTAACTGTGAATAACTTGTTAGTAAAATGTAAAAAAAAAAAAGTTTGCTTTTTACACACAAGTTATCCACAGTTAATATGCAAATTAACTTTCAAGATAACCTTTTAATATCAACAACTTAAATTGTTTATTAATAGGTTTTCACTTTACTTACTACTACTATTTATATATATATATGATATTTAATATACAACGAGAAACTCTTTTACACCCACTTTCAGAAATAATTGGGGTTGTTGAAAAAAAACAAACTTTAGTTATATTAGGGAACTTTTATATAAAAGCTAGGGATAATATGTTACGTATCACAGCAAGTGATTCGGAAGTTGAAATGGTTGCAAGTTGTACAGCTGAAATAATAGAAGAAGGCGAGATAACTTTACCTGCTAAAAAATTCCATGATATATGTAGAGCTTTACCAGATGGCTCTATGTTGAATTTTTCTTTAGATGGTAATAAAGCAAAGCTTCAAACAGGAAAAAGTAAATTTTCATTATCTTCATTGCCTGCTAAAGAATTTCCTCTTATAGAAAACATTGAAACCTATGATACTCTTACAATGGAAACAGGAAATTTACGCAAAGCATTAAGCCAAACAACTTTTTGTATGGCTATACAGGATGTTCGGTATTTTCTAAACGCTTTACTGTTTGAAATTGCAGACGATAAAATTATATGCGTTGCTGCAGATGGTCACCGTTTATCTTTATCTGAAACTAACTTTATAAATAAAAACAATATAAATAAGCAATTACTTATACCAAGAAAGGGTGTTTTAGAACTTCAAAAATTAATTCGCGATAAAGAACTTACTATTGAGATTAACGTAGGAAAAAACCACGTTAATTTTTTATGTGATAATACAAGTTTAACTTCAAAACTTATTGATGGTAATTTTCCTGACTACCAAACAGTAATACCACTGCAGTTAGAACAAACAATGACTGCAGATAAAAACACACTAAAATCTGCACTACAAAGGGTTGCAATTTTATCAAATGATCAATATAAAGGTGTGAAATTCAATATTACTAAGAATATTTTGAAAATTATTGGACACAACCCTGAACAAGAACAAGCAGAAGAAATCATAGAAATAAACTCTGATATTGAAGACATAAGTACAGGCTTTAACGTATCGTATATAATTGATGCTATTAATGCCATTGAAGGGGACACTATTATGTTTAATTTCAAGGATGCAACAAGTAGCTGTTTAATTAAACACCCAGAAAACAATAATTGTAGATTGGTAGTTATGCCTATACGTATCTAATTTTACTTTTGCCTGTTATTAGCATTAATAATATCTTAAATCTGACTACCAAATAATTCAATGTGATTATTCAAAATTTAAAAATATATAACTTTAGGTGCATTAAAGAGGTCGAGTATGACCTAATAAAACAAGTAAATGTTTTCCATGGTGATAATGGGGTCGGGAAAACCAGTGTTTTAGAAGCCATTCATTTCCTATCTACCGGAAAATCTTTTAGAAAGTGTACTTATAAAAACCTAATAAAGCACAATGAAAATAAATTAACCACTTATATTAAAGGTGAGGATAACACCATATCTGTTGAAAAAAACAAAAATGGTAAATGGAAAGCTAAGTATAATAATAATCTTATACATAAACAATCACATGTTACTTCAATTCTTCCAATAGTTTCTATAGATCCTGATGTGTATCGTTTAGTAGAGGCTGGACCTATTTCTAGACGCAATTTCTTAGATTGGCTCGTGTTCCACGTGGAACACAAACATTTGTTATTATGGAAACAAACCTATAAATGCATAAAACAATTAAATACCTTGTACAAATTTAAAGCTTCTAGTGAAGAATTGAATTTGTGGGAAAAGAACCTTGTTCTTTTTGCTACTAAGTTAACGTTAATTAGAGAAGAGTACTATAAAAAAATTGAACCAATTGTTTATAAACAAGCTAAACTAATGTTGCCAGAAGTAAAAAACATAACAATAGAATTTAAGAAGGGTTGGTCTGAGCATTTATCATTTGATGAACAGTTAACAAAAGATAGAAAAAAAAATTTATTGTATGGAACACTTCAAAATGGGCCACAAAAAATGGATATTGTAATAAAAGCTAATGGAATAAATGCATCCCAAACATTATCGCGAGGCCAAAAAAAAATTCTTTCAATTAGTTTTTATATGGCATATGTTAAATTACTAGTAGAAAATAATGTTTTACCAATCATTTGTTTAGATGATTTTGATGCAGAATTAGATAAAATAAAATTTAATATGGCAGCTAGATTTTTCAATAACCTTGGCTTGCAAATTTTAATTACTACTGTACAACCAGAAAACGTGCTTTCTGTTTTTCCTGATGCAAAAATGTTCCACGTGGAACACGTTTAAATTAATTTTCTTGATTTTAGTTTAAGTGTATTGGGTTGGTTTCTCACTTGAATTAGGTTTGGTAAAGCTTTGAGTAATTCGGATAGTCTGATATAATGTGCGATTGATTTTATAAGAGAAAAACTAATGTCTGAAAATTATGATTCTTCCAATATTAAAGTTTTAAAAGGTCTTGACGCAGTTCGAAAAAGACCAGGGATGTATATTGGTGATACTGATGATGGTACAGGGTTGCATCATATGGTTTTTGAGGTTGTAGATAATTCAATTGATGAAGCATTGGCAGGACATTGTGATGATATTCAAGTTGTTATACATAAGGATGGGTCAGTTAGCGTTTCGGATAATGGACGTGGTGTTCCTGTGGATATTCATGAAGAAGAAGGGGTGTCTGCTGCCGAAGTTATAATGACAGTGTTACATGCTGGTGGGAAGTTTGACGATAACTCCTATAAGGTTTCTGGAGGCTTGCATGGAGTAGGAGTATCAGTTGTAAATGCATTATCGGTTAAGTTGATTTTAAGAATTAAACGTGATGGAAAACTTTATAAACAAGAATATAATATGGGGGAACCGGTTTCTCCTTTAGCTGTTGTTGGTGACACAAATGATAGCGGAACTACTTTGCAGTTTTATCCGTCAAGTGATATTTTTTCTGACGTGATTTTTCATTATGAGATTTTATCTAAAAGGTTAAGAGAGTTATCTTTTTTGAACTCAGGAGTAAAAATTGTTCTAACAGATGAACGCGATGATAAGACGGATACTTTTGCATACGAAGGCGGTATCTCTTCATTTGTTCAACACATAGGCAGAAGAAAAAACCCGTTACATCCGACAGTAGTTCACTTTGTTGGTGATGACAAAGAAGGGACTACAGTAGAGGTGTCTATGCAATGGACTGATTCATACCAAGAAAATGTCTATTGCTTCACTAATAATATACCACAAAAAGACGGGGGTACTCATTTAGCAGGATTTAGAGCAGCGTTAACCAGGACCATAAATGGTTATCTTGCTAGAAATAGCACAAAAAAAGGACAATCTTCAGCATCTGGAGATGATTGTCGTGAAGGTTTGATTGCTGTTGTATCAGTAAAAACGCCTGACCCAAAATTTTCATCACAAACAAAAGATAAACTTGTTTCTTCAGAAATTAGATCAATTGTTGAAAGTTCCGTTAATGATAAATTGGGAGAGTTCTTTTTAGAAAATCCAGTTGAAGCTAAAACAATAACAGAAAAAGTTATTGATGCATCTCGGGCAAGAGAAGCGGCTCGTAAAGCACGAGAAATGACCAGGAGAAAAGGGGCTTTAGATATAGCGGGCTTACCTGGTAAGCTGGCTGATTGTCAGGAAAAAGATCCAGCCTTATCAGAAATATTTTTGGTCGAGGGTGATTCAGCCGGAGGGTCAGCTAAACAGGGGAGAAATAGGAAGTCACAAGCTATTTTACCTTTAAAAGGAAAAATTTTAAATGTTGAAAAAGCTAGGTTTGATAAAATGTTGCAATCGGCTGAAGTGGGTACTCTAATAACTGCTTTAGGTTGTGGAATTGGAAAAGATGATTTTGATGCAGATAAACTACGGTATCATAAAGTTATCATTATGACAGATGCTGATGTGGATGGGTCGCATATTCGCACATTGTTATTAACTTTCTTTTATAGACAAACTCCAGAGTTAATTGAACGCGGGCACATATACATTGGCCAACCACCACTTTATAAGGTTAAATATGGCAAACAAGAGCACTATTTAAAAGACGATGAAGAAATGAATGATTACCTGTTAGCGCGCGCATTAGAAAAAACCGAACTGTTTTATCAAAAGGATGTACCACCATTAACTGGTTTAGGTTTAGAAAATTTAATTAAACAACATATAACAGTTAAAGACAGTATTAACAAACTTTCTATAATATACAGTAAAACCGTATTAAAAGTTTTATTAAATATGCCTAGTTTAACTGTCGAAGGTATATCACACCATAAACAGATGAAAAAATGGTGCGATAAAGCGGAAGAAATACTTAATGAAGGCGTAAAAGCGGGTGTTTCATGGAAGGTATCTAATGCCAGTGAAACAGATGGAATAGAGTTTGTTGAAAATGCTAATGGCTTAATAAATAAAACGTTATTAAAAAGTAGTTTCTTTGAGTCTTCAGATTATATATCAATGACAGAGTTGACAGCACAAACTTTAGATTTACTGGTACAAGGATCTTACATAAAAAAAGGAGAAAAAATCATTGAAATCAATAACTTGGACCAAGGAATGGAAGAGTTGTTTAAGGTCGCTAAAAAAGGTTTGAGTATTAGCCGATTTAAAGGTTTGGGTGAAATGAACCCAGAGCAATTATGGGAAACGACAATGGATCCCGAAAGTAGGCGTTTATTACAGGTAACTATTGAAGATGCAATAGGTGCAGATGAGGTTTTTTCCACTCTAATGGGTGATGTAGTAGAACCGCGTAGAGAATTTATAGAGCAAAATGCTTTGCATGCAACTAACTTAGATGTGTAAATAAAATGAATCAAGAAACAAAACAAACGATTGAAAATTTAGTTAATAACAATAATTGTATACTTTTTATGAAAGGCAATCCACAGCATCCGCAATGTGGATTTTCAAGTAATACGGTTGGAATAGTGAAAGAATTACTAGGGGAAAATTTTTCTTATTGTAATGTACTAGAAAATAGTGATCTTCGTGAAGGAATTAAAGAGTTTGGTAATTGGCCAACCATACCACAGCTATACATTAATAAAGAACTTGTTGGTGGTAATGACATAGTTACGGAAATGTATAATACTGGCGAACTACATAGTTTATTAGGAATGCAACAACCTGATAAAAGCCCTGCAAAAATAACACTATCACCAAAAGCTACTGAAAATATTAAAAATGGTATGCAGGATATTGGAACAAATGTTTTAATGTTATCAATTGACGCACAATTTAATACGCGTTTTTCAATTGAACAACCCAAAGGTTATGAAATAATTACTGAGTGCCAAGACATAAAGATCTATATGGACATAGGTACATCAAAAAGAGCAGATGGGATGGAAATTGATTGGGTTGAAGATTTACAAGGAGCAGGATTGGTTATAAAAAACCCAAATGAACCCCAGCCTGTAAAACAAATTAGTAAAAAAGAGTTAAACGAAGGAATTGAACAAGGTAAGTTTCAAAACATTTATGACACTAGGTCAGAGCAGCAGTTTAATGCGCAATCGATACCTGGTTCAAAACGTTTAGATAAAGAAAACATGCAAAATATAGAGAAAATGGCAAAAGATGCGCCTTTGGTGTTTGTTTGTGCGGTTGGAAATACCAGTCAAGGTGCATGTGAATTTTATCGAAAAAAAGGTTACACAAATATTCATAACCTTGCTGGTGGGGTAGCTGGTTGGTATAGCTGAAAAAATTGTGAAAAAAGCCATCAGTAACGGTTTGTCACTTATAGTGATACTAGTTATTACCTATATTGTAAAAGACTATGTAGATAGCCCTGTCCATAATGAAGTTTTACGGGAAACAAAGTTAAAAACAGCTATAAAGTTAAAACAATCTGGAAAAATGATAATGATTAATGCTGAGGTTATTAAAATCCTTCCTGATGACTTAAAGGGAGACAGACATCAAAAAATGATATTGAAAACGGGCGAAAACACACTATTACTAGCCCACAATATTGATCTTGCTCCAAGAGTGCCAGTTCAAAGGGGTGAAAGTATACAGATTTATGGTCAATACGAATGGAATAGTCAAGGAGGGCTTGTTCATTGGACACATAGAAGCAACAGTAATCATCCACATGGTTGGATAAAATATAAAAATAAAACATACCAATAATATGGCAACAATTTGGAAACAAAATATCGGATTAATTGATCTAAACAATAATCGTTCAGCAGGTCTAGGAGAACTACTAGACATCAAAACAGTAGCAAGAGGAAAAAATTGGTTGATGGCAGAAATGCCAGTAAAACAAAAACATAAACAACCTTTTGGAATAGTTCATGGAGGAGCTACTGCCTCACTTGCAGAAACTATTGCCAGTATAGCTGGTTGGTTATGTATTGATGCAAAAACACAAGCAACAGTAGGATTAGAACTAAATATTAATCATCTTAAGGCGGTAACGGGGGGGACCTTGTTTGCAAAAGCATCAGCTATACATGTAGGAAGACTAACTCAGGTTTGGCAAATAGATATTTATAACCAAGATTTTAATCAAACATCAACAGCAAGATTAACAGTTACAGTTATTAACAAGAAATAATGTTAATTCTTCGGCTGATCTTTAGGTTGATAGGCTTTTTAAGCATTGTAGTTTTAATGTTACCTTTAGTTTTGTTGACGATCACTTTTTCTCAGAAGATAAATAAAAGGAAACTTAACAAAAAAACAATTAATATGTGGTCTAAAACGCTATGTTTTGTTTGCGGCTTAAAATTAACTACAAAAGGAAAAATTTCATCTAACTCAACTTTAATAGTGGCCAATCATGTAACTTGGTTAGATATACCTGTTATTCATTGTTATAAGTTAGTAGGTTTTGTCGCTAAAGCAGAAATCGCTAAATGGCCCATATTAAATATAGTAGCCAAATGTGGTGAATCACTATTTATCACAAGAGGAAGACAGGAATCAAGAAAAGAGGTTTTAGAGGGTATTAAAATTAGATTAAAAAACGGGCGTTCTATAGCTGTTTTCCCAGAAGGTAAAGCAACAGATGGTAAATCTTTAGCAAGGTTTCACCGGCAACTTATTCATGCAGCCATAGAAGAACAAAAACCAATACAAGCCCTTGCAATAAAATACATTAACAAACAAGGAAGAAGAAATGAGCAAATCCCTTTTAAAAAAGGAGAAAATTTCATTAGAAATATTGTACGAATATTGAGCCTCCCACCGAGTACCGTAGAAGTAACATTTTGCACCCCTATTGAGACTATAAATATTTCAGCAAGAAAAGCAGCAGAAAAAAGCCATAGTCAGGTAGCAGAGGTTTTAGCTTTAAATGATTACTTATAACCCCAAAATAAAACCTAAAAACAGGCACATACAATCTATTTTAGCAAGTTCAAAAATTAGGTTGTTGCGACTAAAAACAAACAACCCAATAGCAACCAACACAAGACCTGTTTTAGTAACGACAAGTAATGCTCAATTACAAGGCTTTATTAGTCGTAATAAAGATGCTAAAGACTTATATGTTTTGTTACATGGTTGGGAAGGCTCTGCACAATCAACTTATATTCAATTATTAGCAAAGAGCCTTTATGTAGATAAAAAAGCATCAATATTTAGGTTGAACTTTAGGGATCACGGCGAAACCCATCACCTTAATAGTGGCTTGTTTCATTCGTGTAGGCTACAAGAGGTAGTAGAATCAATAAAGCAAGTTACGGAAAGGTACCCTCATGATAATGTCATATTATGCGGCTTTTCACTAGGTGGAAACTTTGCTTTACGGGTGGCAGCTAAAGCTTACGCATGTAAAATTAAATTAAAAAAAGTGTTTTCTATATCGCCCCCATTAAAACCTAAAAACAGCATGTTGGCAATTGAACGAAGTAAACTGTATTCAAAATACTTTATAAAAAAATGGAAAAGGTCTTTAATTAAAAAACAAAAAATTTATCCTAAGTTGTTTGAAAACCATCTATTTACAAAAACAAAGTCATTACAAGAATTAACAGAAAATTTGATTTTAAAACACACTGACTATAAAACTACTGAAGAATATTTTAAAGGCTACGAAATAACAGGGAAAATAATTGCAGATATAAGAACACCATGTCATGTGATTACTTCTTGGGATGACCCAGTTATACCTTTTACTGATTTTAAAGAAATTGAAGGTAAAACAAATATAAGATTAATAACTACAAAACACGGCGGACATTGTGGGTTTATAAATAGTTGGAAGATGCATAGTTGGATCGAACACTATATAATAGCAAACAGTTGATAACAGAATAAAATAAGAGAAAAAAATGAATAAACTTGACCAAGCAATGGAAGACCATAAACAAGGCAATTGGCAACTAGCAGACAAAGCATACAACGAAATATTACTAGAAGAAGTAGATAATTCAGACGTTATGTATTTATTGGCTACATCACAAATGAGTCAAAATAAGTTGGATCTATCACTATCAACAATAAATAAAGCGATAGAACTAAATAACAAGGCTCCTGCTTTTCTACAGTTAAAAGGAAGTATACTTGCTCGTCAAGGTAATAAAGAGGAAGCAATAAAGGCATTAGCTAGTGCATTAAAGGAGAATCCAAATTTATATCAAGCCCATATTTTAGCCGGTCACTTGTATTATGAAAAAGGTGATAAGAAACAAGCATTAAAACATTTTGCAATGGCCAAAAAAATATCACCAGAATTACCAGAAGCACAAGTTAATTTAGCAAAAATAGAACTAGATGCAGGAGAAATTCAAAAAGCCATTGATATTTTACGCACAGTTGAGCAAAAACACCCAGAACAAGCTTCTGTAAAAATGATGA
This sequence comes from Alcanivoracaceae bacterium, assembly GCA_016744455.1. Taxonomy (GTDB): domain Bacteria; phylum Pseudomonadota; class Gammaproteobacteria; order Xanthomonadales; family Marinicellaceae; genus NORP309. Next base: position 150,180 of record JADGEI010000002.1, read on the forward strand.
TGGGGCAAGCTTTTATAGAGAATGGCGCCTATAGTTTTGCAGAGAATTATTTTCAAAAAGTTTTAGCTATGCACCCAGATTATCAGTTAGCAGGTTTGTATCTTGGCATTGCAAAGTTAAATTCAGGTGATGAAGAAAATGCTCAAAAATTAATAACGGCGTTTAACCAGCAATATCCAAATACAAAGGAAGGTGTGGCGGCATTAGGTCTGTTAATGTTTAAAAATAATCGTTTTAGAGCAGCCATTGAATACTTAAATAATGCAATAGGCCAGGGTTTGGCACCAGTGTCATGGCAAGCGGCTTTGGTAGAGTCTTTGGCTCGATTAGGAGAATATGAAAAAGCCATAGGATTCTATGAAAGAATTGCTAGAAGGTTTGATGATAAAAACGCAGAATACAGACTAGCAGAGTTATTTGAGTTAGATGGAAAAACAGGGAAAGCAAAGAAACATTATAAAAAAACAGACCAATCAGACAGTAAGTATATTGCTTCATTATTAGGGTTAACCAGGTGTTATTTACTAGAAGAAAAATTTGAAAAGGCTGAGAAGAAAGTAAAAAAAGTTCTTGAAAAAAATGCAAAACATGCAGAAGCAATTTTACTGTTTTTAACAAGCCTTTTGAACCAAGAAAAAGAAAAGGCGGCATTAAAGGTCTTAGAGTCTTTGGAATATAGCAATTATAATGATGTTTATAAAAAAACATTTAGAATCCAACACGGCTTAATTTTAGATAAACAAAAGAAGTACAAAAAGGCAATGAAAGTTTTTAATGATAAGTCAAAAAAGGAAGAAGAAAGAAAAATTCAAAAACTTCATCCGTTATCAGAAGAAGAGTTAAAACTGGTAAAAAGTTTTGAAACACACATTGATGACGATAAAAAAGACCCTGTTTTTGTTATAGGAGCACAATCTACATCGATTAATCAGTTTGTGACATGGTTAAATAAAAGTAAAGTCACCGTGTTAAATGATAGGTTAATTTCTCTAGGTCGCCCAGATCTTTTATATGGGCAGCAACAGGTTTCTGTATTGAAAGATTTAGATGATGATAAAGTTAGGCTAGAAAGAAAGCTGTATTTTCAAAAAGCCAGAGTATTAATGACGGCACTTATTGAAAATTCATTATTTGTTGATTGCATGTACCTAAACCCACTTCAAATGACACTAGTTAAGAAGTTCTTTCCAAATGCGAAAATCGTTCTATTAAGCAGGAAAGAAGGGGACATAAAGCTCAATCAAAAAGTCTTTGGAAAAGAGCCGATAGAAGCTAAAGATTGGGAAAAACATAAAAACCAAGTTATTGCAATGGACTTAAATGTGTTAGAGGTTAATGTTGATAAGTGGGAGGAAGGAGATAAAGACACATTAAAACAACTGAGTGTGGTTTTCGAAAAAGAGTTAACAAAAGACAAGAACGAAAAAGTTAAGTATTGGCGAAAAAACATGTTTACAAAAAATCATTGGAAAAATTATAAAGACGAACTAAGGAATTAGAATAGCTCAATGGATGAATCAAATATAATACAATGGTTTGTTCTTGCAATTGTACAAGGGTTAACTGAATACTTACCAATATCATCATCTGCACACTTGATATTAATATCAAAAATAATGGATTGGAAAGACCAAGGTTTAATGATAGACATTGCTGCTCATGGGGGTTCATTAGTAGCAGTGATGTGGTATTTTAAAAAAGAAATAATAAAATTGTTTAGAGGTAAAAACTGGACACTGTTTTATCAATTGGCTATTGCCAGTATTCCGCTTGCTTTAATAGGTTATACTTTTGCTGGAAGTATAGAAGAACACTTACGAAACCCTTTAGTAATAGCTATTTCAAGTGTTTTCTTTGGCGTCCTTCTTCTCTTAGCTGATTTAATTAGAAAAAGAAACGTTAATAAAAAACAAGAAATTGGTACAAAGCATGCCATATGGGTAGGCTTTGCACAAATTTTTGCTTTAATTCCCGGGGCTTCTCGCTCAGGGGTTACAATGAGTGCCGCTATGGCACAGGGATTTAGCCGTACAAAAGCAGCAACGTTTTCATTTTTATTAGCTATTCCAGCGTTGCTCATGACTACAGCTTATGGCATATTAAAGATAGTTAAACAACCAGAAGACTATAATGTATTAGGTGTTGGAATTGTTTTTTTGTTTAGTTTCTTAGCGTCTCTTCTTTCAATTAAGCTTTTTATTAAGCTAATAGAAAAAATTTCACTATCTGTTTTTGTATGGTATAGGGTTGTTTTAGCTGTACTAATTTTGTGGCTAATATCATGAAAGAAGTTTCAATAAAATGCAGGTTCGGAACAATTAGAGGTTTGTGTTGGGGACAAGGCAATAAAAAAAAGATATTAGCATTACATGGTTGGTTAGACAATGCCGCATCATTTCAGCAATTAGCTCCTTTGTTGGCACAGATTGGATATGAGGTTGTAGCCATCGATTTTGCAGGGCATGGGCACTCTGATCATAGAGCTGAAGGCCACTTTACTCATTTTGGGGATTTTGTTATTGATATTCATGATGTTATTGCTAGCCTTAAATGGGAAAAACTTGTCTTTTTAGGCCACTCAATGGGTGCAGCAATGGCACTAATGTATAGTGCAGCTAACCCAGAGAGAGTTGAAAAACAGATTTTAATAGAAAACTTGGGTCCTATACCAGCCTATGAAGAAGGAACGGCAGCGGAGAACTTGAGAGAAGCATTAGACCAATGGACTAAACACTCTACTAAACATAAACACTATTATAATTCTATAGACAAAGCACTAAAAGTGAGGTTAAGCGCAACCCCAATGAAGGCAGAATTACTTAAGCCTTTGGTTATAAGAGGGCTGAAGAAAACCAAAAAAGGCTATCGTTGGAGAACAGATAAAAGGCTTCGGTTGAGAAGTTTGGTAAGGTATTCAGAAGAAGTAGTGCAAGACTTTCTTTCAAGCAAAAAACCCGCTACACTAGTTATCATTGCCCTGCCAAAAACATATGCCCTAAACTACCCTAAGGCAGATGAAAGGTTGTTAAAACTAAACCCTGATAAAACTGTAAAAATTAAGGGCCATCATCATTTACATATGGACAATGCAGAGACAGTATTTAAAATGATTAAGGCTTTCTTAAAAAAATGAACCTGTTGAATTTAACACCAACAATTTTATTGGTTGTCATTGTTAGTTATTTCACTTTTTTGTTTTTTGTCGCTCGTTATACATCAAAGGGTGCAAACAACCTCGATTTTTTTAATGCATCAAGGTCATCACCATGGTTTGTAGTAGCTTTTGGAATGGTAGGGGCTTCACTATCAGGGGTTACGTTTATCTCTTTACCGGGCTCAGTATTAACGAATCAATTTGCCTATTTACAAATGGTTATGGGTTATGCAGTCGGTTATGCTGTAATTATGTTTGTTTTATTGCCGTTGTATTATAGGCGCAACCTTATTTCTATTTATGGTTATTTAAATCAGCGTTTTGGCGTTTATTCACAAAAGACAGGCTCGTCTTTTTTCATTATATCTCGGATAATTGGCGCTTCATTCAGAATGTATTTAATGACAATGGTTTTACATGACTTCATATTTATACACTTTGGTGTTCCTTTTTGGTTTACCGTGTTGGCAAGTTTAGCAATTATTTGGAGTTATACAGTAAAGGGTGGAATTAAAACCATTATATGGACAGATACATTACAAACACTGTTCATGGTAATTGCAGTGGTTGTTGCGGTACTTACTATTGCAACACAATTGAATCTTAATATAAGTGGTGTAATAAGTGAAATAAAAACTAGTGGGTTTTCACAAGTCTTCTTTTTTGATGGTGGTTGGAGCGATACAAATAACTTCTATAAACAGTTTCTTGGCGGAGCATTCATGGCAATTGTAATGACTGGCCTTGATCAAGATATGATGCAGAAAAATTTAAGTTGTAAAAACCTTAAGGAGTCACAAAAAAACATTCGATGGTTTTTTGTTATTCTTGTGATTGTTAATATTATTTTCATGGCACTTGGGGCTTTTCTTTATATCTATGCAGAAAAACAAGGCCTGTCATTAGCAACAAATGCTAGTGGTGCAATTGTTACAGATAAGACATTTCCAACTATCGCATTAAATCACATGCCAGCCTACTTAGGGGTGGTGTTTTTAGTTGGTTTATTAGCAGCAGCCTACTCTACGGCAGACTCTGCACTAACATCATTAACAACCTCTTATTGTCTAGATATTCGAGGGGAATTAAATACACCAAAAAACAGGCGTATGCTCATTCATGTAAGTTTTACTTTGGTCTTGTTTATCACAATTGTGGTTTTTAGGTATATGCTTGAAGCATCAGCAATTCAAAATTTATTTCGTATGGCAAGCTTTACTTATGGCCCATTATTAGGTTTATTTGCTTTTGGTATACTTACTAACAAAAACATAAAGGATAAGTATGTACCGTTTCTTGCTATCATGTCACCCGTTATGACATACTTGATAGAATCAAAATCGGCCGTTTTATTTTTCGGCTATAAATTTGGTTTTGAACTCTTGTTGGTAAATGGTTTGATAATGTTTTTCGGGTTGCTTTTAACGTCAAAGAAACAAAAAGCATAGCTGAGAAGTTTGACAGATACTTTGTCTTGATGGGCGCATTTATCATTATTTGCACCCTCTGTTCCAGAATTGTGCAAAGCACTCCGTTAGTTATTAATTGAATTGTAGCAAATACATACAAATATGCTTCGGTGCTTTTTAAGTTAAACATTAGGCTCGTAAGCGATTATTTTTTAAATTTAGCGCCCCAATTTTACTGAGCTTATATAACTACACATTTTAGCTTGATTAAAAGCACTTAGCTTGCCTTGATAAATTGTTGCCTATTAAGTGGTTTAATAATAGCGACCTTAATTGGCTTAATTAAATAGCAAAAACAAGGATATGTATAATGTTTTACAAAATCAACAATTAACAACGATAGAAAAATAAAACATTTGTGTTTTAGTTATCATTATGTTGAAATTAATGTAAGGATGTTAATAAGAGAGTCAAAATGTGTTGTCATATAAGGTTTAAACCACTAGTAAGCTTGTTTTTATATCAATTTTTGATGGTTGTACATGCCACAGAAATGGTAACAATAACAGCCCCTAAAAACTTTGATCAAGCAAGGAATGATGTAACCTTGTTACATGAATATGGAAGTTTTAATTTATACAAGATTCCAAAAAGCAACTACTCTTCTCTTCAGTCAGAAGTGAAAAATCAAACAAAGAAAATAAACCCTAAAATAGAGTTCGATGCACTAGCATATGACCCTACAAAGGACTTTGTGCATATTCCGTTACAATTCCAGATTAATGAGAATCAAGTTAATGAAGCAAGTATACATTTGGTGCGTTTTGTTGGCCCAATAAAACAACAATGGCTTGATGTTTTAGAAAAAACCGGGGCAAAACTTATACAATATGTAAGAAACAATGCCTATCTTGTTTGGGCAGATAAGGACTCACGTTCAGCCATTAAAGCGCTATCAGAAGAAGGAAGTATAATTAATGCTGAGGGGCTATATCAGCCTTTTTTAAAACAAGGTGCAACCATATCTTCGCGATTATTGAGTGAAGACTTAAATGCAGTTGAAAAAATACGGATATCTTTTCAATTAGTTGATCACCCAGCTATTGATAAAAGCAAACAAGTTATTGAGTCATTGTCTCTAGATGTTATATCACCATGGACCAGGGTTTTGAGCTACCATAACATAACCGTTGTGGTTTTTGCTAAAGATATAGAAACTATTGTAAAGAGGCATGATGTTTATTCTGCACTAGAGTATTTTGATCGAGAGTTAACAGATGAGGTACAAGGCCAAATTATTGCAGGTAATTTAAATGTAGGAAATACTGGGCCATCAGGAACGGGGTATTTGCCATGGTTACTTTCTAAGGGTTTTAGTACTAATCAAAATGATTACCCCATCGTTGATGTGGTAGATGATGGCATAGGTAATGGTTCGATAGTTAATGGCGCGGGAGATGATACATTAACCGTTTTACGAGACGGAGTTACAACAAGGTTAGACCATGTAGACAACTGCACATCAGATGCAACAGGAGAAGGGTTAGATGGACACGGCCATATTAATATTAATATCGTTGGTGGTTATGATCAAAGGTCAGGGTTTCCTTTCAGAGACCCGAATGGTTACCAAAGAGGCCAAGGAATAAACCCTTATGGGCGTTTAGCTGGAACAAGAATTTTTGATACTGTTGGCTTTGATTTGTCTAGTTGTGGTGGAGCTGATAGTGATCTAATCAAGTCTCAACAAGACAATGGAAGTTTAATTTCAAGTAATTCATGGGGCTGTGGTGGTTGTGCAGGCTCTTATGATAGCTCATCTCAAGCATTTGATGTTGGTGTACGAGACGCAGATTTAACTGAAGCTGGAAACCAGCAAATGATAATGCTTTTTGCAGCAGGCAATGATGGCAGTGGTGCGACAACAATAGGTACACCAGGTAATGGTAAAAATATGATCACTGTTGGCGCATCAGAAAATAATCGGCCAACGGATGAAGATGGAAACTGGACTGATGGTTGTGGTATTGACCCAACAGGTGCCAATAGTGCAATGGATGTAATTGGTTTTTCATCAAGAGGCCCTGCGCCAGGCGGTAGAACTAAGCCAGAAATAATAGCACCAGGGACCCATATTCAAGGAACAGCAAGTACAAACGGGGGTTATACAGGAGGGGGCGTTTGCGATCAATTCCGCCCATCGGGGCAAACAGTTTTTGCCTCATCATCAGGAACATCTCACTCAACTCCAGCGGCTGCAGGAGTTGCATCATTGTATTATTACTGGTTGCAAAACACACATGGTCAAGCAAATCCGACGCCTTCGTTGATGAAAGCTTATATGATAGCTCACCCAACATACCTAACTGGAGTGAGTGCAAATGATGATTTGCCAAGTAATAGTCAAGGTTATGGTATGCCGAATATGGAACTAGCTTTTAATAATGAAGCTAGAGTAATTGAGAATGAAGTAACAACATTTGATAACACAGGAGAAACATGGACATGGAGTGGTTCAGTGGCAAACACAGGAGAACCCATAAGGTTGGTTTTGGCCTACACTGATGCAGCGGGAGCAACAGGAACAAGCCCGGAAGTTAATAATCTAAACTTAACTGCGATAATAGATGGCAACACTTATGTGGGCAACAACTTTTCAGGTGCATTTAGTGTTTTAGGAGGGGCTGCAGATGCAGATAATAACTATGAGGCTATTTTCTTGCCAGCAGGGACATCAGGAACTATTGATATAACAGTAACAGCAGCTAATATCTCAGGTGATGGTGTACCTAATTCAGGAGATGGAACGGATCAAGATTTCTCAATAGTTTGTTATAACTGTTCACAACAACCAGATTATAACCTCAATATCGTTGAGCCTAGTATTAATGTTTGTGTTGACCCTGGCCCAATATTGGCTCCTAACGTAACGATAAATACTACATCTGTTTTGGGGTTCTCAACACCAATAAATTTGGGTTTTAATCCTCTATTACCTACTGGTTTTAGCGCTTCATTTTCATTAAACCCTGTCGTGCCAGGAAGCAGTTCATCTTTAGGGTTAACAGTGGATAGTTCCGCAAGTGTTGGCACACATAATATAATAGTAGAGGGCAATGCATCTGGCAATACAAAGCAAGACTCCTTTGATGTTGTTGTTTCTTTTCCTGTAGCCTCATCTCCAACATTAACTAACCCTTTTGATGGGGAAACAGGGGTGGTTATACAACCTACATTCAATTGGGGAGCGATTAGTGGAGCATTAAGTTATGATATTGATATTGCTACAGATGCAGCGTTTATCACAATTATCGATACAGCAACAACCCCATCCAACAATTATACAACGGCTTTAAGTTTAAATGCGTCAACCCAATATTTTTGGCGAGTTAGAGCAAATAACAACTGTGGAAACGGTAACTATTCAAACACTTCTTCGTTTACTACTGCCAATATTGTCAATGTAGAATTATGCAGTACACCAGGAGCAAATATACCAGACAATAATGTTGCTGGTTTAAATGATACAATTATTTTCCCACAAGATATTACAGTAACAGATGTTGATATTAAGATTGACATTAGCCATACATGGGTTTCGGATTTATCTTTAACGGTTACAAATAATGGTACAACCAGCACAACTACAATTATCGATAGGCCAAACAACTGTAGCAGTGATGATATAGATACAACCATTGATGACGACAATGGAACGCCTGTTGAAAACGAATGCAGCGTAACACCGCCAGCTATTGGTGCTGGGCCCTTTACGCCAAACAACCCATTAAGTGTATTTGATGGTGAAGCAGCAATGAACAACTGGACATTAAATGTACGCGATCACGCAAATCAAGATACGGGTACTTTAAATGAATGGTGTATCGTTGTTACAGGCACTCCTATTTTACCAACGCCAGATATTAACTTTAGTGGATCCAATTTATCACAAGATGTTTGTCTAGACCCGGGACCTACGTCCATTACACCTGTTACCCTAAACGTAACATCGTTAAACAATTACAACAATCCGATTACACTAGCCTTTAATCCTGTTCTTCCAACAGGAATTAGTGGTAACTTTAGTAACAATAGTTTTATTCCTGCAGTAGCTCCGGGAACAGATTCGTTGTTAAACATGATGGTTACAAGTGGTGCTACATCAGGAATTAATACTGTAACAATAGAGGCATCAGGAGCTGCTATTGCAACCCAAAGCGTGGATTTGGATTTAAATGTGGTTTTTGCCTTAGCTGCAGACCCCAGTATTTCAACGCCAACAAGTGGAACTACCGGTGTTGCAATTAATACAACATTAAACTGGTTAGCAGTTAGTGGTGCTACAAGTTACGATATCGATGTCGCGACTGACTCAGCTTTTACTACAATTGTTGCATCTACAACAACAGCATCGACTAATTACACACCCGGTAGCTTGGTAAATGGAACCGTGTACTATTGGCGGGTACGTGCAAGTAATTTGTGTGGTGATAGTGGTTACATAATAAGTGCATTTGAAACCATAGGAGGAAGTGGAAGCTCTACAAGCACAACATGTAGTAATCCGGCATTGGCTATTCCTGATGCAACTCCTGCTGGAACAACAGACACACTTAATATTGCCTCTGGTGGCACGATAACAGACATAGATATAAGCTTAGACGTAACTCATTCTTGGGTTGGAGACCTGGTTGCAAATGTGTCAAGACCACTAGGTACGGCGGTTACTATATTAGAAAGGCCAGGCATACCGCCAGGTAATTTTGGATGTGGCGGTGACAATATTGATACAATAATTGATGATGGCTCAGGAGTTCCCGTAGAAGGAGTTTGTGCTGGCGGAAACCCAACAATTGGGACAGGACCATTCTCTCCGAATAACGCTTTATCTGCATTTAATACAGAAATATCAAATGGAGATTGGGTAATTACAATTTCGGATAATGCAGGTGGTGATACAGGAACATTAAATGAATGGTGTGTTATTGCAACAGTCGACACAGGTTCTTCCTTGGCACCAGCAGATTACAGCGACTTAGATAGTTCATATGGAGTTGCGAAACATGAAGGAGGTGGTGTTTCTAGATTGGGCAATAATTGGACAGCGGATAGTGGTTTTGCTCAAGATGCAGATACAACAGACGATGATGGTATAACAGCATCTGGCATGTGGTTGCCAGGTAGCACCACAGCACAACTTAGTGTTGAATCTACCGGAGGTTATTTGGCTTGTTGGTTTGATTGGAATAACGATGGTACCTTTGCTATTGGAGAAAAAAGTGTTGCTCAGGCTATTGCATCACCAGGCCCCGTAGTTATTCCGGTTACAATTCCTGTTGGAAGTACATTTGGTAATACGGGTGATGATTTTCTTGAAAGTAGGTGCCGTTTTTACAGTGCAGAACCCTCAAGAGGGACTGAAATAGCAACAGGAACAACAGGTTCTGGAGAAGTTGAAGATTACCGTTTTTTAGCCAATGATTTGACACCAGTTACGCTGGCTTTTTCGCAAAGCAGTAAACGTGGATCAAGCTTTAGTTTAGAATGGTCAACCACAACAGAAGCGGGAACTGTTGCTTTTAATGTCCATGGTTTAATCAATAATGTTTGGAAAAAATTAAACAACATTCCTATTTCAGCAAAAGGAACTAATTCAACGTTACCAAACCATTACAATTTTCAAGTAAACAGTAATCAAATAACACTGTATAAAATAGAAGAGTTAACAACTCAAGGATTGTCACGCATGTATGGGCCCTATGGAGCAGACCTAACTTACGGTAAATACCCTGTTGTTGAGAACATAAATTGGCAACAGGTTAAAAACCACTCAACTCAAAGCTTACAAACCAGACAAAACGCAATGAGGGGAAGTTTTGACTTTATAAAAGTTAAGGTTTCAAAAACAGGTTTACATCGTATAAGTTATGAACAGCTATTGACTTTAGGTGTTGATTGGCAAGGCTATAGTTCAGCTGAAATTGCCATAGAGTTTGAAAATACAGCGGTTGCACGTTACATATCTGCTGACACCTTTGCACCAGGCGTGTACATTGAGTTTGTTGGTAAGGCTGCTCAAACACTATATACCGATACAAATATCTACCAATTGTCGTTAAAACCAACAGCTGTTAAAGTTGCACAAGTCTTTACTCATAACGGATTTATAATCGATGAAAATGCTTATCACATGGCAGAGGCTAAAATAGACGGTGATAACGAGTACAGTTTTGCTTCCCCAGCACAAAGTCCTTGGTTCTATCAAAAAATGTTAGCTTATACAGATGAAAAAAGATGGCAGTTTCCTTTAGCCACACCTAATTTATTGAATAATGGTACTGAACCTTTGTTTGATTATCGAGCTTGGGGTGGAACGGATTGGCCACAAGCCACAGTGGATCACCACATCCAAATAGAAATTAATGAACAACAACTTATAGATAGTTATGGTAATGGTACACAGATATTTGAAGCTAGCACAGCATTGCCAGAAAACTTATTACAACAACAAAATATTGTTACTGTGATACTTCCTGCGGATACCGGTGTTGACCATGACTTAATACAACTGGATAGTTTGAGAGTTAGCTACCCTTCAGAAATAGTTGTACAAAATGGGCAATTACAATTTATCCCTAATGTGACTACAGCAGATTTAGACTTAATTTATAGTAATGGTTTTGAGTTAGTCAATACTCAAAAAACGCAAACTAAAACCACAAATGGTACTACTGGTTTTGTTGTTTCTGGTTTGAGCCAGGAAAATATCAGTGTTTATGTGCAAGATAATGGTACGTTAAATATGTTTGAAAACATAAACCCTTATCCTGATAATGGTGGCTTTGCAGTAGAGTTGCCACATATAAATGGTGAATACTATATTTCAGAAAACACTAGTATTGAGTTGCCAAATATAGAGTTAGCAACAACCAACCAACTAGAACGACAAGGGTCTTATGATTACTTAATGATTGCTCACCCTGATTTTGAAGCAACGTTAAATCAATTAGCAAGTTACCATCAATCAAATGGCTTGTCGGTTTTGGTGACTAACACTGATGATATTTATGCCAACTATTCACATCACCGAATAAGCGCACAGGCTATAAAGAGCTATATTGAAGACGTTAGTGTTCAAATGGGTATACAGGCAGTATTGCTGGTTGGGGGAGATAGTTATGATTACATGAACAACCTAAATATTGGCTCAATTAGCCATATTCCAACCCTTTATCACCCTGTTGACAGTTTGGTAAAATTTGCTCCAGTTGACCCCTTATATGTTGATATTAACAATGACTTAGTGCCTGATTTATCATTAGGTAGGTTGCCAGTAAGAACAAATCAAGAGTTACAAAATAGTATAGATAAGATGGTGTCTTTTGCTAATAGAGACTATAATGAAACAGCACTTTTTGCGACAGATAGAGGGTTGTCTTTTGATGAGTTTTCCGATCAAATAATCAGCACAATTCCAGAAAGTTGGTTTGTTGAAACAGCCTATATCAATCAATTAGAAATTAACGGTGCTCAACAGGCAATTAAAAACGGCATAGAAAATGGAACAACTTTTACAAGTTTCTTTGGCCACTCAGGCCCTGGATCTTGGTCATTTGAGCGTCTTTTTGACACCGATGATGTTCTAGCTCTAAATAATAGCAACAAACCAACGGTTGTTAATCAGTTTGGTTGTTGGAACACATATTATGTAACCCCGATGTTTGACACCATGTCACATCGCTTTATGCAACTAGAAAATAAAGGAGCGGTAGCTGTTATGGGAGCTAGCACTCTAACTGAAAGTTTCCATGAATTAGAGCTGGGTATTCGTTTAATTCCAAATTTAACTCATAATAATATGACAATTGGAGAGGCCATACTCCAAGCCAAACAAAACTTAGCAGTAAGTCACCCTGACTATCTAGATGTGATTTTAGGCTGGACCTTATTGGGTGACCCGATGATAGAGGTCAACAATTAAAAAGTTTTAATGATGGGCACAAAATTTGTGCCCTTTTTTTCAAGTTACAATTAGTGGTAATGTGATTTCATTTGAGCAAATGAACAGATAAGGTGAATTGTGGTTTTACACAGCAAGGAGTGAGAAACAAGGTTTTAATAGAGTGATAGAGTATTAATATAAAAATTAACTTTTAGATTAAAGTGAAAGGTGTTGAACTAATTAATTATCCCTACCCCCCTAGACAGAACTACGGAATGCCTTTAAGATAATCACACACACACTTACAGGACATTCATGCAAATCAAAACAAGTTCTCTGCCTCACGCCCTCTTGGTTTTCTTAACCTTAGTTTTGATGATATCTGTTGGTTTTTTTAAGATGGGTATCTCTTTGCATATCATTTTATATTTTGTTTTAATTTGGGTAGCTTTGAATGCGCGTATGTTAGGACACCCTTTTGGGGATATTCGCCGCATGATGAGCAAGAGTATATCGCGATCACTTTCGGCAATGTATGTATTTTTACTTATTGGCATGGTGATTGCATCATTTATGAAAAGCGGAACAGTTGTTGCCTTGATTTATTACGGGCTAGATTTTATTACAGCTCAATGGTTTTTACCTGTGGGGTTGGTTCTATGTGCATTTATGTCTTTAGCAACAGGTACATCTTGGGGAACAGTAGGAACTTTGGGTGTTGTGTTTATTGGTATAGGAACAGTTTTAAATGTGCCATTGCCACTGGTTGCGGGTATGATAATTTCTGGAGCTACTTTTGGCGATAAACTTTCGCCTGTTTCTGATACCACCAACCTCGCCTCCATGAGTACCGACACCGATTTATACGAACATATACGGTCGATGCTTTATACCACTATTCCAACCTTTATAATTGTTATAATTGTGTTTGCTTACATGGGCTATGGCGTTGATCAAACTACTTCATTTGCCGACATTGAAAACATTCAAAAAGTGCTGGCAGAAAATTTTCATCTCAATCCATTTATAACCTTTATTCCTATTGTTGTACTGTTTGTTTTGAGCATGAAAAGAGCAGCTCCAGAAGTGACCATGACAGCCAGTATTGTTATTGCTAGTATCATTGCTATAGTTTATCAGGATAACTCTATTACAACAGTTGCCAATGCTTTGTGGGAAAACTCAAAGGGTGAAACAGGTACAGAAATGATTGATGATTTAATTGGAAGGGGCGGCTTATACACTATGGCTTGGACCTTGATGTTGTCAATTATGGCAATAGCTATGGGTGGAATATTGCATGGGGCGGGTTTTTTAAGAGTGTTACTTGAGGGAATAATTTCACGCATAAAAAACGCAGGTAGTTTGGTGGCTGCGACTATTTCAACAGCAGTGATGGGGAACCTGTCTATGGGAGAAACCTATATTGTAATAATTTTAAACAGCCAATTATATAAAAAAGCTTATCAAGAAAAAGGTGTAAAATCATCAGTATTATCAAGATCTGTTGAAGAAGGATCAACCCTAACCACAGCACTTATTCCTTGGAGTACGACCAGTATCTTTTATGTCACCACATTGGGTGTACAAACATTAGATTATGCGCCCTATGCCTTGTTGAATTACATCAACCCAATTCTTGGTATTGTTTTTGCTTATTTAGGTATTGCTCTTTTTAAGGTTGATAAGAACAAAAGGCCTCTATAATTTTTAAAGAGAGCTTTTTAGCACGTCCTTTAGTTGAACAAAGGTCTCTTAAAACATTACTTTATATAACAAGGCAGAAAGGTCAATAAGTCCAAAGTCACGACTATCGACACTATAAGCATCGGTACCTTGCACAAAAAACTGCTTATTTTTAACGTACTTAACTTGTTTGATCATAAGGCCGTGTTTGTTGTGATTAAACACAACAAAGTCACCTATATTGATTTTTGTTTTTTTTAAAATTTTACGAGCAAGCACCCTGTTTCCATCTTTAAATAATGGAAACAGGGAGTTGCCGGATATTTTAAATAGTTTAAACAATTAAAGAACTGGATAAACTACAGATTCAGCAGGAGCATAAGGGGCTTTCGCTGTTTTCGTTTTTATGCCTTTTACAGCCCAAAATATTTCAGCAAACTTATTAACCTCTGCAAGCAAAGCCATGGCTTTATCTCGCGAAGTGTGTTGTTTTGCAGCGCCAGCTAACATCATAATGTTGTGTGTCACAGTGTGAACATCTGGGTGGTCAGCAACATGTGCTGGTTTAATAAAATCACCCCAAATAATTCGAATTTCATCTTTGCACTTAATGGCCTCTTCTTCTTTTACAGCAACATAACGAGCCATATCATTAAAGTGATCTGCACTCATTTCGTTATCTTTTGCTGCATTGATTAAATCAATCATACGAATAACAGATAACGCTGCAATTTGCGCAGCACTTGGGTCATATATTCCACAAGGTACATCACAATGGGCTTTAAGGGTTTTTAATTTAAACATATTCTTCTCCAGATTATATAAATGAAGGTCAAGCGAATACCGCTTCACCAGATAGGTTAAATATACCAATAAAAAGAGAGGCAAGCCCCACAGAAAAAATGGCATAACGTAAATGATTTTCAGATTTATTAAGTTTGTTGTTAAGTAAGTATATAAAATAACCAAACAACAGAAACACCGAGCTTACACCTAAAACAAAGGCGAGTATAATTTCAGCACTGATAGCTTGTTGGGAGACAACACTGAGAGTGATTAATGCACCTCGTATTCCACCAGCACCCATTAAAAGACCTAAAGAGAACAAGGTGCTTTTTTCATGAATATGAGCATTTTTGTAATATATATGAGTGTGTTGTTTGGAGTCGTTTTGGTGTTGATGTTGATTTATACAGACTTTATTCGTGACGGCTAAGTAAACAAGATAGGACCCCATTAGAATTATGACAAATGCAGAGATTAGATCTCCATAATGTAACAAGGAGTTACTAGCAAAAAAATGAATAATATGAGCAAACAAATACAGTGTTAAACCATGCCCTAGAGCAAAAAGAAAACTTAAGACAAGTGCTTCCCTTCTTTTTTTCCCAATGGAGAACAACGTAATAGCGCTTAGGTGGTCGGGCCCAAGCGCGTGCAAAATTCCATAATAAAAGATTAATAATAAACCGTTTTCCAAAATGCTGCCCCTATAAAATTAACTGTTATATAGTGATTAAAATAAAAATTTAAAGCAAGAACCTTGCCTAATATTTATTGGTTTTTTGTTGATTGTTCTTTAAAACTTCAATTAAAGTGGATGGGTCAATATTCCCGCCACTTATTATGACACCAATTTTTCCTTGGGCTTTAACAGCTTTGCTGAGCAAAGCAGCTAAGCCTAATGCACCAGATGGTTCGACTACAATTTTCATTCGTAGCAAATGGAATTTAACGGCATCTATAATGGCTTTTTCACTTGTGGTGGTGATGTTATCAACATACTGTTGAATTAAAGGAAATGTCAATCTCCCTAATGACGTCGTTCGGGTACCATCAGCTATGGTTTTAGAAACAGGAATTGTAACTATCTTACCTGATTTAAAAGACTGTTTGGCATCATCGGCTAATTCAGGCTCGATTCCAATTACTTGACAGTTTGGATTAAGGTGTTTAGTTGCTATGGCCGAACCACTTAATAAACCACCGCCACCACATGGAACCAAAAGCGTATCAAGGTCTGGAACTTTATTTAAAAACTCATAAGCAACAGTGCCTTGGCCAGCAATTACATATTTGTCGTCAAAAGGAGCAATAAGGCTGTAGCCAAACTTATCTTGTAGCTTTTGTGTGATAACTTCTCGGTTTTCTGTTTCAGTATCATACAAAACGATATTTGCACCATAACCTTTTGTTGCATCAAGCTTAACTTTAGGTGAGTTGTTAGGCATAACAATGGTGGTTTTAATACCAAGCAATTTACCAACAAGGGCAACTGCCTGTGCATGATTTCCAGAGGAAAAAGCGATAACCCCTTGTGTTTTTTCTTTTTTACTTAGTTGAGAAATACAATTGAATGCCCCTCTAAATTTAAATGCACCAATGCGCTGAAAATTTTCACATTTAAAAAAAACTTCAGTACCAATAAAGTTATTAAGTGTAGACGAAGTTAAGATGGGTGTTTTATGAGAAAAACCAGACAAACGCTCAGAGGCTTTAATAATTTGTTGAAACATTGTTTATTTACAATAAAAAAAAGTTATACTATAACACCAATAAAAATAATTGAGAAAAAATGTATTCATTAAAAAACAAAACGGCATTAATAACAGGAGCGTCAAGAGGTATAGGCGAAGAAGTCGCAAAACTTTATGCTAAAGCTGGTGCACATGTTATCGTTTCATCACGAAAACAAGAGGGTGTAAATGCTGTTGCTGAAGCCATAAGGGGCAATGGTGGTCAATCCACAGCAATGGCCTGTCATATAGGCGACCCTGGAGCTATAGAAGATTTGATTAGAAAAATAAGAGCAGAGATAGGCACAATTGATGTTTTGGTGAATAACGCCGCTGCCAACCCCTATTTTGGTCATATTTTAGACACACCACTTTCTGCTTTAAAGAAAACCATAGAGGTCAATATCGAAGGCTATTTTTTAATGAGTCAATTGGTGGGGCAAATAATGCGTGAGACAGGTGGTGGTTGTATAATCAATACAGCATCAATAAACGGTGTTACACCTGGGCCAATGCAGGGTATTTATTCAATAACAAAGGCAGCAATAATTTCCATGACAAAAGCCTTTGCTAGAGAATGTGCACCACAAAACATTAGGGTAAATGCTGTGTTACCGGGTTTAACCGACACTAAGTTTGCCTCAGCTTTAACAAAAAACGAAGCCATGTTAAAGAGTATACTTCCCCTTATACCCATGAATCGAATGGCGCAACCTGAGGAAATTGCGGGTGCATTTTTATTTTTAGCTTCTCCGGCCGCTAGTTATATAACCGGTATTAATATTCCTGTTGACGGAGGACTATTGATTTAATGCAGTCCTTTGTTTTTTTAGCTATTGCACTAACTATGGTATCGTGTTCGGTACAGAATAAACTTAATGGGCCATTACAAGCAGGTTGGCTGGAAAAAAAAGTTTGTATAAAGCTACATGAAAACAAATATGAGCGTTTTTTACGCTGTACTTTTCCACCTGGGGTGGGTCATGAAAAACACCGGCACAATAAAAATTTTGGTTATGCGATATCAGGTGGGACTATGCAAATATCTGACTCAAAAGGTTCAAGGGAAGTCACTCTAAAAACAAATAGTTATTTCAAAAGTGAAGGAACAAATTGGCACGAAGTGCTAAACATTGGAAAAACAACAGTCGTGTATTTAATTGTAGAGAGAAAATAAGTAATGACCAAGGTTTTGAAAAGTGTATATATAGCGTTATTTGTTTTACTTACCCAGCAAGCAAATGCAGTAACTGTTGAAAACAGCATATGTGGTTTGGTGAAGCAGTCACAGGAATTAGCTCAAATTATTATTAAATCGAAAGGCCAAAAAAGAAAAAGCCTAAACTGCAATATTAACCTAGCTAAAGCAGCGGCAAAAAAGGCCAAACAGATGGCTGAATCTGAACGTATAGCACACACATTAAATAATTTGACTGCAAATGAGCATTTGGCAAAGTTTGGAATAGAACTACCTCACACTTATGAAATATTAGGCAATCAAGTAGAGGCAGTATTAGGTGGAGAGCAATACCCCCAAGAAGCCTTTAGTTACTTTATGACGAGCACGGACCATAAATCACATTTATTAGGAGAGAATTCATTTTTCCGTGACCAAGATCAAATAGGTGTTGGGTTTTACTATGATGAAGCTAAAAAGTATGAATATTATTGGGTGGTATACATTACATCTTTAAAAAAAGACAGTGATCCTGTTAATGGACCTTACCATGTTAAGTTTGTGTTTGAGAAACCTAAGAAAAAAAGAGAGCGATTTAAAAGAGGGGACACCATAAGTAGGCGGGTCTACAAAAAATAAAGAAGATCACTATTAACTTGTATTTTTGTATTGTTCACAAGTATTTATTTTATGCACATATTACTAAAATCATTCAACATTTAACGCTTCGCCACATCGGCGACAAAATACTGCAGCTTGTGTATGACCCGCTAGATTACAGGTTTTACAAACCCGAGATTTATCTCTGTTTCTTTGCACTTCTCTACTTAGTTCGGAGGTGAATATTCCCGTAGGCACAGCAATAATTGAATAGCCTGTTAGCATGATTAGAGAGGCAACCATACGCCCAAGTACAGTATGTGGAGCAATGTCACCATAACCGACAGTTGTTAATGTAACTACAGCCCAATAAATTCCATGAGGAATACTTGTAAAGCCATTTTCTGGGCCCTCAATCAAGTACATTAATGAGCCAAATATAATTAAAACGGTAAAAATAAAAAAGAAAAAAACAAATATTTTGTGCCGGCTATTCTTAATAGAATTGGTTAATAGTTGTGCTTGATGCGTATACTGCACCAGTTTTAAAACCCGAAAAACTCTTAAGATTCTTAATATCCTAATAACTAATAATTGCTGGGCACCAACAAAAAAGTAAGCTAAATAGGTTGGCAAAATAGAGAGGATGTCCACTATTCCAAAAAAGGAAAAAACGTATTTCATAGGCCGACGAATACTGACCAAACGTAAAATATACTCTAAGGTAAAAACGAGGGTAAAAAACCATTCGGCTATTTTTAGTATATCACCATAGTTAAGATGAAGATCGTTTACGCTATCGAGAATAATAGTTAAAACACTTAGTATAATAAAAACAATAAGGATAATATCAAACCATTTACCGGCAGGCGTATCTGCATGATAAATTATTTTAAATATTTTTGAACGCCACCCTTTTTTACTTGGTGTTTCTATGTACATACTATTATTTAATTGTCTTCTTGAAGCCCAACACCATCAAGCCCTGCGGACAAAGTATTAGCATCACCGCCTTGAGATAACTTAATAGCAAGCCTAACTTCATTGGCTGAATCAGCGTGTCTCAAGGCATCTTCATAAGTGATTTCACCGGCTTGATACAATTCAAATAAAGATTGATCGAAAGTTATCATGCCAAGATTGGTTGATTTCTTCATCAGTTCTTTGAGTTGATGAATTTCACCCTTTCGAATCAATTCTTTTGCTAAAGGTGTGTTTATCAGTATTTCAACAGCAGCACGGCGGCCCTTACCATCAGGGGTTGGCACCAGTTGTTGAGCTACCATAGCTTTCATGTTTAACGATAAATCCATTAGTAATTGATCACGTCGATCTTCAGGGAAAAAATGTAAAATCCTATCTAATGCTTGGTTAGCGTTAT
Organism: Alcanivoracaceae bacterium; assembly: GCA_016744455.1. GTDB lineage: Bacteria > Pseudomonadota > Gammaproteobacteria > Xanthomonadales > Marinicellaceae > NORP309. The sequence goes on from JADGEI010000002.1 coordinate 170,045, forward strand.
TGGCATGCAACGTAGCTAAGCAAAAATGGCCTGTTTCAGCAAAGGTAATGGCATGTTCCATGGTTTCACGTGTGCGAATCTCACCAATCATGATAACATCAGGCGCCTGTCTTAAAGAGTTTCTTAAAGCGATTTCAAAAGATTCGGTATCAATCCCGACTTCTCTTTGAGTAATGACACAACCTTGGTGTTCATGTACGTACTCAATTGGATCCTCAATGGTAATTATATGACCTGTAGTATTAACATTTCTGTAGCCAATTAAAGCAGCTAAAGATGTTGATTTACCTGTACCCGTTCCACCAACAAAAATCATTATACCTCTTTTTGTCAGTGATAATTCTTGCAATATGTCTGGAAGGTTAAGTGATTCAAAAGTCGGAATTTTGGTTTCAACTCGTCGAATTACCATACCTACAGCGGCACGTTGATAAAAGGCACTTACACGAAAACGCCCAACTGATGCCACCCCAATGGCAAAATTACACTCATGTGTTCTTTCAAAGGTCTCTTTGTGAGATGGTGACATTATACCCAGCACCAAATCTCGTGCTTGGGCTTTAGATAAAGGTGTTTGAGTAATGGGAACAACACGACCATGAATTTTGATACTAGGTGGCAAGTTTGCAGTGATAAACAAGTCAGATGCTTTTTTATGTGCCATTAATTTTAAATATGAATTAAAGTCCATGTTCTTTCCTCTATAATATATTAATCAAAATCAACTTTGTTAGCTGCCCGTGAGCGAGCTTGTTGACGTGTTACCACACCTTTTTGGACTAAATCGAGCAAACACTGATCCAAAGTTTGCATGCCGTAACCTTGGCCTGTCTGTATTGATGAGTACATTTGTGCAACTTTATCTTCTCGGATTAAATTACGAATTGCTGGCACTCCTACCATAATTTCATGAGCCGCGACTCGGCCACCACCAACGCGTTTTAACAAGGTCTGTGCAATTACGGCACGCAATGATTCTGAAAGCATTGATCGAACCATTGGTTTTTCACCTGCAGGAAAGACGTCAATGATTCTGTCTATTGTTTTAGCTGCGGAACTGGTATGTAATGTTCCGAATACTAAATGACCTGTTTCAGCAGCAGTTAGGGCAAGTTCAATTGTTTCTAGATCACGTAATTCACCAACAAGAATAATATCTGGGTCTTCCCTTAAGGCAGATTTAAGGGAGTTGTTGAAACTTTGAGTGTCTCTAAAAACCTCACGTTGATTAATCAAACATTTATTACTGGTATGTACAAATTCTATTGGATCCTCAATAGTCAAAATATGGCCATGTTCATTTTTATTTATGTGATCGATCATGGCTGCAAGTGTGGTTGATTTACCAGACCCCGTTGGGCCTGTAACGAGAATTAATCCTCTAGGCACATTTATAAGCTCTTTAAAAATCGGAGGGCAGTTTAAGTCTTCTAATGTAAGAATTTCAGTTGGAATTGTACGAAAAACAGCAGAGCAACCACGGTTTTGGTTAAAGGCATTAACACGAAAGCGTGCCAGTCCGGGTATCTCAAATGAGAAGTCAATTTCCCAAACCGATTCATATTCTTTTCTCTGGCCATCATTCATGATGTCATAAATCATTGAATGAAGTTCTTTGTGATCTAGTGGAGGGAGGTTTATTCGACGAATGTCTCCATCAACTCGAATCATAGGGGGTAAACCAGCTGACAAATGTAAATCTGACGCTTTATTTTTTACTGAAAAAGCCAGTAACTCAGCAATATCCATACATTTTTACCTAAGTAGTTTTTAGTATCATTAATTTTATCGCTGATAAGAAATAATATCCACAATTATTTAAGCAACTTTGGTTTTATCACAAAAACATTTATAAAAGGTAAGCTATAACTTTAATCTATATTTGTCAAAAAAAACAGGTGAAAAATGCTATCCCATGTAAAAATATAGCAAAACTTCAAAAAACTCTGATAAACTATTGTAGCCCTTCAATAAAAGCTAAAGAGATATGTTAGAAAAGTTTGTAAAAATCCTACAACAAAAAAGTGAAGCTAAGTATTTTTTGGTTATTCTGCTTCTGACCATTGCCTTATCGATTTCTGGATTTGCATCTATATATGTTGGTTTAGCACTACTTGTTGGCCTGATTCCTGCTGTGATAGGGCTCTCTATTTTTGAAAATAAAATAAATTATGACAGTAAACAAACAATAATTCACACCTCCGCATTGGTTTGTTCATTGTTCTTTGCGTTGTTTATGTTAAAGGAGTTACAAAATGCCTTATCGGTGTATAGTCTTGTGTTTGCTGTTATCACATTTGCCTCAATTTTACTGTTTAATCATCTTAAACACATAGCTTCTTCAGTTGTTCCAGTATTGTTAGTTTATATTTTTTTGCTTCTTTTTGAGCAAGAGGAACCAGCTACATTACCAGCCGTAATTGTAACCGTTTTTACGCTCGTTTTTACAGCTCTAAAATTGTATGACCATCATCATGCTAATGGCGATAAAAATAGTGTTAAACAAATAAAAGGTTCTGCAAAACTAGAGTTTGTTGAACAAATTGACACTCTAAAAATAGAAAACACCTCTTTACAGGACAATATCAAGAAACTCGAAATAGACTTATCTGCGGCAGAAATGGCAAAAATGGAATTTTTAGCAACCATGAGTCATGAGATAAGAACACCCTTAAACGGTATTATCCCATTGTTAGATATACTGTTAGACTCAGAATTATCAGATTTCCAAAAAGATTATTTAAGTACGGCACACGTTTCTGCGATTCAAATGCAAAAATTAATTGACGATTTGCTTGATTATTCTAAGGTTGAAGCTGGCAAGTTATCGGTAGAGACTAGGGGGTTAAAGGTTCCAAAACTTTTATCAGCGGTAAAAACCTCATATCAACAAGTTGCAGAAAAAAAGAATATCTCTATTGAGATAAATACACACGGAAATGTCAGTCCGTTGTTACGAGGAGACCCGACACGTTTAAGGCAAGTACTATCTAACCTTTTGAGTAATGCCATTAAGTTTTCTTCAATGGGCACTATAAAAGTATCAGCTAAAAAAATTAAAGACTACCCAAATAAAGAAATAATTCGTTTTGAGGTAAAAGACCAAGGCATAGGTTTGGATAAAGAAACCAGTGATAGTATATTTTTACCATTTACTCAAGAAGACGCCTCTAGTACCAGAAAATTTGGGGGAACAGGACTAGGTTTGGCTATTAGCAATAAAATAGTTGAATTAATGAATGGAACAATGGGTGTTGATTCAATAAAGGGAAAAGGAAGTACATTTTACTTTGATTTGCCATTGCTTAAATCTGTTGGAGAAACAGAAGTTGGAACCACAAGTAATTCAGACTTCCAAGCAATTTTGGTAAACACCAATCCACTGCTCTTTAACAAGGTAGAAAAAGAATTAAAAGAACAAGAGATTACTACACAAAAAGCCTTGGGAATTACTCAGGCATATGAAATTTACAGTTCAATTGTTAGAAACTCAAAAGATAAAAAACATATCTTGATTTTTGTTGATTTTGAAACTGCAGGAAAACAAGCAAGGAACATATGTGAAAGGCTAGAAAAGGACGATGCGTTAGAAAATGCCTTTGCCTGTATATTAACTGATAATAAGCATTTGGCAGGTATACCAAAAAGGTCAAATATTAAACTAATCTCTAAGGAATCTTCAATTGGAGAACTAATTAATCGCATAGAGGTTATGAAAGCCTCTACAGAAGTTCAAGAAGATGAAAATCAAGAAGGCGGTGAGTTAAATCATAAAAAAGAAGGACGCCATGTCAACATATCAGAGCAAGATGTAGAAAATTTAATCCCCGAGATACTGTTAGTAGAAGACAATGAAATTAACCTTAAAGTAGCAGAAAAACTTATACAATATATAGGCTACCCATTTGATTTTGCTATGAACGGACAAGAAGCTTTAGAAAAGGTTAAACAAAACAGGTATAGAATGATTTTAATGGATTGCCAAATGCCAATAATGGATGGTTACCGTTGCACAACTAAAATTAGAGAATATGAAGCAGCAACAGGGTTAAATCATACGCCGATTTTAGCAATGACAGCCAATGCCATGATGGGTGATAGAGAAAAGTGTCTGGATGCAGGTATGGATGACTATATGTCTAAACCATTAAATCGTTTTATGTTAGAAAAAACATTGAAAAAATGGGACCCATTAAGAGAGGCTGGTGGCTTAGAATCAGGAGGCGGTAAGCCAATTGAAAAACAAAAAAACGATATGGATAAAACTTCAACACCAGAAACCCATGAAAACAAAGAAGCAAATCAAAGAGCGCCTATTTCATTAGCCACTAAAAAGAAAGTTGAAATAAATCAAAAGTGGTTAAGCACAAAATCCCTTGAAGAAATGGAAGAGATAATGGGCGATGAAACCACACAACTGCTAGAGATGTTTAAACAAGAAACACCAACAATACTTGCAGATATTCGTGATGGATTAAAAGGAAGAAAGTTAACTGAAGTTCAGAAAAAAGCACATATGTTAAAATCTACAAGTGCGAATATTGGCGCCAACGGCTTAAGTTTCTTCTCAAGAAAACTAGAGTTATCTGCTACTGAAAAAAGACCTATAGGTGAATTAGTCGCAACCTATAAAAAAATCAGCAAATCCTATTTGTTAACTAAAAATGAGATAGATAAATACATAGAGAGCGTCTAGGACATATTAGAATATTCAAATCGTGATTTATAATGATGTAACTATAGACTTAAAAACCCTATTGAAACATTTTTCCGTATTGGAGTTTGGGTATTATTGTATTATGCTTAAAATTATAGAACGAAATACAAACCAATCTGTCAAACGGTTCATGGGTTGGGTTTCCTATTGTTCATAGAGAGTTTAAATGCTACAATCCTCAGCCTTTTGAATAAACCATATTCCTAATCAACGTTAAGAACTACAAAAATCTATGATTCCATTAATTCTGTTACTTGCAACAGGTTTAGACCAACAAGCAATTATTGATACGAAAGATGACAGTATTGATAATATTGTTGTTATAGCATCTAAAAAAAAACAATCGATAGAAAACCTATCTACAGCTGTTTCTGTGGTAACAAAAGCAGAAATATTAGAAAAAAACATAACGCTTTTGCCTGATTTATTACGTGAGGAAGCGGGTGTCTATATTCAACAAACCACACCAGGTCAAGGCATACCAATAATCCGTGGCCTTAAAGGTTCTGAAAATATTCATTTAATTGATGGCATGCGATTAAATACTGCGTTTTTTCGCAATTCTCCTAATCAATATTTAGCTTTGGTTGACCCTTTCATGACTGAGCAAATAGAAATAATCCGTGGGCCTGCATCCGTATTATATGGTGGTGACGCATTAGGAGGTGTCTTAAATGTTATTACCTATTCCCCAGATTTTTCTGGTAGCCAATGGCAGAAACAGGGCGAATTATTTTTCTCCTATGATTCGGCAGATGAAAAAACGTTAAGTCATCTGGCTTTTGATACTGGAAATGAAAAAATAGCGACAACCATTGGATTAAGTTATCAAGATATTGGTACACGAACGATTGGCGGTGGTAGTGAGGTGCCTTTTACAAGTTATACATCAAGGGCTTTTAATAATAAATGGGTTATTAACCTTAGCGAAGATAAAAATATAAAGTTAGATATTCAGTACTTAACACAACCAGCCACTCCTCGAGTAGATGACTTGGTCGTCGGTTATGGCCAAAGTGAGCCAGATTCATCCTTGTTTTTATTCACGCCCAACCAACGTCAATTTGTACACCTTTCTTACGCAGATTCTGTGGCTGCACGTGCTTATGATCATGCCAGCTATGACATAGCATGGCAATTAATTAAAGACCATAGAATAAAGTCGGCATTTGATTCAGATGCATTAAGCAAAGAACAAAACGAGAGCTCTCTTTTTTCAATACAATCAAGTTTTGATAAGCAGATAGGCAACAATCATGAAGTTGTTTACGGGTTCGATTACTATTATGACACCATTAATAGTGCAAAACAGAATATAAATGATGGGATAATCACAATCAATGACCCTCGGTTTCCAGATGACTCAACCATGCGTCACCTTGGATTTTTTGCCGATGCAACTAAGCATTTTGAAAACCAAGATGTAACTTTTGGTTTAAGATACAGTGATTATCAAATTGATTTAAATAGCCCTGATGTTGTTAGTGATATACTAAATTTGGAAGATTTAACTTGGCATGCCGGTTGGCTCTATCATATTGACAACAGTAACAAGTTGTTTGCTAATTTAGGTAGAGGTTTTCGCCCACCTAATATCTTTGATTTAGGACAGGTCGGAGAGCGCCCAGGAAATCGATTTAATATTATTAATACAAATATCAAACCTGAAACAGTTCACACCCTAGACATAGGTTGGAAACATTTTGGCAGCACTTGGTTTATAGATGTAGCCTTGTTTTATTCAAAATATAACGATAAAATCACCAGTGTTGAAACGGGCGATTTAACTGACCTTGGACAATTTGTTGTGCAATCTCAAAACATTAATGATGTCAACCTCTATGGTTTAGAAAGTAATATCAAATACCGTTTTGTCGACGGCTCAGAATTTAAAGCAGTATTAAATTATACATGGGGAGAAGAAAAATCAAACGATTTCATCGAAGCAGCCGATAGAATACCTCCTTTAAATGGTTTTATTGGATACAGCAAGCCTATAAATGACAAGTGGACCATCAACCCTAAGATTATTTATGCCAGTACTCAAGATAGGCTAAGTGCCAGAGATATTCGAGATCCACGTATACATCCAAATGGGACCGGTGGTTTTGTCACGTACAATGTTTATGCAAACTGGAAACCATCAGGTACAATCAATGTTCGGTTGGGGTTTGAAAACCTATTTGATAAAAAATACCGCGAACATGGTTCTGGACTTGAAGGGGCAGGAAGAAATTTCCATGCATCAATTAACTATTTATTTTAAAAATATTTAGTTTTATTGAGGATCATCTAGTAAAATCTTCTTTTCCATAATTTCTATTTGGCGGACGTAGAGAACTATGTTGATATTTGAACATTCAAGAGAGGGGCGACAAGCCACTGCTCAAGCACCAAAAACTTCTTACATACCAACGATTCCAAAAGAATTGCAACGAACGACTAAGCTCGGCCTCCCTGAGGTTTCAGAATTGGGTGTTGTAAGACATTATACTCGTTTAAGTCAAAAGAATTTTTCAATTGACACACACTTTTATCCTTTGGGTTCATGTACTATGAAATACAATCCTCGGGTTTGTAACTCATTGGCGATGAACGATGGGTTCTTAAGTTTACATCCTCTTGCAGATAAGAGTTTGTCACAAGGTATTTTGTCTTGTATGTATGATTTACAAGAGATTTTACAAGATGTTACCGGTATGTGTGCAGTTACACTTTCACCTATGGCTGGTGCACAAGGTGAGTTTTCTGGTATAGCTATGATCAAAAAATACCATGAAGAACGTAAAGATTTTGAACGCAATGAAATCATCTGCCCAGATGCCGCACATGGTACAAACCCAGCAACAGCGATAATGTGTGGCTACAAAGTTAAAGAAATTCGTACCAATCGAGATGGCAATATTAACATCCATGATTTAATTCCGCTACTTGGCCCACAAACAGCAGGTATAATGCTCACGAACCCGTCAACATTAGGTGTATTTGAACCTAATATTAAAGAAATTGCAGACTTGGTTCACGAAGCAGGGGGGTTGTTGTATTATGATGGTGCCAACCTAAATGCCATACTCGGGAAAGTCCGCCCTGGTGACATGGACTTTGATGTTATTCATATGAACTTGCACAAAACCTTTTCAACACCACATGGTGGCGGTGGACCAGGGTCTGGTGCCATAGGCGTAGGTAGGCGATTAGTTCCTTATATGCCTGTGCCTTATGTTAGTAAAAATGAAGAAGGTTTTTATTATGTTGATGAATCTCAAGCAGAAAAAACCATTGGCCGTTTGTCAGCTTTTGCAGGTAATATTGGAGTAAATTTACGTGCCTATATTTACACCCTTTTACTAGGTAAGCAAGGTATGCCACGGATTGCTGAATTTGCTACACTTAATGCTAATTATTTGATGAAAGAATTGGAACGTGTTGGTTTTCAGTTGGCCTTTCCTAGCCGTCGAGCAAGCCATGAATTTATTGTGACGCTTAAAAAACAAGCCAAAGACCTAGATTTAACCGCAACAGATGTAGCCAAAACACTATTAGATTACGGTATGCATGCACCAACAGTTTACTTTCCATTGCTGGTTGCTGAGTGCATGTTGATTGAACCAACAGAAACAGAATCTAAGCAAACCATTGACAAATTTGTAGTAGCGATGGCAGACATTCTTAAACAAGCCCATACGAATATCGAAGCAATAAAACAAGCACCGCATTCGGCGCCCAACCGCCGCTTGGATGATGCCAAGGCTGTAAAACAACCAAATTTGGTTTTCAATGGCTAGTAATGAACGCAGAGGTATAAAACAAATTGCTAATGCAGCTAAATGGTCAGTGCAAGGCTTGCAAGCAACATTTAAACACGAAGCTTCTTTTCGTTTAGAGTTTTTTCTATTCTTGTTGTTAACACCTCTTGCCATTTACCTAGCTCAATCGTTAATGCAACTTTTGTTGTTAATAGCTTGTATGGTTCTGGTTTTAATTGTTGAAATACTAAACTCAGCTATTGAAGCAGTTGTTGATATGGTCTGTGGAGAAAAGCACCACGATCTTGCAAAACGAGCTAAAGATATGGGTTCTGCTGCAGTATTTCTCAGTCAATTGTTAGTGGCCGCTTGTTGGGGTACGGTGGTTTATAGTAATTATTTAAGTGGGCTCTAATTCGAGTTTCTTTTACGGGGTTAGGGTGAGTGAGAAGAAAACATTTATTTCATTGACCAATAAAATCTACAATAGTATCTAAAACCTTAGCATCTTTAATTGTCAATCGATGGCCAAGGTTTTCCGTAGTTGAAAAATTCCCACCAAGCCAGGTTTGTTTAAGTGTGGTAAAGTCGCTGTAAGGGATAACATCATCACTTTTGTCGTGGATAATTAGAACATTACTGGTTTTTGAAATATCGTTATTGACTAGGCTGACTTCATTTAAGGAATAGCCCGATTGGTTTTCTGATAATTGAATAAATTTAGCTGTAGCTTTTGAACTAAGACCAATCATTTTTGCAAAATTCATAAAAATAGCCCTAATACGAGTTGGAGCTGAAACAATCACCACTTTTTTGGGCATAGAATAAATCTTATTTAAAACTGCCATGGTAGCGCCACCAAATGAATGACCAACAAAAGCCACAGGTGGTTTGCTTAATCTTTGTTGTAAGTCCTCTACTAATGAGTGTGCAAAGTTAGGCACATGTGTAGCTGAGCCAGGCGAGTCTCCATGTGCTGGGCCATCCCAAGCTATAACTTGGTATCCATTATTAACTAATAATGGGATTAACTTATAAAAGGTAGAGCCTCTAGATTCCCAACCGTGGATTAACCAGATGACTTCACCACTCCCCCAAGACCGTGCTTTTCTTCCGGACTTAAAATGAAGTTTTTTTCCTGTCGCTAAAAAGGCCATTTCTTCATCTTCTCTATTCTTTCTTTGAGGGTGTGTAAATAATTTAATTGCCAGTTTAGCAGCTAGATATGGGCTAATAAATGAAAGAAATTTAAAGAATTTGGGAATAAGTTTTTTCAATTGAGAAATAATAGAGATAAAAGCCTATAATATCATGATTAAAAAATTAATGGGTAACATGACAGTAGATAAAAAAAGATGTCAATGGTGTTTAGGTGATACCGCAGATGAAAATTATCACGATACACAGTGGGGTGTACCGATTCATGATGATCAATTATGGTTTGAATTTTTAACCTTGGAAGGGGCACAAGCTGGTTTGAGTTGGCGAACGATTGTAAAAAAAATTGATGGTTATAAACAGTCTTTCTATAATTTTGATATTGATAGGGTGGCAAAAATGACAGATGCTGAATTGGATGACCTGTTGTTAAATCCAAGAATTATTCGTAACCGTTTAAAAGTATACTCCACGCGCAATAATGCCTTACAAATGATTAAAGTTCAGGCTGAATTTGGTTCATTTGATAACTATATATGGCGGTTTGTTGATGGTAAGACGATACAAAATAGTTTTAAAAGTTTAAAAAATATACCTGCAACAACAGAGGTTTCAGATTCCATGAGTAAGGATTTAAAGAAACGTGGCTTTAAATATATAGGTTCTACGATTTGTTACGCCCTGATGCAGGCAGCAGGCATGACTAATGATCATGAAATTGAGTGTTTTCGTTATCACGAGTGTAGAGATTTGTGACAGGCTTCAAGCTTTGTATTTTTTCATATTAACGCCCAATTCATCGTAAATTCCTATAATAGACACATTATTTAATTATTTAAGGGAACAACTATGAAAAAAACAATTCTATTAAGTTCGTTAATTCTAAGCTCAGTTGCACTGGCAAAAAGCAACAATGCCTTTTATCAAGAAACAGTAAAATGTGGTAACGAAGGTTGTGAAATTGTCTGTCATGAGCCTGGTGCTCGTTGGGATACTTTTTTGCGTTCTAAAGGTGACTTAGAAATTACTTATTTCTTTACTAGCGGAACACGCCAGATAAAAGCAGATATTGGTAATGGTGAATACACTATTTTAGATACCAACCCAAGTTTCCAATCTTGTCGAATTAGTGGTGTGGTCAAATAAACTATTTGAATAGTAAAGTTACATAGCCTAAGATGGTTTTATTCATAAAGGTAACAAAATACAAGTCCTATGCATCAAGCGGCAATATTATTAATTGGTTTTTCGTTTTTTTATGTGTTAGTTTTTGTACTGACACACTTTAAAAACAGTTATTACCACGACCAAAAAACTGCACGGGTTTTTGGTATTTTATTGATGCTGTGTTTAGCTGTTCTGCAGTTGTACCATTACAATTATTTAATGCAGAGAACAATTAATATAGACGCGTTATTCTACTTGTCCTGTTTATATTTGGTTGCCCCCAGTTTTTATTTTTACGCCCGCCCTGTTTTAAAGGCAGAAGATGAGTTTAAATTAAAACATTTTGCGCACTTTATGCCATTATTGTTAGTTTTTACAATTGAGTATAATTTAGCCTTTACCTTGGCTTTTGTTAGTGGGTCATTATATTTATTGTGGTTATTTAATACAATATATGCACTTCGTACTCATAAGCAACAGTTTAAAAATGAACTGATTTTATTAACCATGGTTTTTATTATTGCGATTAGTGTTTCGGTTATTGCTCTAACGAAGCCTTTTTCTCAACAGTTGTTTTTTACACTTTATGCCTGTGCTATTGGCTTGGCTTTATTCGTTGTTGCACTGGTGGTAAGTTATAAACCAGAACTTTCAGAAATTGTTTCAGAAGCAGCCAAAGAGACTTATGCTGTTTCTACTCTAACAGCTGTTGATTGTGAGGCTAAACTTGCACAACTTGAGTCTTTGATGAAAGATAATAAGCTTTATCAACAACATAATGTTGACCGGCATACCATAGCAACTGAACTGGATTTAACGACACATCAATTATCGGAATTAATTAACACCAAACTTAATATGGGTTTTTCACATTACCTAAGGTTGCAACGAATCAATGCCGCAAAACGACTATTATTGTCTCAACACACTGCATCAGTTTTATCAATAGGGTTAGAGGTAGGCTTTTCATCGCAATCAAATTTTTATGAAGCCTTTAAAGACATAACAAAAACAACCCCTGGGAAATATAGGTCTAGATAAAACGCACCCTTTATTATTAACGGGCACTATAAATTAACGTGACCTGACAACTCCTGTATTATCAATCAGGAAAACTTAAGCCCTCTCTTTTTATCATTCGGGAAGCGTAAAGCCATCAACACTCCTATACTGAGCTCACTTTTTATCAACAGTGAGAGCAACATGAACACCTTAACCATTTTTTCAATAGAAATTTTAATCAGTCTTTCTTTAAGCTTAATCACCTTGTGGTTGTTGGCAAAACCCTTGGTTGATGTTTTGGAAGATTTATGCCCTACCAAAAAACAAGCCAATTTTTGGTTGGCTTATACACGAATTATGTTACTTATTTCTCCGCTACTTTTAGTGTTGATGGTTAGTTTAAATAGTAGGCATCATGCCAATGTAGAAACCATAAAAATATCTTTAGTATCAACATTAACGGGCTTGTTATTGGGCATGATCATTGTAGGCAATAAAATTTTTGAGCCGGCAAAAAATACATGTGATAGTATTATTACAGAGTAATAACATGAGAAACAATACAATAAATTCGAAAGCCTTACTAGCAGCTCTATTATCGCCGTTAAAACTAGTAATTACACTGGCCTTTTTATTTTCAATAATACTTTTTATAATTACAGGGTATAACTATAGGGCAATATATGAATTTATCTCTATTGCAATTGGTCTTCCGATTTATACAAGCATGATAACACTATTGGGCTCATTAACAATAGGTTCTCCTGTTGTAATAATTCTGTATAAATTAAATTACCCTACTTCATTTAATAGTGCGATAAGTTGCGGTGTAACAGTTTTATTAATTTCATTGTTTATTTCTAATGGAGAGTTTAATTTTTTTGTTTCCCTGTTTACTTTTTATGGAATTGTATGTGGGTACGCCTATATGTACGGTTATCAAAGGTATTTAAGGTGAATGTTTTAATCACAGGAGCAAGTGGTTTTATAGGTCAAAACTTAATCAAGTTATTGCTTAAATCGGACCATAAAATTACCGCTTGTATACATATAAATACACTACCTTTTGAAATAAAAGTATATCAATGTGATTTTACTAAAATGTTAAAAGCCACTGATTGGTTACCATTGCTAATGGGTATCGATGTGGTGATTAATTGTGTTGGTGTGATTACCGAAAACCGAAAGAACAGTTTTGAAATCATGCACGTACAAGCACCAATTGCTTTGTTTAAGGCTTGTGAAAAAACCAACGTAAAACGCGTTATTCAACTATCTGCATTAGGGGCAGATGAGTCAGCAATCACCGCCTACCACAAAAGTAAAAAAAGGGCGGATGATTATTTACAAAACAGTTCGCTTGAATGGTTTATTTTACGACCTTCTTTAGTATACGGTGAAGGTGGGAAAAGTTTTCAGTTTTTTAAATACTTAAGTAACTTGCCAATTATTCCTTTGGTTGGTAAAGGTGAACAAAAAATACAACCGGTAAAGGTAGAAACAGTGGTAGAAGTGATTGTTAAATGCCTTGATCATAACGAACCATATCAAATTTTAAATACCGTTGGTGACCAAGCACTAAGTTATCAGCAATGGATGATGCAATTACGCCGCAAAAAATCAAAAGTTCGTTTTATAAAAATCCCTATAGGAGTGGTGAAATTTATGGCGACATTGCTTAAACCTTTTGGTCTAAAAATGATATCTAAAGACAATTTGAAAATGTTACAGCAAAATAATGTGGCTGATTATGAGCCATTAAAACAATTTATCGAGAATAAGTCATGACCTATATAATCTTAAAATATTTACATATCATCAGTGCTATTTTATTATTTGGCACGGGACTAGGTTCAGCTTTTTATAAGTGGATGGCTGATCGTTCGGGCAACATTAACCATATTGCCATCACCAATAAAAACGTGGTGCTTGCCGATTGGTTGTTCACAACACCTACTGTTATCTTTCAACCACTATCGGGTTTTTGGATGGCTAGCATTGCAGGCTTTCCGTTAACAACACCTTGGATTATGTCTTCTTTGATTTTGTATTTTATAGCGGGTGCTTGCTGGTTGCCAGTGGTTTATTTGCAGATTAAAATGAAAAATATGGCTGCCAAAGCATTAGATGCCAATACCGAGCTTCCAAAGAAATACTGGCATTATGCAAAATTATGGTTTGTACTGGGAATACCAGCATTTACAGCGATGGTATGGGTTGTATGGTTAATGGTTATAAAACATATATAATGGACAAATCAATGAATAAAGAAAACAACAACAAATCACTCATGCAACTAGCTTTGGGAAAACAATGGCACAAGCTACCAAAAGCCTTACAAAACCATTATGGCAGTAATGAGCAGGGCGTAAACAGAGCCCAGGGAAAACTGGATATAAGCTACCCTTGGTTTATGCAATGGCCTTTAACAGTGATGCGTCTATTTGGTGCGCTGGTTAATAAACGAGGTAAAGGATTGAATACCGAAGTATCAAAGTCAATGATCAATGGCCAACAGTTTTGGCATCGAGTTATACGATTCCCGGATGGTAGAAGCCTTAACTTTACAAGTACAATTACCTTAAACAACAAAGGCGATTTTATTGAATATGTTAACCCCTTTTTAGGATTAAAAATGCGAGCATTTGTCGAAAATCAGCAACTACGATATGAAAGTAAAGGCTATGTGTTAAAGCTTGGTAAAGCAATAATCCCAATTCCAGAGTGGCTAGCCTTGGGTCATGCCAGTATTATAGAATCAGAATTTGACGAAACCGATAGCCAAACATTTGTTATGGACTTTAGAATCAAACACCCACTATTCGGTGAAGTTTTTTGTTATAAGGGAAGATTTAAAACCGAGTTATAATGGGGGTAATTCAAAAGCAAACCTTTAAGAAACATCAGCCTACCACTATTTTAAAATTAATAATTAAATTGGTAAATAGCCATAGGCCTCGCTTACACTGATTAATCTTATATTATTCAAAACCATTAACAAAAATCACATCGGTAATGTCGCTTATTAATGGATCACTTAACGGTACGCCGGCAGGTGGATATTCCTGTCCATCAGTTAGATTATCACCATCAGAATCCGCTACAAGAATATTGGTACCCAAAATAATCTCCTGCCCATCAATCAGCCCATCGCCATCGCTGTCTTGGTTAAGGTAGACAAACCCAAGCATAACAGAATTTGGTGGTGCTGTATTGCTAGCTACCAGCTTATGATTAAGGTTATCTGTCTCATCACGGTAAAGTCTTGTTGCCCCAACACAGGCAACTGGAAAACATTGTGTAAAAGGCAAAATATAGCCTTCTATACCACCAAAGCTATAGCCTTCACTATGATAAAATTCAATTTCTGCATTACTTACAGCATATGTATCATTTCTGTTTCCTGAAACAGTTTTCTCCATTTTTCTTAGTGGTATTAAATTTTTTGTTCCAGAAAAAGGATTATTATTTGTTGTAAATACATAAAATTGAGCTCTTGGAGGTGGAAATTGTACAGGCACATTTTGTAGATTGTGGTCATACCAAAAATCAGTAAATTCATTAACTAAAGCTACATTGGTATCAGGAAGATAGAAACTGCCATTTTGTAGTAAAAAAGCCGTTGCCACTTGAGGAAAGGAGGTATAAACATGATTGTTCTGTGCACTAGAGTGCATAACAAACATTGGTGTTAGCCTATTTTTCATTAATATACCATTAGATGTTCCTAACAATTTTTCCAAAGCCAATCTTGCATTTGGAAGACCATATCCATAATGATTATCATGACCGGCACCACTTTGTGATAAGGTCGCTGTTGCATTTAGTACATTTGTGATACCGATTAAGGTACTTGGATTCCAGTCTCCATTTGGTAACAAGGGTTGAGTCGAGCGCATTAATTGCATAATGGCGGCTGTTTGAGGAGAAGACATTGATGTACCAGTACACAAACCATAACCATCATTAGCTACACCATCACTTGCATCGGTACATCCAATAAATGAATTCCACTCTTCACCCGTGTAAAATAAAGAATGAACATCTTTGGCCTGAGTAACTACATCGGTACGGCTACCTGCCAATAAAAAGCTGGATGTCGAACCACATTCAATATTGCTTGGGGCATACGGACATGTTGATGGGTCATTGTTGCTTGTCGGTCCACCAGTGCCTGGGCTTTCATTCCAAAACAAACCATTGGCATCGGTACCACCAGCGGCAACAGCTCGGCTGTCATTTGCTGGGAATTGAATGTTTTGTCGGTTATTACCTGCCGATGTTACAAGCAATGTGTTTCTGTGATTGAGTAGGGTAAGGGCTTCGCAAAACACATAATTCCTATTCGATTGATCTATTGTATCGCAATAGTTTGCAACAGTGTTTTCAATTCCCCCACTAAAATTTATAACACCACTTCCCAATGAAGTCAAAATTTTGAATCCATCTGTTATATACTCTGGTAGTCGACTATCAGACGATAAAGACGTAAATAAAAACTCATCACCAAATGGTCTACAGGATCTATGACGGACATATTTCATCACAGATATACTACAGTTTTTACAGATGCCATTTTCTGGAGAAACGTTGTTGTTGGCAGCCATAATTCCTGCAACATGAGTACCATGACCAACAAAAGAGGGGTTAGCAAAGCCAGGGTTTTCCGGATCTTCACAGTTTTGTTTAATGGGCACAATGGTTACAGGCTGTTTTTCATCGACATTAAAATCTCCTTCTGCCACATCATATTGGTTATACTGACCATTCAACACATTGCCTCCAAGATAATTACCATTGTCATCAAAGGTCTTAAACGCAGGATGGTTTACCTCGATGCCCGTATCTGTCACCCCAAAATAACCTGAACCCTCTGACAACTCCCAAGCCGAAGGAATGCCCAAATCATTAAGGTAACTATTAGGAGTACCCCTGCTCAATCGATTGATAGTGTTATTAGGTAGGACTGTAGATGGTGTAGAAAGCTGTGGAATAAATTGATTATTAATAAATAATGCCCCAACAATAAATGGATCAGCAGTTAAAGCCGCATCAACTTGCAGCTCATTAATACTGTCGTCATAGTACAATACTAAATACCGATACAATCTGGATAACGTCCATTCGGGATGTTCACTGACAAAGTTGGCCAAATCACCTATAGGTCGTTCAGAAATAATATAATCGACACTGTCGGGGCGAAATTGGGTAAATGCTGTCAATAAAGGGATCGGTGGCGGAGGTGATTGGAATGACTCGGCAACCACCATTGCTGGTGTTGGCGCCCCCTCATCGGCTGATAACAATATATGAAATACTTTTTCAGCCTGAACATTGCTCATAAAAAACAGAAATACTAAGAGTAGAGAAAGCTTTTTAGCTGTTCTATTGAGCTAACGGCTTGAGATTAACAACAGCAAGGCACATAAAACAAATACGGACCACCAGCTTAATGAAGGGATTGTAGAAATACCGACTTGAATATTATTGATTTGCCCGATGACAGTTCCATCGTTAGCAAAGGGGATAAACAAGGTATTACTAAATACCGCTCTGACTCTTAAATCATAGATGCCTTCTTCTAGTTGACCAATATTGTAAAATTGATGCGGAGGGAAGTCTAGTGGTAGTGGGTTACAAAAAGGAGAACCAGTGGCAGCAATAACAAGTTCAAGTTGATTGCCATTGCTAAATAAAGCAAAAGTAGGTTGCTCATGTAATTTTGGTACCCAACATGGTGCATTACTTAAATTTATTCCCACTTCAATGTTTGTAAAGGTGGTAATAGTGGATTGTTTCAATTTAACATTGGGTTGAAATTGGGCTAGGCAATTTACCGAAAGAATGAGTAAAAATAATACGTTTTTTTTCATGGCTTAACTCTTGGATTGTGGTATCTTATGGTGTTTATTTAGTGATTAAATGAAGTTAGGCTCATTTAATCAAAAATGTCTATTAGTAGACTTGCCCATGGTGAAATACTTTTTTAGCCTGTACTTACAAAAAACACCAGGAGAAGCGAAAGCTTTTTAGCTGTTCTATTGAGCCAACGGCTTGAGATTAACAGCAGCAAGGCACATAAAACAAATACGGACCACCAGCTTAATGAAGGGATTGTAGAAATACCGACTTGAATATTATTGATTTGCCCGATGACAGTTCCATCGTTAGCAAAGGGGATAAACAAGGTATTACTAAATACCGCTCTGACTCTTAAATCATAGATACCTTCTTCTAATTGACCAATATTGTAAAATTGATGCGGAGGAAAATCTAGTGGTAGAGGGTTACAAAATGGAGAACCAGTGGCAGCAATTACAAGCTCAAGTTGATTACCGTTACTAAATAATACATAATTTGGTTGTTGCTCTAAATGAGGCAGCCAACAAGGTGGATTAATCAAATTAATCCCCACTTCAATATTTGTAAAGGTGGTAATAGTGGATTGTTTCAATTTAACATTGGGTTGAAATTGGGCTAGGCAATTTACCGAAAGGATGAGTAAAAACAATACGTTTTTTTTCATGGTTTAACTCTTGGATTGTGGTATCTTATGGTGTTTATTTAGTGATTAAATGAAGTTTAGCACATTCAACCAAGAAGGTCTATTAGTAGACTTGTCCATGGTTAAATAGTCATTGCCTGTACCACGTCTTATCTTGTTTTTAGCCTTAAAAGAGTCTGTTTGACTAGGGTTGTTTCTTTCTAAACTAGCGGACATAACAATTTAATCATTGCTTACCAGTTCGGCATTGATTATGTGTATATCGTTGGCAAAATTACTTAAAATGGTATTTTCATCAACCGCATCAGGGTATCTTACAATTAGGGTTTGATATAACTGTGCCAGACTCCAATTGGGGTGATTATTCAGTAATGTTTGTAAATTACCAGTTTCCGTTGGCCTTGGCAATAGCAAATACTCCACCGCCTCAGGTGCCAGAATATTAAAAGCATTAAGTAATCAAACAGGAGGAGCTGGTGAAATATTGGCTTGACCCATGACCTCATCGGGAGTTGGTGCTGAGACATCCGAGGATAATTGGATAAGATAGGTTTTGGCTGAAAGGCTAGTAGTAAATAATAAACTCGTCAGCATGGATAGCACGATAAGCTTTGACGATTTTCTAAAATAAATCCAAGCCAAAAATACAATCATAAGAACCAAAGCAACAGTCATATAAATAGTTAAAAATGGAACAACAACAGGCTCTAAAATTTCAAATTGGATTGTTTGACCAAAAAGAACCCTATTCCTATCTGGTGGTACAGGTAAGGGTGTTGAAATATCAGCCCAATACATCTGTATAGTATATTGACCAATTGGTAATACACCTAAGGAGTATTTTTGAAATTGTAAATAACTGGTAGATAAATTTAAACAAGGAGCACTTCCTAAGCCTGATACAGTTATTTCCATATTATTATTGGCATCGATTTTAATGTATTCGGTATCGCCCTCGAAATTAGGCAAAGCCTCAAAACATGGAAGTCTAGCTCTATCATAACCAATTAGCACCTCGGTGCCAAATATCAGGGTATTGGTGCTTATACTGGTATTGTAAGCGGGTATGATGGCCGTGACAGGTAATTGCGTAGTACCGCCTGCCAAGCAATGAATGCTTATAAGGTTAAGCAAAACAATTAAAAACAAGTTTCTCATGGTATCGTCCTTTTATGTGGTTTGTTGATTTTACCCTCTTTTTCTATTTAATTTTTTTTGTGAACCTATTTTAGTAAATTATACAAGCTCTCTTATATGTAGTGATAAACCTATAGACAAACCATCACCCTTAAGGCGTTCATTTGCAGTTGTGCATGTGACAGAGCTTGAATTGTATCGTTTTTTTGTTGTTGTAAAAACTCCAGCTCTTCATCTCGTACATTACCATTAATCTTGTCTAAGTTCTCTAATCTTTTTATTTCTCCGTCCAATTCTTGCGTTGCTAATTCTTGGGCTTTTTTAATTTGATCGGGCAACATGCTGGCGACTTTTTTCTCAATAATTTCAACTACTTTTTTTATGTCTTTTTGCTTTAATTTGATGACTTGTAAAGCCACATTTAACGGTACAGAAGAATGGTTGTTGTGAATAAATTGAAAATCAAGTACTTTGGTTCGGTTCCTTAGTTTTTCATCAGCAACAATCCGAGTAGATTCGGCCGGCAAAAAACGTGAAACCTGTAAAGCAGAATCAGCTGGAGCTTGTAGACTGAAAAGTGTTTCAACAATTATAGTTGAAGGTGGCAAGCCAGTGTTTTGTATCGAAACAAGTGTTGCGTTACCCTTTTCTTCATTTGCAATCATCTCCATTGACTCAACCACCATCGGGTGTTCCCAAGTTATGTAGTGCAGTGTTTCATTGGCTAAGGCAGTTTCTCTATCAAAGGTGATGCTCATGCCATCCTCAATAAGCTTAGGAAAATGCGCTTGCTGAGACTCGCCGGGTTTAATTAATTCAATGTTTTTTCTAATTTCTTCGTAGTCAACGCCATAACGATCAAACATACGATGCATAAATCGTTGGCAGCTAGTATCGTCTTGTAGCTCGGCTTGTTGTATTATTTGTTCAGCTACAAATGGGCGGCAAGAGTTGTACTCCAATAGGCGATCACGCCCTTGTTGAAATTTTTGATTAGCTGACTTTGTTAATTCGACTGTTTGATTTATAAAATCAGAAAACTCCTCGGCCTCAACCTGATTACCAATATACCTTTTAAGCTCTTGGTTTTGTTTTTTGAAAACCCCGTATCCTGCTGGGCAAGTTTTTGAAAAAATATCTAGGCCTTTGTTATACCACTTGAACAATTTTTCACTAGCAGTGCCTTGTAAATATGGGACATGAATATGAATGGATTTCTCTTGTCCGATTCGATCTAAACGACCAATTCTTTGTTCCAACAAATCAGGGTTGAAGGGCAAATCGAATAAAATTAAATGCTGTGCAAATTGGAAATTACGCCCTTCAGAACCAATTTCAGAACACATCATGATTTGTGTGCCCTTTTCTTCGTCGGCAAACCATGCCGCAGCTTTATCTCTTTCGATTAAACTTAAGTCTTCATGGAAAACAGCAGCATGTACTCCTATTTTTTCTCGTAAATTATCTGCAAGTGCTAACACTGTTTGCTTATTGGCAGCAATTAATAAAATTTTCTTATAGTTTAAGTTGATGATTTTATCCCTTAACCACAAGACACGGGAATCAAATTTAGTCCAATTGTCAAAGTTATCAATGCATTCTGGAGTGAGTTGTAAATTGATGTCTTTTCCAAAAGCCTCATCATAGGAGTTTTCTAAAGCATATTTGTGTAACTTCCTTTTTGGAAAACCTTTAATAGCTGATCGGGTATTTCTAAACAAGAGTCTACCTGTTCCATGCTGGTCTAATAACTGTTCAATAAGAATTTGTTTAACTTTGAGTTTTTCTTGTTCTTCAAATTTACTGTCAAATAGGTCTTGCACACAATTTTGGTCATTATCATCAACAAACATTTTGATGGTGTTTTTAAGACCTGTTTTTGTCATAGGTTTTTCAGACCTTAAAACATCAATGGCATTAACAATCGATTGATAATTGTGCTCTTCAGCAACGAATTTTTCAAAACTATTAAATCGGCTATTATCTAATAACCTAAGACGAGCAAAATGACTTTCTTTGCCTAGTTGTTCTGGTGTTGCAGTTAGTAAAAGTACTCCTTTTATTGTTTGTGTGAGTTTTTCAATCAATTGGTATTCTTCACTCACAAAATCAGCTGACCACTTAAGGTGGTGGGCCTCATCAACAGCCATCAAATCCCATGAAGTTTTAGAAATTTGTTTGGCTCTTTTGGGATTGTCTAACAAAAATTGTAAGGGTACAATTGCTAATTGGCTGCTTTCAAATGGTGTGCTAAATTTACTTGATTCTTCTATTGCCAGGCACTGTTCTTCACTGTATACACTAAAATGTAGATTGAATCTGCGGAGCATTTCCACCATCCATTGATGGGTGAGGCTTTCAGGCACAACAATTAGCACTCGTTTAGCACGGTTTTTAAGTAATTGTTGATGAATTATCAATCCAGCTTCGATGGTTTTTCCTAAGCCAACCTCATCGGCAAGTAATACCCGCGGTGCAAATCTTTTGGCAACAGATTGGGCAATATAGAGTTGATGTTTAAGTAGTGCGGTACGGCAGCCGAGTAAGCCAAAAAGAGGATTTTGTTGTAACTCTTTATGTTTGCTAATGGCAAGTTGCCTAAGATTGAACCACTTGTTGGAATCAAGGTGCCCCGAAAGCATACGTTCGCTAGGTCTGTCCAATTTAATATTGTCTGCCAACTCAGTTTCTGGTAACAATACGTCATCGCCTTTTTCATCAATGCCCTGATAAATTATGAGGCCATTGAGCTCTTGGACGGCTTCAATTTTTAATTTCCAACCAGCACGCGCAGCAACACTGTCATCAATTTCAAAAATAATACGCGAAATTGGTGCATTGTCTTTAGCGTAAATTCTACTTTCATTTGCCGCATTAAAAACCACCTTGACCATTCGATGATTGGTTTCCTTAACAGACCCTAGTCCCAGTTCTTGTTCTGTTTGACTGATAAACCTTTGGCCGATGACAAAATCAAATTCTTTTTTCATGCAGTATTTCGTATGATAATTTTAAGATGAGTTGTATCTTACTTAAAACAAACGGTCTTACCAGTAAATTCAAAAATTTTTATAAAAATTGACTTGGAAGGATGGAAAGTGGCAGTTTTAAAAAAACCACTGAATTAACAGTGGTTTTTTTATCTAACTAATTGATTTTTCTGATTAAGCTTGTGTTCTTCTTCTAAAGAATACAAAAGCACCAGCAAAAACAGTTAAAAACAATGCAATAAGTGCGTATTTGTTATTCGCAGGTACAGGTGTTGCTGGTAGTAACACAACAACGTCAGGGTTTGGATGCACAAAACACTGTGCTGAATCTACAGGTATACTAGCCGCTGAGTCACAAGAACGGGTTAAACCAATAGTTGCACTATCCTATTGAATTCTTGTAGTAGAGCCCGATCCGGCTTCAGGGTTTGTTGAAACACATCAATAAACACTCAGCACAATATTACACACCCAGCTGTATTCAAAGATGGTTTTGATTAATTGATAACGCCAATCTGAATGTAATTAAACCCATGTTGTTTCATTTGGGTTTTTTCAAATTGATTTCTGCCATCAAAAAATAAATTGGTTTTTAAAAGTTTTTTTATTTTTTTAAAATCAGGGCTGCGAAACTCTTGCCATTCAGTGATTAACACAAGGGCATCAGCATTGTTTAAAACGTGGTATTTGTCATCAGCATAACAAATATTTGGGTTGTTCGACAAATAGTGTGATTCGGCTTGTTTTCGGGCCTGAGGATCAAATGCTCGTACTTTTGCGCCACGATTTGTTAATTCATTAATAACTATAATTGCAGGAGCTTGACGCATATCATCGGTACCTGGTTTGAAAGACAACCCCCAAATGGCAAAAGTTTTTCCCGTAAGATCGTTACCAAAATGTTTAACAATTTTCTTGACCAACACCTGTTTTTGTTGATTGTTGACTGTTTCGACAGCATTAAGCAAAAGTGGGTTGTAGTCTAGATCATTGGCTGTTTTTACCAATGCTTGCACGTCTTTAGGGAAACAACTGCCACCATAGCCGCAGCCAGGATAAATAAAACTGGTGCCAATTCTGTTGTCACTGCCAATACCCTTTCTGACTTTGTTGACATCTGCCCCCACAAGCTCACAGATGTTAGAGATTTCATTGATGAAAGATATTTTTGTTGCCAGCATGGCATTTGCTGCATACTTTGTCATTTCCGCACTACGAACATCCATGGCAATAAAACGATCATTATTTTTCATGAAAGGAGCATAAAGCTCACGCAAAACACTAAGTGCTTGTTTACTATCTGATCCAACAATTACACGGTCAGGCGACAAAAAATCAGCAATTGCATCTCCTTCTTTTAAAAATTCAGGATTACTAACAACATCAAAATCAATACCAGATTTTCTCATATCGAGTTGTGTTTGAATACTGTTTTTTACGAGGTCAGCAGTACCAACAGGAACAGTTGATTTATCAACAATTACGGTATAGTGGCCTAGATAATCCCCAATATTTTTCGCCACAGATAATACTTGTTTTAAGTCTGCACTGCCATCATCTCCCATAGGGGTCCCTACGGCGATAATAATAACATCAACACCATGTATTGATTGGG
Organism: Alcanivoracaceae bacterium; assembly: GCA_016744455.1. Classification (GTDB taxonomy): domain Bacteria; phylum Pseudomonadota; class Gammaproteobacteria; order Xanthomonadales; family Marinicellaceae; genus NORP309. The sequence continues at coordinate 194,082 of JADGEI010000002.1, forward strand.
CTATAGTAGATGAAAACGTTAAAGAATTGTTTTTGAGACTGGCATGAACTATTCTTTCTAAACCTGGCTCATAAATGGGCATTATTCCATTTTTTAAATTGGCAATTTTTTCTACATTATTATCAATACAGGTTACTTTGTTCCCCATCTGAGCAAAACATGCACCACTAACAAGTCCAACATACCCTGTACCGATAACAAGAATTTCCATTGTTGTTTTTAGCTAGGAGCCTTCCATATTTGTTGTGTATTTACCTAATGTTGCCATACCGTTCATACGTGCACGGTGAGCGAGTTCTTGCTGAGCTGCAGTGTGATTGTCATCTGGGTTTTCTCCCCAAACCTTTAGCGCACTTGCTTGTAAAGCCCGACCATAAGAAAAACTTAAGGCCCAAGGAAGAGAACCCATCATGTTCATTTCATTTAAATGTTGAGTGGCTTCAAGTTCGCTTTGACCACCTGATAAAAAGACAATTCCAGCTAAACTTGCAGGTACTGAATTTAACAAGCAACTAATCGTAGCCTCAGCCACGTCTTCAATACTAGCCTGTTCCTTAGATTTATCGCCAGCGACAACCATTGATGCTTTTAAAATTGTTCCTTCGAGTAAAACATCTTGCTCATACAGATGAGTGAACAAAGTTTTTAAAGTTAATTCACTAACATCATAACAGGTATCAATATCGTGTGATCCTGTCATCAAGACTTCTGGTTCAACAATGGGAACTATGCCCGCTTCTTGACACAAGGCAGCATAACGAGCTAGTGCATGGCAGTTAGCTTCAATGTTTGCATTAGATGGCGTATCATCGGTTATGGTAATAACAGCACGCCATTTGGCAAAACGCGCACCAAGTTCGGCATATTCTTTTATTCTAGCACGTAGCCCGTCTAACCCTTCAGTTATCAGTTCACCATCAAATCCAGCCATTGGATGTGCACCAGTATCTACTTTAATTCCCGGGATAACACCGGCTTCATTCATCATATCTACGAATGACACTCCTTTTCGGCCTTTTTGCCTTAGCGTTTCATCAAAAAGTATTGCCCCAGAAATGTGTTCACCAATATCTGTTGTGGTTAATAACATGTCGCGGTAATTTCTACGGTTTTCTTCGTTACATTCAACACCAACAGAGTCTAATCTTTTGGCGATTGTGCCAGTGCTTTCGTCTATGGCCAATATGCCTTTTCCTGCTGCCACCATGGCAGCAGCAGTTTCTAATAACTGCTCTACGTTCATTTGTTTTTCCCCTACGGAATTATGAGTTATATCGTGATTCTAATATTTCAACAGCGGGTAGTTTATTCCCTTCTAAAAATTCTAGAAAGGCACCACCGCCTGTTGAAATATAAGAGATTTGGTTTTCTATATCGTATTTATCTATTGCAGCCAAGGTGTCACCACCACCAGCGATTGAAAACCCATCGCCTGCTGCAATCCCTTCTGCTAGTATCTCTGTTCCATTGCCAAATTGATTGATTTCAAATACGCCAACAGGTCCATTCCATACAACAGTTCCTGCTTTTCTAGCCATATCAGCAAACTTGGCTGCAGTGGCTGGTCCAATGTCAAGTATCAAGTCATCATCTTCTACAGCATCGACAGGTTTTATAGTGGCTTCAGCAGATTCACAAAATTCTTTGGCGCAAACCACATCGGTTGGAACAGGTATTTCGCGTTCCTGGTCAATGGCTTGTTGCATTAATTGTTTGGCTTGATCAACTAAGTCAGGCTCATATAATGACTTTCCAACATTGTATCCAGACGCAGCTATAAATGTATTGGCAATTCCACCACCAACTATTAATTGATCTACTTTTTTTGATAGGCTTTCTAATACTGTTAATTTGGTAGATACTTTTGAGCCTCCAACTATTGCCAACATGGGGCGAGCTGGATTTTCTAATGATTGTGTTAATGCTTCAAGCTCATTTGATAATAATGGCCCAGCAACAGCAGTTGGAGCAAACTGAGCAACACCATAAGTTGAAGCTTGTTTTCTATGAGCCGTACCAAACGCATCCATTACAAAAACATCACACAATTGTGCAATTTGTTTTGCCAACGTTTCGTCATTGGCTTTTTCACCAACATTAAATCTTACGTTTTCAAGTAAAACAAGTTGACCAGGTTTAACATTAACACCAGTCAACCAATCATTAACTAGTTTGACTTCTTGATCTAATGCTTTGGTTAAATAATTTGCAACAGGTTTTAATGAAAATTCGTCTTCAAACTTACCTTCAGTCGGTCGACCTAAATGTGACATAACCATTACTGCTGCGCCCTTTTCTAGGGCATATTTTATAGTTGGTAAGGAAGCAAGTATTCTTTTGGCGCTTGTAACAGCGCCCTTTTTAATTGGTACATTTAAGTCTTGGCGAATTAATACACGCTTGTTTTTTAAATCTTGCTCTTGCAATTTTAATATTTTCATGATTTTTTTAACTAACTTTAAAAAATTTAGGTGGAAGGATTTTATCTTAATCAACTAAAATTTGCATCTGTTCATGAGGAATATCATCTTCTAAGTAGAATTTACCAGTGCTTTTAAAGCCCAATGATTGATAATAATCAGATAAATATGACTGTGCCGAAATTTCAATAGTATTTTGAGGAAAATGCTTTTGGCAATAATTAATGCATGCTTTGATGATTTTTGTGGCCAGCTTATTGTTTCTGAAATTTTTAGCTACAACAATTCTACCTATGTAACAAGTCTTGTTATTTGCAGGTATTATTCTTGCATAAGCGACGATAGCGTCACCCTGGGCACAATAAAAATGATGAGCCGTTTGATCAAGACCATCAATGTCTTGATAGGCACACTGTTGTTCAACACAAAACACCTGTATACGTAGTGCTAAAATGCTATAAATTTCTTGGCTAGTAAGGTCTGAAAAAGGTTTATTGATTATTGAAAAAGAGTTTAACATTTGTCACATTTATTTAACATCATGCATGTTATTCTATCACCAATATATTACAAAGACGGACAAAGTCATGAAAAAATTAGTTAAGTGGGCAATAAAGATAGGGGTAACTTTAGTTTTATTGTTTGTGATTGCGGCATTTACTTTGCCTATGATTATCGACCCTAACGATTATAAAGACACCATTGAAAACAAGGTAAAAAACATAATAGGTCGACAAGTTCACCTTAATGGGACTATTGAATGGACTGTTTTTCCTTGGCTGGCTTTAACTTTTAATGATGTCAAGATAGAGAATGAAGAAGGTTTTAACGGTGAATCATTAGCAAAAATTAATAAATTATCTGCGGCTGTAAAAATCATTCCATTACTATCTAAAACGTTAGAAATAGGGCGCATTGAAGTAGACGATGCCCAATTCACTTTGCAGGTTAACAAGAAAGGGAACAGTAACTGGCAAAGTATTTTGACACATATACAAACGGCAAGTAACGAAGAACAAGAAAGCAGTAGCCAAGGTTCTAATAAGGTGAGTGTTGAAGGCATAGACTTGAAAAATATAGCAGTTAATTACACTGATTTACAATCCAAGACGGCTGCTATAATTGAGCAATTAGAGCTAAAAACAGGTAAAATTACTGAGTCAAATCCACTTGATTTAAATGCTAGTATGCACCTTAAAACACCTGACACGGGTTTAGATGTGGGCATTACTGCAGAAATTGTAGTAAATAAATTAATGACTGGTTCAAAGATCGTAGCAGAAATTATGGATTTAACTATAAATGGTAAAATGAATGCTGAAAGCAGTTTGCCATTGACAGTGTCATTAAAGAAAAAAGGCATTGTTGACTTAGCTAAGGATAGCTTGAGTTTACCTGAAGTTTTAATAAAGTTAGATAATGCAGAAATAACGTCAAACTTACATGGGAAAAATTTATTTAAATCAAATATGTTGTTAACGGGAGATTATCAATTAGGTTCTTTTGACATGAATGAGTTTTTAAAAAAACTAACAGGGGCTTATTTTGTTACAGATGATAGTTTTAGCGGTTTTTCAAGTTCAGGAAGTTGGTCAATGGTTGGCAATAAGTTTAATTTGAAGCAATTTAATGTTATGTTTTCGGAAACTAAATTGACAGGTAGTGCAGAGATTAAAAACCTGGATAACATGTCAGGCACATTTAGCATGCATATGAATAAATTTAATATAGATGCCTTTATGGGTGACGAAGAAACAGCGGGAAATAGCTCAGATACTAATGAGGTAGAGATAGATTTTGGTCATTTAAAAGGCAATCTGACTATAGGCCAATTGTTAGTCAGTGGCACACAAGTGGAAAACCTCAATATTTTAGTTAATACAAATGGTTCAAAGATGGTGCTTTCGCCTATAAAAGCGGACTTTTATAAAGGTTTATTAGTAACAGCAATAAAAGTTGACACAAAAGCCAAAAGTAATAAAGTCATTATAGAACATAACATGGATAAAATTCATGCAGGACCTTTATTAACTGATTTGTCTGGTAGTCAATTATTAACAGGTATAGGTGATTTAGATGCAGATTTAAAAATAGACAAACCATTTAGTGATATACCTCTAAAAACAGCACATGGTTCTATTCATTATACCTTGACAGATGGTGCTATTTATGGTGTCAATGTGTTTGGAATAATTCAAAAGGGTTTAAGCCTTTTGTATCCAGAGATAACTGAAGAAATTGAAAAAGGTGAAAAGAAAACAAGTTTTGCTTTGATGCAAATAGATGCCGATATTAATCAGGGGGTATTGACTACCAATACATTAAGAATTGAATCGCCCTTTATAGAAGTTGGGGGAGATATAGAAATTGATTTAGTTAATATGACCATAGTTGGCACAATTGAACCTATGCTTTTGGATATTCCTGAACAGTTGGTTTCAGAAAAATATAAGAAATTACTTAATTTACCAATTCCTGTAAGTCTTAGCGGCTCATTGTTGGAACCCAAAGTTAGTATTGACGTTAAAAAATTAATACTGGCGACTCAAAAACAACGTATTGATGATGAAAAGGAAAAGCTCAAAGGTAAATTATTAGACTCTCTTTTTGGTAAGAAGAAGGCTAAAGAAGACAATAGCTCGCTAGATTAAATAAACTATAGACTGTCTTATAGTGATAGAAAACAATTTGTCAGCTATTGCAATTTGTTTTATATAACACTATATATCATTGATGCGTTTATTATTAGTGGTAACTCTATTTTTTCTAGTGGCCTGTAGCCAAGAACCAGCCCCTGTAAAAAAGGTGTTGGAAAACAATGCTACATTCACTATTCTGGCACTTGGTGATTCTTTAACAGAGGGGTTAGGGGTTGCAGAAAGTGAAAATTATCCTTCTAAACTACAACGGTTATTACCTGCCCATATTAAGGTAATAAATGCTGGGTTAAGTGGTGAAACTTCAACAGGTTTGTTGAATCGTTTAGATTGGGTATTGAAACAAAAACCAGATTTAACCATCCTCACTATTGGCGCCAATGATGCCATGCGAGCATTGCCATTAGAATTAACTGCCAGTAATATTGATGAAATTATTAGTAGAATAAAGCAATCAGGATCGGCAGTTATTTTATCTGGTATGGAGATATACAACAATCTTGGTGCAAATTATGTTAAAGAATTTAAAAATATTTATCCAAAATTGGCGGATAAACATAACCTTGATTTAATTCCGTTTTTCTTACAACATATCGCTGGCAAAGCTAAATACAATCAAAACGATGGCTTGCACCCCAATGCTCAAGGCTATCAAATCATTGTTGAAAAAAATATTTTACCCGTCGTCAGCAACTATTTGGATCAATTATGAGTTCACTTCTTTCAGCCAATAATATTAATAAATCATTTTCTCTAGAAGATAGAGTCATCCATGTTTTAAAAAACATTTCACTGACAATAGAACCAGCAGAATTTGTCGCGATAATGGGTAAATCAGGATCAGGAAAATCAACTCTGATAAGTATTCTGGCGGGTTTAGATACTCCTGATTCTGGGCAAGTGTTCCTTGCTAATGAAGAGATTTCTAATTTGTCAGAAGATGCTTTGGCACTTAAAAGGCAAGCTGACATCAGTTTTGTGTTTCAATCTTTTCACCTGATACCAACTTTAACGGTTGCAGAAAATATTGGGTTCCCACTAAAATTAAGTGGAAATCATTCTGAAGAAACCGTTAATGAGTTACTGCAAAAGGTAGAATTAATGCATCGAAGAAACTCTTTTCCTCATCAATTGTCGGGTGGGGAAAAACAACGAACAGCTATTGCTCGGGCACTGATTACTCAGCCTAAGATATTGTTTGCAGATGAGCCAACAGGAAATTTAGATGAAAAAAATGCCGAAAGCATTTTACAAATATTAATTGATTTACAACAAGAGTTTAATACAGCCTTAGTTATTGTGACACATGATCCAGCTTTGGCAAAAATAGCAAATCGAACCATTAATATTGTTGATGGTTTTGTTGTATGAATAAAATCGTTTGGCGAGAGTGGTTTAATAATAAGCTTTATCCATTATTATTTAGTCTTTGTATTGTTGTTTCAATGGGTGCATTTTTAACTCTAGACGCATTACAACAATCTGTAGATAACTACGTAGAGGACAATCAAAAACAAATCGTTGGTGGTGATATTGTGGTGACTCATAACCAGCAATTTAGTGAAAAACTTATCAACCGTGTTAATCAGCTAAGTAGTGATAATGTCGTGTACGATTACCAATTTAATACCATCGCTTATACCGAAAAAGACTCTTTATTGACTCGTGTTAAGGCGGTAACTTCTGCTTATCCGCTGTTTGGCGAATTGGTATTAAAGAACCCTAAAACCAATTGGCAATTAGGAACTGTTTTAGTTGAGCAACAGGTTTTGAGTTCACTAAACTTACACATTGGCGAACGTTTACAAATTGGCGAGGCCCATTTCGTTATTCATAATGAAATTATTACTGAACCAGATAGGCCATTAACTGCTTTTGGATTTGGTGCAAGAGTCATAATGCATGAAGAAGATCTAGCCAAGACTCAACTAATGGGGCAAAAAAGCCGTATTAGTTACCGCATTGAAATCAAAACCAATGAAAAAGAAAAAGAGTCGTTATTAAGTGATTTATTAAGGCTAACAAAGCACACTAAAGTATCGGTTAAAACCGCAGAGCAATCAAATACTTCAATATCAAATCTGAGTCAAAACTTTTTGGTGTTTTTAAAGTTGTTAGTTATAGCAGTTATCATATTGTCTGCAATTGGTATGATGAGTATTGTTAGTGCCTTTGTTGCAAAACAGAAAAACACCAATGCTATACGAGCAGCTTTAGGAGAAAAAAACACGGACATTATCAAATCTTATCGTAGTTTATTCTTAATTATGGCTGTGTTTTCGGTGTTTTTTGCTTGGCTAACCAGTTTACTGGTAATTCATTTCGGAAATGAAGCCTTTATAGCTATCCTACCTAATACAATTGAATTAAATATCACAATTATGAGCTTAGCAAAGGCATTGACTATATCACTGTCAATGACGTCTTTGATGATCTATTTATCCTTAAATGAAATAAGGCACATCAAGCCTGTTGCAGTACTTCATCAACATCAAAATGCAAATTTAAATAGCAAAAAACCATGGTTTTGGTTCTTGTTTACAACAGGCGCTGTTTTATTGTTACTTTATTCAGAGGTTAATGATATTAAACAAAGTTTGTTGATATTTACTGGTTTAGTGTTAATTTGGATAAGTTTTTCTCTTTTGACTAAAGGCTTAATGTGGCTGATTAAGTTTTTACTTGATAACAATGCCATAAAAAACTGGAAAATGAAATTAGCTCTTCAAAATATATTTAGAAAAGGTAATCACTCAAATTTGTTTATTACAACTTTGTCCATGACTACCATGATACTTGGTAGTATAACCGCTCTCGACCACTCCATTCAACAACAGCTTATCTCAACTTATCCGCAAGATGCTCCCAATTTTTTCCTTCTAGATGTACAAACTGAACAACAGCAAGAACTTGATAATTTGCTTGGGCAAAGCTTAACCTATTACCCTGTAATTCGTGCCCGAATAGACTCTGTAAATGGTATTAAGGCGGAAGTGTTAAAAACAAAACTTGGACGCTACGACAATATCAGTCGTATGTTTAACCTCAGTTATGCCAACGAGTTATTGACTACAGAAGCTTTACATGACAGCATTGAAAAAGAACAACTTTTTTCCGGAACTACAGGTAACGAACCTTTATCGATTTTAAGTAGTTTTGCAGAGTTTTTACAAGTGGGTCTAGGCGATGAAGTGGTGTTTAATGTGCAAGGTATAAAAATAAAGTCCACAATTACCAGTATTCGTAAGCGATTAAAAAAAGGGCCTTCACCCTTTTTCTATTTCATCTTCCCGCCTGAGGTGATGAAAGATGCGCCTCAAATTCGTTTTGCCACAGCAAAAATACCTGATAAGCAACGAGTTAAAATGCAAACTCAAATTGCAAAATCTTTTCCAGGGATTACCACTTTAGATGGTGGGAGTATCGCAAAAAAACTTAAAGAGTTTGTTGATCAATTAAAGCAATTGGTTCAGGTATTTACAGCCTTAAGTTTATTTGCGGGTTTATTAATTTTTGTGACTTCTTTGGTTTCTACATCACAAGACCGTTTGCGAGAAAGCTTTTATTACCGAATGATGGGTATGGTTTCAAAAGACATGTTCAAACTGACTTTGATTGAGTTTCAATTTTTAGGGCTATTTGCCTTTGCTATTGGAGTATTTATCGCTAGCGTCATATCTAGCACTATTTGTATTCACTGGTTTTCTATAGATTTTATTTTTCCATGGCTAATTTTTAGTTATGCGTTAGCCATTAGTAGTGTAACCCTTTTAGCTATCAGTATAATCTATAATAAACACGTTAAAAATACTAAAGTCGTAGAATATCTAGCCAGCGAGTAGCAGTTAAAACAGGTAGAATAAAAAGCACAGTTAGTGCAATTCCCCATTGTTTTTTTGTTTACGATTTATCTACTTAACTTAACTCACAAATTTCACAACCAAAAAACATACTATGCATCCAACAACCAACACAAAAACCCAAAACAGCTTCTAACCAAGTAAGACCAAAACAAATCCCAAGGACACTAAGCATCCAAATGTCAGGAAGCTCAAGTAACCTAAATGCCAAACAAGTAACGCCAAGTATAGAACCAAGCACCCAAGCAAAACGTTTAGGCTTCGTGGGTTTCCAAAGAGGTTTAATTTTCATGGTGATGGCTGTTCCTAATAATCCAGCAGGGCTTAGTGGTGTGAGCCCAAAAAGTGCTGCGACAGTCATATCAAAAATGACAAAAGGCCCAACATAGAGGATAGGATCAAGTTCAGGACTATAAATAATAATTACCATTGTTACAAATGATAATATGTTTAGTAAACCTGCCCTGGCTCGGGTGGCAACTTCATTAATTCTTAAACCACTTTCACCAGAGATATTCTGCCCCATCGCAAAAACAGGGGTGGTTAAAAAGGTATGGTATTTGTTGGTATCTAAATGGTTCATGTTGGCCTTTAACTCTAAGAAAGCTTAGTTTATATTAGCTCGTGCTAATATGCAATCAATCACATGATTTAGCGATGACATTACAACCGCTATCACGGTAGTAGGTACATCCATTTGCATACATTGTTTCACTGCAACTAGAAAACCCTGTCTCATTATTTGTGTCACCACTTCCAAGGTACATGGTCCAAAGTAATAAAAGCCCTGTAATCATCCACCGTAAGTCTGGGTTGAAGTGCTTGCCTTTCCACATTAAATAAACGCCTAATGGGTAAAGAAATATCAAGGTTCCAATGACTATGTTTCTATTTTCTGACCATTTTTTTAACAGTGCGCTAATATTCATATTTTGTTCGCCAATTAGTCACTTTTAATAAGCAATTTGCATAATAGCATCACCACGATTTACCATTGGATTATTATTTAGGGTAATAATGTATCCTTCCTTATTACTATAACAATTGTTTTGGTAATCGGCATATGGGCCACTAATGGTACCTATAACTTGCTTAAACTTAAGCTTGTCACCAACTTTGACTATGGGGTGAAAAAAACCAGATGTTGGTGCCCTGAGCCATTTCCTTTTGTATTTAGTTATACTTTTAAGTTTAAGTTCATCAAATTCTTGCATACTTAAGAAATTAAGAACTTTTTTAATACCTGATACAGCAATATCATGCGCCACTTTATCAAAGCGTAATGATTCGCCACCTTCATAAACAATAATCGTCTTATCTTGGTTAAAGGCAGTTTCTCTTAATGTTTTTGGTATTAGGTTTGAGTGTAATGTAAAAGGTGCATTAAAGGCATCAGCCAGTTCTTTACAGTCAAGATTACTAAGTACAGAACGCGTTTGAGGGATATTAAACCGGCTCTTACCGCCAGTGTGAAAGTCAATAATATAATCACAATGAGGCAATATGTGCTTGCTTAATTGATAGGCTATTTGACTAGCTAATGAACCTTCAGAGTGCCCGGGAAATGAGCGGTTTACGTCTTTCCCATCAGGAACCTCACGTGAAAAATTAATAAAGCCAAATACATTGAGTATTGGCACACATACCACGGTGCCACTTTTTACTCGGTTAATTTCTTTATCAATAATGGTTCGAATAACATCAACTGAATTAATTTCATCACCATGCAAACCTGCCATCAGCAGTAGAACGGGGCCGTCATTGATCCCTCTAGAAACAAACACTGGAATATCAATTTTAACACCTGAAGTGAGTTTAGCGACCGCCAACCTAACTTGTTTTGTTTGCCCTTTAGCGATTTTTATTCCTGCTATTTTCATGTGGTTTTTTCTAGGTGTTTAATGATTAATTTGGCAATATTAATGTTGGTGGTTTTTTCAATTCCCTCCAATCCTGGCGAAGCATTTACCTCTATAACTAAAGGGCCTCGTTTTGATTGTAGCATATCAACACCAGCAACTGCTAAACCCATAGCTTGAGCAGATTTGACGGCTGTTTGTTGTTCCTCCTCGCTTAATTGTATTTTCTCACCTTTTCCCCCTTGGTGTAAATTAGAACGAAAATCACCCTCTTTAGCTTGGCGTTTCATTGCTGCAACAACTTTATCACCAACCACAAATGCACGAATATCAGCACCTTGAGATTCAGCAATAAATTCTTGGATAATAAATTTTTTGTTAGCACTTTGGTGAATGTTAATTATTTCACTGGCGTGTTTTCGGTCTTTAATAAGAAAAACTCCATTGCCCTGAGTGCCTTCAAGTTGTTTCATTACAAAAGGAAAACCACCAACAGCAGTGATAATTTCATCAATGTTGTAAAAATAATGAGTGAAATAGGTCTTTGGCATACCAACATCTTCACAGGTAAGTACTTGTAAGCAATGTAATTTATCACGAGCTCTTAATAAGGCTTGAGAAGATACAATTGTAGGGATGTTTTGCATTTCAAATTGTCGTATCAATGCTGCACCATAAAAAGTAAAAATTGCACCAATACGTGGAATTATGGCATCAATAAACTGTAAATATTGGCCATTATAATAAACCACAGGCTTTTTCTTTTCGCTGATAATGTTACAGTGCATGTAATCAACAATGGCCGTATTGTGCCCTGCACTTTTGGCCTCATCAAACAACCTCATAGTGGAATACAGGCGTTTATTGCGTGATAAAATAAGAACATTCACGCCATAAACTCTTCTGTTAATCGTTGTATTTCATCGAGATAACCTTTTTTGGTTGAATCTAACCAGACTGTGTTTTCTTCTTTTCTTAACCAGGTCCATTGGCGTTTGGCTAATTGCCTTGTAGCCACAATGCCTTTAAAAATCATATCGTCATAGTTTAATTCATTATTCAGGTATTGCCAGACTTGTCGATAACCAACACAGCGCATGGAAGGCATATCAAATTTGATTCTGTGATCAGATTTGAGTTTTTCAACTTCTTCGATGAACCCTTGTTTAAGCATAATTTTAAAACGCTGTTCAATACGTTTATGCAATATTGTACGTTCAGGAGCTATAACTATTTTCAAGGTGTCATAATCTAGTTTGTTGCCTTGGTTTTCTTTATGCAACTGAGTCATGGTTTTGCCGGATATTTGATTAACTTCAAGCGCACGTTGAATACGCTGGGGGTCATTTTGATTGATTCTTTTGGCTGAATCAGGGTCAATTTTCGTTAGCCTATCATGCATAGATTGCCAACCAATATCTTCAGCGAGTATAGAAAGCTCTCTACGTATAGCGACATTGGCATCTGGAAGTTTTGATAAGCCTTGTTGTAGGCTACGATAATACATCATTGTACCTCCAGCCAATAGAGGTGTTTTTTTAGAAAATAATGATTTTTCCATTAAATTTTTAGAATCATTAACAAAGCTAGCAGCCGAATAAGACTCCCAAGGTTGGATAATATCAACCAATGCGTGTGGAGCTTGCTTTAATGTGGTTTTATCAGGTTTTGCGGTACCAATGTCCATTTTTTTATATACCAAAGCCGAGTCGACCGAAATAATTTCACAACCATACTGTTGATGTAAAAATATTGCTGCATCTGTTTTACCAGCAGCAGTTGGTCCCATTAAAAAGATGGCTTTTTTGTTCATAAGCTTTTAGTATAAAAATATTTATCAACTTCCATAATAGTAAATGAGGATGGTAAGTTCGATTGATCAATTCTATTAAAGCCATTTTTTTCATAGAATCGGTGGGCGGCATAATAGTTTGGCACTGTACCTAAAAAAACATCAGAAATTTGATGTTTTTTTGACCAAACTAGAGCGGTATTCATTAAATTTTGTCCTATGTTTAAAGGTTTGCCACGGAAATTTTTTTTGACAAACATTTTTCGTAATGCTACTTGTTTATCACCAATATCATGTAGAGAAATTGTTCCTAAAACTTTTTCATTAGTTAAGGCTAGCCAAAAATTACCACTTCCTTTTTGGTAATAATGCGGTATATTTTTTAAATCAGGTTGATCTTCAGCAACAATAGGCACACCAAACTCCTTAGACTGTATAGTAACAATAAGCTCTATAACTTGTTGTTGGTATTTTGAGGTATAACTTTCAATTGTAACATCTATCATTTCTTTGTTAATTGTCCTCGATTACCTGGATAAATGTTTCTCCATCTTTAATCATACCCATTTCTGATCGAGCACGTTCTTCAATAGCTTCTAAACCGTGTTTTAAGTCTTCAACTTCTGCTTTTAATTGATTGTTACGTGCTTTGAGCTTAGCATTTTCCTGAAGTTGTAATGTATATAATCTTTGTTTTTCTTTTAAGTCATACGCACCACCGTCACCAAACCAATGTAAATACAAGGAGATCAGTAACAAAAATAAGAGAACAACGTTAACAGTTTTCATAAACCAACAGTAAAGAATTAGAAAATATATTTTATGCTAAACAGAGAGGTTTTGTAATTTATTTATATAAAACCCAAAGCTTTTATTTCTGGATAAAACTTCCTTGATACTGGAATTTCAAGTCCGTTACGCATTAATAGTATTACTTTTCTCGAAGTTTTATTAACCTTTTCTATCTGGTTTTTTGCTACCCAATGAGAACGATGGACTTGCAAGCCTGGGTACTCTTTTAGTTCAATCAGTGCATCTTTCATTCGCATTAACAGCATATGAGAACCAATTTTTGTATGTACAAGAATGTAGTGGTCTTCCATAGATAAACAGATAAGCTGCTCACCAACTTCATTTGGAAGTCGGTTAATAAACAATTGTCCACCAAGTTGCTGTTTATTTCGAATTGCTACTTCAGGGTTTCTATGTATGAGACGCATAATGGTGTCAATTATTATACCAAGAATAAAAATGTGAGGCAAAATATAAAAAACCATGGTAAAAGTAATTGTATAATGAGGTTGAACAAATTGTGTGGCAAATACAACAATAAAAGCCAAAGGAAATGTTGCTAAAAGTGATGGGGCCATATACAGAAAAGCCGGGTGTAAGTTTTTGTTGGAAAAGAGAGAGTCAACAATTCTGTGAGAGAAAATATAGATAAAGTAACCAATATTGAACAATATAATCCAATACAAGAGGCGTTTAATAAAGGGTATTTGGTAACTTCCAAAAGGGCCCAAAAAGCCAAGAACCAGTGCAAATATTAAATTAATAGAGAGGGTTTTAATACTGGGTAAGGGTAAAGAGCGGGCTTTCTCTATGTCAATTTTACGATTCGTCAATGGGTTTAACCTAATATTGTTGTGCTGTTAACGAATACAGTATAACAGTTGGCGAATTTGTCGTTGTAAATGATTTGAAAAAAAGTTACATTAAGCCTTTATTAATAGGCAAGCTAAACCTTTTAAGTATTTTTTAAAGTTAGCCCTTACCCATCAAGAGAGAAATTATGATTGAAGTAAAAAACCTTATAAAGCAATTTGCTGGTATAACAGCTGTTGATACGATAAGCTTTAGTGCAAAAACAGGTGAAATATTTGGCTTGCTCGGTCCTAATGGAGCGGGAAAATCTACCGCTATAAATTGCATTAGTGGGTTATTAAAGGCTGATGACGGTAGTGTGGAAATAAACGGGTATAACACTAATAGCGATTCCAATAAAGCAAAATCTTCGCTTGGCCTTGTTCCACAAGAACTTGCGTTATATGAAGATTTGTCTGCCTATGAAAATCTAGTGTTTTGGGGATCAGCCTATGGATTATCAGGGGAAAAATTAGAAAGTAGAATTCAAGAAGTTTTAGTTGATGTAGGCCTAGAAACAAGGCAAAAAGAACCGGTGAAACAATTCAGTGGTGGCATGAAACGCCGATTAAATTTTGCCTGTGCAATATTACATAAACCAGCGGCTTTATTATTAGATGAGCCGACAGTGGGGGTAGACCCTCAATCAAGGGAACATTTATTACATGCAACACTTAAGCTTAAACATGCAGGTACAGCTGTTATTTATACAACACACTATATGGAAGAAGCAGAGCGACTTTGTGATCATTTGGCTATTATGGATAAAGGTAAAGTCATAGCGGCAGGAACAGTTGAACAATTACGAAAACAAGTAGGTGAAAGAGATTTAATAACATTAGTTGGTAACTATAAAAATTTAGACAATAAACAACAATTACTAGATATTGGAGCTGAAATTTTAGAGATATCAAGTGAAGAAATTCGAATATTGATACCAGAGGCATCTACTTGTTTAACCCAGGTTTTAGCGACAGTTGAGAGTCTAGGTCAAGTGAATCAAGTTAATATACAACAAGCTAATTTGGAAAGCCTGTTTATAAAGCTTACTGGACGAGCTTTGCGAGATGATACATGAATAGTTTCTTTAGTTACACCGTGTTTCGAAATACACAAACTAAACTGTTTAAAGAAAAATGGCAATTGAGTATGTGGATTCTAATACCTGTAATGATGGCCGGCTTATTTTCACTTATTTCAGGTTCTGATGGCAACGCAAGACCTGTTGGGACTTTGCTCGTCACAGACAATGACGGTAGTTTTTTGTCACAGTTATTTGTGGGTAGCTTTAATCAGGGCCCGTTGGCTGAGATGTTTATTTTGAAGGCGAAAACCAAAGAACAAGCTATAAAGATTATGGACAAAGGAGAAGCCAGTGTGTGGTTGGAAATTGAAAAAGATTTCACACAAAATTTTCTAGATGAAAAACCTACTTCAATTAAATTGGTAAAAAACCCTAGTCAGAAAATTTTGCCACAAATAGCAGAAACAATGGTAGGGACTTTATCCGATGGTGGACACTATATTCAGTTGTTGTTTTCAAAAGAACTGAAACAGTTTAAGAATTTATTAACAGGAAAAAATATTAGTGATGCAGATATAGCTTTAATGACAGTTCAAATAAAGCACACAATTGATAATCTTGAAGATCAGTTGTTTCCTCCACAAATTAAGGCTGAAAAACAGGTTGTAAAAACTAATAAGGCACCATCAAAATCATTTATGCTATTTATGTTTCCCGGAATAATGTTTATGGCTTTACTTTTTTCTTCTCAAGGCATGGCACAAGATTTTTGGAAAGATAAAACTCAAGGGATAATAAGCCGATTGTTATCATCTCCAGTTGGGTTAAATCACTATATGATTGGCAAACTTTCTTCATCAGCAATAATTTTTGTATTTATTGCAATACTCCTAGGCGGCTTGGGCTTGATTTTATTTAATATAGAGATTAAAAAAATTGGCGTTATTATATTATGGCTTATGCTATCAGGGCTAGCTTTATGGAGCTTGATGTTGTTTCTGTCTTTACTATTGCCTACAGAAAAGTCTGCCAATTTAGTAACTCAAGGCATGGTTTTTCCGTTAATGATGTTAGGAGGCAGTTTCTTTCCATTCGATTCAATGCCGAAATGGATGGTAGTCATAGGCGAAAAACTGCCAAATGGTTATTTGTTACAGAGTTTCAATTCGTGGTTTATTAAAGATCAGGCACTATCAATTTTATTAATTCCTGCTATTACTGCACTAACCTTTATTGTATTGATGTTTATTATCAACAATTCATTGTTTGCCAAGTTTGCTAGGAGAAGATGATGCTAAAAAATAGTTTATTTATTGCCAAGAAAGATTTTATTTATTCATTAAAAGAAAAATCTTTATTGGTTTGGATGTTTATTATGCCTTTGGTGTTTTTTGGTTTTATTGGTTCTACAACTGGTGGTATGGGCGGGTCAAGCGGCCCAAGTAATGTAGCAATTTGGGAAAGTGTTGAGGGTATGACAGAAACAGATGTCATGGCAAAACAAATTGTCTTTAGACTTAAACAGGAAAACTATACAGTTGTAATATTTAATAAGAATATAGATGAGGAAGAACGAAAATTCCATTTTAAAAACTATACCCGTAGACTGTGGTTGCCAGAAAATATGGAACAAGATTTTAAGGCGGAGAAACAAATTAAAATTGTGTATAACAGTAAAGCCTCTGGACTTGGTAATGATAGAGATAAATTCGCCATTGAAAAAGCAATCTATCAAACATTGGGTGACGTTTTGGTCTTTAAAAAACACAACGATACAATGGAAGAGTTAAGTTTTTCAGAAGTTAATAAACTACCAAAAAATATCAATGTAGAGATTAGTTCAGCAGGTGAAAGCGTTAATATCCCAAATGGTTTTAACCAAGCTGTACCAGGTATATTGGTTATGTTTATTATGATGATTGCGTTATCCAGTAGTAGCTTGTCCTTGTTTTTGGAAAGAAAGACTGGCGTATTGAAACGCTTAGCTGCAACACCAATAACACGCAAGGAAATTGTACTTGGTAAATGGTTGGGTAAGTGGTACATCACTATTTTACAATTGGTTTATGGAATGATTGTCGGCTGGTTGATTTTTAAAATTCATTGGGGGAGCCATTTAGTGGCAATTTTTTCGGTGTTATTAATTTGGGCAGCATTTAATGCCGCTCTTGCTGTGTTGCTGGGGAGTTTTGCTACATCAGAAGGCCAAGTAAGTTTGATTGCAACGGTATCTTCTTTGTTGTTTGCAGCATTGGGTGGGTGTTGGTGGCCAATAGAGGTAACACCCATGTGGATGCAAAAATTAGCTAATTTTTTACCAACGGGTTGGGTTATGGATATTTTGCATAATTTAATGTATTTTGGGAGCCAATTAAGCGATGTTATCTATCAAATAGTGGCGATGTTTATTCTCTCACTCGTGGCATTAAGTTTTGCCTTTAAGCAGTTTAAATTTTCATAAAATGGTATTTTAATATTTCTTAGTTGGAGCTTGTATAAAATCTCCTTGTAAATAATCAATATTTAGTTTCCACAAATCAGCAGCCAATTTAGCGCTGTCAACTTTTGAAACAATAACTTTATAACCTAAAGTGTGGGCTTTGTTTATGGTTTTTTTCAAACTTTCAAAAGTTTCAGAATCGAACTCCTTTGCTTTTGTTTGCGGAGAAAGCCGTACCCATTTTGTGTGTAGTTTTCTTGCAATTTTCCATGCGATAGTAGAACAATCAAAATGAGATAGACAAACACCTATGCCGACATTATTGAAGTCTCTGGCTATTTCTGGTAAGAGGCTGATTTTTTCTTGAGCATTTTTCATGTTAAATTGAAAAATCAGGCTGCCATGAGGAAGCTTTAATTTATTTATCGTTGTTAGGTTTTTGTTTCTTAGTTGTTTGGACTCAAAGTTAGAAAAGGTTTGATTAGTTAAGGCGATAGTTTTATGGCCCTTTTGCTCTCCAAGTCGAATAACTCGAATGGCATGCTCTAATGTAAAACGGTCAAGTACACCCAATAGGTTTGATTTTTCTGCTACATCGTAATATTCTTTAGTGGCTAGGTTCTCACCTGATTTGGTTAATATCTGTAAAGCTAATTGGTATATTTCTTGAGATTCATCTTTAGTGGCAATTATTGACTGATAAAGCCATTTAAAATTTCTACTTTTTATGGACTCCTCTATTTGTCTTTTTGTGAAATAGAATTGCTTGTCTTCTGAGCCCTCATCTAAAAAATTAATGCTTTGTTTTGTTTCGGAGTCAATTAATATGTTTTCAGCTTTTCGTACCAAGTTTTCCATTTTCTTTTTCTTTGGGATATCAGCTAAAATTATTGATGTAATATTAAGATGGTAATCGTTGCCATTAATAGAAAAATAATTTTTAGTTAGCCATTTGAGAATTTTTTCCAACCAAATTTGTGAATTTACTCGGTTTAGGTTTTCTGAGCCAAAGGCAAAAACACCGTCAAGAAGCTCTAGTTTCATTATGAAGTTATTGTCATAAGATGGTAGACTATTGTAGAGATTTTTACATAGGTTTTTAAATCCAGAATAACCCAGTTTTTTTAATAAACCTTGTTGGTTATTTACTTTTATCCAAATAATTGAGGCTTCGTTATTTGAATTATTGGTGTTTAAAAAATTATTTAGTAATTGGTTTTCAGACTCTCCCACATCATGTGCTACTGAGTCTGATTGACTGGCATTGGATTGGTATAAAATACTTCTTTGCATTCGGTTTTTTAAAGCAGCAACAAGAAGCTTTGCATTGATTGGTTTGGTTAATAGGTCATCGGCCCCTGCATTAAGTACTTGCATGCGTGAAGACTCTGTTGTGTCAGCAGTTAAAAATACTATGGGAATAAATCGAAACTTTGGAACTTTACGAATTACTTTAACTAATTTGTCACCTGTTATTCCTTCAAGGTACAAATCCATTAATACCAAATCAGGTTTAAATGATGTTAAGGCATCTAACACCTCTTCTCCTTTGGAAATAGATTTAACTTCAATATCAGCATTTTCCAATATGTGCTCTGTAATCATTATTTGTGATTCATCATCTTCGACCAACAAAACTTTATGTTTTTGTATATATGGGTCTACTTTGAAAAACAGATCGCTTAATCGTGCAAACTTATCTGGGGCAATAAACTCAATATTATTATTAAGTAACACCAATCTATCTTCAGCGTTTAGGTCTTTGCCAATACATATAAAACGGCTATTTTTGGCAGAGTCATAACTAGATAACTTGAGCATATCTGGTAGATCATCTTGGGTAAATAAAACGGTTCCATGTTCATCATTACTTATTGAGAGTGCTAAATCGTCCAAGGTTACAATTTTGATTATATTAATAAGATTGGAGTTTAACTCTTTTAAATTTTCTGATAACGAATAAATGTGCATGTTGAAACCAAGTAATATTTTGTGGTGAATTATAACATTGATCGCTTCGTTCTTTGTTTCGCTACACAAAATTTAACAATTCATTTGTTACTTAACGCTGTTAAATTTCATTACAGCAATATGCCATTTAACGTCGCTGATCTAGTCAATTTTTTATAAGTTTCCTGACTTAACTAATGAGACTATAACACCAACAAATCCACCAAACATTAAGGAAATTACAGGTAACATGCTTATCATAAAGCCAGTGCCACGTTTTTCGGGGTCTGACATATAAGCTCGAGAAAAAATTACCCTACCTATGATATAAACAATACCTAGACCTGCTGCAGTTAAAGCGTGAACATAGTTGGCAAATATCCACATAGAAGGGATGGCAATTACAAGCAATTCTATGGTGTTAAGGTGTATACGATTTCGCCTTTCGTACGTTTCATCACCACTGGTTGCTGGTGCTTTAACGCCACCTTTCTCTCTTGCCATGCCGGCTTTAATATCAAAGACAAAAAGTTGAATTAGCATAATACTTGTTACTAGTGTGACATATATCATTTGTATTTCCTTTATTTGTTTATTGCTATTATCTTATCACCAAATTTGTGAACCTGCAATTTAGACTTGGACATAGAAAGAAGTTTCTACTACGAAAAAATTGGTTTTTGTCAAAACTTATACGTGTTAAACCGAGCAAAATAGCGGCTTAATAAGGCCCTAAAAACTTGATTCTCTTATGAATTTCAAGTAACTCATTTATTGAGTTAATGCGCTTCATCCCAATTATTACCAATTCCAGCATCTACTTTTAATGGTATATCTAGCTCAACGGCATTTTCCATT
Organism: Alcanivoracaceae bacterium; assembly: GCA_016744455.1. Classification (GTDB taxonomy): domain Bacteria; phylum Pseudomonadota; class Gammaproteobacteria; order Xanthomonadales; family Marinicellaceae; genus NORP309. Next base: position 214,586 of record JADGEI010000002.1, read on the forward strand.
AATGCTATAACTTTACTGGTTAGCTCTTGTGTTTTTTCTTCTCGTATTTCGAAGACTAATTCATCATGAACTTGCATGATCATGCGTATATCTGGATTGCCTTTTATTTCCTCATAAACAGCAAGCATGGCTTTTTTGATGATATCGGCTGCGGTTCCTTGCATAGGGGCATTAATTGCAGCTCGTTCGGCTCCAGCACGAATTCGACCATTACGATTTTTAATTTCTGGGAAGTATAATCTTCTTCCAAACAAGGTATCAACATAGGCATTTTCCTTAGCATCAGCTTTAATACTTTTCATAAACTCTGCAACTTTGGGGTATTGATCAAAGTAGCGGTTCATGTAATCAGAGGCTTCTTTACGCGTAACTCCGAGTTGTTTAGCCAGTCCAAAAGCACTCATTCCATACATTAGTCCAAAATTAATGGCTTTTGCTGCACGGCGTTGGTCACTAGTAACTTCGGTTATTTCTACATCAAAAACTTGAGAAGCGGTTCGGCTATGTACATCCTGATTTTTGATGAATGAATCTACTAGGTTTTCATCCTGGGAAAGGTGTGCCATGATGCGTAATTCGATTTGTGAATAATCTGCTGCCATAACCTTGAAACCTTCCTCTGCTATAAAAGCTTGGCGGATTTTTCTCCCCTCAGCAGTACGAATAGGAATGTTTTGTAGGTTAGGATTAGAGCTGGATAGCCTTCCTGTTGTGGTAACTGCTTGGTGATAAGAGGTATGGATTCGACCAGTTTCACCATTAATTTCTAAAGGTAATTTGTCAGTATAAGTTGATTTTAATTTACTTAACGAACGGTTTTCAATAATTAATTTTGGCAATTCATGCTCTTCTGCCAATTCTTGTAAGACTTCTTCTGAAGTGGAAGGTTTTCCAGTTGGTGTTTTTTTTATTACAGGTATTCCCTGTTCTTCAAACAGAATTTCTTGCAGTTGTTTTGGCGAATTGAGATTAAATTCTCGACCGACCAACTCATAGGCTTGTTTTTTTAGGCCAGTAATTTTTTTACTTAATTGATTACTGTGAATTTTAAGTTTATTACTGTCAATTAAGACGCCTGTTTGTTCTATTTTAGCCAGCACATTCACCAACGGCATTTCGATATTATCATAAATGGTTTGTTGGCCTTTTTTCTGTTTTAATTGCTGTTTTAAGGTAAGGTGTAATTGTAAAGTTATGTCAGCATCTTCGGCAGCATAATGCGTAGCATCTTCGATAGAAACTTGTGCAAATGAAATTTGTTTTACGCCTTTGCCGCAAATTTCTTCATATTTAGTGGTTTGTTCGTCTAAGTATTTCAGTGCTAGTGTGTCCATGTCATGGCGGCCATTGGTGTCAAGGACATAGGACTCCATTAATGAATCGTGTTTAAGATTAGTGATATTTATACCATAGTTGGATAAGACGTTCATATCGTATTTAAAGTGCTGACCAATCAACTCAATTTCTGGATTGTTGATTACAGGAATAACCAAATCTAACACGCTTTTCAAGTCCAGTTGATCATCAACCAATTTGTTTTCATCAATTAAGCTTTCTTCACTGTGGGCAATTGGGATATAGGCAGCATCACCTGCTTGGTAGGCAAAAGACATTCCGACTATTTCGGCTTGCATAGAGTTCAAAGAGGTGGTTTCTAAATCTAAAGCTACAATTTGTGCTTTTTCTATTTCTGTTAACCAGTTTTTTAAGGTCACTTCATCTCGTATACATGTGTATTGTTTTTTTTCTTTTGCTTCTTCTGGTTTTTTAGCTTCGGCAAACATATCATCCTGTAAGCTCCGTTGCAGTGATTTAATGTTCCAAAAATCAGCGAACTCGTTGAGTTTGGAAATGTCTTCATTATTTCTATTCAACTCTTCTACTTCACAGTTTAAATCAAGGGCTGTATCGATGGTTACAAGTTTTTTAGATAACGGGATTTGCTCTAAAGCTTCACGCAAATATTCACCAACTTTGCCTTTAACTTGGTCGGCATTTTCGATAATTGCATCTAAATTTTGGTGTTCTGTTAACCATTTCACAGCTGTTTTTGGCCCTACTTTATTAACTCCTGGTATATTGTCAGACTTATCGCCAATAAGCGTCAGGTAATCAATAATTTGTTCTGGTTTCACTCCAAATTTTTCAATTACTCCTTCGATGTCCAATTCAGTGTTACGCATGGTATCAATGAGCTTGACTTGATCGTTGACTAGTTGTGCTAAGTCTTTATCTCCAGTAGAAATAACTGTATCAAATCCAGCCTCTGTTGCCATTACAGCCAACGTCCCCATAACATCATCGGCCTCAACACCTTTAACCTCAATTAAGGGAATGCCAAGTGCTTTAATAATCGCTTTTGTTGGCTTAATTTGATTGCGTAAATCATCTGGCATAGGTGGGCGCGTTGCTTTGTATTGGTCGTACATGTCATGTCTAAAGGTTTTACCTGGCGCATCAAAAACAACAGCCATGTATTCTGGGCTATATTCGTTAAGCATACGATTAATCATATTAACAACCCCATAAATCATCCCAGAAAGTTCACCATTGTCATTGGTGAATCGTTGCAAGGCAGGCACAAAATAGGCGCGATAGAGGTAGGCAGAACCATCTACTAAATATAATGTTTTTTTAGACATAAAGGGTTTAATATTTTAAATTAAGTCCATTTTAGCATTCACTAGCTGCTATTGCTTTCTCTTGCCATGAATTCGATAAACTTCTTTCCAAATGGTTGTGTCTTTTTTAGATTGAAACTCCATTTTCCAATCGAATGTATTTTCTTTTAGGTTATAAAAAGTAACTCGAGATTCGTTTCCAGCATAAAATCCCCGCATGATAATTTGTTTATTAGTGCTGGTAGCGCTAAATTGATCAATTTTTTTACCTTGAGAAGAGGCCCATATTTGCTCCCATTGTTTTGTATTGGGATTATAAATTCGAATATTTGTTCCAAATTGACGTTTTCCAGACCCAATTTTTTGGCTCATAGATGGCTGGATCCAATCATCTTGAATGGCATGGCCATCGAGTATGGTATACCAATTCCAGTCAGCACCACTGCCAGTAACCCACATGCCATCTTTGTTAAGTGATGAGTCTACAATCTCCCATTCCCCAAGTAACGGGGCATAGTGATGTGCTTCTTTTGAAGCTGTTGGATTGATTTGATAATTCCCTGGTTGTGCTAGTGAAAGTGATGAAAATATTATTGCAGAAATAAAGAGTTTAAACATAGTGCCTACCTATTTTGAATTATGATTATAGATAGTAGTTTATTTAAAAATGAACCCGTTATCAAATAATTGCTCATTGTTGTAAAGAAGAGGGGGTAAAGCCAAAATATTTTTTGAAGCAATAACTTAAGTGACTGTGGCTTGAAAAACCATGTTCAAGTGCCATAGTTGCCAAGTCATCTTGTCCTTTTTGAATCTTGTTGTAGATGGATTTTAACCTAATTTGATTTCTAAATTGATGGACACCAATACCTGTGGTTTGTTTGAAAATTCGTGATATATGGTAGGGAGGACTATAAACTTCAACAGCTATATCTGTAAGAGATTTATTTTGAGATAGATCACTGTGAATACAGCTTTTTACTCTTTCAGTTAATTTTTTATGTACCGGTTTTGAAAATAGTTTTTCCTTACGTGAGTTCATAGAATTAGAAATATTATTAATGATGGTTATAACAATTTCCTCTAATTCTAGTGGTTCTACCTCATGGTTACTGATAAAGGCATTAAATAATTGGGCCTGAAGAAGATAAGTTTTAAGGTCGCAAGTTAAATTCTGTGTTGAGAATATATCACCTTTTTCTTTATGGTGAATAGTGTGAAGTAGTTCATTTGATAACTCTATCCAATGGCAATAGTCACCTCTGGGATTAAGAACAAAACGTTTGTATTCTTGTTGTTTGTTATAGAGGTTTATTAATGATGAGTCTGCAATAAATGGGTCTTTGCCTCTGTATTGGATCCATATACAGTTTTTTGGAAAGACAATCAATGGTTTTTTAACAAACCATTGTTGCTTAAATAGCGGGTCATCGGAATTAAGAATAAAAGTGCCGATTTTCATCAAATCGTTTTTAAATAAAATCGTTTCCATTGCCGAAATAAATTAAAGCTGAATAAACAATTATACGGTTTTTTGTTATTCATGTTTCATAAAATGATAAAAACACTGTGAAAAAGTGCTTAGATACAGTAGATTAAGCTTTTTAAAAAAAGACATAACTTATGAATAAGCCCTTAATGATAGCTGCTTTAATATTTACATTTACATTATCAGCAGAAAGTTATAAAGACCTAAGTTTTGAAAAACTGTTGTCAACAGCCCAATCAGGTGATGAAGTGGCGATGGGGTTTTTAGCTGAAAACTATGAGCATGGAAGAGGGGTAGAGAAAAACAACGAAAATGCTCTAAAATGGTATAAAAAATCAGCAGAACTGAACTATGCATCGGCCCAATATAATCTTGCTGTAATGCTTGCCAATGGGGTAGGTATTAAAGAAGATCTTGCACAAGCATTTTTTTGGGCAGAAAAATCCGCAGAACAATCTTATCCTGCAGCTCAATTTTTAGTGGCATCTTTCTATGCACAAGGTAAAGGAGTTTATCAAAATAAAATGCAAGCAAAAAAATGGTACCAGCATGCTGCCAAGCAAGAAAACTCACAAGCACAATATAATTTAGCCCTAATGTTATTGCAAGGTGATGGAATAGAGAAAAATATGCAACAAGGCATCACTTGGTTAAAAAAAGCAGCCAAACATAACCATGTGCAAGCTCAAGCTGTACTCGATTTGATTAAAAATCAACAGTAAATCCTGTATTGTTCAAATCTCGATGTAGGTGATAAGGACTTTCATGCACATTATGGGCATGTGTATATAGCGTGGTTTTCCTACCTGGTGGGGATATTAAGGTTGATGTTTTGAATAAAAAGAGGGTTCGCCATCGGGCTGAATACTAAAGCGTTTATAGGTCCATTGGTACTGTTCAGGGGCTTGGTTGACAATTTTTTGTATTTTTTTGTTCATGTATGCCACAGAGTTTTTCAATTCGCCATAAATGGCATCATCACTTTTTTCAAAATAGACATCAAACCCTTCTTGAGTGCGTAATGCGTAGGCAAAATAGACAGGGACGCGTGTTTTAATGGCAAGCTTAGAAAACAGTGTCATGGTATAGGTTGGTATCGAGTAAAAAGGTGCAAATAGACCTTGACCTTCTTTGGGCCGTTGGTCGGGTAAAATAGCAACAAAACCTTTGTCTTTTAAGTGGATCATTATTTTTCTAACGCCTTTGATGTTGGCTTCTATCTGCAAAGCTTTAGATTTGCCTCGAAAATGAACTAATGCCTTTTCAATATTTTTATCACTCGGAGGCTTGTATAAAAAAGCAAATTTATTAAACCGTGCCAATACAAGGTTCAGGGCTTCCCAGTTTCCTATATGAGGGGCTGCCAGTAACAGTCCTTTACCTTGTGCTAAAGCCAGCTCAAAGTTCTCTATACCATAAATGTTATCTATGAGGTCATCAATTTGAACTTTTTTATCCCATAGTTTTCCCAGCTCCAGCATGTTCATAATTGTTGCCTGAATACTTTGTTTGGCAAGTTGCAATTGCTCAGCAGGTGTTAAATGAGGGTAACATTTTTTTATATTGGTTATTGTGGTGTGTTTGTTTTTTTTTGAAAAACTCCAAACAAGGTTGCTCAATAATTTCGCTATTGAGCGGCTTATTTTTAATGGTAAAGCTTTGCTCAGATTGAGTAATGTTTTAAATATAAAGGCTTTCAAATTAGAATTGGTTGATTTAATCCTTAATAATAATAGCTAAAGAGAGGATTTAATAGATGAAACGAGTATTAAGCAAAAAAAAACCGCTAGAAAATTCTAGCGGTTATAAAAATATTGGTCATCCTAACCAAATCCATTTACCCCGTTTTACAAATCCTTCTGCTAAATTGCTACCATCCTACGTGGCTAATTTAGTGTCAATTACTCTGTTATCCACGTTATCCTTGAGCGACACAACAAGTTTTTTCCTTAACTTGTTTCCTTAACTTCCATTATGCGTAGAAAAACAAATAAAAATATAGGCAAAATGCTTTACCTTTGTAGGAAAATTCCTACAGTCTGTAGGAACACCTAGGGTTTATATCAGTTGTATCTGAAAAAACATGACAGTGTGTGAGAGGTCAACTAGGTGTTTCCATATAAATACGTGGTATTAGTTTTATAAATCTCCCACTTTTAATTAAATGTTTTTATAATAGGAAAATGAAAGCACTTATTCAAAGAGTAAAAAAAGCACAAGTACAGGTTGATAACAAGTCTGTTGGGCAAATCGGCCAAGGCATACTTGCCTTAATTGGTGTAGAGAAATATGATACTCAAGCCAATGTAGACAAGTTATTAAAAAAAATAGTTAGTTACCGCATTTTTTCTGACCAACAAGGAAAAATGAATTTATCGCTTCAGGATATTGACGCAGAGTTATTGTTGGTTTCGCAATTTACCCTTGTAGCAAATACCAATAAAGGATTGCGACCTAGTTTTTCTAGTGCAGGAACTCCAGCCTTAAGTGAAGAATTGTATGATTATATGATTCAACAAGCCATTAAAACCAAACTAAAAATACAAACAGGTGTATTCGCCGCAGATATGCAAATTTCTTTAATTAATGATGGTCCCGTAACCTTTAATATTCAATGTTAAAAAATCAAACCTATACCATAGCCACAGGCAATTTTGAATCCACAAATGCCGCCGCTGAAATTTTAGACCAAGGAGGAAATGCCTATGATGCAATTTTAGCCGCATTATTTATGTCATTTGTCACAGAACCCTTATTGTCATCTCCTGGCGGAGGTGGTTATTTACTGGCACACCCTAAAGATCAAGAAGCTAAAATATTTGATTTTTTTGCACAAACACCGCATAACAAAAAGAAAGACAAAAAGGACTTCTATCCAATAACAGGTAATTTTGGTGCCACCCAACAGGAGTTTCATATAGGCATGTCATCTGCAGCGACACCAGGAATTCCTGCTGGCATTTTTGCCATTCATAACCACTATGGCACAATGCCACTGATAGATATAGCTGACAGTGCAATAAAAAAAGCCAGAGAGGGAACGAGAATAGACAAAATCTGTGCCGAAGTGATAAAGATTTTGACACCAATTCTTAAAAGCTCTTGTTATGCAAACGCTATTTTTTCAAAAGACAACAAACAATTGCTACAACGCGGAGATTTTCAAACCAACAAACAATTGGCAACTTTTATAGAAAACCTTGCTAAAAACCCAATGGATTGGTTTTATTTTGATACACCAGCTGAAAGCATAGTCGCTGATATGCATTGTCACAATGGTTTGTTATCAATGTTGGATTTTGAAAGTTACCAAGTAGTTATACGCGAACCTTTAGAGACTGAAGTGTTAGATTGGAAGGTCATTACCAACGCTAGTCCTACAACCGGAGGTTACTTAATTACCGAGCAGTTAAAACACGCATTAAACAATAATAGCGACGATTTGAACCATAAACTCATTGAGGCGATGATTTATGCAGATAAGTTGAAAAATATGGATAATTTTCAAAGTTCCAAGGGAACAACACACATGAGTGTGATTGATGCCGATAACAATGTCGCAAGCATGACAGTTTCCAATGGAGAGGGTTGTGGTTATGTGGTTCCAAATAGTGGATTTATGCTTAACAACTTTCTAGGTGAAGAAGACATTAATACAGCAGGCTTCTTTAATTTCAAAGAAAATACGCGAATGGCATCGATGATGTCCCCAACAATTTTGGAAAGTAACGGTAATAGAATTGCCTTAGGAACTGGTGGCTCTAACCGCATTAAAACAGCCATGTTTCAAGCCATTTGGCATATAGTTGCTGAAGATAAAACATTAGATCAAGCCATAAATATGCCCCGTTTTCATTATGAAAATGGCGTTTTGGATATTGAACATGGGTTTAGTAACGGACTTGTTAAAGAATTAACTAAGCAGTACAAAGAAGTCATTGAATGGCAACAGAGGAGCCTTTATTTTGGAGGTATAAACGCAGTTCAGCATGGCTCAAAAAACTTAGCCATAGGTGACAGTAGAAGAAACGGCGTAGGGCTAGTAAAATCATGTTGATACCAATGAACCTTTAAATCTTCATGTTTGTCTTTTAACAAACTCATGAAGGTATTGATAACTAAATAAGCGTTTTCTGTTTGGTATTTGTCTTAGGCAACCCCTTAATGTATTTCTGATGAATAGATTGGCAATATTTCTTTAACTTATCCACCGTTCCAATAGCCTTGTTATACCATTTATCAAAATACTTGATTTCATCCAGCCAAATATCAGAGTTCAAACCCAATCGCTGCAATATATCAGGTAAATCATCAGGAATAAAACCTTT
>JADGEI010000025.1 GCA_016744455.1 Alcanivoracaceae bacterium
TTGACGATTTTTAAAGCTGGATTATTGAAAAAAAATCACTAATGGCTGAAAATGTCAAAATCACAATCGAGTTAAAAATTAGTTATGAATATGGCTCAAGATAATATTCTTTTATCACGGATACGAATTCCCTTTGACCCTTTAGATGGCTTTATGAATAAAGATGCATCAATTGCCTACATACAAGAAGATAATGGATCAGAAATAGGAAGTTTTGATTTGATCAAAGGCAAATTAATTGAACAATCTAATGCTGGTCGTTTTTTCAAAAAAGCATTAATTCTATCGAGAAAATTATTGGTAGTGGGTTTGCTGACAGATTACATCATATTCGATGTTATGCTCAAACATCTATATTCAACTAAAAGCATGATGCTCGATTATTCAGGCGAAAAACTATACGTAATAAATGCAACAACACATGATATCTCTGTTTTTGATGCTAAAACACTTAAAAAATTGCAATCTAAAGGAACAGGTGGAAAAACATTTCTAATGAGCCAGGGGTTAAACAAAGAAAGCCCTGTATTAATTATTGGAGAGAATCGAATTAGTTTGTTAGACAGTCAGGAAAACTCAATTATCTTAAAGCTAAATAATGCCAAACTTAAAGGGTTGGATAATGACAATGGTATTCTGTTTTATGAAATTGATAATATTATGTACACCTATAATATGTTTAAACAAAGGCAACTATTCACTATTGAAAATCAAAATATAATAGCAGTTTATAATAATTAAGGTCTATGTATAATCCTTCAAAGATGTGCTCTCTATCTCTCAGCAAACCTTGGTGATACGCGAACGATAGTTACACATCCAGCTTCATCAACTGATTCAAAACTTTCGAAAAGTGAACGGCTGGAAGTTAGTATCAACGATGACTTAATTCGCATCTCTGTTGGCTTAGAACATGTGGATGACATTATCGAAGATTTAACTTTGGCCTTGAAGGCAGTGAAAGTGTTGTGATGGCGATAAATACTAGTAAAAATTTGAGTGACTATGACAAATAGTTTTTCTGCATTCCATTAAGCGTGGATTTTAGTTTTTGCACTAAGGAGTCCGGACTTAAAACGGTGATGTTTTCGCCATAGCGTAAAATATCCATAACCAGTTCAATATCGTTATTGTAAGGTATTTCTAAAAACAATGAACCATCCTGCAAATAGCTAAGTTTTTGGTCTGAATGCCATTGCTCTTTGGCAACCCATTTACTGACCTTATTTGATATTTTTAAACGTGCTGTTTGTGTTGCTTCACCAGAAAATATGCCGTAAGAACCACTGAAATGATCTTTTAGCTGTTGGTGTTGAATTTCTATACACTTGTCAGAGAGAATCGTACAACTACTGATTTGCTCTAGGGCAAAGCTACGAATACCGTTGCGAAGATGGCACCAGCTATCTAAATACCATGCATTTTTGTAATTGGTTAGCTTTAAGGGTGAAACTATACGAGTGCTACTGCTGTTGGTTGATCGTGCATCGTATTCAATCGATATTCTATTACGGTCTTGTAACGCAGTAAAAACACTAGAAAATATTTTACGATCAGCTTTGCGGAATAGGGCATAAATGATTTGGATATTTTTTTTGTCTTTAATGCCATGTTCTTTAAGTAAATTGCTGATGTTGTCTAACAAGCGTGATAATGGCTCTTTAAGGAGCCCTGATTGAATGTCTTCTAATAAATGACTGGCCATTAATAAGGCTTCAATTTCATCTGATTGTAATCTTAAGCCAGGCAGTTCAAAACTGTCATTTTCTGCATAATAAAAGCCACCATTGTCGGTGTCGGTTTCAATTGGTGCGCCATAACCATCACGTAAGTCACTAATGGTGCGATAAACCGTAGCAATAGAACATTCCAAACGTTCAGCAATAGTTTCCTTACTGATTGGAAATCGTGCAGCTTTGAGCATTTGGTTGAGTAAATAAATCTTGTCTTGTTTTTTCATTTAATTTCCCTTGCGAGTTTGCAATACTTAAAGCCGTTTTATAAGCTCATCAGTAAACTCAATTGTCCCAACTTTAGTATCACCATTTTGAAAGATGTCTGTGGTTCTAAACCTGTCTTCTAACGTTTTAATTACCGCTTGTTCAATTTGTGTGGCTTGATTATCTAGGTCGAATGAATAACGTAGCATCATAGCTGCACTTAAGATTTGTGCTGTTGGGTTAGCAATGTTTTGGTTGGCAATGTCAGGTGCGGAGCCTCCAGATGGTTCGTAGAGTCCAAACCCATCAGGTGAAAAACTGGCCGATGGCATTAAACCTAATGAACCTGGCAAAGCACTCGCAGCATCAGAGATTATGTCGCCAAATAGATTGGCTGTGACTATGGTATCAAATTGCCCAGGGTTAAGGATGATTTGCATGGCACAGTTATCAACTAACATGTGTTCCAACATTACTTCGGGATAGTGTTCAGCAACTTCATTGGCAATTGTTCGCCATAGCTTTGAAGTGTCTAATACATTGGCTTTGTCCACTGAGGTCAGTTTTTTATTTCTAGTCATAGCCGTTTGGAAACCTTTGTGTAAGGCTATCTTAATCTGATTCTCATCATAACGTGCTTCGTCAGTGGCAATGCGTAGTCCATTTTCTATAAATTGTTTATGCTCACCAAAATAGATGTCTCCCAATAATTCACGTATAATCATAATATCTACCCCTTGTTCGATTAATTCTGGTTTAAGAGGAGAAATATTTATTAATGATTTATACAAAGTTGATGGCCGAATATTAACATTTAAGTGTAATGCTTGACGTAATGCGAGTAACGAGTTAGCTTCACATTTTTGCCACTTAGGTAAATGGGCATCGGCTATTGGGCCGCCAACTGATCCAAACAACACGGCATCAGAATTTTGACAAAGTTGAGCTGTTTGTTCAGGAAAATGTAACTGGTGTTTATCATAAGCCGCTCCACCGATTAAACCGTGTTCAGTTTTGAAGGATAAATTCAATCCGTCAAGTACACGTAGAGTTTGTGTCATGACTTCTGGGCCGATTCCATCACCGGCTAGTATGGCTATTTTTTTCATAGTGAGTATTTTATTTGGTTTCTGCCTTTTTCTTTTGCGATGTATAATAAATCATCAGCGATTTTTATCATATCATCGATAGTGTTAAATGACAGTTGTTTTGTTTTATCGTAGAAACAAACGCCAGTTGATATTGAAACATTTAAATTGTCGATGTTTAATTTTATAGATAAGCTAGCAATATCAATTCGCAGTTTTTCTAACAGTTCTTTTACCTTATTGTCTGCCAAATTTGAAAAACAAACAATAAATTCTTCGCCGCCAAAACGACCTGTAATAGATTCTTTTGGTAATAAACTTGAACAAATCAGCCCAACTTCTTTAAGGACCTTATCACCTTGTTGGTGGCCGAATATATCATTGATATTTTTAAATAAATCAAGATCAAACATTGCGATTGCAAAATTTGTTCTTTTTGTTTTATTTTGATCAAAAAGAGCAGTCAGTAATTCAAGTGATTTTGAACGGGTATAAACGCCGGTTAAACTGTCAATATTGGCTAATTTTTCAAAGTAATTTTTATTTTTACGAAACCAATAAGCATAAATTAGCAAAACAACAGAAACCAAGATTAAAAAGAATAATTTGTATTTCAAATTTTTGTTATTTCGTGCTTGTAAAATAATTTTTATTTCATTAATTTCATTATTTTTAGTCAATATCTGATTTTGTTGATCTTTGGCTTCAAGCTCGTATTTGGTTCTTAGTTTGTGTAATTGTTGAGTGCTTTGTTTTGACAAATGTTTTTTCTCTTTTAGCATTACATTCCAAAGCTTATTATAGGCTTTTTCATACTCTTGTTTGTGTGCCATAACATTTGAAACTTGTTTCAAAAGGGAAATGTATTGAAGGGGTTGTCTTTTTTCATCAATAAATTTAATGGCTTCTTCTGTATAATATTCAGCCATTTTTGGGTTGTTTTGTTTGATGGCTAATCGGCTCAAGATTATATGTATATCAAATTGCATCAAATGATTATTAGAATTTTTAAATTCAACCAAGGATTTTTCAATTAACTCTTGTGCTTTGGAAAAATTTTCATTTTTCATTTCTAAACCAGCTAATTCTTTCCAAGCATATGCCGCACCTTGTTTGTCGTTAATTTCAACAGAAACATCTGCGGATTCTTGCAGTTCCTTGAATGCTAAATCATTTTTACCAGTTATGCCGTGAGCTCGGCCAAGCCCATATAATGCAATGCTTAATTCAACCCAGTTGTTTTTTGCTCTGTGATAATCAGCAGCTTGCTGGTAATAGGGAATCGATAAATCATCTTCTTTTCGATACTCATAAACCAAAGCTATAATTCCTGCTATTTCCGCCGGTGCTGTGTTATTGGATTGATTGGCTAATTGATAAGATTGATGCAATGTATCAAGAGCCGAAATGTATTCACCTAAACTGATTAATAGATAACCATAGACAATTTGAGCATCTATAGTTAACTCTAAATCATGAGTGCTTTCAGCCCATTTTAATGCTGAAATACTGGTACTCAAGCCTTTATTGGGTTGTCCGGCACTATCAAATGATATAGATAAAGCTAATTGCAGTTTATGGAATAACCAAGGCTCTTTCTCAAAAGTCACATATTTTAAACCGGTTTTAGCATGAGATATGGCTAATTCAGAGTAAATCAGTGTGTTATAAACCGAGCTTAATAATAAATGGTGTTGTGCTAGAATATTTTCATCTTCTTTATCGCTGGGAATGTTGGCTTTTAAATAGCTTAATACGGCATCAGGATTTGATTGAGTTTTAAAATTTAGGTTTTTATAAACATCATCCATTTCAGTGACCCACTGTTTAGCATAAACATTTTGGCTCATGCTTATAAACACTAGAACTGTCATTGGTATTAGATAGAAGTTTTTACTCATGTTTTGACTTTATTACAATAAGTAAATTTTACAACAATTCCCTTCAAGAGTTCAAAAATATAGTCTTGTTTTCTTGTTGTTTTTTATAAGAAGAAATCAAGTTAATATTTGACATTAAATAATCAAGCTCGTCTAAGCCATTGATTAAACAATGTTTAAAGAATGTTTCTATATGGAATGCACTATTAATCTCATGGGTTTTTAAGATTTGACTTTCTATATCAATATTTATAATCAACTCATCTGATTCTGCTTGTTGCATTAATTTAGCAATAGTCTCTTTATTTTGTTTGATGAGCAACAAACCATTTTTTTTGGCATTATTGGTGAATATATCAGCAAATGATTCAGCGATAATGGCTTGAATTCCAAGTTCTTTAATTGCCCATACCGCATGCTCTCGAGATGATCCACAACCAAAATTACTACCAGTTATAAGTATTGGCGCACCTTGGTATTTGTTTTGATTTAAAACAAAATCAGGATCAGTTTTCAATCGGGTGAATGCATGTTTTCCATAGCCTTTTTGGGATGTGGAGGTTAAATATTGAGCAGGGATAATAATGTCTGTATCAATGTCAGTCATATTCATGGGTATAGCCATTCCATTTATTTGTTTTATTGTATTCATAACACTTCTCCAGTTTTATTGAAATAATTTATAGGGGACACTATTTTGCCTGCAATAGCACTTGCGGCTACGGTGGCAGGAGAGGCCAGATGTGTGATACTTCCTGTGCCTTGTCTGCCGACAAAATTACGGTTGGTTGATGAAATACAGCGAGAACCTTCAGGAACTTTGTCATCATTCATTCCTAAACACATGGAACAACCTGGCATACGGAATTCAGCTCCTGAAGCATTAATAATGTCTATTAACCCTTCACTTTCTGCTTGTGCCATCACTTGTTCAGATCCAGGTACTACATAAAAGGTAATATGTTCAGCTACTTGTCGATTTTTTAGTATAGCTGCAGTAATGCGCATGTCTTCAATACGTCCATTGGTACAAGAACCAACAAAAGCCCAGTCTAAATGTGTATTTTTTATGGGTTGATTAATGGATAATTTGACGTAATCTAAGGCATTATTCGACATGTCATCTTGGTTATTTGGAATGGCTTGATCAATTTCAATCGCTTGTTGTGGGTTTGTTCCCCAGGAGACCATAGGTTCTAAATTGTTAATATTGATATTAATTGTTTTATCATAACTACATCCTTCTTCACTTTTTAAGCTTTCCCAGTAGGTAACGGCTTTATCCCATTGTTTCTTTGGTGCGTATTTTCGCCCTTTAATATAGCCATAGGTTGTTTTGTCTGGAGCACATAAACCGGCAACTGCTCCGCATTCTATGCTCATATTGCATAATGTCATGCGTGATTCCATACTCATGGATTCTACTGCATCACCTGTGTATTCAATAATGTGGCCATTTGCACCACCAATTCCAATTTCAGCAATAAGTTTCATTATGGCATCTTTGGCAGAAACCCCAGGTTGGAATTTGCCATTAAAATCAACTTGCATGGTTTTAGGTTTGTCCATTAATAAACAACCGCTGGCAAATACATGTCCAACAGTCGATGTACCAATACCAAAAGCAATGGCACCAAATGCACCGTGAGTAGCTGTATGTGAATCACCGCAAACGATGGTCATTCCTGGTTGCGTAATACCTAGTTCTGGGCCAACAACGTGCACAATACCTTGGTGAGATGAATCCATATCATAAAAAGGAACATTGAATTCTTTAGTGTTATCACGTAATTTTTGCACTTGTGCTTTAGCAGACTCATCGAATATTTCATGACGATTTTTACGTGTAGGGATACTATGGTCAACTGTTGCTAATAAGCTTTGTGTATCATAAACACTTAGCCCCTTGTTGCGTAATGTATCAAAAGCTTGTGCAGAAGTCACTTCATGTAAAAGACAAAAATCAATGGCCAATATGGCTGGATGACCTTGTGTTTTTTTTACAATGTGGGATTCCCACACTTTATCTATTATATTTTTATTCATTGTAATTGGGTTTTATGTGAATTTTTGTTTTAACTGAGTTAGCAATAAAACAGTGCTTATGTGCGTTATGATGTATTTTGTCAATTTGTGCTGATGTTGGTTTTTTGTCACCAGAAAATACTATTTTCGGGCATAGGGTTACATCAGTCATTGCCATTTGTTTTTCTTTATTTATTTGCATGATTCCTGTGGCATTGTCACAATAACTATCGATTGTGTATTTTTTTGTTGCAGCAAAAGATAAGAAAAACAACATATGACAACTGGCTAAAGAAGCAATAAAAGCTTCCTCTGGATCGACATTTGCAGAAACAGAATAGGGCAAAGGAACCACTAGTGGTGAGGAAGAGGCAGGAATAATTTCCCCGCCATCAAACTCCCAATTGTGTGCACGAGAATACTTGTTGTCACTAAATATTTCGTTGCTCTGACGTTGCCATTTTATGGTTGCGAAATAGTTTGACATATTAACTCGCTATTTTATGTGCTTGTATGGAAAAGTTTTTATGCACAACTGTCCGATTAACTGCATTGACTAAAGCTTTAAGTGCCGATACTTCAATATCTATGTCTTCGCCTAATCCTGTATACAAGTCATTGGAGTAGGAAATACTGATTGATGAAACACTCAGTGCTTCTTCACCTTTGTCTTTAGATTGTGAGCGAAAAGACTCAATACTAATTGGAGCAAGGTATTCTTCTAAAGCATGATGCAATGCGGTGAGAGCCGTTCCACCGATTTTACTAACAGCGTTGATGGTTTTTTCTTCTCCGTTAAAAGTGCCATCTATATTAATTTCTGTAACTTCAGCACGTTTACGGTACTTATATGTTTTGATTTTTATAGGCGCTCGGTATGCAAAATAGGCTTGCATAAATTCAGGGTCAG
This sequence comes from Alcanivoracaceae bacterium, assembly GCA_016744455.1. Classification (GTDB taxonomy): domain Bacteria; phylum Pseudomonadota; class Gammaproteobacteria; order Xanthomonadales; family Marinicellaceae; genus NORP309. The sequence goes on from JADGEI010000025.1 coordinate 7,844, forward strand.
TTAACCCTTTTCGTCGATTAGAAAAATAATCTTTGATAAATTGCGTTAGTGTGATTTTTTCATTGTTGTCGCAGACATAGCCGTGTTCTTGAATAATCGATTGTGCATGGTTGCTGCCGCTTAATGGGCCAAAGATAAAGGTGATTTCTTTGCCCACATCTTTGGGGTCAAAAGGTTGATAGGCTTGTGGGTTTTTTAAAATTGCATTGGTGTGCCCTCCTGATGAATGACGTGCTGCATTTTCGCCACTAATTGGCCAATGCGCTTGCCTCGGTAACATATGAGTAGCGACGAAATCAGAGATATCTTTTATGCCATGTGTTTTGGTAGTGGTATGGTAATTTTGATTGGTGCTGTTATTCATGCCAAAGGCTTTTAAGTACATTATGCATTGTTCTAATGACACATTTCCTGCTCGTTCACCAATGCCATTGAAACAACCCTCAATTTGAGTGACAGGCCCATCAAATATAGACTGCATAGTATTAGTTAAGGCTAAACCGTAATCGTTATGGCAATGAGCTGACCAAATAATGTTTTTATCTGGGTAACGCTGAGACATTATATCAGCATGTCGTTTCATCTTGTTGACAAAAAAATCATCGCCTTGCAAATAACAAGCTCCGCCTATGGTATCAGGGCAATTGATAATAGTTGCACCAGCCTTGATTGCTGTATCAATGACACCGGTAACAAAATCAAAGCTATCGCCCATGCGTGAATATCCTTCAGGCGAAAACTCAACTTCGCATCCTGCATCAATTGACATGGTGATGTATTTGTATAAATCTTTATGAATTTTTTCGTGATTGTCAGCGTAACTACCCAAAGAGGCTTTCATCAATTCCGGGTCAACTGGTACATAAACATGAAGACGTGCACGACCCGATGGAATTAAGCTTTTCAATGATTCGATGGTTGTAATGATTTGTTCTTCTCGCATTTGGCATAAAGCCGCTACTTTTGGTGAAGACTTCATTTGTGCATACATTTGGGCGATGCTTTTGACTATTTTGAAATCTTCAGCACTTGCCGCTGGAAATCCTGCTTCTAAAATATCAATTTGAACATTGGCTGCTAATCGCGCATAGTCGAGGTTTTCTTCAAAGTTCATTCCTGCACCCGGGCATTGCTGGCCATCACGCAATGTAGTGTCGAAAATATGTACGTGTTTACTGGTTTTATTTGTTGTTGTCATGTGTTGCTCTTACGTGATTTATCAGAATATGGGGTTACCTGTTTGTCCTGAGGTAATCAGGTGAACGCAGTTTTCAATAAACTGCTAGATAAGTCGTAAGAGTAGAAGATTTGATAAGCCAAAAGATTTGCTTTGCAAAAGAGATATGGCAAAATTTCTTGTAAATTTATTGGCTTGGTTTTTCATCTTGATCTTAAAGTAACAATTTTAATTTAATCAATCAAGAAATTATCATGATTTTTATGTAAATATTGACAAATAGATATTTAGATGGTAATCTAATTATATGAATGAAACTTATCAACAAGAATCACTTTTTAGTGCAATAGCTGATATACAGCGTCGTAAAATATTACATCTACTGCAAGCAGGTGAGATGTCGGTTTCTGAAATCAATCAGCATTTTGATTTTAGTGGGGCTACTTTATCCCACCATCTGAGTATACTAAAGAAGGCTGATTTAGTTCGTGTAAGAAGGCAGGGTCAACACAGAATATATACATTAAATATGAGTGCTGTTGAGCAGTTGATGTTATTTATGAATAAATTATTCGGAGCAAAAGAAGATGAAAAACAATAAAATAGCGGTATCCATAATAGTCGTTTTAATTGCCACTTGGGTTACGGCATTGCTGTATGAGAGTAGTTTGCCGGAGAATATGCCTACCCATTGGAATATAAAAGGAGAAATAGACGGTTATACAGCTAAGCCATGGGCTGTTTACATGTTTCCAGTGATGTCGACAGTGTTAAGTTTTATTTTATGGTTTCTACCCATAATTGCCCCAAAAGGGTTTAAGTTAGATACGGCTAAAAAAGCTTACTCAATTATTATATTTGTCATGTCTGTTTTCATGCTTGCAATAATGGTTATGGTATTTGAATCTGCATTAGATAATACAGTTAATACAACACAATATACCTTTGTCATAATTGGGGCTTTGCTTGTTATTATTGGAAATTATTTATCAAAAGTTCCCAAAAATTTCTTTTTTGGTATTAGAACACCCTGGACATTAGCAAGTGATAAAGTTTGGTTTAAAACACATCGGTTGGGTTCATGGGTATTTATCATGTGTGGCTTACTGGTCATATTGTTGTCTCTTCTTGGTAATTCTCAAAATGTTATTATTGCTCTATTGGTTATTGCAGGCCTAATACCTGTTATTTATTCGTTAATTAGTTACTATAAAATTGAAGGTTTTAGTTCAAGTTCTGACTAAATTTACATGGCTTATATATTCTTTAGAGTCTTGATTTTATAATGTAAAGCTTAACGATTTGTTTTGTATAGCCGTTTAGCTTGTTTATAGCTTGTAATAAAATTTTAGCGCATAGCCATAAAATTTAATGGTTGTGCTGTTTTGAAAAGTGGTATAAATGTTATAATATTCGTATGAATAAGAAAATAATAATGATGCTCTATTTAACAGTTTCAATTAATAGCCATGCTTTTATCACGGTCGGGAATGACAACTGTGATTCTTCGACTATTGGAGATGCCTTGGTTCAAGCTGTAAATAATGCTGATTTTGAATTGCGAATAGCCAGTAATAAAATCTATTTTGAAAATTTGGAATTAGATGCTATACCAGTATCACTTATTGGTGGTTATGATAGTTGTGCTGATGCAGAAGTAAATAGTTTTGGTGTAAATAAAACACAGGTTGATGGTAGTAGCCTATTTAAACCTGTGATTGTCTTAGAAAATATTGCCAATACAGCTAACACTATAAGATTTGCTAATTTAGAAATAGTTAATGGGCTGGGAAATATAATTAACCCAAGCGGCGGGATTACTATTAAAGATGTTGATGTTCAAATTGATCTAGAAAACCTTTTTATTCATACTAATAACAGTGAAAAGGGTGGAGGGCTGAATTCAACTCGATTTGATAGTACTGGTGAATTTAATCTGATTTTTATTAAGGATGTTGCCATAAACAGTAACACTGCTATGGATGGAGGCGGGTTGTATTGTGCTGAATCACAAATACATATGTATGGAGAATCAGTTATTCAATCAAATCAAGCGTTGGGTCCAGGTAGTGGAAGTCGTGAAGGCGATGGTGGTGGCATATATGTTACAGCTAACTGTCAGTTTAACTTTTATTCGGGTAATACAAGTTCAACTTTGGGAATTGTGTCCAACACTGCTAATGGAGATGGTGGTGGTATATACGCCAGCAATGCTGCTCAAGTGGTACTTGATGGTTATCAAGTTGAGGTACTAGGCCGAGAAATAGGTAATACGGTTAACCCAGTTAATATCACGAATAACTTAACAAATTTTGGTGATGGTGCAGGTATTTTTGCACAAGATAATGCGACACAAGTAATGGCATATGGAACCATCATAAGTTTTAATTCTGCAGCAGGGTCCTATGGAGGTGGAGTGGCAGTTGATAGTTTTGCCGAGTTTACTCTTATTCGTAAACCAGAACCATGTTGGGATGCTTATCTCTGTAATCAATTAGTGGCAAACAAAGTATATAGTAGTGTCTCTTTTCCTTCTTTTGGTGGTGCCGTGGCCGCAACAAACTTGTCAAATATTACCATTAAACAGAGTATTATTTATGCAAACCAAGCAGAGTTTGGGACAAGTCTTGCCCTAGATAGCTCTTCGGCACTGATTGAATCCTCCATGATATATAAAAATGGTCAAAATGGAATGATTAACAATTTACAAGATAAGTCTGCTGTAGACATTATAAATGGCTCCCAATTAATCATAGCTCTAACTACATTTGCAAACAACAAAATCACCCAATCTGTGATTAACAACAATGCTTCGCATGTCTCACTTTTTTCTAGTATTGTGCAAGATACAGAGGGTGTCTATGATTCGCTCTTATCTGCCTCAGAACAATTTAGGTGTTTATTAACTCATGAAGACAATTCTTTTAACGGTAATGATGTGATTGTTAGCAGTGTGGATTTTGTTGATTCTAATAACGATGATTATCACTTGAAAACGCCCTCAATGCATAATTGTGAGAGTAGTGTTTATCAGGCTACTGTGGGAGATATTGATCACAACACTCGTACTAATCCGTATTCTCATGGAGCAGATGAATTTTTAACTATAAGCCTGATTTTCAAGAATGGATTTGAACTGAATTAATTTATCATCTTCTTCTAGGTCTTTTTCGTTAATAATAAGTGTTCTTGGCTTTATTTTTAATAGGCTTGTTACAAATAACCCATGGTTTAGTTTTACTGTTTTATCGTTCTCATAGTAAGGCGTGGTTTTATAGCCGCAGCTTGGCGATTTACTTTTTAGAATATACCCATTGAATTGGCTAATTGGTGTTGTATTTTTGCTAAACCAATTATTGAATTGATGGGTGAAATCTTGTTTGTAGTTATCAACTTGGACTAATCGTATTTGCTTGTCTATGAACCGCATCTCTATTGGAGGGCGTGGAATGCTTAAGCCCATTTCAATCTCTGGACAAATTGGTGTGAGTTGGTAAATCTTTAGGTCAAAATACTGAGTTAAATTGGCAAATTTATCTTTTCCATCGTATCTTACTTTTTGCCCTAATAAACAGGCACTGACTCCTAGTTTAATCATATGTACTTTGTTTATCTGGGAATAAAACATTTAATGGTTTTGAAACACTATTGGAAAATACCATACGTACATGCGAACGATTGAGTGAACGTGGTTCTTTAACTCCACAAGCATGAGCAATAATGCCAACTTCTTTGATCATGTGTTCAGCAAAGTTTGCCACGCGTTTGGTCTTGTTTTCCACTACTAAACCATCATGTAAATTAGGATTATGTGTGGTTATGCCTGTTGGACAGGTATTTTTATTACATTTTAATGCTTGAATACAACCTAATGAGAATAGAAAGCCACGAGCATTGTTGATAAAATCGGCTCCTGCACAAAGGGCCCAAGCCACTTCCGCAGGTGTGATCATTTTACCGGATGTCATTATTCGTATACGGTCTTTGAGGCCATATTCATTACGCAAATCAACTAACATTGGTAAGGACTCCTTAATAACCATACCAACATCATCCATCAAAGATTGTGGAGCAGCTCCTGTACCACCATCTCCAGAATCTAATGTGATAAAATCTGGTGCAGATTCAATACCACGTACATGAATCTCTTGAAATAATTGATGTAACCAATCATTACTACCCATCACCATTTTAAAGCCGACTGGTAATCCACTGGCGTCTCTAATTTTGTTTATCATATCGAGTAGTTCATGTGCATTACTAATTTCTGGATGGCGATTAGGGCTAATTGATGATTCACCTGCAGGTATACCACGAATTGAAGCAATTTCTTCTGTGACCTTTTCTGCTGGAAGAATGCCTCCTTTACCTGGTTTTGCACCTTGTGCCATTTTCAGCTCTATCATTTTTACTTGTGGGATTTTTCCAATTTCGTTGAGTTTTTCAAAATCAAAGCCTCCATCTTTGTTGCGTGCCCCATATTTTGCGGTGCCAAATTGATAGACAAGATCACAACCGCCTTCTAAATGATATGGAGAAATCCCACCTTCACCTGTGTTCATCCAGACTCCTGCTTTCTTGGCTCCATGGGATAGTGATTGCACAGCTGGCATTGATAAGGCGCCAAAACTCATGGCTGAAATATTGAAAAAACTAGGGCTGGCATAGGGTTGTTTTGTATAAGGGCCGATGAGGAGTTGCTCCGCTTTTACCGCATCTTTTTTCATTACTGGAAAGGCGCAATTCATAAAAATCATCGCACCACGTCTATCTAAATTCCTTGTAGAACCAAAAGCAACTGTATTGTTGTTACCTTTAGCTGCTTTATATACCCATGTACGTTGAGCTCGGTTAAAGGGGAGTTCTTCACGGTCCATGGCAAAAAAGTATTGCCTAAAAAATTCGCCTAAATGTTCAAATAACCAACGAAAACGTCCAATAACAGGAAAATTGCGCCGAATAGTGTGTTTCTTTTGTGTTTTATCAATGATATACATAATAATGACAGCGAGAATAGCGAGCCCAATTATAAAGACCAAAAATAACACCATAATTTTTATGGCGGATATAAACCAAGAATTTAACATTTTTTACTCCAAAAATTGAAATCGAATTATAGCATTGATTAGAACACATTAATAATGGAAAAATTTCACAAAACTTGTTGAAATATACAAAGTCTATCCGTATAATCCACGACCTTAATTAATTAACTAGGTAATGTCATGAAAGTATTATCATCTTTGAAATCAGCAAAAACACGTAGTCGTGACTGCAAAGTAGTACGTCGACGTGGCAAAGTATTTGTTATTTGCAAATCAAACCCAAAATTTAAAGCACGTCAAAGATAATTTCTTTTGTGTGACTAAATAATAAAAACCCTCTAATTGAGGGTTTTTTTGTTTACTGTTTTTATATTTTGTCCTGATACCTCTAGAGCTATGTTGAGGTGTTCCTTGAGTATGCATCTTAAAGTTGTTTCTTTAGAAAATGAAAATGCCCGCACCATGAGTACGGGCATTAATGAAAATCTTGAAATCGTAAGGCTAATTCAGCAATTACATCAATTAGTTGTATAGAAAACCAGTAATAGAAGCTAAATATTTAGTACCTTTTTGACCTTCTTAGTCTTCTATTTCGTACACGGCTTGTGGCTTCTTGATTTTTTATTTTACCCCAGTCTTCAAAAGTGAAATCTTGTTTTTGAGCATAAACCATTCGAGTACGACAAAAATCTTCAAACTCACTAAGTTCTTCATAGATTTCATCCATGGTGCTATCAATTATAATACAGTCATCTAGGTAACCAATTCCTGGGATATTGTCTGGTATTACATCATCATCATCAATAAAATATTTAATTGTAGCATTTATTTTTTCCATGTTTTCTTTTTTGATTTTCCAAATTTTATCCTCAACCATTGATATCATGGCTTCTAGATTACCAACTTGGTTAAGAATATAGCCATCTTTTATGTCTAATCTAATCTGGGCAATTTCGTTCCTAGCTTGAACCATGTCATTGGGATCAACATCTATTCCATGTTTTTCAATGAAATTATTGAAATGTGCTTTTACTTGATCGTCTATATCAACAGTAATTGTTACCATAATTTGAACCTTTGGAATTAATATTGTCTTTATTATAGCTAATGTTACAAACTAATCAATTGCAAATAGTAGTTTATAATGTGGAAAAAAAGTTTATAATGAAAATCAAACAAGAACAAACAAAAATAATGAAAAATAAAAAGGGAATATTCTCTGAAATTATAGGTAGAAAAATACCACACATAATTGGTGTGTATGTTGCATCTGTATGGTTGGCAGTTGAAATATCAGATTGGATGAGTGGGAGGTTTGAATTACCAGAACAATTTTCAACTTATGTTTTTGTTGGTATGTTATCTTTTTTACCAAGTGTGATTTTAGTTGCATGGGGACATGGTAAACCAGGAAAAGATAACTGGTCTGTGATTGAGAAACTGTGGATACCAACAAACATTATCATTGCAATATTGACAGTTAATTACTTTATTCGACCAATGGATCAATTAGATCACGCACCTGAAAAAAATACTTTATTAGCGACTGAAAATACAGTTGTAAAACAAGCATTAAAGCAACCCTCTATTAAAGAAATAGAGGATAGTGATAATCACCAATCTGTGGTTAGTTATTTTTGGACGAATAAAACGGGTGATAAAGATAAAGACTGGATGAGTTATGGCTTAAATTGGTTGCTTTCTGAAGATATTAAAAGAACACCGTTAATTTCTGTAACCACGCCATATAATTCTGGTTCAATGATAGAAGAGTTAACTAAAAAAGGTTTTGAAAGAGCAATCGGAGTACCTTTATCTTTAGCTAAAAAGCTAGCCCAAAATAAATCAGCAAAATGGTTAATTAATGGATCATTTGATTTAATCCAAGACCAGATTCAATTAACAGCCAATTTATACAATGTAGAAAGTGGTGTTCAAGTAAAGTCAATAAGCGTTAAAAGCGACAATTGGTTTAAAGCGTTAGACCAAGTATCAAACGAAATAAGTTCGGTTGTATTAAAAACCTCCAATGTTGCTACAAAAGTTATACCGCAATTAGCCATAATGGAGCATACTTCAGCAAATATTAAAGCGATTGAGTTATTAATATCAGCTCAAAATACTGTCACTTTTGAAAATGATTTTCCCAAAGGTATATCACAACTTTTTGAAGCTTTGGCTTTAGATAAAACATTTGTTCAGGCACATGTATTAGCGATGAAGTACTACAGCGGCTTAGGTGACTTTAATAAAGCAGCGGAGCAAGCTCAGTTGGCATTATCTTTTGATGATAAGTTGTATGAGGAAACATCCTTTTTGGTTAAAGCAAGTTTATTTTCACTACAAGGAGAAAATGTTAAAGCGATTAAAATTTTGGAAAAATGGGTGGAACTGTACCCGCAAAACACCAATGCTCTGTCAATTTTAGGTAGGAATTACATTGTAGTTGGTAACCATAATCAAAAAGCAAAGAACGTTTTTATTAAACTCTATGAGAAAGAAGGAGCAGGAAACAAATCTTTATTAAACCTTGCAAAGATATACCGCTTAGAAAATGATAAAAATAATGCTTTGAAGTATTTGAATTTATATAAGGATGCACACCCTACTCAAGGTAAGTCATTTTTCAGTTTAGCCAGCACATATCAGCAGTTTGGTGAGTTAGATAAAGCAAAACAAATGTATGAGGAGGCTATCTTATACAGTAATAAAAACCTAAAAGCTGAAATTGGATTAGCGAGAATTAATGCAGCAGAAGGAAACCAAGAAATGGCGTTTTCTAAGCTTGATGAATTATTGGAGAAGAACTCGAGTAATCAGGATCAGTTTGATATCTTATCAGTTAAACAAGAATTGTATCTACAAACAGGGCAAATAATCAAGGCACTTGAAGTTAATAATAAACTTGAAGCACCAGTTAAAATGATTATGCCCCCTCTTGGAGTTTTGCTGTATGTAAAGGGCTCACGTATAAACCTCCACACACAACTACAACAATATACTGAAGTAGATAATCTATTAATTAGTGTTAAGGAAAATTTGAAACCACCATTTGATAAATTAATTGGTGCTTTTGAAAAATACAAATTTGAATACCAGAAAGATACTATTAACTATAAAAAATCATTGCAAAGCTTGGAAGAGTTTTCCAAGAGTTTCGAGTCTTCAGGGTTGAAACCTGATATCCTGCGTACAAAAGGAGTTATTGCCTATTGGGATAAAGATTATATCAGTTCAGTAGAACTTTTTACTCAGGGTATAAATGAGGCGAAAAAATCTATTGTTTCTTTGATAAGTACAGATCAAGTAGATGATTTGTTATGTGAACAAAGTAGGTCGCTTATTGCCATGAAAAAATATGATCAAGCATTTGAATCCTTAGATATAGTAACGACAAGAACACCACTATTTGCCAGTGCCTATGTATTAAAAGCACGAGCGTATGCTGAAATGAAAGAATTCAAAAAAATGGATGAGCAACTTAAAATAGCCCACAAAATATGGCAAAATGCAGATCTGGATTTTATTCAATACCAAGATTTAATGCTTTTTGAAAAAGAGATAGATAACTTAAGAAATAGAAAAAATATACCGGGTAACAACATATAAATAGCTTCACCTCGCTATCTATTTCCAATGCTGTAATAAATCCTTTAATTAACTATCTTTTTGTCTAATTAATATTAAGACATGGTATTAGGTGAAATGTTCTTTATGAGACGCAATTTGTGATGTATTTAGTTATTTACCAATGCCTAATTAATCTTGGTTTCCTTAAATCAATGATTATTGATTCTGTTTATGGTGTTTTTGTTTTCATTGTGGTATTTTAATCAACCAAGATTTTTAAGTGTATACTACCCATGAATACAAAACTAATAAGTGCATATTTATTACTAACTTCTCCATTGTTATTTTCTCAAGATTTGTTAATAACAAACAAACTAAATTCATCATTGCATCAACCTCGACTTGATCCTTCAAAAAGAATAGATCAAACTGATATTGAGGCTGGTAACCTTACGTTGTGGCAGATAAGAAAAGCTGGATTGTTAGTTTTTTCAACTCCTTTCAATAAAGCAGATGGCTATGGAGATGGGCCTCAAGACTTAACTCAACTAGATAATCGTCAACCTGGCAATAGGCCAACATTACAAGGTAACAAGACTTTCTTACGCGTCAATGGATTGGATTCTCAGGCATGTCTTGAGTGTCATACTATTATTAGCAATGCTACTGTGCCTGCGCGATTGGGAATAGGCGGTGTTGGTGGAATTGTCCAAAATGCAATTGTAAAACCCAGTAATATTGATGTGGCGGATATCAATAATGATGGTATTGCTGATTTTGATGGGCGCTTGATTAATCCACCTTTTTTATTTGGTTCAGGAGGGGTAGAACTGGTTGGTTTAGAAATGACTAAAGAGCTCCAAGAATTAAAGCAAGTGGCTATAGATAATCCAACAACAACAGTAAATTTAGTAGCAAAAGGTATTGCATTTGGTTCAATAATTGCTGATAGCAATGGTCAAGTTGATACGTCAGCAGTAGTTGGTGTAAATGATGATTTGGTGATTAAACCTTTTGGGCGTAAGGGTGAGTTTGCAACAGTTAGAGGTTTTGATGTCGATGCCATGGCATTTCATTTTGGTATGCAAGCAACTGAATTGGTTGGTTTTGATATAGACAAAGATGGAGATGGTGTCGTTAATGAAATGATGCAAGGCGATTTATCTGCCTTAAGTATTTTTAATACCACCATGAATCGACCACTAGAGTCAGTACCTGATGAAAATGAAAATCAGGGCTTTGAATTGTTTCAAAGCATTGGCTGTTCGGATTGCCATACACCACAGCAAAATACCACTACAAAATTTTTACCTTATAAACTTACTGGTGAAGCTAATAAGCCATTCGAGGACAGTTTCTATCGAACAGATTTAAGTCTAAGCCCAGCTGCTTTCAAAGCAAATAACCAAGGTGGTATTGAGGTGAGGTTGTTTTCAGATTTGAAACATCACTATATGGGCGAGGACTTGAAAGAAACATTTTCATTAGCCACTGAAAAACAAAATGGTGAGTATATTACAGCACGTTTGTGGGGGATTGCTGACACAGCCCCATATTTACATGATGGGAGAGCATTAACCCTAGAAGATGCTATAGTACAACACGATAACCCAGGAAGTGAAGCTGCACTAGCAAGTCAAAATTTTAAATCCTTAGATGAGAATCAAAAACTCAATATCATTAGGTTTCTCAATACACTTCGAACACCACCTCGACCAAATTTGGATGTCATGCCACGAATTGAAATCTCCTTACCGAATTAGAATAGTTTAATGCCGTGAAAGATTTTAAAGAAGTAGTTAATGTAATAGGTTTCTATCTTGTTTCGGGGTAGTTTATTTATAGTCTTGATAGGATTTTTCTTCAATTAATTCCGAACCTAGGAATAAGTTAATCTCTTTTTTAACGACGGCTCGTTTGTCATTTTCATAATAAACACTTCGCGCAATTTGAATAAATTCGTCATCAAACTCTTTGTTTAACTCTTTAATTCTTATATTATCTTCTATATCCCATAGGCTTTGATTGACGTCCTTTAGTTGGCTTTTTAGATTGGTGATTTCAGTAGTTTTTTCAACCTTTTTATCCCATGTATCTAGAAGAATTGATAATTCATGTTTAACATTTTTTACTTTTTCTTCATTAGTTATCTTTTTAGATTTGATTTCTAATATTGTAATTTTATCTAATATTTCACCATAGGATACAGGTGTGTTGATTAAGCTCATTTATTATTCCTCTATGTCGTCAGTATCAAACTGACCTGTTAGTTTTCTACGTATATGTGACCATGATATTCCGATACCAAGTATAGTTCCCAAAACGATTAACACAATCCATTTTATCGCAGTTGTATTGTCAAGATTCATCCAACCCTGATCGATAAACAGCCATACAATTGTTACACTCACAGCAGATGCAAGAACGATTCCAAGAATACCAATTGATCGAAAAGTGGCTCTTATAAAAATGATATATACCACCAACATGACCAATCCGGCTAGTATTTTTAATGGCAATTGATCATTGGTAAGTGGCCAAAGCCAATGATAAAATGAATAACTTGATGGGTTATAAGTAATTAAAACCAGCAAAATTGCAAATAACCATCTCAGTAAAAAACCACCTGTTTTCATTTTGCTAACCATTATTCAAAGACTGTGATTATACAATAATTATCCTAACAATTTATAAAAAGATTATTAAATTTATTCAAGACAGGTTAGACTGCTTTTATGAAATTGTGTGTGGTAACTTAATTGTTAAAAAGATTGATATCGTTTTTATTGCTGCTATTGGCTGGCTATTTGTTTTTACTTAGCCCGCCAAATCACTTAACTATGTGGCAAAAGATAAAAGCTAAGGGAAAACTCATCTGGATAACAAGGCCTAGCCCTTTGACTTATTATACTGGTTTAGATGGAACAGTTGGTCTTGAGTACGATATTTTATCTAAGTTTTGTGAAAAGTATGGATTGCAACTGCAAATTATTAGTGCTAGTTCTAATGACGAACTTTTTAAGATGTTTGATAAAAACACAATCGATATAGCAGGAGCCAATCTCGCAATTACTTCTCAAAGGAAGCATAAATTTACTCCATCAGTTGCATATGACGAAACTGATATCAGGATTGTTAGCTCTACGACATATCCTGAGATTAAATCAATTGAGGACATAGATAAGTTTAGAGGTGCGGTACTAAGTCATTCATCTTATTCACAATTGGCAAAAAAAATCCCGCTTAAAAATAGCGAGTACAGTGATGTAAAAAGCTTATATGAATTATTGAAACAAGTTGTAGATGGTGAAATTGACTATACTCTAGCTGATTATAACAGCGTTAAAATTTTCAAATCTTATATGCCACAGTTACGAATTAGCCTTAAGTTATCCGAAGTGAATGAACTGGGTTTTCTAATGCCAAAAAGCGATGACTCTTCAGTAAAAGAAAAATTAGATGAGCAAATAGCCCATTATATTAATTCCAAACAGTTGCAATACTATAAAAAATATATAGAAAAAAATATGCCTAACAGTTTGCCTGCAGACACGGTGACTTTTCTAAAAAATTATGATAAAAGGTGGGCCTCAATTAGTTCTCTAATTTACCAAGTGGCATCAAACAATAACATAAGCCCAATACTGTTGGGTGCTATTAGTTATCAAGAATCACATTGGAACCCAAAGGCTATCTCACCAACATTAGTTAAAGGCTTAATGATGCTAACCAAAAATGTAGCCCTTGAGCAAAATGTTTCTGATAGAAGTGATCCATTACAGAGTTTGCAAGGTGGCACAAAATATTTTATCAAAATGCTGAGTAAAGTGCCGAGTAGAATAGTTGACCCAGATAGAACAAACTTTGCTTTAGCGGGATATAATATTGGTTATGGCTTTTTAGAGAAAGCCAGGGTAATGACACAGAAAGCAGGTAAGAATCCAGATTTGTGGAGCGATGTTAGAGAATTTTTAATTAAGTTTAATTCAAATGAAAATATCAAAGCAGATGGAAAAACTGCCGTTAGGTACGTGGAAAATATCCGTGTATACCAAAATTTATTGCAATGGAAAGAGCAACAGTAGTATACTCTTACAAAACGATATAATTAAATAATTTATGAAAATAAAAATTGGTCATGGGACTCATACGGGTATAAAACGGGATCATAACGAAGATACCTATGGTGTGAGTAATGATAACAGCCTTTGGATGGTCGCTGATGGTATGGGAGGACATGATCATGGAGAACTTGCTAGCGCTATGGCAAGAGACTCTGTGTTACATTTCTACGCAGCAGGTGACTCTTTAAAGGATTGCATAACCAAATCAAATCAAATTATTATCGATAGTTCGTATGAACGAGGTGGCGATTTGCCAATGGGAACAACTGTTGTTATCTTGTCAATTGTCGATGACAATTTTTATGCTGCTTGGGTAGGTGATAGTCGTATCTATAAGTTATCTGGAGATAAGCTTACAGCTATATCAACTGACCATTCATACGTACAAGAATTGGTTGACCAAAACTTAATTACCGAAGAACAAGCCCGCACTCACCCGCATCGTAATGTGGTTACACAAGCGTTAGGCGTCACTGATAATGCAGAAATTAAAGTATCATTATCCAATGGCAATGTTAGTTCAGGTGATAAATTTTTACTGTGTAGTGATGGTTTGAGTGAAGAAGTAGATGATACTCAAATTGAAGGCATAATGAGTAAAAATCACCACCCACAAGAAATCGCCGATCAACTTATCATTACCGCCTTAAAAGGTGGTGGCTCTGATAATATAACGGTGTTAATTTTAGAGGTTTGCTAAAAGAAACTTCGAAAACGTCATAAATTCTAAAATAGTTTACAATGATCTACAAGAATAAATATCAACAGCAGAAGTTCAAGAGGTTGAAAACAACTTGAACAACTGACCAAGAAAAATACTTGGGTATTTAGCTACCCTTAACGTTTCAAAACAATTAATCACATAATAAAATTGTGGAACAGGATTAAAGTACTGAGTCATGTAAAACTGTGTATCTTCTATCTAAATAGAGCCTACCATGAAAATTATGAAATGTTGAAACTACTTGATAAAACTCAAATTATTAGAAAAAAGTATTGTGAAGTGCAAATTTCTGAAATTCAAGATGGTCATAATATCGTTTGCCATGTTATCAGTACAGGGAAATCAAGCTGCTACAAATGGAAACAAAATTTTGAAAGTGTTTATCGTGATTGCGCGATTTTAGTAGCAAAAAATTTAATCAATCTCCCTGGTAAACGATTTTTAGTGCATCAAATAAATGAACATTCTAGAGGTGGCCACTACGAATGTGAAATCTGTTTATTAAATCTACGTGGTAAAGTCTTGAATAAGTTTGAAGGAAGATATAACAGTAAAGTTTTACTGGATGACAAATATATTTGGTTTTATATTTCAAGAAAGGAAGCCAATTATTACGCGTCCAATAGTGACTTAATAATGATAAAACTTAATTACATTACAGGTAAAGCAAAAACAGTCTCTAAAAGAGAATTACCACCATACATAAACACATGTTTCTGGAATTATATGAATTGCAAGGCTCTCAATTAAGGTCAAGGTAGGTCTTTTTATGAAAAAAATACGGTTTATATAGCCATTCGAATTCTGTCGATACTTATAGAAAACAAATCTATGAGATACCTAAAGTTCTGTACTCGATAATTCGTATTGTTTTACTGCAAGTGAGTTAAAATTTCTTGCCAATCATCTTCTGTGTTGGCATTGAGGAAAACTGTTCCTGGGAAATGGTTTTTTATTGGTTTTGCATCAATTTTATCCAACAAGTTGCCAATAGATAATTGGTTGTTATCTAATTGTTGTTTAATTATTCTTTGATTTAATAAATTATTGTTAATAAGCAGAGGTAAGTAAGAGTTTTCAAAATAAGTTGCTGTTGGCTTTTTTTGACTAATTAACTTTAAGATGAGATACTTATTAATCAAGGGCATATCCACTGGTAAAAACAATAGGTAATCAAATTTTTGTAGGTATTCCATACAGGAAAGAATTCCAGCAATTGGGCCTTTGTTGATGAATCTGTCTTGGATTCCATTTTTTCCACTAAGGTAAATGTTTTTGATTCCTGCCTCAGTAAGTTGTATTTTTGAGTGTTGGATTAAGGTTTTGTTGTTGATTTTTAGTTGGGATTTGTCACAGCCCATTCGGCTTGATTTACCTCCTGCTAATACAACTCCAGCAATCATCAAAAAATCATCTGATTTGGAATCATAGGTGCAATTTCAACAAGTTCATCAGCCATAATGTTTTCCGACTCTTCTGGAATTATCAACCAACAGTTAGATTGAGCAAATGAGCGAGACTGGTAGGAACCTTGATCTAATAACATGTCAACACAGAGTTGACCATGAATGTCAATACTGGCATAAGCTTTGGCAAAAGTTCTGAAACCCTTTTTACTCTTAATTGTATTTTGGAGTTTCGCTTTAATAAATTTTTCTTCTGCAAGACCTAGCATGTTATTGATAAAAGGCGTTGCAAAAAAACGCATACCTGAAGCGGCTGCTATAGGATTTCCAGGTAAGCCAAAGTAAACGGTGCCATCAGGAAGTTCAGCAAATAAAATGGGTTTTCCAGGGCGTATTTTGGCTTTGTGGAAATGAATTTTGGCCCCGCGCTTTATTAATACTTCAGGAATAAAATCAAATTTACCCATAGATACAGCACCCGTTGAGAAAATGATTTTTACTTTTTTCAATAAGGCATAATCTATCAGGTCATTAAAGGCTTGCTTGTTATCCTTACAGCTTCCGATAAAAACAGGATCTAGGTTTATTTTTTGACAATATGCCCTTAAATAGGGTTGGTTTGAATTGAAGATTGTACCCGAATGAAGTTTGTCATCTTTGATATTAAAAAGTTCATTGCCTGTTGAAAGAATTGCAACCTTTATTGTAGGCAATACATTGATCATATTAACCCCAACTGTAGCTAGTGCCATAATATGTTGGGCTTGAATTTGCGTGTGTTTGTTTGCCACCACTTGATTGGTTTTATAGTCAGTACCAAGTTTGCGAATATTCCTGCCTTTTATTACATTTTCTTTAATAGTAATGTATTTATTGTTGCCTTCGTTGTTAATTTCTACATTTTCTATTTGAATGACAGCATCAAAACTATTTGGCACTGGAGCACCTGTCATAATATCCCATGCATTATCGTTTTTAACTTCTGCAACAGTCGTTGCTTCATCCCCTGCTTGTATACTTCCAGTTACGAGAAGTTTGACGGCACCATTGTCTTTAACTTGCTGATTGACAAATTCACTATATACCGCAAAGCCATCCATTGCAGAATTATTAAATGAAGGGACATTAATTGGTGAGTTAATACACTCTGCCAATGTGTCTCCACTTGAGTTAATTAACAATTGATTTATAGTGTTATTAGTTGTGTGGCGGCTTGAAACAGTGCTAATTATTTCAATGGCTTGTTGGTAGTTAATGAGTATCTTGTTTGTAACTTTACTTGTTGAATTTGCAGTCATGTTTATTTTTAAATTGGCAATGTTTTTCTAGGTTAGTATCGCAATACTGACATAAAAGTTTAATGTCGTTAACTTGGATCTGATGTTTCTCTGATTTCAACCCTTTTGTTTTTAATGTTTTTAGTGAGCGCGAAAATGTTTCAGGCTTCATGTCTAATAATGAGGCGATTATGGTTTTATCGTAAGGTAATAATATTGTATTTGGGTTTTTTTGTTCAATAAATTGTTTTAATAAAAACCAACCAACACGTTCTCTAGAAGATTTTAAACGGTTATTGTCAATCTGGTTAAGATGCTCCCTTGAATGCTGCGATTGATATTTTAACGTGTTTAATGCTAAGGTAGGATCTTTTGTTAACAAGTGACGAAAAATGGAAGCAGGAAAGGATAATAGCTTGGCATCATTACAGGCTTGAGCATTATTATAATACTTTTCACTGGCAAAAATTGATGACTCAATGACTAGATTCCCGGTTGATAGCATTTGTTTCACAGACTCGTTTCCGTCAGCAGAGCTTTTATGAATTTTAATCCAGCCACTTAAAATAACATAAATCCTACTGGCTTGTTCGCCCTGAAGAAATAATAGACTACCCTTTTTGTAATTTTTTATATTACTTGATTGGAATAGTTTGCTAGTTGTGTTCTCTGATAAATTTCTAAAAATTGGAAAATCCATCGCTAAGGCATAAGTTTTATCAATGGTTGTGTTTTTGTTATATGTTTCTAATTTGATTTCATTGCTAGCATATAACTGGTTAAATAAAGATGTTTCTATTTTATGCATCATTTCCATTTTTTTGGTGACAATAGTAAACCAGTTTTGTGCATTAATTTGTGGAATTTCATTTTCTTCCATCTTTTGATGAATGTTTTCTATATTCTCATGTTTGCTGTATAGTTTATTGAAGAGTTGTTTTTGTTGGTCGCTAGCAAGGGAAAGGAATGAGCGTTTATTAAGTTTTTGTTCACTAAGAATAAGACTGAAATCACGGCTAAATTGCTCAGAGTCAAATTCATTAAGGGCAAAACCGACTATGCCCAATGCGCGCGCTCTTCCAATTCGTTCTTTCCAATTGATAAAGTTTGAAATCGCACTGATTTCTGCAGGGTTATTATCGTTATCAAATAAAGCTAATTCTATTAATATATAAGTTAAATGGATAATGATACGATGAGTATATAAAGGTGTTACATCTAAGATATCTAAATTACAATCGTCCAAATCTTTCCTAAAGGAAGTTTGGCAAATAAATCCGTTAAATATTCTATTGAGTTTGGTGAAGCTTTTTTTTTGTTCAGAAGTGGGCTCAAAATTTGATTGATTTGCCATTAATTCAAATTCTTCAATTAATCTGTTGCTGTTCTGAAAGCATGAATTAAGGCTTTGCTTGCTAAAATCATCTTTTATAGAAAGATAAAGGCATAAACTACCACGTTCTTTTTGAAATGCATGAATGATTTCACACAATAAAATTAAAAGTTGATTCATTGATTTGAAGTTTATTATTTCTGAGTAATTAATACATCTTACTGATTCATTGAAAAATTCCCATAAAAAACACAGTATCGTATAGGAAAAATTCACCAAATTTCAATTATTGACCTCAGTCAATTTTAAAAATAGCACTATAGATAAAATACTCTCAGTAAATTTGATAAATCCATTTAAGTGAGTAGAGCATGAAAAATTTAGAAAATGTGTCCAGCGGTGATCAAACCAGGGCCTTAACAACGAGTACATTGGCTTTTACAGTTTGTTTTGCTGTATGGACAATTTTTTCAATTATTGGTATTAAAATTAAAGGGGAATTAGGATTGAGTGACACCCAATTTGGTCTCTTAGTTGCTACGCCTATTTTAACAGGGTCATTAAGCCGTATCTTTTTGGGTATTTGGACGGATCAATATGGTGGACGTATTGTGTTCACATTGCAAATGTTAACCTCCGCTTTGGCAGCTTTTTTCCTAACCTATGCAAACACTTATGAAATGTATTTAGTTGGCGCATTAGGTCTTGGTTTGTCAGGCGGTTCATTTGCAGTGGGTATTGCTTATGTTTCTTCATGGTATCCAGATCATAAACAAGGCACAGCATTAGGTATTTTTGGTGCTGGTAATGTTGGAGCTGCGGTGACTAACTTTGGTGCGCCCATACTATTGGTAGCAATGGGTGGAGAATGGCGTTCAGTTGTCTATGTTTATGCGGGTATTTTAGCTATTACTGCTGTGTTGTTTTTCTTGTTTAGTAAAGCTGACCCTGCTCATTCTGGAACAAAACAAGAAGCACGCCCGTTTATGGAACAATTAAAACCGCTTAAGCATTTAATTGTATGGCGTTTTTCATTGTATTATTTCTTTGTTTTTGGAGCTTACGTTGCATTGGCATTATGGTTACCACGTTATTATGTTGGAGCCTATGGATTGGAATTGGCAACAGCAGGTATGTTAGCTGCAGCTTATGCATTGCCTGGCGCGATTTTCAGGGCATTGGGTGGCTGGTTGTCAGATAAATTTGGCGCTAGAACAATTATGTACTGGACTTTTATTGTGACGCTAATTTGCACCATTGTCATGTCTTATCCATCAACTGATTATACTGTTGCAGGGATTAAAGGCCCAGTTGAATTTAACATGACTATCCCTTTATGGCTGTTTGTTACTATGACTATAATCCTTGGTTTCTTTATGTCATTAGGAAAAGCTGCTGTCTATAAACATATTCCTCATTACTTTCCTGAAAACGTAGGGTCTGTAGGTGGCATTGTTGGATTGATTGGCGGTTTAGGTGGGTTTATTTTGCCTATAACATTTGGCATGATGAATGATGTGATTGGCATTTGGACTAGTTGTTTTATGTTGTTATCAATTATCATTGCAGTTTCACTGACTTGGATGCATTTTGCTATATTGAGAGCAGAGAAGAAATCACATCCTGAAAAATCTAAATTCTTACCAGAATTAGAAAGTTTAAAATAATTTACTAAAGATCAACCGTTTCTCAAAAATTGGGAAGTGGTATTTAAAAACTAAAGGAGAATATTTATTATGGCTAAAGATTTAAAAAATTGGAATCCAGAAGATGCACAGCAATGGGCGTCAACTGGAAAGGCAATTGCAACTCGGAATCTATGGATTTCGATTCCTGCATTATTAGCAGGTTTTGCCGTTTGGTTGTACTGGAGTATAATTACAGTACAAATGTTAAACTTAGGTTTTTCCTTTGAGAAATCTGAGTTATTTACCCTTGCAGCCATTGCCGGTTTGTCAGGTGCAACCTTAAGAATACCTTCGACATTTTTCATTCGTATTGCTGGTGGTAGAAATACTATATTCTTTACCACTGCATTGTTAATGATACCTGCTGTAGGTGTTGGCTATGCTTTACAAACGCCTGACACCCCACTTTGGCAGTTTCAGTTATGGGCATTGTTGTCCGGCTTCGGCGGCGGTAACTTCTCATCATCAATGAGTAATATTTCCTACTTTTATCCTAAAAAGATACAAGGTTATTCTTTAGGTATGAACGCCGGTTTGGGTAACTTTGGTGTAACTACTATGCAAATTGTAGTGCCTTTAGTGATGACTTTTGCTTTGTTTGGTGGTGATTCCATGACATTACAAACAACCAGTGGAACTTTGATTGGTAAAATTCCAGCAGGCACTGAAACATTTATTCATAATGCTGGTTTTGTTTGGTTAATCTTGCTTGTTCCATTAGCAATTGCGACATGGTTTGGTATGAATAATATTGCAGATGAACATGTTTCCCCTGATGTAGGTAATCCAATTTCAGCCTTTGCAAAAATAAGCTTTATGCTAGCGATAGGCTTAGTAACAGCAGCATTTGGATTGTGGTTGTTGTTACCTGCTAAAATTGGTGGATCAGGAATAGAGTTAGATAAGTTCTTGGTTTTACCAATTGTCATCATAATGACTGTTTTCTTATTAAAAATGATTCCTGGGACTATTGGTCAAAATTTAACGAGACAGTATAAAATATTTAAAAATAAACACACATGGGTAATGACGGTTATATATACCATGACTTTCGGATCGTTTATTGGATATGCTGTTGGTTTTGGCTTGTCAATTAAAGTAATATTTGGTTATCAACATCTAATGGTTGATGGTGTTATGACACACAATACTGCAAACCCAGATGGACCAAGCGCATTGATGTATGCTTGGATGGGACCATTTATTGGAGCGCTTATTCGTCCGATTGGAGGCATGATTGCCGATAAAGAGGGTGGAGCAAAAGTAACGCAATACGTATCTGTTGCCATGATTGCTAGTGCATTAGGTGTAGCATATTTTATGCAACAAGCTTATGCAAGTGCAACACCTCAAGATTATTTTGTACCATTCTTATTATTGTTTTTAGTACTATTTGCTGCAACTGGTATTGGTAATGGCTCAACTTTTAAAACCATTGCAACTATCTTTGATAAAGAGCAAGCAGGGCCTGTATTGGGTTGGACTGCTGCAATTGCTGCTTATGGTGCTTTCTTAATTCCTAAGATTTTAGGTGAACAGATCAAGGCTACAACACCTGAATACGCTTTATATGGTTTCGCTGTATTCTATACCGTTTGTTTGGTTTTGAACTGGTTCTACTACATGAGAAGTAGCGCGGAATTTCATAACCCGTAATTATATATAATGTTGTCATTCCCGTGCAAGCGGGAATCTCCTGAAAGAAACGGAGAACTAACATTAAGGTTCCTACCTTTGCAGGAACGACGTAAATAATAAAAACTTAAACTGAGGGGTTTAAACAATGAGTCAATTTTTAGACAGGTTAACTTACCTAACCAAGAAAAAGCCAGAAACTTTTTCAAATGGACATGGTATCACCACAGATGAAGATCGTGGTTGGGAACGTGCTTACCGTAACCGTTGGTCACACGATAAAATCGTAAGATCAACACATGGAGTCAACTGTACAGGTTCGTGTTCATGGAAAATTTATGTGAAACGTGGATTAGTAACGTGGGAAACGCAACAAACTAATTACCCTCGTACACGGGATGATTTACCTAATCATGAACCAAGAGGGTGTCCTCGTGGTGCGAGTTATTCATGGTATTTATACAGTGCAACACGTCTAAAGTACCCTATGATTCGTGGACGTTTAATGCGTTTATGGCGTGAAGCTAAAGCTAAAAACTCTGATCCTGTAGTGGCTTGGAAATCAATCATGGAAAATAAAGATGATTGCACTTCCTATAAATCCATTCGTGGATTAGGTGGCTTTGTTCGTGCTGATTGGGACGAAGTTAATGAACTTATAACTGCTGCGAATGTTCACACCATTAAAGACCATGGGCCAGATAGAGTTATTGGTTTTTCGCCGATTCCTGCCATGAGTATGGTTTCGTACGCAGCAGGTTCACGTTACCTCTCTTTAATTGGTGGTGTTTGTTTAAGCTTTTATGATTGGTATTGTGATTTACCTCCAGCTTCTCCACAGATTTGGGGAGAGCAAACTGATGTACCAGAAAGTGCTGATTGGTATAATTCATCCTACATTATTGCCTGGGGTTCTAACATCCCTCAAACTAGAACTCCAGATGCTCATTTCTTTACTGAAGTTAAATACAAAGGTACCAAAACAGTTGCAGTAACTCCAGATTATTCTGAAGTGGCAAAGTTGACTGATGAGTGGTTGCCTGCACGTCAAGGAACTGATGCAGCATTAGCTATGGCAATGGGGCACGTTATTTTAAGTGAATTCCATCGAGATAATGTGAGTAATTATTTTGATGATTATACTCGTACTTACACAGATATGCCCTTCTTGGTGCGTTTAGATGAGCATAAATCAGGTTTGGTTGCTAGTCGTACGTTACGTGCTTGCGATGTCACTGAACTTGCCTCACAAAAACTTGCCGATTGGAAATCTGTATTAATAGATGAAAAAACTGGTAATCTTGTCGTTCCAAATGGCACAGTTGGATCACGTTGGGAAGAAAAATCTGAAGGTGAAAGTGGTAATTGGAACCTAGAAACAAAAGATAATACAAACGGCTCTGAAATTTGGCCAGTTAAATCATTATTAGATAACTATGATGAAGTCGTTGATGTTTCTTTTCCCTATTTTGCTAATAAACAGCATGATCAGGAGATATTTCAACACACTGACCACGATGATATTATTAAACATAAGATACCTGTCAAAAAAGTACATACTAAAGATGGTGAAATATTTGTAGCAACAGTTTTTGATTTAATGATGGCTAATTATGGTGTTGATCGTGGTTTAGGTGATGAGAATTGTGCTCAAGATTATAGCGATGATAAACCTTATACACCAGGTTGGCAAGAGCAAATTACAGGAGTTGACCAAAGTACAGTTGTCCGCATTGCTAGAGAATTCGCAGACACTGCAGATAAAACCCGCGGCCGTTCCATGGTTATTATTGGTGCAGCAATGAATCACTGGTATCACATGGACATGAATTATCGTGGCATTATCAATATGTTAATGATGTGTGGTTGCGTTGGTAAATCTGGTGGCGGTTGGGCACATTATGTTGGTCAAGAAAAGTTACGTCCTCAAACAGGTTGGTTGCCATTAGCGTTCGGTTTAGATTGGCATAGACCACCTCGTCATATGAATGGTACATCGTTTTTCTATAATCACGCAGACCAATGGCGTTATGAAAAACTTGAAGTTAATGAAATTTTGTCACCATTAGCGGATAAAAAAGAGTGGGACGGTTATTCACTTATTGATTGTAATACACGTTCTGAACGTATGGGCTGGTTGCCTTCGGCACCACAATTACAAGAAAACCCTTTAGAATTAACTAAACAAGCTGAGTCTGCAGGTAAATCATCAGTAGAGTATGTCGTTGATCAACTCAAATCTAAAGACTTAGAGTTTTCTTGTATGGACCCTGATAATCCAGATAACTTCCCAAGGAATATGTTTATTTGGCGTTCCAATATTTTAGGTTCCAGTGGTAAAGGGCATGAGTATATGCTCAAACATTTATTGGGCACTCAAAATGCAGTAATGAGTCAAGACCTGGGCGAAAAAGGCGGACCATTACCAAAAGAAGTTAAATGGCATGAAAAAGGGTACGAAGGCAAGTTAGATTTAGTGGTCACACTAGATTTCCGTATGTCAACAACTTGTTTGTATTCAGATATCGTTCTACCAACTGCAACATGGTATGAAAAAAATGATTTAAATACCTCAGATATGCATCCATTTATTCACCCTTTAAGTAAAGCAGTGGACCCGGCTTGGGAGTCACGTAGTGATTGGGCCATTTTTAGAGGTTTCGCAGAAAAATTCTCAGAAGTGTGTATTGGCCATTTAGGCAAAGAAAAAGACATTGTTACATTACCTATGCAGCATGATACACCGGGTGAAATATCTCAACCATTTGGTGTGGAAGAATGGTATAAAGGAGATTGTGACCCTGTGCCAGGAAAAACAATGCCTGCATTAATTGAAGTGGAGCGTAATTATCCAGATACCTATAAAAAGTTCACCTCTATTGGGCCTTTATTAGAAAAACTTGGCAATGGAGGGAAAGGCATTGCATGGAATACCGATACAGAAGTTGAAAACTTGCGCAGTATTAACCGTCAAGTGAGAGATGAAGGTGTTTCAAAAGGTCAACCACGTATTCAGTCAAGCATTGATGCCACAGAAGTGGTATTAGCATTAGCGCCTGAAACCAATGGGCATGTTGCCGTGAAAGCTTGGGAAGCCTTAGGTAAATTTACAGGTAGGGATCATACGCATTTGGCAAAACCCAAAGCAGAAGAGAAAATTCGATTCCGTGATATCCAAGCACAGCCGCGTAAGATTATTTCATCGCCAACATGGTCAGGGTTAGAGGATGAACATGTTAGTTATAACGCAGGTTATACCAACGTTCATGAATTAATTCCATGGCGTACATTGACTGGTAGACAGCAGTTTTATCAAGATCATAAGTGGATGCGTGATTTTGGTGAAGAGTTGTGTGTATACAAGCCACCTATAAATACACGTACAATTGCTCCAATAAAAGGCACTAAATCGAATGGCAATAAAGAAGTGGCATTAAACTTTATTACTCCACATCAAAAATGGGGTATTCATTCAACGTATTCTGAAAACTTGATGATGTTAACCTTGTCTCGTGGCGGCCCAATTGTTTGGATATCAGAAATTGATGCTAAAAAAATGGAAGTTGTTGATAATGACTGGATAGAATTATACAACGTCAATGGTACTATCGCTGCAAGAGCGGTTGTCTCACAACGTGTGCCTGAGGGCATGAGTATGATGTATCACGCACAAGAAAAAATTATCAATACTCCAGCTGCAGAAACATCTGGTTTCCGTGGCGGTATTCATAATTCAGTAACAAGAGCCGTGGTTAAACCAACACATATGATTGGTGGTTATGTACAGCAGTCTTATGGTTTTAACTATTATGGTACTGTTGGTTCTAACCGTGATGAATTCGTATTGGTTAGAAAAATGGAGAAAATTGAATGGAAAAATGAGCCAGTAACAAAACTTGAAAGAGGTGCGTCATGAAGATTAGAGCACAAATAGGAAAAGTCCTTAACCTTGATAAATGTATCGGTTGTCATACTTGTTCTGTGACCTGTAAACAAGTTTGGACATCAAGAGCTGGTGTTGAGTATGCATGGTTTAATAATGTTGAATCAAAACCAGGCATAGGTTTTCCAGATGACTGGGAAAACCAAGCTCGTTGGAATGGTGGTTGGCAACGTTCAAAAAA
The DNA here is from genome assembly GCA_016744455.1 of Alcanivoracaceae bacterium. Classification (GTDB taxonomy): domain Bacteria; phylum Pseudomonadota; class Gammaproteobacteria; order Xanthomonadales; family Marinicellaceae; genus NORP309. The sequence goes on from JADGEI010000025.1 coordinate 33,947, forward strand.
TGGAAAATTAGTTCCTAAAATGGGGGGTAAACTTAAGTTGTTAAGTAAAATATTTTCAAATCCAGATCTTCCTGAAATTGATGATTACTACGAGCCATTCACCTTCGATTACCAGCATTTACAGAATGCTCCTAAACTACCTTGTCCCCCGACCGCTAGGGCGCAATCTGCAATAACTGGTGAGGTAATGGAGAAAGTAGAGAAAGGGCCAAATTGGGAAGAAATTCTTGGTGGTGAATTCTCTAAACGCTCAAAAGATTATAATTTTACCAACATAGACAAAGAAATATATGGTAAATTTGAAGAAACATTCATGATGTATCTTCCACGCTTATGCGAACATTGTTTGAATCCTTCATGTGTAGCAACTTGTCCGTCAGGGGCGATTTATAAACGCGAAGAAGATGGAATTGTGTTAATTGATCAAGATAAGTGTCGTGGATGGCGTATGTGTGTATCAGGCTGTCCTTACAAGAAAATTTACTTCAATTGGGAAAGCGGAAAATCTGAGAAATGTACCTTCTGTTACCCACGAATAGAAGCAGGTGAACCAACAGTATGTTCGGAAACTTGTGTCGGTCGAATTCGTTATCTTGGTGTCATGTTATACGATGCGGATAAAATTTTAGAAGCGGCAAGTGTGGAAAATGAAGAAGATTTATATCAAGCACAGTTGGATATTTTCCTAGATCCAAATGATCCAGAAGTGCAGAAACAAGCATTAGCAGATGGTGTGCCATATTCTTGGTTAGAAGCTGCAAAAGAATCGCCAGTTTATAAAATGGCAATGGAATGGAAAGTCGCTTTACCATTACATCCAGAGTATCGTACATTGCCAATGGTTTGGTATATGCCTCCATTATCGCCAATTCAAACAGCGGTTCAAAAAAATCAAGTAAGTAAAGAGGGTTTCTTCCCTAAATTTGATGAGTTAAGAATTCCAATCAAATATTTAGCTAATATGTTAACAGCTGGAGAAGAAGAGCCTGTAATTCAAGCATTAAAAAATATGATTGTTTTGCGTGAATTTATGCGTAGAAAAACAGTTGATGGCGTTATAGATAATGAGCTATTGGAAGAAAATGGTGTGACTGAATATATGTTGGAAGACATGTACAGAATACTTGCAATTGCCAATTACGAAGATCGATTTGTTATACCAACCAATCACCGTGAGTATGCTGGTGAAACACCTTTTGATAATGAAATAGCTTCCGAAAATAAAGGCAGTTGTGGATTTAGTTTTGGGAATGGTTGTCATGGTGGATCAGGAGGTGGCATTAAACTTAATATTTTTGATACCTCAAAACAAAGAAATACATTTACGGCTGGTAATGTCAAAGGTAAAAGTGATCACAGCTTAGCTAAATTGGATGAAGGAGAATAATAATGCATACATTTAAAGTTTTAAGCTTACTATTATCGTATCCGAGAGAAGAATGGCTAGATCATTGCGATGAATTTAAACAAGTCATTGTAGAAGAGAAGCTTTTATCTAAAAAACTCATAAAGAAAGTAGTCGCATTAATAACGCGGCTTCAAAATGATGATTTAATAGACGCACAAGAAAATTATGTGGCAACGTTTGATCGTGGAGCCTCGCATTCATTGCATTTATTTGAACATATTCATGGAGAATCGCGAGATCGTGGGCAAGCCATGATTGATTTAATGGAAATGTATAATGACAGTGGTTTAGATGTGAATACATCAGATTTACCTGATTACTTACCAGTTTTCCTTGAGTTCTTATCAACCACAAACATTAAAACTGCGTCACACTTTTTGGGTGAAACGGCAAAAGTGTTAACTTTAATAAAAGAACGCCTAGCCAAGAAGCAATTAGATTATGAAGTTGTTTTTAGTGCGTTAGTTGAAGTTGCTGGTGAAAAAGTTAATCGCAAAGAAATTAAAGAAATTGTTGCAGCTGAGAAAGACGAAGAACTACATGAAAACATAGATGAAGAATACGAAGAGCCGGAAGCTTTTGGTAAAAATTTATTCAAGTCGAAAGATTATTTGAATGAAAAAATTGCCATGAAAATACACAGCTCTAACCCTCACTCACAACCAAAAGCAGAAGATTCTGCACAACAGGAGCAATAAAATGAATGATTTTTTATTTGGAATTTATCCTTACATAGCCGTTACTGTTTTTTTGATTGGTAGTATGTTTAGGTACGACAGAGAGCAGTATTCTTGGAAAGCTTCATCTAGCCAATTACTCAGTAACAAAGGTATGCGAGTTGGTAGTAATTTTTTTCATGTTGGCATAATTTTATTGTTCTTTGGGCACCTAGTGGGTTTACTAACACCTGAAAGCGTTTATCATGTATTTATGACAGCGGGTCAAAAACAAGCCATGGCAATGATTGCAGGTGGAGTATTTGGTACCCTTTGTTTTATTGGTATGGTTATCTTGATTCATAGGCGTTTAACTAACCCTAGAGTTCGTGCTACAACAAAATTTTCAGATATTTTTATCTTGCTACTGTTGTTTGTACAATTGGTTCTGGGTTTATTAACTTTACCTGCATCCTACCAACACATGGATGGTAGCTCAATGATTGCATTAGCAAATTGGGCACAACATATCGTCACATTTAGATCAGGTGCTGCAGATTTTATTATCCATGAACCCTTGATTTTTAAATTGCATATTTTTCTAGGGCTAACCATGTTCTTAGTTTTCCCGTTTACTAGACTAGTTCATGTGTGGAGTGCTCCAGCAAAATACCTGTTTAGAAAAGGCTACCAAGTCGTACGTAAACGTGGTTAACAATTAAGAAATTAACCCCTCGAATAAGGGGAGCCGTTAAAAGTTAACTAAATAAACAATAGGTTGGGTTTCGCATTGCGAAGCCCAACTTTACGTTTTATAATTTATCCTTGGAGTATTTTATCGCTATCTTTGAGTTTAAATTAGTTACACTCAATCTACACTATTCAATAATTATATAAAAATTATGTCACATAAACAAAAACAACCATTTCAACCCTTAACTATTGCTGTTCATACAGTCAGCGATACCCGTACAGAAGAAAATGATACATCAGGTCTCGCACTTGTTAATCGTTTAAAAGAGGCTGGCCACACGTTGGTAGATAAGCAAATCACCAAAGATGATATCTTTCATATACGTAAAGTAGTCTCTGATTGGATTTATCGTGATGATGTAAATGTGGTTTTGATTACAGGCGGCACAGGTTTTACGGTACGTGATAATACACCGCAAGCAGTTACTCCTTTGTTGGAGAAAAAAGTTCCTGGTTTTGGCGAGCTATTTCGTCAAATTTCTTATACTGAAATTGGTACATCAACAGTGCAAAGCAGGGCGCTTGCTGGTATTTCTAATGGCACGCTGATTGTCTGTATGCCAGGATCTCCCAATGCCTGTAAAACAGCTTGGGATAAAATTCTAAAAGATCAACTTGATGCCAGTCACCGACCTTGTAATTTTGTCGAGCACCTAGTTAATGCAAACCAAATTGAAGTGGATTCTAGCTGTTCTAGCAGGGATTAAATAGAGTTCTTATCAGCTTTAGTAATAGCTTTTGGCAATTTCATGGATTTTATCAAGTAAAGATGAAAGGCCATTGCTACGTGTTCCAGATAGGTGTTTGTCGAGGCCTATTTCAGAAATAAATTCAGGTTTAGTGGTTACTATCTCCTTGGCCGTTTTACCTGAATAAATGCTCAATACTAGGGCAACAAGTCCGGAAACGATGGCCGCGTCACTTTGGGCTTGGAATATAACTTTTCCATCTTTTAAGTGATGAATAATCCAGACCTGAGATTGACAGCCTTGAAGTTTATTAGCATCAATTTTATCCGCATCTTCTAGTGTATCTAGTTCCTTACCTAAATCTATTATGTATTGGTATTTTTCCATCCAATCATCGAATAGTTGAAAATCTTCAATTATCTCAAGTTGACTCTTCATTGATTTTTGACACTCCATCTAGTACCTTTGGCGGAATCTTCTAAGACTACATTCATTGCTGCAAGTTCATTGCGAATTTGATCAGATTTCTCCCAGTCTTTATTGTCACGCGCCGTATTTCTTTGCTTAATGAGTTTTTCTATTTTATCACTGTCTATATCATCAGCTTTAAACCAACTTTCTGGGTTTTCTTGAAAGAAACCTAGTAATAACCCGGCACTAAGTAGTTGTGACTTGTATAAAACTTTATCATTGCTTGATTTTGCTTTGGCGAGTTGTTTAGCAATTTTATTTATTTCTGCAAAAGCAATTGGAGTGTTTAAGTCATCATCTAGCGCTTTAATTATTGATGCAGGTATGTTGTTGTGGTGAACTTCGGCTATACTGTCTTGATTTTCTCTTAATGCCGTATAAATTCGATCCAATGTTTTTTGCGATTTATAGATAGAATCTTCTGACCAAGAGACAGATTGACGATATTGAGAGCTTAATAATAGCCATCTTATCACTTCGCCCTTATGTTTCTTAACAACATCTTTAATTAGTAAAATATTGCCTAATGATTTGGACATTTTGTGATTGTCCATGTTTATCATGCCATTATGTACCCAATAGTTAGCAAAACTTTCAGTGCTATTAGCACAGCAACTTTGTGCGGCTTCATTTTCATGGTGTGGGAAAACCAAATCACGACCACCACAATGAATATCAATAATAGTACCTAAGTGTTCTTTACACATGGCTGAACACTCAATATGCCAACCAGGTCGTCCGCGGCCCCATGGGGAGCCCCAGCCAGGGAGGCTTTCGTCAGATGGTTTCCACAAAACAAAATCTGCGGGATGCTTTTTATAAGGGGCAATTTCTACTCGAGCACCAGCAATCATATCATCAATATTTCGGTTAGATAGCCTACCATAATTTTCATAAGAGTTAACTGAAAACAGTACATGTCCTTCCGCAGCATAAGCATGACCCTTAGTTATTAAGTCATTTATCATAGCAATAATTTGAGGAATATGCTCAGTTGCATATGGTTCTATGTCGGGTGCTTGAACGCCTAATTGCTCAATATCATGGTTGTAGATATCTGCATATTTTTTTGCATATTTTTTGATATTTTGCCCGAGTTCCATCGCAGATTTATTGATTTTGTCATCTATATCAGTAATATTTCTAGCATAGGTTACTTTAGGGTAGTGGTATTTAAGCAAATTATTCAAAACATCAAAAACAACAGCTGGACGTGCATTGCCAATATGAGCATAGTTATAAACTGTAGGGCCACATAAGTACATCGTGATGGAGTTTTTATCAATTGGTACGAAGGTTTCTTTTTTACCCGTCTTAGTGTTGTGAAGTTGTATTGTCATAAATTTAAGTTATATTCTATTGGTGTGTATTTTATTCTAATTTTTTAAAATCTGTAAGAAATAAAATATTAAAGAAGTAGATTGTTAATTTATATAGATATATTAAGCTTTAAATTGTAATATACTAATGCTAAAAACAAACAAGGCAATTGGAATGGGTGAGAAAATATTTAATAAGGGTTCTGGTGTAGATGAATTATATTTAGGTGAAAGGGTTCATAACACAAACTTTTTTAAGTTAGATGTTGAGGCACTTAATCGCTTCTTATCTTATTGTCATAGTAGAAAATTCCCGAAAAAGACAACCATTATTAGACCTGGCGATTTGGCTAATACACTTTATTATATTGTATCAGGCTCTGTCACTATTTCTTATGAAAATGAGGATGGTAAAGAACTCATATTAGCCTACTTGAATGAAGGAGACTTTATTGGGGAAATGGGTTTGTTTATGAGCACGGAACGTCGAGAGGTTATGGTCAAAACCAAGGAAGAATCGGAGTTGGCTGAAATAGGATATCATCGATTAGGTCAATTAATGCTCAATGATTTAAAAGTTGATGCGGCACAAATATTGTATTATATTGGAACGCAATTAACTCATCGACTGTTACAAACAAGTAGAAAGGTTCATCGTTTAGCCTTTTTAGATGTTGCTGGTCGAATTGCAAGAACACTACTAGATTTATGTAAAGACCCTCATTCAATGACTCACCCTGAAGGGATGCAAATTAAGATATCACGACAGGAAATAGCTAAAATAGTAGGCTGTTCAAGAGAAATGGCCGGTCGTGTATTAAAAGACTTAGAAGAACAAGGCAACTTGATTGTTAAAGGCCATACCATAGTTGTTTTGCATAATAAATTGCTGGACCATTAGAACTTATTAATTCATTTATGAATTGATCAATAGCTTTTATTCCGCTTCTGTTTTTGTGTCAATTTTGTTCTCGTTATCATCAGCTTTTAGTTGTGTTGCAATAGCTGATAAGGCGCGATCAAATAGAGCGACTTGTTGTAAAACTGTTATTGATTTTTCTCGCAAACCGGCAGCTAAACCTAATTTGGTTTTATCAGTAACTTTTAATCCTCTCGAATTTACAAACAAATACTTGCCAGTAATGGGGCTAATCCATGATAATTTTGCCCTGACAGAATCACTTTCTTCACGTTTAAACTCAAGCCAGTTTCCTGATTTTAATTTTTCAACTATTTGAAAATACTTATCTTGAATGTCTTCATGAATCTTTTGTAATTCTGAAGGTTCAATGATTTCTTGAATGAATTCAGTAATTTCATGTTCTTGTTTACGTATTTCAGAAATTTTTAAAATTTCATCTGAAGATATGTATTCGACATCTTCAGCAGCACCATCATCACTGTTTTTAGAATTAAGGTCATGAACTTCATATAAACATTCAACTAATTTATGTGTTTTGTCAATAACTTCTTTAGGGTTATAGGCTACTAATTTTATGCCTGATTCATATAGGTCGGCGATTTTTTTGATGTTTTTCTTATTCACTACTGTATCGGGATTAACCTGAGAAACAGCTATAATTTCATCCACAAAATTTAGTTTTTTTGTGTATTCTTTTGAATTGTTTTCATGCCTTAAAAACAACAAGACCAATACATTGGACCATTCTCCCAATAAAATATCGCGGATTAAAATCGGCATTTTTTGATTGGTCATTTTATCAACTAGAAGTTGGGCCACTTCTTCTTTTGCATTGTTTATTTTTTCTAGGCCCTTGGTTTTTTCCTTGGTTCTTTTCTGTAGCACATCAGACTTCTTCTTGAGCTTAGCTGTAAATCTAGAAAAATCTTCATAAGTCTCAGTGAAGGTTTCTTCTTGGTATTCATCCATATCAAGAATTAACTTGGTGATTTCCTCAGTCTTATTAAGTAAGGCATTGTTTCTATCAGATTCTTTTGTCCAACCAACACAAGCCAAGGATAGTTTGTCCAACATTAATCTAGCAGGGTGTGATTTATCTGCAAATAAATTTCGATCTTGTAATGCAATTTTTAAATAGGGAATTTGTAACTTGGCCAAAAGTACTTGCATTGTTTCAGGCAGGTTTCTATCATCAACAATAAATTGGAACAACATACCGACTAAATCTATGGTATCTTCATCGTGTTTATTGACTTTTTTATCAATCGAATTGGAGTCTAGTTCATGCAATTGTTTGATTAATCGATCTTTGATTTCAGTTGGCGACTCTACTACTGAATGGCTGCTTGGGTGCGCTAAATTTTCTCTAAAAACATCGCTTTGCAAAATAGACAGTGCATTCATTAGAGAACTCATGTCTACATTTGCAGCTTGTGAGCCATTACGTGGAGCATGATTAGTTACACTGTTTTCATTTGTTGTTGAGTTATTATGGGTAAAGTATTGTGAAATAGTGTTGTAATTTTCATCCACATTATTTTGAGGGTTTTCAGGCATGTTTTGAATTTGATTATCAGGCGGTTGAATACTTGATTGTTCTGAACTTTGTTGTGGAAGGTCCTGAGTTTGACTAACCTGTGCAGAATTGTTGTTACCAAATTGGTATTTAATTTCTGAAATAATGCCTTCATTAGCCAAAAACTTATTTATATTTGAATAGATAGGGTTTAGTTGGCCCATGACATTACGTTCAAATAATTTATAGAGTATAAGTTTAACAGTTATATCCATCTCTATGGGTTTCAAGCATTGATTAAAGGCATTGACTATAACATAAGGCCCCATTGGTATTTGGCTAGCCTTTAACTCTGTTCCTGATGCCAATAATGAGAACCTTTTCTCTAATGCAAATAGGTTTCTATGGAATGCCATTTCGGATTTATTTATGAGGTTGGTTGTGGCCAGTGACTCATCTAGTTCTTTTTCGTCTATCAGAGAAAGGCTCAATGCTTTTGTTTCAGAATTGTAAGTTTTGTCAGTGGAAAAGTAATTGAGTTCGTTTTTTTTAAATTTTTTAAAACATGTCTGAATTGCAACAAAAAATTCTTTCAACATCTGGCTGCGAGATTTGCGTATATTACGCATGGATTCAAAGTAGAGTGTCTGTTTCTGATTTGACTCTGCTTTTTCTGCTAAATCAAATAATATGTCGTCTAAAGATTCGAAAAATGTGATAAGTTTAGGTTTTAAGTCTTTCGCGAATGTAGATAAGAGTGTTGGCAGTAGATTGCCTAAAGATTTATTCTCTAATTTGGTTTTTTGTTTGTCTAAACTAATTATTTTTTCGTTTTTTTCATTCATAATAGCTTCTCACAACAGGTCTTGAGTTCATATTATCACCAAAATTTTGAAATATTGTGATAGTATGCACAAATAATTAAATTTAATGAAAATTCTAGTCATCAGCTTCTAGTGTAATAGCCATGTATAATATGGAAGAAATAGACAAAAAAAGGTATAGTTTTATAAATGATAGAGAGCAACGAATTTAGAAAAAGAAGAAAGCAAATCGCCAAGATTATAGGTCATGACTCCATAGCCATAATCGCAGCTAAAGGTACCTGTATAAGAAATGGAGATGCAGAGTATAAATATCGACCTGATAGTAACTTCTATTATTTGAGTGGTTGTCATGAACCAAATTCATTAATGGTTATCTGTCCAGAAAGCGATGAAGGCGATGATATTCTTTTCTGCCAAGAAATTAATAAAAACAACGAAACATGGAATGGTCCAATGCTAGGTCTAGAAAACGCCAAGCATAAATTAGGGTTTAATAGAGCCTATGATATCAAATCAATTGATCGTATTATGCCTCAACTTATGCAAGGGCGCGATAAAGTGTATTTTATGTTAGGAATGGATTCTGATTTCGATAAAAGAGTTGTGGATTGGACCCATAAGGTTTTTTCAGAAAAATGGGCAAAAAGTCAAGCTCCTCATGAGTTGATTTCATTGAAACCTTTTTTAGATGATATGCGAGTTTACAAAAGTAAAGAAGAGATTAAATGCCTGCAGAAATCTGCCGATATTGCAGCACTTGGACATGTGAAAATGATGCAAACATGTCAACCAAACATGTATGAGTATCAGTTAAACGCTGAATTCATGCATACCATCACTTACCATAATTCCTCACCAAGTTATCTACCAATAATAGGAGGTGGGAGAAATGCCTGTATATTACACTATGTTAAGAACAATGAAAAACTCATTGATGGCGATTTAGTCTTAATCGATGCAGGTGCTGAGTATGATTATTATGCTTCTGATATTACCCGTACATTTCCAGTTAATGGCACATTTTCAAAAGCACAAGCTGAAATTTACCAAATTGTGCTAGATGCTCAAACAGCAGCATTAGCAAAAGCCAAAGTTGGTTGCCATTACAATGAGTTTCATGATGCCGCTGTCAAAGTAATAACCCAAGGGTTGTTAGATTTAGGTTTATTAACAGGTGATTTGAAGACTAACATAGAAGAAAACAGTTACATCAAGTTTTATATGCATAAAACAGGTCATTGGTTGGGACTTGATGTTCATGACTGTGGTGAGTATTCAGTAGATGGGTTGTGGGTTGAACTAGAGCCTAACATGGTAATTACAATTGAACCTGGTATTTACATAAGTCATGATGCTAAAGTTCCTAAAAAATACAGAGGTATAGGGGTGAGAATTGAAGATGATGTTTTAATAACCAGTAAAGGAAATAAAGTTTTGAGTGAAAACGTCCCTAAATCCATTGCCGACATTGAAGAAATTATGAGGAAACCCGTATGAAAAAAACACCTTTTTTATTATTGATTTTACCATTATATGCTAATGCACTTAGTGTGCGTTGTGGCAATTTGTTTGAAGCAGAAACAGGAAGAATGTTAAATGATATTTACGTTAAAACTGACTACGGTAAATTTACTGAAGTTGAAAAATACACAAATCAGTCAATAGATATTGATGCATCTCAACGTTATTGCCTACCTGGATTAATTGATATGCATACTCATCTATCATTTGAGTTTAATAAAAATAGTTATAGTGAAAAATTTCAATTAAATGAAGCCGACTATGCTTTTCAATCTGCCTTATTTGCCAAAAGAACTTTAAAAGCAGGCTTTACTAGTGTTCGTGATTTGGGAGATGTTTTTAATGTGACCATTGCCTTAAAGAAAGCCATTAATAATGGAATAACTCAAGGCCCAAGAATATTTACCGCAGGAAAGGCACTAGCTACAACTGGTGGGCATGCTGACCCAAGCAATGGCTATAGACAAGGGTTAATGTCAAATCCAGGCCCTAAATATGGTGTTGTTAATGGAGCAGCTCAAGCAGCTCAAGCAGTTAGGCAAAGGTATCAAGATGGTGCGGATTTAATAAAAATCACGGCAACTGGTGGTGTTTTATCACAAGCATCCAGTGGAGACAATGCACAATTTAATTCTGATGAACTTAAAAGCATCATAGCAACAGCCAATGATTATGGCTTTAAAGTTACGGCTCACGCGCATGGAAAAGAAGGCATGAAAAGAGCTATTATTGCAGGAGTTGCAAGCATAGAACATGGCACTTACAGTGATGCTGAAATTCGCAAATTGATGAAAAAACATGGCACTTATTTAGTCCCCACATTGATAGCTGGAGATTGGGTTACAGAAAAATCAAAAGTCGAAGGTTTTTTTCCTGCTGTTGTCGCAAAAAAAGCAGCAACTATTGGCCCTGTGATAGCAGGGTCATTTGAAAAAGCCCACAAATCAGGGGTTAATATTGCATTTGGAACTGACTCAGGAGTTAGTGCGCATGGTGATAATGGAAGAGAGTTTGCATTAATGGTCAAAGCCGGCATGTCTCCAACAGATGCTTTGAAATCAGCAACAGTAAATGCAGCTACTTTGCTTGGGCAATTCAAAAATTTAGGGTCAATTAGTGTTGGTAAATATGCAGACATGGTTTTGGTCGATGAAAACCCGATAGATAGCATTGAAACAATGGAAAACATCAATACCGTTATAAAAGCTGGGAAAATTGAATTTTCTCAATGAAGGCATACGAGCTTGATTACTCTCTTGGAAAAAAGTGTTTTAAAGGGTTTGTCGCTGAACCAGAAAACATGTCTACTGATACTCCCGTCGTGCTAATTGTTCATATGTGGGCAGGCCGTGTTGATTTTGTAGATAAAAAAGCCAAATATTTCGCAAAACAAGGCTATATTGGTTTTGCTATTGATATGTACGGTGATGGTAAAATTGGTCAAAGCATTAATGAAAACACTAAGCTGATGCAAAACTTTATTGATGACAGGTCATTGTTACAGAAACACGTTCAGGCAGGTTTCAAAGCCATATCAAAGATAAAATATGCCAATCAAAACAAAGTTGTCGCACTTGGTTATTGTTTTGGTGGTCTTTGTGTGCAAGATTTGGCTAGAGTTAACACTAAAGTGAAAGGTATCGTAAGTATTCATGGCTTAATGTTACAAGCAGATAATATTGATCAAGGAAAGTTTAAAGCAAAAGTGTTGTTACTTAATGGCTCAGATGATCCGATGGTGAGTGATGGTCATTGGTATAAACTACGAGACGAGTTAAACCATGCCAAATGCGATTGGCAAAAACATGATTTTGGTGGCGTAGTGCATGCATTTACCAACCCACACGCCAATGATAAAGCCATGGGAACAGTTTACAGTAAATCAGCGGATCAACGCAGTAACACCCTTATTGGTCATTTTTTAAATGAAGTTATTGGCTAAAACAATAACTAAAATTCAATAAATTCGCTATAATGCAGACACAATGTTTGAAAATATCAATAAAGTATTACTGTTAATAACTGTATTTTTGGGTTCAATTCCAACAATGCATACGCATGCTTGTGATATGCAGGGTAGTAAAACGGATGTTACTAAAAGCCAAGTCAAAATGCCTTGTCATAACGATAATACTACTGAAGTACAAAGTGAGAAACAACAGTTGTCATGTGAATGTTTGGATTGTAACTGTCCTGATGTTTGTAGTTTGTCATTATCTTATGGCCTAGATACGACTAATAGTCTACAAAATTTTAATTTCAGTCAACACATGATCAGATTAAATGTTGATTCAGCTATTCCTATAAAACCGCCAACACCGTTGTTACGCCCTCCAATTATTTCCTAAATTAATTATTCGTTGCCAACAACTAGTTGGTATTAACAATAAGAGAGCTTTGTATAACTCTCTATTATTTTAGGAGACTACTATGTCTAATTTAAAACAAACCTGTATGATTTGTGGCTTAATATTGAGCTATTGTGTTAATTCACTCACTTTACAACAGGCAGAAACTTTAGCCTTAAACAACTCAAACTTAGCAAAATCGGCTCATTTAAGTAGCCAATCCTATAAGCAATTGGCTTTGGCAGCTGGGGAATTCGCTGATCCAAAATTAAATTTCGGTTTAATTAACTTACCGACAGATGATTTTTCAATAACGAAGAATCCAACCACACAAATGCGTGTTGGTATTAAACAAATGCTTCCTCGTGGATCTATACTCTCGTATAAACAAGCAGAAAAAAACAACTTGTCAAAAGTACACCAACTTAATTCGGAGCTGATTACATTAGAGGCTATTAAACAAACCCGCCTTAATTATTTGGATTTGTACAATGGCATCAGAAAAAAACACATACTGGTAAAAAGTCGTAAAAATTTTAGTAATCTTGTTAAGTTAACTGAACAAAAATTTGCCAATGGGTTAACAAGCCAGCAAGCGGTAATTAATGCTAAGTTACAACGTATAAATGTTGATGACAAGATTCTACAAACACAAAACTCGATTGAATTAGCACAAAACCGTTTAAGTCTTTTAATAGGAGATGCTGCTTTTGATGAAATTAAGGATGACCTACCTAGCTTAAAAATAGATAAACAATGGAGTAAGGAGCAATATAGCCAAGAAATTCTACCCAATCAACCAGCAGTACAACAAGCGACAGCAATGATAGCTAGACTAGAAGATAAACAATCCATTCGCCAGGAGTTAAAAAAACCAGCTTGGATTGTCGGACTGGAATACCGTAAACGCTTTGGTGAAAATTCTGATTTTTCTTCACGTAGTGATATGTTGGCTTTGACGGCCTCACTTGACTTGCCTATATTTGCAGAAAAAAAACAAAACCGATTGATTGCAGCCAATCAATTTAAAATTGAAGCTGCAGAAGAAAAAAGGATGGCAATCAAGAAAAAATTCATTCGTGATTATCAAATTAATACGCAGCAAAAGAAAATAATAAAACAAAGATTAATGTTGTACCAAGACAGTATCCAAAGTAAAACATACAATAATGCTCAAGCAGCATTACAAGCCTACCGTAATGGTAAAAGTGATTTCTCGACCCTAATCGCAGCCGAAAATTTGCAACTCAATACAGAAATAGAAATTCTAAACCTAAAGATTAGCCAATTAAAAAACGTAACACATTTGCTCTATCTAACACATGAAGGAGGAAACAACCTATGAAATTAATTACCTTACTTTGTCTCATTAGCTCTATTGTTTTTGCGCAAGAACGAGAAGTGCTTTATTGGGTGGCTCCTATGGATGCAAATTTTAGAAAAGACTCTCCAGGAAAATCACCCATGGGAATGGACTTGGTTCCCGTATACGCCGATGAACAAGACACAGGCCCAGGCATAAAAGTAGCACCTGAAGTGATTCAAACATTAGGTGTCAGAACACAGGAAGTCGAACGTTCGCATCTCTGGCGTGCCATTCATACTATCGGAACAGTTGTTGCTAATCCGAATAAACAACAAGCAGTGCAAATTCATACCCAAGGGTGGGTAATGAAATTACTTGTAAACGAGGTTGGAGCTGAGGTAAAAAAAGGTGATATTTTATTCACCTTATTATCTCACGATTTAGTTAATGCAGAACAAGATTATTTGCAAATTCTATCCATGGGAAATAAAAATTCACTCATGGCTGCTAAAAATAGATTGTTAAATTTAGGCATGAGTACTACGCAAATTAAGCAACTTAATACAAGTCGAGAAGTGGCAAATAATATCAACGTTGTGGCACCACAAGATGGCGTTCTTGCAAGCATAAACATCGCTCAGGGAACGTTTATAAAACCAGGTGATGAAATTATAGAAATTGTTGATTTATCTGAAGTTTGGGTAAAAGCAACAGTAGTTGAAAACAAAAGTAACTGGCTTAAAGTTAATCAACCAGTCGACGTGCAGCTGGTTTCATCAAGAGGTGCTCAGCTCGAAACAACAATTGATTATATTTACCCATTTATTAACCGCAAAAATAGAACAGCCTCTGTTCGCATGAAACTGGATAATACTAAGGGTAAACTTAAGCCCAATATGTTCGCAAATTTAACCATCTATGCTGGCAAGAAAGAAGATGTTCTTATCATACCAACCGAAGCAGTTATTCGATCAGGGCAAAACAATCGCGTCATGGTTGCGATAGGGGAAGGGCGATTTGGTGCCAAAACCATACAGTTAGGTATAGAAAGTGGTGATTATGTAGAGATTATTTCAGGTCTACAACAGGGTGACAAGGTTGTGGTTTCTGGTCAGTTTTTATTCGATTCTGAGGCGAGTCTTAAATCGTCAATCATGCGGATGTCTAAAGATGATTAAAAAATTAATCTGTTGGTCAATTACCAATCGTTTATTGGTTTTAATACTATCAATAATGTTAACTATATGGGGTGTTATGGCAGTAAAGAACACACCGTTGGATGCCATTCCTGATTTGTCAGATGTACAAGTCATCGTAAAAACCTCTTTCCCGGGACAGGCTCCGCAAGTGGTCGAGGACCAAGTCACTTACCCATTAACCACTGCATTGTTGAGTGTGCCAAAAGCAGTTAATGTCCGTGGGTATTCGTTTTATGGTGACTCTTATGTCTATGTGATTTTTGATGAAGGCACCGATATTTATTGGGCGCGATCTCGGGTATTGGAGTATCTCTCACAAGTAGCAAGCAAATTACCTGCCAATGCCAAAACAGAGCTTGGCCCTGATGCCACAGGTGTGGGTTGGGTGTATGAATATGCTTTGATTGATCGATCTGGCAACCGTGACCTAGCACAATTGCGTTCGCTACAAGATTGGTTTTTAAAATACGAGCTGCAAACTGTCACTGGAGTTTCAGAAGTGGCAACAGTTGGTGGTATGGTCAAGCAATATCAAGTAGTGTTAAAACCCAATAAGCTACGTGAATATAATCTATCATTAGACATGATTAGAATGGCTTTAGAACAAAATAATCAAGAAACAGGCGGTTCTGTTATTGAAATGGCCGAAGCTGAATACATGGTTCGTGCCAATGGTTACATCAATGAAATTCAGGACATTGAAGAAATTGTTGTCTCCGTGATTGAGAACATCCCCATAACCATAAAAGACATTGCTCATGTGCAAATAGGCCCACAAATGCGTAGAGGGATTGCTGAACTCGATGGTAAAGGTGAAGTCGTTGGCGGTATTGTGGTGATGCGTTATGGCGAAAATGCGCTTAAAACCATTGAAGCAGTCAAAGATAAAATTGAATTACTAAGAGATGGTTTACCTACTGGCGTGGAAATCATTGAAACCTATGACCGTTCCAAGTTAATCAACAAAGCAGTTGATAACCTCAATAACAAACTAATTGAAGAATTTTTAGTGGTTATTGTGGTTTGTGCTTTATTCTTATTTCATTTACGCTCTGCTTTTGTGATTCTTTTGTCATTAACAGTCGGAATTTTGGTGGCATTCATCGTAATGCAAAAACTAGGGATAAATGCTAATATCATGTCATTAGGTGGTATTGCAATAGCCATAGGAGCCATGGTTGATGCGGCCATTGTGATGATAGAGAATGTGCATAAACACCTCGAAAATACGACACTTAATAAAAAGAATCATTGGCAGATAATAACTCGAGCCTGTGTCGAAGTTGGACCGGCATTGTTTTTTTCCTTACTGATTATTACCTTAAGCTTTCTCCCTATTTTTACCTTAGCAGCCCAAGAAGGTAAAATGTTTACACCATTGGCTTATACCAAAACCTTTGCTATGGCAGCTGCAGCGGGGTTGTCAGTTACTTTAGTGCCGGTGCTTATTGGCTATTTTATTAGAGGTAAAATTCTACCAGAGCACAAAAACCCAATTAATCGAATCTTAATGCTATTGTATCAACCTTTACTGAATATGGTGCTTAGATTTCCAAAAATCACTCTCTTGAGTGCGTTGATTCTAATGTTGTTGAGTTATTTTCCTTACAGCAAAATTGGATCAGAATTTATGCCTGATTTAGATGAAGGTGATTTGTTGTATATGCCCTCAACATTACCAGCTATATCAATTGGCAAAGCCCAAGAGTTGTTACAACAAACGGACAAACTCATTGCCACCGTACCAGAAGTGAAACGTGTATTTGGAAAAGTAGGGCGAGCAGAAACTGCCACCGACCCAGCACCATTGACTATGATTGAAACCACTGTTTTATTAAAAGATAAAAGTCAGTGGCGAAAAGGTATGACCATGGCTAAGCTCAAAACTGAACTTAATCAACTAGTCAAACTTCCAGGTATAACCAATGCGTGGGTAATGCCAATCAAAAACCGTATTGACATGTTAGCCACAGGGATAAAAACGCCTGTTGGCATTAAGGTGGCAGGCCCTGATTTAAAAGTTATCGAAACTATTGGGCAACAAATTGAAGCCGTAATAGCAGAGATTCCAGAGACTACATCAGTGTATTCTGAACGTGTTGTTGGTGGCAGGTATGTTAAAGTTGATATTAACCGTACCAAGGCCGCACGTTATGGGTTATCCATCAACCATGTGCAACAATACATCAACACCGCAGTAGGTGGCTTGAATGTCACTCAAAGTGTCGAAGGTTTAGAGCGTTACCCTATTAATATGCGGTTTCCACGAGATAACCGTGATTCACTTAATGACATCAAAAACCTTTCGATGACCACACCAACAGGTGCTCATATCACTTTGAGCGATGTTGCTGATATTTTTATTGAACAAGGGGCAGGCATGATAAAAACAGAGGATGCTCGCCTTAACGGTTGGATTTATGTTGATATTGACACCTCTGACTTGGGCAATTACGTAGCCAATGCACAAAAAATAGTTGCCAATAGTATCCAACTCCCCGTTGGTTATTCAATTGCATGGTCTGGCCAATACGAGTCTATGCTTCGTGCTCAAGAAAAAATGATGACAGTGGTTCCAGTCACGTTATTAATCATTATTTTGCTATTGTATTTTAATTTTAAAAACATTACTGAAGTTTTGATTATCTTGGGATCCTTACCTTTAGCCTTTACTGGCGGTATATGGCTGCTTTATTGGTTAGATTATAATGTTTCTGTTGCCGTTGCCGTTGGATTTATTGCCTTAGCAGGAGTCTCTATAGAGCTTGGCGTAGTGATGTTGTTATACTTAAACCAAGCACTAAAGAAC
Source organism: Alcanivoracaceae bacterium (assembly GCA_016744455.1). Lineage (GTDB taxonomy): Bacteria > Pseudomonadota > Gammaproteobacteria > Xanthomonadales > Marinicellaceae > NORP309. The sequence continues at coordinate 51,691 of JADGEI010000025.1, forward strand.
TCACAAGCTCAAGGAGAGCTCACTAAGCAAACAATTAAACAAACCGTTATTAATGGTGCGCTACTGCGCATTCGTCCTATTATTATGACAGTTGCCACTATTATTATCGGCCTTTTCCCCATTATGCTAGGTTCGGGAACGGGCAGTGAAATCATGAAGCGAATCGCAGCACCGATGGTAGGTGGGATGATTAGTGCAATACTGTTAAACATAATGGTTATACCCGCGGTGTACTATTTGTGGAAGTGCACTAGATTAAAAGTTTAATCTGTTGTCAAAATAATGTAGAATTAATTAACCATGCCAAACCATCAAAATCAAATTCAGATCATACATATGCAGTATATAACAATGATGCAATTGTATCGGTACATGTATTTACTCACTATCACCCAACTTTATCGAAATGAGGCAGGTAATAGTAATGTAATGGCTAATGAAAAATATGAGTATGATGCAAGTGGGAATAATTTGGATTGTGTGAGAGTTACACATGGTGCAATGAGTGCGGCCTTTAGGGTGGCGTTTAATGATAGTATCAACTCACCCAGAGGCAGAAAGTTGTGGGATAAGGCACATGGAATCAATGTGACTTCATCAGTTGATGGAGAAAACCATGAGTATGGAATTCGGGGGTTCATATGTTCAGTATCTACAAGTGGTTGTAATGAGTCATATGCTGATGAAGTATACGATTATGTTAACCGCAATGATGTCCCATTCACGGATGATGATTTACGGACTGGAAAGCATGTTTTAAAGCCAATTTCTTGGTTGCCGTTTGGTGGCGATCCGATATTTCATCAGCAAGATACTGCTACGAGGACAAGTGTGAATATTACATTAGATGGACATCGTTTTCATCCAGGTACTGTTAGTCATAAAGTTCAATTTGAGAATGGAAAACTTTACTATGATTTATTAGGTGACGGTCAAGGTTCTACTCCTTCTTTTAATAATGATATTGGGATTTACTTGTTTAAGCCAGGTGTAGTAAAAGCTGTTGAAAAGTTTAGGTTAGACTAATGAAAAAAATATTATTAATATTGATAGTTATTTCTCTGATTTCTTGCAGTAGTAGTACTTATATTAAGCCAGATTATTATTTTAAAGGTAAATTTGAACCCTCAATAGTTAATGTCAATGCTTTGGAAGCACAAATAAATAAAATAGCTGAAGAACAAAATTATCGAGTTTTTGAAAAGAATCGTAATCAGATGAAAAGACATACTAATGACCAAGAAGCTTTCTTTATTGTTTTATATCAAAAAAACATTAATGAATCTATATTAACGATTTCTAATGTAGGGGCTGGATCTGTTTTAACCCTTGCTTTGTACACTAATGAAGACTTTACCAAACAAGATGCTAAATTTTTATCTGAGATGGTGGTTCAACATTTGCAAACGAAGCTGAATGTTGAAATGAAGCCCATTGATCTTTCTTCAGCACAACAATAGTTATAGATTCAGTTAGCTAACTCCCCCCAATCCCAAGCCGTTAATTCGTTAACGGCTTTTATTTTTTTAACCAGCAGCTCTAGCCAATCTCCTAACCTCATATTTAACAATCATCCCATCAATCATTTCACGAATGAGTGCTTGTTCATTCTCACCTAACTGCTCAACGGCTAAAAATAGTTTCATGGCTATGCACTAAACTCCTGTTTCACGGGCTTTATAGGCTTTAGATCTATACATAGCTTCAAGAATATAAAAGGACACCCATAATAATATTGACATTTAGGGAGTCCAACATTATAATAACAAAACTTAAAATCCATTAGGCAAATGACAGTAGCACGTAGAGAATTGGTTAGTTTAGAAGATACGCCGTATTATCACTGCTATGTCCGTTGCGTTCGTC
>JADGEI010000003.1 GCA_016744455.1 Alcanivoracaceae bacterium
TTATGTAACCATGAGCACATTGATCATCGGGGTCATCTTTAACACCCTTTATCCAGTGCGGATCAATTAAATCGAGCGTGATCATTATGGACACCTAACAACTTAATATACTTGCATTAGTGCCATATATCGCTTTATTTTTGTTAAAAAATGTATTGTTTTTCATGGTTTTAATAGTAACACAGCCTTATTTCAGATTAAAGTCTTATATTTATGCACTTATATGCGTAATTTTCGTGATATATTTGCACTTGTGCATTTATATACGCAAATAACAGGGTAAAAGTGCATTTTATGAAGTTATTAGATAGAGCTAGAACTTTAATATATTTAAACAGTATGGTTTAAATACTAAAAAATCTTATGTTTCTTGGATTAAACAATTTGTTTTATTTCACATTAAAATTCATCCAGAAAACATGGGGAAGTTTGAGATTGAACAGTTTTTAACCCATTTAGTGACACAGCGCAGTGTTTCAGCATCCACTCAAAACCAAGCTTATTATATTTACTTGAAATTTACTCGACAACTTTATTGGATTTAGTATTAATTACTATGTTTAGATATCATTTGAGTGTAAATTGTTTGTTTGCAATTTGTATCCAAATTAATTCATGAAAAAGTACTCTAGACTCCATTATCCAACTGTATTATTATTTGTTCAATATATTGTTGTCACCGTAGTGATGATGATTTTATATGATGCTGGAAATCGCTATAACCCAAATTTAGGCCATTTTGTTTTGGATCAAAATTACCTCAGTGATTTGGGCCGCAGTGTTAGTTTTGCTGGAGTTGACAATCCTAGTTTTATTTATTACAGCCTAACTTTAGGGCTTGTAGGTGTTGGTATTTTATTATTTTTTATGCAGATTCAAAATACTATGACTCACAAAGGCAAGTACTTGATCTCAATTGCCGCCTTGGCGTCGGCCGTTGGCTATATTGGCATAGCCATTTATCCAGTTAATTTAGATATCAAAACACATGTTACTTTTGGCCGTTTAGCCTTTTTTAGCTTTTTTATTACCGCAGTTATTTCACATATCTTGTTGGATAAGCGTACATACAAACTGGCCAACACCCTTTTTTACCTGTTAAACATCTTGTTGTTTTGCTATTTATTACTTATGTTTTTTGGCCCCAGTTCTAGCCAAGGTGTTTGGGCTTTACAAATCAAAACTATCTCACAAAAAACCATGGTATATTCTCAAATACTATTGTGCTTAGGCATTTTACACAATACTGCAATTAAAACATGGGTTTAACGAAACAACAAAAAGGATTGGCTGCCGGGATATTTTGTTTTGTCTTTTGGGGCTTTGTGCCCATGTATTTTAAATTGATACAAGCGGTGCCTGCCGCAACTATTATCGCTCATCGAATTATTTGGGGAGCATTATTTCTCGTGCTGTTTTTGCTGATACGTGAACGCCGTGCACTTTTTAAAAGCATGAAAATCACCAGCAAACAATTATTTGGTTTATTTATTAGTGGTTCATTGGTTTCTAGCAATTGGTTAATTTTTGTTTGGGCGGTCAATAACAACCAGATACTGGCCACGTCTCTTGGCTATTTTATCAATCCTTTGGTTAATATCTTTCTTGGTGTCCTCTTTCTACACGAAAAATTAACCACACCACAAAAAATAGCCTTACTCATTGCTATTGTTGCGACCTTGTCTTATGCTTTGTATCTTGGTCAACCACCTTGGATTGCTTTATTTTTAGCTGCAACTTTTGGGCTTTATGGTTTTGTTAGAAAAAAATTAGATGTGAGGCCATTGGTTGGGCTTATGTGGGAAACGATGTTATTAATGCTACCATCATTTATCTATTTATGGGTGTATGCTGAAAATTTACCTAGTGATGTCACGACAAATAGCACAATTATATTATTAGTGCTTTCTGGGTTAGTTACCGTGCTACCTTTAATTGCTTTCAATTATGCCGCTAAACAACTGCCATTAAGCTTGATTGGTTTCTTACAATATTTAGGTCCAACAATTAGTTTTTTAACAGCTGTTTACTATTACGGTGAAGCTTTTACCATCGCCCATAAGATTGTTTTTGCTGGTATCTGGCTGGCTTTGTTAATTGTTAGTTGGAATCCGTTAAGGAGGATGTTAAAACGTAAATATTAACCACTTTATACATCTTATTTACCTTGGATAAGCTCAATTTTATAACCATCGGGGTCTTCAACAAAAGCGATAATTTCATTGCTGCCTTTTAGCACTCCTGCTGGTCGAGTTATGGTTCCGCCCTTTGTATTGATTTCATCACATGCCTGATAACAATCCTCTACACTTATCGCTATATGGCCATAACCTTCGCCTAAATTATAGTTATCTACTCCATAATTGTATGTTAATTCTATTACGGCTGTTTTTGATTCATCTTGATAACCCAAAAATGCCAAGGTGAATTTTTCCTCTGGCCTGTCAAATGTCCGAAGAAGATTCATGCCTAATATTTCGGTATAAAATTTAATAGATTCTTGCAAATCACCGACACGTAACATTGTGTGTAGTATTCTTTTCATCATTTTCTCTTATTGTGGCTCTACTGGGAAATAATCCCAATTTGTTGAATTGTTGCTTTATGTTTCAAGGTTTTTTTCTCTTCTTTGCTTGCAAGCATTAATGCTTTCAGTTTGCTATGCATGACATAAAGTTTATTTTTTCTGATAGTACCTGTTGTTAAATATACCATTCCAAAGTTATATTGATCTTTTAGCTCTGCAGATTGCCAGTTATCATTACTTGAGATTAAAAAAACTGTTTCGGTAATTTGACCAGATGCTCGGTTAGCAATAACTATTAATTCATCATTAGTTGTCAAAACCAATCCATCACCGCCGACAAATTTTTGATTTGTTTTTATGGTTGAAATACCTCTGTTATTATCTAGGGAAATTTTAAATAGCTGACCATCATCCTTTTTTACCACTATTAAATAGCCATCTGGATGATAGACGATGCCATTGAGGCCAATACCTTCTCCCAAAAATTTATTACTATAGGTAAATACTGATGCCTTACCATCAATGTCAACCTTATAAATTATTGGTGCGAAACTATCAGTAATATAAACATTTCCTTCTGAATCAAGAGTCATACCATTTGCCAAATGGTATTCATTAGGCATCAATTTCCCTAGATTTATGTATTGAATTTCTTTACCAGTAGTTAAATCATAGATTGCGAGTGCTGCCAGTTTTTTTGGCCCTTTTGAGTAAGCACGAACACTATTACCAATATCAGAATTTACCACCAAAAGTCTATTTTGTTTAACATCGACACGTACAGCTAAGACAGAGTTAAGGCGATTATCCTGGATAAGTACTGTAGCATTTCCATCTAAGTCAACTTCATAGACCGCTCCTTCTCTAAATGAACCTACTATAAATTTGTCAGTAATCGGGTTGTAGTCAATACCCTCTGGATACAAGGCTGGTTTACTGATAATTATTGATGGTAATCCTAATCCCCCAAGTTTTGTTTGAGAATCAGGTGTCATTATTGTAGTTTTTTCATGTAATGAACAAGCCTGTAACACGAGTAAAGACATTAAAACACATACTGTTATGTTTTCTTTCATAGTACTATCCTCTAGTGGCAGGCAATTGAACTAACTCTATTTTGTAACCATCTGGATCTTGGATAAAGGCTATTATTTCATTCAAACCTTTCATCAAATGTGCCTCACTGATTATTTTTCCACCTTTCGCTTTTATCTCAACACACGCACGATCACAATCTTCTACTTCAAAAGCTACATGACCATATCCATCACCAATATCATATTGATTCACTCCATAATTATAGGTCAGTTCAATCTGGGAGCTTTCTTCACTATTTTCAATTCCCATAAATGCCAAGGTGAATTTATTGACAGGATCATCATAGGTACTCATTAATTTCATGCCTAATATCTTTGAATAAAAATCTATCGAACGTTTTAAATTACCAACACGTATCATTGTGTATAAAATCTTTTTCATTTTTGTTTCCTCTATTTTTAAAGCAAAGTGTTGGCAATAATTTTCACCATATCGTTCATGAAATTAATGAAAACACCAAATTATCACCAACACCTTTTAATTCTATTGCATATTAAATGTTATGACCTTTGCTGGGTTATTCTTCGATGAATTAACAATGGATGCACTTTGACTAGCCATTGTTATATAAAAGTTTTCACCCGCTTTAATGCTTTGTTTTTTTGAACCTTTTCGGTTAATTTCAATTTCCCCTGACTCTACAAATCCTGCAATTATCATATTATTCACACTAAAGTCTTTGTGTCCTTTTGCAGCAAACATATGTTCATAAACATCAATTTGACTAATATCAGTTCTATTATTCAGTTTTAGTGTAGATAGTGCTCTACGATCTATGAATTCTGTTGGGTCTTTTTCAAAGAGTAAAAATGGTTCTCCTTTTTGTTGAGGGCAAAAGTCTACAAATAAGCTCTCGCCAGTTGCTGATGCATTATCAAAACGCATAATTCGTGGCCCTGAGGGTTCGTAAAAGGCCTTTCCTGTTTCCAGCATTTGTGGTTTTTCTCCTTCAACCTGGTAAACAATATCACCCTTAATCATATAACCTACACAGATTGCAGGATGTGTATGAATAGGGCCAATTTGCCATGGAAAAAAGTGGAAACTTCCCGACTCTATTTGTTCGATATGTTTAGTTGCAAACTGTGTTGACAACAGTTTATTGCTATCAACTTCGGGTACATTAAACGGTTCTTGTGCATTAATTGTATTGAATCCTGCAAGTAACATTCCACAAATAAATGCACCGTTAATTAGTGTTTTTTTAATCATAATTTTTTCCTTTAGTTTTAACTGAGCCATTCTCTTTATAAAGAATGGCATATCTCTATTTATTGATTTAGGGTTATTTACAAATATTACCTTCATAACGGATAACAACTTCACCTATCGATAAGTCAATCAAACCATAGCTCTTAAATAAACCTTTAACACCTTTTAAACTTCCGTTGGTTTTATCTTCTTGCACATGGTAAGTTACATTAATCATGTATTGGCTTTCTTTGCCTTTAACTGATGTCAAGACAACATCATCTTTTGTTGCGACAAGACCACCATCTGATTGCATAAAAATATGCTCCATTGTCATAAAGATACCTGTAGGTGTCTCTTTGCTGCTGGTAATCTCGCCTCGAACTGATGAAAATGTACCATTCATCGCTGCAATGATAGATTTTCCTCCATTTACGATATTTCCTAATGCTGAGCCTCCAACATCAATACATTGGTTTTTTGCAATACTAGCATTGCTGAAAAGCACCATCAGTAATAATGTGACTAATGTTTTATTTGTTTTTTTCATCATGTTTTCTCTTTTGATTTTAATTGTTAATTGTTTAAAAGTTCCTGTCATATTATTGATCAATTGAAACCTTTAAACAGTTTTTCTATGACCACATACGTGGTAATTAAGTACTGTGTTTAACCTTTAGAAATGACTTCTCCTAGTTCTTCATTTGTCATGGCTTTACCATCTAGATTCCAAGTTCCATCAACGGCATGAGTCACATTAAAATAAATGTTGTCTTTTGGTTGTTTTCTACCAGATAATTGGTAAATCACATCTGTAGATTCTTTGGCTACACCAAGTTGTACTTCACGATCAATAAAGGCAAATGATGGTGTCTTGAATTCTATCCATGCGCCGGAAACATCCTCTCCACCATAAAAGGTTGTTCCTTTTGGAAGGACTTGAACCATGGCTGTAATATTCGGCGTCATAACCTTATTTCCTGTCAATCCATGCCACTTCAGCATGATATCTGTTATTTGTTTTATCGCCTGTTTTTCAGTACCTTCTGGGATGACTCCTTCTGTTAAGTGTAATGATAATGGCATAATAGTTGCTCCTAATTTTAAATTGTTATCGTAATATAACGACCGTTATATTATCTTAGAACGGACTTTATATAACGACCGTTATGTTGTCAAGTGTAACGACCGTTATTTTATGATATAATGCAATTTTTATTAACTAAACACAATATGAGATACAAAGACGGACAGAAAACTGAAACGTATCAACGGATATTAACAGCTGCTGAAAGCTGTTTTAAAAAAGCTGGCTATAACGGTATTGGCGTAGATGGCTTAGCAAAAGAAGCAGGTGTCACATCTGGCGCATTCTATGGGCATTTTAAATCTAAAATAGCTGTTTTTGCCGAATCTATTGTTGCTGGACTCTCAGAAGTAAAAGAGGCTATTGAAGATTTACAAAAAAAACATAAAGAAGATTGGTGGCAATATTTTGCCACATTTTATATGACACAAAGACGTACCTGTGATTTAACGCAAAGTTGTGCCCTACAAAGCCTTACTTCTGAGGTCACGCGTGCAAATGATGATATACGTGAAATATACCAACAAGAATTACTAAAGATTGTCTTAACAGCATGTGAGAAAAATGAACTGAACAGAGATAAAGTTTGGAGCAACCTAGCGATATTGACAGGTGGTGTAACACTATCACGAGCAGTGAAAGATGATAAAATAGCCAATGAAATTGCTCAAGCAGTTTTGAATAATTTTTTATAGAATTATTTAAGCCAATCTTTGTTTATCTACACTATATACCATTGGTGTGGCACAAAGCTTGATACTTGCCGTAACTTTAATGTGTAAAAAAGAAAGTAAACATAGCTACCGAACAAATTTCATAACTCACTCCAAAACTAATAAACCAATCTATTTTGTTTCTGAGTCAAACTAAAATCGCAAGAGTAAGTTGTTTAGTACCACTGATTTCCTATTAAATGCATAAATGCCGAAATTATTAAATACAAAATTACTAATGTCATTACTATTGGAATAACCTTTTTCTTAAAAAATGGAATCATGAATTTATTTAATAATGTATTAGACCTAAAGCCATTAGCAATAAATAATGCTGGTGTTAATAATGGTGAAAATTTCAACCTTTTAGCATTTACCCTATTTTCATCAAAAGGCGGGTGATTCCATATTTTATTGGAGTAATTCTTCATATGGTTATTTAACGATTTCCTACTGTACATTAAACTCACAAAGATAAACAACATAAGCAAAAATATTTTCCAATGATTAACATACCCTGCGATTAAGTACTCACTAAGGTAGAGTGGATTCATTTCATCTAGCTTAACCAATAATTTCTGCAGTAAATAAATCGGCTTTATAGACGAGTTAGCCGAAAATTCAGGTGTAATACATGTTAATTTATATCCCACTATTAAAAATACCGTAAAAAATAAAATAAAAGCCAAATGTAACCATCGCTGCCACCAAACAATGTCCCACGTTTCGCTTTGAGTTTGTAAACTATCGCCATTAGCCACTTTTTTTGTCATGGACTGATAACATTTTTCTTGAATTTGCATGGCTTTATCACTGACATCTTGGGTCATAAACAAATTGGGGTCTAATGGTAAGTTTGCTGGTGAATAATTAGCTGAAGAGTCTTTAATACGTAGATAGGCGGATATATGAATATTGGCTTTTGATGTAACTCCAGGAATAAATTTATTGGTTAATTGTTGAATATCTCTGGGTTTGTAGCGGTAGAAAGCTGCAACACCAGATCGTGAGTTGTACATTGTTCCATTGTGATTTAATTTTTTTGAGACTTCCTCTTTTCTAGATTGACGAAAAACTAGTCCACGTTCACTGGCTTTTTCCATCATCCACTCCAATGATACCAATGAAAGATGGTCTTTTGGATAACCTCCACCTATATTGGTATGCACACCTGAAAACCACACCTGTTCAATCCTTTTTTTGTCATGATCACTGGTTTGATCCCATAATTCCGGTTTAAATGTATGCCTTTTTTCATCAATAGCTAAGGCATGACATGCATGTTGTACTAACGGGTTTAGTTTATGATCAACAAATGCATGATGAGCAAAAAATAAGTTATTTCGCATTTCATCTATCGGCACCCCAACTGCACTAACAGTGTCCCAAACACCAATAAATTCAACTTTTACATTTTCAAAAACACCATTCTTACTTTCAGGTGTTTCTAAATGTAAACTTTGTTTTTTAATTAATACTTTTAAATTTTTAGTAAACTTCTTATGTTTATTTTGCAGTAGATTTTCGGTTAGGTTTCTTTTACTCTCTTGATTACTATTGGCTGATTTAACAAATATATTCTTGAGCCACGCCCAACGAATTGCGGCCTTAAATTGATTTTGTAACTTTTTAATGGCTTTATCCAGTTCCTTTTCATTATCAAATGATTTTGGGTCAAGAACGCCGAATGTACAAATTAACTCAGCCAACAAACGTATCGTATGAGAGCCTCTAGAAAAACCAAATAAATAAAGCTTGTCTCCTGGTTTATAATGCATAACAGTATATTTATACAATTCACGGATATTTCTACTTAAACCATAGCCAAGTACCAATCCCATAATTTTTAACACCATGTTTTTATTAGTACCGACTCCATCATCATAAAAAACAAGTTGTTTTTTATCTTTGTATTGAATATCTATGGCATCGTATATTCTCCAAACATTGGTGCTAATTCCTGCACCACCACTTTGACCTGTGCCATCAGAACAAAGAATTATATTTTTAGGCACTTTTACTTTTGACATTGTTTTTCCCCTTTTTATTGTATTTTAGTGAAATTTTTATCCCTTACCACTGATGCAAATCTGCACACGGGGGTAGAAATTACTCTTTGGAGCTATTGTATTTGGAATTAAATATGATGTATGTACGTAACAAATCGACTAAATCATCGCAGACAATATTACTGTGCTTATCTAAAATATCTCGATCTTTTACTTGAATTATTTGAATCGGGTTATCGGGATTAATAGTCTTGGAAGTCTGTTCAATACTGCTATCATCCAGTAGTAATCTGTGGTTAACTTTATGATAATCTGCTAGCCATTGTTCAACATTCGAATAATCATCTTGTAAGTAAGCTTTCGCAATACTGCGGATATTTCTTTTCCCACATCCACTACCAACTACATCTTCATTGTCCTTTAGTACGTGAGTAAAGAAAGGTTTAAAATGACCAATTGCTTTATGATCTGCTTGTTTTTGGTTGTCTTCTTTAGTGTATTTATCAAACAAAGTAGATAAATGGCGACCTGCAGGAAAGGCTAATTTGGTGGCATTATCATTATCAGCTGTCAAGACTACCAAATAAGGAGATGCTTGCATGTCATTAAATGATTCTCGTAACTCTCTAACTCGAGCAGCCTCAAAAGCAGGGTTAAGTAACACAACTAAATCGTGAATACCCTCTTCATTAGGGTTGAGTGTTTGGGCATATTTTTGCTTGCTTAAGCGAGAAATAATAATAGGACGCATAGCTGAATAAACCAATGCTCCGCCAAAACTATGTCCAACAATGACATAGCTGCTGGAATTATTTTCACTCATTCTTTTGTGGTCAATGATTAATTGTAACTTAGTGAACACCTCATTTGCTGTTTCACCGGCATTATGGGCTGTTGACTTGCGTTCCCAAAATGAAAATTCTTTAATTCCTGGGATTTTCACCGATAAACCTCGCCATCCTATATACAAGCCTATTACTTCTCGAGGGTTTTGACTTTGCCTTTCGACATCGGCTAAATGGCTTAGAGTTCTACGTAGTCGATTGAGATCACGATCATTATTGTCTGCGTTGTGTTTCCAACCATGCGCATAGACTAGTAACAAGACTTCAGAATTTTTATCTCGATTAAGTTCAGATATAAAGCTTTCCATTTGTTTACGGTCCTGAAACCAACCCTTGTCGTCTATTTCGACAAAACCAAGTGTGTAATCAGAATGGTATTCAATGTATTCTTTAGAACAAGCGGGTTGTCGACCCTTTTTGGAGGCTTCACACACCGCATGTGGTGAATGATAAATCGTCGTTGGCGCACACGAAAATAAGCAGAATAAGCAATTTATTAATAGTAGTCGATAGTACATAATTCCCCCTTAAACAGGTTTAGAGTTATTGTGTTTTCTATAAATATTAGTGATTGTTCTTTATTATTTCTCTCACTTATTGACAATCAAAACTATCGGGGCTTTCACTATCTTAGCAAATTCTATGCTTTTTTTCTATTGCAATTTCTAACAACTTTATTGTAAACCCAGCTATAAAACCCAAAATATGAGCAAATATCAATGGTTGCCAAAAAATAGAATTGCTAATATGGGTTACATTTAGTGAATACAGTGAATATATTACCATAATAAAAAGCATTAGAAATGTTTGTAAATATTTACGTAAATTATAGTTTTGTGCACAGGCAAACCCTGGCAATATATACAATAATCCTGAATATCCTGCATAGATCTTAATCGGTGATAAGTAGATATAGATGTCTATCAATGCAATTGCCAGAAGTACGGATTTTATCTTGGAGAATAAAGGTATAGAGAAAAGATAGCTCATTAAAATTAAAGCCAATAAATTACGGCCCAAATGGTGGGAATCGAAATGCGTAAAATGTGCCGTAATCAATTGCCAAATGTGGAAATCATATTGGTTATAGATCAATACTGGGTGGGCATTCCCAAACACCAATACGAAAATTCCACAAATAAAAGAAACGATAAAGAAAAATTTAATTTCGTCTTTTAACATAGCTAAGCAAAGCAATGATAAACAAAAGTGCTACAAATGGTAATGACACCGAACCACCACCAGGATAGCCTTTGCGGTAGTTAACTTTAATTGGCTCACTTTCATCGCGGCTGCGTATGCGTTTTTCAAATTTATCCAAAGCCAAAACTAGATTACCCTGCATCTGAATCATGGCAATTTCAAACTCATTGTTTTGTTGTTTACTAAAGGCTTGATTTCGATAAGCATCTGCAACAATTTTGGATTTAGAGCTACTGGTACCTGCTGCTCTAAATAGTAAACTGCGTGAATCTACATCAACAACAGCCAAATCCAACATGGTATTAACTTGAAAACCCGTACCAGGAAATATATAGGCACCAACGATGGTTAAATAGCTTAGTGCCATTAAATTTTCTTTAGTATTTACAATTTGGTCATAAGAAACCAAAGCGATAATATCCAATTGATAAAGGGTTTTAATTTGTTCTAGGCCTTTATAACCTTGTGAATTTTGTAAATAAATTTCAGGAATAACAACAATTTCATTAACATATTCTTTGCTTTTAAATCCAATTTTTATGCTTTCTAACAAGGTATTTTTCAATACTGGTGATATCACTTTTTTACGACTGTTGTCGGGAATAAAAGCCAAACCTACACGCAAAGGTAAATTTAAAATTGGATTTCTTTTATCCTCTAATGGCAACTTTCCCTCTGGATATAAAAACTTAACCAACGATGTTGTATGGGTATGGCGGTGACGGTATTCACCAAATAAAGCACAACTGCTTAATGAAATTATGGATAAAAATAAAATGAATCGTGACATAAAAACTCCTAAATTGAATTAGGCTTCATGTTTATTTATTCAAACGTTCGTTTCAATAACTTCAATATGACGTATTATAGTTTCAACCTGTAGTATCAAATATCTAGACTTTTTAACGCAATAATGGTTTCATTGCAACTAAGTTATGATTTGAGCACTATTATGGCTTCAGCCTTGGCCAGGTGCTGATATGTTTTTGCCAAGGCATAATGCTCACCACAAAACCACTCCAATCCTGATGGATGACCAGTGATTTTTTCATTTTTCATTCTTTGGTTATATTTTTTTTCTTTATCCGTCGTCTTAAATTTCACAAGTCCACCCTCATTGGCTGAAGCTCTAAAATCGTTATGACAAATAACACATATTGGCGGTCTCATTGTTTTTCCTGTTAATGTGGTATTATATTTACACACCTAATAATCTAGGGTAGGCAACAAAGTATAAACTTTTTTATAGTTATAAAAAAATAAAGCAACAACTACAGATTTTTAATTTATGGTTTGTTAAAGATTAAAAATATGGTCTCAAACTAATGGGGTAATACTTCGTAGTTATTCAAAGCCATTTTCAAAAAGCAACTCACTTCTGCCATATACGACATAACTTGAGCCAGCTGACATAACATTATTTGGGTCTGCACGCCATGCGCCAATTAACATGTCATCTTTACCGTCATCATTTATATCTCCAGCAGTGTTAACAGATATACCCGCTTCATCTCCTGCTGCAACTCCATAATATACCATACCTTGACCTATAGTAAAATTTGAAGCATTAATCACACTCGCAAACTCACTATTACTCCCATATAATATATAACTGGCACCAAACTTATCTTCCCCATTTACGCCTACACCAGTTGCTCCAATTATAATATCATCAAGACCATCATCATTAACGTCACCAGCAGTGCTTACTGATGACCCAAAACGATCATCAGCAACTGTTCCATTAATTGTAAAACCATTATCACCATCCAAATCAATAGCGTTGATGACGCTGGTAAATACCTCGGTGCTACCAAATACCACATAGCTACTACCAGAATTACTACCGTTGACTCCCGCACCTGGAGCACCAACTATCAAATCATCTACCAAATCACCATTTATATCACCTAAACCACTAACTGAACGACCAGTCTGATTATTAGCTGCAACACCATGTAAGACAAAACCATTGTTACCGTCTAAATTAATGAGGTTCATTAAACTAGAAAAACCCATATTTCCTCCAAAAACAACATATGCAGAACCAGAAAAATTTGGGCCAGTTATCTCCGTACCGACAATCACATCATTAAATCCATCAGAATTAATATCACCTGCTGACCCAACAGCAGCACCAAATCGGCTGCGAATTGTTTCACCAGAGGTCAAAGTAAATCCATTGTTTCCATCCAAGTCTGCTAAACTAAAAGTGTTAGGAAATCCGCCCACTTGATTAGTACCATAAATAATGTATGCTGCACCTGAGTTATTACCATTGGGGTTGGCCAGGCGAACACCTATAATCATATCATCAATTCCATCTCCATTTATATCTCCTGCTGTACTAACAGCATCTCCAACCCTATCTTCATCAGCTATTCCGAAAACAGCAAAACCCTCACTACCACTGATATTTACAGCATTAATTGCAGCAGGAAAACCAGTTGTACGCCCAAATAGTACATAACACGCCCCTGCATTGGTAACCGTAGTTGTATCAACTAAGCTGGCACCCATGATAATATCATCTATGCCATCACCATTAACATCTCCAGCAAAACTAACTGAATGACCAAACCGATCATTCGAATTGATTCCATATACTGCAAAACCATTAGTGCCATCAATGTTTATAGCGTCAATTGATGATGGGAAATTATTATTGCTACCAAATATTATATAACTTGCTCCTGTCTGCACTCCGCTGGAGTTTTTTGCTGCTGTAGCACCAATAATAATATCACTTATACCATCACCATTAACGTCGCCTGCCGTACCAATAGAATATCCAGACCCTTCAAAATCGGTATCTCCACCGTTCACAACAAAACCATTAGTTCCGTCTAGGGTAGACAACTCTAAAGATTGTGCTTGTAAAGTCAATAAATTCATTATCACAACAAACGTAAGGAAGAATAATCTCGTATTAGCTATATACTTCATATTTTTTACTCATTTATAGTGCATACACTTCAATAATTGGAATAAATAGTACATAGACAATCATTCTGTAATTGTGACAGTTTCCACAGTTGTTTGTAAAACTTATAAAAAAAATAATTCCTACTATATTTTATAGACTAGGTACTAACAATAATTCATAACTTAATTCACTCCAACTACTAAAAATACTGGATGGTTTGAGTACCAAATAGGCATGTTTGTATATTGTTGATTCGTGATATCAGTTTTATTAACTCGAAGTAAATACTCAAAACATGTACCAGAAACCTATATTGAATACTTATTCCTGAGATAACATCTCAGTAAATGTATTACTAGTTTTATTCTATGTAATTAAAAAATTAAACTGTAATGACCTATAAAACTCATATGAAGTTAATAAAAAAAATATTTATTTATTAACTTTCTAAGGAAATGTTCTTTTTTCTATTAAGCCCCTTAATTAAGTATACATTAACATATGCAACAGCCGAGTAATAAAGCGTTTGTATAGCTACACTAGAGAAAAATCTACCATCTAGCTTATGGCCCAATGCATATTTTACTGTTTCAAATATTGCAACACTATATAGACCTGTAATCAAAATCAATGAGATGTACAACGCTGTCCTTGGCAACATTTCTGCAAGTATCGCAATAACACCAAAAACAAATAACAAAAGAAAAAATACTGCAAATAGGTTTACAGTAAGACTAGGTGTTAAGAACATTAAAAATGGTAAAGTAACTACACCACCAAAAAAGAGTGCTTCAATTAAAAAATTAAACAAATAATCAGCTCCACTCCCTTTTATAAAACTATAACCGTATCTACGCATAACCTACTCCACAATGTTTTCCTTATTTAAGATTAGAGAGTTTTGCACAACTCTGGGACAGTGGATAAAAAGAGTGATAAAAACACCAATCAAGATGAAAAATGCGTCAAATAGCCCATTATATGCAATTTTTTAACGCTAAGTGAAGTGGTGTTTATAGCAACTTTTTACACGTTTCACGAGTTATGTAAACCTCTCAATTATATCAATAACACTATAATTATGAAATAGGTCACTAGTCAGTTTAATGAGCAATAGAACAACTTTACTTCTTTGATGACCAATTAACCAATCGACATGAGGTGTAAGGGTAAGCGTTACCCCTTTGACTTAAGTGATACATATGTAGCATCGTGCTAAATAAAAGTGAATATGATACAATACCCGCCATGAAAAACAAATCAAAAAAGACAAGGAAGAACCCTTTCAATATAGCCGATCCACATTACGCAGAGCAACTCGAAAAATACGACAACCCAATCCCAAGTCGACCTGCCTTATTGGATTATTTAACTCAACAAAAGAAAATACTCAAACTCGAAAAAATTGCCGAACTTATTGGCATACAAAATGAAGATCAATTCGAAGGATTGAGTCGCAGATTGAATGCCATGGTGCATGATGGGTCATTATTTATTAACCGAAAAAATGGTTTTGGAGTAAGAGATAAAACAGATCTCATTAAAGGGGTAGTACAAGCTCACCCTGATGGCTTTGGATTTTTAGCCTCACCAGAATTAGAAAAAGATGGTTTTATATTACCACGCGAAATGCGTAAAGTCATGGATGGTGATACAGTACTTGCCAGTATACAAGAAGGGCGTCGTAAAAATAAAGAAGAAGCCTATATTGTAGAAATTTTAGAACGGGCACACAAGACATTAGTCGGTAAATTTTCGCATAAAAAAGGCCAAGGCATTGTCGTACCAGATAATACTGCAATTGATGATATCATCATTCCAGCAGGAAGCGAAGCCACAGCCACAGAAGGAGATTTTGTTACAGTATTAATCAATGAATATCCCAATCGCCATCGACCTGCAATTGGAGAAGTCATTGCCATTATCGGTCAAAAACTAAACTCTCGTTTGGCGATGGAACTAACTATGGCATCGGCCAATTTACCACACGAATGGCCTGATGATTTTGATCGTGTAGTCTCCTATATACCAACCAAAGTTAACGATGAAGACCTCACAGAAGATGTTGTGGATATTCGCCATTTACCATTGGTGACCATTGATGGTGAAGACGCACGTGATTTTGATGATGCTGTTTATGCGGAAAAAAATGATAAGGGCTGGCGATTAATTGTTGCCATTGCTGATGTATCAAAATATGTTCCACCCAATTCTGAAATTGACAAAGAAGCCTATAAACGTGGTACATCTGTTTACTTTCCTGGCAAGGTTATCCCTATGTTGCCCTTGGAGTTATCTAACGGAATTTGTTCACTTAACCCACAGGTCGATCGCATGTGTATGGTTTGTGACATGTTGATTAACAAACAAGGTGGCATTAAAAAACACCGTTTTTACCGTGCTGTAATGCATTCTCATGCACGCATTACTTACAAACAATGTTGGAGTTATCTAGACAAAGGAAATAAGCTCAAAAACTGGCATGAAAAAGTCCCTGTGGCTTTAGATACCATGAATGAACTCTATAAAACAATGAGCATTGAAAAAGAAAGTCGTGGTGCAATCTCATTCAATTCAACTGATGTATTTATATCCATCGACAAAGAAGGTCAAGTCTCAGGGATAACACCTTACACACGTAATGATGCACATAAATTAATTGAAGCCTTTATGATTGCAGCCAATATATGTGCCGCACAATTTGTCGAAAAGCATAAGATCCCTGCTGCTTACCGTGTACATGACACACCACCATTACGTAAACTTACTGAGTTAAAAGACTTTTTACATTCATTAGGGATTAAACCCAGTTTCAGTGACCCCGTTGCTCCGAAAGATTTCGAACGCATAATCAATCAAATTCAAGATCGTCCTGATGTCAACCTGATTGAGACTGTGTTATTACGCTCCCAAGCTTTAGCAAGTTATGAAGCCGAAAATGGCGGGCACTTTGGTTTAGCCTTAGATCACTATGCACATTTTACATCTCCAATCAGGCGTTATCCAGATTTGATGATTCATCGAGCAATCGAATACATCATTAGCAAGAACAAACCCAAACGATACATCTATTCTTCTGCTAAAGCTGAAGAAATGACAGCTCAATGTTCAACAAACGAACGTCGAGCCGAACAAGCTTCTCGTGATGTTGATGCACGTTTAAAATGTATGTATATGGAACAATTTATTGGTGAAGAAATGACTGGCATAATATCTGGTGTGACCCATTTCGGTGTATTTGTCACGTTAGATAATATTATGGTCGATGGCCTTATTCACGTGACTTCATTACCTAATGACTATTATCATCATGAAAAAACTCACCATAAATTAGTGGGAGAACGATCGGGTTCAGTCTTTCAATTGGCAGACAAAATCAAAATTTCTGTGGCAGCTGTTTCAATTGATGATCGGAAGATTGATTTTGAGTTTATTGAAAAATTATAGAACAGTGCGATTCAACAAACAATAATGCACTTATAAAACCCGCGGTAAAATGCCTTGGGGTTTAATAGAAGGAAAGTTACACCCCATTATGGAGTGTTCTCTGAAACCAATCAATTTTCTCAATTCTTCTGTAATGGTATTTTAGAGAGCTTGTATAACTTGTGGAACGTGTAAAAAAGTTGCTAAAAACACCACTCACCGTTAAAAAAATTTCAAATAGCGCGCTATTTGACGCATTTTTTGCCTTGATTGGTGTATTTATCACTCTTTTACCCACTGTCCCAGAGTTGTGCAAAACTCTCTTTTAATTTAATCTTCAAAACCATTAGTAAATATATTCACAGCTGTTATTGATCCAAATTCAAATGCACCTAAATCTCTATTATTTATAGAATCAAAACTTCTTTGGTCGGCTAAAGTTGCATTAACATCTCCTTGATCTATGGCATCACTACCCACTAAAAGTGCATGGGTTTTTACACACCCGCCATCAGCTAATTTGACTATGCAAAGATTATCTTCTAAATTTGGGTTGATATTGAGGTTAGATGTAAGTGTTGTACCTGGGCAACTGTGATTGATGTCATCGGATAAATTATTGCTGCCATTGAGTGTCCCGTTGTTTTGAATTAAACAGGCATCTATTAGTGAATTGTTTATTGAACTGATGGTTCCAGTAAACGTATGAATGCCAATTCCGTTATTAACAAATGTGCTATTTGATATGTTAGTTATTATTGATTCATTGCTGATTGCATGACTATTAGTATTACCAGAAAACGTATCGTTTTCAATAGTGGTGATAATAGCTCCGGTTATATTATAGATACCCGCGCCAGCAAACACGCTGTTATTAGTATCAAAGGTATTTCTGGCAATGGTAGTAATCGTGCCATTAGAAATATTGGCAATACCGCCGCCGCCAAAAAAGGCATTATTTAAGGTAAATTCATTGTTAACAATACTTACAATCTGACCATCATCATTTGCCAGCCCACCACCAATAAAATCGGGCACATCATTTTGCTCGAATATACTGTTGTTTATATGTGAAACTGTGCCTTGATAATTATAAATCCCTCCACCAGTTGCCGCTCCATTTTTAGAAAACACTGAATCATTCACCGATAAACTACCCTGATTGTAAATCCCACCTCCATAGAATTTATGTACTTGACTGTTTTGGCTAACACATCCATTGGCTATGATGATAGTGCTTAAGTCAAGTGAACCCGAATCTGCAATACGCAACAACCTGAATCTATTAGGGTCCTCAGGTGCACTGCCCGAAAGAAAGCCGCAAGTTAAATTGGTATCGCGTGATAAACTAAAACCCATACCATTAATAATCAACGGAGATGTGATGGCAGGAGTTCCTGTTCGACCTTTGGAAGCAATATCATGAAAGATTCCGGTATCAATGTTTTCAAATAGCTGTGAAAGTACAATGTCATTGCCTAAGTTAATGGTGTCTGTTGTTGTATTGTTGGCATTGGCGCAGGTTATGGCTTGTCTTAAATCAGTCGCGTTGGTAACTGATTCTGTAAAAGTAGAGTTGATATTAATTTGTAACTGACTGCATTGTTGTTCAGATGTTAAAAACTCAAAAGCACCGGCATCCCTCAATCCATCTATAATGACAAAATCGCGTTGGTCTGTATTATCAGTAGTCGCATTGATGAAATTTATCGCTTCGCTAGTTGCTAGTAATGCATGCGTTTTATTGCAACTCCCATCTGCCAGTACATTTTTGCACCCATTATCTGCTAAATCACTCACTGTGTTGGCATTTAAATTCGTCGCAATATTCACGCTACAATTATTACTCTGACTAATATTGTTAGATATATTGTTATCACCCTGCACATCACCAAATCCCACAGACCCACAGTTTGCTCTTGTACCTATATTATTATGAAACAATGAATTATTTAATTGGCTTAATCCACTTGATGTATAAATTGCAGCGCCTTCTGAGCTCGCTTCGTTTTTTGAAAAAGTAGTATGTTTAATGTCTTGAAATGAACCAGAGTTGAAAGCGGCACCACCATCGGTTGCCTTGTTTGTTGAAAGTGTACTGTGCAATACCAACCCAACGCTCCCCTCATTGTAGATTCCTCCACCATCAATTGATGCTTCATTATTTGAAATGGTGCTTTTTATAATATGTGAGATTTGAGATTTGTTATAAATTCCACCACCATCAACTGCTGATGTGTTACCTGTAATACTGGAATTGACAATATCTGCAATGCTGCTTGTAGAATCATTATAAATTCCACCACCCTTGGCATTGCTAACTGATATAACAGAATTATCTTTAATAATGCTATTTTCTATCAAGGTAATTGTAGCCAAAGTATTTTCTATACCACCACCGTTAAACCCTGCGATATTATTAGAAATAACCGTACTATCCAACAAAGAAATAATGGGTGTTATACCCCCACTAGCTTTTGAATTGCTGATCCCGGCACCAAAATCTGCTTGATTATTTGTTATGGTACTGTTGGTTATAGCTAACTGGCCATTACTTAAGATACCAGCACCACGTGATATTGATGAATCAGAATCAACACAACCATTTTTCAGGCTTATATTATTAAAATGGGCGATGCCAGAACTGGTGACTTTGGCAATTCTAAATTCAGTATTAACCTCTACATTATCAATCTCACAAGGATAATTAGGGTTTCTTTGTAAAGTATGACCATTACCGATAATAGTCATTGGTGTTTTTATCAAAACTGTACCAGTAGCACCCTGACCATCGTTTGCAACATATTGTTTATCTAGGTTAATATCCGCAATTAGTTCTATATCATCAGCTGTTTGGTCATCAAGATTAGCACAAGTAATGGCCTGATTTAGTTGATATGAGTTGGATACTTCAGCAGTAAAACCCGCAACAGGATCATCATTTATCACTATGCCTACTTGGGTACATTGTTGCCCACCTGTTAAAAATTCATAGGCACCAATATCCCGACGAATATCAATGTTATTAAACCCTCTTTGGTCAATGCCAATGATTGCGACAGCAGGATTTATTGCTTGACTGCCAACTCCTAAGCCTTGGGTTTTGATACAAGTGCCATCGGCCAGTGGTGTCATACATCCATTATCCGCTAAAGGCAAGAGGTTAATTTGAGAAGATTGGCTACCTGAACAACCACCACTGCTGTTATCAGTCATACCGATATTGCTGATAAAACTGCCGCCATCATTGAAGCATTCATTTGTGCCACCACCATGTTGACTAAAGAGAAAAGCTAGAATATCAACTGATCCAGTTGATGTGTTGAAAATGGCACTGCCATTATTGCTTGCGCTGTTATTTGCTAAGGTATTATTTAGAGAGTTATTTACCTTTGCATTGTCATTATAAATTGCACCGCCATCTCCATTAGATGCGTCATTATCTGAAAAAGTAGTATTTATCAAGCTCACGGTTGAGTTTTGAATACCTCCTGCCCCATCAATATTAAATACACCACCACCGTGATTACCAGCAATATTGCCTTCAAATGTACTACTAGATATATTTGTGGTGCTGGTAAAATTACTTAAGCCTGCACCGCCAAAGTTTGTCGTATTATTTTTAAAATAACTATTGACCACTGTACTTGAAGCAAAAGTGGTATCCATACCACCACCACGAAATTCAGCAGCATTATTTGTAAATATTGAATTTCTGACACTTAAAGTGCCACCAAAATTAAGAATACCGCCACCTATCTTACTATCGGTTGTCATCCCATCGGCACAACCATTTTTTAGAATTATATTTTGTAAATCCAAACTGCCAGGGCTTGCTATTCGTAATAAACGGAACTCGCCTGCTTCTTCTGTCAAATTCAAAGCACATTGAGATGAGTCATCACGTTCTATTGTATATCCATTTCCTTCAAGAAGTATTTGAGATGTTATCGCGGGAGTTCCTGTACGACCAAAACTGGCATCATTTTCATAGTGATCATTTAATATGGTGTCTTCCGTTAATTCGATAATATCACCACCATTATCAGCATCGTCTCCTGTCGTACATTGCCCTACAGCAGTATTGCTATTGGCTGATAATATAGCGTCAATTATCGAACAATTATTGTCTACAGTGATATTAGCAGCTTGTGTAAAGCCTGTTATCATAAACAATAGAGTGCCTGTTAACTTATAGTGGGTTTTATAATTTAAATGTCTTTTTTTCATTTTTTATTCTCTTGTAAATTTGAAATCCTGCTTATTTAACTGTATGCGAATTTAGCAAGTAAAAGCGGACAAAGAACATTAAGAAACTCGAAAATTATTTTCCAAGCCTTAAAACACCTCTGAGTAACAATTTTATTTCAACAGCATCACAGCAGTTATCAAGAATGTAATGCCTGCCAATGGGGCTGTAAGATTAAAAGAATTTTGTAACCAATTTGGACGTTTTAGTTTATTTTTATCCAGTCGAATAATCCCTAACTCAAAGATTAAATTAGCCAACATTAACAACCCTGAAATAAACATCACATAAAAAACAATAGGCACGCCTTTTGTAATCACAGTATATTCTGGGTTACTCGGATTGACATAAATGGTTAACTTTGAGCCAATAGGGTAATGCGCTACACCACGTGATTTATTCTTGTATCCATGGGTAACACGGTTGGAAAAATATTCAACACCTTGATAAGTGTAATTATAGCCAAAATGCATATGAATTGGAGGCAATCTATCTTGCATCGCCTTACCATAAGTTTTATACGACTCAGAAACTTTGGCAGATGTTGGAACATACCCATTGTCTTGAGCTTGTTTAAATGTGATGACACTAAAACTCAAAAGGCAAAAGCATATAAGCCATTTAAGTAATTTGAAATAATCTATTTTTGTTACCATAAAGCTATAACCCTTATTCCTAAACCTGTAGTTTTTTGTTGCTCTGTCCATAAAGCTAAAAAAAAGCCACTATCGATTTCGAAAACTGAGGTTTTGCACAAGAAAAACCATAACTAATCAATGCCTTCCATGGTAACATACAACAGCTTTCATCTGTATGACATCTGGTAGGTATAATGAACAAAACACAAACCGAGTGGATTTTTGGTATCCATGCATTAAACTCTGCCATTCAGAGACATCCTGAGAACATTGTCCAAATTGTTATCGCAAATAATAGCCGTAATCCACGATTAGAAAGCAGTATAGAAACGGCACAAAAACTTGGTTTAAAAACCACATACGAACCACTACAGTATTTAAACAAACATTGTAAGGAGCGTCATCAAGGTATTATCGCACTAATAAAAATTCCCAAATTGCCAGATGAAAGTGATTTAAAAAATGACTTAAAAAAATTAGAGACCCCTTTTATCCTTATCCTAGACAATATTGAAGACCCCAGAAACCTCGGCGCGTGTTTACGTAGTGCTGACGCTGCTGGTGTTGATATGATCATCTTTCCAAAACACAAATCAGCAGGGCTCACACCCGTGGCAAAAAAGACTGCGGCTGGTGCCGCCGATAGTTTAAAAATTTACCAAGTCACTAATATCGTCAAATCATTAGAAATCCTTAAAGACAATGGAGTCTGGGTAGCCGGTACTGATCTAGCTGATCAATCAAGCAGTATCTATAAAGCCGATCTAAAAGGGCCACTTGGCATTGTACTCGGTAATGAAGGTAAAGGCATCCGACCACTGGTTCGCAAACATTGTGATTTTTTAATTCACATCCCAATGTTTGGTACAGTTCAAAGTTTAAATGTCTCAGTAGCGACAGGAATTGTTTTATTTGAAGCTGTTAGGCAAAGAAACTTACATATAAGTTCTTGTTCAAAAGACAACCCCCGCTACACCAATATTACTCACACTAATGATCTTTAGGTTTTCTTAGACCTAGTAATAGGATTGAAAACACATCGTGACTTCTCTATCGGGATTTGGTAATTAACTATATAAACCAGCCCAACAATCAAAGAAAACTCTTTTCGCATAAAAAAATATTATCATTAGCACAATTTTTTCTAATTAACAGGAATAAATGCGACTTTGCTCACATTTTATGCTATTTTATCATGGCAATATAAGCTGGCTGAATTATACAATAATAAATTGACACAAATTGTCATCACAAATAACAAGAATCAGCACATGTTGTACACACAAACTTTCAAAAAACAATTAGAGGAGATTCAATTCATGTTGAAAATGAATAAACTGGCATTGTCAGTTGTAACCGCGCTTGCGCTCACTACTTCTGCAACAGCTGCTACACTAGCGGCAAATGCTAACATAAATAATGACAATAATCCTGTTCAAGCCAATCCATTAGCACCGGGGATAATTATAAAATATAAAAGTGCTAACAAATCACAATCCATTAGGCAGTCTGAAGTAAGAGCCACAGAAATGGGCAAGGCTTATGGAATTGATATACGTTTTAAACGTAAGATGTCCGGAAATGCTGAAGTACTTACAATTGATCAAGTTTCATCTAAATCAATGGGAAAAAACAAATTAAAGGACATTGTTGCTCAGTTAAATCAAAGAACCGATGTTGAATATGCTGAAATCGATGCATGGATGATTCCCTATGCAACCCCAAATGATACCGCTTACAACACACAATGGCACTACCACGAATCGGCAGGAGGTATGCGCCTTCCGGCAGCTTGGGATACGACTACTGGCTCATCTAGCGTTACTGTTGCAGTTTTAGATACTGGTTATCGCCCTCATTCAGATCTCGCGGGAAATGTTATTGGTCAATACGATATGATTTCGAGCTCATCTGTTGGTAATGACGGGAACGGCCGGGACTCAAACGCACAAGACCCTGGTGACTGGACAACTGCTGATCAATGTGGAACTGGATCAAGTGCAAGTGATAGTTCATGGCATGGAACACATGTTGCAGGAACAGTAGCTGCTGTTTCAAACAATAACAACGATGTGGCAGGCGTTGCATGGAATGTGGGCCTAGTTCCTGTTCGTGTTTTAGGCACTTGTGGTGGCTCATTATCAGATATTGCTGATGGTATTCGATGGGCTGCTGGGTTAACTGTATCAGGTGTACCTACAAACAATAATCCTGCACAAGTTATAAATATGTCACTGGGATCTTCTCAACCATCTTCTTGTAGTTCAACCTATCAAAATGCAATTAATGCTGCATACAATGCTGGCACAACCATTGTTGTTGCAGCAGGAAATGACAACAGTTCATCTGGTTATCCACCTGCAAACTGTAATAATGTTATTTCTGTAGCAGCAACTAATCGTAATGGAGGCAGAGCCTACTATTCTAACTTCGGTTCAACCATTGATGTTGCCGCTCCTGGTGGAGACGGATGTAATCCAACCGGTGAAGGTGAGCCAACTTCATTATCTGATTGTGAAGGCAATGTCTGGAATGAAAGTAACATGATTCAATCTACTCACAATTCTGGAACATCAACACCTGCTTCTGATACCATTGGCGCATTGCAAGGGACTTCTATGGCTGCGCCTCATGTCGCTGGCCTTGCAGCATTAATGTATTCGGTTGATTTAAATGCGACACCTGCAGAAATTGAAAGCACCATGAAGTCAACGGCGAGGTCTTTTCCTAATGTAAGTTCTCATCAATGTACAACCTCAAATTGTGGTGCAGGAATAGTTGATGCTAATGCTGCAGTTGATGCCATGGGCGGTACTACACCTCCACCAAGCAATAATACGTTAACAAACGGTGTTGCAGAAACCGGTTTATCGGGATCTACAGGAAATGGAGTAAACTACACCATGGATGTACCATCAGGAGCAAGTAACCTAGCATTCAATTTAACTAGTATGACAGGTGATGGTGATTTATATGTTAAATTTGGCTCTGCTCCAACCACATCAAGTTATGATTGTCGTTCGTGGAATGGTGCTGGTCAAGATGAAGTATGTAATATTAGTAGTGCTCAAGTAGGTACTTATCACGTGCTAGTACATGCATATGCTGCCTATAGTGGAGCAAGCTTATTAGGTAGTTACACAACAGTATCTCCAAATATTGATCCTACGGCTGCCTTTACTTCAAATTGTACCGATCTAAGTTGTAGTTTTGATGGCACTGGAAGTTCAGATAGTGATGGTTCAGTTGCCAGTTATTCATGGTCATTTGGTGGAAGTGGTTCTACAGCTTCGAACACTTATGGCAGTGCAGGAACATATAATGTTACCTTAACTGTTACAGACAATGACGGCGCTACAGATAGCGTGACTCATTCAGTAACAGTAACAGAGCCACCTGTTGCAAATAATGAACTAACTAATGGCGTAGCAAAAACAGGCTTATCGGGTTCCAAAAATTCTCAACAAGAATTTACCTTAGCAGTACCTGCTGGAGCAAGTGGTTTAAGTTTTGTTATGAGTGGTGGTAGCGGTGATGCTGATTTGTATGTGAAGTTTGGTTCTGCGCCGACAACATCTAGTTATGATTGCCGTTCTTGGACATCTGGCAACAGTGAAACTTGTGACATAAGCAATGCACAAACAGGCACCTATTATGTCATGATTAATGCCTATAGTACTTTTAGTGGAGCGAGTTTAACAGGCAGCTTTACAGCAGGTGGCGGAAGTCAACAAGCCGTATTTACCAGTGAAACCAATGTAAACATTCCTGATAACAACCCAACTGGCGCAACAAGTAACATTAGTGTTAATAGAACGGGAAATGCAGGAAATGTTAAGATTACTTATAGCATTATTCATACCTATCAAGGTGATTTAACGGTGAATTTGATTGCACCAAATGGTGGTACAGCAACTCTTAGATCTCCAAGTGGTGGTGGTACCAACAACATCAATGAATCTAAAACTATTGATGCAAGTTCTTCTGATGCCAATGGCACTTGGGGGCTTCAAGTAATTGATGGAGCTGGAGCCGATACAGGTTATATCGATTCATGGAGTATTGAGTTCTTATAATTAACTTATGGGCATCTCGATGAATTAGTCTTTAGAAAAGTACGCGCAAAGTATTTTCGATGAAATTACCGAATACTTAATGTGAATAATGACAAATCATTAATGAGTTGAAGTGCCTTATTTGTAAATTGAGAAGCCCGAATTATTCGGGCTTTTTTTATGAAACTAACAATCAATCATAACTGGTTCAATTTTTGACTAGATAGGGTCAAACGTGCAGCCATCCAAGTCACTAAAATTGCAAGCAACAAGACAGTTGTTATTTGTGTAATATTTAAACCATGTAAGCTTATCTCAACACCAAAACTTTGTACCAAGTGAGCAATATTGTCTGTTAGCCACCAGAAACTCGCCGAGAGAAATAACAAAGCGAGTAAACCAGCATAAATCCCTAAAAAAACACCCATATAAAGAAAACTACGCCGCACTTGTGCCCAACTTGCCCCAATGAGTTCTAATAGGCGTAATTCACTCTTATGGTCAGTAATTTCATTAGCAATAGTATTTCCTAAAATCACCATAACAATTAAGACAAACATCAAAACACTTATTCTTGCCATCTGCAGCAACGTATTAGTTAAAGCCTGTAATTGCGATAACCATTGCTTATCATAGCTAACATATTCAATTTGAGGATTGATGGTTAAGTTATTAACAAACCGTTCAATTTCATCTACAGATGTTTTGGCAGTGGTTTTTATCGAAATTTGAGTGGGTAAATCATGTTTGGCAATTAAATCCATAACTTGGGTAAGTTGCACATCTTTAGTTAATTCTATTTTTAATTGAGAAGAATTGACTAAATTTGCCGATTCAATAATGTTAGTGTCTTTGATCTCTTGCAGCAAAATACCTGCTTCTTTCATCCCTACACTGCCATCAATAAAAACAGCAATGGTTCCTTGGTTTTGCCATGTCGTTTTCAATTCATCGTAATTTAACCATAAAGTCCAAAGAAAAAGCGGAATATAAAAACACACTGCCAAAGTTAAAACCGTCATAATCGATTTTAATGGTTGCTTCCAAGGCATCAGGAACCCTTCAGATAAAGCTCTTTTATGACCACGTACATAACACAATAACTGGCTAGGTTTTTTTGCACTATTCATGGTGTATATAAACTCTTTTGTGGGCTAAAATCATCAATTAACTCACCTTTTTCTAGAACTAAAACGCGTTTTTGTAAACGTTTAATCAAAAATAAGTCATGTGAAGCAATAATAATTGTCATTCCCTGTTTATTTAATCCTTCAAAAATTTGCATCAATTCCAAAGACAAATCAGGGTCTAGATTTCCTGTCGGCTCATCTGCCAGAATAATCTCGGGCTGAGCAACAAAGGCCCTAGCAATTCCAACACGCTGTTGTTGACCACTAGAAAGTTCTTGCGGAAAAAATTTAGCTTTTTCGCCGATACCAACTTGTGTCAATGCTGCACGGGCTTTTTTAAAACTTATCGAATCCGAGTAGCCGCGTAATTGTAGAGAAAGTGCAATATTTTCAAGTACAGTTTTATTTTCCAGCAAACGATGATCCTGAAAAATCATTCCAATATTACGACGATAGTGAGGGATTTTTCGTTTAGATAATTGAGAAATATTATCTCCTTTTACCCGAATTTGCCCATAACTGACACCTTGCATTAACATCAACAATCTTAAAATGGTCGTCTTTCCTGCACCAGAATGACCAGTTAAAAACAACATTTCTCCAGCTTCAACATCAAAGCTGACGTCACGCAAAGCTTTTGAATCTTTGCCATAACTTTTAGAAACACGGTTAAAATTTATCATGTACGATAGTATAAACCACGAAACTCTTTGATAATAGAAAAGCAACTACATAGCACTAATTTTTTTGCATTGGCACAATCATAACTGGAATTGTAGATTTTTTATTACTCCAGCACTAACACTTTCTACCAACAAATCATAAACAGCACCATGCCCATGACTAGCAATAATGACTAGCAATAATATGGATGTTTTTCTTGATTCATCAAGCAATTGGCAAATAATGCAAAACCTATACTACGATGAAAAACACAATAAAATCATGAGAATTGAATAACATAAGTCCTCACTCGTTATTCTTATACTCCTAGTCGAAAATTATCAATTTTGCAACTTCGATCTGATTTAGAATTAACCAGAAATGTGATTAAACTTGATAATTGAAAAGTTAAATTCTAACCCAATAGATTTCAGGTCAATTAACAATCGTATTCATCTGGAAAATAGGCAATAACATGGCTAATACAATCAATAATATCATCACACCTACGATTAAAATAGCCACGGGTTGCATTATGCTAATGATAGAGGTGAGTTTGTGGTTAACGTCACGTTCTTGTGTGTCGGCAGCGCGTTCGAGCATTTCACTAAGAATACCTGATTGCTCACCGGAATTAATCAATCGTATGGTCATCGGCGGGAAATAACCATTGGTTTTAAGTGAACGACTCAAGCTAGAACCTTCGCGTACTTGGGTGGCTGTTTTTTCTACAGACTTTTTTATGGCTAAATTTTTTATCACTTTACTGGAGAGAGATAAGGCTTGAACAATCGGTACCGTTGATTTTGTCAGAATACCAAGTGTGCGGGTAAACCGGGCAGATTGAGCCAATTTGATGAAGTTCCCGATGATGGGCACTTTCAATAAAAACGCGTGCCATTTGTATTTAAACTCTTGGTTTTGTAAGGCGACTACAAAAACAACTATTGAGACCATAAGAGTTATAAGTAAAACTAATCCGTATTTTTTTACCCATGCACTTAAGGCAACCAACACCTGTGTTATCATTGGTAGTTCAGCGTTGTTATTTTCAAACACCTGTATGACTTTCGGTACAATGTACACCATTAACCCAGAAACAACTGCAATAGAGGTGAGTATAAGAATGATTGGATAAAGTAATGCTGTCCATGATTGTTTGTTCATGTCTTGGCGTTGTTCCAAGTATTCAGCTAAACGTAAAAGCACCTCATCTAAATTACCTGATTGCTCACCAGCTTCAACACTGGTGGTTATGAGTTCGTCAAAAGCCTTAGGAAATAACTCCATTGCATAAGCCAGTGGGTGGCCTTCCATTAATTTTGCCCGCAAGGTAATTAATATTTTCTTGCTATTTTTGTGGTCACTTTGTTCGATGGTGGTACTTAAGGCTTCATCCAAGGGTAAGCCTGCTTTTAATAAGGTAGATAACTGGCGTATGATAATGGGTAATTCACCTGCACGTAATTGGGTTGACTGTTTTTTTCCCACATCTGTGCTGTCATAGTTATCATCAACTTTCTCAATCTGAGTTGGTATCAAGTTTTGGTCACGCAGTAGTTGACGAACATGTTTTTCAGTATCGGCTTGGATGATGCCTGTTTTATTTTTACCCTCTTGGTCCAATGAACTGTATTCGAATGCATCCATATGTAGTTATGTTACTCGCAAAATTTCATCGGCAGTGGTTAAACCTTGGCACATTTTGGCAATGCCATCCTGACGAATTGAAATTGAGTTAATGCGTGCTAATTTTTCCAATTCTTGCTCACTAGCTCCTTTGTGAATCAGGGTTTTCATTTGTTCTTCTATTCTTATCAACTCGTAAATCCCCATTCGGCCGGAATAGGCTTGATGAATCTGTAAAGAATCATCGGCTTTAAAAAGTGTTTGGGGTTTTATCTTAAATAACTGACACTCTTCGTCATTGGGCTGATAAGCCACTCGTGTTTTGGGGTCTAAGACACGTACCAGCCTCTGTGCCAATACCGCTTTAACACTTGAGGCCAATAAAAATGGTGCAACACCCATATCAATCAATCGAGTCATTGCACCAACTGCGGTATTGGTATGCAATGTTGATAACACCAAATGCCCCGTAAGACTGGCTTGTACCGCAATTTCGGCTGTTTCTAAATCACGTATCTCACCTATCATAATAACATCTGGATCTTGACGTAGAATTGCGCGAAGGCCATTGGCAAAAGTCATATCAATTTTACTGTTTATTTGTGTCTGGCTAATACCATCAAGATAATATTCAATAGGGTCTTCTACCGTCATAATATTACGGCTACGATCATTTATGGTTTCTAAGGCGGCATATAATGTTGTCGTCTTACCTGAACCAGTGGGGCCAGTAACCAAAACAATGCCATGTGGAAGGTTTACCAACTCTTGCATCTGTTTAAGGTTATCGTTACTCATGCCTAAATGAGTTAAATCCAATTGACCAGCTTGTTTATCCAGTAATCGCATGACAATGCGTTCACCAAACGCTCCAGGAATAGTTGAGACACGAATATCAACTGAGTGTCCAGCAATTTTGATAGAAATTCGACCATCCTGTGGCAATCGTTTCTCAGATATATCAAGCTTTGACATAATTTTGATACGGGAAGATATCAGTGGCGCGATGGCTTTAGGCGGCGCAATGACTTCACGTAATGTACCATCAACTCGGTAACGAACCGATACTGTGTTTTCATGTGGTTCAATATGAATGTCTGAAGCATTTAGTTTGACCGCATCGGATAACATGGCATTAATCAATCGAATGATTGGCGCATCGTCATTGCTCTCTAATAAATCATCAGGTTCACCTAAATCATCTGCAATTTCAGCTAAACCAGGCTGATTGTCAAAATCAATAACATCAGTTGCCAATGACTTTTGTTGTTGGTAGATTTTTTGAATAACTTTTTTGTATTCTGCCTCAGGATAGATCGTCGCATCTACCATACCACCAACAAATCGTTGCAATTCATCAATTGTCGTCGTTGGAGCATTTTCTGATAGAGCCAATACAGCGGTATCTTCATTCCATTTTTCGATGGTTCCACCACGTTTACGGGCAAAACCATAACTCGGTAGCTTACCTTTTTCGATCATAATCTTGGTTTATGTTTTCGGGTAAAATGATGGTTCCTTTTGAAAATTCTCGTTGATTGACTTCTTCCATTTGTTGTTGGCGAATGTCGTCATACAGCTTATTTGTTACTTGGGTTTGATTACTTTCATCTAAGATTCGTGGATGAATAAAAATCATAAGGTTACGTTTGACTCGTGTTTTTTTCTTATGCCTAAATAAGTTTCTAACCACTGGAATATCACCTAATAGCGGTACTTTTTTAATACTTTCTTCGATAGTGTCATCAATTAAACCACCTAAAACGATAACGCCATTATTTGGCACCATCACTGAAGTATTTAAAGTACGTTTGTTGGTAATCACATCAACTGTAGTGGCTGCAGCAGCTAAACTTGATACTTCTTGAGCTATATCCAATACAATTTGATTAGCCTCGTAAATATGCGGCGTAACTTTTAGCGAAATACCAATATCCTTTCGTTGAATAGTGGAAAAGGGATTCGTTGCACCATCATTTCCTCCTGTATTGGTAAATTGACCAGTCAAAAAAGGAACTTCTTGCCCAACAGATAATTCGGCTTCCTTATTGTTTAGTGTTACTATAGAAGGCGTTGATAAAATATTGTTATTGGTATTGGCTGCCAAAGCAGATAAGAGTGCTCCAATTTGAGGGTTACCATCACCATCAACATGGACATAACCAACATTTACACCATTATTGAGCGCGCCATCGGGATTAAGAATATTGCCGACAATTCCGTAATTAGTCCCACCAACCAAGCCTTCACCACCATTGAGTTGATTAAGAAGCCCTTGCCATTGGAAACCCACTTCTTTGGAATGATCTACAGTTAACTCTACAATGATGGCCTCAACCAAAACTTGTGGTCGCCTAACATCTAACTGCTCAATGGCATTAAGTAAATTTTTAAACACTGTTGGTGGAGCATTAATTACTAAGGAATTGGTTTCCTTATGTGCTTGTATACTGGCATTATTCCCAGTGTTTTCACCACTTTTATTAAGTTGTGATTTTTTCGCTAAGGTTTCCAACAATGGAACCAATGAAGCTGCTTCTGAATACTTTAATTTAATTACTTGAGATTGAGTGTTAGTTGCCAATGGCGTATCAAGTTGTGCTATCAATGCTTGAACTTTAAGCTTTAATGATGGATTGGTATTGATAATTACTGAGTTTGTACGTTCATCAGCAACAATCTTGGTTTTTCCGTTTAATGCTGTATTGCCAGTATCTAACAAGGATTCTACAGTTTGTGCAACTTCCGTGGCATTGGCATGATTTAATGTGATCATTTCAATGGATGAATCAGATTTTTTATCAATTTTATTGACGATTGACATCATTTTAGTAATATTTTGTGCTCGGTCTGATATCACCAATAAATTACTGTCTTCATGAACAACAATTTTAGCCTTTTTATTTATTTGCCCTAACATGGTTTTAATATCACTAGCAGAGACAAAATTCAAGTGAACAATACGGGTAATATAATCACTTCCTTTGTTGGCACCAGATCCACCATATAAACCACCCGCTTCTGCTTCCGGGATAATTTTTACACTATTCCCATCTTGAATGGCAGCTAACCCGTAAACACTTAACACATCTAAAAAAATGGCATAGATTTCATCCTCGGAGACAGGGCTCCCAGAAATAACGGTTACTTTACCTTCTACATCAGAATCAACAATAAAGTTCTTTTTTGTAATATCCGATACTGTTTCAATTAACAGGCGTATATCTGCATCAGGTAGATTTAACGTGTGTAGTTTCTCCTCTTGCGCACTGGCAAAAGAAAGAATGAATAAGAAGGTAATAATTAAGACATGTCTCATACTTATGGTTTTTTTAGAAATAGTATTGTTATCAGATTCTACCCTAAAACCCTTAACATTGTTTTGTTAATCCAATAGAAAACTTAATATTTTAGGATTTACAATTTCAGGATGCTCATAATGAGGCAAATGACCAGACTCTTCAACAATAAATGTTTCAGTTTTTAAGGCTTTAGCTACCCTCACCGAATCTGTTAATGGAAGAGTTTTATCTTGCCTACCCCAAATCAGTAAGCTTTCCATGCCTGAATTGCCTATTTTTTCATACAAGCACAACTTATCAGGCTTTGCAAAATTTCTTAATGTCGAAAGTATGGCATTCCTAAATCCTTTGTATTGCATTTGATCTTGATATTTTACAGTCCATTCTGGAAAATCCTCAGGTTTATAAAAATCACTGGTTTGTCCTTCAGCTGCTTTAGGCATCATAAATACTGTCGCAATAAATTCACCAATAATTGGAATCCCCAGCTTATCTGAATAAAAGGGGCGGTGTGAAGGATCAACAAATATAACTTTATTAACCTTTTCAGGGTGATCAGCGGCAAATTTTGCAACAATGGCCCCGCCCATGGATAAACCTATAATATCAACTGGCTTGTCAATTGCCAATCCTGCAAGTAAATCCATCAATTGCTTATCAAACAAGGCTTGGTCATAAATTAAATCTGGACGGTCAGAATAACCTCGTCCAAGTAAATCATAACGGATAACATGAAAACCTTGCTCAGCTAAGAAAGCATAAGTCGGCTGCCAGATATAATAAGGGACTGAAAAGCCATGCACTAAAACCACCGTTTTATCAGCACCTTTATTGGCTTGCTGATAATGGGTAATTCCTTGTGATAACTCTATATAACTTCCATCTGTTGTTTTTCGAACCTCAACAGTTAACTGCTGTGTTTCTAGGTTGTAATAAATCGGTGCTGTTATTAAACCTATCAGAATGAGCAACACAATTGCGTAAATTATTTTTTTCATGGCTTACAAATTAGATAAATTAATCTTTACATTTTGAATTTTTCCATTTCTTTTTATTGTCACCGTAGCGTTAGGGTTTTTTTTGAGTGTTTCTTGAATACTCAACATATTTTTACTCGATACTCGGTTTCCATTGATGGCAGTGATTACATCATTCGACTTTAACCCCTGTTTGGCTAACATGTTACTTGCTGCCAAATTTGAAACGCGCAACCCTTGCACTTGGCCCGATTGATTAGTGACTAAATTAATATTACCAACGATAGATGAAATCTT
Organism: Alcanivoracaceae bacterium; assembly: GCA_016744455.1. GTDB lineage: Bacteria > Pseudomonadota > Gammaproteobacteria > Xanthomonadales > Marinicellaceae > NORP309. The sequence goes on from JADGEI010000003.1 coordinate 33,966, forward strand.
ATTAGGGTCAAATTTCTGTTGATCAAGTGTTTCTTGCCAATTACGCTGTTGGTTGCCATTGAGATGTTTCAAAAAAGATGGAGGTTTTTTAGTGTTGGATTTTTTTTGAGCTGTAGTCGTTACAGAAGAGTCATTCTCTGTAAGGGCTAATTTTTCATTTTTACCATTATGATTGATGATGACATGGGTTTTATAAATTTCTTTTAATGTAGCGACAGAAAAGATTTTATCTCCTACGTGGTATTTTTCTTGAACACCTTGTGCATTAGTTATATAGGCAATTCCTGTACTCGCATCTTCATTGCTCATGGTGCCATTTAGTGTGAATTTTAAAGTTGTATTACTAGAGGCTAGAGGAATTTCATACAATTGTTGTGCTGACCCAAAAATATGGTAACGTTCTATTGAATCATTATTAGTAATGTGACTAGAGCTAGAGGTTTTAATGGAAACACCACCTGTATCAATTGTGTTATCTCTTAAAGCAAATCGTGCCCACAACCAAACAATCAAAACAATAATTATCCATTGACTTAACGTTAATAAGTGTTGTTTATAATTAACCATCTATTATTTTTCGTTGTTTTTCTGCAGCTTTTAGAACCTCTTTTTCCATGTCTTTTGCACGTTGAATATTGTCTTGATAGCCTTTTAAAGCACCATTTTGTTTTGTTTTTTTTGTAGCTGTATCAGACTTGGACAAAGGAGTCAGGCCTGGTCTTGGTTTCGGCCATTGTTCTGCTTGATTTTGCGCGGTATCATCTGTGCAAGAAATCAATAGTAGCGCTGTAAAAATAAGTATAATTTTCATTGTTCGACTGCAATCCTCTACATATAATTATTAAATAAAACCCAAATGACTGTTATTTATAACTTAGATAACAAATCATTAATGCAAATTTACACATTCAAATATCATCAATTGGATCATTACGTTTTACTAATGAGTAAGGCCAATAACTTTACAATGAATACCTTATCAAAATTCGCTTTCATCCATTTGCATTAAATTATCTGAACCACTTAACATGGTATTCACATGTAATTGTGCACGTGGCAAAATGCGTTTGAAATAAAATTCACATGTTTTCTTCTTTCCATTATAGAAAGATTGGCCGAATCTACCACCTTTATCTGCAGATTCATGCATTTGTGCCCAGAGAAAAGCTAATAAAACATAACCAGAATACATGAGGAAATCTACTGAAGCTGCTCCCATCTCATCCATGTTGGCCATTGACTTCTTAGATACTTTGATAATTATCTCTTGCCATTGTTGCATATATTCCTGTAGCTCTTCGCTGTACGGATTATTAGGGTTATTTTGAATAAAATCATTGATTTCATCAGCTAATGGCCCAAGTGAACCCTTGTTAAACTGCATAATTTTACGACCCAATAAATCCAGTGCCTGAATGCCCGTAGTACCTTCATATAAAGTGAAAATCTTAGCATCACGATAAAGCTGCTCCATTCCATGTTCTGAAATATACCCATGACCACCAAACACTTGAATACCCAGATTTGTTACTTCCAGAGCCGTTTCTGTCATAAAAGCTTTAACAATTGGTGTCAAAATAGAGACTTTTGCATCTGCAAGTTTTCGTGTTAGGTCATCCTTAGCGTGTTTAGATATTTCAATTTGTTGTGTAGTGAAATAGGTTAATGCCCGATTACCTTCACTTAGTGCTTTTTGGGTTAACAACATACGACGAACATCTGGATGAACGATTATTGGATCTGCTGCCTTTTCCGGATACTTTGCTCCCGTCAACGAACGCATTTGTAAGCGATCTTTAGCGTATTCCAGTGCACCTAAATAAGAGGCGGATGATACAGCCATTCCCTGAATACCTGTATTTAAACGTGCACCATTCATCATGGTAAACATGATGTTTAGACCTTTATTTTCCTCACCAACTAAATAGCCCTTAGCGTCATCAAAATTCATCACACAAGTAGCTGAACCATTCAATCCCATTTTATGCTCTATACTAGCCGGCCAAGCATTATTGCGTTCGCCATCCATAAACTTAGGCACAACAAATAACGAAATTCCTTTAGTGCCTTTCGGCGCATCCGGAAGTCGAGCCAAAACCAAATGAATAATATTTTCAGTTAAACCGTGGTCACCTGAGGTAATAAATATCTTAGTTCCTGTGATTTGATAAGTATCGTCACCATTAGGCACTGCATTAGTAGTTAACATGCCTAAATCAGTACCACAGTGTGGCTCAGTTAAACACATTGTGCCAGTCCATTCACCCGTTGTTAGTTTAGGGACAAACATTTTTTCCAATTCCTCACGAGCAAAATGCTCTAATAATTCTCTTACACCATGAGTTAATCCTGGGTAATTTGACCAACCTGGGCAGTAATAGGTGTTGAGTTCACCAATTATCACTTGCAGCCAATAAGGCAAGCCTTGGCCATCATATTCTGGGTTACCATCGAGACTGACCCAACCGCTTTCACAGTAATTTTTGTAAAGCTCCACAAAGCCATCTGGTGTAGTGACATGTCCGTCTTTGATACGACAACCTTGTTCATCAGCATTACGGTTTAATGGTGCAGCAAACTCAAATAGAAACTTAGAAGCTTCATCAACAACCGTTTCAAATGTTTCAGCATCTAAATCATCGTATTTTGGTAGATTCTGGTAGTGCTGCTCCAAGTTAAATAATTGTTCTGCAAGGAATTGTATATCTTTAATGGGTGCAGGTATCATTGGCATTTCTTTATCTCTTTTTCGTAATTAAATAATGCAACAATTATATCAAACAAACGTATGAATTAGAAACATTTGAACTTTTAATGACAAGACTATGTCACAATTAGTACAAATGAAAATAATTAGGAGAGAGAACCATGAGATATTCATCATCCATGTTAGTGGCCATAGTCATATCATTTTTTGTCTTTTTAGGTATGTCTATTTTGGTATCAACACCAAAGTTGAACAAATCAACCCAGATTGAAATGGTGAGCTTTTCAAAGGTGCAAGATATTGAGTCTACAGTGATGAAATATGATAAACCTAAAGAGCCACCAAAACAAGAAAAAGTAAAACAACCACCTTCTGCGCCTTCTATTGATATTGTTGACAACTCAACCGATAGAGCGGCACTTGTTATTCCCATAGGCAAAGCTAAAATAATTGACGCATCAATTTCAAAATTATCATTACCTAATATAACAAACCCGGGAATTAATGGGGAAACTAGCCGAGAATTGTATCCAATGCTAATGGTACAAGCCATTTATCCGCCAGATGCATTGCGCACTAAAACCGAGGGATGGGTAAAAGTTAAATTTATTGTTAATGAATTTGGCTTAGTTAGCCATGCGAAAGTTATTGACGCAAAACCAAGAAGAGTTTTCAATAGATCTGCACTTAAAGCCATACAAAAATCTAAATTTAAACCTTTGATTGTTGATGGTAAAAAAATGCCACAAACCGCTGTTCAGGTAATTGAATTTAAAATTAAGGAACAATAAGTAAATGGAAATAGATTTTGAGTTAAATCAAACGGTATAAGAAGAGTCAAAATTTAGCTCTGTTTAGCACTTAAAATCTGTTTCAAATATTTCCCTATAATTCTACCGTAGTTTTCTTGATCAACCAAAAAAGCATCATGGCCTTGAATTGAATCGGTGATCTCTAGTTGTGTTTTACAGCCTGTTTCGGTTAAGAGTTTAGCAATGGTTTCTTGTTGCGAGGGTAAAAACAAAAAGTCGGTGCTCGCCCCCATCACCAAGGCTGAATCCAAATTAATATGTTGCATAGGGTTATCTGACTCATTTTGTTTGTAATCATCTGCATCAAACCAATCCATGGCTCTTGATAAATAGATATAACTAATTGGGTCAAATTGATGGACGAATTTCTCTGCATGATGTTCCAAATAGCTTTCTACAGGAAATTCATGACCAAAAGGCTTGTGTGGTCGTTGACGTAATGAGCGTGGAAACTTTTCTTTCCATTCAGCTGCAGAACGATAAGAAAGCATGCCAATTTTTCGTGCATTTTTCATGCCTTGTCGCGGCCATTGGTCACTTGAATAATTACCGTTATTGAAATTTACATCCGTTAATATAGCTTCACGCTGCAGTGATCTAATAGCCGTACTAAAAGGTTCAGAGTGACAACCAGCAGCAATATTGATCATATGATGTGCCGCATTAGGATGTTGTAACAACAATGCTAATGAAGTCATCCCTCCCATCGAAGGGCCTATCAGGCAAGCCAATTTATCTATACCAAGAGATTGCACCACTTCATATGATGAATTAGCAATATCTTCCAAGGTTAAATCAGGAAAAGTGAATTTATACGACTCTTTTGTTTCTGGGTTAGGAGAGCATGGCCCGGTTGATCCTTTACAACTACCTAAAGAACTGGCACAAATTATAAACCATTTAGTTGAATCAATTGGCAACCCTGGTCCCAACATATTCTCCCACCAACCTGCCGTATCATGCTTATCTTGATGATGACTTGCCACATGGGAATCTGCTGACAAACCTGTTAGTATTAATATGGCATTGTCTTTATTGTCATTTAATTCTCCCCACGTTTCATAGGCAAGTATGGCTTCATTAAGTTCACCACCATGGCGCATCTTAAATTGATTGAGTGGATATAGATTTAAATGACTAGCCATATTATTTGTTATAGTGGGCAAACCCACTCTTCGAAGAAAAAGTTAAAATAAAAAAAGCGACATTGAAGCCGCTTTTTTAATAATCTACTATTCTATGATAATTTAAGTTGTATTTCTATATCTTCTTACCCAAATTGACGCAACGATAAACATCGCAGCAAAAACCATACCATAAATCACCTGTATGCTGACAAGAGATGACAGCATGTTAGCAATTAACTCTAATGGAACTGTCTCATCATCAAAATTAATATTAAAGCTTCCATGACCTTGATTGTCAATCGCACCAGAAATATAGGGGAAAGCCGAACGACCCAAATACAATAGCGGTTGTTTAAACATACTTAGGTTAGTAAATTTAAAAGAAAACATATTTATCCAGTACCAAGCTAAAGCAATTGTTGCTGGCACAAATACTGCAAATAGAAACGGTCTTCTTTTACGAAAAGAGGAACAAAAGATCAACCATCCATATATTGGTAATGCCCAAATCATTTGTACAAATATACCGGTAAGCATTAAACCAACCCCTTGAATTACTGGTATAGTAGTCCAAACTAATTGAATAGGATTGAGCCCATGAAATAATAATGCTATCGAGACCAAGATCAAAATAATGACAAATAATACTGATAAGACAGCCATATATACCAATGGCACCACAAACATAGCAGTAAAAAGTTTTGATCCGACTGTTTGTACATCACTTATAGGCAGTGATTTCCAGAACATAATACTTTGATCTTTTCTGTCATTATAAAGTGAGCCTAATATATAAAAGAACATCACAATAAATAACACAAAAGTAAACAATAATGACAATCCAATTAATTCACCACTCCAAAACATTGTCAACTGCTCTTTTGTTAAACCAGTCAACTCATTAATGCCTTGAGCTGTAATTTCTTCTGAGCCTGTTTTACCGACAAAAAACATAGCGGTAAAATACCCTCCCACAATCAACACCAAAAATACAATACTGATAATAATCGGTGTTTTGATAAAGGCACCACGGTGTTCCCAAAATTCTCTTTGCACTAAAGCTTTCATTGTTTTTAACATTTATTGATCCTCCTCTTTTAACATCGCCACAAACAAATCCGCAACACCAGGGCGTTGAACTTCACCAATAGCTTCTAACTCACCGCGATTAACACCTTTAAACAACATCACATATTTACCGAATATTTTACGTGTTTGTAATGGTTTAAATGCAAGAGCATCTTCATAATCATCTGCACTGATCATAACTTCGAAATACTCTTCACTTAAGTCTTCCATATTTGAATCCAATACGATTTTCCCATCTTTTATGAATAACAAATCGGTAAGAATGTGTTCCACTTCTTCTACTTGATGCGTAGTTATAATGATGGTTCTTTCGTGATCAAAATAATCGTTTAGTAAATTATCATAGAAATCTTTTCGATAAATAATATCCAAACCTAAGGTTGGTTCATCTAATACTAATAATTTTGCTTCTATCGACATTACTAAAGCTAAATGTAATTGCACAACCATACCTTTCGACATGGATTTAACCTTTTGATCTGTTCCTAATTTAGTTTTCTTTAAGAAAGCTTCCGCCTTGGTTCGTGAAAAATTAGGGTGCGTTTGCTCAACAAAATCAAGCACTTGATTAACTTTAATCCATTTTGGCAATACAGCTACGTCTGCTATAAAACAAATGTCATGCATAAGTTTTGCGCGATCTTTATAAGGATTAACGCCCATCACTTGTAGGTCTCCATCATAGGCAGTCAAGCCCAAAATTGATTTCAACAATGTTGTCTTTCCTGCACCATTGGGCCCAATAAGCCCTATAATTTTACCTTTACCGATATTCAGACTTATATCATCTAAGGCCTTAAATTTACCGTAATTTTTCGATAAATTTTTAGCTGTTATTATATTTGTCATTAATTTACCCCTTGTAGTTCTTTTAATGAATTTATTAGTATGCTTGTATCAATTTTTAAATCAATAATTCGATGTTCGATTTCTGGCCATTCTCTATTCATAAATTTTTGTTGGTCAGAAGCCATTAATTTTTCTCGCGCTCTTTCTCTAACAAACATGCCTAGACCTCGTTTTTTTTCTACCAAATCTTCTTCAACCAAGTATTGCCACGCTTTAGAGACAGTAATTGGATTCAATTTATAATCTGCGGCCACTTGTCTAACAGATGGCAAAGCTTCTTTTTCTTTTAAATCGCCAACCAAAATCATATTGCGAATTTGATCTTTAAGCTGTAGATAAATTGGTTCTTTGTCGTTCCACTGGAAACTCATAATTATTCTACCGGTTATATTTTGGGAATAAGAAGTTTAAAGCTGCTCGGTAACCTCTCTTTTATTTGAACTTGTATCTGTTGCTCTATTATATTTCCGTTATTATTTTTTGCTTGAGTTGAGCAAAAAACAACAATTGACATCCCCCATGAAACAAATAAAGTCGCTGCTATTGTTGTTGTAAAAAAGCCAACAATAGTTACTATTTGGTTTATTTTAGTTTTCATAATCATTTCCGGTTGCATTGTTATTATGTATCATAGTGTGCTACTTTAGTATAACACCACAACAATTGCAAGAAATATTTACTCGATTTAAAAAAATATGCTAATATGTGAAATTAGAAATCAATTATTGAGGGGTAATTACATGAAACAATTAAAAACATTTGTCTTTGTTGCCATTAGTTTTACAACAATAAGTAATGCCTATGATGCTGAGGAAGCCAAAGAAATGTACCAAACAGACTGTACTAAATGTCATGATAGTTCTGTTTTTACAAGAGCACCAAAAGAACGCAAGGTCAATGACATTGAAGCGTTAAAAAAGCAAGTACACCGTTGCGTAGGTGCTACAGGCGCATCTTGGTTTGAAGAAGATGAAGAAAATGTCGTGCAGTACCTTGATAAAACTTTTTATAAATTCACCAAAGAAATCAAAAAGAAGTAAATAAGTTAGAGATTTTTTCACAACTCTGGTCTATGTGTTGTGAAAAATCTTCCTATACTGCTTAGTGGTATAAACCTATATTAAACCATTACGCAAGTTTTTTACCCGTGCGCCACCAATAAATAGATTGCAATCATAAAAATTGCAATCATGCTCATCGTTTCCACCCAATTCACTTTGCCATCGTCTTGTACTGCTTTCCATAAAACCAACATAGATGGAAAACCAAGCAATAGTACACTGGTGGTATGCAAGTTTATCGGTATAACACCATCATGACCTCCAAACACGGGTATTATACCTGTTTGCGTAAATGCAGCTAACATAATCATCGCAACAGGTAACACCAAAAATGGCACCTGAGTTATGGCGCCCGAAGCATTAGCCATAGCGATATTGTATTTTTTCTGAAAGTGTGCCGTTCCGATCATGACAAAGGCTCCTGCCGAGGCGAATATACTTAATATTACCGCACCAAACATTTCTGAATAACCCGCTTCTTTTAATTTTTCAACCAGAATACCAGCAAACTCTCCAACTGCATGACCACCGATAACCGAAGCAACTAAACCAGCCAAACTAAATGCAACAATAGTCATAATCGGCATTAATTTTCCTTGTGAGTCTTCAATATTACTCTCATCACCTGAAAATCGTTTGACTAAACGAGTAACGGCAACAATTTGAATAAGTAACAAAATTGCTCCAAAGGTATAAAGGTCCGTGACGCTTAATGATGCTGTTGCAACTGACTCACTTGAAAATGAGTTCATTAACAACATAATCATACCTATACTAAAAAACACACCTGCTGCTGCTGCATATAAATCAGTGCTTAGGTTAACCAAAGGCTTAGGCAAATGCGCATCGCCATAAATATCTCGAGGTAAAGTACCGCAATAAATACCAAATGCCGCCGCACCAACATGTAATGTCAAAACAGTGACGATAAAGCCTATGGTTGGAGAAGCCATTAATACAAAAGCCAACATGACAAGTTCTGGAATATTACTGGATAACCCTGCCATGGTTCCAGCCACGAATGAATTCATTTTTTTGCGCTTGGCGAACCCATCAACGGCATGAATCATCATTTCAGATGAAGCAAATACAACCACCAACCCTCCAACTCCTAACAAAACACCCTTTATCCAGCCATGTGAATGAATTACAAATGTAGCTATAGCAACTAAAATTAAACCACTAATTAATAACCACAACCATTGTTTACTTTCATGTGAATTTCCTGACATTTATCATACTCCCATTTAATATATTAAAAATTGTACCAAATATGAAACAAAGTTTGTGATATAATTTTGAAGATTTTTAAATTAATTAAACTAGGGGACAAAAATGAAACACAACAATTTTTCCAAGTTCTCAAAAACCCTAATCAAGACAACATTCTTGATTGGTGCTTTGGGAATATTTATCAATACAAGTGCTAGTGCTCAAGATCCAATTACAGCACCGGGCCTTATGAACCCGGCTGAAGTTCTATATCCAGAAACTTCAGTGCCAACAGTTAAAGCTTCATCCATTGCAGATATGGCCTATATGTATGGCTATTTACACGCAAAGGACCGCCTTTTCCAAATGGATTACACCCGTAGACTTGCAAATGGTACAGTTTCTGAGTTAGTTGGCCCTCCAGGACTATCAACCGATATTCAACTACGAACAATTGGATTTGCTCGTGCGGCTTTACGTTCATATATAGCTGCATCTGAACAAACTAAAATAGTCCTTCGCTCTTACACTAATGGTGTCAATGCATGGTTAGCAACAAATTCATTACCTGTCGAGTATGCTGGGTTAGAAATATCCACTGTTGAAAGGTGGTCACCAATTGACTCTTTAGCAATTGCCAAGCTTGTTGCCTTTCAATTATCCAATGATTTACAAGAAATCGATTGGACTATTGCTATAGGCACCATGCAAGAAGTTGGGGCTGCTGCTGGATTTGATGGTACAGCTCTATTTTTAGAAGACCTTTATCGTTCTGCTCCACCTGATGATCGCGTTACAGTACCAGGTTTCTTAGAATCAATTGGCGGTGTTGTGCTTAATAAATCAAATAAAATAACAACAAATATTGATGTTGAATTATTAAAAAACTTCACTCAATACTCTCAGGTTGATGTGAATTTAGCAAAAACAATTGCCAACAATTGGTCCGCTACTGAAGACCTTAATAAGCTTAGAAATGATGGTGTTAAAGATATTGGCTCAAATGTGTGGGCAGTTTCTGGGGAACACACAGAAAGCGGCTATCCAATAGTAGCAAACGATCCACATTTAGCTTTAGACACTCCATCAGTCTTTTATCCAGTTCATCTGTATGCAGAAAATGAAGGTGTTGTTGAATTTAATGCTGCGGGTGTTGGTTTTCCTGGAGCACCTGTCATTGCCCAAGGGTGTAACCAAACCCTATGTTGGGGCAGTACCGTACACCCAGTTGATGAAACAGATTTTTATTTTGAAGACATAAGATCCAATCTATTTGGGTTACCTGCCTTTACTGTATTTAATGGTGTTGAAGAGCCAATTCAATATATTTTCCAAGTATATTATGCCAACCAAATTGGTGATGGTATTCAAGATAACATTGAAAATCAGCGCGTCGGCTATGATGCAGGTGGTATCACTTATATCATCCCAAGAAGAAACCATGGACCAATATTATCAGTAGATAGTGCAAACAACCGTGCCGTCAGTATGCAATATACAGGTTTTAGTGCTACTCAAGAAGCTCAAGCATTCTTTGATATGGCGACAGCAAATGACATATTTGAATTTCGCCAAGCATTAACTAGCTTTGATGTGGGTTCACAAAATTTTGGTGTGGCTGATATTTATGGCAATATTGCTTACTATACTGGTGTAGAAGTACCCATACGTGAAGATTTACAAACATTAAATGCACCTGATGGTGTACCTCCTATGTTTATCCGCGATGGAACAGGTACTCATATGAACGAATGGATGCCAGTGAGTAATCCGCAAGCCAACCAAGCAGAACCACATGAGATTATCCCTGAAGCAGAGATGCCTCACTGGGAAAACCCTGCTCAAGGTTGGTTTTCAAATGCTAACAACGATCCAATTGGCGTATCACTAGATAATAATGTTTTAAATCAACTACGTCCAGCTGGTGGATTGTATTACATTTCCCAAGGCGGTTATTCAACCTATCGTATGGGCAGAATCAATCGTTTGATGGAAGATGCAATTGCTGCTGGCAAGGTTAACAGTACTGATTCTAAAAATTGGCAAGCAAACAACCAATCCATGGATGCTGAATTAATCATGCCTCATATTATGACAGCATTTAACAATGCTGCTGGCGAAGGAGCTTGGCCAGGTATCCAACAATTCTTAGCTGACCCTCGTGTTTTAGCCACCATAGAAAAATTTGGTACATGGGATTATAGTATGCCAACAGGTATAACCGAAGGTTATGACTATGGCGACAATCCCTTTGCATTAGGCGGCCCAAGCGAAATGGAAATAAACTATTCTGTTGCTGCAACCATCTATTCTACTTGGCGCTCAATGGCTATTCAAAACACTATTGATGCAACCATGGCTGGTGTTGATGCCGCAATTGGGCAAGATTTATTAACGCCACAGTTACCGGGTAGTAAGCAAGCATTCAATGGTTTCAAGAATTTGCTAGATAATTTCGACACTGCTCATGGTGTTGGTGCATCGGGTATAAATTTCTTTACCAACCCAGCAGCTCCTACTCCTGAAGATGCACGAGACTTTATTATATTAGCTAGCCTAAAACAAGCACTAGATCTTCTTGCAAGTGATGAATTCGCACCTGCTTTTGCTAACTCAACAAATATTATGGATTACCGTTGGGGTAAACTACACCGAATTACATTCACACATCCTTTAGGCGCTAGTTTAAGTGTACCAAATGGTTTATTTGGTTTTAGTACTGTTGCTGGCTTGGAAGGTATTCCAAGAGGCGGCGGTTACCAAGTTTTAGATGCATCAGGACATAATGTTAGAGCTAACTCGTTAAACGGTTTTATGTTTGGGAGCGGTCCAGCGCGTAGGTTTGTTGGCTTAATGACTCCTAATGGACCTGTTATCGATCAAGTCACGCCTGGTGGACAAAGTGGTGTTATTACTACAGAAGTACAATACGTTAATCACCTATATTCATGGGTAGTAAACTCCTATTTGCCTTTGTTCTTAGATATCGACTTAATTGACGCTATTGCTGTTGCAAGGCAAACTTATGAACCTTAATACATAGAGTAAAAATACTTACACAGATAAAGCCTACATATTCCCTAGAATATGTAGGCTTTTGTATTTTCATGGCCATTTTTCACATTTGACTAAACACTTTTTGATAGCAATTTTGCATTTATTGCCCAATTTTCCTTTGCAACAATATCAATAATCACTACCGTTGTTTTCGGGTTTTTGTTTAACACTTTTTCCAATAAAGATGTTACACCTGCAACGAGGTTCGCCTTATCCTCTCTTGATACTTCCTCGTCAGTTATTTTAATATTCACATAAGGCATAGTTAAATACCTAAAAGGACTACATAGGCTAGGTACATTTGTGCCAACCATCCAACAAAATAGGCCAATGTTCTTAAATAAGGTATACCAAAGGTATACAAGATCGCATGACTTAATCTAGCAAAGAAATAAACCAACGTTGCACCAATTGTCGCCTGAGTTGACAACTGTAAGAAGTGCACCAACAACGCCAAGGGGGCAAATAGCACGATGTTTTCCACTGCATTTTCATGTGCATACATCAATCTATTTGCCCATTGTGTTTTCGGGCGAGAATCTCTATTCGGGTTTCTTAAAGCAGGTATCAATTTGTTTTCAACAATCCTATTTAAAATATAGGGAATCCACAATACACTGGTTAAAATTATAGTTGATACCAACCAAAATAATTCGTTTTTCATTTTATTACTCCTTTATTTATAGAGAGTTTTCTTACTCCCAAAATTTTTAAAATTGATTATTGTTCAATAATTCAACCCATTAGTTGTATGTACAACTAATGGGTTAAAAAAACACATATACGCTATGTGTTAATTTATTAAAAAATTATCATTAACCTTAAGAATACCCTATAATACATGGGCACTTAAAATATCTTTTAGAGAACTTTACAAAGCCCTACTTTATAGGTTATTAGAGATGTCACGTGCAGATTTAACAAATTTTTTCATCTCATTTTCCCCAATACATTTTGTCATTGATTGAAACAATCTATCTCCAATATTTTGGAGCTCACTTTCAATTGCCGTTGCTTTATTTGTAGCAAATATACGTTTATATTTGACATCATCAACACTTGTTGATTGACGCACAAGGTAACCACTTTCAACCATTTTATCTATAAATCGAGTTATAGTGGACTTTTCTAATTGTAATTCATTACCAATGTCTTTTTGTTGTAGACCTGGCTGCGATAAAACCAGCCTTAATAAATAAGCATGAGCTGGTGATAAACCCAGTGGAGCAAAAGCATCTTTCCAGATTTTATCTACAACCCTTGATAAATGATTGGTATTAAAATATAAACATCTTTCAAACATAGGTCCATATTAAGCCATATTGGTTGTATATACAACTATATTGTAATAAAAGGCTTATTTTAATTAAAGTAACCCAGAGAGTTGTGCAATACTTTCCTGTAGCAAGTAAATTGACCGTTTATACTATAAAACGGCACCTTCAAAACTATGGCGTATGAAATTATTATTCCATACCTGGAAAAGAACTAACCTTTTTTACTTTTAAATCTGGAAAAGAACTGACAACCTGCACCTTAAAATCTGGAAAACTATCCACTTCTTGCCATTGACCACAATTGCTCGGGAAAGAACTAACAAATTCTACATTTATATCTGGAAATGAACTTACATATTGAATGGTTAGGTCAGGAAATGAGTCGACAAACTGGACTTTCCCATAGAGGTTAAAGCCTTTTTTGCGACAACTTGGTTTAGAAGAGTATGAGTTGGGTTTTTTATTTGCTTTTGCACTTGGACTTGATGACCCACCCATGACAGCCGCGATTTTACCAATATCGGAAAAACTTGCCGCTCTGGTTCGACTAGGTTCTATCACAATAGCCAATATCAAAGTGATTACTACAACTACAATTATTTTAATTTGTTCTGGATTCATATTTATTTCCCTTCAATTTATGTTATCCTAAAAATATACATCATCACAACTGCAAATGCAACTAACAGAACTAAAAGGAATAGGCGAAAAGACAGCTAAAAAATTAACATTACTAGGAATCGAACAAGTCAATGACTTGCTTTTTCATTTGCCGCTACGTTATCAAGACAAAACTAGAATCACCTATATCTCTGATCTTTCGATAGGACAAACAGCTCTTGTTGAGGGCGAAGTTATAAAGACTTACCTAATTAATTCACGTAAGCCCATGCTAGTTTGTGAAATTGACGATGGTACTGGAACTCTTGCTTTAAAGTTTTTTAACTTTTACCACTCTCAACGACTAAAAATGAAAACAGGTAGTAATATACGCGCATATGGCGAAGTTCGTCTCGGCAAATACACGATTGAGATACTGCATCCAGAATACCAACATTATGGTGAAAAAACTTTACCATTGGAAAGCTCGCTAACTGCTATATACCCAAAATCAGAAGGCATCAACCAAAGTACAATTCAAAAAGCATTGAACCAAGTATTATTGTTACTAGACAGAAAAGAAATCAAAGTTGAAGAGTTTTTGCCAGAACATATATTAACAGAACAGCAACTTCCAAACTTAAGCCAAGCTCTACACTATGTACATAAGCCTCCAGCCGATGCTGACACCAATGCTTTAATTGCTGGTACACATACCTATCAGAAGCGCTTAATATTAGAAGAAGTGCTAGCACATTTATTGGCTATGAAGCAGCTTAAGCAAAAAACGCAAGAGCTCTACGCTCCAGAATTACCGATTGAAAAAAAGCACATATACGAATTCTTAAAACAATTGCCATTTGAACTAACCAACGCACAACACCGAGTAATTAAAGAAATCCATCAAGACATCGCAAATAATCACCCGATGCAAAGATTAATTCAAGGTGATGTTGGTAGTGGCAAAACTGTCGTGGCTGCCATTGCCATACTAGCAGCTTTTTATCAAAATCACCAATCAGTTATGATGGCGCCAACAGAAATTCTCGCAGAACAACACCTTAACACGTTAAAGACCTGGTATAGAAGTGATGAGATTGTATTCCTATCTGGTGCCATTAAAGGCAAAGCAAGAATAGAAGCATTAAAACAAATCAAACACGGTGTTCGAATCATCATTGGAACACACGCTTTATTTCAGAAAGATGTTGAATTTAATGCACTAGGTCTTGTTATTATTGATGAACAACACCGTTTTGGCGTACACCAAAGACTTGCGTTACGTAGTAAAGGCCAATTTGAAGCCTTACAACCCCATATGTTAATTATGACAGCCACACCCATCCCACGAACGTTAGCACAAACTGCATATGCCAATTTAGATATTTCAATCATTGATGAATTGCCACCCGGCAGACAAGAAACCTCAACACTCGTGATTTCCAATAGTAAATTACCACAAATTGCCGAACGCATTAAAACCAATTGCCAAAAAGGTGCGCAAGCCTATTGGGTTTGCACTCTAATTGAGGAATCAGAAGTACTTCGAGCAAAAGCTGCTAACGATACTTTTGAAGAGTTACGCCAATGGTTTCCTGAACTACGTATTGGTTTGGTGCATGGAAGACTTAAATCCGCTGAAAAACAATCCATTATGGAGCAATTTAAATCTCATAAATTAGATTTATTAATTGCAACAACCGTTATTGAAGTTGGTGTTGATGTCCCTAATGCGAGTTTAATGGTAATAGAAAATGCAGAAAGATTAGGTTTGTCTCAATTACATCAATTACGTGGTCGTGTTGGACGTGGTAATGCCAAGAGCCACTGTGTACTTATGTACCAGGCGCCTTTGGGTGATGTAGCAAAAAAACGATTAGACATCATGCGAAGTACTACAGATGGTTTTATCATAGCTAAAGAAGACCTTAAAATTCGCGGAGCGGGCGAATTACTCGGTAGTAAACAGAAAGGCAGTGTTCAATTTCGATTAGCTGATTACGAACGTGATAAAAACATATTCCATTCAGCACAAAAACTAGCAGCTGAGCTAATCATCAACCACCCACATATTTGTCAAAAGATTATTGACCGCTGGATTACCAGCAATGATGAAATTTCTAACGTTTGATTCCGTTATCATAACAAAAAACCAAACCTACAAATTACTTAGAAATTAAAGGAACACTAAATTATTTTTTAATGTTGGTTCAATGGCAGCCAATTGCTGACGAGTATCTGCAATAATAGCAATTGAGCCCCTTTCCATAGCCACTAAAATCGCTTTTTCATTAGCTGTTTCAAAATCAATACGATCTTTGCTTAAAGTTGTCTTAGGCATATAGTAAATAGTCACTAATCCAGCATCTGTAGATACAACCATATGCACACCTGTACCTCCAGGAGTATGGCAGTCATGAATAAAACGGACCTCTCCTAAATCACCATTAACTTCGGTTTCAAATTCTGCGAATACCAGTTTAATTTTATTTAATGAAATTGAATTCTCAGATAAAGGTACATTAGATTCCAAAGCTACTGACTCTATAATAAACTGCTCTATTGAACCAGGTTTTTGCAAATACCACGTTGCTGACACAATAACAAATGAAATAAGAACAGTAGCTGCTATGGCATAATTCCTAAACGAACGAGTCAACGTATGCTGTGTTGTTTGTCTTAAAACAATGGAATCTTTTAAATTATCAGGGGCCTTGATGTTCAATGCCTTTTTCAATGTTTTTTCAAATGCCATAGCCTCCTTATAAGCTTTAGCACAACGTAGGTCTTCTTTTCGAAGGCGGTGAAACTCTTCATCTTTAGTAAAAGAATCTTTTAATAATTGTTGTCTAAATTCAAAGTAGTTCATATAACTTTACCTATTTTACTTTCCTTAGTTAAAACCGTTTGTAATTTAGAGCGAGCTCTAAATAATTGTGTCATCACAGCACTCTTACTGATAGCTAATTGCTGAGCAATTTCATCACAACTAAAACCACCTACAACTTGTAACATCAATGGTTCTGAATACTTTTTATCTAGTTGCATAATAGCATCACGAACAATATCAATTTCCATTTTATCGTCAGGTCCAATTGACTTAGTCTCTTCAATATCAAAATCCAAATCATCAAGAGAACTTATTGGTGGAACTTTGCGTTCAAATAACCGTGCAAATTCGCGCCTTAAAATTGTAAATATCCAACTCTTAGCAGCCTTCTCGTTTTTCAATGAATCCAATGCTCGCCAAGCGCGCAAATAAGTTTCTTGGACCAAATCCTTTGCTAAGGCATCATTTTTGCATAACCAAAAAGCAAAACGATATAAATCATCGCTTAAATGGCCTATTAGTGCATCAAATTTTCTTTCTTTCTGTTTCATGCTTTAGTAGACCATCCATCTGTTTAAATATTTCAATTTAAAAAATAAATTTGAGAATAATAGGTCTGGCCATTATTTCCAATTGCCTTGATTCTTACTTTATTACTTTGAATATCCTTAGGCATTAGTGAGATTCTAAAACCATTATTTGGTAGGTTTGGATCATTTATTTCAGGAAACTGTTTACTAATGCCTTTATTTTTTAAAGCGTTTTCAGTAATTAAATGGCTGCTGCCATCACTCAATATTTCTAAAGATTTTATACCTACATCGTGAAAAACAGCCCAGCCTGTTAGGGTGATTTTGTTATTTTTTTTTCTATGATTAAGATAAAATATAGGAGGTATTTCACATTTTAGTTCTGAACTATTTACTTTAAAAACATGGTATTGCTTACTCGTATTGCTAATATTTATTGATTGAATAAATTCTAGTTTGTTAAAGTTCCGACATAATTGTTGATAGTATTCGCCTTTGCTTTGAAGTTTTAATGTGGAATTTTCTATAACAAGCAAGGCAGGGGTTTTATACTCTTGAGGTTCTTTGAGCAACATCCCCATTATGTTCAGTTGCTTTTCACGCCCATGTTTGCGGTTTTTTTCATGCGGTAACACTTTTATTGCACTGGTATTATTTAATTCGAAGGCCAATTCAGCCGCTGTCATAAAATAATCAACAATTAGCGCATTTATGTTTTGTTGTTGCTGAATTATATTTATATCGTGTGCTAATTGCTGCCACCCCAACGAATTATCCAATATTCTAGCCTGAAAGTTTGATTTTTCCTGTTTGTTTAAAGCCAAAAAGAATAATACACATATGGTTACTGCAAAACCAGTAACAATTGCCCAGTTTTTCAATCGAGAGCTACTTATAATAGTTAATACTGGAACATAGGAAATAATTAACCAATGTACATTCGTCCTAAGGCCATCAACAAATAAACTCATGACCACATAAAATACCCAATGGATTAAAGCTGTCATAACTATCCAATTAGTAAATCGATTTTGACTGAATACCACAACATTCTTAAACCAAATCAGTAAAACAAGAGGTGTAATAACAATAACCTGCGAAAATAAAAAGTTAATATTAGAAAGCTGGAATTGCCATGGATGGCGTTCGGAAAATTGAAAATTCAACAAAGGAAAGTCATGTACTATATTAAAAAACAAAATGGGCAACAACCCTAACAAAGCGATTGGAAGTGTAATTAACAAGGCTGGTTTAATTATTCTTATATGAGAATAATAAAAGCCAATAAAGGCAATACCTGCAAAAAACAACCATATCCACATACGTACATGCACATTAATACTTAAGGCTATTAAGACACCAAGTAAAGCCCAGTCTAACTTCCTATTATTTTTAGTTGCTTTAAATAAAAAATAAATGCTCCATAGAACAAAAAACAACAACCATATATCAGGTAAAGCCATCGTTGCGATAACTGCAGCAATTGGTACACTTAAAATAAGGCTTAGATTTTGCCAAATTTGTTGCCTATTTAGTGTATGTATTACCCATAAAATACTAAGGAAACCTGTAAATGATATAACTCTTACTGCAAAGTAATTATTGCCAAAAACTTCAGTGCCAAGCCTTATCATCCATGCAGTCCACCCTGGCAACTCAGCATAAGACCATGCGAGATTCTGTCCTTCTAACCAATAAAAAGCTTCATCACCAAATAATTGCAATTGAAACACTAGCCACACTAACAAAGTCAATATAGCAAAACTGATGCATTTACATACGTGGATTAGCACTGGGGGATTTTTAGGTATTTTCCTGCACGTATTAAATAATTAGGGGCTTTAAGTTTATTTAATCTGGCAATTTCTTTACGAGTTGTGCACCTAAATTTGCGCGCAATTTTGCCTAATGAATCACCACGCTTGATGCGATAACTAAACAAACCTTGTCGTGCTTTAAAATCTGCCTCATGTAATGATTGTGCAAGTTGCATTAACTCCTGGTTTTTACAATTGAACTCGAAAGTCTCTGCTAAGATAGCGGGAATTTGTATCTCTGTAAAAGGTTTAAATGAAGAGTCTGCTTTAATACCTGAATTAATGTTTCTCAACACCCTAAACCAGCCTTCTCTATTTTTTTCTTGACCTAAACACATGGATATTTCACTCAAAGAGGATTTAGTTGGCAACTTTACTGTCAACAAGGATGAGTTTACTTGCTCAAGTTTTACATTGAATTTTTCAGGGTTTTGGAAAATCAACATAGCCGCAATAACAACAGGTACATAGTGTCGAGTTTCTCGCGGCAACTCATAATAGAAATTTTTATCCCAAATGGATTTGTTTTTGTATTTTGTATTTAATCGGCGAAAACGGTTTTCGCCTGAATTATACGCCGCCAATATTTTACTAACATCACTATTATACAATTGGCTTTGCTCATCTATGTATTTTGCTGCTGCAAGTGCTGATTCTTTCGGATTGAAACGTAAATCATAAGCACCTTGTTTACCACTAAGTCCTAGCCTCTTAGCTGTAGCTGGCATCAATTGAAATAAACCACCTGCTCCAACCCTTGAACGTGAATGTACTTTACCACCACTTTCTTGTGACATGATAGCCAAAACTAACGCCTCATCAATTTTGTAGTGATCAAATGCTGAAATAATATCCTTACGTAAAAATTGATAATAGTGCCAAGTATTAATTAATTGAGGCCTTTTCCAAGTTAACCATTCGTTTAATGCACCTCTAACTAATTCATTTTTCATGTAATTACTAGACAGGTTAATATTCGTTAACAGTTTTGATTCTTGCATAGTGACATTTTTTGGCAGTTTACTTATAAGACTTTCATCAGTTATTACTGCGTCATCACGGGTAACAAAACTATTTTCTAACAACCAGTTAGGTAACAATACCTCTAGTTCTGCCTTACATGACGTATCTTTATAGCAACCCTCTAAAGACACCACCACGTCATCTGCTACAGATTTTTTGATTTTTGTTGTATTATCAACCACTTGTATTTTCTTACTATTTGGGCCCTGACAGGCAATAAGTATAGTAATGGCATAAATTGTAAGTAATATATTTTTCATAATGGCTTTGCAGATTTGGTACTATTTGTGTATCATAATCACCTAAAAAGCTATATTGGGTGATTAAATATGAGTATTTTGGCTTCAATCAAAAAATTAATGAGATTATCTGTTATCTCATCAGAATTAACAAGCCAAGAGTCAGAACAATTACAAATAGCTGTTTCGACTTTAATGATTGAAATGATTCGTGCTGATTTTATTGAACTACAAAAAGAAAAAAAAATCATGCATGAAGTCCTTTCTGCAAGTATGAATTTATCTGAAGAAAAAGTAGATGAATTAGTTAAGAATGCTGAAATCCACAGTGATTTCACTATTTCTTTACAATCTCATACGGAAGTCATTAATAATTTTTTATCAGTTGACGAAAAGAAAACTATAATTAAGAACTTATGGGTATTAGCAAACATAGATAATGACTTGCATAAACTTGAGTTTAACATGCTAAAGAAGGTCTCTACTCTTCTTGGCTTTAATAAAGCTCAATTAACACAAATTTGTAAATAAATACGGTACTATTATGGATTTAACACACTTTCTTAAAATAATGAAAGAAAAAAACGGCTCCGATATGTTTCTAAGTACAGGTGCCCCAATTAACATTAAAGTAGAAGGTACATTACAACCACTTGGCAGTACTGCATTGCCTAATGGCCTCGTAAAAAAGATTGCTTACTCAATTATGGATGAAGGCCAAGTACCAGAGTTTGAAAAAGAAAATGAAATGAATTTGGCCATTTCACTAGCAGGTGTTGGTCGTTTTCGTGTAAACGTATTTAAACAAAGAAATGAAATTGGTATGGTTATCCGTACCATTGAAACAGAAATCCCTTCTGCTAAAGAATTACGAATGCCTGAATTACTCAATGAACTAATTCTAGACAAACGTGGATTGATTTTAGTTGCTGGTGCTACCGGTTCAGGAAAGTCCACTACCATGGCATCGATGATAAATCACCGTAACGAACAAATGACAGGCCATATTCTTACAGTAGAGGACCCAATCGAATTTATGCACAGGCATAAAAAATCAATTGTCAACCAACGTGAAGTAGGATCAGACACTCATAGTTATGCAAATGCTTTAAAAAGTGCGTTACGTGAAGCTCCTGATGTTATTCTAATTGGAGAGATTAGGGATAGAAACACAATGGAAGCAGCTATTGCATTTGCAGAAACAGGTCATTTATGCTTAGCAACTATACATGCCAATAATTCTGATCAAGCGATTGAAAGGGTGTTAAACTTTTTTCCAAGTGACACTCACAAAAATGTATTATTAAATTTAGCCTTAAATATAAAAGCCATTATTTCACAAAGGTTAGTTAAGGACCACCAAGGTTTAAGGCTACCTTCGTGTGAAATTCTAATTAACACCCCAATGATTCGTGAAATGATACGGCGTGGCGAAGTTAACAAACTTAAAGAGGCTATGGAGTCTTCATTGGATGATGGCAATAGGACTTTTGATACAGATCTTTACAACTTATACAAAAACGGCACAATAAGTTTAGAGGAAGCCATTCAAAATGCTGATTCACCACAAGGACTAAAAGTAAAAATCAGCCTCAATGAAGGAAGCACTGGCGATGATGACTTGAGCAATGGTATGGAAGGCATTAATTCTGGGGAGGATAGTTTTTTCTAAGCATTCCAAAAACGACTTTTAGACATATTGAATAGATATATGTATAATAATCTTTCTATTTTTTGAAAGAACATAGCATGCTAACACAAATAAAGCTGATTAGAAGAATTTGCCCAATTCTGGGGCTGTGGACAAAAAAAACGATAAATACATCAATCAAGCTATATAACTTATTATTCGCAAATTTTTTAACCTTTAAAAGTGCTTTTAACAATTTATTTACTCGCCCCACTGGATTGTTAAAATGCACAATTATTATTTGCACATTTTCAATATTAATATCTTGCGCGAATAATCAAGAATCAGATGAAAACCAAGTTAAGCAATCTGAAAACGAAAACAGCCGTTATCCAGGGGAAAAAGTCTATTACCACTCCATGGATGGCACACCAACCACACTTGACCCAGTTCGTGCCGCAGTTGTTTACTCAAATTTTCTTGTTTTGAACATTTTTGATACATTGTATTCCTATAAATACTTAGAACGTCCTTATCAGTTGAAACCCAACTTAGCAATTTCAATGCCTGAGGTTAGCGAAGATGGTTTAACCTACACCATTACCATGAAACAAGGGGTTAAATTTCAAGACAACCCCGCCTTTATTAATACTAAAGGCCGTGAGGTTCATGCAAGTGATTTTGTCTACTCCTTAAAACGACACTTTGATAAAAAATTTAAATCTCAAGGTGCATGGTTATTTGCTGGTCGAATTGTCGGGCTCGATGATTGGAAAAAGCAAGGTTCTGATTATTCAAAAACAATTGAGGGCCTACAGGCGCTCGACGATTACACCATACAAATCAAACTAGTTGAACCTTACCCACAATTAATTTATACCCTTGCCATGGGTTATTCTGCCGTTGTTCCTCATGAAGCTGTAGAACATTATGGTGATGAGTTTGGCTCCAATCCAACAGGTTCTGGGCCTTTCTCTCTCAAGTCATTTAATCAAGAAAAAGCAATCCTAATCACAAATCCTAACTTTAGGAAAGAACCACTAGACTTAATTTTTGAAGGCTATGATGATAACAAACATGGTTTTACTGGTATTAAAACCTTAGCTGGCAAATCACCACCATTTATTGATGTGATGGAAGTTCATTTTATCAAAGAGACCTCTGCAAGGTGGAATTCATTCTCTAAAGGCAATGAAATTCAATACACAACTGTACCTAAAGAACAATCTAGTACGGTGATAATGACCAAGAAACCTTTAAAACTCTATCCACAGATTACCGACAATTACCACCATATGTTTATGGTTGAAGCTGGTTTTGTATATTCTGGCTTTGACATGCAGAACCCAGTTTTTGGCAACAATGGCGATCCAAAACATGATAAAAAAAATAAGGCTCTACGTTGTGCAATTCGTAAGGCTCATAATTGGGATCAACTAAATCGTGCATTTTACTTTAATCTAGGCACGGTTTTTCCAGGAGCTATCCCTCCTTCGGTTTCTGAATTTGACTCAAAAGCTAATCAAGAATCTATTACACTTGATATCGAAGGAGCTAAAAAATTACTGGCTGATGCTGGGTGGAATGCTGACAATTTACCCATATTGGAATACCACGTTACTGGAAGAGTTGACACCAGAATGACTTATGAACAATTCAGAGGTTTTCTAAAGAAGGCCGGCTACCCAGTTAACAAGATAAAGTATAACCCCTATCCTAGTTTCGGATCCTTCAATAAAGCCTTAAAAAATGGAAAAACACCCTTCTTTTCATTGGCATGGGGCTTAGATTATCCTGACGCAGAAAACACATTACAATTGTTTTACGGTCCGAATAAATCTCCAGGGTCAAATAGTTTTAATTACATAAACCCAGAATTTGATAATTTATTTGAAAAAGCCAAAATATTACAACCTTCTCCAGAACGCACTCAACTCTACCAACAACTTAACAATATGGTCATCGATGACTGTGTAGTACTCTCAGGTTTATCCAGAAATAGAATATATTTATGGCACCATGATGTCATTATGTTCCCTGATAGAGAGATTCTTGGTGGCTTTTTTACTCGTTATGTTGATGTGAAATAAAGGAGGTTATTAAATTGGATATTCTTAAATTTGCATTACGTAAACTAGCTGGTGGCGTCCCCTTAATCTTAGGAGTAACTTTTATATCATTCTTACTTATGATATATTTTGGTCCTGATTTAACTTGGGATAAATTAGGAAAAAACCCAACAGCTTTAGAAATCCAAGAAGTAAGGCACGAACTGGGCTATGACCAACCGTTTTTACAACGTTATGGAACCTACCTTAAAGAACTTGTCACCTTTGATTTTGGAAACTCCCAAGTAGTCGATAAAAAAGTATCAACTATCTTAAAAGAAACCATGCCAGTTTCTCTACATTTAATCATTCCGGGTTTTATTCTTGGCAATGTTATTGCTATTGCCTTGGCGCTTTTTGCTGCCTATCATCGAGGTTCTTGGATTGACAAACTAATCATGACAGGCTCTGTTATTGGCATGAGTATTTCCTTTTTAATTGTTATCATATTTTTCCAACTTTTATTCTGCTCTTCTTATGGACTAGATATGTTTCCTGTACGAGGGTGGGAGGTTTATGATTCAGAAGATAATATAATATGGTACCAGTATTTAAGGTATGTCACAGTCCCAACACTAGCAACAGTTTTTGTTGCTCTTGGTTATAACACTCGCTTTTACCGTGCTGTATTGGTCGAAGAAATGACAAAAGATCATGTGCGAACTGCTAAAGCTTTTGGCCATACACCCACTTCATTATTATTTAAAGGAGTGTTAAAAAATGCCATGGTGCCTATTATCACTCGAATCATGTTTTCTATCCCTTTAGTTGTTGTTAGCGGCAGCTTACTCATTGAAAGCTACTTTGGTATTCCTGGAGTTGGAAAAGTGACCTTTGATGCCATCATTGCTGGCGATCAAAACATTTTAAAAGCCATTGTTGGTTTGACAGCAGTTTTATTTGTTGTTGTACTCTTATTAACCGATATACTATACCGTGTATTTGACCCACGTGTGGAGTTGAAATAATGACCGAAATTACACATAACACAACTATGATGGAAAAAGGTGATTCTCTTTGGGACAAAGCATGGTATAAGTTTAAACATGACAATATGGGGAAAACTGGTGCTTTCATCGTTTTCATTTATCTTATAGTCGCCTTAGGGGTCTGGTTTGGATTTTGGGGAGGCACATGGAGTGATACTTCAGACCAGTTATGGCAAGGCCCCTCAATGCAAAATTGGTTTGGCACCAATGTTATTGGACAAGATGTATTTACCCGTGCAATTTACAGCACCAAAGTAGCCTTTGAAGTTGGTTTTATAGTGGCTCTTTTGTCAACAGCACTTGGTGCTGTTTTGGGTGCTATTTCAGGTTATTTTAGTGGGTCATGGATTGACTCTGTTATATTATGGCTTATGGGTGTACTCGATTCGATTCCATTTTATCTTTTTGTCGCAGCTGTGGCGTTTGCCCTTAAAGATAACCCTTTTGCCATGCATATAGCCATGATTTCTACCTTCTGGACCATAACTTCAAGAGTAGTTCGCGGTGAAGTCATCAAACTCAAAGGTCAAGAGTTTGTAGAAGCAGCTCATGCCATTGGTGTTAGTCAGAATAAAATTATCTTTAAACACATCATGCCAAATACTTCACACATATTATTAGTACAGTCTACTATAGCTTTTGTTGCCGCAATTAAATCTGAAGTAATACTTAGTTTCCTAGGTCTCGGTGTAAAAGATGGAGTGAGTTGGGGGCTAATGATTTCTGAATCAACACAAGATGTTTTAGCAGGCCACTTCAATAACTTTGCCTCTTCATCTGCCTTTTTGTTTATATTAGTTATTGCTTTTAATATGTTTTCAGATTCTATGCAAGATGCACTTGATCCTAAAAAGGTAGGTTAATGATGATAAAAAATTCTAATGCACTATTAATACCTCTCTCTATCGCTCTAATTTCATGTGGAACACCCACCACTAGAGTTCATGAAAAACAAAGAACTCCTAGTTCAATTAAAATTAGTCATTTTAACATACACGATAATACCACTAACCTACGCTTTGATTATCGATCAAATAGGAAAAAAATATTAAAAAACATTAACTGTTATATTAGTATTAATGAAGGCTTAACTGTTCAAATATCAGAGCACTTAACTATGCAACTTGGTATTTTTTCCACAGAAATTTTGAAATTTGATACTGTTACGACCAAAAACTCAATGCAAGTTAACAACCCTTTAACACTTAATTATGTGCTGGAATGTAAATTAAAATACGACAAGGGTGTTGAATTTATAAATACAAACTCCACCTTACACAGGATTCCAGGTAGTCAAACTGAATATCGTTAATTACTGAAATACCACACTAGCTGCCTTCATTAATAACTTAAGTGTTTAGTATTCCATCACCAGTGTTATCAAACTGAACAGTAAATTCTGTCGATCCAACTGTAGTATTGCTAACAGTAGTAGAGTATTGTCCATTCCCATCTGTATTTCCTGATGCTGTATTGATACTAGCATTCATATTGATAGTTTCAAAAACAACCGCAACACCTACAGCAGAATCTCCTTTAGAATCTAATTATGTAACTCGAATTGTCCGCACTATCTGCTATCAAGATATCCCCATTTGAATCTGTCACCTCTATTAAAGCACCTAAATTATTTAAACTAACTTAATCATCATTTAGAATAGTACCAGTTCCAACACCTGTTGAAATTGTTACTCCAGATAATGAAGGTGCTCCTAAATTAATAGTAAACATTTCATCAAGCTCAACGCTTGAATCTCCAATGATAAATACTGTAATTGCATGAAAGCTGTTGCTCATATTAGTATTTGCCGCTGAAATAACCAAAGGCATTCCATTAAAATTATAGTCACTAGGATCTGTATTAACATCCATTAATGTAAGAGGTATGGTTACATCTGTTTCTACTTGACCAGTTGCTGTCACAATAAAACCTAATGATGTAGGTCCAGAATTACCTTCATCTACTGGTGCAGGATTGTTAATGCTTAATGTAATACTATCATTATTTACTATAGTATAAGAATTAGTGTTATTTATTGTCAAGTCCTCATTGGCATCACCAATTGTCAAGTCGCCAGTAGTGCTTATTATTTTAAAATCAATAACTTGATCCAATTCAACTACAGCATCATCTTCAATTGACAAATTAATATCAAATTCAGTTACCGAATTATAAGTACCCATAGGTATTGTTGTTGTGGCGAATGTATAATCATTTGGGCTCGTTGCAGTTGAAGTGTTTTCGATATTGATATTTACATCAACATCTGAATTTAGTGTGCCTTTAACAAGTAGTTTGGGAACGACGCCAGAGTTTTCAGGGAGGCTTAAGTCAGATGAAAACTCCACAAGTGCTGCAAGATAATGAACCGAATTAGTTGATGAACCAGCTTCATTAAAATTTCCAGCAATATCAGTTGTTGCTCCTGTTGCTATTGAAGGTTGAATAGTGTCATCATGAGTCATACCTGTTACCGTAAATGACCATGTAATATTATCGTTGGTTGAAAAAGAAGTGATTGACCCAGTCGCTGTGCCATTCAATATTATATCACTTTCTTCAAAAGATAACGGGGCTATAATTTCGCTAAACTCCACTTCAAATTGAGCCGAGTTATCAAATGTTGTAGGGTTTTGAGAACCTGCCCTTCCAAATGTAACTATCAAAGGATCCAATAAATCAACAAATACATTTATTGCTACTTCAGGACCAGGATTTCCAACATCATCAATACACGCAGCAAAAAATTGTTTCGCACCACCAGAGTTCCAGGTTAGTTGACTTGTAAAATTCAAGCCCATTAATGTGGATACGATAGGCTCATTTATCAAATCACTTCCAGTTGAGGATCTATACCCTATCAATCCACCTAAAGCACCATTACCACAAACGCCCATGATCGTTGAGTTATTTGACAAACTTGTGAGAGTTGGGCCTGCTGAAAAAGGAGGTGTAAAAGTAGGGGGATCAATAGGAGCTGTTAAATCAAGAGTAAAATCTGGAATAATGAGCTCAAGTGATTCATTTGACGAGTTATCTGATACTGTAAATTTACACCCGGAATATACTCCCTCAGGTAACACTTCAAACGTAATTGTATTGTTTCCTGCAGATATTGATGTACCCGAAGTTATGCTACTACCATTACAGTTAGTAAAGTTTATTGTTCCATCTTCATTCGAATTAAATACATAATCAGGTGTGTCATCATTTGCAGGAGTAACTACAGCTGTCACCTCCGTTATTAATGGTGCCGTGTTATCATCAGTAGTAATAAAATCATGTTTGACCACATTGTTACCAAATATGTTTTCAGTTGAATTTGTATTAAATGCAGCTGCTAGTATTTTAACTGTCTCATTTGGGCCTAAATTGGGTCGTACAACCGTTCTAGTAACTGTAATAGTAATGAATTCTGATGGTCCAATCAATGCACCGTTTAGCCGTATAGATCCAGTTGGGGAAATAATGGTGCCACAATCTGTAGCAAAGCTATCATCACAACTAACACTATCCCCATCAAAATGAGAGGGAACACCTACCGCACTATTGTTTAAATTTTGACTATATTCAACCAAATCAACCGAAAGGTCATCACCCATCATATCAGGATTTGTATTGGTGACTTTGTATTTGTAAACCAATGTTCCTGGGCCAAATGTTTGACCTTGTGAAAAGTCGTCACCATTTTCTTTTGTTAACTCTAACAATAAATAATTGGCATTGGCATTGGAATTAAATACTTCAAAACCATCAGTAAAGACATTATCAGATGTATTCACGCCTAAAACATTAATTTCGGTTGCACATTGAATACTTGAATCGGTTTTTATGCTTATATGGCGAGTTGAAACATCATAAATGAATGAACTGATTCCATTCATTCCTACCATTGATTCTGTAAGGTTAAATGAGTTACCATCGAATGCTTCTAGCGCTAAAGATTGATTAGTATCATTAATACTTGTACACACAATTGGTTCACCTACATCAAATGAAATGTAGTTTTTACCAGATACAGGGTCATAATCATACATAACATCCATGCTATTAGGTAGAAGTGGTAAATCACCTGAATCATCAATAGAAACATCTAATGCATGAGCTTCTAATAGAATGAGTTGTAGTATGAATAAAGCAAAAAACACTTTGGTTTTGCCATGCAGAAAATGGAAATAGTTAGAAATCTTCATAAATTATTGTCTTGGTAGTTGATTTTTACGTTTTGACGCATTTTAACGTCTTTTTTATTTTACTGTGTTAAAACTTTGTTAGAATGGGTTAATTAATATTAAATAACTGTGAAAAACATGAAAAAACTAATAATTTTACTATTTATGTCTTCTTCATCAATATTATTTGCCGACACTATTTTTGACAATATGGATGAAGAAACCACCGTAAGTACTGGAATTTACAAACTTTCTTCTCAAGAAAAAAAACAGCTCATTACATGGCTTAATGACTCAAGAGAAAAAACTAGAGATCAAATAAAGCAAGAAGTTATAGAAGAAGTTTCTGCTGAAGCTATCAAGAAAGACAAAAAAAGATTTATGGGTTTTCGTCGGGAAGAGTCTCAAAGAGAGGAAATCCAAACCACTTATATTGGAGAGTTTAAAGGCTGGAGAGGTAAACAAATTTTTAAACTTGCAAATGGGCAAATATGGAGACAAGCTGAAAATTCTACATTCTATATACCAAAAAAAATGAATCCCGAAATCACCATAAAACCCAAATCTATGGGTACATGGCAACTGTATGTTAAAGGGTTTGGTCGCGGAGTCAAAGTAAAAAGAATCAAATAGTCATTGACTGAATAGCATCTGTTAAATTTAAGCATGTTAACAAATAAGCATGCTTGAATTTAGTTAATCCTCTAGCAATTCAAAATCTTCTTTACCAACACCACAGTCTGGACACTCCCAATCTTCAGGAACATCTTCCCATTTAGTACCTGGAGCAATTCCATCATCTTCCCACCCTTCGGCTTCATCATAAATAAGGCCACAGACTACACATATATATTGTTTAAAATCTTCTTTCATTTATTTGTACTTTTATTTTGAAATCCATAGATTGGGATGATACTCAAATATTCAATAGTATTCTTTTAAACTAGTAACAAAGCATACCTTCGATTAATGGAGCTTACCTCAAGGTTTAATAGTTTAATTTACAGTATATTCCTGCGCCACTTATGAGCCACAAAAAAACGTCTAATTTTTAAAAAACAACCTCTTTGTTATTACGCATAACATCATGATACTTACCCTCTCGCCTATAACGTTCCATAAAGGTAATGTCCAAAAGGTTTTTGAAATGAACAACACCTTATTTAATCATAATAAGAAAGAATTTTTACAAAATGCACCTTATCCACAGTAAAATATTCTTTCTCAGTTAAATATCACGATATAACATTAAATGAACACAGATAATAAATTAATATTAGCAACAAAATTACTAGAAAAAAAACAATTCCAAAAGGCTGAGAAACTTTTAAAATCTTTGATTAGTGATTCTACAAAACATGCTGAGCTTCATGAGTTACTGGGGGTTTCTTATCTATTACAAGGTCAAAATCAACAAGCAAAAAAATGGCTATCTAGCGCACTAAAAATCGAACCAAATGATGCAAGATATGCTAACAACCTAGGTGAAGCACATAGAAAACTAAAAAAGTACAAGTCTGCTAAAAAATACTTTAATCACGCCCTAAAGCTACAAAACAATTACAATTCGGCAAGATTTAATCTTGCTTGTACATTATTAGCACAAAAAAAATACAAAAAAGCCTTAAAACTATTAAAATATTTACTTAATAGAGATAGTCAAAATGCCGATTATCAAAGTGCACTCGCCGATTTATTACGTGAAACTAACAACATTAAACAAGCCATTGGCCATTATCATAAAGCGATAGAAATCAATACACAACACGTGGCATCACACCGCAACTTAGGGCCGCTCTTATTATCAACAGGT
This sequence comes from Alcanivoracaceae bacterium, assembly GCA_016744455.1. Classification (GTDB taxonomy): domain Bacteria; phylum Pseudomonadota; class Gammaproteobacteria; order Xanthomonadales; family Marinicellaceae; genus NORP309. The sequence goes on from JADGEI010000003.1 coordinate 64,909, forward strand.
AGCATTGACAATGCATTAAAACACTGTAGGTTAGCTGTAGAATTAGCCCCCTACAATGGATTATCACACCTCAATCTCGGGCGTTGTTTATCAAACTTGGAACAATACGATGAAGCAATGGATGCGTACGCAGATGCGATGGAACTAATTCCAGACAGTCCTCTATTACTCACTGAAATTGGTAAGAATTGGCTCTTAACAAATGATTTAATACAGGCAGAATATTGGTTTATGCAAGCATTGAAAAAAGATGCAAACCATATACCAGCATCGACCATGTTAGCCGATACCCACAGGGAAGGAGGACTGTTAAATGAAGCGTTAGTAGAACTAGATGAATTATTAGAAAAACACCCAAAAGCTCCACAAGCGTATCAAATAAGAGCTAAAACACATTTAGACAACGGTAATATTAAAGCCTGCTTAAATGACTATAAGCAATTGATAAAACTTAAACCTAATCATGCCCAATTGCATTCATCTTATGGTCACGCATTACAAAATGCAGGAAACCTAAAGGCTGCTGAACAACAATTTCGTTTAGCATTAAGTAAAAATCCTCGATGTGTACCTGCACTCAATGGCTTGGCAACTACACAAAAAGGGAAACTACCCAAAGTTGATGCAGATAAAATCCAATCTTTGATTTTTCATGAGGAATTGCGCGACGGTGCTATTTCTTCCTTGCACAGTGCTCTAGGATATTACCATGACGGCACAAAGAATTATAAGAAAGCTGCCAATCATATTGATTTAGCTAATAAACACTATTGGAAAGCCAAAACGCAAACAGGTTGGTCATATGAACCCGATAATTATAAAGCCAGAGTTGATGCGATAATCAAAACATTTGACAGTGATTATTTCTCCAAATTAAAATTAATTGGTAACCCAAGCAAAATCCCAACATTCATACTTGGAATGCCCCGTTCGGGTACGACCTTAACCGAACAAATACTCAATGCTCACCCACAAATATTAGGCGTGGGAGAGCGTAGTTTTGCCTCTGAAAGCTTTGCTGATTTACCCAATATCTTTAATCAATCTAATATGTCCTCCTTAGAGTTAGTACCACATGTAAACCAACAGTTAGTTGATGAATTGTCTGCATGGTATTTAGACAAACTTTTAGGTCTTCAAGAAAAAAGTGGCAAAAATACTGTTTCGCGAATAGTAGATAAAATGCCTGACAATTACTCACAAATTGGTTGGATTCTTACCCTGTTTCCTAATGCAAAAATTATTCATGCAAAACGTGATGTCCGTGACATTGCTGTTTCTTGTTGGATGACTCAATTTGGTAAAATTAAATGGGCATTCAACCTTGATCACTTAGCGGAGAGAATCATACAATATGATAGACTAATGAAACATTGGAGAAAAATAATACCGGATCGTTTTATTGAAACAAATTACGAAGACATGATTGCAGATCAAACACACCATAGCAAAAGAATCATACGGTATTTAGATTTACCATGGGACGATAATTGCCTTCAATTTCACCGCCAAGATTCCGTCGTTCGAACCGCAAGTGTAACACAAGTCAGGCAACCTATTTACACAAAATCATTACAACGTTGGAAACGATATGAAACTCCACTTGCAAAATTATTTAGTCGTATTGAGAAAGCAGGCGTAGATCTCTACAAATAAATCAAATAAATCAAATAAAAAATTTCTTTAAAAAAACACTATAACACACTTACAATTAAGCTTTATGTTAAATTATTTGCATAATAATTATTGAACTGTTAATATTATATTCAATAATTATAAAAAGTCTTTTGGGGGGACATAAAAATGAAAAACAAAATCAAAGGTTTTGACCGCTTACGCCAAGCCATTACACTTAGTGCTGTTGGCTCAGCGGGTTTATTGGCAGTTGGAACTGGGCGAGCTGGATCTACATCTGTATGCCAAACTCATAATATACAAGTATCTAGTGTTGTTACTAGTGGTACCCGTGTAAATGTGACATTTAGAAATGCAACCGTATATGCAAGCTCTGTCTTGCTTTCAACTCCATCCGTTTCACATAATTCACCAAACTGCAGCAGTCTCCGAGGAACTAGTAGTGGTTCAATAGCTGCTTTTGGTATTCAGGAAGGCTCAATTTTTCTTGGGTCAGGATCTCCTGACAGAGGGAGTACATCAACATTAGGAGATGCATTTGATGGCTATGGCGGAATATTTTTAGACGGAGCACCTTACAATGATACTGATGGTATAGTCGATATTACTGGCAGCACATTGACAACCGACCCTGATACCATGCCAAACGGTTTAAGTGTATCTTCCCAATACCATGTGTTTACCAATAAAAGAGTCACACGGATTATCCACAGCCTTTACAACCCAACCGCTACTACCATAACAACACGTGCGGCAATTGGAGGCAACCTTGGCTCTGATGATAGTACGACCATTCCAAATACTTCAAACAACAATCAAACAGTGGAACTTGGAGATACTTGGGTTATAACTCATGATGGCAGCGTATATGCTGGTATTGCTAATGGAGACCCAATACTTACCCATGTTGTTGCATCATCGGAAGGAATAGACGCTATTCCATTACAAATTCCGGGAGGTGGCGGGCAACCGGCTGCTGCAAGCAAGTACAAATCCAACAAAGAGGGTTCACAAACTCAAGGAGGACCGCCATCAGCATCAGACAACATATCGTTTGGTTACGATGTTGAAATTTTAGCCGGAGAAACTCAACACCTTGTATGGTTTGTCCAAATGAGTGATGATATTGATGAAGCTAATACATCATTACCAAATTATACAAATACTGATGCAGCTATTGCTGCTGGTCTATACATCAATTTACCTGCAGGAATGACAGGAAATGGGATTAACTGGGCTGCCCCTGCTGCTGTACTTGCACCGCCTGTGAATGTACCTGTATTTTCTCCAATCAGTTTAGTGCTATTATTTGGTTTATTTGGCTTTGCTGCATCAAGAAGCTTAAGAAAAGTAAAATAACCACTCGTTTTTATTAAAAAAACCACCTTTGGGTGGTTTTTTTATGCTTGATGTTTGGGTTGTGGTATAGGCACCGAAGACTTTTTTCTAAACAGCTTCTTAGCTATTTCAATAAACCGTGTTTGCCCAATATGTATACCTAAATTCTTTGCCATCAAAAAATGTGGGCCAATATTTGCCAATTCAAATTCTTCACCAATAATTTTAAATCCAGAATTTTTATAAAACGTAACAGCATCAATCCTAGCGTTGCACCATATAACTTCTGCTTTATTTTTTATGGCATGGTTAATACAGGTTTCCAATAACTGTGTCCCTATATTGTGGCCTTGGAATGCCTCTAATACAGCCATTCCACGTATTCGCCAAGATTGTTTTAATACAAAATCAGGGTGAGATTCTTTATATAACGATGCACTGCCAATAATTTGATTATTAATTTTTGCAGCAAAATGTACCGTTTGTTTATAGGTGTCTTCAGGGTAATAACAACTGCTACGCGGCTGTTCCTGCCTTAATACCTGGTGTCGAATAGCAATAACATCCTCAAGTCTTACAAACTCTACAACAACATCAGTCACTACTTGCCTCAGCTGTAGCGTCATGAGGATGCAATGACTCATGGTGATGAACACGCAACCAAAACCCTTCAATCTCTTTTTCTTGAGTTAATACGTGTTTGATTCGCCTTGCAGCATCTTCACAAAACAATAAATTTTTACCGTTAATCAAAGCAAACTCTTGCTCATCTTCACGTTTGACAGCAGCTTGTACAACCGTTTGTAAAGCCTCTTCAACCACATCAATGTAGTGCCGTAAAGGAACGTGTTGCGTGTCTGTTTTTAATATTGTGCGTACATGTGCTGTAGAGCGTTGTGCATGTGGTGTCGCATTAATACCTTGTTCACTGCCAATCCAATTGAGCACTTCCTCAAAGTTTAGCTCACCTTCAGAAAATGATTCTTTAAAATTTTGTTGAATAAGACTTCGAGCCAATGCCGCAGAACAAGGGCATGTACTAGAATACGTTACACTGAAATCTAACTCAATGTGTTTTATTTTATCCTTCTCTCTGACCAATAACAATGTGACTGGGTAACTGCGCCAACCTGAATTATCACTCACCAAAGCTTTACGACGAATTAAAGCATCAAAATCAACTTCAACCAATGCATTGTGGCTCAAATCACTATGAGTGGTCAAAAAATTATTGGTTAAATTAGCTAGAGAAACAAAATCTATAGATTCATGGCTAAAAAGCTCATCACAAGCCAGATACAACCTAGACATGTGGATACCACGTTTACTCTCATCATCCAAGCTAACCTCAGCACGCACCCGTGCAATGGTAGGAGGGATATCTACATCAGCATTTAGATTAAGCGGCATTTCAATTTCTGACATGCCTACCCATTCCAAAGTCCCTGCAACTTTAGCTTTTACATCAGCAGCTACATCTGGAAGCGTGCATACACTTTGTCTGGTTTTATCTAACAAAAAATTACCACCTGTTTTTTATTCTAAGTTTACTAATAGGGTCTGATTATAATAGATTAAAGCTTTATTCCATATAATAATAAAAAAAATCGTTATATTTCATGGTAAAATCGAATGTGAACTACTTCACACAATATATATTATTTTATTAAGTTAAGGTTCAATTAATCTTTGATAGGATGCACACTTAGAAATGAATAAATAGATTACAGGGGAATACTTATGAAAAAATTTGGACATTATGAAGTCACAGCCGAACTCGGAAGAGGAGGCATGGGAGTTGTATACAAAGGTTGGGAACCTTCCTTAAATCGTCAAGTTGCAATTAAAGTATTGGGTGATCATTTATTAAACGATAAAGACTTAGTAGAACGATTTACCCGTGAAGCGAAAGCAACCGCCGCTTTAAACCACCCAAATGTCATCCAAATCTATTATATTGGTAAAGAAGGAAACCAGCCCTATTTTGCCATGGAGTATATAGAAGGCGAATCCTTAGATGACATTTTGAAAGGTGGAAACTCTTTGCCAGTTAAAAATGCAAAAAACATCTTAAAACAAGCTTGCAAAGGCTTGGCTGCTGCTCACAAATTAGATTTAGTTCATCGCGATATCAAACCAGCAAACCTAATGTTAACAAAAGATGGCACCTTAAAAGTTGTAGATTTTGGTATCGCACGTACAAGAGAATACGGTGACAAACTTACAAACACAGGTGAATTTGTTGGTACACCTGGTTACTTATCACCAGAAGTTTGCATAGGTAAAGAAGTAGATCAACGTTCTGATATCTTCTCTCTTGGTATTGTTTTTTATGAAATGCTTGCAGGGAAAGTTCCCTTTGAAAATGATAGTCCATTAGGATTAATGCTAGAGGTTGTTCAATCAGAAATTCCCGATATTCGCGAATTAAACAAAAAAGTTGATAAAAAAACTTCATACATACTCAATAAGATGATTGCAAAATCACCAGATGACAGATACCAAAGTTGTAAAGAAATAGACCAAGAATTAGGCAACACTATTGACAATGAAACCATACCAAACATTAAGAGCAAAGCTACCGTTGTTGCACAATCAGTAAAACCTAGAGTTTCAGATCAGATTACATTACCAGGAAGTGATGCAATAACAGCGCCTAATCTTACGCCAGTTCCACAAGCTAAAAGCGGAAAAAAATGGTTAGCTGCTGCACTATTATTTTCCATAGTCGGAGCCGCTTCATTCGGATATTACAATGGCTACCTGCCCATACCTCATAGCACCACAACCAATAATGCAACACAATCACTTGCTTTAATAGACAGTTCTAACGACCCCAAAGATGATTATTCCGATATACCTTCGGATAAAGTCAATGTCGAACACTCCGCTATAGAAGGCAAAGGGATTATGGCTGGTTTAGATAGCATGTTTGGTGATGATGATAACCAAGATGAAGCTAAAATAATCGACAACACTGAAATTGATTTTCCGGAAAATACACACGAAGTTGCCATTGAAAATAAAATTCAGCAACCTACTAATACAGAGATTCAAACAAACGCACAAGATCAACTAGCACACATACCAACAGACAAAACGAGAATGGAACCTAACAACTTTCAACCAGTTGATAATAACCATACCATGACTGAAAACTCAAAACAAAACCCAAGTCAAGTTGTCGACCAAAACAAGGTTACCTTACCTGCACAGATTAGCAACAAAATTATTGCTCATACCATTGACACAAAAGAATCCATCGTCGCTGAAACTAAGGCCACCGTTCCACCTGTCTTTATAGAGTCAACTCAACATGTTGCATCAGGCGTACAAAAACAGATTACTCAGCAATCCAAACCTCCTGCTATACCACGCAACAAAGGTGTAGTAGTTATTGCTTTTGGCGATCCAGCCATAGCCAATCCGGTTGAAAAAACACTAGAAAGTCAGTTAAAGCAAAAAAACATCAAAGTGATGAATGAACAATTTATTCCTGGTATGCGTCAATTAATAAACAATGGTTTGGATTTAGCAGAACTAAAACACTTAATCCAAAAAAATGGTGGACAAGCAATGGTTATCGCCAATGTTAATTACGTTGGTTCCCAACAGTTGAATTATGCTGGACGTTCAAGTGAATTAATCAACGCTCAACTAGACATCGACACTTATGACATCGTTACTGGAGATAGTATTGGCAGTGGTTTTGGTTCAAAACTTAGCTATACTTCACTCAATGCAACCGATGAAGCCACTGATGCAGTGATGCAATACAGTAATCAACTCACCACAAGTTTAAAAGGTAAAATGTAAAAGGATAGTTAATCGTGTTTTACCATGACTAAACTAACAATTCTGCATTTATTAGTGGCAAGCAATTAGGTTATATCAAAGCTAAATTGACAATCATTAGCATTTGCATAGAATGTATGATTCTAGTAACCTAATTACAAAAATGAAATTTAAACCTTGGTTTAAAAAAATACTCTACACGACTCTTGTCATAAGCTGGTGTACAGGGTTATCGTACTATATTGCAAACAACTGGTTCATGATAGACGGTGAATTTGGACCAGAAAAACAACCATGGCAGTATAATGTATTAATGCTTCATGGTGCAGCTGCTTTTATTATGTTGATGGCTTTCGGCTCCATACTAACCCATCATGTTCCAAATGTGTGGCGAACCAAACGTTTAAGGAAAATTGGCATCACTTTAACTAGCTTTATTGTGATTCAATCGTTATCAGCCTATCTTCTTTATTATTTAGCCAACGAATTCATTAGGGATATAACATCTTATCTTCACTTAATCATCGGATTAAGCCTTCCACTAGCCTTGATTTTACATATCATAATCGGTAAAAAAAAGCCGTTCAAAAAACAATAAATGCGTTAAATTTAAGAATATTTAATTTATTTATTGCTAATGAGAATGATTATCATTACACTGTATCTTAATGGTTTCCCCTCAAACCATTTTTGTTAAGTTAGTTTAATTGTGAACTGAATAATTTATTACACAATAATAGGTATTGTCTTTTTCCACTCCTTAAGATTGTACCGCCTCAATTCAGTTCACAGTTATCTACTCTACAATTAATCTTTTTATATGTCTCATACCGATAATCGGGGAAAATTTATGAATACAAATAGTTACAAGCTGAGTTTAAAACAACACAATAATCAAACCTGTCTACAATTGCATCAAAATGGTTTGCAAATAAGAAAATGGTTTGGTTCTTTTGCTACCATGGTTTTTAATAGGATCATAAGGAAATATTCAACTATCAAACAAAGTCAAACAACTGCCTATTTAAGGAAAAACCAGATGCATGGATTGTTTACCGAAGTTACTTGTTTATATCAGCAGGCACTATGTCATTACAAAGTAGAGCAGGACTTGATAAAAATTAAACCCCCTAAAAACTATTGCTGTATTGCAGAGTCCTTATTATTACATATTCGCATGAACGAGATTCACCCAAGCCATGATGACTTACTCTGCTTCTTCTTAGATGTCTATCAAAATCGCGATTATAAAATTTTCTCAGAAACAATAACACTATTATTAAACCATAACTTAATACAAGTAATAAATACAACGTGTGGAAAAATATTCTACGATAAAAACCCCGAACCCCATGACCACATCTATTTTAAAGAGCACGACAAACTAGTAGATTGTGACAACGAAACTTCCTCATTTCTAGAAAGTTTAACTCATGTCAAAATCGATACCTCAGACGAAGCCAATATTTACTGCATTTCTGAAATTAAATAAATAAAATATTTTAATCTTATTGATTATCATTTTCATTTGCATTACAATTCGCTCTAGCCATAACCTAATATAAAAAGGAAAAACAATGATCAAAAACACCTTATTGGTAACCACTCTTATTGGATGTGGAATGAATACCGCAAACGCTACTGAAACACCAAGTGCAGCTGAAATGTGGAGAATCATCCAACAACAACAAGCCACAATTGAACAATTAAAATCTCAAATAAACAGCACTTCTCAAAAAATAGTAAAACAACAAGAAAAAGTTGAACAAACAGCCCAAGTCATCGAAGTTATCAGCGACTCAATAGATAACTCAACAACTCAACAAGAGTCAAAATATAAATTTGGTGGTTATGGCGAACTTCATTATGGCAATACCGACAAAGGCAACACAATTGATTTCCATCGTTTTGTGCTTTTCAACGGCTATCAATTCAATGAAAGCACACGATTCTATTCAGAATTAGAAATTGAACACGCCTTAAGTGGCAATGGTAAACCCGGTGAAGTAGAAGTAGAACAAGCCTTTATCGAACACAGGTTTAATCAAAACAGTAAAATGACAGCTGGTGTATCACTGCTACCTGTTGGTATATTAAATGAAACACACGAACCTAATACTTTTTATGGCGTGGAGCGAAACAACGTAGAAAAAAACATCATCCCTGCCACATGGTGGTCAGCTGGATTAGGCTTTTCTCAAGAAGTTAGTAACACATTAGGTTTAGATATCTACGTCGGTGATGGGTTAAATGTTCCTACATCTGGTTCTAAAGCCTTTTTAATTCGATCAGGTCGACAAAAAGTAGCTAAAGCAACTGCCAATGATGGGTCAGTAACAGGCCGTGTAAGATTTAACCCTCTTAACAACTTACAGTTAAATGCCACGTTAATGTACCAACAAGATATCACTCAAGGTGCTTTAGGTATAAGTGCCATGTTGTTCGAAGCCAATGCTCAATATACAACCAATGGATTCACCCTAAAAGCCCTTTATGCGGCATGGAATTTAGATGACCAAGTGAATGCCATTGCAGCTGGGAGAGAGGAGCAATCTGGTTACTTCATTGAACCATCCTATCGTTTTGGCTCCAGCAATCAGTACGGTATTTTTGCCCGTTATGCCAATTGGGATAACAATGCAGGGAATGATAATGTCGACACAGATATCACCCAAATTGATCTTGGATTTAACTATTGGCTGACACCTAGGGTAGTCTTTAAAGCCGATTATCAAGACCAATCTGGTGCCTCGGATGAGGATGGTATTCACTTAGGTGTTGGCTACTCATTTTAAGAGTTTAATGAACTATTTATGACACGTTTTCATCTACAGAAATTATTCATATTTAACAACAAAGGGCTTTTGCACACGGCCCTTTTTGTTGTTTTAGCACTATTTTTTACAACGACAATTCATGCCAAACAGTCAGCTATTATTACTCAATTTTTAACTAAAACATTTCAACAAGATCCCCCCAAATCCCAACGTCTTTGGATAAATCAAGCAAACAAAGAAACCATAAAACGTCGACACAACCCAAGTCATATCAACCTAAACTATAAGTATTGGCAACTTGGTGAAAAAACCATATGGATATTGAATGAAATAGGGAAAGAAAGAAACATAACCACGGGTATCGTAATTGAGAATAACAGCGTTAAAAACGTAGAAGTATTAATCTATCGAGAAACACGTGGAGGGCAAGTACAAAACGACCGATTTACCCAGCAATACAAATCAAAAGACATCAACTCAAACCTCATCAAGGAAATTGACAGCATCAGCGGCGCCACACTCTCCGTAGACGCCCTTAACCGCCAAGTAAAACTAGCCCTTTGGCTAAACACCCTCAAATAAAGAACAATTAACCCTATAAAAGAGACGAAAAACCAAGTAAAATACCAAAAAATGCGCCTATAGTTCAACTGGATAGAATTTAGCCCTCCGAAGGCTGAGGTTGCAGGTTCGAGTCCTGCTAGGCGCACCATTTTCTAGATGAAAACGAATAAAATCCAGCCCTACTCTTTATAATAAATTCATAACATTTTTCTTTATACAAGCCAATTGACAATAATACAGAGAAAGTATATATTGTTTAAACACTAAAAGAAGATAAATAAAACACTCAAATTCCATCCATAAGCATTTGTAGTTTACCTAGATTCAAATTATATTTGGACACGATTAACAAGCAAGGACAATAATGAATCAAGACGACATTAACCAACTAGAAAAAGAGCTGTGGGATTCTGCAGATGATTTACGTGCTAACTCCAAGTTAACTGCTGGTGAGTACAAAGACCCGTTATTGGGTTTGGTGTTGTTGAGGTTTGCACAAAATCGATATGAGGATGCCAAGATACAGGTGGATAAAAACCTATCCATCAATCCACGTACAGGACAAAAGCGTGAAGCCACTAAAGATGATTACACCGCTGCAGGTGCTATTTTATTACCTGAAAAAGCCAAGTATGATTACCTGGCCAATCTTCCAGAAAGCACAGATATAGCAGATGCTATCAACAATGCCATGAAGTTGATTGAGGCTGAGTATCCAGATTTAGCAGGTATCTTGCCTAAAAACTATCAAGAATTCGGTGACAAGCTGTTGCGTGATTTGGTTCGTGTGTTTAACAAAGATGCGGTACGTCATGCCAAAGGAGATGTGTTTGGTCGGATTTATGAGTTCTTCTTGATGAAATTCTCTATGCAAGGAGCTGGTGCTCAAGAAGGTGGTGAGTTCTTCACGCCTCCATCATTGGTTAATTTGATTGTGAACTTTATCAAACCAGACCATGGCATCATTCATGACCCTGCTTGTGGTTCGGGTGGAATGTTTGTCCAAACTGCACACTTTATCGAAGACCATAATCGCTCTGAAGATAAACCTCGTAGTGTTAATGAAGCCATCACTGTTTATGGAACCGAACTAAAAAGCAACAATACAAGATTAGCAAAAATGAATCTAGCTATCCATGGTATCGAAGGCAAAGTCATAGAAAGCAATAGTTTCTACACCAATCCACATGACCTCACAGGTAAATGTGATTTTGTCATGGCTAATCCTCCCTTTAATGTGGATAAGATTGATGCAAAAAATAAATTTTTAGCAGAAGATTCTCGATTGCCCTTTGGCGCTCCACTGACAGGCAAAGGAACCATCAGCAATGGCAACTATCTATGGATGCAATACTTCTATAGCTATCTCAATGACCAAGGTCGTGCTGGCTTTGTCATGGCATCCTCAGCAACCGATGCAGGCAACAAAGAAAAACTCATCAGACAAAAGCTGATAGAAACAGGTGCGGTAGAATGCATCGTCTCTATTTCCAACAACTTCTTCTACACCCGGAGTTTGCCCTGTCATGTCTGGTTCTTTAATAAAGGCAAAAAAGCAGAGAACAAAGATAAAATCCTGATGATAGATGCACGCAATACTTTTAGAAAAGTCTCCACCACCATTAATGACTTTGATGATGAACAACTACAAGGACTTACCGCTCTTATCAATGCCTTTAGAGGAGATGATTTAGAAGTCTATGCCGATAACAGTTGGTTTAACGAACACTTCACCGATAGCAACTACCAAGATGTCGAAGGACTGTGCAAAGTGGTTGACTTAACAGAAATCAAAGAACAAGACTACAGCCTCACACCAGGTCGCTATGTCGGGGTCAAGATTGATATCGATATGGGCTTTGACTACCAAGGACGCATGAAAAAAATTCATCAAGAGCTAGACCAACTCAATAATGAAGCGAATGATTTAATGAAGCAAATTCAGTCTGTGAATTTTTGATGCAAGATTGGAAAATAGTAGAAATTGATTCTGTATGCAATAAAATAGTTGATTGTTTAAATAGAACAGCCCCTAAAGTCGACTATGAAACACCATATAAAATGATTAGAACCTCAAATGTGAGGCATGGACGAGTAAATTTAGAAAGTGTATTTTATGTCGATATGAATACATTTAAAAAATGGACAAGGAGATTAACCCCAATAAAAAATGATATTATATTAACAAGAGAAGCTCCACTGGGTGAAATTGGAATATTAAAAACAAATGAAACGGTATTCTTAGGCCAAAGAACAGTTTTGTACAGAGTGGAAGAATCAGTTTGTAATGCCCATTTTCTTTACTACTCACTATTAGCCCCATACTGCCAAGCGAATATTAAAGCATATGGTTCTGGTTCTACAGTAGAACACATGAGAGTTCCTGACTCCAAAAAAATCAAACTCAAACTTCCACCACTACCAACCCAAAAAAAAATAGCCTCCATCCTTTCTGCCTATGATGATTTAATAGAAAACAACCTCAAACGCATCAAACTACTCGAAGAAAAAGCCCAAAAAACCTATGAACAATGGTTTGTCCGCATGCAATTCCCAGGCCACGAAACCACCCCAATCAATGCAGGCACAGGATTACCAGAGGGTTGGTGCAGTAAGAGACTTGATGAAGTTGCTAAAATTAATGCTAATAGTATTAAAAAAGGATTTAATGAAAAGATTGAATATATCGATATTGCAAGTGTTTCTCCTGGGCAAATAAATAAGACAACATCCTTTGAATTTACTGACGCACCTGGAAGAGCCAAAAGGATTATGTTACATGGTGATATTATCTGGTCATGTGTAAGACCAAATCGTAAATCTTATGCTTATATTTGGAACCCAGAGAATAATCTAATTGCTTCAACTGGATTTTGTGTAATTTCGCCTAAATCATTACCAACTTCATATTTACTACAATTCGTTACTACAGATAGCTTTGTAGGTTATTTAAATAATAGAGCTGGAGGTGCTGCTTATCCAGCAGTAAAAGCAATAGATTTCAAAGAAGCAAAGGTCGTAGTGCCTTCAACTGAAATGGTTAATAAATATAATAATGTATTTGGGGGAAATCTTGAACTTAAGTGGGCTCTACAAGAGCAAAACCATTATCTTAAAGAAGCTAGAGACATCTTATTGCCTCGTTTAATGACAGGGATGGTTGATGTGGATAAATTGGATGCAAAAAACCAGAGACAAGAAAAATGAATATATATAATCTATCTATCAGCATTAGTGATATTGATGATAAAGAATTTGAAAAGTTACTTGAGTCAAATGTAGTTAGCGTTCGTAACGATATAAAGACTAATGGAAAAAATTCTCAATGCAGTTTGTTTATTAGTGCAAAAAAAGGGGATGTTTTTTATTTGAATCGGTCTGGTTCAATTGAGTTAATTGGAATGTTTGTAGATGAAAGGCCTTTACGTTCCATAATACAAAAAAATAGCGATTGGGTTGATAGAAGTTTCAAAGTTTTAAGTAAACCTGTTTCTAAAAAGGCATTTAGTATTGCCCTTAATAAAACATGGCTTCCAAAAGATAGTTCGGAATTTATCATGATACCAAATACCGATTATTCTGAATTTGAAAATTTAATTCTTCAACCTGTATTCAAAGTTTCGTTAGCTGATATAGAATCATTGCAAAAAGAAGAATTAATAAACACCGAACTATCAATAGAAGATTGTTTGAATCTTCAGAAAAAATTCAAAAAATTCAAGAATGATGAAAATTATTTGCTTGAGCACGTTAACAGTATTAGCAATGTTGAGTTATTGAAAATTGCTTATCGTTACAGAGGCAGAGGAGATTTAGAGAAACAACCCGTTGTCAATTTAAGGTATCAACTGTTAATGATACTTTTAACCAAGAATAAATTATCAATCGAGTTGATTAATCAATTAAAAGATGACATAGCATCAAAGTTTGAAAAAAATGTTTTTTTATCTTGGAAACATCCCTTTAGAATTTTATATACCTTCATGTATGGAGAATTTAAACTAAAGTTAATTAATTGTTTCGAAAAGTTAATTTTAAAACTTCAAACTGAATTAAATATTAAAGAAAATACTAATTTTAATCTAGTACACCTTGATGGTGCACAGAATCAAGGCAATAAAGAAATTTGGTTTGCAATTTATAATAATTCACATTCATCTCAGAAAACTGCAAAACAGTTGTTTTTTAAAGTAGAGGATAAGTTTGTATATGGCTTACTTTATAAACCAGACCCATCAGTAGACACAATACAAACTAAAAAAAACTTTGATTATGAACACCTATTAAGCGTATTTGAACAGCACAAAGAACTTATTTTGAATGATGTAGCAGAGCAACACAAAGAGATTATTCAAGATGATAATCCTGATAAAAATATAATGAAAAAAAACATTTCACTAAACCAAATCTTATTCGGGCCACCTGGAACAGGAAAAACCTATCGTCTCCAACATGATTACTTTCCAAATTTCACATCCACAGTAGATTCAACTACTGTTGAACAGTATTTTACAGAGTTAGTTCAAGGCCTTTCATGGTGGCAAGTATTAGGTATTGCTTTAATTGAGAGCAACAACTCTAAAGTTAAAGAATTGGTTGAAAATAGATGGGTTCAAAAAAAAGCAGAATTATCAGAGAGTAAAAATGTACGAGCAACGGTTTGGGGAACATTGCAAATGCATACTGTCAATGAAAGCAAAACGGTAAACTATACTAAAAGGCAACCACCTTTGATTTTTGATAAAAACCAAGATAAAAGTTGGAAGATATATGAAAGTGAAGCCAAAGAATTTTCACCTGAATTGTTTGAACATCTTGATTCAGTGGAAAATTATAAATCTAACCCTTCTAAGGTAATAAAAAGATATGAGTTTATAACATTTCATCAATCCTATGCTTATGAAGATTTTATTGAAGGAATCAAGCCTGTAATGGGTGATGAGTTTGATGACCAATCTGACTTAAAGTATGAGATTAAACCTGGGATATTTAAAACGATTTGTAAAAGGGCAGAAAGTGACCCAGATAATAATTATTGCTTGTTTATTGATGAAATCAATAGAGGGAATGTATCTCAAATTTTTGGAGAACTTATCACTTTAATTGAAGAAGACAAAAGAAAAGGTGCAAAAAATCCACTTACATCAGTTTTACCATATTCTAGAAAGAATTTTTCAGTTCCTAAAAACTTATACATCATTGGCACCATGAACACCGCAGATAGAAGTGTGGAAGCTTTGGATTCTGCATTGAGGCGAAGATTTAGTTTTACAGAAATGCCACCAATACCCAAATTGATAAAACAATCTGATGAATTAGATAAACTAGATATAGATTTACGAAATATTTTAGAAGTTATTAATTCGAGAATAGAGGTTCTATTAGACAAAGACCATTTGATTGGTCATAGTTATTTTATGAAGGTAGAAAGTCTATTTGATTTACGCAATGCCTTTTACAATGAAATCATCCCATTACTGCAAGAGTACTTTTTCGGTGATTATGGCAAGATAACTATGGTCTTAGGTGAAGGATTTTGTCAGGTTAAAAATGATGCTAATCAAGTCAAATTTGCTGTTGATTCAAACAATGATGATATTCCAGATTATTCTGATAAATTAGTTTATAAAATTAACAACGATTTAACCGATGAAAAATTTATTGATGCAATAAATATTAAACTGCTAAATAATTCTAGTGACTAAAAATAATAAGACAATAACAGTTTATGAACACCAACGATTAAAAGTTGGTCAAGAATACTGTGGCATTGTTTTTAATGAGAATCATTTAGCTGCTTTAGAACATCATTACGGCAATGGAGAATTAAATTATTACAAACTCATCAATAAAGGCGTTCAGTTTAATCAATATGTCGGTGTGTTACGGGTTGGTGAACTCACCATTGAAGTCTTACCCAAAGCGGATAAAAATAATGACGATTCTACTGATACAAAAAATCACTGGCGTTCGTTATTAATCGGTATGTTAAAAACAGTCGGTGCTTTTAATGTACAAGCTCCGAGTTCAGCTTCTTTATCCATTAAGACCAATTTTATACTCGATTTATACTTTGAATTGTTTGTTAAAGAAGTTGAGTATCTATTAAACCTTGGATTGGTTAAACAGTATAGAAAAACGGAAGGTCAATCTTTAGCACTCAAAGGTTCATTGCAGTTTGGGAAGCACATAGCTAAGAACTTAGTCCATCAAGAACGGTTCTATATAAGATACAACACCTACTCCTATCAACAAACTCTCAATCAAATATTACTTAAAACTTTAAATCTTTTAAAACGAATCAACCATAACCCAGCTTTACAAAGTCGAATTGGTTCCTTATTGCTACACTTTCCAGAGATGAATGACTTAAGGGTCACCGATGCTACATTCGAAAAAATTCACTACAACCGTAAAACCACTTGTTATAAAAATGCCATAGAGATTAGCCGCTTATTATTGTTGAACTATCATCCTGATGTCTCCTCTGGTCGTAACAATGTATTGGCTATTATGTTTGATATGAATGCTCTATGGGAACGTTTTGTTTATGTGAGTTTGAGAAAACATTTATCAGTCACATCAACAATCACAGCTCAAGCCTCAAAACGCTTTTGGCAATCTAAAGATGGCAAAAGATCATCAGGAATGCGACCTGATATAGTCATAAAATATAAAGATAAAACAATTGTGTTAGACACCAAATGGAAAAACATCCAAACAGCTAACCCATCACCCGAAGATTTAAGACAAATGTATATTTATCTTGAGTATTTTGGTGCTGAAAAGGTTGCCTTAGTTTATCCAGGAACTGAATACCCTATAAAAATTGGGCAATATTTCAATAAGTGTGGAGGTGGTTTGTCTGATAATGAATGCAGTGTTATTATAGTTTCAACAAAAAATAAAATTATCGATTGGCAGGAAAATATCTTTAAACAATTAAATAAATGGATTAACCCACCAGAGGTCGAAAAAAACGGTACATGTTAAGCCCTGAAAACATTCATTCAATCATACAAAGCGGCGAAGGCTACAATGCTGAGTTTAAAGTGCGTTTGCCTCGAAAACTCAAAGACATCAGTGTGGAAATTTGTGCTTTTGCCAATGCTGCTGGTGGTGTGTTGCTCTTGGGTGTGGCTGATGATAATTCTATAGTTGGTGCACAGCTAGATAATGCTCAAAGATCCTCTTTACAAAATTCATTAAATGAAATCAATCCACATTTAGAATGTGAAATTTATGCTGTTAGCATTAATGAGAAAGAAGTTTGGGTGATTGAGGTTAATTCTGGGATTCAGAAACCCTATGTTTTATCGGGTGCTATTTATATCAGACAAGGTTCAAATACACAAAAACTGACCTCGGTTGAACAAATGCGTGATTTTTTTCAACAATCTGAGAAAATTTATTTTGATGAAGTGGCTTGTGCTCAGTTTGATGTGGATTATGATATCGATGAATCATTTTTTGAAGAGTTTCGAGTTATGGCAAATTTATCGCCTATAGTTTCTCAATCTCAAGTCATCGAAAACTTACGCTTGTTGTTAAGTGATGGTCAAGTTAAAAATGGTGGGGTTTTATTTTTTGGAAAAACCCCTGAATTTTTTATTGAAAAGGCTGTGATTCGTTGCATTGCTTTTGAAGGAAACACCAAAAACCAAATAATTGACGATAAAATTTTTGGTGGTGCTTTGATGCATCAATACAAAAACACCATGCAATGGCTTAAAAGCAAGCTCAATGTTAGTTATATTATTGATGATGCAGGTCCGCGAAAAGAAGTGTGGGAAATACCAGAAGTGGCTTTTAAAGAATCCTTAATCAATGCTTTGGCTCACCGAGACTACTACGATAAAGGCGCAAGAATTACGGTTGAATTGTTTGAAGATCGTATTGAGATAAGTAACCCTGGTGGTTTAATCAGCGCTATTACACATGATAATTTTGGAACCAAAAGCCACAGCCGAAATCCTTTGATTTTTGGCTTGTTCGAACGTATTAATATGGTCGAACAAATTGGATCGGGCATTGGTCGAATTAAAAACGCTTTTAAGCAGGTTAATCAGCCTGCTCCTGAATTCAAACTGGATGGATTTTTTACGGTTATATTTAAAAGAAATATTGCAGATGGGTTGGGAGTAAAGTTGGGAGTAAAGTTGGGTGTAAATGAACAAAAGATTATAGATTTAATTAAGAAAAATCCCAATTCAACTATTGCAGAAATGGCTAAAGCCATTGGTATCAGTACCACTGCGATAGAAAATAATTTAAAAAAGCTGAAAGATAAAAAAATAATACACCGTCAAGGTTCAGATAAAAAAGGTCATTTTATTTTGACCAGTCAAAAAGAGTTGGGTGTAAAGTTGGGAGTAAAGTTGGGTGTAAATGAACAGAAAGTTTTGCAATTTTTATCTAAAACTCCAGGAATTAGTATACTAGAATTATCACAAGAAATTGGCATTAGTACCACGGCCATAGAAAACAATTTAAAGAAATTAAAAGATAAAGATTTAATAAAAAGAGAGGGTTCTGCTAAAACGGGACATTGGATTGTTATTTAATTATAAATACGAACAAAGAATTAACCTCTTGATTTATAAAGGTTTTTTATTTAATTTGAATTCGAAAAACATGAAATGTGCTACATAAAATGAGCCAAATGAAATGAGCAAGACAAAATGAGCTATGAATATTCAGAAGATGTATTGATTGAACAAGCCACTCAAGATGTGCTTGAGGATTTAGGCTGGGAAGTTAAAACCGCCTGGCATAAAGAGTCATTTGGGGAGAATGGTTTATTAGGTCGAGACAATAAATCTGAAGTGGTTCTAGTCAGATATCTTTTACAAGCTTTAAAGAAACTCAATCCAGATTTACCACAACTTGCTTATGAACAAGCCATTGAACAAATCACACAGAAAGTAGCCGATAAAACATTAGGTCAAATCAATAAAGACAAATATGCATTGTTTAAGAAAGGTGTCAAAGTCACTTATACCAATGATAAAGGTGAGTTGGTTAAGAAGAAACTCAAAGTCTTTAACTTTTTAAACTATTCTGACAATCATTTTTTAGCTGTAAGACAATTTGAAGTGGTTGGTGAACTCTATAACCGCAGACCGGATGTGGTTGGGTTTGTTAATGGTATTCCATTATTGTTTTTAGAACTTAAGGCTCATCATACGGACTTGCGTAATGCATACACCGATAACCTTAATGATTATAAAGACACCATTCCACATATGTTCCACTCCAATGCTTTTATTATCTTGAGCAATGGAACCGATGCCAAGGTAGGAACAATCACCAGTCCTTATAAGTTCTTTTTGGATTGGAAACGTATTGAAGAAGATGCTGAAGGCATTGTTAGTCTAGATACCATGTTACGAGGCACTTGTGCTCCTGATAAGTTGATGGATATTTTTGAGAATTTCTTATTGTTTGATGAGTCACATGGTGGTGTGGTCAAAATTATGGCTAAGAATCATCAATACATCGGTGTCAATAAGGTCTTGGAGAATGTAAGAGACATTGATGATTTGAAAGGCAAGTTAGGTGTATTTTGGCACACTCAAGGCAGTGGTAAGTCTTATTCTATTGTTTTTATGTGTGAGAAGATTCATCGAAAACTAGGTGGTGCTTATACTTTTTTGGTTGTAGTAGATAGAACCGAGTTAGAAAATCAAATCTATGATACTTTCTCTGGTGTTGGTGTGATCAATGATAAACATGTGATAGCAGGTAAGAAAAAAGGCGTCACAGGTAGACAGCATTTAAGAGAGCTGCTCTCTGAGAATCATCGGTATGTGTTTTCTTTGATTCATAAGTTTTCCATAGACCCAAAGCTAGAATCTGAATACCCATTAATTACTGATAGAAAAAATATCATTGTTATTTCAGATGAAGCGCATCGGACACAAGGTGGAACCTATGCCAGCAATATGCGTTTTCATGGATTACCTAATGCTTCATATTTAGGTTTTACTGGAACACCAATCATCAAGGATGAAGAAGAACTCACTAAGAATATATTTGGTGAATATGTTTCTATCTATGATTTTAAAAGAGCTATTGAAGATGAGGCTACCTTACCACTTAGATATATCAACAAGGGTGAACAGCTAGATATTGAGAATCCGGAATTGGATGAACGAATGGCAGAGATATTGGAAGACGAGAATCTTGATGAAGACCAAAAAAAGAAGCTTGCTTATTTATTTCAGAAAAACTATCCCATCCTTACTGCTGAACCTCGATTAGATGCCATTGCAAAAGACTTAGTGTGGCACTTTAACGAACGTGGTTATCAGGGTAAAGCCATGTACGTGGCATTGGATAAACCCACTGCAGTTCGAATGCATAAACTAGTCATGAAGTATTGGCCATTGTATTTAGCTGAGTTAAAAGACCGAATTAGCAAGGTAAAAGACCAACAAGAAGCACAAGAACTTCAGCGTAAATATGACCGAGTAGAAGAAACAGAAGTTTATGTGGTGGTCAGTAGTGAACAAAATGAAGTAGATAAGTTTCGTAAATTGGGTTTGGACATTGAAACCCATAGAAGGAATATAGTTGAACGTAATCTTGAGAAGGAATTTAAGGATGAAGACAATCCATTCCGACTTGCCATAGTTTGTGCTATGTGGATAACTGGATTTGATGCACCTTGTGTCTCAACAGTTTACTTAGATAAACCTATTAAAGGTCATACCTTGATGCAAACCATAGCACGGGCAAATCGTGTCTATGATGATGAGAAAGAAAATGGTTTGATTGTAGATTATGGAAACGTTTATCAACAGTTAGAAAAAGCTTATTCAATCTATGGTGAAGGCAGTAAAGGTAAAGACAATCAATCTAATGATGGTAAACCAGTTGAACAATTGATTGAGTTGGAAGATGATTTAAGAGAGGCTATAAATGCCGTTAAAGAAAACTTAGAATCAGTCAATTTCAATCTAACTGATTTAGTTGGAATTAAACCCATGGAGAAAATTGGTAAGCTTCAAGAAGCTGCTGATTGTGTGTGTTTAAATGAAACCACTCGAACCACTTTTGAAATGCTTGCTAGGAACGCATTTAGAAAATATAAAGCGCTATTCCCAGAACCAGAATGCAAACCCTATGTTAATGAATATAATGCCATAGAAGCCATCTATAATCTATTGAACCAAAAAGTCAAAAGTGCTGATGTGAGTGAAGTAATATCCAAACTGCAGAACATCGTTAGTGAAAGTGTCATGGTTGTCGAAAGTGTTGCTGAAGATAAAGGTGTCTATATAGATTTAAGCACATTAAATTTCGACAAACTTAAAAAAGCTTTTGCTAAAGCACCAAGAAAAAATACACTCACCTATGATTTACAACAAGCCATCGAACAAAAGCTAGAACAAATGCTCAAAGAAAACCCATTACGTCTTGAGTTTTATGACCGCTACAAGGAAATCATCGAAGAATACAACGAAGGTAAAACCGCTGATAGCACCAATAAGGCATTTGGTAGCTTAGTCGACTTCTTAAACGATTTAACCGAAGAAGACAAAAGAGCAATGAAAGAAGGGTTAGACAACAATGAAACCCTGGCAATCTTTGACCTTCTGGTTGAAGGCAAAAAACTTAACTCCAAAGAAATTAAAAACGTTAAGAAAGTAGCCAAAGAAACCCTACAAAAACTTAAAGAAGAGAAGTTAAAAATAGACCGCTGGAATGAAAGCCGACAAATTACTGCTCAAATTAAAAGCATGATATTCGAAAACCTCCTCTATTTACCTGAAGAAGTCTACACTGATGAAGATGTAGCTTTAAGAAGCATTAATGTTTATCAACATATTCATGCTAATTATTCGGGTGGTAGTGTTTATGGGTAAGTTGTATTAAAAAACAAACAAAGCCGTAATAATAACTACGGCTTTTTTTAAAGAAGTAAATCTTAGTTACGAAACGAGCTTTTTAATTGCTTCACCTAATAATGTGGGGGATTTTACTGTTGTGACTCCTGCAGCTTCTAATGCTTCGTATTTTGCTTGAGCTGTTCCTTTGCCACCAGCGACTATAGCACCGGCATGTCCCATGCGTTTTCCTTCGGGAGCTGTTACACCAGCAATATAGGATACAACTGGTTTTGTCACATGTTGCTTGATGTACTCTGCTGCATCTTCCTCAGCTGAACCACCGATTTCGCCAACCATAATAATACCGTGGGTTTCTGGGTCAGATTGGAATAATTTGAGGCAATCGACAAAATTCATGCCTTGAATTGGATCACCACCTATACCAATACAGGTGGTTTGACCTAAACCAACTTTAGTGGTTTGATGTACCGCTTCATAGGTTAATGTTCCTGAACGTGAAACAATACCAATATTACCAACTCGGTGAATAGGGCCAGGCATAATGCCAATTTTACATTCACCCGGTGTGATAACACCTGGGCAATTAGGACCAATAAGGTTAATTTCAGGTTTTGTATCCAATACTGCTTTAACTTTCATCATATCAAGTACTGGGATGCCTTCGGTAATACAAATAATGACTTTAATACCAGCATCAACTGCTTCCATTATTGCATCGGCTGCAAATGGTGGTGGAACCAATATCATACTGGCATTAGCTCCTGTTTCATTTACCGCATCAACAACGGTATTAAAAACTGGGCGATCAAGATGTGTCTGGCCACCTTTTCCCGGTGTTACGCCAGCAACAATTTGTGTACCATAATCAATGGCTTGCTCTGAATGAAAAGTGCCTTGAGATCCTGTAAAACCCTGTACCACAACTTTTGTGTCTTTATTAATTAATACGCTCATTTTCTTCTCCTTAGGCTACCGCTGCGACAGCTTTATTGGCTGCATCATCTAAATCTTCAGCAGCTATGACTGCCAAACCACTTTGTTCTATTAATTCCTTACCTTTTTCTACATTGGTTCCCTCTAAACGCACGATAATTGGTTGTTCAACACCAACCTCTTTAATGGCATCTATAATGCCTTGAGCAATTAAATCACAACGAACTATACCGCCAAAGATATTAACTAATATTGATTCAACATTTGGATCAGATAAAATAATTTTAAATGCGGTTGCAACACGAGCTGCTGTCGCTCCACCACCAACATCCAAGAAATTAGCGGGATCTCCACCTTTAAGTTTAATCACATCCATAGTTGCCATGGCAAGACCTGCACCATTAACCATACAAGCAATATTACCATCTAATTTAATGTAGTTGAGTTCGTGCTCATGTGCTTCAGCTTCTGCTGGATCTTCTTGGCTTTTATCTCGCATTGCTGCTAAATTTTTATGGCGATAGAGTGCGTTATCATCGATGGCTATTTTTGCATCCAATGCAACTACATCATCGTTTCCGTCAATAATTAAAGGATTAACCTCAACAAGAGCCAAATCTTTTTCTAAAAACATCTTATGTAAAGCTAACATGATACCAGTGAGTTGGCGCACTTGTTTTGATGTTAACCCCATCTCAAAACCTACTTTGCGACACTCATAAGGATACAACCCTTCACCATTTTCTACCACAACGGTATGAATTGCATCAGGATTCGTTCTTGCAACTTCTTCAATATCAACACCTCCATCTGCACAAACTACAAATGACAAACATTTATTCGCTCTATCAACCAGTAAACTTAAATAAATTTCTTG
Source organism: Alcanivoracaceae bacterium (assembly GCA_016744455.1). Taxonomy (GTDB): domain Bacteria; phylum Pseudomonadota; class Gammaproteobacteria; order Xanthomonadales; family Marinicellaceae; genus NORP309. The sequence goes on from JADGEI010000003.1 coordinate 88,683, forward strand.
TTTAATATCAGCCGCAGCTGTCACCAATACTTCATTAACTGGTAAAGCCATGCCGCCTGTTTGATAAGTTTCGATGGTCATACCTAACATATTTGTGGCATTTTCTTTAACAGCATCAAGTGATGTTGAAAATTTAACTCCACCAGCTTTGCCTCGTCCACCCGCATGTACTTGGGCCTTAACAACCCATGCTTCACCACCAAGTTCTTTTGCTGCAGCAACTGCTTCATCGACAGTTTTTGCTACGATTCCTGCAGGAATAGGAATGCCATAGGATGCAAATATTTCTTTTGCTTGATATTCATGAAAATTCATTTATTTACCCCAATAATTTATCAAATTTGTAAAGAGGCGTATTATAACTGAAACTGTTGCAGCCTGTTATATTCTTATTAGAAATAATTGAATTGAGCAATCAATCACAAAACTGATTTTAATATTGGATAAAATAGTTGTTCATTAATTTAAGAAAATCGTGTAAAGTACGGATATATAAAAGAAAAATCCTATAAACACACTAGACAAAAACAATTGAAATGGTAAAAACTCAAGCAAAAGTAATGTTAAATAGCACATTAAAGAGCTTGGTTGCTTCTTCACACATAACTGAAGAAGCAGCTATTGATGCGGTATTAGCTTCAAAAAAACGCCGAGTACCACTTTTTGCTTACCTCGTTGAAAATGACATGGTTCCATCAAGTGAACTTGCTCGTATCTCCTCTCATGATTATGGAGTACCATTATTTGATGCAACAGTAATGGACTTAAAAACATTACCACTGAATTTGATTGAAGAACGATTAATCAACAAACATAATATTTTACCTCTTTTTCAACGTGGTAAAAAATTGTTCTTAGCTATTTCTGATCCAACCAATGCTACCGCAATTGAAGAAATTAAATTTCACACCAATATGGCCGTCGAGCCTATTGTCGTCCCTCATGATACCTTAACTGCCGTTATCGATGATGCTCTCAATCAAGCTGATGATATGATGGATGACGAAGAGGGTGACGAAGGTCTTGAAGATTTAGATTTTGAAGATACTACCGAAATAGAAGAAGACGTTGCAGACAGCAAAAGTGATGCTGATGACACGCCTGTCGTCAAATTTGTCAACAAGGTTCTATTGGACGCCATTAAACGTGGTGCTTCTGATATTCATTTTGAACCCTATGAAAAGAATTATCGTGTGCGTTATAGAATTGATGGCATGCTTAAAACCATGGCAAAACCACCTATAAGTTTAACCATGAAAATCTCCTCAAGAATTAAGGTTATGTCTAAACTGGATATTGCCGAAAGACGTATTCCACAAGATGGTCGTATCAAACTAAATCTTTCTAAAACCAAATCAATCGATTTTCGTGTCAGTACCTGCCCTACATTGTTTGGGGAAAAAATAGTAATGCGTATATTAGATGCTTCTGCTGCAAAAATGGGCATTGACATGCTTGGATACGAAGCCGAACAAAAAGAATTGTTTATTAACGCAATTCATAAGCCATATGGAATGGTATTAGTCACAGGACCAACAGGTAGTGGTAAAACTGTGTCCTTGTATACAGCATTAAACATCCTGAATATCGATGGTTCCAATATCTCGACTGTAGAGGATCCGGTAGAAATACGTGTAAATGGCATTAATCAAGTACAACAAAATGAACGACAAGGCATGACATTTGCCGCGGCACTTCGCTCGTTCTTGCGTCAAGATCCTGATATCATCATGGTTGGTGAGATTCGTGATTTAGAAACAGCTGAAATAGCCATTAAAGCGGCACAAACTGGTCACATGGTTTTATCCACCTTACACACCAATAGTGCACCAGAAACTATTAGCCGATTAATGAACATGGGAATAGCTCCTTTTAATATTGTATCAGCTGTTTCAATTGTAATTGCCCAGAGGTTAGGCAGAAGGCTGCATGACTGTAAACAAGTTGGAGAATATCCTGTTGACGCATTGATTAAAGAAGGTTTTTCAGAAGACGTTGCAGAAAAAATAGAAGTTTATGATGCCATTGGCTGTAGAAAATGTACCGGCGGCTATAAAGGACGAGTCGGCATTTATCAGGTTATGCCTATGTCAGATAACATTAAAAGAATTGTTCTAGCTGGCGGTAATGCGTTAGAAATTGCAGATCAATCACTACTAGATAAGGTTCCCGATTTACGTGCATCAGCCTTGCTTAAAGTACAAAACGGGATAACAAGTTTAGCCGAAGCTAACAGGGTAACAGTGGATTAAAATTATGGCAAAATCAAATAAAATCGCAGAATATGTAACTTATTCTTGGTCTGGAAAGGATAAAACAGGCAAGAAAATAAAAGGAGATATTAAAGCAAAATCACAGGTTATTGCACGTTCTGAATTACGAAGACAAAATATAAACATCAATAAAATTGCCAAAAAGAGAAAGCCATTACTTTCTCAAGGGAAAAAGATTACAGCTCAGGACATATCGTTATTTTCTAGGCAATTAGCTACCATGATGGAGTCAGGTGTGCCGATGGTACAATCCTTTGAAATTATTGAGGGTGGTCAGAAGAATCCCAATATGGCAAAATTGATAAACAAGGTTAAAACTGATATACAGTCAGGCCTTAGTCTTAGTGAGTCATTAGGCAAACATCCCGTGCACTTTGATGAACTTTATTGCAACCTAGTTGCTGCTGGTGAAAAGGCCGGTGTACTCGATGAACTACTTGACACGATTGCAACCTATAAAGAAAGAACGGAAGAAATCAAAGGCAAGATAAAAAAAGCATTATATTACCCAGCTGCGGTATTAGTCGTTGCATTTGGTGTAAGTGCGTTATTGTTATTAAAAGTGGTGCCTCAATTTCAGGACATGTTTCAAAGTTTTGGTGCAGACTTACCTGGTTTAACATTAATGGTCATTGCTGCATCCGATGCGTTACAAGAGAATTTTTTCTTTTATTTACTTATAGTAATCGGTGTAATCGCTGGGTTTATTATGCTGAAGAAACGCTCATTAAAATTTGCCCATGCCATTGATAGAATGGCCTTAAAAATGCCTATCGTTGGCAACATATTAAATAATGCAGCTATAGCGCGTTTTGCAAGAACCTTATCCACTACTTTTGCCGCTGGTGTTCCACTCGTTGAAGGTCTTGATACAGTTGCGGGTGCTGTAGGTAATATAGTCTATACTGACGCAGTCCACAAAATAAAAGAAGACGTTTCAACAGGTCATCAATTACAATTAGCCATGCAACAAGTGGGTGTGTTCCCTCATATGGTTGTTTCAATGGCATCGATTGGTGAAGAATCTGGTAACCTAGATGATATGCTTGGTAAAGCTGCTGATTATTACGAAAAAGAAGTGGCCAATGACGTTGATGCCATGAGCAGCCTTATTGAACCTCTTGTTATGGTGGTCATTGGTGGTTTGGTTGGCGTCATGATTGTTGCTTTGTATTTGCCAATTTTCAAACTTGCGGCTGTTATGTAACTATGGATTTGCTCAACTTGCTGGAGAGTTCCACGGCTTTATTAATGGGGGCTACATTTGTATTTTCATTATTAATAGGAAGTTTTTTAAATGTTGTTATTTTTAGGTTTCCCAAGTTTATGGAATATGAATGGACCCAAGATAGCATTACGCATTTATCTGATGAATTCAAAGAACTTAAAGAACCCTTAGATAAATACACCCCAAAGAACAAACCTCCCAGTATAGTGTGGGCACGTTCACATTGTCAACATTGTCAACATCAAATAAAAGCATGGGAAAACATACCAGTATTTGGCTTCATTTTTCTTGGTGGCAAGTGTTCTAATTGTAAAAATAAAATATCTCATCGTTATTGGCTTATTGAATTATTTACTGCTATATTAGGTACAACTGTTGTTTATCACTTTGGCTGGTCATTACAATCACTCATTGGAATTATTCTCACGTATTTTTTAGTTGCTATCGCCTTAATTGATTTTGATACGATGATTATTCCTGACCAGTTTAGTCTCCCTCTTATGTGGCTAGGTTTATTTGTTAGTTTATGGGCAGTTTTTATTGAACCATCCAGTGCGATAAAAGGAGCTTTACTCGGATACTTACTACTTTGGTCTGTATTCCATCTTTTCAAAGTTGTTACGGGTAAAGAGGGCATGGGCTATGGTGATTTTAAATTACTCGCTGCGGGCGGTGCTTTTTTAGGTATGAAAGCTGTCATGGTAATTGTTATTATGTCTGCTTTTGCAGGGGCTGTCATTGGCTCTCTTTATTTATTTATGAGTAAAAACAGTAAAGATAAACCAATACCTTTCGGCCCTTATTTAGCTGCAGGTATCTGGCTCACTATGCTTTATGGAAATGAAATTATTGATTGGTACCTTCGATATTCAGGCCTAAAATGAGTCAATGTTACACCATTGGTTTGACTGGTGGTATTGCCAGTGGAAAATCAGCAGTTAGCGATAAATTTAGTGAACTTGGTGCTCATGTCATTGATGCCGACATTATAGCTAGAGATGTTGTCAAACCAAATACCGCAGGTCTAAAGAAACTTATTGGTACTTTCGGCAATTCCATTCTTAATCAAGAAAAAACACTAGACAGATCTAAACTAAGAAAAATTGTTTTTAATGATAAAAATAAATTAGCACAAATTAACACCCTATTACACCCACTCATACAACAACACATAATGGATGAGGTCAAATGTGTTAATCAAAGTTTTTGTATCATTGTAATCCCATTATTGTGTGAAAGTAGTCGTTATGACTGGTTAGACCGTATACTTGTTGTTGATGTAAAACCAGAAACCCAACTTAAAAGGTTGCTTTCTCGTGATAACATAACCGAAAATTTAGCTCATAAAATGATGAAAAGCCAGTGTAGCCAAAAACAACGTTTATCTTTAGCTGATGATGTAATTAATAACGAACAATCTCTTGTCAAACTCCATGAGAATGTTGAGATTCTAAACAGAATGTATAAATTATTATAAAAGTTAAAATATTTATGCATTTTTATAAACAAAGCGTTATACTACGCATCCTTAATTGTATATCAATACAATAAATGCAAAATAAGGGCCCGTAGCTCAGTTGGTTAGAGCGTCCGACTCATAATCGGCAGGTCCCCCGTTCAAGTCGGGGCGGGCCCACCACTTTTTTTGTACTCTATATCACGTCATAAATTCTCAATATCAATTCCATAAAAACAATCATTTATACTGCATAGACTCATGTTTTAAAAAATTAATCTTAAGAATTTCTAACGCAATCTAGAGTACAAAAACCACGACAAAGCTAATTTTCAATAAACCTTCAATATCAATTCCATAAAAACAATCATTTATACTGCATAGACTCATGTTTTAAAAAATTAATCTTAAGAAATTCTAACACAATCTAGAGTTGTATTCTCTTTAAAGTTAAAAACTACATTTACCTGCAAAAAAAACCACAGCCATAAATTAGCTGTGGTTTAAAGTTTTAACAATTGTTTTTCTAATTAAGGTGCTTTTATAAATTCTTCAAAAGAATTGATTGCAACCTGGTTTCCTGCTTTTAGGAAGTTTTTAATTTCTTTTTTGTTAAGTTTTTCATATACTTTTTTAGCTTTATTAAAACGATCTTGCATAAGCTTCATATTTGCCATTTCTGGATGTGAAGGTGGCGCAAAACCATTGGCAACCTTACTGTATAAATCTGCCAAATCTTCTCGTAACTGAGGATCAGCTGATCCAACATAGTTGTCACCAGTTGTAATAACTAAAGTCTCTTTTAGCGAGTTTAGTTTATTAACCATGGCCTTGCTGTTTTTATCCTCTTTATTACTTGCTGCACCAAGATAAGAATCAATTTTATATACCATATAAGCAAGCTCTTCAGTCATATCATAGAGTTCCATAGTCACATTATGTAATTCAGCTCGTTGTTTATCTGTGTAAACCGAATTAGGGTCATTTTTGAGAATAATTTGAGTTTCATAAGTTTCCTTGCCTTTGGTGAAAACAACTTTATAACTTCCGGCTGGAACTCTTGGCGTAGCAAATCCGCCAAATGCAAATGTTCTTGCTTTTGCCATCTTAGGCCTCTTTAAACGTCCATTCCAACTTACAGTATTAACACCTTTTGATTTACTAGCTGGTAAATCAGCTATGACTTCGCCATCTGAGTTAACTACTTGCATCTTTGTTTTGCCGAAAATGTGTCTCTTTTTAAGGTAATACACAACTTTAGCGTTACGATCCGGATTGGGGCCGACAAATTCCATTTCAGTACTGTTACCACCAAAACCACTTTCTTCATGAATAATGGCAGCATTAGGTTTAAAGAAATGAACCTTCTTAGCCAAAACTTCTTGTGTGATTTGACGTAAGGGGCTGATGTCGTCCAATATAATTACACCACGGCCATGAGTTGCCATGACCAAATCATTGGTTTGTTGTTGCAACTCTAAATAATGAACGGCAACTTGTGGCATATTACTGGTAAAGTGGCTCCAGTTTTCACCACCATCAATTGTAATAAACAACCCTCGCTCTGTTCCAACAAACAACAAATCAGGGTTTTCATAATCTTCTTGTAAACTTCTTGAAAAGCCTTTTACGTCATCTGTAATGATTGATTTCCATGACTGGCCATAATCTATGGTTTTATAAACGTATGGCTTAGCATCATTAGCAGTGTGCCCGTCAAAAACAGCATAGGCAGTCGCTTTATCGTGAACGCTCGCTTCTATGTGATATACCCAAGTATTCTTCGGTAAGTTTGGAATATTCCCTACAACATTTTTCCATTTCTTACCTGCATTTTTAGTCACCTGCACCTGACCATCATCTGTACCTACCCAAATAACATTTTCATCCAGTGGTGATTCGGCAATTGTAAATATTGTCTCGTGGTTTTCTGCGCCAGAATTATCTTTAGATAACCCACCAGAATCTTCTTGATTTAGTTTTGATGGATCATTTGTTGTTAAATCAGGAGAAATCTTTTTCCAAGTATCGCCCATATCATTGGAACGATATAAAAACTGAGATCCCATATAAAGGCGATCTGGATTATTGGCACTTAATTCAATTGGTGAATTCCAATTAAAGCGTAATTTTGGGTCACCTTTCTCTGCTAACGGCTGAATTGTTTTAACTTCATCACGGTCAACATTATATCGCCAAACATTCTGTGCTCCTTGCATTTCCGAATAGATGATATTTTTTGTTTTATGTTTTACAACCCTAAAACCATCACCAAAACCAATGTTATTCCAATCTCGGGCTTCAATACCTCCAGGAGAATAGGATGGACCATACCATGATCCATTATCTTGTAAGCCACCGTAAACATTGTAAGGTGTTTCATTATCTACGCTGACATGATAAAACTGAGATAATGGCAGATTAGCCACAATTTCCATTGTTGTTGCACCATCCCAACTACGGTATAAACCTCCATCTGTACCTACGTACATACGATCAGAATCATTGATATCAAAAATAATATCATGTATATCAGGATGCATTGGGCCTAAGTTTTTGAATGTTTTACCACCGTCTCTACTGATTGAACCATTAAAGCCAGCTTTAACCACAACCTCAGCATCTCTTGGGTCAACAACAAGTCTAGAGAAGTAAAATGGGCGAACAACTAATCCAAAATCTCCATTAAGAAGCTTCCAGCTTGCGCCTGCATCATCTGAGCGATACAAGCCCCTATCACTGTCATTTTCTGTTTCTAAGACAGAATAGACAATATTGCTATCAGATGGAGCCACCGCGACAGCTATACGTCCTAATTTTCCTTTAGGAAAACCTTTGTGGATCTTGTTCCATGTTTTTCCTGCATCTATAGATTTATAGAGTGCACTCTTTTTTCCACCAGAATTAAACGACCATGCTGAACGTCTAAATTCCCACATTGAAGCATAGAGGATATTTGGATCATTCGGATCCATAATGACATCAGAACACCCAGTTCCTTGATCAATGTAAAGTATTTGGTTCCATGTTTTACCTCCATCTAATGTTTTATAAACACCGCGTTCAGCACTATCGCCCCAAAGCGCACCCAACACTCCGACATAAACTTCATCTCGATTGTTTGGGTTTATCTCTATACTACTGATACGCTCGGAATTCTCAAAACCAACTTTATTCCAGTTAATTCCACCATCATCGGACCGAAACAATCCATCACCTGTAGATACAGAATTTCTTGTCCATGTTTCACCAGTTCCAACCCATATGGTTTTATCTGGTTGTACTGGATCTACAGCTACAACTCCAATTGACTGAACATGGTCATCAAAAATAGGTTCAAAAGAAGCGCCACCATTTTTTGATCGCCAGACACCGCCACCTGCTGAGCCTACATAAACAATTCGACTATTAGTTGGGTGTGTTTCTAAATCATTAATACGCCCACTCATTACTGCAGGTCCAATTTGTCTAGCTTTCATGTCACCAAATAGAGCGCTTCCTTTTAAGGTCACATCAGCAGAATTCACCACACCTATTGACAACATTCCAATAAGCAATCCGATTACTGGGCGCCGAATTTTATTTTTTATTAAGTTTTTCATGTTTTCACCTTTACTTAGCTTCTTCGGAAGTTGCTTCTTTTATTTCAGGCATAGCAAACTCACTATCGCTTATAGTAGGATTAAGGTCAATTGCTGTCATAATCATAGTAACGCCTGGTCCATCCTTAACACCCTGAGTTAATGAAAAAGGAAAATAAAGCCCTTCGACTTCTTGGTAATCACTTAGTTTACTTTCTGCAATTTTACCTTTCATTGGGCCTTCTTTAATTTCTGTTTCTGTCACCAATGGTACCATTGCATCAACATCAAAATAGAAAAAACTTACGTCATCTACTTTATTTCCGTCTACTGTTTTTGGTTCTTTAGTTAATTTAACTTTATAAGTTTCAGCGCCATCTTTTTCTTCTGTCCCTAATAATTCTGCTGTATAACCTTTTCCTTTGTAGTTGAAAAATGGTGAAGGAAAATCGTTACTTTCAAGCTTTTGATTTGCTGTGGCTTCGGCATCGGCTTTTTCAGCTTTCATCGACATAAAATTTGTGTTCCACATGACATTACCATCATATACACCCTGTTTAAGTTCCTTACCTTGAAAACTAAATTTCATGTATTGACGGCCATCTTTCAAACTAACAATTTCCATCGGGAACTTCATACCACCTTGATTCATTTCACCACTCATTTTCATGCCTGATATTTTACCCCAAGCTTCTTTTCCACCGGTATTTTCTATATAACCATCAACGATTTCTTCAACTGTAATAGCTTGAGCTGATGTGAATGTAAGAATACTAAGAAGTACGATACTAAATTTGTTTTTATTCATGATGTATACCTAAGTTAAAAACATCATCATACAAATCGATTGCTTAAGTTACCATATGCCAATGGTAATTAAATCGAACCATCTAATGACTTAGTAGCTTTAGAGTCTAATTTGTCACTTTTTTTAGTAATGAAACAACATGGATAATTAAAAATTATAATTTACAAGATTTATAAAGCACCCATAAAAAAGCCCGAATAAATCGGGCTTCTTTAGTTTGGCATTAATTAATGGTTATAAAAACTCAATACTCCATGAATCGATGTAACCTGTATCAGCACCTGCATTATCGGTAACTTTTAGATTCCAATTACCATTGGCAGGAGTTGTACCTGCATCTATAGTTTTTGATTCATTGATATTGTTGGTTCCACCACCACTAGGTTCACGTAGCACTGCTGTTGCTCCATTTGGTGCTATGATTTCCACTTTCAAATCACCTCTGTATGTATGAACTATGTTGTATGTAATTTTAACACTGCCAGAATCACCCGTACGTGTAACATTAATGGCACTTGTTGCACCAACCGTGTTGTTATCTGGAATATTAACATTGCTGGTGTTCTCATAGAAAGAGGGTTGTGATCCTCCTCCTGTTGTAAAGCTACCCTTCAAACTCGCGCCACTAAAAGCACTATAAGCATTTATCATGACATAGTAAGTACCTGCTTGTGTGCTACTTATATCACAGGTTTCATTGTTTCCAGATGTCCATGATCGACAATCATAGCTTGATGTCGTTGGAGCACTACCGAACTTAACATATAAATCAGCATCTCCAGTTCCACCACTCATATTGAAACTTAGGTTTGTTGCTCCTGCAGGAACAACCATTGCCCAGTTTTTCTCACCATTTTTATTGTCCGCTATTCCTGTAACAACAACGCCATTAATCAGCACAAAATTTATAGGAGGAGCCGTTACTGTTACTGAATGTGTTGCTGAGTCAGTTGCACTTCGTTGTTGATTCTAGGTAACATTATATGTACCTGAACTTGAATACGTGTTTGAGGCCGCAGATCCACTGGCACCAAATGACCATGAGTGACTCGAAATACTGCCATCTGAATCTGAACTACCAGTTCCATTAAAGTTACAAGTTAAATCGGTACAACTTGAAGTGAAGGATGCATTTGGAGCAGCATTACTGCTACCACTGCCAATCGTGTCGACACCGACATAAGTTGCTTTACCAGAACGGTTATCTGTCCAAGTCATGGCAATTTTGTCTAACACGACTGATAAACCATTGTAATCTCCCCATTCTTGCCCATCAGTCAAATTTGATGAAGTTTGTGAAGTAAAACGTGTTTCACTCCATGATGCACATGCATCAGTTGAAGTATAATAATAAAAATCAATGCCTGTTCTATTATTAAAATGCCTAGTATCATAATAACCTATATGAACGGTACTATCATCACCAACTTTTATCCATGGATGAAATCTATCTTCTGCATTTCCTGCGGCAATTGAATCACTGGTATCATGTGGAATCGAACACGAAGACCACAATGAACCGCCATTAATTGATTTTGCAACATTAATCCATATGTGATTTGACGAGGCAGAACTTCCACCTGCACTATCATTTTCTTCATCTGTCCATGCGACATATATTGTATCGTTGTTTCTATCGACATCAGCAGAGGTATAAATAAATGCACGACGAGTTTCCATTGCTGGTATTGCAACATCAAAACTACCATTCAGTGTGGAAACCCTTGTGCTTGAAGAAAAAGATGCACCACCATTTGTAGATTTTAGCATTCTAATTCCGCTTGTAGAATTTGTAGAAGGATAAAAATAATAAACTCTTTATCACTGCCTGTCGTTGTTATGTTTTTCATTGATTCCCAAGTATGACCTTGATCTAATGAACGAGACCACCTAACACCAATTGATGAACCAGAACGACGTAAATCACCTTGATAAACAATAGAGCCATCTGATGACCAATCTACGGTAGGGTCACAACAACTACTACCTGGGTTAGTTTGTGATTTTATCCATGTTACCCCTGCATCACTAGAATAGTACATCGTTTGACCATTTTGAGTATTAGTACCAGCTACACAATTATTTTTATTTGTTGGGTTACATTCTATTGCAGATTCATCACCAAGTACTCCATTCTCTAATGCAACTTCATTTGATGCGGTTCTTACATTGTTTGAAATGGTTGTTTGCCCATAGGTATCAGTTGGAAAGCTCCCCTTCCAAGTCCCTCCTTATGCCATACACCATCAACTAATTGACCTCCATAGTTACCTATAAAATTTTGATACAATGATCTAGGATAAAATTTACCTGTTTCAGGATGTGCTTTTCGGTATTGAATTTTAAAAAATATAGGTACATTTGATAGCTTTTGATCATCAAACGGCAATACTGATATGTCTTTTTTGGTTAATTGATAATTTCTATCGTCCCAAGGGCCCATTTCTTTTAATAAGGTATAATCTAGCTTTGAGTCAACTCCCAGCGCATTATCAATATACATAGGCTCAACTATCTCAGCTTGGCTAGCAAATGTTGTACACATAGCTACAGCAAGTAACAATTTTTTCATTATGATTTCTCTCTCTTTTTTGATTTTTTATACGGCAACAAATATTGTTCTTGTAATGTTTACATGTTTTTGTAAAAATTAATGGTTAATATTGATCAACAAAACTAAAAAATATCAAATAACCACTAACAGGTTTTGCACAACTTTGAAACGGTCAATAAAATACAAGCCCCTTCATTGAAAAGGGTATGCTATAATCATTACTCACTATCAATACTTTGAGAATATGAAGAAACTAGGTGACTCGCTCTCTATTGGCATAATAATAATGATAGGCCTCAGTTTCCTCTCTGTAAGCCTACATGTCATATTCAATACAGTCTCAATTGCATTACAAGAATTTATTATATATGTGCATAGTACTGTATTTATGCTTGGGATTATTTATGCCCTTCATCACGATAAGCACGTAAGAATTGATATTTTTTACCAAAACTATACAAATTTGAAAAAATATAAGGTTAATAAAATTGGAACAATATTCCTGCTAATACCACTTTTTATATTTATGTTTAGTTTCTCTTTTAATTATGTTGCCTCATCTTGGTCTAAACTTGAAGGCTCAGCAGAATCAGGAGGACTAGCTTTTGTCTATGGACTAAAAACACTCTTATTAATCTTACCTGTGATTATTGTTATTTATTCAACCTACAAATTAATCAGGAAAAATTAATGGAAAGTATTTGGGCTTTTGGTTTATTTGCCGTAGTTGCATCCGTTTTACTTATTGGCTTCCCTGTTGCTTTTACCCTTGGTGGTGTATCTTTATGGTTTGCCTTTGCAGGATATTTAGCAGGTTGGTTTGATGCTGCTTTTTTAATGGCCCTTCCAAATCGCGTGTACGGCATCATGACTAATGTCACATTAATGGCTGTTCCTGTCTTTATCTTTATGGGGTTAGTACTTGAAAAAGCTAAATTGGCACAATCACTCTTAGAAAACATGGCAGCTCTTCTAGGAGGAGCTAGAGGTGGACTCGGTTTTTCTTTATTAATTGTTGGCACATTATTAGCTGCTAGCACAGGTATTGTCGGCGCAACTGTCGTTACTTTAGGATTACTTGCCTTACCTGTCATGAAAAAAAACGGATACAATGAATCACTAAGTGCTGGAACAATATGCGCAACAGGTACATTAGGTCAAATTATCCCACCATCAATTGTGTTAGTATTACTTGGGGACGTTTTATCAAATGCTTATCAACAAGCTCAAATAAACATGGGTGTTTTTTCGCCTAAAACAGTTTCAGTCGGTGATTTATTTGCCGGCGCCATAATCCCCGGGCTCATTTTAGTGGGATTTTATTCAATTTATTGGGTCTTCATTATTATTAAACACCCACATAAAGCTCCTGCCAATAAAGAACAGTTAAGCAAGCCATTAACACATATACTTGCCTCTCTTTTACCTCCATTATTTTTGATTGTTGCCGTTTTAGGTTCCATTATTTCAGGCATAGCATCACCAACAGAAGCCGCCTCTGTCGGAGCTGTAGGAGCTTTACTACTAGCCTTAGTAAAGAAGCAATTAAGCTCTTCAATTTTAATGGAAATAAGTAGAGAAACCGTGAAGGTCACTTCAATGATTTTTATGATCCTCATAGGTGCTGCTATATTTTCACTAGTTTTCAAAGGATTTAATGGCAATGAAATTGTTCAGGGTTTCTTAAAAGATCTACCCGGTGGCAAGATGACGGCATTTGTCATCGTTATGGTGGTAATGTTTTTCCTTGGGTTCATACTTGACTTTATTGAAATAACCTTTGTTATCATTCCTATTGTTGGCCCTATTTTGTTATCTCAAGGTTTTGATCCAGTATGGCTTGGCATTATGTTTGCAATCAATCTTCAAACTTCATTTCTTACGCCGCCTTTTGGGTTTGCTCTTTTTTATCTCAAGGGTGTGAGTGACATAGAATCAATAAAATTGTATAAAGGTGTATTGCCTTTTATACTTATTCAAATTTTAGTGTTAATATTACTAACATGGCAACCAAAACTTACTTCATTAATCTCTTTCTAATTTGTTGTTGTTTTCATGTTTTTGCTCAAAACGAACAATTACAGTTGCAACAATGGACAAAAACAAATGAAACCAAGCTACTTAATAAATATCCAATTCAACCATCAACTTGGTTTGAAGCAGAATGCATGAAGTTGGCGAAATCTATGAATTTTCGACAGATCAACCAATGTCATTTATTCCAGTCTGACCATGTAAATGCTTACGTTTTCAATAATGGGCACGTTTATTTTTCTACAGCTATGATGAAATTTATTAAAAACAAACACCAATGGGCATCAATATTAGCACATGAAAATGCCCACATAGAATTAAATCATTACATTAAAACCTTAAAACAAATACAAAAGCCAGGAATATTCTTTCCCAAAAGAAGATTAAAAAAACTACTTAAAGATCACGAAAGGCAAGCAGACTTTTGGGCTGCAAACAAACTTAAAGAGTATAAATTTAACCCCGAACAAATTACCTATTTTCTAAAACGTGTAGAAGAAGTTAAAAGCAAAAAAAAATCCAAATACCACCTTAAAGTTTCAAAACGGGTAATCGAAACACAAAAACCTGAAATCATGAATGACCAGGTCATTGGCCACGTTAATAAGTTATAAACTTCCCACTAAAACTTGAAGTACAACTGAGTTATAGCAAAAGATAATATGATCAAGAGACTATAATTTATTGATTAACCGGTTCATATTTTAAAGCAAAGGTGTATCGTGGTTTTGTACAGATCTTATGCGGAGCATTACCAGCATGGATTATTGCACCATCAAATATTGCTAAACGTCCAGGTTTAGGTGTTACAACCACCTCTGCATCGTTATATTTATTATAGAAGATAGTCTCACCGCCCCATTCATAGTTCCATTCATCTTGAACAAACCATAATGCGGTCATTTCTTTGGCATCAGGCATACAATCAGTATGTGGGTACAACATATCACCATGAGATGCAACGTTACAATAACAACGATAAAGTTGGTATTTTTTTTCAAATAGTGAGTCAATTACCTTGTTAGCCATATTAACCAATGGAAAGTCCTTAGTTTGATTTAGAGGCATATTAAAAGCCCAATGCCTATAAGCTTCAACATCAGGTCTTGCAATTTCTGTATGCGTGAATGGCGCTCCATTTAATGCGGTAGTAACATTATCTATAGCTGTTTTTTGCAATAAATCATCAAAAACGAATATTGGTCGACCATCGACAACTGCACTTTTGTCTGGTTTATATTGACTCATAATTGGGTCCTCTATTTGTGTTTTTACCTCTTAGCCACAATGTTGCCAGCCATTTTTCACCTTTGACAACGGGCTCACCCGCATGTAATGACTCAATATAGGGTTGATTATTGTCAACATTAAAATTTTCAAAGAACACCGCTTTACCTTTTTGTGGTTTAACTGATAGTTGCAACTTAGGAAAACTCGTATTTCCACCCTCTTCAACATTATTCAAGTACAAAACAATTGTTTTAATTCTTTGCTGTTGAGATTGAAAATTATCCTTACCATCAATGCCGCCAAAAAAATCATAATGAGGCTTATACTCCTCACCTACTGAATAATGTAAAACATGTAAAACTTCACTTTGTTCGGTTTCAATATCAAAATTAATACAGCATTTCTTCATAATTAGATTTATAGCTGGATCTTCTGATAACCAATCAATAGTTGCTGAATAACTCGTCCTAATATCATCCTTAACTAATTGACCTGTTTCAGGATTAACTATCATAGATTCTCGCATAAATGGAGATGAAGTATACTTTATGTATTCACACTCTATTTCTGACAATATTCCTTCTATTGAAAACGTGTCAGGTTTTGTATTTAAAATCTCTTTATTATAGGCAGAAAACTCTGGCCAATTAAAATCATTTACAAAACCAACATCTTCGTTTACCTCTGAAATCAAGTTCAATTTAGACAAATGATTTGCGAATCTATCTTTAGATAGCAAAGAACGATTAAATAAAATATTAGCATATTCGTCATTTTGTGACAACTTATAGCAAACTGCCATTAAATTTAATGCTGGAGGGTAATTATTTTTTACCGCCAATATTAATAATTTTTTTGCGATGACTAAATCTTTTTTTACACCGTATCCAAAGAAAAACAGTTTAGCTAATTCATATTGTGATTCCACTTGATTCCGGGAATTTTTAAAACACTTTATCGCATGATTTAGGTTTCTTTTTACACTAATCCCGTGTAAATAACACAACCCCAATTCCTTAATTGCAGGCTCATATTCTTTCTTGGCTGCAATGACAAAACATTTTATACCTTTCTTAAAATCTCCCTTTTGAAAGAAATCCAATCCTTTATCATAATGAGTTTTAGGGTTATTTTCTAATTCAGACATATTATATAGATCATAGTAAAAAGTTTATTTTATCTTACTACAAAAAAAAACGCCCCAAATTCGGGGCGTTTTCTTCGAATAACTGACAGATATCAAATTATATATACAAATATAAATAATCCTAACCACACAACATCAACAAAATGCCAGTACCAAGCAACTGCCTCAAAGCCAAAATGGCTATCAGGCTTAAAGTGGCCTTTCATCATACGTATAGTAATTACAGCTAACATAATAGCACCAAGGGTAACATGCATACCATGGAAACCAGTTAACATAAAAAACGTAGAACCATAGATACCTGATTCTAGTGTAAGGTTCAAGTGCTGATAAGCTTCTTTATATTCGTCCACTTGAAAGAATAAAAATACAGCGCCTAAAACAACAGTTGCAGCAAGCCAAATAATGGCTTTTTTTCTCGCATTTGCAACGACCGCGTGATGGGCAATTGTTAATGTTACAGAACTTGCTAATAACAACACAGTATTAATTAATGGTAGATGATAAGGGTCGATTAGCTTAAATTCGCCGCCAACATTACCCGGGCCATTTGTTGGCCAAACACCCTCATAACCTGCCCACAATTCAGTATTTGTAGAAAGCCCTGTACCTTCGCCACCAAGCCATGGAACAGACAAGTTACGGTAATAAAACAATGCACCAAAGAATGTGGCAAAGAACATAACTTCTGAAAATATAAACCACACCATACCCATTCTAAAAGAGGCATCAACTTGAGTGTTATACATTTTCCTTTCTGATTCCTTAATCACTTCAGCAAACCAACCGAATACCATAAATATAATCACTGCAAAGCCCAAATACATCATTACTGGTACTTTAGCTGTTTCGCTATTCATAAAAGTTGCCGCACCAACTGCAGCTATAGTCATACCGATTGAACCAACAATTGGCCATTTGGCTAAGTGTGGAACATAGTATTGATCCTGGCTTTTATTTGATATCTCTGAACTTGACATTTTTACCCTCTTTTATCTATCTTACTATTTCGACTCAAACTTATAAAAAGTATAAGAAAGAGTCATTAAATTTACTTCTTTTGCTAATTTTGAATCAATTATAAAAGACACTGGCATAATTACTTCCTCATGTGCTTTTAACGTTTGTTCTGTAAAACAAAAGCATTCTGTTTTATTAAAATACAACGATGCCTTTCTAGGAGTGACACTGTATGTAGCACGCCCTGTAATATCGTTGTCAGATAAGTTTTTAGCATAAAACTCCGTTTTATATAACTTACCTGGTACAACCTGCATTTCAAACTCAAGTGGTCTAAATTCCCAATTTAACTCAGAGTTAACACTTGCATCAAACTGCACAGTAACATTACGGTTTTCATCAACTACTTGGCTTGCCAAAACTTCCTTAGCAACTTGGCCACTAGTCTTCCCATTGAGGCCAGTAATCTCACAAAAGATGTTATAAAGTGGCACTAATGCAAAGGAAAACCCAAACATCAATACAGCTACCATAACGATCTTAACAACCGTTTTATTCATTTATCTACTAACCTACCTACATAATATTTAGGACATAAAATAATCCAAACATACCTAGTGCAACGAACAGCAATATGACCGCTGTTCGCTTGGCTGCTTTTCTATTTTTTTCTAAATCATATTTTGACATTAAACTGCCTATTTAATGATTCGAAACATGAGCTAAGTGCTCATCTTTAACTGGCTCACCATCTTGGAAAGTGTGGTGTGGCGCAGGAGATGGTATAAACCACTCTAAGCCTTTAGCACCTTCCCAAACTCTATCAGTTGCTTTAGTTGTACCTTTCCCTTTAATAGTCCTGTATAC
This sequence comes from Alcanivoracaceae bacterium, assembly GCA_016744455.1. Taxonomy (GTDB): domain Bacteria; phylum Pseudomonadota; class Gammaproteobacteria; order Xanthomonadales; family Marinicellaceae; genus NORP309. Next base: position 106,821 of record JADGEI010000003.1, read on the forward strand.
AATATAAATAAAGAACACTTGAGCTAGTCCAAAAGCAAAACCGCCTATACTTGACATCATATTAAATTCAGCAAACTGAGTAGAATAATCAGGAATACGTCTTGGCATACCTGCCAAGCCTAAGAAATGTTGAGGGAAAAATAAAACATTTACTGAAATAGCGGACCACCAAAAATGTATCTTTCCAAGTCTTTCAGAATACATGTTTCCGGTCCATTTTGGAATCCAGTAATAAACACCAGCAATGATAGCAAAAACGGCACCAGTTACTAAAACATAATGAAAATGTGCAACAATGAAATAGGTATCGTGGTATTGGAAATCAACTGGCGCTAAAGCCATCATCAACCCTGAAAAACCACCGATTGTGAATAAGATAACAAAAGCAAGTGCCCAAAGCATTGGTGTTTCAAATGTCATCGCACCTTTCCACATGGTTGAAACCCAATTAAATACTTTTACACCCGTAGGAATAGATATCAGCATGGTGGCATACATAAAGTACAACTCGCCTCCTAAAGGCATACCAACAGAAAACATATGATGCGCCCATACAATGAAGGACAAGAAAGCTATTGCAGCTGATGCATATACCATTGATACGTATCCAAATAATGGTTTACGTGCAAATGTTGGAATAATTTCTGAAATAATACCAAAAGAAGGCAGAATCATAATATAGACTTCAGGATGACCAAAGAACCAAAAAACATGTTGGAATAAAACAGGATCTCCACCGCCAGCCGCATTAAAGAATGTTGTTCCGAAATAGGCATCTGTTAATAACATAGTTACCGCACCAGCAAAAACAGGCATTACCGCAATCAATAAAAATGCTGTAATTAACCACGTCCATACAAATAAAGGCATTTTCAAATAACCCATATTTGGTGCTCTCATATTCATTATCGTAGCTATCACGTTGATAGCCCCCATGATAGAAGAAATCCCAAGCATATGAATCGCAAAGACTGCAAAGGCAATATTATCACCGCCCTGTAACACCAATGGTGGATATAAGGTCCATCCAGCGGCAGGTGCACCTGATTCCATAAAGAATGTTGATATAAGCATGGTAAAGGCAAATGGTAAAATCCAAAATGACCAATTGTTCATACGTGGCAACGCCATATCAGGTGCACCAATCATAATAGGTATCATCCAATTTGCAAAACCTACAAAAGCTGGCATGACGGCACCAAACACCATAATTAATGCATGCATTGTCGTTAATTGATTAAAAAAATCTGGATTTACAAATTGCAAACCAGGTTGAAATAACTCTAAACGAATTATCATTGCTAAAGCCCCACCTAGGATAAACATAGCGAGGGCAAAGATTAAATATAAAGTACCTATGTCTTTGTGGTTGGTCGTCATTAACCAACGCTTTACAAAGCCCTTTGGCTTATGATCGTGATCGTGTTCGTGATCCATTGTTGTTGCGTGACTCATTATCTAATCCTCAATTATTCTTTTACTTTTTTAATATCAGCAGGCTGAACTGTATCTTTTACAGTGTTTGACCAACTATTTCTTGTATAGGTTATTGCAGCAGCTATGTCGCTATCTGATAGCATACTACCAAATGCTGACATCGCTGTTCCTTCTCTACCAAATACAACAGTTTTAATTTGTTCTTCCATAGCTGCATTAACTAATTCATTGCCATCAAGAGCAGGGAAAGCTGGTGGCAAGCCCTTGCCTGATGCTTGATGACAAGTCGCACAACTGGAGTTGTAAACTTTTTTTCCTTGTGACATTAAATCTTCTTTAGTCCACTCGATATTATCCTTATCTTTGGCTTTTGCAGCCAACTCTTTTTGCTCAGTTAACCAAATTGCATAATCAGCTTTTGATTTAACTTCTACAACAACTGGCATAAAACCATGGTCTTTTCCACAAAGTTCAGCACACTGCCCACGATAAATTCCAACTTCAGGCACATTAGTCCAAGCTTCATTAACATAGCCTGGTATAGCATCACGTTTCCAGCCAAATGATGGAACCCACCATGAATGAATAACATCATTAGAGGTTAGTAGAATTCGTATATTAGTATTAACTGGAATAACTAGAGGCTTGTCAACATCAAGTAAATAATTTTCAACACTTTCTGGGTCAATATTAGAGTTTAATTGGCGAGCTTCATTGCTTTTTTCACTTAGCGAACTCATGAATGAAACATCTTCACCTAAATAGTCGTATTTCCATTTCCATTGATAGCCTGTTACTTTAACAGTCATTTCCATTTCAACTCTATTCCCATCAGCGTCACTTGGCGCTTCCATTTTAATCAAAGCTTCCGTAGCAGGAAAGGCGATAACAACCAGAATCAGAATAGGGATAACTGTCCATATAATTTCTGCTGTTGTACTGTGTGTAAATTGTGCAGCCTTTACACCTTTAGATTTTCTATGGGCAAATATCGAATAGAACATTGCACCAAAAACCAACACGCCTATGATAATGCATATCCATAAAACAATCATATGTAAACCATACACAGTATTACTAAATTCTGTTACACCCTTTGGTAAATTCATTGCATATTTTTCGCCATTTATAGCAAAAACTGCATTACTGAATACTGTAGCAAAAATTAAGAATAGAACATTCTTAAAACGGTTGCTAGAACCATTTGTTATTTTTTTCATTTATTTATTACCCTCAAAAATTTTAACCATAGCCCTAACATCAAAAGCTAATCCGGCACATATTATCACGATAGTTAAAAAAAAGTTAATGAGAATAGAAAAACTTTTAAAATTTATCCAATTAAAAAAGATTTCCTTTCCGCATAGAATAACTAAGCTTTATAATTACCATACTTAGTCATAAAATACAGAGTATGGTAATGAACCTTTCAGATACAAATATTATATCCCCATTAGAATTTTCTAAAGATTTTCTTGCCGATGAAGATGCATTGATAAATGATTTGTTAGAACAAGCCAACCCTGGCCATGAAAAACGCAAGGAAATCAAAAAACTAGCAACAAAATTGGTTGAAAACGTTCGCTCTCGAATAGATGAAATGGATGGTGTTGACGCATTTATGAAAGAGTACGACTTATCATCAAAAGAAGGAATTGTTTTAATGTGCATGGCAGAAGCCTTATTACGCATTCCTGATAAACATACCGCGGAAAAACTCATTAAAGACAAGCTGCTGGATGCAGACTGGAAGTCACACATGGGTAAAAGTGACTCTATGTTTGTTAATGCTTCAACCTGGGGTTTAATGTTGACTGGCAAAATTATTGATGTTGACCTAAATAAAAAAGGCTTTGCAAAAGTGTTTGATAAAATTGTCAACAAAACGGGTGAGCCTGCCGTTCGTCATGGCGTCTATCAAGCCATGAAAGTCATGGGAAAACAATTTGTTATGGGCCGGACAATAAAAGAAGCACTAAAGCGTGCCCAAGGTAAAAAACACTGCGATTATCGTTTTTCATTTGACATGTTAGGAGAAGCAGCATTAACTCAGGCTGACGCTGATAGGTATTTATCTTCTTATCTGAATGCGATAAAAACCATTGCCAAATCAAATACCAAAAATAGCATTGAAGATGCTGCTAGTATTTCTATCAAGTTATCTGCCCTACATCCACGATATGAAATTGCGAATGTTGAACGTGTTTTAAGTGAGCTTATTCCCAATGTTAAAAAAATCGTTAACCTTGCCACATCCCTAAATGTTGCTGTTACCATTGACGCTGAAGAAGCTGATAGATTGGAATTATCTATCATGATTTTTGAACGAGTCTATGCTCAATGCGAGCCAAGTTACGAAGGTTTAGGTTTAGTCGTTCAAGCATTTTCTAAACGAGCCAGTGCTTTAATTGATTATTTGATTAAACTTCACCAAAAACATAACCGAAAAATCCCTCTTCGATTAGTGAAAGGTGCTTATTGGGATACAGAAATCAAACGCTCTCAAGAACAAGGTCTGTGTGATTACCCAGTATTTACTCGCAAGGTCAATACCGACATTTCTTATCTTGCTTGTGCTGATAAGTTATTGACCAACCGTGATAAATTTTACCCGCAATTTGCCACTCATAACGCCAATACTGTTGCAGCTATTCGTGTGATGGCAGTTAATAATTTAGGCTATGAGTTCCAAAGGTTGCATGGCATGGGCCAAGCATTGCACCAACAATCTATTGCGCCTAATGGGTTAAATGTCCCTTGCCGTGTTTATGCACCTGTTGGTAGTCACGAAGATTTACTGCCATATTTGGTGCGCCGATTATTAGAAAATGGAGCAAATACATCTTTTGTTAACCGATTGGTTGATTTAGATTTAGACATCAATGATATTACCCGTGACCCAATATTAATGGTACGCAAACAAGATAGTCACCGGCATTCACAAATCTCTCTACCTAAAGATATTTTTCAACCCGAGAGAGGAAACTCTGCCGGAATAAATTTAGCTGATGTAGCAACACTACATAAATTAGAACGACAACTGCTCAAGATATCAGATCAAAATTTTGCTGCAAAACCGCTTATAGCCAACTACCAAGATAAAACAACAGCTAAAGACATCTATTCACCGGCCAATTTAAAATTCAAGGTTGGCACTTGTGTTGATGCCAATGCAGATGATGTCGAACTAGCGCTAAATAATGCACAATCTGCCTTCTCCCATTGGAATGAAACAGCTGTCATTAAACGTGCAGAAATAATCAATAAAGTCGCTGACTTAGTGCAACAACACCAAAATGAGTTAATCTACTTACTAAGACACGAAGCAGGAAAGTCATTAGCTGATAGTATTTCTGAAATCAAAGAAGCTATCGATTTTTGTAGGTATTATGCCTATCAAGCACAGACTAAGATGCGAGAAGGATTACAATTGACAGGACCAACTGGTGAAAGTAATCTCTTACACCTACAAGGCAAAGGTGTATTCGTTTGTATTAGCCCATGGAATTTTCCACTGGCTATTTATACTGGACAAATAGTAGCTGCTTTGGTCACAGGAAATTGTGTCTTAGCTAAACCTGCCGAACAAACCTCTTTAATTGGCCATTTTACTGCCAATCTCATTCATAAAGCTGGTACACCAAAAGATGTCTTTCAATTTATTCCAGGTCTTGGGCGAGAAATTGGTAACACGTTGTGCCAATCTCCACTAACAACTGGAGTAGTTTTTACAGGCTCAACTCAAACAGCACAAATCATCAACAGAAACCTTGCCACTCGTGAAAACTGCTCTATTGCCACCTTAGTTGCAGAAACAGGTGGGCAAAACAGCATGATTGCTGATTCATCAACATTACCCGAACAATTGGTCAAGGATGTTATCGACTCGGCATTTGTTAGTGCAGGGCAAAGGTGTTCAGCCCTACGTGTTTTATACATTCAAGAGGATATTGCTGACAAAACCTTAGAAATGTTAGCCGGGGCAATGGATCAAATGACCATATGCCATCCTCAGAACTACGCATCAGATGTAGGCCCTTTGATTGATCGCACTTCATTAAATAAACTTAAAAATCATGTTAAATTCATGCAGCAACATGGCAGGTTAATTAAAGCCCTAGAAGTTTCAGGTGAGCTAGATGGGTATTATTTTGCTCCACATGCTTTTGAAATAGAATCCATCACATTACTCAAGCAAGAAGTCTTCGGACCATTTTTGCATGTCATTAGGTATAAAGCTAAAGAGTTAGACAAAGTCATTAATGACATAAATAACACAGGTTACGGTCTAACATTTGGCATCCACTCACGTATAAACAATACAATTGAATATGTTGCGTCCAAAATTCGTGTTGGTAATTGTTACATTAACCGCACAACTATCGGTGCTGTCGTTGGAGTACATCCATTTGGAGGCATGGGGTTGTCAGGTACTGGCCCCAAAGCAGGTGGACCAAATTATTTAGAAAGCTTCATCACAGAAAAAACAATCACCAACAATATCGCCGCTGTAGGTGGTAATGCTGACTTGTTAGAGATAGGTGAAGAATAATACTCACCTATCAATTGATATGACTCAATTAAAAATAATTGGCGCAAAAAATTATCTATGAATAGAAAGTACTAAATTTAAAAAGGATAGTTAATTACCTAAATTTAGCACGATCGAAGCTATTCAATTGTTTTTCATATTAACTTAACATTAATTTATTAAAATTGGTAAACTACCACGAACATAAAAAAGACAATAAAAAAGATGAAAGACAACAAAACCAAAATAGTAGCGACATTGGGTCCTGCTAGCAACTCACCTAAACGGATAAAACAATTAATTAAGGCAGGAGTCAATGTATTTAGATTAAACTTTTCACATGGCAGTCATGATGGACATAAAGAAAATTACGACACCATTCGTGAGGTAGCAGATGAACTAGGTCGAGTCGTTGGAATATTGTTAGATTTACAAGGACCTAAAATTAGAGTAGGTAAATTCACCGATGGAAAAGTTGAACTTGCTGAAGATCAACAGTTCACTCTTTCTTGTGATGATGACTTTGCTGGCGATGCAGACAAAGTCTCAATTAGTTACAAAGACCTATACAAAGATGTTCAAACTGGTGATGAGTTATTATTTGACGATGGTAAATTAAAAGTCGTTGTTGAATCTGTTAATCATAAAGAAATCCAAACCAAGGTAATTGTTGGCGGTGTCTTGAGTGATAATAAGGGCATCAATATACCGACAGCCGATTTATCCTTGGCTGCAATGACCAAAAAGGATATAGAAGATTTGGAGTTTGGCGCTTCTCTTGGTGTCGATTGGGTAGCTTTGAGTTTTGTCAGAAAGCCCGAAGATTTATTGTTAGCACAACACTATCTTTCTTTACATAACTCTGATGCTAAACTAATGGCAAAGATAGAAAAACCCCAAGCCATTAGTAATTTTGATGCCATTCTAAAAATAGCAGATGGCATTATGGTCGCTCGTGGTGATTTGGGCGTAGAATTATCACCGCAAGAAGTCCCTATGTTACAAAAAAAACTAATCAGAATGTCTCGCTCAGCTGGAAAACCTGTGGTTACTGCAACTCAAATGTTAGAAACCATGATTGACTCACCTGTACCAACACGGGCAGAAGCCAGTGATGTGGCCAATGCTGTTTTTGATGGTACAGATGCTATTATGTTATCTGCTGAAACTGCCGTTGGAAAATATCCAGCTAAAGCCGTAAAAACTATGCGAACCATCGCAAATACGGTAGAAAAAGACCCTGAATACATTGCCAGAATGATTGAAAGAACAGTCCACACTGAAGAAAATACTCCCGATGCTGTTTCGCATGCAGCTTGTCAAATCGCTTCAAATATCAAAGCCAAGGTGATGGTTTGTTTTAGTAGTTCTGGAGCTACAGCATTGCGAATTGCTCGCAACCGAATACAAACAAATGTTATTGCCATTTCACCAAAGATTAAATCATGTCAACAGCTTACTATGAGCTGGGGAATTCATCCCGCACTTTCTCCTGATGCCAACAATACCAGTGACATGGTGAGTATTTCTGAAAAAATTATCCACAAATGCAGGGCTGCAGAAATCAAAGATCGTTATGTAATCACTGCAGGCGTTCCTTTTGGTTTTTCAGGAACAACCAATTTAATCAGAGTAGAAAAATTGAAATAAACAGGATAAATATTAGTTTCCATCACTTTATAGGTAATACTATTCAATAGCTCGAGTTAATAAACGGATATACACTATTAATCCTGCGGATAGTACCGCAGGGTGAATAGCTATATACAAGCCTGTATTTAATCAATTAAATTTGTTATGGCTACATAGTGATCAACACTTAACGTTTCTGGCCGCGCTTGAGGATCGATATTCAAATCGCGCATCTGTTGCTCAGTAATGATTTTCTTTAAGTTGTTTTTTATGGTTTTACGTCTTTGTGCAAAAGCTTGCTTAACAAGAGCTTCCAATCTGGACAAATCAACTTTTGCAGGGTTTTTCTTTGTGGTCAGGCGGATAATTTGCGAATCTATTTTAGGGCGAGGGTCAAAAGCTTCTGGCGGCACTACAAAAAGTTCTTCACACTCAAATGCATATTGTAACATAACACTTAATCGTCCATAGGCTTTGATTCCTACAGGTGCACAAATACGTTTTACGACTTCTTTTTGTAGCATAAACACCATGTCTTTTATTTTATCTGCTTGGTAAAGAAAGCGAATCAATAATGGTGTAGAGATGTTATAAGGTAAATTGCCAATAATTCGCGTATTTATTGAGGGCAACACTAATTCCAAAGCATCTTGATGATGAATTGTAACAGTATCTTTGGCTGCAAATTTTTGTTGCAACACAGGCACTAAATCATTATCGATTTCTACCAAATTTAAGTCGTCTGTATATAATGACAAATGATCAGTTAAAGCCGCTTGTCCTGGGCCAATTTCATACACTACATCATTTTTTTGTGGATTGAAGGCATTAATAATTCTCTCAATTACCGCTTGATCTTGAAGAAAATTTTGTCCGAATTTTTTCTTGGCCCGGTGTTTAATATTCATAGTTATTTTGCATTAGCTACCAATTGGCGAGTAAGTTTTAGAGCTTCATATAAGCTGTCGGGATTGGCTTGATTTTTTCCTGCAATATCTAAAGCAGTGCCATGATCCACACTCGTACGAATAAAAGGCAAACCTAGTGTTATATTAACAGACTTACCAAAACCGGCATATTTGAGTGGCGTCAACCCTTGATCGTGATACATGGCAAGTATAGCATCATAGTTTTTCAACTTATCTACGGTAAAAAGAGTATCTGCTGGTATGGCACCATATATGTTGTAACCTTTTTCTTGATAGCTTTTTATTAACGGGTTAATTATTTCGATTTCTTCCATACCCAAATGTCCATCTTCACCGGCATGTGGATTTAATCCGCAAAGCGCAATATGTGGGTTTTTAATAGCAAATTTTGATTGCATATCTGTAATCAAAACGTCTAACACTAATTGAATATTCTCTTTAGTGATATTCTGTGCAACTTCTTTCAGAGGCATATGAGTGGTTACCAAAGCAACACGCATGTGCTTGTTCAATAACATCATAACTACTTTTTTAGTGTGGCTTAATTTTGCAAGGTATTCAGTATGACCAGTAAATTTCAATCCACCATGGTTGATTATTCCTTTATGTAGTGGACAAGTTAACATGGCAGAATATTCCCCATTCATACACCCTTGTGTTGCCCTGTTGAGTAAATTTAATACGTATTGAGAATTATTGACATTGAGTTTTCCCAATTGGACTTTTTCATTTGTAGCTAGGTGTTCTACAACTAAATTTGAGGGTATTGTTGATAATAATTCTTTATCACCTACGATAACACAATCTTCCAATGAATCTACTTTTAATAATTGATCAATTAACTCAGCGCCAATTCCCGCTGGCTCTCCTAGGGTAATTGCAATTTTATTTTGCATAATACAACCCAAAAACTACCTAGATTCTAATATCAATATAGGCTTCACCACGTATTTCGATTAACCAACTTTCAATTTCTTCATTCATTTTGCGTGCATGAATCGCTTGCCGTGCTTGCGCTTTTTTAAATTCCTCTGTCATATCGTTTTCACGAACACCCAATCGTTGAACAATATGCCAACCTGCTGACGTTTGAAATGGGCTCGATAATTCTTGATCGTCTAATGCAACGACAACATTTCCAAATCTTTGGCCAAATTCAGCAGCTTGAAACCAACCTAAGTCACCACCAATTGCCGCTGATGTAACATCATTTGATTTTTCTTCGGCAAGTTTTGCAAAATCAGCACCAGTCTGTAATTGTTCATTAATTTCATTAATTATTTCCATACCTTGTGCCGGTGTAACCAACTCTGAATTTTCAATCAAAATATGTCTTGCGTGGTATTGAGTAATTAGTTTATTAGCTTGCTTACGTTTGTCTGTTAGTTTGATGATATGTAAACCACTAGCACTGCGGACAGGGTGGGTAAATTCACCCACTTTCATAGCTTTAATTTGATCCGAAAACAATGTTGGGAGTTCATTGCTTACTCTCCAGCCTAAATCACCACCTTCCAGTGCTTTTTGACCAGCAGAATATTCAGTTGCTAATCGTGAAAAATCTTTGCCTTTTTCTAAGTCATTGTAAATCTTATCAACCTTTACCTTCGCTTCATTTACAGCAGCAGCATCTGCATTGGCGTCTAATGAAATCAAGATATGTCCCAGTCGAACTTCATTTTCAGACATTTCATTATCAGCCAAAAACAAGTCGATTTCTTGATCACTAACCTTGACTTCTTGATTGGCTAATCCATTACGAATTTTTTCTGCTTTTAATTCTTTACGCATATCATTACGAAATTCCGCAAAGCTTAAACCATCGTTTTCTATGGCCATTTGTAATTGTTGTAGAGTTAACTTATTTTGTGATGCCACAGCAGACAATGAAGTATCTATTTCTGCCTCTGAAATCCTGACTCCTGCTTGATCAGCTTTTTGAATTTGCAATTCCTGATTAATTAATCTTTCGAGTACTTGTCTTTCAATGATAGACTTAGGTGGCAATTGTGTGCCTCTTTCTGATAATTGTTTAGTGACATTAGCAACCGATCTATCTAATTCGCTGCGTAAAATAACACCTTCTTCAACAATAGCTACAATTTCATCAAGCAAAAGTTCTTCTGCCTTGAGTAAAGTGACTTGTAAAAAAAGTATAATAAATAGTGATAATTTTTTCATGTTTTTAAAATTCCTCTGAGTATCCCAGAATTGATTGTTTTAGTAAACGTCTTGGGTTGCGGCCAATACTGCCCAACCCGTTTAATTGTAGCTCAAAAAATATACCGTTATTGACACCACCTTCTTCGTTATATACATAACGCCTGCCAACTAAACGTGTAGCCCAACAACAATTTTTATGTTCAAATCCGGCTATGGCTTCAATGGTTTTACGTTCATTTAGTGAATAATTCCACCTAGCAATGAAACGATTATTTGATCCTAATGGTAAGACAACTGAACTATCGAGTTGTTCAATTTTACCTCTTCTAAAGCGGTAGGCGAAGTTAAATAAGGAATTATTCTTACCTTTATACTGTATTTTTGCTAAAGCACGTTCTGATTTATCTATTTGAGTGTCCCAATGTACACTCATTGTTGCTTTCCAGTTTCGATAAAAGTAATTGAATTCAGAAATAATAGGGGATGAACTCCTTGTCGCAATACTAGAATCCAATTGTACCTTTCTATCATCAAAATAAACTATTTTCCCTAGCGTGACATTCCATTTTTCATTGCCAATTGAATCAAAGTGCCGTTGTGAAATTCCAATGGAAATCTGATTAGCATCTGATTGTCGATCAACTCCAGAAAAAGCATTGGTTTGATATAACAATCCTGTGCCATAAGTTAGATTGTGAGTATCAAATAATGGAATATTTTCTTGATTTCTGTAAGGTGCATAGAGGTAAAACAAACGTGGTTCAAGGCTAGAAAAACCACCATCGTTAAATTGTTTCTCAAAATTAATCCGATAGTCAAAGCTAGCAATAGGTAAAGCTCGACTTTTTTCTAACTTATTTATTGCAGAAAACTGTGTGTCAGAATAATCCCAAGAAGTATACCTATAAGCCAACCTAGGCGTGAAACTTGAATACGTGTTCTGGTAAGTTTTCTCTACGTAAGGTGTTATATCAAAACGCTTACTGGTTATGGACTCTTGGCGATATAAACTCACCCATTGTGAATCAATTCCATAATTAAGCGAGCTTGCATAATTATTATTAAACCAGGAATATTCTAAACGTGGTAAACTTTGATAAGGTTGCTGGGTCAATGCAATATTATCACTTATGATTTGGTAATCGTTTAACTGGCCTTTAAACAACCAGTTATCACCAAAACCACCCACATTTACAAAGGAATATAGATAAGATTGAGATGTTGCATTGATGCTATTTCCAAAATCCTCAAAGTATTGCTTGTCAGAAACGTTATTTAATCGCGTATTTAATGACCAGTTTTGGTTAAATTTATGCGTATGTTTCAATTCTACGAATCCTCGATCTTTACCAGTAATTTTATCTGATGGTAAATAATCTGCAAATACCTCACCCACGTAATTTTTACCCAAATAACGAAATTCAGTTCCAAGCATACCACCTCTTTTAGTAAGTATTCTAGGGGTTATTGTGGCATCCATATTCTCAGCGATATTTATATAATAAGGTGTGGCAAGTTCAAACCCATTGGTTGATGAATTACCAACTTCAGGTATTAAGAAACCACTCATTCGTTGATCACTTAATGGCATTTTGGCATAAGGCAAGTACAAGATTGGGATACCTTTAAAATTCAAACTCATCTTTCTAAAAGTGCCGACCTGTTTTTCTTGGTCCAAATCAGCAGTCTCGGCTTTTAGATACCATTGCTGGTCATCTTGCGGGCAAGTTGAATACGTTAATTGAGACAATTGACTGATTGTTTTATTTGTGTTTAGTTGAGTTGCCGTACCATTAGCCTTGGTTTCATTTAACTGATAAGAAACAGCTGTCATATTAGCTTGATTTGTCTCTAAATTAATAGTCGCAGCTTCTGCCCTAATGACTTGATTTTCATCGTTAAAGATCATTTCTGTTGCTATACTTACAGTTTGCTCTATATCATTATAAAACAACTCTTTTGTGCCGATTTGTTGTTTTTCCATGCCTATACATACACCCCCGGAAATTTTCAATCTACCATCTTTCATGGTCATATAGTTTTGTGCGTCAATGGTAGTGAATTCGGAAGATTGGATTTGTTCACAAAAGTGATTTATTAGTCCTATACTATCCCTTGTACATTCGGCATATGACGTATTAAAGGAAATAGTTAAGAGTAGTGCTAAATTGATATTTATTGAAATTCTTCTATTCATATATAAACTTTTGTTAAATTTGCTGTTTTACATTTTACAATCAAGGTCAGTTATTTTAATATGTGTAGTGAATAATGTCTGCGGATATTACTATTTTTTTCCTTTATCTTGATATTATGTGAGGTATCGGATGTGTATTAATTTTATTTTAAGAGGATTTTTAATTATGGCTGGTAAATTTGTAATAAGTAAAGGTAAAGACGGTAAAGATTATTTTGTATTGAAAGCGGGTAATGGCGAGGTCATCATGTCATCTCAAGGATACAAGTCTGCATCAGGGTGTGAAAATGGCATTGAGTCTGTTCGAACCAATTCACAAGACGAAAGTAAATTTGAAGAAAGGGAAGCAAAAGATGGGCGCGCTTATTTTGTCTTAAAAGCAAATAATGGCCAAGAGATCGGACGTAGTCAAATGTACAAGACTAATAGTGGCTGTTCAAACGGCATGGCATCTGTTGCAAAAAATGCACCCGATGCAAAACTTGTTGATGAAAGATAGTACCATTTAACTATGTTACATGAAAAAGAGCACTATCATATGCTCTTTTTTTTGAGAATTAATTTATGAGCTGGTACGAAGACGACAAATTATGGGAAAAATTTTATTCATGTATGTTTGATGAAGAAAGTTTTTTATTAGCACAACAACAAATACCAGAAGTACTTTCATTAATTAATCATGATATTAGTTCCGTCTTAGACTTGGGTTGTGGCCCTGGAAGGCATTGTATCGCTTTAGCAAAAATGGGATACAATGTGACTGGTATTGACACCAGCAAATATTTACTTTCTAAGGCAAAAGAAAAATCCCTCGATTTATCCCTCGATTTATCCCTCGATTTAATTCTTGATGACATGTTGTCGTATACTAAGCCAAATAGTTTTGATTTAATTATCAATATGTTCAATTCTTTCGGTTATTTCGATACGCCCGAAGAAAACCAACAAGTTCTCAATAATGCTTATAATAACTTGAAGCAAACTGGCTCTCTTATTATTGACACAGTTGGTAAAGAAACACTTGCCAGGATAATTGAACCTGTGCACTTAACTGAATATGATAATGGCGATATACGTATTGAACGCCCATTATTAGTCAATAATATGCAAGTTTTTTCTAATCAATGGGTCTTAATTAGTGGTAATAGGGCTTTTACACGTAGTTATCAACATTATGTTTATACACCTATCGAGTTGACAACCATGTGTGAAAAAGCAGGCTTTAATAAGGTTCATTGTTATGGCTCATTATCTGCTCAGGAGTATGGCCTTGAATCAGATCGATTGGTAGTGGTTGCAGAAAAAACAAACTTATGAAAAATAAAAAAAATAAATTTATTAAAACCTTATCGGTATTAATCATAGTATACGCAATCGGATTAAAAGCTATGCCGGAATACATGCCTTTTTCTAAACAATCAGCAACAGATAATTTTTATGCTCCACATGCCGGGCAATGTGTACCAGAACTTGAATTTTAAGTCTTTTTTTGATAAACAACAATCCTATTTCTATCTAACTTTTTCGATTGATAAAGAGTCTTATCAGCTGAATAATCAGTGTTGATATACATTATTACTGTCTTTTATAAATTCCCTTTGTGCAGATTCATTTATACCAATTGAAACACTACTCTAATTTACCTAACATATCCATGTGATATTCTTTCAAATTTTTGCCTTGTATAACTTTCTCAATATAATCTGGGTTTGCGATTAAAGGTCTTCCAATAGCTATTAAATCTGCTTGTTTCTTTTCAATGGCACTATTAGCCGACTCAGGGCTGTAACCTCCACAACTAGCAAAATTCCCCTTATAATAATGACGAATAAACTCACTGGCCTTTCTTCTACCTAGATAATCAAAGGTATAATGGTCGCTAAATGCGCCTAAATGCACATAACAAATTTTCAATTTATTCAATTTTTTCAGTAATTTTTTATACGTTTTTTCATCGCCCTTTGTGTATTCAAGATGTACATATGCCTGAGGAGACAATCTGATGGCAGTTCTATCCGCACCAATTGCTGCTGCAATACTCTTTACAACTTGTAATGCAAAACGAATACGTTTTTTACTACTTCCTCCGAATTTATCTGTTCGCTTATTGGTTGCTTTCCTTAGAAATTGATCAACCAAATAGCCATTGGCACCATGGATCTCAACTCCATCAAAGCCAGCTTCTATGGCATTTCTTGCAGCATGAACATATTTCTTCACCAATTTCTTAACTTCTTTTGTCGTCAAAGAATGTGGTGTTTCATATTCTAAATCTTTAGTTCTTGGTACATGCCCATGCCAAGAAACAGCCGAAGGAGCAACAGGCAATTGTTGAGTATAAACTGAATGAGCTACACGCCCACAATGCCAAAGTTGACAAAAAATCTTTCCGCCTTTCTCATGCACAGCTTTGGTTACCGTTTGCCATCCTTTAATTTGTGCCTTGCTAAAAATGCCAGGTGTATTAGGGTAACCCTGACCTAGAGGGTCAATCAAGGTCGCTTCGGAGACAATCAAACCAACATCACTTCGGCGAGCATAGTAGTCAGCAATGAGCTTAGTTGGGACTAAATTGTCATCGGCAAAACAACGGGTTAATGGTGCCATAAGCACACGATTGTTTAATGTGAGTGTTTTATTTAATTGGTGTTTTTTTAATAGCATAGTTTTTATCTGTTTACGAATAACAACAAGTTTCCTTTGGAGAATTCTATTGTTACATTATTATTGGTAGCAAAATTTCTTGTGCCAATTCTGTTTTTCTGTAAGTTTAAATTCATGCCTTTCAGCGGGTATTTTAGCCCTTGTGTATGAATGTTCTTGGCTTTTGGGAATGGAAACAAGGAAACTGTTTTACCTTTTACATTTTTAAGCCTAATTTTTTTATTAATGAAACGGTACGTTTGTTTATCATCATAAAATATGATTTTTATTTTCTTTCGGTATTTTAATGCTGTGCTCATGTTCCCTAAAAAATGATCTTGTTCTAGACCATTTGCTGCAAACACATCAATCTCTTCATAGCCTTTTGTTATGATTATTTTGATTGCTTTTTCAAAATCTGTGAAATTTTGATCAGGCGTATGAATATGCGGAATATCCTTAGGAAGCTGCTCAATCGAATCAAAATCACCGATTAATAAATCAGGTGTTACACCAATTTCTACTAAAAAATGATAAGCACCATCCGCACAAATTATCAAATCGAAATCTGAAAGTATAGGAATGTTTTTAGGTTTTTCACCATTTAAAAAGAGTGCAACTTTTTTCAATTAAACAAAACCATATCTAATGACTAGCAAAAAATTGATTTTATCATAATTTATTACTTACTGATACCACTAGTAATAGTGTGATAAAAACCCACAAAAAATAATAAACCATAACAGCTGGATTCAGTGACAACAAAATAGCATTAATGTATTTTTTTAAAAGAAGAAAGTTCCTATTTATCTCGGTTAAAGATACTGCTATCAACATCTTTATCGCCAAAGGTTTCTGCTTGTAAACGACCCGAATGTACCGCTTGGGCAATAATCCCTGGTGCATAGGCATCACCTATCAAACTGAAATTTTTAAACGTATTTGTATTTCCTGTATAGAGAAAATCATTAGGATGCCTTTCTGTAACTAGGATTAGACTATCGCACGAAACTCTTTGAGTATCGCCCGTGTATACACATCGAACAACAACCCTATTGTCCTGTATTTCATTTAAGCGATGGTTTAGTTTAACTTTTACATTCTTTTGCAATAATTTTTCTTGAATTTTTCCTTGCTCCAATGTGTTTTCTGTCCAAGCAGAAACCTTGCTTTCAGGAGTTATATACGTGACATCAAGACTTAATTCACGGCACTTTTCTGCTAAGACTCCCGCCATATAGTAATTATCAGCATCATAGATAACCACTTTTCCATCTGGCAATATACCATCCATTATATCATCCGGACTCAAAATTTTTACCGTACCATCTTGCTTTAAATGTCGACGGGTATCACGGTTTTGACCATTTTTTTTCCAAAGTGCTCCAGTTGCTATTATGATATTTTCATAACCAAATTCAGAAATATTTTCTTCAGTAACCTCACTTTCATAATATATTTCTACATTTGCCATTTGTTTTATTGCGTTTAAACGATAATCAATAACACGCTTCCATTCTGATAACCCCGGTAATTTAGATTCTCTCAGTACACGCCCACCAGCTACCCTTGACTTTTCTGCTATCACAATATCATAGCCACGATTTGCCAAAGCATGGGCGCACTCTAACCCCGCAGGGCCTGCTCCTACAATCAAAACAGAATCGTCTTTATGTTTTGCTTTGATTTTCTCAGGATGCCAATTTCTTCGCCACTCCTCTCCCATGGTAGGATTTTGGGTACAACGAATTGGTGCAGCATAGTTATCACTGGACACACAAATATTACAACCAATACACTCACGGATGGAATCAAGTTTATTGTCACGTACTTTGTTTGGCAAAAATGGATCGGCAATCGAAGGCCGTGCCGCCCCAATTAAATCCAAGACACCACGTTTTATTTGTGAAACCATGGCATCGGGAGAAGTGAATCGACCAACACCGACAACTGGCTTGGTGGTTAAAGATTTTACATGCTTGGTGTATTGTTCTTGAAAGCCTTCTTTTGAAAATCGCGAGGTAGCCGAGTCATTTTCCCAAGATGAAATATTGACATCCCACAAATCAGGAATCTCTGCCAACATTTCAATCACATCTGAACCTTCTGCACTGGCTTGAATACCATCTTTGCCAAGCAACTCATCAACGGCAATGCGCAAAGCTACAGCACAGGTATCACCCACTGCTTCTTTGGTATCGATTAATACTTCTTTTAGCAAACGTGCTCTGTTTTTCAAACTTCCACCGTATTCATCAACCCGATCATTGTGTTGTCGCGAGAGAAAGTGCATCAAAACTGACAACCCATGACCAGCATAAGTATAGACAATATCAAAACCTGCTTTTTTAGACCTGATTGCAGCATCACGGTACCATTTGCGAAGGTTTTTTATGTCCTGTTTATCCATGGCTCGTGCCTGCATTGGATAACCACCCAAAACTGAAGCATGTGTTGGAGCAAATGTTGGCAAACGAGTGTAATGATTTTTGCCAGCTAATCCTTGATAGACCAGTTCTATTCCCGCCAAAGAGCCATGTTCATGAACTGCATCTGTCATTAATTTTAAATTTGCAATATCACTATCATCCCACAACCTTCCTTGATTGTAGGGCGTTATATCTGAAGAAGGGTGAATTTCAACTTCCTCTGTACACACCACTCCCCAACCACCTTCTGCTTTAATGCCACGCATCTTGGCTAAGGAACGCGGAAAACGATGCCCCATACCATTACAATGAGGCACTTGGTAAAATCGATTTGGTGCAATAACAGGGCCTATTTTTACCGGTTCAAAAAGAATATCATATCTAGAGACTATCATCTTTTAAGCAAAATAAAGCTACTTTTTAAAAATGTTTTTTCTATGATATTCCAAGTAACCTTCTTTTCCATCAATTGGTAGCATAGGATAATTTTTATTATTCGAAATATTAAGTTTGGAACATGTCATTTTTGATAACCAAGGAGATACAATTATCTTTTGGTCATCATTAAAACTTATGTATCCTCGATCAAATAAAAAATCGTATGTTGGTGTAAACATAAATCCATTTTTTGGATCCGTTTTTTCAATATCATTAGACTTTACCCAGGGTTTAATATGACTTGCAATCAATAATCGATCATCTGAAATTAGTGTTATTGGACAAAAGGGGCACTGTTTAAGTAAATCTGACCTATATTTCCCTTGCCCTTTTCTTGCTCGAATTAGATTATCTTTTTTCTTTTGAGGAATGTTTTCTTCTCTTATTTGTTTCTCTATTTCTTTTACAAAGCTTGTGTTTTCATACTCTCCAAAATAGTCTACAAATGGTTTGAAATAATATAAAATTTTATTTTCTTTTGATTCTAACTTTAAAACGGATAAATAACTGATATTCGGTAAAGACAATTCCCTAATAAGCTTGTAGTTAATATCTTTTGTATTTACATAAACTCTTGAACCTTTTATTTGCTTTTGATCAAAAATAGAAAAGGTTAAAATATCCCCTAATTGTTTTATTTTTTTTATTCTCTCATCCCAAAGCCGTGGTAAACTTTCAGGTTCCTGGTATGGTTGTTCAGGTTTTTTATACTCCTCTTTACAACCAGTTAAATATTCAATTATATCTTTTTTCAATAAAAAACATTCTAATACAAAGCCTCTCTTACC
This sequence comes from Alcanivoracaceae bacterium, assembly GCA_016744455.1. GTDB lineage: Bacteria > Pseudomonadota > Gammaproteobacteria > Xanthomonadales > Marinicellaceae > NORP309. The sequence continues at coordinate 126,008 of JADGEI010000003.1, forward strand.
GAAAAAATCAAGTGTTTCTTTATTCTCATTCCCAACATATAGTTTTCCTTCTCCGTGTGCAGTCCCAATTTTATTGGATTTTAAAACAAAAGAATCAGCAATTGTTATTTTTTCTTTAGCATCAACCACCTTGAAAGTGTCATTTAATATTTGTATTATCATACTAGTCATTTGTAAATTTTGTTATATCCATTTGTTTTAACAATGCTATAAGAACATCTGTCACAATACTATTACCTGCTTGCCTATACATTTGGGTGTCACTAACAACTTGTTTAAAGTCATCTCTAAATCCCATCAGCCTTAAACATTCTCTTGGTGTAAGCTTTCTTATCCTACCTTTGTTGTGAGTAACATAGTTATCTACACCTGCTCGGTGCATCTTATGCATGGATTGTAACAATGGCCTTGCAACTTCTAAGTCTGTTTTGATTGATGTTTTAAAATTCTTAGTCCCTTCAGTTAATACGTATTTTTTAGTTTTTGCTAGTAAATAATACTTTTCTTCAACCTTATTTACATCAAATATCAATTCATCAAAGTCAGGGTTTTCTTTACTTTCAAATACAAAATCCCCATGCCAATTGAATTGTTGATTGGCTTTTTGGCATATTGCAATATCTCCATTAATTTGAGTATATCTTTTTTTTCTGTTTTTTGAGCTGGTTACAAACTTAACACCTTTTTCTTTTAAATAATATTTGCTTTCTGTGTAATCTTCTAAAAAGTCTTGCATTTTATATTCTAATTCTATTTTGTTTGGAAAATCAAATTTTACATTTTGGTCTTTAAATCCTACTATAAACAATCGTTCACGATGTTGCGGCACACCAAAATTTTTCGAGTTGATAACCTGAGGATGAAAATTATACCCAAGTTGTTCAAAGGTTTCTTGAATAATTTTATATGTTTTACCACTATCATGATTTATTAGACCTTTTACATTTTCAAATATAAACACTCTAGGTTGGCATTCATCTACTACCCTTGCAAATTCATAAAAGAGAGTGCCTCTTGTATCTTCAAAACCTTTTCTTTTGCCTACCATTGAAAATGATTGGCAAGGGCTTCCTCCAACCAATAAATCTACTTTATCTTTATATTTCTTGCCTTTGATATCTACAACATCATCGTACCAATTTTTCTCTTTTATATCATAGTTTGCAAAATAACTTTCTTTAACAAATTTATCGTTGTCACTTGCAAAGATAATGTTTGAATTTAAATTCAACCTTTGAAGTGCGTGTTCTATAGCCCCAATTCCAGAAAACATTGTTGCTATTTTTATTGTTTTATGTGGAGAAGCGAAATCTTTTTGCGACCAACATTCTTTAATAGGTTTATTCAAAAAATACAAACCTAATTGTTCCTCAACATTATGTAGAACTTTTTTATAGTTTGGGTAGTTTTTTATTTCTTGTATTACTTTACTGGAGTAATAGTAGTCACTGATAGCTTCATTACCTGTATCCAATATTTCATCAAGCGGCTTAAGCAAGTTCAAAGACAAATTTCTTTCTCCTCTCTCTATTTTGCCTAATGTTGAAATATCAATTTGTAAATGAGTTGCAATGTTTTTCAGGGTATAACCTAAATTCTCTCGTTTTTGTTTAATATATTTACCAAAAGAATGCATTATTAATCGCTCATGGGACATAAGTGTCCAAAAACATGGAATATAACATTTATTTTTGCTATATTCAACAATACTAGATTGTGAATTATAAAATTGTTTCAAGGTGCGTTGATTACAGGTATATAGTTTAATGTATTAGATTCCCACTTGTATCATACCAATGTGTAAAATAAAAAAAGGTTGAAATCCCACTCCCAACCACCTTCTGCTTTAATGCCACGCATCTTGGCTAAGGAACGCGGAAAACGATGCCCCATACCATTACAATGAGGCACTTGGTAAAATCGATTTGGTGCAATAACAGGGCCTATTTTTACCGGTTCAAAAAGAATATCAAATTTCGAAGGAGTCATTAGCTTATTTTGTCTTGTATTTAATAGGCATTATAAAGTATATTATCACTTTTAAATTTTATTTTTTTATGGATATACTTTCAGCCACCATATTATTATTCTTAATTTTAGACCCGCTTGGAAATATTCCCATATTTTTAAGCTATTTAGAGAAATCTAAGAGCCGTTATAAAATTTTAGCTCGGGAATTAATTCTTGCTTTAATAATCTTATACGTTTTTCTTTTCTTTGGTAGACAGTTTTTACAAGCTTTGCATTTAAAACAAGAAGCTGTTGCCATCTCAGGTGCTATTATTTTATTTATCATTGCACTTAGAATGATATTTCCAACAAGCAAAGCAAATGTTGATGAAGAAATAGAAGGGGACCCTCTATTGGTTCCTCTTGCGATACCATTGGTTGCGGGCCCCTCAATTCTTGCTACATTAATATTACTTGTTAGCCAATATCCTGAGAAATTATATGATTTTTCCATTGCACTTTTCATCGCTTGGTTTCTTTCAGCTATCATTTTATTTTCTGCTATTGCTTTACAAAAATATTTAGGAAAACGTGGTTTAATAGCCATTGAACGTTTAATGGGTATGGTATTAATTGCAGTAGCTGTACAAATGTTTTTAGATGGGATTAAAACATTTTTAAGCACTTCAAGTTAAAATAATAAGCACTACAAAATAAAGTAAAAAAATTTATTAACCTGAATTAAATGAAGGTATTTCTTGATACTAGATACACCATGTTCTTTTTAAATCTTTGACATTTCTTAACGTATTAATGTATTATATAAACCCCTAAAATTACAGAACAAAACATGATTAAATCCTATTCAATACTAATTCTATCTGTGCTAATCACTTACAATACAGCCATGGCTAAGAAAAATTACGTGAAAACATCACATTTTAACTGAGTAGAAATTCACAAATTGTCAGCAAATAAAGAGCAAGCTAATACACGAGCATTAAAACGTGCTGCTGGAATCCCTAACGATGTTATTTCCAAAATACAAAACATCGTAATTGATGAAATTGACTTAGATTCTAATGGACTTGATGCAGTATCCCTAGAAGATGGGCAAAATTGCCCCAATGATGAACATTCATTAATTTTAACGGGCCAAGTCAGCGATTATAAAAAAGGCAATAGAGCTGTCAGGTATTTAGTAGGGTTTGGGGCCGGAAAGCAAAAAATCGCAACTAATCTAACCCTGGCTGAAAAAATATCAGGTAAAATCATAGCTCAAGATGAGATTATTGATAGAAAAATAGGCGGACTTGTTGGTGGGTCTGAAGATAAAGGAAAAAGAGATTACGCTGAAAAAGTTAATAACTTTATCCGGTATGCAATTGGTATGAAAAAAACCCCGAAAAGATAAACCAGATCTATTTTTAACATAATTAGATAGTACAAATGCGAGCAAACAATAATAGCTAGAGAAACACTCTGCTATATTGGTTTTTTGGTGCCGTTGTGAATCGAGAAGTCCACATTAGAATCTGGATTTAGTTAAGTAACTTAAACGAATACGTACCAACTAACAAGCCCCTATAGCTGAGTGCTCATTATAAAACTAATACCTAGTATCAAATTAAATAGTTAATATTTATTAAGTAAGGTTACTTACAACAAATCTAACTCTTTTAGTTTAAACCAAGTGTGTTTCTTGTGCTGAGAATCATTGAGCATATCAGATACTTTGGCTAAATTTATTGTGCTTTCAGTATCAGATAAGTTTGCATTTTCAAAAACTAGCTTGTGTGCTGTGAGGTTGACTATAGCAACACCATCAGCTTGTATTTCCAACATGCTATCGTTTAGTTTAACTGCTTTTGCAAGTAAAACTTTTCTAAGTAATTCTTTTTCTTCATGGCTAATAGTATAGCACTCTTGTTGTTCTTCGCTGTTATTTGATTGCCAATAGGTCAGGCCCAATTCTTCACAAAGCTGTGTGTTTAAATTAATCACGATAAGTCATTAATAAGTTGTTGTATAATTTTTTCTAATGAATATGAAATACTCTTCACGAAGGTTGGTATGTCATTTTGAGTTAACGCTTGTTCTTGTCGATATGTGTGGCTAAACAACTGATTATTTTGATGATCATACAACGTGAACTTTATCGCTAAAACAGAATTCAATCCTTTTTTTTCTAGATTTAAAATTAGTGAATTCAAGGTGCCACTTTGTTCATTATTGTCATTTACAAAAGTTTTACCGAGGTAGTTTTGTAATAATACTTTAGGGGAATCCAACCATAAATTATGACTCATCTGAATCAAGCCACCATTACTGTCTTGGGCTACCATTGGACGATTACCTAGTATACCCATGGCAGTAGGTCTCTGTATGATAAAGTTTTTTGTAACAGGTTTATTTGCTGCAACAGGAAATCGATAGTAAGTCTTATCAACAATTTTACCACCAGATGAACAGCCCGAAAATAATAGAACAATGATTATCGTGTATATAATTTTCATAAATCTTCATCCTCTATTTTTGATTTGCTTTTGAAAATTAAGTTTGACGGGTTCTTTCGAATTGTTTCTGTGGCTTCATTTATATTCATACTAGCTGATTCTATTTCATTACCAATAGTATTGGCTTTTATCGACAACGAATCCATCATTTTTATGGTGACATCCAAAAGAGTGGCGATTTTATTATCGCTGTTATTTATCAGTTTATCACCTGAATCAACAGCTTGATTAACGTTATCGATTGTACTTTTAAGCCAACCACCAGCTGACGATAATTGCATTGAGACTTCTTCTAGGTTTTCAACTATTTTAGTTATTCCTTCAACATTTCCTTCTGCGACTAATTTATCGGCCGAATCAACCAATTTGTTAATGTCTTTTACTAACACATCAATTGAGGTTAAAACTTCTGGGATTTGTGTTTCTAATGATTTAGTTAAATTATCAACACGTTCATAAATCAAATCAAAAAGCGGCGTTATTTTATCTTGGTTTAATTTCTCAAAATCTCCAGCTAATTTAGTAACTGTTGCCATAATATCATCACCAACAACACCCTTAATTTCACTATTTGGCATAATATAAGTTGTCGCGTTGCCTGCTGTTATATTTAATGACATATCAGATAATAAACCAGCAGATGTGATCTTTGTGACGCTATCAACCGGAACTTTCCAACCTTCAATAAGAGTGTATTCAGTTTTAAATAATAATTGATTACTTTTAACTTCTGGAGTTATGGACTCTACTTGCCCAACACGATACCCTTCATAGTAAACTGGGTTACCGTAACCAAGCCCTGTGACATTATCGAAATAACTATGATAGGTTTCGGTATCATCGTTTCTACCTCCCATATTTAGTAATAAGGCAATTGATATACCGCCAATAATTATGGTGAACAACCCAACTAAAAAGTAATTGTTATAGATACGTTTCATGATATTGTATAATTTTCCTGTGTTAAGCGTTTTAAATATTCTTCCGGATCAATGGTTTCATTTCTAGCTCTTCTTTCTAATAAATCTTGTACCCGCTGAATTTTCGAATTTTTCACTTCTTCAACTGTTCCAGTTAGTAGGTTTTTCCCTTTATCAAGCACTGTTATCTTATTAGCAATTTTAAATGCAGAATCAAGCTCATGTGTTACAACTACTACAGTCATTCCCATAGCATCGCGCAATTTCAATATTAAATCATCAATTTCTGAAGCAACAACTGGATCCAATCCAGCTGAAGGCTCATCAAAAACTAAAAGCTTGGGGTCCATAACAATTGCTCTTGCTAGAGCTGCCCTTTTTATCATACCACCCGAAAGTTGCGATGGCATTAATTTTTGAAAGCCACCTAAGTTTACTACCTCCAACTTCATTCGGCTAATAATTCTTATGGTGTTTTCATCCAAGTTTGTAAATTCCACTAATGGAAAAGCAACATTTTCGCCTACAGTCATTGAAGAAAATAACGCTCCGCTTTGAAAGGATACACCAATATTTCGAAGAAGCTCATGTCTTTCATGAAACTTAAGTTTGTCTAAGTCCTTTCCTAATACATTAATGGTACCAGATGTGGCTTGATACAATCCTAAAATGTGCCACAATAAAGTGCTCTTGCCTGAACCAGAACCGCCCATGATAACACGTATTTCGCCCTCTTCAACATTAAGATTAACTCCATCAAGTATCTTTCTCTCTCCATAATGAGTTACTAAATTTTTAACTTTTATTAGCTGTTTCTTCATCACTAATCAACGTGTAAGGAAATAACTAAAGATCATATCAGCCACCACTATTGCCGCAATCGAAGCAACAACAGCCGTAGTTGTCGCTTTACCCACACCTTCAGCTCCCCCTGTAACATTAAAGCCAGTAGTTGCTCCCACAAGTGCAATAATAATACCAAAAACAATACTTTTTACCAATCCTTGTGTCACGTCATTGACCAATAATACGTCGTATGACTCTATTAAATAAGCAGTTAATGACATATCTAATGAATCTATACTAAAAAATGCGCCTCCTAATATCGCCATAAAATCTGCAACTAAAATCAATAAAGGCATTGATATAATTAGCCCCAATAACGGGGGAAGTACTAAGTACCTAACCGGGACAACACCCATTACCCGCAGTGCGTCTATTTCTTGTGAGACAACTTGTGAACCTATTTTAGCAGCTAGCGCAGCACCAGAACGCCCCGCAATAATTATACCAATAATCAATGGAGAAAATTCTCGTGTAACTGATTTTGAAATAGCTAACAAAACTTGAGATTCTGCACCAAAATCAGCGAAGGCATACAGTAATTGAATCGATAACATTACACCGACGACAAAAGCCAACCCCATCACAATAGGCAATGCATCAAACCCAATAACACGCACTTGTTCTATCACTTGATTCAGCCTGAGTTTTTGTTTGTATTTCCTTCCAAATAACAACCAATAAAAGCTATCTAAAAACAACCTTATTGCGAAACCTATTCGTTCAATAACTAAAACAACAGAAGCACCAATTTTTTCAAAAACTGATTTCATAAATTATTGTATGGTAAAAACTTGATCTAATCGAGCCAGATTCATTATTGCTGTAACTTGTTGGCTTGGATTACTAAGGATAAAGGCTTTGTTATTTGTTTTTGAAAATTGTAAACCCTCAACCAGAGAGGCAATTCCTGATGAATCAATATATTTTACGTCCGATAAATCAACATAAACTTTGGGGTTGGTTTTAAGTGCTGCCAAAATGGTTTTTCTTAATTGTTGTGAATTGGATAAATCAATCTCTCCAGTTGCATAGACAATACAACCGTCTTCAATTTTTTCGAATTTTATCTCTTCCATTGTGTCACTTAATTTTAATGAAGAGTTATTTTATCACGAAAAAAGAGTTTTGTGATTACATTACTTTATTTCTTCCATTGTTTTTAGCCATGTATAATGCCTTATCTGCTGCAATAAAAATATTTTTAAATCCATTAGTAGTAAATTGGCACTCCGCCACACCAAAACTTGCCGTTAAACTTAATCTTTTATCTCCCAAAACAAAATTATGCATTTCAATAATTTGACGTAATTTTTCGGCTTTTTCCATAGCTTGTTTCTTTTTTGTGGATTTAAAAAGCATCACAAATTCTTCTCCGCCCCACCTACCTAGAATATCACCTTCAGATTTAAATTTGTCCAGCAAATGTGCAAAATCACTTAACACTTTATCACCGCTGTAATGACCGTATTGATCATTAATTTTTTTAAAAAAATCTATATCTATAATAGCCATACAGAACAACGTTTTCTTCTTCTGGCACCTATCAATTTCACTCGTTATCATTTCAACAGTGTGCTTCCTATTCGAAAGTTGTGTTAATTCATCGGTTAACGATATCTTTCGGTAATTCAACATCCACTGCTTGCTACCAATATAAATAAATAATGCCGCAAATAATAACGTCATTTTTTCCATAACAACCGTATAAACAATGCTATGAATAAAAATTTGATCTATTCCATCGACAAAATACGAAACAAATAAACAAAGATAACCTAAACTTAATGCCTTATGAAATTTTAATTTTTTATACCCTTGAATAGACAATAATAGTATTGATGCACCAAGTGCTATGACCAACTCAAAGGTTAAGTTATAGTAATTTATATTTTGAAACCTTTCAAAAAAACATGAACTGATAAGTATCAATACGATACTAAGGGCTAGTATACTTATTATGAAAACACTTTTATTTTTCAGTTTACTGATTAACATATTTAATAATTCACTTTATTTAGATTTACATCATAACACCTTACAAATAAGACAAACATTGTATGAAATAATTGTAACCATTGTTTACAAAACATCACTGCTTCACTGGATACTCATTTGTTTTATAACTACAGGCTCTAAAGGTACATTTACGCTATTCAATTTTTTACTGTGCCCAACTTTTACCTTGGATATTTTTTGCAAAACATCCATCCCATCAACCACTTCTCCAAATACAGTATAGCCCCAATTTTTGGCATTTGGGTCTAATGAAGGCGTATCTGTTAAATTAAAATAAAACTGAGAGGTTGCAGAATGCGGGTCATCATAACGTGCCATAGCAATCGTTCCAAAGGTATTTTTCAACCCATTACCCGATTCATTGTATATTTTTTCACATTGGGTTATCTCCTTCAATGATTTATTATAACCCCCTCCTTGTATAACAAAATCCTTCTCTACTCTATGTACAACAGTGTTATTATAACCATTTGATTTCACGTACTTTAAAAAGTTATTAACAGTAATAGGAGCACGGTTTCTATCTAATTCAACAATAACATCACCCATCGAAGTTTTAATAAGTATTTCAGGATACATGTTTTCTGAATCGACTTCGCCTTGCTCACATGCAAATAGAATATCGCTTAAAATCAAAAATATAATAATAAATTTATTCATTGGAAATCACCTGTAGCCATTCATCAAAAGAAAACTTTGGTTTTGCTAATAATGTAACATTTAACTTACCTTTACTCACTCTAAGACATCGATTAGCTTGTGCTTCGCCTTTAGGTCTAGACGATAGATTGACGCACGAGTCCTTACTTGCCATACTTATAAGGTTTTTGTTTATCTCTGTTATGGTCATAAAAACTAGCAGTTTTTTTCTTAACTCAATTGAACAACCCTCTCGTATTTCTAAGCACTTGTCAAAATCAATGTCACTGGGTGCTAAATACAATTGTTCTCGTTGTAAAATTCGCACAGGTGGTTTGATTTCTTGACGATATATTTGCTTCAAAAACAACCATTTCACTATTTGATTAAACATCGACTGATGAACAAAACTCATTTGATGAAAAAATTGCTCTATATATTCAACTTCCTTCATTAAAAGCAACTCACCACCCTCATGCATAGCAATGTTTAAACCAATTAAGTTCTGAGCATTCTCGGTCAGTGCGATTTTAGGCAACAATATTTTTGCCTGAACCAATTGATTGTTTACAAGATGTTGTGCCATTATTTCATGTTTACTCAAAGGCTTTATAACATTTGGCTTACCACATGATATTAAATGTAAACATATTAATAGCAGTATCAAGTATTTAATATTCATACATGTAGTTGTTCAGAATAACGATGTAACCATGAAATTTGTTCTAATGTCTCTGGAACTCGTTGCCCTCGTGCTCGACTAAGTGTAATTAACGCACTATCCACCTGAAGGCCTTGCTTAATTAAGATAGAGGCAGCCGTTAAACCAGTTCTACCAATCCCTGCAAAACAATGAATTGCAATATTTTTGCCCTGAAGAACCTCACTGGATAACTCTTCAATGAGTTGGTTAAAGGGAACAAAAAACTGAGGAACTGAGTGATCTTTTATTTGAAAATTAATAAAATCAATTTCAAAATTTTTACATTCTGAACCTTCATTAACTAATGCAAACCTATTAATTTCATCATATTGCAACAAAGAAACCACTCGATTAATTCCTCTATCTTTTAAAAATCCAATGAAATTATTAAGTGGTTTCCCACTAGGTGGTTTTGGCATCATGGTAATAGAACCATTTTCTAATTGTATCGTAAATACCTGCTTTTCTAATTGCTTATATAAAAACACTTTGTCAGAATTGTAAGTAACATTATCCATCGACTAAAATAAATCTCATTATTATGTAACAAAACAGTATGATATACGTTCTTTAGATAAAACAATAGGAATTTAAGGCATAGATGAACATTTGGTTCCGCCTCCAAGTTAGTAAAAACCAGAATGGGTTATACGCAGTTTGCTACCAAATGTTACGAGACAGTATGGAGGCAGAAGAGGTTGTGCAAGATAGCTTTATAAAATTGTGGCAAGCAAATGAAAATGGCACCAAGCAACCCAAAGCATGGCTATACCAAGTAGCTAAAAACCAGTGTTTAGATATAATACGTAGAAGACAGCACCAATTAAAGTACCAACAACACAGTTTATTAGAGACGAAATATGCCAAATCTGCTTGCGATGAACTACAAAATGTAGAACTAGCAGGCCACATTAGTGATGCTATTGAAAGTTTAAAAGAACCCTATAAATCACTTATTGTCTTAAGAGAAATAAGTCAGTTAAGTTATCAACAATTGGCCGATGTTTTAGATTTAAATGTACAACAGATTAAAGTTTATTTACATCGGGCGCGATATACGTTAAAACAAAAACTAGTAGAGTTAAATAATTAATATTATGCAAAATAAAAATCATAAAGAACAGCAAGTAGAAATTGAAATAGATGACTATTTTGCTTGTGCACGCCAGCAAAAGTGCCCTAAAGGCATGAAGAAAAACTTGTATGCACAAATTACAAAACAATCTCAAAGATCTTGGCTTTCAAGAATTTCTGCTCCATTAGTTACTGCTGGACTAACATTGACATTTGTTTCCGTACTACTTTTTAATACGCCCAATAAACCATCAGAAGAAATTGACTTAACCCAAGCACAAGTTGACTTACAAATTGCCATGCATTACATAAATCAAGTCTCACTTAAATCACTCAGTTCTGTAAACAGCAATGGCATAAGACCGGGCCTAATTCAACCTCTGGCTCGCACCTACGCTGCACTATAACACCGGATGAAAACCTATGAACAACACCATTAAATTACTATTAACTATACTGTTACTGATATTGACTCTAAAGGTATTCGCAGAAGATGAAGAGTTGTCTTTTGCAACGTTAATTGGCTCAAAACCCAGAGTTGAAATAAACTTGGGACGCATGATGTTGGGGTTACTCTCATCTGCAACTGAAGAAGAATCTGGTATTTCTTCAATACTATCCAAGCTTGACGCTATCAATGTTACGGTATTTGACATTGAAAAAAACAACAAAATCGACTCAATAAAATCTAAAATAAACAATTTAGTGCAATTAAAAAGTTCTTCTGGCTATGAGAAAATTGCAACTGTAAGAGAAGATGACTCTTTGGTTTACGTTCTAGCTAAAATGGATAATAAAAACCTAACTAATTTAAGTATATTCGCTATGGATGACGAAGACGAGTTAGTTCTTATTGACATTAATGGTACTATTCTATTGTCCCAACTTGGTGACTTAATGGATCATTTCGATGTCGATTTAGACATAAATGACATGAAATTTAACAATCAGAAGAAAAAAGAGCAATAAAACATTTACAACACAGATTGATGGTATTAGAATACGCCGTTCAAAAATTTTATAGCAGTTTAAATAGATAAGCGCTAGTTATGTAGGAATTATATTATGAAACAAGGTATACACCCAGATTACAAAGAAGTTGTATTTCAAGATTTATCATCAGACTTTAAATTCTTGACACGCTCTACAATTAACACTAAAGAAACCATTAAGTGGGAAGACGGTAATGAATATCCATTGGTGAAAGTTGAGATTTCATCAAAATCACATCCTTTTTATACTGGTAAACATAAAATGGCAGATAGTGGTGGACGAGTTGATAAGTTCCGTCAGAAATACGGTAGAAAATAAACTTAGTTTATTTTTAAAAACAATAAACCCGATAGATTTAACTAATCATCGGGTTTTTTTATGCCTCATGTTTTTCTCACCCTTTCAATTCAAAGATGGTGGTGTATATCACTAGAATAAGTTAAAATATCAAAATCTTAATATGTAAGCTATTTACATAAAAGTAATTCAGTAGGTCTAGCCTACATTTATTTTTATTGTATCTATCATAATTGATTGGATTAATGGGAATTACAACTCAATCAAACGTATGTTTTAACTATAAAATTACTAGGGGTAAGCCATGAGCAACAAGCATGTCACTTTAACATTTCCTGGAGTAGAATCTCCAGTTGAGTTACCAATTATTACCGGGTCAATGGGTCCTCCAACTTTTGATCTGAAGACACTACATAAAAATTCTGGTTATTTTACTTACGATTCTGGCTTTGCTGCTACAGCGGCTTGTCGAAGTGATATAACTTATATTGATGGTGGTAAAGGAATATTACTTTATCGTGGTTATCCGATTGAACAATTAGCAGAACAATCAAATTTTGTCGAAACCGCCTATTTGTTAATGAATGGTGAACTTCCATCAATAAATCAATTTAATGATTTTGATACTGAAATAAGGTATCACACGATGGTTCATGAAAAAATGAAAATGTTGATGCAAGGTTTTCAGTATGATGCACACCCAATGGCAATGATGGTTGGTGTTGTTGGCTCATTTGCTGCATTTTATCATGACTGGATGAATATGAGTGACGCTGAGCACAGAAGACTAGCTGCAATAAGATTAATCTCAAAAATGCCAACAATCGCAGCTGCGGTGTATAAAAACTCTGTAGGACAACCTTTTGTCTACCCAAGAAATGATTTAAGTTTTACAGAAAGATTGCTACATATGATGTATGCAGTCCCGTCAGAGCCATACACACCAAATCCTGTTGCTGCTAAAGCTCTTGATTTATTATTTATGTTACATGCTGATCATGAACAAAATGCATCAACTTCCACAGTGCGACTTGTAGGCTCAACAGGGGCTAATCCATTTGCATGTGTTTCAGCTGGTATTGCATCGCTTTGGGGGCCAGCACATGGAGGCGCGAATGAAGCCGTATTAAATATGCTTGACGAGATTGGCGATGTTTCAAATTGCGACAAATATGTTGCTAAAGCCAAAGACCGCAACGACCCTTTCCGATTAATGGGCTTTGGTCATCGTGTATATAAAAACTTTGACCCAAGAGCAACTATTATTCGTAAAGCCTGCCATGAAGTGCTTGAGGAGTTAGGCATTGACGATCCTCAATTAGAGCTTGCCATGCGACTCGAAGATATTGCTTTAAAAGACCCTTATTTTGTTGAGAAAAAACTCTATCCAAATGTAGACTTCTACTCTGGAATTATCTACAAGGCATTAGGAATACCGAAACAAATGTTTACTGTAATGTTTGCTATCGCACGTACTGTTGGTTGGGTTTCACAATGGCTTGAACAATACGAAACTCCAGATACACGTATCGGCAGACCTCGACAGGTTTATACCGGTGCGGCTACACGAGATTATAAAGATTTTAACAACAGATAGCCTATCTCAAGCTGTAAAGCTACGTATCGAATTATTGGGATTAAATCCTTTAGATTTAATCCCAATTTTATCTGAAAACCCTACTTACCATTTAGAAATTTTTCAACACAAGCTTTCACTTTTACATAAAAAAGATAAGCATCATGTTTATGTGGATTTTGGTTCTAAACAACTAAAATTTCGCTCACAAGCTCACCTCAATGCCGAACTAGTTATTAAAGCCGTACTTGGGAAAAAAAAGCAAGCCACTACCATTATGGACTGCACAGCTGGTTTTGGTAAAGATGCCTATATTATGTCCCTAACAGGCTCCAAAATAATAGCCTATGAGTTTAATCCATTAATGTATGCCTTATTAAAAGATGGATTAAACAGAACAGAGATCGATACAATCATTTTACGTAAGAAGAATGCCTTAAGAGAAATCAAAAATACTGATTGCGAAGTCATCTTCATTGATCCTATGTATCCTGCAACAAAAAAATCTGCTAAAAACAATAAAGAAATGACAGTGTTGCAAAACATAATTGGCCATCAACCTCTAATGGCAGAAGATTTATTTATTCAAGCAAAACTCTCAGCTGCTAAAAAAATTGTTATCAAACGCCCGATAAAATCTGGCTTTGTAATTAATCAAAAACCCACGTCTCAAATTATTGGGAAATCAGCTCGATTTGATATCTATGCTCAATAAATTTACAATTGTTTAATTCACTGAATTGTTGATTTTCATCAATTATGCCATAGATAAATTGTGAAACAATCCTTTACCCTATCAAACAATACTCTTTGGTTTATGAAACACCTTATTTTTTTACTCATTTCCTCAAATATTTTAGCGCAAATCCCTCCTTTAACACCTGCTGTTGATCCAATTGGTAATAGTTCAACACCTGATAAGATTTTACTAGGGAAGGTTTTATACTGGGATGAACAACTTTCATCAACCAAAACGGTAGCCTGTGCTTCTTGCCATATTTTTTCTTCAGGGGGTACAGACCCAAGAGCCATTAGCAATAATCCTTTCTCAATTAACGCTGGCTTTGACGGAATCATGGGAACAAATGATGACGTAACGGGTTCAATGGGTGTTCCTGAAAGCGGTGTTAATGGTAATTATATTTACAATAGCATACATGGATATAATCCACAGGTTACAGGTAGAAGGTCGCCAGCTTCAATAAATGCTGGTTATGCTCATGAACTGTTCTTTGATGGGCGTGCTAGTAGTCAATTTTTGGATCCAATTACCAGTAATGTTATTTTAACAAACGGGGCCGCTCTTGAATCTCAAGCTGCAGGCCCACCTATTAGTTCGATTGAAATGGGACATAATAATAGGCAATGGAGCTCTGTTATCAATGCCGTTGAGACAGCTCATCCATTAGCATTAAGCCCTTTTGTATCTAACTCCTTATTAAACTGGATTAATACCCAAAATTATTTTCAACTTTTTGAAAAAACCTTTGGGACCCCTGAGATCACTGCTGCAAAAATTGCCATGGCAATTGCAGCCTATGAACGTTCTTTGTATTCAAATCAAGCCCCTTTTGATTTAATGATAGCAACCAATGACAATTCTTATCTTACAATTCAAGAACGCGCTGGCTTTCAATTATTCCAATCTCAAGGTTGCAATACATGCCATTCAGGAGCCTTATTTTCTGATGAACTATTTCATAATATAGGTGTACGCCCAAATATTGAGGACAGTGGCCGTTTTGCTGTTACTGGACTAGAGTCAGATAGAGGGCGATTTAAAACCACATCTTTACGTAATTTGCAATATAGGACTTCATTTATGCATAATGGGAGGTTATCTACTTTAGAACAAGTGGTTGAATTTTATAACCGTGGAGGAGATTTTAACAACCCAAACTTAGACACAAGAATACAACCTTTGTTTCTATCTCCGACTCAAAAATCAAGTTTAGTTGCCTTTCTAGGCCATGCTTTAACTGATCCAAGAGTAACCAATGAAACTGGGCCATTTGCTCACCCTCAACTTTATGCTCTAAGCTCAAGGGCTCCACATGTTTCAGGAGATGGTGTAGTTGGGACTGATGGAAAAATACCACAACTTACCGCCATAGAACCTCCGTTATTAGGCAATGAAAACTTTACAGTTGCTGTAGAAAATGCATTGGTAGGTAATTTATCAACATTTGTTGTCGCTTTAAATGACCCTGGAATAGATGACTTGCCAAGTCAATCCACTAGTCTTTTTTATGAAACAGGTATTCTACAAGGCAGTAATAATGGACATCTATCATTAAGTATTGAATTACCAAGTGATCCTAATATGATCGGAACTACATTATATGCACGCTGGTATATAACTGACTCTCAGGCGATTAATGGTTATGCGATATCACCTCTTCTTGAATTTACTTTATTTGCACCAACTGTTGTTGTTTTTTCTGATTCATTTGATACTTAATATACTATCCTTTACTGAGGGGCAATAAAAATAAGCACTATTAAGTATCCGTGAAAAGGTAAATAATGCATCTGTAATACCATCAGTTAAGCCAGCCATTCGTCGCATTTGCACTTCAAATCTATCTAAGTTTTCACAATAGGCTAAAAACATCAATCCGTCTCCATGCTCATTTGAGAATGGCATAGAACGACGTAAGATATCTGCATTAATTTCAAAGGTTCCTTGATCCGACCGATTAACATGCGAACTTGCAGGTGCATTTGATAATTCTTTATTATCTGACAACCTCCTACCAATTGTATTATCTTTTAATGTTTGAGAGAATTGAGAGAACTTAGTCAAATCATGTAACCATTGTTGAACCACAACAAAACTTGAGCCATCATCACGAACCACAGCTGAAACAGCATCATTTCCAGTAGGGTTTTCAGTCCCATCTTCATAACCAGTTAAATCATGGCCCATTTCATCAATTTCAGCCTTATATCGGAATCCATTAACCAATAGTTTAACTGAAAAATATTTATCAAGTTTTTTTAAAATAGCTAATGACTTTTGAGTAACCATACCTGGCTCATAGTCTCTAATTAACAGAAATAGATCTCCATGGGTTGCCGGTACCTCGACACTAGCTTCAATATCAGGAAATTGGCGGTAACCCTTTATATTGAGATCAAGTTTTTTCAATGTATTCTGCCCAAAACCAATAACTAAGTGTTCATCAATTATTAATGATGAAAAGAGTGATAACACATGTTGTTTATCAATACCCGCTTTTAAATTTAAGAGTAAAAATCGCCCAAATGGTAAGGCTTCATCTAATAGTGCTGGTTGTGTGTTTTTAATCATAATTGTAGTATAATCTTGCTATTAAAAATATCAAGGTAATAAAAATGCAAGATCATACTATACCACTTATCCAAAGTGATGCTGTTTTATTTGGTGTATTAGCTGCTATTTTAGGCTTAGTCTTTTATACACAACAACATAAAGCTAAATTCTGGCAAAAATTTTATGGTGTTGTGCCTGCATTGTTACTGTGTTATTTCTTACCTTCATTATTGAATACTTTTGGTCTTATATCGCATGATTCAAAACTTTATTATGTCGCTTCACGTTATTTATTACCTGCTGCTTTAGTCTTATTAACCTTAAGTGTTGATCTAAAAGGAATCGTCCGATTAGGCCCAAAAGCAGGCATTATGTTTTTAACTGGCACTTTTGGTATTATCATTGGAGGCCCGATTGCCTTTATTGTTGTACGTAGCGTATTCCCGGAAACATTTGCAGGCAGTGCAGCTGATGATATTTGGCATGGAATGACCACACTTGCAGGCTCATGGATTGGTGGAGGTGCAAATCAAGCTGCGATGAAAGAAATCTTTGAAGTACCAGACGATGCTTTTACCAAAATGATAGCAGTAGATGTATTATGGGCAAATTTATGGATGGCAATTTTATTAATTATGGCTAAACGTGCCGAAAAAATTGATAAAAAAACTGGAGCGGATGTCTCAGCAATTGAAAGAATTAAATTAAAAATGGAAACCTTTCAATCTCAAAATGCGCGTAATGTTAACTTAAACGACCTTATATTTATACTTGCAATCGCTTTTCTTGTCACTGCAATTGGGCATGCCTTTGCCAATTGGATTGCACCTATTATCAATGAAAACTATCCTTCTCTAAAAAAACTTAGCCTTGGCAAAGAATTCTTTTGGTTAGTCGTAGTTGCCACAACCTTAGGCGTCATTCTTTCATTTAGCAAAGCTAAAAAACTTGAAGGTGGAGGAGCTTCAGCTGTTGGTTCTGTTTTCATTTATATTTTAGTTGCAACCATTGGACTTCATATGGATGTCATGAAAATATTTGATGACCCTGTAGTTTTCCTAATTGGTGGAATTTGGATAGGTATTCATGCCATTTTACTATTAGTTGTTGGTAAACTTATTAAGGCACCATTGTTTTTCCTTGCTGTAGGTTCTCAAGCTAATGTTGGAGGTGCTGCATCTGCCCCTGTTGTTGCAAGTGCTTTCCATACATCACTTGCTCCAGTTGGTGTTTTATTAGCTGTTTTTGGTTATGCTATTGGAACCTATGGAGCTTGGTTTACAGGTATTTTATTGCAAATGATTGCGCACTAAAGATGAAATATTGGTGCGACTAATACTTAAAGCGAGCTAACTATAAATATGGGTTACTTGTTTGAAAAATTACAAAGCTACCATTGGACTGCGAGTGACTCACATGCATGAAATTAAAGCTTTAGGTATTTTCGATATCACCGTACACAATAAACGTAGCTTTCTCAACAAAAAAACCTGTAAAGAACACTTTACAGGTTTCATTAATAACTTAAATAAGTTTAGAAAATATTTTTAACTAAAAACTTTAGACGACTCAAGGTACATGTCATTAACTGACAAAAAACACTTATTAAGCTTCTTTATTGTTTTCTTTTGACTCTAATGTTTTCTTAGTCTTTTCTTCTAGTTCAATCTTACTTTTAGCTAAATCTTCTATTAACTTAATTTCTCTTAAAGTATGTTGTTCCCAAGCTCGAGCATCTTTTAAGATTTTTTTAGTTTGCTTAGCTGAACGAAAAGCTTGTAAGGCTTTATGGTGTTTCTTTAGGTTTGAATAAGACATTCCCATTAAAAGATAATTGTTACCTGGGTTTTTTAATCCACCTTTTTCAGAAGCTTTCATCGTTGCATTCGCAGCTTTAGTGTATTCGCCAGCATCAAAATAAACACCTGCTAAACGTGCAAATAACGCACCTTTGCTAGATAATTTCGCTGCCTGTTCTAATACAGGAATTGCTTTGTCATGCTGATTTGCTTGTGCCCATGTATTACCAAGTGTTTCAATATTCTTCTGAGATTTTTCGATTTTACCATCGTTCATCCCTTTTTCCATTAATTTGGCAGCCTTATAAGGCGCATCCTGCCCTAAAAACATGTAAGCAAGATTTAGTACATCCTTACCTTTTGGTAGCTCTCCATTAAGGTAGATGGAATCATAAATCGCTAGTCGCCTCATGTCTTGGCCTAATTCACCATACATTCCTGCTAATTGCTTTAAGTAAGTTGTTTTAGGATAAAGTGCAACCAATTGCTCATAGGTTTCTGCCGTCTTTTTAAAATCGCCTTTTTCATAATATAAGGCAGATTTCAAACGTAACCACGTCTCTTTAACCTTACGACCTGCTTTGTTTTCTAGCTCAACGGCAGTATCAACATGACTCAAAGCCTTAGCATATCTCTTTTGTTGGTAGTGTGCTTGAGCCAACATAATATGAGCTGTAGGTGTAGCCTTAGGTGTAGCAGATAACCACTCATTCATGTACTTTATACAAGCATCGTATTTTTCAAGTTGAAAATTCAATTGTGCAATTGTATATTTTGCTTGTAAAGCTAATGCAGCAGGAGTTTCTTCTATATTAATAACCTCCATATACGCATTGACTGCATTGGTGTAATCTTCCTTTGATGCATAAATGAATGCATAAAAGTTCCACATTTGTGATTTACCATATCCAGTAACTTTACCACGATTTTTTAACACATCTAGAACTGCAAGAGCTTCTGTATGTTTATCAGCTTCTGTCAGCTCTTGAGCCTCCATCAATTTTTCAAAGGTTTTGGCGTCAATTGCTCCTGTAGCCTTTTCTTTTTCATCATGTCGTCCTGCATTAGCAAAGACAGAAACAAGTAAAGTGACTACAATTAAGAGTTGTTTAATTTTTGTCATCATATTCTCCTAATTATTCAGCAAGTTTAAACGTTATTCTGGTTCTTACACCATGAACAGCCATCGGTACACCGTCTTCAACTCGCGGTTTATATTTATAACGTAAGGCTGATTTTATTGCAGCTCTATTAAATATGTTAGCGGGTTCTGCTTCAACTACAACAGGGTTTTCAACAGTGCCTTGTTTTGTCACGGTGTATTGTAGAATTACATAACCTTCAATACCTCTTGATGATGCCCGAGATGGATACTGAGGAGCAACTTTAACAATTGGCAAGTATTCACCATCAGATGCAGATAAGCCAGTACCAATACTTAAGTCTAAATCTGCAGACATACTATCTGGTGCATTAATTGCTCCGATATTTGAGTCCGCATCTATATTATCAAAGTCTTGTTGTGGAATATCTGGAGGAGGTTGTTTATCGACTTTTGGTTTTTCTGGCTTCTGCACTTCTCTATTTGCCATTGTCTCAACTTCTGGCATAAAGATATTAGGCATCTTTATGCTTTGTGATTTATCTAAATCAAGATCACCCATTTCAATTAGTGCAACCATCAACATAATTAATGCTGCAGTTACTACAAATGCCAAAGGCACCGTAATAATGGCTCTTTTAATAACCATAATGATTAGCTCCTATTTATTGAGTGGTTGATAATGATATTTTACCAGGATCGACAATCTCTCTAGCAGCATCTAGTACAGCAGTAAATGTTTTCACTGAAGCTAATTCATCTGCCTGTATCACAACACCACCTTCTGGATTTTCAGCGTGTAAACGTTGTATATTTGCTTTTACCGACCTTACATCAATACGACGCTTATCCATCCATATTGAATTATCAGGATTGATTGCAATTAATACTGTTGTATCGTCTTTCTTATTGGACGTGCTCGCTTCTGGGCGATTAATTTCCACACCCGTTTCTTTAATAAATGTGGCAGTCACAATAAAGAAAATTAACATGATAAATACCACGTCTAACATTGGAGTCAAATCAATGGCTCCTTCTTCTTCACCTGCTGCTTCTGATAGAAAACTTCTACGCATAGTTCTTCTCTTTTAATTGTTTGTTTATTAAGTACACTTTGTTCTAAGATTATTGGTCTCTTTAGTTATATAAGGCCCTTCAGTACAAGGCGGAAAATGCAGTTTGAAAATTATAAATTTGCATTTTCCAACGCTTAACTGGCAGAAACACAGAAAACTAAAGTCGCCAATTAGTCTTCAAAAGTTAAGTGTTCCTCTGTTAAATTACTTTCTTTATCAGCTAATTGTGTAACAAATGTGTTTGCAAATACACCCGAAAGTGCTACTACCATTCCTGCCATAGTTGGAATAGTAGATTTTGAAACACCACTTGCCATTGATTTCGCATCACCACCACCGGTTGCTGCCAGTGTTGAGAAAACTTCAATCATTCCTGTAACCGTTCCTAGCAATCCCAATAAAGGGCATAATGCTATCAGGGTTTTTATCAATGAAATATTGTGATTTATTTTCTCTTGGACCTCGGAAACCAATTTCTGTCTAATGGCATGAGCATTCCATGATTTGTGTTCACTGCGCGAAGTCCAAATTTTTAGGACTTTGGCAAAATCATGTTTGTAACTAAATCTTAGGTATAAATATTTATCTAAAATCATTGCCCACATAATAAAAGTTGTCGCTGCAATTACATACAGCACAGGACCGCCTTTATTAAAGAAATTATCAATAGCTTCAAATACATCTTGTAAAAATATAAGCATGCTATTCTCCGATTATTTTCTCTCAGCTCTTTCTGCCAATATTCCAGCACTTTGCTCTTCTAACACATGCATAATGCCTTTTGCTTTTCCACTTAAAAAAGTATGTAATAACAATATTGGGATTGCTGCAATTAGGCCTAGTACTGTTGTTACCAAAGCACCTGATATGCCTCCAGCCATACGTTTTGGATCACCTGCACCAAAAATAGTAATCGCCTGGAATACCAATATCATACCTGTTACAGTTCCTAATAAACCAAGCAATGGAGCTACCATTGAAATGATTTTTAATAGTGGTAGCGATTTATTAATAGCAGTTCTCTCTTTTAATATTGCTTCCCCTAAACGTAGTTCCAATGTCTCTACATCTGCAGTTTTGTTTGCTTCTGCTGCCATTAAAACACGGCCTAATGGATTTTTGTCTGACAAGGCGTCAGATTTAATTTGTTTTTTCACTCTCGATGAAACACCACCAAGAACAATAAATCTCCACAACGAAAGTAATATACCAAATACAGCAACACCTGAAATAATATAGCCAACTAACTTACCTTCATGCCATTTTTCTTCTAATGTAGGTGTATTAATAAGTGCAGTTAAATAACCACCACCTGCTGGGCCTGTTGGGTCAATTCCAACTGGTGAAAAACCTGAAGTTGCATTTTGTAAATCACCAGCACCCGATTGATAATCTGAAGGTTGTCTCGCTAACACACTTAACGCACCAGTTTCAGATTTATATTCTAAGTAATCACCGTTTGAAAGCATGTTAAACACACCTACACGAACAACTTCTTGTTGCCCTTCAACTCCAACTTTTGCTTGATACTTAACAACATTACCCGATTCTGTTATTTCTTGATGCATCTCATACCAAACACGTTCAATATCTTCCATCGAAGGTAAATCTGTTGATGAGTTCATTTTTTTAATTAGTGAATTTAAAAACTCAACCCTATCACCATATTGAGTTGTGGTAATTGAATGTTCAAATCTTACACGTAAGTCCGCTGCTGATGATGTTAAATGTCCAAACAATTCTTTTAGAGAGCCTAATCTTTCATCACGTTGTTTTCTTTTTTCTTCTACAATCAATTCATTATCATTAAATTGTACTTCCATCGTTGCCGCTTTTCTTTCTAATGCTGCAATTTGTGCTTTGGTTTCACGGATAAGCCTTTCTTGCTCTTGCTTTTGTTTGATAAATTGTTGTTCTCGTTTTTTATTATCGGCACTATCGGCTGTGCGACCTGCTTTTACTTTTTTAAGTAAATCACTCATTGACAAGTCAACTGCTACAACCAATGTAGAACTAGCAAAAATTAAAGCCAACAGTGTTATTATTTTAGATGTTTTCATTATTTAGCTCCTTTTGGTGCAGTAATTGGTAATGTCATAACACCAATCGAGGCTTGTTTATTGGCCATCTTGATACCATTTTTAATTGAATTTCTATAAGTTCCATTATCCAATTCAACCCATGATTTTGTTGCTTTATCAAAGACAGCACTTAGTTTAGTGTCTTTAGTTTGTGCGACCATGGCAATACGTCCAACTCTTAAAATATTGACATCATGTTCTTGGCCGTTAATAGTTATAATTTT
Organism: Alcanivoracaceae bacterium; assembly: GCA_016744455.1. Taxonomy (GTDB): domain Bacteria; phylum Pseudomonadota; class Gammaproteobacteria; order Xanthomonadales; family Marinicellaceae; genus NORP309. The sequence goes on from JADGEI010000003.1 coordinate 149,115, forward strand.
TGAATAGGAATCCATTTTTCGACCGTATTCATTCTCAATTTGATAGACCTCTAAAACTTGTCTAAATTTCTCAGAAATATCCACTTCTGACTTTTCTATGTTTTCTTCTAGAAACAAAATACGTTCAGCACGTTCTTGTTCATGGAATGGTAAATCTAGTTCAACGAATTGACCTAAACTTTCCACCATTTTAATAATCAATGGCAACATTTGACGTTCAATTAATGCCACTTGAGCTGTAGAATTTTCAAATTTTTCAATCAAAGCCATTTGACTTTGGATCTGAGTTGATAGCTGGTTGTTATATACTTTAAGCCCATCAACTTGCTTAAGTAAGCTCCGGTACTCAGTCAAACGTGCTTGTGACGAGTCAACTATTTTATCTACTTTAGCTTGTGATTTTTGTGCATCTTTAACCTTAGCATCGCCCGTTTTCACAATTCCATCGAGTTGAGCAAAACTAGCCGTTGCACTAATAGCCAGCGTTAAAGCCAGATACTTTCTAAATTTATTAATTTTTGTGCCCATTGTTATTAATCTCTCTTTTTATATATTTTCTTTAAAAAAATGCCCGCTATAACACATATAGCAGGCATCTTTGACTACTTTTAAATTATGTTAACAATTTTATTGTTAAACACAATGTTTTACTTATAGCTCGTAACGGAACTTGATGTAATAAAAACCACCACCGAATCCTATTGGAGAATTCTGGTCGTATTGACTACCAGAACCACTACCTAAATCAGGCTGGCCATTTAATGTACCAAATATCTCATCTGGATATTCATCAGTAGCATTTTGTGCACCAATTGTGATTTCATAATTATCATTAAATGCATAACCCAACTCAAGATCCAAAGTCATGTTGTCACCTACGAATATATTATTGTCTGTTCCATAATAACCACTATTGTGATTTAAACGACCCAACATTCTCCAATCACCAACTGTATGATTAGCTGTAAAGTTCCAACGCGTCTGCGGTAAACCTCTTTCTTGCTCAGTAATTCTTTCACCACCTAACAATGACCCAGATGTTCCATCAGGGTTTTCAAAAGTGTCAACTCTAACTACATCAGTCTCTGTACGGTTAAATGATAAAGTAAAATCTGTATTACCATTACCAATTTCCATACCGTAAGTTGCAACCACATCAATACCACGAGTTTCAGTATCAAAACCATTAGTAAAGAAACGGAAGTTTCTTAAGTTAGATGCACCTGTAATACCTGATGCTAATAACTCATCAATCTCTGCTTGCGTTAAAGAATTATCTTGAGATAAAGTAATGCGATCGTCTAGGTCAACTGAGAAATAATCAACCGTTAAGTCAAGACCACCAAAATTCATTACAGCCCCAAAAGTAAAGTTGGTTGACTGCTCAGCATCAAGAGGCTTACCACCACGTGACACAGCAACTGGATTAATTGATGGAATTGTTCCATTATTAACTAACTCGCCATCTGAATTAATTTGAGTTGATACATTAAATGCATTAGATTGTCCCGGAGTTGGCGCTCTAAAACCCGTACTAAATGCAGAACGTAATGCAAAAGTGTCTGTAAATTCATAACGTGCTGCTATTTTACCATTTGTGGTTGTTCCAAAATCTTGAAAATCTTCAAATCGCAAAGCAACTCCTACTAACAAACTTTCTGTCACATCAGCTTCTAAATCAACATAACCTGCATAGTTTGAACGTTTAAAAGTTCCTGCTGCTAAGTTTGAAAATCCAGCAAAACCATTTGAGCCAGAACTAAAGCCTTGTGCTGCATAAGGTCCAATTTCAAAAGAGGCTTGATCACCAGTATGAATAGTAAATGATTCTTGACGCCATTCAGCACCAACTGCTACATTTATACCTGAGTAAAAACTTGCTACTTCAAATTCTTTTGAGAAATCAACATTAAAGTTTTTCTCTACTTGCTCATACGCACCTGGATCAAATGCCGTAGGTGTATCAGGTCCTAATGATGCATTAACTGTGTTGCGGATTGAGAAATCAACAAAACTACGTCCAAAATAACCACTGACATCATAAGCCCAACCATTATCCATTTCACCTCTTACGCCAACTGCGGTTGAGAAGTCATCAACTTGCCCACCAAAACGTGGAGTAAAGCCGCCAGGGAACATTTCATTAAATGAAAAGCAATTATCGTCAGCAGTAATTGCACTGAGCCAAGCTTGGTCGTTATCATTTGAAGGAACTGCAACTCTATAAATAGCACAATCATCAATTCCGTTATCATTAGTATCCGCAACCAATCTTTCATACATTGGAAAACCAGTACCAGGGTCTTCTATTGGATCCCCATTAGAATCTGTTAATGCTGAGCCAAAAACACCACCACGTGTATTTGGATTACGGAAAAAGAAACCTCCATCAACTTCTTTAGAGCCATAGTTACCAAAAGCATAAAACTCTTTGTTTCCACCTAAATCTACGCCCATATTATAGGTAAGTTTCAAATCATCATTGATTTTAGGTTGACCCCAAATTTGTGCTGGTGAGGCTACAGCTGTATTGCCTGCTGCTATTAAATCTCTAGCATCACGACGCTGAACAGAACGATCCGTATCATCAGATTCACCGTATTCGAATGATAAGTTAACAAAACCATTATCAGTAAATGGTAAACCAATATTACCAGCTAAATTGTAAGTTGCGCCATCGCCTTCATAATATTGACCATAACGCGCTTCAAAAGTCGCACCATCAGATGCATCTTTCAAAGTAAAGTTCATCACACCAGCAATAGCATCAGAACCATATTGAGCAGCTGCACCATCACGTAAAACAGCAACTTGTTTTAAAGCAATAGCTGGAATTTGCGAAATATCTGGGCCTTGAGCACCATCAGCAACACCGTTGCCTAACCATGAAATAACCGCTGCACGATGACGACGCTTACCATTTACTAACACCAATGTATGATCAGGTGCTAGTCCACGTAAATTCGCAGGACGCACTAGAGTTGCTGCATCACTAATAGGTTGTGTTCCAACATTATAAGATGGGACTACGTTTTTCAATAAGGTACTAAGGTCTGTTACACCTTGATTTACAAAATCATCACCACTAATCACATCAACTGGTACAGCAGAATCTGTTGCAGAACGTGCAGCACGGCGCGAACCAAGTACCACCACCTCTTCAACATCTTCTTCAGCACCATCTTGAGCAAAAGTTTGTGATGAAAAACCTATTGTTAACGGGGCGAACATGCTTAAAAATAAAGCTGTTCGTTTGTTAAATTTTGTTTTCATTTTTAAAGTCTCCCAGACTGTTTTTCATTTTAAGTTAAGTTAATATTATATACGAATTTGTTTTATTCGTATCGGCCAATATAACAGCCTGAAAACACATGTCAAGCATCAGTGTAATTATTACAAACAATAACTATTTTTTATGCGAAACTAAGATTTTAAAGATCATACAACACAATTCTTATGCAACTAAATTCATAAGCTATTGATAAATAAGGAAATACACAGAAGTTATTGCCAGTTTAAAATAAACAATAGCATTAAGTAGGCGGGTAGGTTTTTATACTTATCCGCAAGGTTAGTAACAATTAACACAACACCCTTCCATGGGTATTGATTTTTAATAATTTAGAGTCTTTCTATAATTGCATCAGTAAACTCTTGAGTCTTAGCTGAACCACCTAAGTCTCCAGTTAAACGGTCTTTGTCAGCTAGTACACCACGAATTGCCGAACGGATTTTAAGTGCTTTATTGTGCATGTTCATGTGTTCTAGCATCAAGGCTGCTGCCAGCAATAAAGCGGTAGGGTTAGCTATTTTCTTACCTGCAATATCAGGTGCTGATCCATGGACCGCTTCGAATATTGCAGAGTCTTCACCAATATTAGCACCTGGAGCCATCCCTAAACCACCAATTAAACCCGCACATAAATCAGAAATTATATCGCCAAATAAATTTGTTGTAACAATAATATCGAACTGTTGAGGGTTCATCACTAACTGCATACAAGTATTGTCTACTATTAATGAGTTAAATTCAATTTGAGGGTAATCTTTTGCCACTTCCTCAGCCACTTCAAGAAACAACCCTGAAACTGTTTTCATAATATTTGCCTTATGAACTGCAGTAACTTTTTTACGATTAGCCTTAACTGCTATCTCAAATGCATAACGGATAATTTTTTCACATGCTTCACGAGTGATGACAATTTCTGCCTTAGCTACCGTGCGATCTTCATTGATAAACTGACCTTCTTGACGGTATGCTCCTTCGGTATTTTCCCTCACAGTAATTATATCAATATTGTCAAATTTAGATTTTGTACCAGGGAAAGTAATCGCAGGACGTAAATTAGCATACAGATGAAAGTGCCTACGAAGAGCCACATTAATAGAGCTAAAGCCTTTGCCAATAGGTGTAGTTAACGGCCCCTTTAAACATACTTTATTCTTCGCAATCACATCCAATGTTTTTTGAGGCAATAAATCACCATGCTTTTCCAGAGCATTTAAGCCTGCGTCTACATGCTCATATTCCAACCCTGCACCTACTGCATCTAGTACGCGAATGGTTGCTTCCATAATTTCTGGCCCAATGCCATCCCCGTTAATAACTGTTATTTTATTTTTCATATTTGTTTGTCTGTTGTAAAATCGGTGCATATTATACTCTCTTATTAACCGCAGAACTAAATAATGATAAAAAAAATCGTCGCAATTACCTCATCTAGAGCCGATTACAGCCACCTGTATTGGCCACTAAAACTTTTACAAGCTAATGAATCAATTGACCTAACCATTTTATGTTTTGGCCCTCACCTTTCACCAGAATACGGAGAAACCTGGAAACAAGTTAAAAAGGATGGCTTTAAAAATGTAAAAACCATAGAATGTTTATTAAGCTCAGATACCGACATTGGTATGGCTAAATCTTTAGGTTTAGCTATATTAGGTCTAACTGATGTGATGGCGGAACTTCGTCCAGACCTAATGTTAATAATAGCCGATAGGTATGAAATGTTAGCCCCTGCAAATGTAGCCTTAACCATGAGAATCCCAATAGCTCATATAGAAGGCGGAGATGTCTCAGAAGGCGCTATAGATGATGCCGTTAGAAATGCCTTAACCAAGATGAGTCACATTCATTTTACTCCTACAAAAATAGCAAAAAAACGAGTACTCGCCATGGGCGAAGAACCTTGGCGTGTTCACTTGAGTGGTGCACCTTCATTAGATCATTTGCGCCGCAGCACAATACCCGGCGCAAATAAAATTAGTGCACAATTTAATTTAGATGCTAGCGAAAAGTTAATTGTAGTTGCCTACCATCCTGTCACCATGTATCAAGACTCAACCAGAGAACAAGAAGAGTTATTTAATGCCCTAGAAAGCCGTAAAGAAAATATTGTTTTCTGTTTTCCCAATGCTGATGCTGGATCCCATAAAATCATGCAGAAAACCAATGTTTTTTGTCAAAACCACGCGAACGCACAAATCCATACAAACCTACCTGCGCAATCGTATTGGGGTTTACTAAAAAAAGCAAATTTAATGCTAGGAAACTCGTCCAGTGGCATAATGGAAACACCCTCACTAAAGCTTCCAACAATTAATATTGGCATCCGACAAAAAGGGCGTGAGCAAGCAAGAAACATCATCGATGTAAGTGCTGACAAAATAGACATTACGCTAGCGATTGAAAAAACCTTAAGTCAAAAGTTTTTACTCTCATTACAAAACCTAGTCAACCCTTATGGAGATGGTTTCGCCGCTGAAAAAATTACTAGCGTATTAAGCCAACTTGAAATCAACAAAAAGCTTATTTTTAAGCAAAACATGCTATGAAAAAGTACCCATTGGCCCAACCTGAAATCATACAAGCTGACATTGATGCCGTTACACAGGTGTTGAAATCACACCAACTATCCCGCGGCCCTGTAATAAATGAATTTGAAAAAGAATTTTGCAAAATCACCCAATCAAACTACGCTAGTGCAGTAAGCTCTGGTACAGCTGGGCTAATTATCGCTCTGCAGGCACTGGGTGTTAAAGAAAATGATGAAGTGATCACTGTTTCATTCACTGTTCCTGCTACTGTCAATAGTATTGTTGCCATTGGAGCGACACCAATAATGATAGATATTGAAGACAGCACATTAGGCATGTGCCCAGGCGCACTAAAACGAACCATATCAACCAAGACCAAAGCGATTATTGTGGTTCATGCCTTTGGTAAGGCTGCAAACATGTGTGAATTATTATCAATCGCCAAGTATTATAACATCCCTGTAATAGAGGATGCATGCGAAGCCATTGGTAATAGTTACCAACAAAAGCCTTTGGGAAGTATGGCTGACATTGGCGTCTTTGCCTTTTATCCAAACAAACAAATCACAACTGGCGAAGGGGGGATGTTAGTTACAAATAATCAAAAATTACATGCGAAATTTGAAATTCTACGCAATCACGGCCGCAGTATGAATGGCGATTTATATGACCAGGTGAGCTTTGGTTGGAATTTCCGAATGAGTGACATCAATGCTGCGTTAGGCCTGTCACAACTCAAGAGAATTAAACACGTCATCACAAAAAGACAAAAAATAGCTCAGTTATACAACACCTATTTATCAGAAGGTAAAAACATAACTTGTCCAAGTTTCAGCGCGCATGAATCTAGCTCCGCTTGGTTTGTCTATGTTGTAAGGCTGGCCATTCACAATAGAAATACTATTATTCAAAATTTAAATCGATTAAACATTCAGTGCGGGAGGTATTTTGCCCCTGTTCATTTACAACCTTATTACAAAAAGAAAACCAATAAAAATGCATTGCATTCCACAGAAACAATTGCAAAAAAATGTTTGGCCCTGCCCTTTTACACACAAATGACCGAAAATGACATTAAATTCATTTGTATTAATTTAATTAAATATACACAATAACGGTTTTTTGTTAACATACCGTTAATTTCGTTAATAATAAAACAACCATGAAAACACTATCAAAAAAAACAATGCTTGCTTCGGCCTTAGCATCAATTATCCTAACAGCTGGTGCTGCTAACGATGTCCAGCCATTAGATCAAGTTAATTTATCTTACAATGGCGATGATACCCGTATTGGTATTGGCATCACTGAAGAAGGCGATTTTATTGGAGACTTTCTCAAATCGTTTAACACCACTTACCGTTCAAATTGGATGACACAAGCATGGTATTCTGATGGTGCAGGCGGGTTAGAATTAGATTACCATTGGATTAATGTTGATAGTGAAGAAAATTTAATTAACGGTGCCAATGAATTAAAAGTCAACAAAGTGTTTTTTGCTCTCGATCAAAACACATTTGATGACAGGAAATTTTCTTTCGGTGGAGGGAAAGAATCCAACGACAAGTTTTGGAATATTTACGCTAGTAAAGCAATCACAGGAAGTAGGTTGGTTAGCGATACATCCGTTTTTACCGATGAACTAATTATCGGTTCTGCGGGTAACCATGTAACCAATCAAATTCTTACAATAGAAGACATAACACGAATCTACCAACATCCATATGATTGGGGTATTGGTGGCAGATTAGGCAAATATTACGACTCTAACCTATTAAGGTTAACAGGTGGTTTGGATTACGAAACTGGAGACTTTAGCTCTAATCAGTTTACTGTTAGTTTAGATTTGGAGAAATATTTTTACAATACTGGGCATTCAATCGCCTTACATGTTGAACAACTAAACAAAGATGGTGATTTCGTTGATGATAAAAGTGATACAAGAGCCTTTTTAATGTACCGTTATAATTTTGGTCAAAGTTATCAACCAATTGAACGATTTGAAGAAATAAAAACAGTAGATGAAGTTGCACTAGCAAAACTAAAACTAGATAGAAGGCAAGTTATACAAAATGAGATTGACCTGTCATCAACAGCATTTTTTAATTTGGACTCATCAAAGCTCAGAGAAGATACAATTGCCAATTTAAGGGATGTTGCTGATAAAATAAAATCACATAAACTAGGATCGAACATTAACATTATCGGTCATACTTGTTGGTTAGGAACTGATGCACACAATCAAAACCTTTCAGAAGCTAGGGCAAAGGCCGCTCTAGATTTCTTTATTTCACAAGGGATTGATGCCTCTATCATTCACTCTTCAGGCAAAGGGGAATCTGAACCAGCTTATGATAACAATGGGCCTGATATTGCCAAAAATAGACGTGTTGCTGTTAGCTTTTTAACCCTTGAAACAGATTATAAAGAAGCAGTAATTGCTGATGAAGATGTGCCCGTTAAATGGGTGAAACAACCAATAAAAACAGCTCCTTCATGGTTAGCTAGAGCATTGCGTAACCCTGCCAAACATAAACGAACAGTAGATGTTTACCAGTACCAAGAAACGGAATCAATAGAAACACTGGGATCTATCATTGAATTAAACTCTGAACCCGTTGCACTTGCTGACGAATTAACAGTATTACGTAACTCCGGGGCCTCATTAGTTGACGTACTAAGTAACGATTCAGATCCTGAAAATGACGATCTTATAATTTCAGATATTCTTCAACCTGCAAATGGCACAGTGGTTAACAATGGTAACTCTATTACCTATACACCAAATACTGGATACATAGGCACAGACACATTGGAATACACTATAGATGATGGTCACGGAGATCAAGCCAACGCACAAGTGACCATTACTGTTGTCAATAATGCACCAGTTGCTAATGACGATTCTCTTGTTGCAATCGGTGCAGCTCCTGTTGTAATCAATGTAATAGGCAACGATAATGACCCAGATGGATCAATTATTTCTGTTATATCTGTTACACAAAGCCAAAATGGTTCGGTTGTTATAAACGCAGATGGAACCCTAACCTACCAAGCTAACTTTGGTTATGTTGGTGATGATTCATTTAGCTATACAATAGCTGATGCAGATGGCGAACAAAGCACAGCAATAGTCTCTATTACAGTCGAACCTGAACCAAATACAGCACCTGTTGCTAATGACGATATGTATGTTATTACGCGCAATGATTCAACTCACATCACACCATTATCAAATGACAGTGATGCAGATGGAGATTCATTGTCTATAGAATCAATAGATACATCAACACTAGTAGGAACGTTAACTGTAAATGCAGATGGTAGTATGGAATACCAACCACCATTAATGTTTAGAGGAAATGACACCTTTACCTACACAATAACAGATGGTAATGGTGGAACATCCACAGCAACAGTAATATTATGTGTATTTGATTAATGTCTTTTGAGGCTCTAAAACAAAAATACATTTCTACCTTTATAGAAAAACGTAATGACTTACAAGCAGCTTGGGACAATAAGGATATTGCCCAACTGCACGGTTTGCTCCACAAGCTTGCGGGTTCCGCAGGCGGATACGGATTTGACAACCTTGGTGCTCTAAGTCGCCAGGGAATGGAGCTAACAAACGAAGATAAAATAGTCGATTATAAAACCCTAGAAAAATGTTACCATAAAATCTGTTTAACCTTACAATCATACACCTCCTAAAAAAATACCACATCAACACTTAACACTCTTACCACTGTAGTCAGCATCAAATTAACCTAACAGATATTTTCGTTATTTGTAAAATTTGATGTGATATAATAAAAAAATTACCACATTATCAACTAAACATGAAAAAACTTATTATTCTACACGTCTATGTTTTACTCGTTCTTTCAGCTTGTGCCACTTCACCCATGGGTAGAAAACAATTTATTATGATTGGGCCAGAGCAAATGCAAAAAATGGGCATTGCTTCTTTTCAAAAAATGAAAACTTCATCAAAAATTTCAAATGATATGAACGCACAAAACTATGTCAAATGTGTAGCCAATGCCATCACCAATGAATTACCTGCTAAATGGCAGCAACATACGTGGGAAGTAGTAGTCTTCGAAGACCAATCCGCCAATGCTTTTGCCTTACCTGGCGGAAAAATTGGGGTTCATACGGGATTACTGAATATTGCAAAAAATCAAGACCAATTAGCTACGGTAATTGGTCATGAAGTGGCACACGTCTTATCTCGACATGGTGCAGAACGTGTTTCTCAACAGATGGGATTACAAGTAGCTATGGTGACTACCGATGCTATCAGCAAAAACAAAATGCAGAACCAGAACAACCAAAAAATATTGATGTCAGCCCTAGGTTTAGGTGCTCAATTTGGGGTCCTACTACCTTTTAGCCGCACCCATGAAAGTGAAGCCGATTTATATGGAATTGACTTAATGGCACGCGCTGGGTTCAACCCACGTCAAAGCGTCAATTTATGGAAAAATATGGCGGCAGCAAGTAATAGCAAAGTGCCACAATTCATGTCAACACACCCCGACCCCGAAAAAAGAATTGAACGATTATCTCAATACATGCCACATGCATTAACCTTACAACAACAAGCACGGGCAATGGGCAAAATACCACGATGTAAATAATTGTAATGGCATTGAAAACTGTTCACAGACAACGTGGGAAAGATCTTGGATTGAAAGAGCTTATTGCTATTGCATTAGGAGGCATGATAGGTGGTGGAATTTTTACTGTTTTGGGTATTTCTGTTGCGTTAATCGGTACATTAACACCCATAGCAATACTAATTGGAGGCTTTATTGCAATATTAGCTGCTTATTCTTATGTCAAACTCGCACAATATTATCAAGACGAAGGCGCAACTTATTCATTTTATAAACTCACCTACCCTAATTCTCATTTTGCTGCTTCGGTTATTGGATGGTTTGTTATATTCGGTTACATCAGCACATTAGCATTATACGCTTATACTTTTTCATCCTATGCAATTAGCTCGACTGTATACGCCAATGATGTATGGGTAAGAAAAACATTGGCAATCGCAGTCATTGCTTTTTTTGCTGGTGTCAATATTGTCAGCGTCAAAGGCATGGGCAAATTAGAAGACTTAATGGTTTATAGCAAACTCATCATCCTCACTTTTATTTCCATCGTCCTGATTCATAATGGAGAGACAAGTATTCAAGAATTTGCCTTACAATTAACAAATGATGTTAAAAATTCCTCTGTACTTAATGTCTTAATTGTAGCGTCAATCACTTTTGTTTCCTATGAAGGGTTTCAATTAGTAATACATGCTATTAATGAAATGGACGAACCAAAGAAGAACATACCAAAAGCCATTTATTCCGCCATTATTTTAGCCATACTTATTTATGTTATAATTGCCACAGGGGCATTGTTCGCTATTCCAGCTGATGATTTGGTCAACAATAAAGAATACGCCTTAGCCGCAGGAGCAGGTGGCATGCTAGGGGAACTTGGCTTTAGTTTGGTCATATTTGGCGCAGTTCTTGCAACGAGTAGTGCCATTAGCGCTACGCTTTTTGGTTCTTCTCGACTCATGTCAGTAATAGCTACAGATGGATATTTCCCCAAAATTTTAGCCCTCAGAAAAAAAGCAATTCCGATTTATGCAATCATAACTCTTGCACTTATTGCCAGCGGATTAGTTGTCATTGGAGGCTTACAATTGATACTGGAATTTGGTAGCATTACTTTTCTCTTGGTGTCGTTATTAATGGCCATTGCAAATTTTAAAATTCGTCGAAACACAGAATCTTCATTATTACTTACCCTATTTTCGATTATTGGATTATCTATCGGGACATTATTAATCCTTTATTACGAACTCTTGCATCAACCCAACCAAATGCTTGCAATAATTACCTTGTATGTGATTTTGGCAGTGTTTGCTTGGTTGTTTTCACGCAAAACTAAAAACGCCTAACTAATGCTGTTAGAACTATTTTTGAATGTTATATTAGCCCAAACCTGCTATAATTACTTGTGATACTTACTTGGTTTTTTTATGAGCAATGACAAACCACTCTTCATAGCTACATTAAAAGCGTTCACTTTGGCAACCAAATTCAGTGAAGTACAAAATTTTACCCCGAAGCCAATAAAGATCAATCCTAGAAAAACAACACGATTAGCTATTTTAGGAGTTAAAGAGAATACTAGTCAACATCTAAAATTTAGATTTTTTCAAAGAACTGGCTACACATTTTGTAACAGCAAGGTATTAAGTTAAGTGAATTGGTTAATTAAATGCTGATATACGTCATTAAGCGCCTATTGGGCACAATACCAACTATTTTAATTTTAATCACTTTGGCTTTCTTTTTACTGCGTGTTGCTCCGGGAGGTCCTTTTGACTCAGACAAAGAATTACCGCCTGCTATCCTTAAAAGTATTGAGGTCAAATACCATTTGAATGAGCCCTTAATAAAACAATATTTCAGGTATTTAACTGATATTGCTCATGGAGATTTTGGACCATCCTTTCAATACAAAGATTTTACAGTAAAGGAATTAATTTACAGTAGCTTTCCTGTGTCGTTAAAAATTGGTGGGTTTGCTTTATTATTTGCCTTAGTAAGTGGCATAACACTTGGAAGTATTGCTGCTGTTCGGCGTAATTCATGGCTTGATTATCTATTGATGTCAACAGCGATGACAGGGATTTCGTTGCCTAATTTTGTTATCGCCCCTTTATTAATTTTATTCTTTGCAGTTTATCGCAACTGGTTCCCAGCAGGTGGCTGGGGAGATGGACAATGGCCATATTTAATTTTACCTGTTTTTGCTTTATCCTTACACTATTTGGCCTATATAGCCCGAATAATGCGAGGATCAATGATTGAGACCCTACAATCTGATTATATTCGCACTGCCAAAGCCAAAGGACTTTCTACTTTTCAAACCGTGTTTAAGCATGCACTTAAACCCGCGCTAATGCCAGTAATTTCTTATCTTGGACCTACAGCAGCTGGTATTATTACTGGGTCAGTGGTAATAGAAAAAATATTTGGAGTACCTGGGCTTGGCCAATATTTTGTCAACGGAGCTTTAAATCGAGACTACACTTTGGTTATGGGCGTGATAATATTTGTTGGTGTATTAATTGTTTTATTCAACCTTATTGTAGATATAATTTATGTTTGGTTAGACCCAAAAATACAATGGGAACAGGGTTAATGACAAAAAAAGGAAAAAGCCTTCGTCATCATGCATGGTTACGTATCAAACAGAATAAGCTCGCATATTACAGTGGAATAGTTTTAATACTGATGATTATAGTTGTTATATTTGCACCACTTATTTCACCCTATGACAATGAATTTATTGATTGGGAATATATGTCAATCCCACCTGATTTTACTACAGCCCACTATTTTGGTACCGATATGATGGGCCGTGATTTATTTGTACGCACCTTAAATGGCGGGCGTATTTCCCTGCTCGTCGGTTTAGTCGCAACTTTTGTAAGTTTAATTATAGGTGTTAGCTATGGAGCAATTGCAGGTTTTTATGGCGGCAAAGTAGATAGTATTATGATGCGACTTGTCGATATTCTCTATTCACTTCCTTTTATGTTTATCGTTATTGTCTTGATGGTAGTATTTGGTCAAAACATCTATTTAATTTTTGCTGCCATAGGTGGTTATATCTGGCTAGATATGGCTCGTATTGTTCGCGGTCAAACCCTAACATTAAAGAACCAGGAGTTTATTGATGCTGCTATAGCCATTGGCGCAACAAATGTCAGCATAATTTACAAACACATTATACCCAATTTATTCGGAATCGTTGCAATCTATGTCACCTTGACAATTCCACAAGTCATATTAGTTGAGTCCTTCCTAAGTTTTCTTGGTTTAGGGGTACAGGAACCATTAACTTCATGGGGTGCGTTAGTTAATGAAGGAGCCGCTGATATGGAAATCGCACCATGGTCATTAGTTTTTCCTGCGTTATTTTTAGCCATTACTTTATTTTGTTTTAATTTTATTGGTGATGGATTAAGAGATGCTTTGGATCCGAAAGAAATATAATGAGCGAATAAATATTAATTCTGTGTCATCAATCAGGCTGCTGTTAATGTATAAATCTTAGGAATCTTGCAAGCAATCACACCATAGCATATAATCTAATATTTAATAAATCTGCGCCTATCTGCGGACAAAACAATATATGTTATCAAATGACGATACTCCATTACTAAGCATTCAAAACTTAACCGTCAAATTCAAAACTCAAGAAGAGTTAATTACAGCAGTGAACAATGTCTCTTTTGATATCCCAAAAGGAAAAACAGTGGGCTTGGTTGGAGAATCTGGATCAGGTAAATCTGTGACTTCCTTGGCAACTATGGGTTTAATTCCAATGCCTCCAGGTCAAATAACTGCTGGTAAAATACTTTTCCATGGCAATGATTTATTAAAAAAATCAGAAAAACAGATGCGTAAAATACGCGGCAATAAAATTTCCATGATTTTCCAAGAACCCATGACAGCCCTTAACCCGGTTTTCAGAGTTGGTTCACAGATTTCTGAAGTTTTACGTTTACACAAGGGCATGACAAGAAAACAAGCATGGAACTATTCAATAGATCTTCTAAACCAAGTTGGAATTCCTGACCCAAAAAGTAAAATTAAAGCCTACCCGCACGAATTATCAGGTGGTCAAAAACAACGTGTTATGATTGCCATGGCAATTGCCTGCGAACCTGATCTGCTTATTTGTGATGAGCCTACTACAGCACTGGATGTAACCATTCAAAAGCAAGTCTTGGATCTTATGCTAAATTTACAACAAGAATACCATATGGGTATGTTATTTATTACGCATGATTTAGGCGTTATTGCTGACTTGGCCGATGATGTCGTTGTCATGTATCGTTCCAATATTGTAGAACGAGATCATGTACATACCATCTTTAAAAATGCCAAACATCCTTATACCAAGGGTTTAATTGCCTGTCGCCCAATGCTTGATGGCAACCCTAAACGCTTACTCACTGTTTCTGACTATATGCTTCCTGATGGTACTGAAAAACAAGTACCCGCTGAAAAATTCGAACCAATTATAAAACCCGACAAGTCAGATATTGACTCACACCCTGTATTATTGGAAGTGAAAAACCTAAAAACATATTTTCCTGTAAAAGGAGGGATCTTTGGCCGTGTTCAACACCATGTAAAAGCTGTTGATGATGTTAGTTTTATTGTTCACAAAGGTGAAACCCTTGGCTTGGTCGGTGAATCTGGTTGCGGGAAAACCACATTGGGCCGCACAATATTACGCTTACAAGAAGCGACCAGTGGAGAAGTATTTTATGATGGTATCAATGTCATGGAGCAAGATAACAAACAAATGCGAAAACTGCGGTCACGCATGCAAATAATATTCCAAGACCCTTTTTCATCTCTCAATCCACGCATGACTGTTGGCGATATTATTACCGAACCCATGTCAATTCATGGCATCGGAACAAATAAGAAAGAACGCTTTGAACGTGCTCAAATACTGATGCGGAAAGTTGACCTAAAACCACAGCACCTTAACCGTTATCCACATGAGTTCTCTGGCGGCCAAAGACAACGCATCTGTATTGCCCGTGCCATTGGTCTAGAACCAGAGTTCATTATATGTGATGAATCTGTTTCAGCGTTGGATGTGTCAGTACAAGCACAGGTGTTAAATTTATTGCAGGATTTACAACAAGACATGGGGCTTACTTACATTTTTATTTCACATGACCTTTCGGTTGTGAACTACATATCTGATCGTGTAGGCGTAATGAATCAAGGCAAAATAGTCGAACTTGATACGGCTGAAAATATTTACAAAATTCCTCAAAGAGAATACACCAAACGCCTGTTGAATGCGATACCTAAGGGTATACCTAAAGATTTGGTTTTATGACACTTCACACAAAACTAGAACTATTGTTTTACTAGTCTTACTGTTTAATTGAAAAACAAATGTCTTTAAATCTTTGCAAGATTAAACTGCCATAGTTAACATCCGATACCGTATTGAGTAACTGTTCAACATCTAAACCTTCAGCACTGATATCGGCACTTCGTGCTTGAATATATTCACGAATGATAGCTGCACTAAATTCAGGATGAAATTGTAAACCCCAAATATGATCTTTATAACGAAAACAATGATGAGGGTCTAGTGATGTTGAACCAAGTAAAGTAACTTTAGGCGGTAATTTAATAACCGATTGTAAGTGACTTGCAAGAAGTAATAGATTTTGGGCTTCGGAAGATATACTGTTTTTTAATAATACATCGTCGTAAGCCTTAGCCGTTAATTGCATTGTTACTAGCCCAATTTGACGCCCATTAGGGTTCCAATCAACTGTGCCGCCAAGAGCCTTTGCTAACAATTGATGTCCATAACAAACGGCTAATATAGGAATATTTAAGTTTAATAGTGATTTGATCCACTCTAGAGCCTTTTCACTCCAACCTTGCTTCTCTGTTACCATAGCTGATGAACCAGAAATAATAACTCCTGCTAAGCTATCAATGTTAGGAAAACGCAATGATTCAAAGACACGATAGGTTTTAGTTTGCCATTTTTCGGCCTGCATGGCATCTATAAACCACATGTCAAAATCGCCATATCTTGTCCGAGCGGACGCTATGGCTGTACCTGTTTGAATAATAGCAATGTATTTTTCTGACATTAACTGTATTCAGGTGGAACCAGCTTCATGGCTTCTTCTAAACTTGTTTTGCCTTGAATAATAAGTTTAGCAATTGATAGCTTTAGTGGTAACATCCCATTTTTATAGGCTTCTGCCCCAATGGTTTCCGATGGGACTTTATCACGTATCATATGCCGTAAATCTCCTGTTACAGGCATGATTTCATAAACACCTGTTCGACCATGGTAACCAGTATTCCTGCATTCTAGACAACCCGTTTTTTTGTAGATTTTATCTGGAATTTCTATATTCCATGGGTGTACTAAAGAAACCCAAGCAGTAGCATCAACCTTGGATGCTTTTTTACAGTGAGGGCAAAGTAATCGCACCAAACGTTGAGCAATGACACCAGCTAAAGTTGATCGCAGTAAATAATCAGGCACACCTAAATCCAACAAACGATTAATTGCTGATGGCGCATCATTGGTATGTAATGTAGACAGAACCAAGTGTCCCGTTAATGAAGCTTGTACTGCCATTTTGGCAGTTTCTATGTCTCGAATCTCTCCAACCATAATGATATCTGGATCTTGACGCATCAATGTTCTGATACCACTTGAAAATTCTAAATCAATTTTTGGATTTACCTGCATCTGGTTTAACTCTTGAAAAACCATTTCAATCGGATCTTCAATTGAAGAGACATTGACTTCCTCGGTAGCTAATTTTCGTAAAGTTGAATACAGTGTTGTTGTTTTTCCTGATCCCGTAGGTCCAGTCACAAGCACTATACCATGTGGACGATCTATCATCTTCAGCCATTGAGCTACCTCATCTTTTGAAAAACCTAGGTCCTCATAGTTTTCAACTACGGCATCCGGGTCAAAAATACGCATTACGCATTTTTCCCCAAAAGTTGTTGGCATGGTAGAAACACGCAATTCTACTTCTTTGTTCTGAGAGGTTAGAGTTTTAATTCGACCATCTTGTGGCCGCCTTTTTTCAGCAACATCAATTCTCGAAAGGATTTTAATTCGACTGACAACCGCTCCCATGACAAGCGTTGGAATTACATAAACATTATGTAAACGTCCATCTATTCTGAACCGCATCAAAGAGTCTTCTCGTTTAGGCTCCAAATGTATATCACTGGCTCGCTGTTCAAATGCATACTGTAATAACCAATCAACAATATTGACAATGTGTTGATCATCTGCAGTTAAATTACCCTTACTACCTAATTGGACTAGTTGCTCCAAGTTAAGCACAGGATCTATTCGACGACTCTTGTGTTGCTTTTGTGCGTGTTTTATTGAACGGTTTACGCCATAGAATTCAAACAGTAATCGTTGTATATCTATTGGGTTTGCATGGACTCTTATCACATCCAATCGTAGAATTCTCCTTAATTCCTCCACCCATGATGTGTCATCAGGATCAGCAACGGCAAAAGTGACATTGTTCGATGAGACTGCAACAGGCAAAATTTTATGCTTGGTTGCATAGGCTTGTGAGACGGTTGCTGTTACTTTATTTACATTAATCTTAGTAGGATTAATTTTTAGGTAATGCAGATCATGTTGCTCAGCCACAAACTGAACAATATACTCTATTGACACAGGTTTTTTAGTTTGTTTATTAACTAGTTTGTAATCAGCTAATGTAATGTAAGGATGAACCGATGAGGCATTAGTCAGCTTGGCATTTCTAATAATCCGTTTAGCATCACCCTCTTCAATAATGTCTTGTTTATAGAGTTGATTGATTATCGGTGATAGTGTTGAAATCAATGATTTTTTGTTTTTCATAGACTAATAGTATTTAATAGATTTTCACCAAGTAACTTCTGAAAATTTTCTTCAGTAAATATTTCATTCACAGTCCCAATTTTGGTGCTTGCATCTTCAAACACCAATATAGCGTTTGAACAATATTCTTGTACATATTGTATATCATGCGTGATAATTATGACTATTTTATTTTGACTAAGTTGTTTGAGTAATTGCATCAACTTAAATCTGGAGGCTATATCTAGGTGATTTAACGGTTCATCCAACAGCATTGTATTACTGTCTTGAGCCAAAATTGTAGCAATTTCTACTTTTCTAATTTCACCACCAGAAAGTTTTTCAACATTTTTAGCTTTCAGATGACTAAGCTCCATTGCTTTTATTGCATCATAGATTTTTTTTAATGACCTTTTTTTATCTTGTTCATTTTTGTGCCACGGATAACGGCCGTAAGAAACAGATTGTTCAACTGTACAATCAAGACTGGCTTCTTGCATTTGAGGCAGTATAGCGATATCTTGAGCTCTTGAAAGTATACTTAAACTATTTAAATTATTGCCATTGATTATTATTTTACCTTCGGCATACTCTCTTAACCCTGCTATTGTATGCATCAATGATGTTTTACCAACGCCATTTTTACCTATTATTGCCCAAAACTCCCCTGTCTTAAACTCAACATTCATCTCTTTTATTAACATAGTTTGGTTATTTTTAATGTTTAGATTTTTAATGGTTATCACGCCTTTCTCCGCAATAACAATAAAAATACTGGCACTCCAAAAAATGCTGTAAATATACCCACAGGTAATTGAATTGGTGCAACAATTGTACGGGCAAAAGTATCGGCGATTAATAGCACTATTGCTCCTATCAGTGCTGAAGCTGGAATTAATTTAGCATGCATATTGCCTACCAACAAACGGCAAATATGTGGCACCACTAGCCCTACAAAACCAATTGTTCCTGCCATACTTACAGCGACAGCAGTAAAAATAGAGGTAGTAAAGAGCAAAATAAAATTCATTTTTTTTACATCAACACCACTCTTTAAGGCGAAAAACTCTCCCTTAGCTAATATATCAAGCTCATGGCGGTATCTAAATGCCCACAATGATCCGACTAATAATAAAATTAGTGGGTAGAATGAATTACGAGAAAAAGACAAGTCTCCCATCAACCAAAATAACATTGGTTTTGTGCTTGCCAATGGGCTTAATGTTAAAATCAAACTAATTAGCGCACCGTAGGCAAACGCCAAAACCACACCACTAAGTAGTAACTTATTGGTGTTGATTAAATTCTTTGATGAAATAAATATTAAAAACACCAATGAAACAAAAGCTGCTAGAAAGCCTAAAAGTACAAATAACCAAAATGGTACTATTAAACCAGAAGCAATAATAGCCAACTGCATACTGGCTGAAGCACCAGAAACACCTAAAATATAAGGGTCTGCTAGAGGGTTTTTTACTAAATTTTGAACCAACAATCCTGCTATTGAAAGTAATGCACCTACAGATATGGCATTTATAATCCTTGGTACTCTAATAGTATAGATTATTTCGCTGTTTAAGTTATTGGCACCATTCCATAAATGGCTAATTGGGATATACTGACTCCCAAAAGTGAGTGCTGCAATTACAACAAGTAATAAAACAATCACTAATAATGGCAAAAAACCTCTGCTCGTAAGCATTATTTCATCATTTCAATCGAGGTTATCTCCTCAATATCAACAATAATTTTTGCATTGCCTGTCTTATATTTTGTTTCGATAGAAATTGTTCCATTATTTATGGATATCAAATAACCTGAAATTGGCCTGCCTCGATGGGTCTTAATCCTTAGTTTTTTACCTATAACTTGACTTAATTTTGATATAGATAATTTTTCAGCTTTTTTCCCACCAATCCTATGCAATACTTTAGTGTATTTGTTTTTCTTGATTTTTTCTTTAGCAAGGCGTTCATCTTCTTCACGCTGTTGCCTTTTTAAGTTTTCTTTTTTAAGAATATCACTATCAATTTTAGTATAATCAATGCCTTTAAATGTGATTGGAATATACTTTTGATCATTCCCTGCAATCTCAACGCTTGCGTTCTCATAAAAACTTATTTGGTTTTTATTAACAATTTCACTTAAGTAACTCATTTCATCTAAGCTTATAGAAGCACTAAACTCAACATCTGGAACAAGCTGTCTTTGGTACATGTTGATTAATACATCAGGAAGTTCTTTAGAATAGTAAGAACGCAGGTAATTTTGTACATGTTGTGCAGAGCTCAAGCGGTAAGCAGCAAAAGAAGACTCATAGTTTTGTTTGCATATGTCATTCCTTTTTTGATTAAAACCATTATCTAAATAATAATAAAACAATTTATCAACCAACAGTTCATTAATAGAAATTTGCTCTTCATTATAGCTTGATCTCAAATTACTTGACCAAGTAGTAGAAAACAAGTTTTCTGCATCAAGTATTAAATCCACATCCAAAGTGCCATCAATTTGTCTAGAATAGTATAAATCCATATTAAACATTTGGTCAGGAGCAATTACTCCTTGCCAATCTTTTTCATTAAAAGACGTAAAAGAATCACGATCGCAACCAAAACTTCCTGCAAATCCAGCCATTAACATCCACATACTTTCATTTCTAAGTACTTCGTCAATATCATTAGAGTTTCTGGTCATTTGCGCACCATTAACTGATAAAGTTAACGTTTGTGGCAACATATAATCTAGTTTGTCAGCACTGGTTTTTAATAAAAACATTGGCTCAGTAGTAATTGTGATATTTTCAATATCAAACCCCTGTTTATAACCACTTGGTACGAATTTAAGATTCCTGACTGTTACTTTACCACTAAAGCTGCTACTAACAGATCCATATGACCACTTTCCTAGCGGTGATGCATGATTTATTAAAGCCTTAGCAAACACATTTGCATGATTAAAATACCTCCAAGTAGGGTATACCGCTAGTACTACCATGGTTAAAATCAGACCAATAATTTTATTTTTCATTAAATTCTCTCTACATAAAGGGCTCAGCAAAACCTGCAAAAGCACTTATTATTATCGTTTGAATTTGTTTAGATGACAACTCTACATCAGGAAAACTACCGACATTTTTGTAATTTTTATAAAAATTTGGGTGGTTTTTACTCACTTGACGTTTCCCAGGGCGTAATTGAAAGCTACTTGAGTACCTAAATGGCCAAATGTCTAATATTGGCAATTTTCGCGATACATTGGCAACAAGGCCACTAAAAAAACTTAGTACTGGAATTTGCTTCTTTGCAGAAATAACCCATGCATTCTCAGGTTTCATGTCATCTTTTATGTAAGCCGTTAACTTACTAGCCAATTGATTTGATTTGATTATTAAACCTGATTCGGTATTTAAAACATCCGATCGATGATCAAAATTATGGGAACCAATCAAAGATATTTGATTATCAATAACAATGGATTTTGCGTGCAACCCAAAACGAGTTTTAATTTTTCCGCTTTTAACACCAAACATTTCATTTTTATGGGCTGGATACTGTTTGTATTCAAATATATTTAACCCAATTTTCTTTAAGTACTTTTTTTTGTGTTTATAAGATATAGCATAAACATAAAAAGCATCTGTAGAGGACAAACTATTAGTTGAGACTGATATATCAATAGCTGGTTTTTTCTTATGTAATGATTTAAGAGCACGGTATGCTTTCTTACTTAGCACCAAATATGGCGTTTGCATTAGTAAACTTGAATTTGCCGATAAAATAAGCTGTTTAATCTTTAAACTCATTTGTTTATAAAGGTTCTTTACTGTCTTACTTTTTTCAAACAGTTTTTTTGGAGAGTCGCTAAAGTACTCAATTTCATCAACTTCAATAGCGTTATCTATAAAAGTTTCTTTAATAGTTGTGTAGTCATAGGATTTTAAATTTAGTTTCATCACCTTATTTTCAAAAGGCTTCTTCCAATTAGATTTTTTTTCTTCATTTTTTAGAATTCTATAGGCTATATCATCCAAATTTTCTAATGGGACAACCCAGGGAGACTTCCAAAATTCAGTAAAAGAGTGCTTCATTTCAATAGCAACATTTCCTATTGCCAATGCATCGCGATCACGATAATTGTAAGTCGCATCCCAATCAAAATACCTGTCATTGTAATTTCTACCGCCATTTATGCCATATTTATTATCAACAAGAAAAAGTTTATTGTGCATTCTTCGATTTAATCTAGCCATACAACAGGCCAAAGCACTAACAAGATCGAAACCAGATGTATGTCCTTCATTAAAGGTTGGATTAAACATTTTTATCGTTAAATTTTGATGCAAGGTAGCAAGTTCTGCTAAAAACCAGCTATTACCTATAGAGAATAGTTGGTCAATTATTATCCTTACTTTCACACCTCGTTTAGCCGCTGCTAATAACTCTGTAAGCACTAGGTTTCCAGCTGTATCATTAACCCATATAAAGGTTTGAATATCGATACTCTTTGTTGCTGCTTTAATCATGTGTAAACGCAACAGCAAAGACTCTTCCCCATATTCCAAAAGTGTGACATAGTCACGTTGCCTTTGTTGTGATTCTAAATACAATCCTTTCAATGGTGTGTCGATGGCACAACGGTTTTTACTATCGTTTTGGCAGGTATTGGTCTTATCTTTTTTACTGTAAGTAAGGTGATTAACTTTTTTAATAATCTCTGGGCTGGGATGGCAACCATTCAGTAAGACTAACACAACAAGTAATAAAAAATAGTTAGGCATGATGAATCGTTACATCTTGTTTATCAGCCATTGCTATGGCTAAACAATATTGGTCGATAGCGTTCAAATACATAATGTTAAATTGGTGTTTACAGGTAACAATTTTTTTATCCTTATCCACATAATTATCATGCAAATAATACCACAACCTCCCTCCTTGTGCCTTGCAAATAGCCTCTTTTACTGTCCATAGTTGATAAAAACAATTTTTAGCCTCTGCTTCATCAAGTCGCTGTATTAATTGGTGTTCTTTTAGATGAAAATACCTTTTTGTTAAAGATCTGAATTTTCTTTTAGGGTTTTTATATTCAACATCAATACCAATTTCACCTTGTGTAGTAAAAACTTGTACCAATTTATTATTACAATGACTAATTGAAAAGAAAAGCCCATCCGTTGTTGGTTTGCCATTATCACTGTAATTAACAACAAAAGAATCTGTGTTTAAGTAATGTTTCAGATTGCTATTAAGTAACTCTTTAGATTTTCTTTTTATGTCTGATTCAATCGTGTAAATATGAAGGTGAATCATTGTGGTTTTATTTTAATAGTCTCTTGTTTTTCTGGGTGCTTACCTTTTATGTCTTTGAAAAATTCTCGAATAACTTCCATATCTGCATTAATATCACCAGTAGGCATAAAGGAGTCCTTGACTCCAACCTCTCTATTTTCATAATCCAATACAGCAAAAGCAATGGGGACTTTAGCTTCTAATGCGATATAATAGAAACCGGTACGCCAGTATTTGATATTGGATCGTGTCCCCTCGGGCGCTAAAGCTAATGCAATTTTATCTTGAGAATTAATGTATTTCGCCATACGAGTGGTTAATTTGTTTTTATTATTTCTATCGACCCCAATTCCACCAAGAGCCTTAAATAAATACTTTTGTGGCCACTTAAATAATGCATCTTTTCCCATGTAGCGAAAAGGCACGCCTGCTGAAAAAATATAAAAAATACCTAAAGGAAAATCCCAGTTACTAGTGTGTGGATAAGCAATGACCACATAGCGAGATTCTTTTGGTAAATTATTTATTGTTTTCCATTTGAAAATCTTTAACCAAAAACGACAAAAATATTTAAGCATGGTATACCGTTGTTATATAGTATTTAATTGGACGTATTGTAGCATTAAAATACATGGCAATTATACAAACATACTGTCGTAACCAGTTGACTATTCAATCATCGCAGAAATCTTCGTTGTTGGATGCCACCATAGTTAATATATCATAAGCAGCAACCACTTCGTCATCTTGATTACTAATGGCTATATCCCAACGAACCTCTCCATAACCTTTCCCTCTGCGATAAGACTTTTGTTTACAGGTTAAGCGTACAGTTAAATCATCGCCAGGATAAACTGGTTCAGTAAAACGTAAATCATCTAAACCATAGTTAGCCAAGACAGGGCCCGGATTGGGTTCGACGAACAAACCTGCAGCCATTGAAACAATAAAATACCCATGTGCGACTCGACCATCAAAAAAGGGATTTTCAGCAGCCGCTTTTTCATCCATGTGAGCATAAAATTTGTCACCACTGAGTTCGGCGAATTTTTCAATGTCTTCAAGTGTTATAGTACGTGGTTTCGATAAAAGAGTTTGGCCTATTTCTAACTCTTCGTAATACAGCCTAAATGGATGTTTTGCAGCCTCAATGGTTTTGGCATTACCAATGTATTTGTTGCATATTTTACTAATGATAGTTGGCGAACCTTGCAATGCGGTTCGTTGCATATAGTGCATAACTCCACGAATACCACCCATCTCCTCTCCACCACCAGCTCGCCCAGGTCCACCGTGTGTCATGTGTGGTAATGGCGATCCATGGCCTGTAGAAAATTCTGCACTTTCACGGTTTATCAAAACCATGCGGCCATGAAAGCTAGCTGTTTTCATCACTAACTCTGATACACACTCATCATCATAACCAAATATTGACCCTACTAACGAGCCTTGCCCCATATTCGCCAGTAGCGAAGCTTCGTCCAATGAATCATAAGGCATTAGTGTAGATACTGGTCCAAATGCCTCAATATCATGTACTTGCGTATCTTTAAGTGGATTATCACAAGCCAACAACATTGGGTTGATAAAGGCTCCAGCTTGAGAATCAGCGCCAGTAGTTTCAACCTCATTGGGATCACCATAAATTAATTGAGCATATTTAGATAACTCAACCACTCGATCACGTACTTCGCTACGTTGTGATTCACTAGCTAATGAGCCCATTTTCACCCCGTCAACTTGTGGATTGCCAATTTTAATGCGATTCAATCGTTCTACAATGGCATCAGCTACTGGTGTCATTAAGTCACGCGGAACAATTGCACGGCGAATCGCTGTACATTTTTGACCACATTTTACTGTCATTTCATTCACTATTTCTTTTACATAAAATGTAAATTCAGGGGAATCAATTGTTGTATCTGGTGTTAAAATCGAACAATTCAGCGAGTCAGCTTCCATAGTGAATCGAGTTGAATTAAGCTGAATGTTTTCATAGGCTTTTAAATACTGTCCAGTTGATGCAGAACCAGTAAAAGCTACAGCATCTTGGCAGTCCAAATTATCAAGTAAATCACCAGTTGAACCACATATTAATTGTACAGCGCTATCAGGTAATATGCCCGACTCAATCATTACACGAAACATATGTTCCGTTAAAAAAGCGGTATTTGAAGCTGGCTTAACAATCGCAGGCATGCCGGCTAATAATGTTGGTGCTAATTTTTCTAGCATTCCCCAACAAGGGAAATTAAATGCATTTATATGCACTGCAACTCCCTGCAATGATGTACAAATATGCTGGCCTATAAACTGATCACTTGCAGAAAGTATTTCTAAATTCCCATCTACAAAAACGTTGTGATCAGGTAATTCTCTACGGCCTTTACCTGAATATACAAACAAAGTTCCAATGCCTCCATCAATATCAATCCACGAATCTAGTTTCGTTGCTCCCGTTAAAAAGGACAATTTATAAAATTCTTTTTTACGTGACAATAAATACAAGGCCAATTCTTTTAACATCAATGCACGCTCATGGAAAGTCATCGCACGTAAGGCTTTACCTCCTTTGTCCTTTGCATAATCCAACATGCCAGTAAAGTCTAAACCATTAGATGAAATTTCAAAGATTTTCTCGCCCGTTAAGGCATTAAAGCATGGGCGTAACCCATCATTAGACGAGTACCATTGCCCTTTGGCATAAGATTGAAGTTTGTTCATAAATTGTGTTTTATTTAAATCGGAATATTGTATCACAGAGATAAATTTTACTTAACTAGAGATAAAAAAGATTTACGGAGCATGGTTGCTGAGTTAGTTACTCAAAACCAGAATAATCTGACTCAGAGATGGGGTTTCTTCTAATTACATCTTATCCTTTTTAAAATCGCACTGATCAAAGCCTATTCGCCCTAGGTCTTCAATATCCGGTTCAGGAATTAATCAGTAAAAAACTCACGATTAAACTTAATATGGGCTTGCTTTTGAGAGCCACTCGGGGTGATATAAACGTTGAAATTTAAGGTCTCACCATTACTGATTGGAAAAGTCCCAATATAATAAATAGCTCCGTCATTTTCGCTAATTT
The DNA here is from genome assembly GCA_016744455.1 of Alcanivoracaceae bacterium. Classification (GTDB taxonomy): domain Bacteria; phylum Pseudomonadota; class Gammaproteobacteria; order Xanthomonadales; family Marinicellaceae; genus NORP309. Next base: position 175,797 of record JADGEI010000003.1, read on the forward strand.
TACGAACGTCAAAAGTTTTATCTTGACCATACAAGTTTTTTACCATGAAAATAACTTCAGCTTCTACAGCTTTGGCTAATCCTTTATCATTATTTTTGGTAACAGAAATGTTAACCATGCCCCGCTTGTTTGATCGTTTTATTTTGTAATTTTTAGCTACATCCTTAGTTAATGATAATGTAGGAAAAACATTGTAATGGAAATCAAAACCATCTTGAGAAAGAGACTCTTCTGCTGAAACGTGCAGCGGTAAAAATACGATTACAAGTACTAATAGGATGTTTTTCATAGGAGCGCCTCAAATGTTTGCTATAAACTTAGTAGACACTATACCATAGGTTTTAATTTCAAAAAATAATAATTTAAGGTTGATTAACTAAGGCTTGGTGCCTATTAAGGTTAATTCTTTTGTTATTGTTAATTGGAAAAACAAAGAGTATTCCTAATTTTTATTTTTCTAAATTATAGTGTATAATCTCCTGAACTTTACCATTATTTAAGAGGATTATGACTACTTTTTACCAAAAGACACTACTTAGCGCTTGCGGATTGCTGCTATTAGCATCGACAAATTTAACAGCAGAACCCATCAATGCATCTACACAATCTCCATTAACTATTAAAAATGCAGTAACTGATAATGACAAGTTGATACTTGCAACAGGAATCTTTGACCCAAAAAACCAAGAACTGGATTTTTCTGAAACCAGCATTAACACTGTTGCCTCAAACCGTTATGGTATTGTGCAATTTTACGACACTAAAGCCAACTTTAAATGGTTGCAAAGCACGGGGCTCAAAGTAATTCAAAATTTATCTAACAATGCTTATGTTGTTAACTGGGCAGGGCAAGATAAAAGTGTACTAGATAACAATAGTGACATTCGATGGTATGGCCCTTTTCAATCCGGCTATAAAGTCTCCCCTAATCTTTGGCCAGAAAATCGGCCTACACAACCATTTTATCAATTGTCTTTGCATACCTTTAAAGACGTTAATAATTTTAATTTAACTGCATTGTTACAAAAGTATTTACCCAATGCAAGAATTGTTATATCCAATATTCCAGAAGGCTTTAATAATTATGTAATCGAAGTCGCTGAAAACACTATTGTTGATACCCTAAATAAACTTTCTTCTAATGAAGATATTCAATGGATCAATCACTTTTATACGCAAAAGTTTTTCAATAACGAAGCAGTTTCAGCTACTCAAGCTAGCTCTGTACCTGTTACCACACCGATTTTTGATCAAGGCATATTTGGTACCGGTCAAATTATTGGTGTAGCAGACTCTGGGTTGGATCGTAACGAGGATTGGTTTGTACATTTGGATAAAGGCAGCGGTATAGTTACTGCTATTACTGATGCTGAAGATGTGACGCTACCTAATGTTGGAACACTCCATCCAAACAATAAAGTCATTGCTTATTGGACTATGCCTGGTGCTGAAGCCTATGATAATGGCACATTTCATGGCACTCACACATCCGGCTCTGTGGCTGGTGATCGACAAGCTGCAATTGGAGGGGGCCCAGTGGGCTCTGTATCAAGCCCTTCATCTCACGGATATGACGATGATGACGGGATGGCACCAAATGCACAAATTTTATTTGATGACATTGGAAGCCCAAGCGGTTTATCAGGAATAGGTTCAACACCTATGTGGCAACAAGCTTTTGCTGGTGGTGCAGCAATTCATTCTAATAGTTATGGGGCAACAACTCTTGGGGAGTATGTTGGTTCCGATCAGAGAGCAGATGAAGCCTTGCGCGGCCTAGATGATATGATTATTCTTTTTGCTGCAGGTAACGATGATGGCCAAGTCAATTCTACATCCTCGCCAGGTAACTCTAAAAATGTCACTACTGTTGGCGCACTGCTACATGGAAACAGCCCATCTGTTGCTGGCTTTTCAAATAAGGGACCAACAGATGATGGCCGTTTGAAGCCTGATTTATCTGCGACAGGTTCAAGTATTCAATCAGCTGCTGGTGATTCAAATAATTCCAATGTAGTTGACAGCCCCTCACGTAGATCAACAAGTGGTACATCGATGTCAACACCAATTACTGCTGGTTCCACAGCCTTACTGAGGCAATATTTCACCGATGGCTTTTACCCATCTGGCACGAAAACTGTAGCCGACGCACATACTCCCAGTGGTACTCTGATGAAAGCCATGTTATTGAATGGAACCAACACAGATGGTGGGTTTTTCGCAAATAACATAGGTTGGGGCCGCGTTTGGTTAGAAAACTCATTATATTTCACAGGCGAATCTAAACGCCTAAGATTCTGGGAAGTCACCAATTTTGATGGGCTAGAAACTGGCGGACAATTTAGTGTTGATGTAGCGGTACAAACTGGCGAAGAATTTAGAGCTACTTTAGTCTGGTATGATTTAGCTGGCCCTACGGGTTCAGGTGTGACGTTAGTTAACAACCTAGATCTAACCGTACAACAAGGAGCGAACACCTTTCGGGCCAATAATTTCTCTGCTAACAATTCAATAACTAGTGGATCGGCTGATGCCATTAATACAGTTGAGCAAGTACGTTTTTCTGCGCCTGTTGCCGGTACTTATACCATTACGGTAGATGCTGCTAATATCCCTGGAAATGGTACTTTTGGGTCAGATAAGCAAGGTTTTGCCTTAGTTGTTTCAGGGGATCTATCCTCAGGTGGGTCAGTGCCACCAAACCCTGTTCCACCTAGTGGTTTAACAGCAACAAGCAATGGACTTATGGGTGTTGACCTCGCTTGGAGTGACGTTTCTGCTGATTATGATAATTATGAAATATACCGTATACTGGGTTCTTGTGCGACAGCTGATCTTACCCATTTAAGACATGTAGGTAGCTCTGCGATTAACTCTTTTACTGACTCAACTACTGAAGGAGGCTACCAATACAGTTATAAGATTCGTGCATTTTCTGATGATTTAATCAGTGAATACACAAATTGCATTGATGTGGTTTCTGAACAGGCCTGCAATATACCTCCAACATTTGCACAAAGTAGCGTGCATGTGGCTTCAAATTTAAATGATTTTTGTCAAATACAACTTGCCTGGGATAATGCTACCAGCAATTGCCCAGCCGCAAACAATACACAATACAACATATACCGATCAACTATCCATAACTTTGTACCTGGGGCTGGAAATTTAATTGCAACGACTGGACTAAATTCATCAAATTATAATGATACAACCGCTGTTTCGGGCCAACCTTATTATTATGTTGTTAAAGCTGAAGATTCAAGCACAAACGGATCTGGACCTAATAATGGAAATGAATCCATCGAAAATAAAGAAGTTGCCACCACATCTTTAGCTTCATCCACGATTGAAGGATCAATAGTTGATGATGTTGATAATCTTCTACTAATGAATTTAAACTCCATTTGGTCTATTAGTAATGATCAATCATCCAATGGTTCATTAAGCTATCGCTCTGCACTTGAAGGCAGCAACACTTATACGTCCAACACCTGCGCTAGAATGCATTCAACCACCTTTTCAATTCCAGTTGCACCAGGATCTCCGCCAAACATTTCCTATCAAGCACGGTATAATATCGAAGCAGACTGGGATGGTGTAGTTGTAGAAATCTCTACTAATGGTGGTGCTTCATGGGTTGATTTACCACCTAATGGTGGCTATCCTAATGACTTTTCTAGTACTGGTTCCCCACCAATCAACATCTGTGGATACGAAGCTTCACATGGAGCGTTTAATGGGTCAACCTCCGGATCATTTCAAGCGGTAACCCATGATTTATCCGCTTATCAAGGGCAAACTGTACAAGTACGATGGAGCCTATCAACAGACCCTGGGTCAGAGGAAGAAGGTTTTTACCTAGATGAGTTAAACTATAACAACATAGATGTACCACAAGCGTGCCAACCTTTTGGTGTTGAATTTATCTTTATCAATGGCTTTGAATAACAAAGTCTAATAACTAAAATTAATGGTGGGGAAACCCACCATTTTTTTATTTTGATTTAATCCTTTCTAAAATTTTTGTGCGCGCTTCTAGTAAAATTGAATCTTTATCCAGACTTTTTACTATGTCTTTAGCGACTTGTTTAGGACCCTGTTCACCCCAAGACTTGCCACGGATAAAATACTGTTCAGCAATTTTACCGACCAAATAAGTAGCATAATAAGCCAATGCGCCTTGAGCACCTGCTGTAATAGTGGTTGACAACCCTGCGCTGACAGTTTTCAAAGCAGAGGACAATAAATTAATTCCCCAGACAGCACCCATTAACACTACCAGTTGTGCCATGATAGTGATTGTTAAATTGCTAGCTTCTTTGCCAATAATGGGTAATCCATAAACCTGAGACAGTTTTCTTATCATTGCAACATCTAAACCTGCTGCTATCAATAAGTCCGCAACAGGTATGGGGTTAAAAGCTACGCCTATGCCTTTGGCGATCGAATAAGTTGTGACAACTTTTTCTGCGGCACTGGTACGTAATTTAGTAATTTTCTTAGCAATTTTTTGACTAATTTCTCCTGCAAATATACTGGCATTTAAAGCGGTTAGAGTTTTACCGTCATTTTCCAAAATTTTCCATATACGTTCTTTAACTTGTTTAATATCTATATCAACATCGTATTTTTCACGGGTTTGATTGCCCTTACTGTCTTCTTTTATGAGCACTTGAGCTATAGGTGCAGCACTGGTTGTCACAATATTGTTAGGGGCAATAATCCCACTGGTTTTCTGTTTTAATGAAGTCAATAAAGCCATGACTTCATCATCTGTGTAGAGATCTATTTTATTGAGTACCAAGACAATTTGTGTGTTAGGCTGGCTGATTTGTTGCAACTGTAGTAACTGTGACTGAGTTAAATCTCCATCAACAACAAATAATATTATATCAGCAATTTCAGCCGCACTATGGGCCATTTTTTGACGTTGTTCACCTGCGACTTCATCTGTTCCTGGGGTGTCTATTAACACCATATTCTGCTCTTGGTATTTATTCCAATTACTGGTTTGTTGTGTCTTGGTTTCGCCATGAATAGGGCTGGTGCTAAACTGTTGTCGGCCAATTAAAGCATTAAGTAACGATGATTTTCCTGAGCTAACCTTGCCAAATACAATAATGTGCACTTGCTGGTTTTCTAGTTTATCAATTAATTGCTGAACTTGTTGATACTCATCATTAAGCTGCATACGAACAGTTGCAGGAATATGCTCATCTTTAAGCAATTCATGTAAAGAATCTAAGGTTTTATTAGTCACATCTTTAGTCTGTGATTTTAGATCTTTATTTGATTTTGAGCGCCATTTTTGCCAAATCTTTTGCCAGCGTTTGTGCAGGTCCAAGTAGGTTTTCCTCAAATTTTTGTTGGGTAGCTTGAGCATCTAATACACCCAAGGTCGAAATCGATTCTAACACAGCATTTCCCAATGCATTAAAAATCATACCATATGAAACCGCATGTGTTATGCCACCTGCTGCCGTACCAATGCCAGGAAAAGCCTTTAGGGCGTTCCCAGCAACTGCAAGAATCAATGAAACAGATGTTTTTAACTTTCCACCAGTCATACGAATAACTTGATCAACTTCCATGGCTTTAGGTGATATCTCATAAAGCGCACATATGTTTTGCACCATTTTTGTTGCAAGTGTTCCTTGTATAACTAAATCAGAACCTGGTGCAACTGAAGCCATAGCACCAAATACGGCTTTTTTTGTATAATCTGAAATAACTGATTCAGCCTGTTGATAATTAAACTCAGTTTGTGCGTAATTAAGTTTTTGCTGGGCTAACATTAAGATAGAAGCATCACGAAAACGGTTAAGTACTTCGGGATTGTTCTCCACAACTTGTTCTATCGCACCGAGCAAAGGTGTTATATTGGCTTGTCGTGGCTGTACTTTTTTATGTTGCTTTCCCTTGGCATCTTGATAAACAATGGTTTCAAATCCACCTGTTGATATTAAGGCAACGGGGTGTTTTTTATGCGTTTTACTTTTTAAAGCTGTAATAATTTGCTTTTGTTCATCTTCACCATAACGGTCTGCTTTGTTTAGGGCGATAACTAGTGGTTTTTTAGTCCTTTTCAACTTTGTAATAACTCGCATTTCTGTTTGAGTCAAATCAGAATCGGTCAGGAAAACCACCACATGTGAACGCAACGTTTCATCAATAGAAATCTGCTCTAATTCAGCATCAAAATCATCCAATCCAGGCAAATCAATTATGGCTAAATTTTTGTACTTAAAAACATGTATGGTTTTAGTTGTGCCCGTGAGCACATCGGTTTCGATTTGTTGCTCTGGTAATAGTGTTTTAATAAAACTACTTTTTCCTGAAGATACCGTACCATAAAGAGCAATATAGAACATTTCCTGACCACGTCGTTTATCCAATTCAGATAACTCTAACTGAGCATTAGCAATATCTACTCCACGTTGTGCCTGATGGGCGATACTATCACGAAGAGAAGATTCATCTATCGGAATTATTTTTTCTTTAATTGATTTAGGTTTAAGTAAAATTAAATACAAGTAAACACCCAACAATGCTACCAAGAGTATTACTGAAGAATATATGATGGTTACCCAAAGTGGTGCTTGTTGTAGATAGTGCCAAATACTTAGTATTTTTTCTGTCAATACCAATACCAAAAGCAAGCTCACAACTAATATTGCAATAATGACAAAGGTTAAAATTGATTTGGAATTAAATTTCAAAAGTGATAAAATTAAACTTAAAACATCATTATGAAGCTTATACTCTATAAAATAAAGTGTAATTAGTCATGTCATCTTGAAATTATTTAAAACCTCTTTTATTATCAACTAATTTTATACTGAAATCACGTATAAGACTATCCTTTTATACTAAACACTCAGGTGCAAACTATTATGAACAGAATACTATTAACAATCTCTCTTATGCTTAGTTACGCTAGTTACGCAGAAAATAACTGGATAGGAAAAGCTGCACCAAGTTTTGATCTACCCGATCAAAATGGTGTGTTTCACACTTTGGAAGAATATAATGGCAAATGGGTAGTGCTGTATTTCTACCCTAAAGATGATACACCAGGGTGTACAACTGAGGCTAAAAATTTTACAACTGACTACCCTGCCATCAAGAAATTAGGAGCAGTTATAATTGGCGCCTCATTGGACAATATCCAATCACATAAAGAGTTTGCTGACAAGTATGAAATACCCTTTACATTATTAGCAGATAAAGATGAGGTCATGGCAAGTGCTTATGGAGTAGTTAAAAAAGTACCATTTATGCATTATGCTAAACGACAAACTTTTATCATTAACCCAAAAGGTATCGTATCTAAATTTTATCCTGATGTCACAGCCAGTAGCCACTCTCAAGAAGTTATTAAAGATTTAACAACATTAATCAACGATCATGTCGGGACACTAAAGCAGCAACAGTAATATTTGCAGTAACATTGGATGCTGTAATAAACATGTCAATGATAAGGTCTACCGCAATTAAAAGTCCAATCCCAGCTATTGGTAAACCCAATGTGTGATATATTGGTGACATAATTAAGAGCCCTCCGCTTGGAATTCCAGGTGAATAAAAACTTAATAAGCCAATCGCTATTGCAATGACTAACATCTGTATAACAGTTAATTCTATGCCATATAAATCTGCAATAAAGTAAGTTCCTACCGTTCGTGCAATAGGTGATGCAAATTTGAATAAAGTAACAGCTATTGGCAGGACAACTCCAGATATTTTAGTTGAAATACCTAGCTTTTCGGCAGCATCAATGGTTGCGGGAAGTGAGGCAAGAGACGAACGAGTACTAAAACCAATAACTTGAACTGGAGCGCAAAATTTAATAAATTCTTTTAATGGCAACCTACCTACAATAGAAGCTAAGGGGTAAAGCAATAATGTCACGGCTACAATTAATCCACATGCAATTAACATAAATGAGCCCAATGCTGTCAATGCTTCAAATCCAAGTTTTGCTGATAAAGATAAAACCAAAGCAAAAACCCCAAATGGGGCCACTAACATTATCCAATCAATTAAGATAAACATGGCTTTTTTTATCGCTTCAAAAAAATTAACCACAACAGCCCTGTTCGTGTTATCAACTTTTAACAATGCTGCTGAGAATAAACTCATAAAAATCAATAGAGGCAAAATTGAATTGTTAGCTGCTGCAGCAATAGGGTTTGTTGGAATCAGTGCTACAAACCATTCACTAAATGCAGGTAAATTTGCTTGTGCATTATTTGTTACACTTGTTGATGATAACAATTCTTTACTTACTTGATCCCCTATAGAAAAGAGTGATAACAACTGTGGGGCAAAAATAAAAGTAAGACCGCTTGATAAAACTATCATAACTAACAACACTAGTAATATCTTGCCTCCTAATTTTGCAGCAATTTGTGCATTTTTTTGTCCTGCAATTGAAGTCACAAGTAAAGACATGAGTAATGGTATTACTGTCATACGTATCGCATTAACCCATAAGGTTCCTATTGGCTCTATCCATTGTGTTAAGTTTAATAACCAAGTACTCTCAACAATTGAGATATATACACCCATACCTAAGCCAAATGCCAAACCCAATAATATACGTATTGATAAACTCATGTTTTTTCTTTATTTTAAAATGACAGTTTAACATAAACGGAATCAGCTTAAAGTCAGAATTACTCATCATTAATGTCTACTGTCATTTACTATTCATGTTTCACGTCTAATGAATAACAGTTATTTCTTCACCTTAACTTAAATTTTACATCGTAAGATTTATAATTAAAAACTCTTGTTCTAATTTGTAATACTATGTATATCCTTTTAACACTTCTACTCAGTATCTCTTTCCAATGTATCGCTAATGATATTAATAATGACATAGAAGAAGTTGTTGCTTATGGTATCAGGCCAGGGCCTGAACTATGGAAAGTATCAAATGGTGAAAATGTTTTATGGATTTTAGGCTCTCTTTCACCATTACCAAAAAAATTCACATGGCATACAGGGATAGTAAAAAATGTCATAACTGATTCACAAGTTTTATTAATGCCGTCTACATTAACAACCGATATTGGTTTTTTTAAAGGCCTCTCATTAGCTGCTTCAGTAATTGGTGTTAAAAAAAATCCAAATAAACAAAAATTAAAAGATATAATTCCTGAAAAACTTTATTCTCGATGGCTAATTTTAAAAAACAAATACATTGGTAATAATAATAGTATTGAAAAAATCAGACCTTTATTTGCTGCAAATAAATTATTCCAAAAAGCTATAGAACAATCAGGTCTTAATGCCAATCCTAAAACGTATAAAAAAGTTCAAAAAATTGCAAAGAAAAATAAACTAGAAATTATTACGCCTACAATTATTTTAGAATTAAATAACCCAAAGGCAGCTATTAAAAAATTTAAAAAATCTGAGCTTAATGATCTTGAATGCTTTAGTAAAACTATTGAAAGATTAGAAGTTGACCTTGAAGCTATGAAACTACGTGCCAATGCTTGGGCTAATGGTGACATAACTAAAATAAAATCCTTACCCTATCCTAATGATATTAAAGCATGTAGTTCAGCACTATTAAGTTCTAATATTGCAAATGATATCGGCTTAACTAATATACGCACAAAATTACGATCAAAGTGGCTTAAAGAAGCCATTAAATCATTAGCTAATAATAAATCAACATTTGCTGTGTTACCTATCTCAAACCTTGTTGGTGATAATAGTTATTTAAACGATTTCCCAAAAGAAGATTACATTATCAAATCTCCAAAATGAAATAAAGTTACATTGCTCTCTGGGATAATGGATAAAAGAATAAAAACGTCAATTTGATCTATTTCATTTATACTTCCCAAAGGTTATTCTGGCCTTTTTAACAAAACAAATCAAGCTGTAGTTTAATTGAAGATTTAGGGGTTTTTTCTCTAAACTATTTTCTGCCCCCTAATATTAGGGGTTTTCTAAATTATATAAATAGCTAATAATGAACCCCAAAATAAAATCCACCTCTGGAGTTTAGAATTATGCTAAAACTAACACTTTTACTATTTATCAGTCCATTCATCTGTTTTGCAAGCCCTCAAATTGACAGTAATACAATCAAAATGCCCTTTATTAAAAATATTGGACAAGCCCCGAAACATGTTGCCTATTATATTGACACACCTAAGGCATCCATATTCTTAAACGAAAAAGGCGATATAAATTATAATTTTATTCAAAAAAACACCAACAAGTCTGTTGTCATCAAAGAGTCAATGTCTACTCGTAAATTAGATATGGAAATGCAAAATTTTACCAGTGCTAAAGTTAATGCTATCAAAGGAAAAGACAGTAACAAATGGCATCATAGTATACCAAATTCATCAGAAATTCTTTTTGGAGAAGTTTGGGATGGAATTGATGTAAAATTAGTAGCTAGACCTGGAAATATTGAAAAGATATTCACTGTAAAACCCTTTTCAAATACTAAAAATATTCTACTCTCACTACATGGAACAACTGAACCAATTAAAATTCATAACGAACAACTCGTTTTAAGCACTGCTTTAGGTTCTGTTACTTTTACAAAACCTATTGCATGGCAAATTTTCGGTAATGAAAAAATATATGTCCCTATATCTTATAGAGCAGTTAATAATCAATATGGGTTTAATCTTGGAAAATATGACCAGGCTAAAGAATTAATTATAGACCCTTTACTTGGATCAACCTATGCAGGAGGTAATTTAGACGAAATTATTGCTGGTATACATGTTAATTCAAATAACGAGATAATAGTCGCAGGAGCAACTTCTTCTATTAATTTTCCTACTACTGTTGGTGTTATAAATGAAGCCAATACTGGATCTTATGATTTTGTTGCTATGAAATTTAATTCTGACATGAGCCAACTCTTAGCTTCTACATATCTTGGAGGAAGTGGATATGACGTCAGTTCTGTAGTCGCTTTCGACTCTAGTGATAATATATATTTTGCAGGTGAGTCACGTTCTTCTGACTTCCCTTTTCCTGATAGCCCATACATCCCCTATCAGGAAAATGAAGATCCAAATGGCTCAATCTTTATTACTATTTTATCTGCGGATTTCACTCAAGTGTTAGGAGCCACACATATTGGTGGTGATATAGTTGATTTAGTTAGAAACATCAATATAGCTCCAAATGGCGATGTATATATTACTGGGTTTACAAACTCAAATAACTATCCCTATACAGATAATGCATTTGAACAAAGTGGAAAAGGGATAATAGTCAGTGCTTTTAACCCTGATTTAAGTCAATTAATCTATTCAACTCGTGTTGGTGAAGGCGATGGCTTATCAATAAATTTTGACTCAGATGGTAGTATATTTATAGCAGGGTCTAAAACTGGAGTTCAACAGTATACGACTACTATTGGAGCTTTCAGGGAAACTCCTTTTAATAGCTTAGGTGAACAAATTTACTTAGCTCACTTGAGCCAAGACTTGCACTCGTTAATAAGTGCAACATTTATAGATTTTGGCACTCCAAACCTTATAAAATTCACACCAGACAATCAAATTTTAGTCAGTGTTCGTACGACCAATGGTGGGTTTCCAGTACCAATCACAGCATTTGATAATACTCAATTACTTGGTGGTAGTACAACATTATTTACAATGGATAAAAACATGTCAACTATAAACTCAGCAAGTTTTATTGACTTGGCATTTGATACTATTCATGTAGAACCAAGTGGAGATATTTTAGTATTTGGCTTAACTTCAACTCAAGATTTTCCTGGTGGAAATAACCCAACTGATCCTCTAAATACGGGTTATCATGGAGGGCCTCAAGACTTTGCTATTGCTCGGTTAAATCCTGATCTCACTCAAGTCACACACGCTAGCTACATTGGTGGATCAGGTAATGAACTCAGTGCAAAGGGTTTGGCAATCGATACCAATGGCAATGTTATCATAGCAGGTTTAACTACTTCAAATGATGTCTTTTTAACTGAAAATGCATATGACACGTTAAATGATGGTAATGGTGACTTTATCATTCTCAAAGCAACATCTGATTTGATTTTTGGTCCTTTTGTTAATGAAATTTTTTGTGACAGCTTCGAATCACCGATTGCAAATGGTGTATGTAATTAAACTTTACAAATTCAGTAATTTAAATAAAAAAAAGCCAACTAACAAGTTGGCTTTCGTTTTGTGGAAGCATAAATAACTTACCTCTTTTTCTGCAATTTCTTTTTTAATCGACTTAAGGCTTGTATCTGTGCAATAGCTTTAGCCAAATCCGCTTGAACCCTTGCAAGATCTTGACGTTTGTCAGAATCTTTAATAAGTCTTTCAGCTTCTTCTTTAGCTTGTATAGCAGCAGCTTCATCAATGTCTTCTGCACGAGTTGCTGTATCAGCAAGAACAGAAACTAAATAAGGTTGTACCTCAAGTATTCCACCAGAAACATAATAGTTTTGATGTGTACCATCGGTTAGTTCAACACGTACTTCGCCTGGCTTGATAAGGGTAATCAGGGGTGCATGTCTTGGTGCAATACCAAGTTCACCAGCAATACCCGTAGCAAATACCATAGAAACTTCACCAGAGAAGATCTCTGTTTCGGCACTGACGATATCACATTGTATTGTACTCATATTATTCTCCGCTTTTAGTTAGAACGTATTAAGCCGCGTCCTTCTTTTCCATTTCTTTAGCTTTTGCAATCACTTCATCGATTGAACCAGCCATATAGAAAGCTTGCTCTGGTAAGTGATCAAACTCACCTTCGATTATTCCTTTGAAACCACTAATTGTTTCTGCTAATGATACATATTTACCAGTAGATCCTGTAAACACCTCAGCTACAAAGAATGGTTGAGAGAAGAATCTTTCTACCTTACGTGCACGGTATACAACTTGTTGATCTTCATCAGACAATTCATCCATACCCAAGATAGCAATAATATCTTTAAGTTCTTTATAACGTTGCAATGTTCCTTGAACTGCACGGGCAACATTATAATGCTCTTCACCTACTATATTAGGATCTAATTGACGCGAAGTTGAATCTAAAGGATCAACCGCAGGATAAATACCTAATTCAGCAATGTTACGTGATAATACTACTGTTGCATCTAAATGAGCGAATGTTGTTGCAGGTGATGGATCTGTTAAATCATCTGCTGGTACATAGACAGCCTGAATAGATGTAATTGAACCTTTCTTAGTTGATGTAATACGTTCTTGTAACATACCCATTTCTTCAGCAAGGGTTGGTTGGTAACCAACAGCAGAAGGCATACGACCAAGAAGAGCTGATACTTCTGTTCCAGCCAATGTGTATCGATAAATATTATCAATGAACAATAATACATCATTACCTTCATCACGAAATTCTTCAGCAATGGTTAGGCCTGTTAATGCAACTCTTAATCTGTTTCCTGGAGGCTCATTCATTTGTCCATAAACTAACGCTACTTTATCTAGAACATTTGAATCTTTCATTTCGTGGTAGAAATCATTTCCTTCACGAGTTCGCTCACCAACACCGGCAAATACTGAATAACCAGAATGCTCAATAGCGATATTACGAATAAGTTCCATCATGTTTACTGTTTTGCCTACACCAGCACCACCAAATAAACCAACTTTACCACCTTTATTGAATGGGCAAACCAAGTCAATGACTTTAATACCAGTTTCTAGAATCTCATCACTCGCCGCTTGTTCTTCATAACTAGGTGCTTGTCTGTGAATTGACCATCTGTCATCTTCACCAACAGGACCAGCATTATCAATTGGATTTCCTAATACATCCATAATACGGCCTAATGTTTTCTTACCTACTGGTACTTTAATTGGAGCACCTGTTGTGGCAACTTCTAAGTTTCTTTTTAAACCATCGGTTGATCCTAAAGCAATCGTTCTTACTACACCATCACCCAATTGTTGTTGAACTTCTAGTGTTGTACCAGTTGATGCAATAGTTAATGCTTCATAAATTTTAGGAACATCTTTACGCTCGAACTCGACGTCGACTACCGCACCAATAATTTGTACTATTTTACCTGAACTCATTTTAAAACTCTCCAATCTTTATTATCTATCTTAAACTGCGGCGGCTCCGCCAACAATTTCTGAAATTTCTTGTGTAATGGCTGCTTGACGCGCCTTGTTATATACCAGTTGTAAATCTTTAATTAAATCTGTGGCATTATCTGTTGCACTTTTCATAGCAACCATTCTAGCTGCATGTTCACTGGCAAGGTTTTCAAGCACTCCTTGGAACACAAGTGATTCAACATAACGACCTAAAACAAACTCTAATACATCTTTAGCTTCTGGCTCATATAAATAATCAAAATTAGTTTTTATATGATCATTATCAGTTGGCTCAAGTGGCAACAACTGTTGCACAGTAGGTTTTTGTACAATAGAGTTTACAAAATCATTAAAAACTAAATTTAACCTGTCAATATTTTCATCTGAAAAAGCATCTAGCATAGTTTTTACCACACCTATTAGTTTGGTTAGTTCAGGATCATCTCCTAAAGAACCAATACTTGCCTTCATATTTACATCTACTTTTTTGAAAAATGAAGAAGCCTTATTACCAATGGTAACAATATCAACTTCAATACCTTGCTTTTGAAATTCACGCATTTCAGCAACAACTTTTTTAAAAAGTTTAGTATTCAGACCACCACATAAACCACGATCAGTTGCAATAATGACATAGCCCACGCGTTTAACTTCACGTTCTTTCATGAAAGGGTGTCTATATTCTGGTGATGCATGAGCTAAGTGACCAATAATTGTGCGCATTTGATTTGCATATGGTCTTGCTTCAAGCATCTGATCTTTGGCTTTTTTAATCTTACTGGCTGAAACCATTTCTAGAGCAGAAGTCACCTTTTTAGTTGACTGTACACTCTTAATTTTGGTTACAATTTCACTTCCAACTGCCATAGTTATTCTCTATTTTATGTTACCAAGAACCTGTTTTTTTGAAGGCTTCAATACCAGATTTAATCGTTGCTTCGATTTCATCGTTATAATCACCATTCTCACTTAACTCATTCATGAATTTTTCATTTGAATTATTCATGTGTTCAAGCAATGCATGTTCAAAATCTCCAATCTTATTGATTTCAACATCATCCATAAAACCTTTGTCAACCGCATATAACGTCACACCCATCTCAGCAACACTCATTGGTGAATACTGGGCTTGTTTCATTAATTCAGTTACTTTTTGTCCACGTTCTAATTGTTTACGTGTCACTTCATCTAAGTCCGATGCAAATTGTGCGAAAGCAGCTAGTTCACGGTATTGCGCTAGCGCAAGACGTACACCGCCACCTAATTTTTTCACAATCTTAGTTTGAGCTGCACCACCTACACGAGATACAGATAAACCAGCATTAATCGCTGGGCGAATACCCGCATTAAACAAATCTGTTTCTAAGAAAATCTGACCATCTGTAATAGAAATAACATTAGTTGGAACAAAGGCGGAAACATCACCCGCTTGTGTTTCAATAATTGGTAATGCCGTTAAAGAACCTGTTTTACCTTTAACTTCACCTTTTGTAAACTCTTCTACGTAATCAGCATTCACTCTTGAAGCTCGCTCTAATAAACGTGAATGAAGATAAAATACATCACCAGGGTAAGCTTCACGCCCTGGAGGACGCTTAAGTAATAAAGATACTTGACGATAAGCCCAAGCTTGCTTAGTTAAATCATCATAAACAATTAGTGCATCTTCGCCTCTATCACGGTAATATTCGCCCATAGCACAACCAGCATAAGGAGCCATGTATTGCATAGCTGCTGAATCGGATGCTGTTGCTGCAACAACAATGGTGTGACCCATTGCATCAAATTCTTCCAATTTACGCACAATTGCTGTAACAGATGAACGTTTTTGACCAATCGCAACATAAATACAAGTGACGCCTTTGCCCTTTTGATTAATAATAGCATCAATCGCTACTGCAGTTTTACCTGTTTGCCTATCACCAATGATTAACTCACGTTGACCTCGGCCAATTGGTACCATCGCATCAATTGATTTCAGTCCTGTTTGAACAGGCTGATCAACTGATTGACGCTCAATTACACCAGGAGCAATAACTTCAACTGGTGAACTTGTTTTTGATTCAATTGGGCCATTTCCATCAATTGGATTACCCAAAGCATCAACCACACGTCCAACCATTTCTGGTCCTACAGGTACTTCAAGAATTTTACCAGTACATTTGGCTTTATCGCCTTCAGATATATTAGTGTAATCACCCATGATTACCACACCTACAGAGTCACGCTCTAAGTTTAATGCCAATGCATAAGTGTCGTTAGGTAATTCAATCATCTCACCTTGCATAACATCTGCAAGACCGTGAATACGAGCAATACCATCCGATACTGAAACTACAGTACCTTCTGTTTTTGCTTCTGATTGTACTTTGAAATTCTTAATGCGATCTTTAATAAGTTCGCTAATTTCTGATGGATTCAATGTCGTTTGCATTGTGAGTCCTCTTTCCAATTATGAGCTGTATTAATACAACTCGTTGTTTAGTATTAGAGCTAGTTAAGCAGCTCTGTTTTCATCTTTTCTAATTTTGCCTTTAAAGAACCGTCTATCACTAAATCTCCAGCAACAATTCGTGCACCACTAAGAAGTGATTCATCTATGTGTTGTGTAAGCCTTACTGTTTTTCCTGTTCTTTTGGCTAATGATGCGTTTATGCTTTCTAATTGTGCTTGATTTAATTCAGCGGCAGTATACACATCGGCACTCAGTGCTTTAGCATCTTGTTCACTGATAAATTCGTAAACGTCAACTACCTCAGGTAATAATGCTAACCGATTATTATCTGCCATTAGTGACATTAAATTTTTATAGCCATCATCCGCTTCTGTACCGGCAAGTATATCAACGAGTTGTTGATTGTCTTTATCTGGAGCAGAAAAACTTGCAGCCAATTCTTTAACTGAAGCAAGTCCTGCAGAAACTTTTAATAGCTGTAACCAAGAGTCAACAAGGCCAGCACTTTTAGCATAATCAAATGCCGCTTTGGCATAAGGTCGTGCGAGGGTGACGTATTCAGCCATGATTAAATCTCTTTAACCAAATCATTTAACAAATCAGCATGGACCTTATCATCCACTTCTTTGCTCAATAATTTTTCAGCACCCGCTAAAGCCAGAGATGAGACTTGTTTACGTAAATTCTCTTTGGCACGGTTTGCTTCTTGCTCAATTTCAGCAACCGCTGCTGACATTTGACGTTCTTTTTCAGCAATTGCATCTGCTTTTGCTTGATCTTTAATTTTGGTTGCCATTTTGTTAGCAGATTCTCTGACTTCACTGGCTTGACCTTTGGCTTCATTAAGAATACCATCCGCCTCATCCTGTGCTTTTTTTAGAGCAACTTCTGCTTCGTCTGTAGCAGCCAAACCATCAGCAATTTGTTTTTCACGTTCTTCCATTGCGCCAAGAATAACTGGCCAGATATATTTCATAGTGATTAAAACAACCACGATGAAAACCACCATTTGGATAATTAAAGTGATACCTATATTCATTGCTATTTTCTCCTAAATAAATCTGTTGTTAATACTATTAATTAAGACTTGATTTAGTGAGCAGCTACTGCTGTTATAGGTCCTAAGAATGGGTTAGCAAAGGTAAAGAATAATGCTAAACCAACACCAATCATAGCTACCGCATCAAGTAAACCTGCGATTAAGAACATTTTACCTTGTAACATAGGTGCTAATTCTGGCTGTCTAGCTGAGGCTTCTAATAAGCGACCACCTAATAAACCAAAACCGATTGCTGTTCCAAGTGCACCCATACCAATAATTAGTGCTACTGCGATTGCTGTCATACCTTGTACTTCAGCGATTAAAGCTAAGTTTTCCATCGTTTTCTCCGATTAATTGTTTTTGACGAAAGTTTTAAAAATAAATTGTTTGTAACTATAGTGTTATTTAATGTCCAGTATCATGAGATTGAGCTAAATAGACCACACTCAACATCATAAAGATAAAGGCTTGTAATGTAATAATTAATATATGGAACAATGCCCACATTAACCCAAGCAAAAATTGTGCAACAATCATGGTAACACCACCAAATGACATTAATTGCTCAAGACCGTATCCTAGGGTAAATACAGCGATTAACATAAAGATTAATTCGCCTGCATATAGGTTTCCAAATAAACGCAAACCAAGTGATACTGGTTTGGCTATGGTTTCAACTGTATTTAACAGCATATTTGGCCCTGCTAAAACAATTTTCATTAGTGTATTTGGTCCTTCAAAAGGGTGTCCAAAATATTCTTTTGCATAACCCACAGGTCCCTTTTTAGTAAAATTGTAATACATAACCAAAAGGATAACTGCAAAAGACATACCAAAGGTAATATTTAAATCAGTAGATGGTACTACACGCATTTCATTAATTCCTGCATATGTCCCTACCCACGGAAGAAAGTCTACTGGAATTAAATCCATGAAATTCATTAAAAACACCCATACAAAAATACTTAATGCCAAAGGTGCAACAACTTTAGATTGGTAGTGAAATAAATCATTAACTTGCTCATTTACAAAGTTAATAATCATCTCAATAAAATTTTGAGTTTTAGACGGAACGCCTGCTTTTACATTTTTAGCAACATAGCCAAAAAAACCTAAAAACACAACTGCTGTAATAATTGTATAAATCACACTATCTATGTTAATTGTCCAAAACATTGAATTTTCAACTAGTTCAAGTTGATTATTCTTTAAGTGATGTTCTATGTATCCGCCGATGCTGCCTGATGCCATTATATATACTCTTTAACTATTTTTTATCTAAATACTGTAAATAAAGCCACAAAGAAAACAATCAATGTCGCCATGAATCCAACTATAACTGGTAAAAATGGTAAGCCCAGTTTCGCAAAAGCTACATAAAACATTAACGCAATCGTTACTATTTTAAAAGCTTCTGCTCTAAACATCTGCCTTGTAACACCTTCTGAGGATTGATTGCCCATTCCAAAGATTACAAACGCAAATACCAAACTTCCAGAACAACTAATACTTGACCCATAAAAACCCGCAATCCCTGCAACTTTCCCAGCAACAAAATAAAAAACGATGCTAACAATAACTCCAACCAATAGTTGCCAAACTGGCAGTAAAAAAATAACTTTTTTTACATCTGAAAGCGTAGGTTGTGGTGTCATATTTATGAAGCCTGTTTCTCCAAGAAACAATTGGCCTTACTAAAAGCGGGTGCATTATATAAGCTTAATAACCTTAAAGCAACATTAGTATCTAATAATGAGTGTTTTTATTTAAATGTCATTTAAAAACAATTACCCGCAACATAAATGACTTAAAATTGCATATAACTACAGGCTAATTTTATCCAAATACAACTGTATAAATTCAAAATTATGCCAGATTACTAAATACATATTTGAGTACAAAAATTGGCAAACACAAATCCAATTTAATTGATGCCCCCCCCAAAAAAGAAACATTGTCACTTCGGATTCTGTGACTCCAATAGAATTTATACTATTATCTCCATCTCCACCGCCTCCCCAAATCACCATTTCCGTGCCTGTTCTTATAGCCGTTATAGCCGTTTTTTCCGATACAGCCGTCCCTTACAGCCGTCATTAAACCTGGCATAGCAAAACTTTACAGTTATTAGTTGTTAATATTACTTACCATCTGCAAAGCCCTAGATTACCAACCCAGAGTCCTATTTGGGGTTGAGACATAGACTAAAAAATAATAGGTTACCATTTTACAATGTCAAAATTTTCTTTGCACAATATCAATATGACTGATTCTACTAGATCAAACTGACACCATGAAACCATTATTTTAAACCAAGCAAAGAATACTATTTCACATTGACTCAAACAACCCATTATAATGGTCTGGAGCTTTTTCTTTCGATAATGAAACATTGTTAACTAACAATCAAAAACATTCAGGTTAAGGCAATCTTGAAAATTAAAGCTAATTCCTTTCTTAAATAGCTTTATTTATTTCAATTCGGTTTTTTTATAGCTGAATAATCATTTCTTAACTGTACTAAGTTACAATATAAATAAATTATTTAGGTTGTTCTGTGTTAACTATCTCTTCATTTTTAAAACTGTTAAAAGAGTCTTTTAGAGACTTGTTGCCCATTATCTTGGTTATCCTGTTCTTTCAACTGGCAATTATTCAAGCGATTCCTGATGGCTGGGAAAGTACCGCCATCGGCTTAATCATTGTGGGTATTGGTTTGGCTATTTTCTTACTTGGGCTAGAGGTAGGTATTTTTCCAGTAGGCGAAGGACTGGCAAGAGATTTTGCCATTAAGGGTGCAATAGGCTGGATTGTTTTATTTTCTTTTATGTTAGGTTTTGGTACCACTGTTGCAGAACCTGCTTTATTGGTTATTGCCGATAAAGCTTCTTTTGTCAGTAATGGCCGTATTGACTCATTTACTCTGAGAATGGTTGTAGCTTTTTCGGTAGGCTTTGCTATTGTGCTTGGAGTTTGGAGAATTATCAAAGGCCACCCTATTCATTACTATATTATTACAGGTTATATTTTAGTAGTTGCTGCCACGGCATTTTCTCCCTCAGAGATTGTTGGTCTTGCCTATGATTTAGGCGGAGTCACAACTTCGACAATTACAGTGCCACTGGTTGCTGCCTTAGGTATTGGCTTGGCATCCACTATTGAAGGCAGGAACCCGATACTTGATGGATTTGGTTTGATTGCTTTTGCCTCATTAACTCCTATGATATTTGTTCAGTTTTATGGAATTTATGTCTATGAATTTGTAGATGTAGTTGATTTTTCTGGACCCATTAGCCACCAAATCGGAACATCAACATCTACAGGTTTCGTATTTGATCTTTCAGGAATGCTAAAAGGTATTCTTAATATTTTCTTTGATGTATTACCCATATTAGCCATAATTTTCTTTTTCCAATACATGGTATTAAAAAAGGAAATAAAAAATTTAAAAGATATACTAATCGGATTTGTGTTGGTAATAATTGGGCTTTATGCCTTTGTTTTAGGCTTAGAAATGGGCTTGTTTACTTTAGGTGAAACCATGGCATTTCAACTAACCCAACAGAACAACAATATCATTATTTATACTTTTGCATTTGCCATTGGTTTTTCAACCACAATGGCAGAACCATCACTGATTGCCATTGCAAAAAAAGCAAAAGAAATAAGTGATGAACGAGTCAATGATTTTATTCTGCGTTTATATGTCGCATTTGGTGTCGCCATTGGTATAGCTCTGGGTGCATATCGTATAGTCAATGGTGGAGAAATTGTTTATTACATTGTTATTGGCTATATGTTTGTTATTTTTCTCACATTTATGGCTCCCAAATACATTGTTCCTATTGCCTATGACAGTGGTGGTGTCACCACCTCAACGGTTACCGTACCTCTCGTTGCTGCACTAGGATTAGGTCTAGCTACTAATATTGCTGGCAGAGATCCACTAATTGATGGTTTTGGGCTTATAGCTTTTGCATCCTTATTTCCTATTCTAACCGTTATGATTTATGGCATTGTGGTTGATAAAATTGGCGTCAAAGGTAAAAAAGAATTGTTGGATATAAAACATAACGAACTTCGTTATGCATTGGCCGATGCAAGAAATATGAAACTTGCTACTGTAAATGTACATGAAACAGATAAAAGACACTCTTTTAGAGCACATTTTTCAACTATTCATGTCATTGTTCCAAAAGACAAAGAAGAAAAAGCTCTACTCGTTGCCAAAGAAGCAGGTGCAACTGGCGTAACCATAACCAATGCTCACGGCATGGGTTTAAAGGAGTTGTCAAATTTCTACAACAGACTACACAGTGGCAATACAGATGTACATCTTATGTTTATAATCCTAAGTAAAAGGGTCAATAAAATGGTACAGAAAATTATGCTTGAACTTGATATTGTTGGAGAAGGTGCTGGCATTGTTTATGCTCAACCCATTACACACCTTAAAGGGTTAACTTTATCAATTGATGACCTATAAAACAAATGGTAATAATGTTTCCTTTATATAGTAATGAACTACATTATTAAATAATTAGAATTTGGCTAGCCATATCGTAAATTTTGACCCTCATTATATATGGTCTTTTTATAACTTTTAGATAGATCAAAAATACTACTGTGACAACTTCACAAGCTCAGCTATTTCATCCTGGGCAATGTCACGCCTTTTTGTCCTTGGTATTTGCCCTTTTTATCTTTGTAAGACACTGCGCATTCTTCATCGGATTCAAAGAATAAAAATTGGGCAACGCCTTCATTGGCATAAATTTTGGCTGGTAATGGCGTAGTATTGGAAAACTCTAAAGTAACATGGCCTTCCCACTCTGGTTCTAATGGTGTGACATTAACAATAATCCCACATCTGGCATAGGTTGATTTGCCTAAACAGATAGTTAATACGTTACGAGGTATTTTGATGTATTCAACGGTACGTGCCAAGCAAAAAGAATTGGGAGGAATAATACAAACATCTGACTTTATATCTACAAAACTTTCTGGGTCGAAATTTTTTGGGTCAACGATAGATGAGTTGATATTGGTAAAAATTTTAAATTCATCTGCGCAACGTACATCATAACCATAACTCGATGTACCGTAAGATATTCTTTTAGTCTTTACATCTGATGTTACTTGACCTTCTTCAAAGGGTGAAATCATACTATGCTCTAATGACATTCGACGTATCCACTTATCTGATTTAATTGCCATGGTATTTACCTTATAAGTTGTGTAATTTAAGTTCTGGTATGTCTTTATTAATATTAATCGGAAGCTCTGCCAACAATTGTGCCGTCTTCATAGCTATAGCCAATCCTTGATCGGAAACGTTTCCGCCATTGCCCCATATGTTTTCTGGGTTACCTGAGTCCATATTTTCTCGGATAGAAACATTTAAGGGTAATTGACCCAGTAAATTAGTGTCAAATTTCTTTAGCATTTTATGAGCCGCCCCTGCTCCAAAAATATAAGATTCATGATCACAGTTTGGGCAATGATAAACGCTCATGTTTTCAATCACGCCAAGCACTGGTATCTCAACTTTCCTAAACATATTAAAGGCTTTTTGTGCATCTATCATTGATATGTCTTGTGGCGTTGTAACTATAACCGTAGCTGTAACCGGTATTTTTTGCACCATAGTAAGTTGGATATCACCTGTACCTGGCGGCAAATCAATCAAAAGATAATCAACATCTTTCCAACGTGTCTCATCAACCATTTGCATAAGAGCTTTGGTTATCATCGAACCACGCCATATTGCAGGAGACTCTTCATCAATCATATAACCAAGTGACATGCTTTGAATACCGTCTGCATCAACAGGGGTGAAGCTCTTGTTATCTGGCGAACCTGGTTTACCATAATCTCCAAGCATTCTTGGCATACTTGGCCCATATATATCTGCATCAAGAATTGCTACGTTCGATCCTAATTTTTGTAAAGATTTTGCTAACATGACCGTAATGGTTGATTTACCAACACCACCTTTTCCAGAAGCAACTGCAATAATATTTTTTATGCCTTTTATTGGCTCTATTCCACCTTTTGTTTTATGACTAGGTATTGTGGTATTGATTGTAAATTTTTTTTCATTGATGCATTCTGAAATCAATGACTTTTGCTGTTCTTCAAAGCCCTTGATTGGAAAACGATAATTAATTGAAATGTTTTCTACTTCTTTAACAATAATTGATTTTCCTAAGTTTAATTCCGTTATTGGGTTTTTTAAATGTTCTAAGCACTGTTTAATTGATTTAGTCATGTTTTAAAGCTCTTTCTAATAACTGTTGAGTTGATGGATCTAGACGTACATCTTTCAATGTGTCATCTTGAATATGTTCGACGATTTCTCTGGCAATTTTTTTACCCAATTCAACACCCGGTTGGTCAAAGCAGTTTATATTCCAAATAACTGACTGAACAAATATCATGTGCTCATACAATGCCAACAATTGCCCTAATGAACTAGCTGTTAATTTATTCAACAATAGCGTTGTACTAGGACGATTACCCGGGCAATTAAATTCATCATGTGTGTCATCACTACCATTCATCAAAGCCGCTGCTTGAGACATCATATTGATGAGCAAATAATTTTTTGCATCCGTATGCTCACCTATTACACCTATAAAATCGATAGGCAAAACATCTTTTCCTTGATGAAAAGCCTGAAAAAAGGCGTGTTGAGATAATTGCCCATGATCACCAAACAGCCATGGAGAAGTAGATATAGTTAACTGTTCACCATTGACATCATGCATCTTACCATTACTTTCCATCATAAGCTGTTGCAACCACGCAGGTAAATGTTTCAAATTTGCATCATATGGTATAACCGCATACGCAGATAAATGCATAAAATTTCTATACCATATCGATACCATCGCCATTAATATTGGTATGTTTTTATCAAAACCTGTTTTTTCAAAATGTTGGTCCATAGTTTCAGCCCCAGAAAGAAACTCAAGAAACCTCACCTCGCCAATTGCCATTAACAATGGAAAACCTATAGCAGACCAAACTGAAAAACGGCCACCAGTGGCAGTATCGAAAGGCATTATATGAGACTCAGGAATCCCTAACGAAATGGCTTTTTCACAATTTGCGGTTGCCGCAACAAAAGAGTGATTAGTGCCTTTTGGATTATATCCTTTAGTACCATTTAAAACAGTAAGTAGTGACTCAGTATTTTTCAAGGTTTCAATGGTCCCCAAGCTTTTAGAACTCAAGCAAAATAAGGTGCTTTTAATATCGATTGATTTTAAAATACTTAGTAATCTGACATCATCTACACTAGCAAAATACAACACCTGAACATGGCTGTTAATTTGTAAGTCAGTCAATGCCTGAATAGCAACTTTAGGGCCTAAATACGACCCCCCAATCCCTATGTTAACCACTGTTTTAATTTTGTTATTAAATGCGGACTTCCACTTGCCAGATGCATAGTTCTTTGCTACTTCAAACATTTTGTCGCGATCGTGTTGCATTGATTCACTTAACGGAATTTTACGTTGAGCTGTGTGAGTAGCTGGTTTATTTTCTGAGACATTTATTTTAGCGCCCGAAAAAAGAGCCTGTATTTTTTTATCTAAATTAGCATGTTTTGCCAATGCCAACAAGTGGTTCAATACATCTTGATTAATCCAGTTTTTAGAAAAATCAACGTATATATCTTTGTATTCATGCGAAAACATTTTCACTCGATTTGTATCGTTAGAAAACAAACCTTGCAAATCTTTAATTGACTCATCATTTGCAAGTCGTTTGAGTTTTTGCCATTGATCAGAAAAGTTTTGATTCATCTGTTTTTGAGTTAATGTGTGAATTGTAAAAGATAGAGCATTGTATGCAATCATTGATTATTGGTCAAGTGGTGTGACCAAGTGCACATCTATGTTTATCATAATCCTGTAAGCAAAAAAAACCCATCCAGTCCTGGATGGGTTTATGAAATGCTATATATTATTTAATCTATGCCCTGTGTCGTTTCGAAGTGAGGAAATGAAAAGTAACCTTCTCCAAAACATGCGTGTATATTAGCAACATGGAGTCATTTACGCAACCAATATTTCCTTTTTTGCCACAAAACCTATATTATTGTCGCATATATACGACTTTTTCTGATTTTGTGGTATTTATACCACTATATTATCGCTATTATTTCCTTATCTTGTTCTTTTTTATCAATATACTTAGAGATATTACCTGCCTTTGGTATGACTAAATTAGGAGAAATCTCATTTAAAGGGGCTAAAACAAAGCTTCTTTTTGTCATATGAGGGTGAGGAATAGTTAAGTGTGGCTGATTCACCACATTGTTTGAATAAAGCAATATATCGATATCTATCAATCTTGGCCCCCATTTTTCCGCCTCGACACGGCCCATTTCGGTTTCAATTTCCTGCACTTTAGTTAAAAGGGTTTTGGGTTTTAGTGTTGTTGACACTTTAATTACCGTATTAACAAAATCATCTTGGTCTGTTTTACCCCATGCTTTAGTCAAATATAACCGAGCAACTTTCATTAATTTTACATTATGCAATTCAGATATATGTTGAATAGCGGCCTTAATGTTTTCCTGAGTATCACCAATATTACTACCTAGGGCCAAATAACACACTTTCCCTTCTGCAGATTTAGATTTTTGTTTTGAGAAAATTATTTCTTTTTGTTCAGAATCAGATAATGTTTGTATGTGGGTCCACCATTCACCTAGTCGTTTTACCTCTTCACTTTCTCCATGTCGAAGTAATAAAAAATCATATGCTGCTCTAAAACGATGATGTTCAAGTGTATAATAAACTTTTTTGCCTCTTGTTCGCTGGAAACGGTTTTGCAAAATCCATATATGCCTCATTCCAGCTTGAATCATTTTGGGAATAACTAATTTTTGCCTAGTAAGTTGAAAAACTTCATTTGCAGCATTGTTTACAGCGTCATAATGATTTGTGCCATTTGCTGTATAGTGATTAACTTTTCTAACGATGATTGGCCATAAAAAACAAGCAAATAGAAATATTGGTGTAACACTTTTATTTAAAGCTATACGCTTATCCGTGCTCCTTAATGCATTGTGTATAAATTCGATGTTTTCATTATTAGAATTTAAACTCTTACTCACTTGAGGAAAAATATATTGAAACAATAACAATTCCTGCATTAGGTCAAAGGACTTAAAAGCATAACCGCTATGAAATAACTTTATCAATTCATCAAATAATCGCGCCATAGAAACATTAGCCAAAGTTTTGTGTTGCTTTATCACTGCTTGCCTCGTCTCTATAGAAAGCCTTAAATCCAATTTTGTTTGAAAACGTATAGCTCTAATCATTCGAATAGGGTCTTCTATAATTCTCTTAGTGTCATCACCAATAAATTCTAATTTAGCATTTTTAATATCCTCGACACCGTTACAATAATCTAAAATATTGGCATTTTCTATGTCAAAATAAAGGGCATTACATGTAAAGTCGCGGCGAATAGCATCTTGCTCAATGGTTCCAAAGGTATTATCTGATACAATGTGACCCTGCTTTACAACTCTTTGATCTTGAGCAGTGTGGCCACGAAAGGTTGCTACTTCATACATTTCACGATTATGGTAGACGTGTGCCAAACGAAATCGCCGGCCAATTATCCGGCAATCACGTTTAAATAAATATTTGATTTCTTCAGGCGTTGCATTGGTAGCAATATCAAAATCTTTTGGGTGCATACCCAACAACAAATCACGCACAGCACCACCGACTATGTAGGCTTGAAAACCATTTTCGATTAGTCTTGTTGTAATTACGCGTGCTGAAGGTATGATTTGGTCAATACTTATTCCATGTTGTGACTGGTTATAAGTTTGAAGTTTGATTTTTGACAATTTTTATTAAAACTCGCTATTTTTTTACTTTACCATTTACTAATATAAGTGGATAATAGGCTACTTTGCGAAATACCAACCAATATTTAACGCAAGTTTAACATTGTTTGAATGAAATTGGAGAATTAAATGACATTTGTGGTAACTGAAGCCTGTATTAAGTGTAAATATACAGATTGTGTAGAGGTATGCCCTGTGGATTGTTTTCACGAAGGCCCAAATTTTCTGGTTATTGATCCGGAAGAGTGTATTGATTGCACATTATGTGAACCTGAATGTCCAATCGAGGCTATTTATCCTGAAGATGATTTACCTGAAGGTCAGGAAAAATTTATTAAAATAAATGCAGACCTTTCGCCAAAATGGCCTGTCATTACCCACATGAAGGATGCTCCTGAGGATGCGGAAGAATGGGAAGATGTGCTAGAAAAACTGCACCTGTTAGAAGAATAATTTTAGCCCTTTATTCTCCCAATAACACGTGATGATTTGTCAACAAGTGACATCGGCCGCTTTGTAAATCTCAAGGGCGCGTTAAAAACCCACAAAAACTAGTTGCTTTATTTAGCACCTAAAATAACATCACTAATTTTTTCAGCTATCATGATAGTTGGTGCATTCGTGTTTCCAGAGACTAGGTTTGGCATAATTGATGCGTCAATAACACGCAACCCTTCTATTCCGTGTACCTTTAATTCATTATCCACTACGGCCATTTCATCACTACCCATTTTACACGTACCGACAGGGTGGTAAATTGTTTCCGCCTTATTGCGTATAAATTGCTCTATTCCAGCTTCGCTTTGTACATCATCTCCAGGAAATATTTCTGGCTCTCTGAAAGCATCAAATGCACTACTTGCAAAAATATTCCTTTGAATTTCAAATCCTTTTTTCATGTAGGCCAAATCCTGAGATTCAGACAAATAATTTGCAAATATTTTTATCGGTTGTTGTGGATCTTTTGAAGCCAGTTTAAGTGACCCCCGGCTTTGTGGGCGTAAATAACACATGTGTAGAGTATATCCATTGCCCTTCAATCGATTTCGTCCATGATCATCTAAAATAGCGGGTACAAAATGAAATTGTAAATCAGGCCACTCTTCTTTATTCAAGTCGGTTTTCAAAAAACCTCCAGCTTCCGCAGCATTCGATGTTCCCGGTCCTGACTTGAATAAATAAAACTGTAATGCCGCCTTTAATTCATTTAGTCGGTCATATGTAATATTTTTTGAACACCTTTGTACCACGCAAACATCCAAATGATCTTGTAAGTTTTCTCCTACACCTTTGAGTTCTTGTGTTGTTTTTATTCCGTGACTCTCTAAGTCACAAGCATTACCTATACCTGAAAGCATCAACAACTGTGGAGAGTTTAATGCCCCGCCAGATAAAAGTACTTCGTTATTAGCACTTACCTTAACAAAATCACCTTTGTGATTTACCTCAACACCTTGTGCTTTACCATTGTTAATTATAATCTTTTGGCAAGTCGCCTTGGTCCAAACCGTTAAATTATTTCTGTTCTGAACTGGCTTTAGATAAGCTTGTGCAGTTGAATTTCTTGAGCCATTACTTTGAGTAACTTGATAAAGCCCAAAACCTCTTTGATGTTCTCCATTAAAGTCTCTAGTAAGACCGTAACCCTGTTGTTGGCAGGCCGACAAAAAAGTTTCGGTTAATTGATTATGGTACTTAAGGTCATTAACTTGTAACAAACCTGCATTGCCATGATACTCATTGGCTATCCTATGGTTATTTTCACTCTTGATAAAATAGGGCAAAACATCATTAAAACCCCAACCTTTATTACCCTCTTGTTCCCATAGGTCATAATCTTTTTTATGCCCTCGACAGTAACACATAGCATTGATGGAGCTTGATCCTCCCAAAACTTTACCTCTTGGCCAATACAACTGACGGTTATTAAGATGGGGTTCTGGTTCAGTATAGTAGTTCCAATTAAGTGATTTTAGGTTTACTAGTTTAGCAATACCTGCCGGCATATGTATAAATGGGTGCCAATCTTTACTTCCAGCCTCTAACAACAATACCTTACAATCAGGGTTTGCAGACAACCTATTAGCTAAGACACAGCCCGCTGATCCTGCACCTACAATAATATAATCAAAATTATTTTTCTTAGACATATGTCAACCAAATTGTTAAATTCACGTTTTCAATTATAACTTAACAGAGGAAATAATTATGTATAAACAATCTTTTAAAACCACAATTTTAGTTGTTAGTCTGCTCTTGGTTGCCAGTCAGTCCACACTTGCAAACCAACCAAGAATGCATGCAGCTCTAGACTCGTTGAATGTCGCAGAAAAAGAGTTGAAAAAAGCCACCCATGATAAAGGCGGGCACAGAGCTAAAGCTTTAGAGCTCATTCGTAAGGCAAAAAAACAAGTCAGAAAAGCCATCAAATACGATAACAGAAATTAATTTTACTAGAGAGTTTTGTACAACTCTGTGACAATGGATAAAAGAGTGGTAAATACACCGACCGATCAAGGCCTAAAATTTGTAGATAGCTCTCTATTTTTACAAATCTTTAACGATCAACTGTGTTTATGAGCAACTTTTTCAAACGTTTCACTAGTGATACAAAACTCTCTATTTATTAAAATTAACCGAATAGTGAAAAAGGGTTTAGTTTAACCCCATTTCTTTTGCCTCTTTCTGAACCAAAAAACGTATAACATTAATTACTTCATCGCGATTGCGAATTTTAGTAGAAACTTTGTACTTACCATTAACAACAACTGTTGGCGTTGAGGTTACTTGCATTTGAAAACCCATTTTATCTGCTTGGCGGAGTTTAGAATCCAAAATAAAAGATTCTGCTGTGCTTAAAAAAGCCTCTTTATCAACATTGGTGTTTTCAGCATACCATTGAGCCAATTGATCTATTGTATTAAACCTTTTATGTTCTTCGTGCAGCGCCTCAAATAATTTGATGTGTGATTCATCAACCAAACCCATAACTTCTGCCGTTAAATAGGCTTGTTGGAATATTGACCAGCTTGGGTTAAAATTTAATGGCACTCTTTGTAACTTAGCGTAATCTTTTTTACCCGACAGCCATTTATCCATAAATGGTTCAAAATGAAAACAATGTGGACAGGTGTAACCAAAAAACTCATAAACAATAACATGTTTAGGGCTCTCTGTAGTATAAGGCGTAGCCAACAACTGGTAATCTTCTCCTAGGTTGTACGTCAGGTTACTCTGTTTGGTTGCAGAGCTTTCCTGTTTTTGTGTCACTTCTTTGTTAGAAGTGTTTTCAACTTTCTTACTAGAAGAGGTACCTTCACCATTTCCACAAGAAAACAACACAAACAGGAGACACCAAATAATGGTTAAACGCATTATTCAGTCAACCCCATTGATTCAGCTTCTTTGTTAGCTAAGAAGGATGCCAAATCTAAAAGGGCAGAGTTGCTTTTCAAAGTCTTTTTATTTGGTTTGTACTTTCCATTGATGACTATTGATGGTGTTGAAGTAATTTTCATTTTTCGCATCATATTGTTTGATTGGCGGACTTTTGAATCTATCATAAACGAATTAGCCGTCGAAATAAAAGCTTGTTTATCAACATTAAATTTTTCTGCATACCAATCTGCAACGTCTTCAATCGTACTAAACCTTTTTCTTTGTT
This sequence comes from Alcanivoracaceae bacterium, assembly GCA_016744455.1. Lineage (GTDB taxonomy): Bacteria > Pseudomonadota > Gammaproteobacteria > Xanthomonadales > Marinicellaceae > NORP309. The sequence continues at coordinate 206,931 of JADGEI010000003.1, forward strand.
TATGAACAGCGTCAAACATAGGCTGGTGCGTTTGCTCAATAATTCCCATTGTTTCTGCAGTGTAATAAGCTTTAGCCAAGATATCCCAGCCCGGTTGAAAAAGTACAGGAACCCTCACCAATTTTACATTCTTTGGTAACTTCTTATGCCAAGGTTTCATAAATACTTGAAAAGTCGAGCAATGAGGACATTTGTAACCAAAAAACTCATAGACAACAACTTGATCATCACTCTCGGTTGCAAATACGGGGTCCAACTCTGTGTAATGTAAATCTTTAACATAGGGTACAGCTTGATTGTCTTGAGCATTAGCTGTTATAAAACCTAATACAAACAATATAAATACAATTTTTTTCATAAATTACCTTTTTATTCTGAATATAATCCTTGGATGTAATTAGACACGGCCTTAATCTCATCATCACTTAAATATTTAACAACATCGGCCATAACTTTGCCGTTAATGTCATCATCATCTGCAGTTTTTTCACCAGCTCTATAATCTTTAAGGCGTTGTTCGGTATATGCGGCATGTTGTCCTGCTAACACAGGGTAGCCTGAAAGCGGGTTCCCTTTACCAGCAACTCCATGACAGGCCATACACGCAGGAATTTTCATTTTGGCATTTCCACCTTGATAAACAGCTTTGCCAACTTCAACCAAACTTTCATCTGCAGAACCTGTATTTGACTTTTGATTGGCAAAAAATGCAGCTAAATTTTTCATATCATCTTCAGTTAAACCAGCAACCATACCAGCCATTACTGTGCCTTTTCTTTCACCATTTTTAAACAAGGCTAACTGCCTTGCTGTATACTGCTTATGTTGGCCAGCTATTTTTGGCCACACCGGGTTTACACTGTTGCCATCTGCACCATGACATGATGCGCAAATAACAGATTTTTCTTTACCAAGCTTTACATCGCCGGCTATTGAAAATTGCGCTAAAAATAAAGACATAATAATACCAGCTTTATGCATGTGTTTTCACTCCTAAATGAAATTTTTAAATAATTCCCTTATTATACGGCGAAAACACCTTAAGCTTAAAGGAAACCATGATAAATAGAAAAATTCTTTATTTTAACCCCATAGACTGCGCCTCTTGTTCAACTAGTTGCAAGGTTAAATCTACCAAAGCATCATAACCACCTAAGGCTGAAACATCTGGCATGAACTTACCATTAATGACAAGTTTTGGTGTTCTTAACGCTTCCACTTTTAAGGCAATATTATTCCCTTTGTTTATCATGCTATCTACCATAAACGAATTGGCTGTTGTTATAAATGTATTTGCGTCAATATTAAACTCACTTGCATACCAATGTGCTATGTCTTCAATAGTTCGAAACTTTTTACCTTGTTTATGTACAGCATCGAACATTGGAATATGTGACTTTTCCAACACTCCCATTGTTTGAGCGGTATAAAAAGCTTGAGCGAACAGTTTCCATGAAGATTGAAAGCCAAGCGGAACACCTACAATTTTGGCATAGGAAGGAAGCTTGCTACGCAGCAACTTTATATGAGGTTGTATATTAGAACAATGAGGACATTTGTAACTAAAAAATTCATAGATAATAACAGACTGGTTTTCATCTGTTGCATACGCAGGTTTAATAACTTGGTAATGTAAATTCTCTTGGTATGGCGATGATGACTCTTGAGCTAAACTTGTAGCTGAAATTAATACAAATGAGAATAAGATATTTTTTAGTAGCATGTTTTGCCTTTTTGGTTTAACTGAACTTAAAGAGACACACTAAAAAACCTTTAGTTCACTAAAATAGATTCTATGGTTCAATTGTTGGGTAAAATGATATCAGGTGCAAAGAAAACTAATTCACATATTACAACACAAACATTAATGGCCAATTTTTACCTGTAATCCAAATTTTGCTAGTGACTTTATCAAGCGCAATACCATTTAATACACCAGGTCTACGCATGGTATTTTCAAGTAAATTTGGTAAATGGTGTTTTGTGACAATTACACCTGTCTTAGGGTCAATTTCCACTATATAATTACTTTGGAAAATGTTGGCATATATTTTTCCATCAATCCACTCAAGTTCATTTAATTGTGAAACTGGTTTGCCATTTATGGTGACATTAATACTGTACTCAACCTCAAATGACTCAGGGTTAATAAATTGTAAAACATTTGATCCATTTGACATAATCAAGTGTTGATTGTCAGTAGTCAATCCCCAGCCTTCTCCTTTGTATTTATGAGTTTTTATGGTTTTCAACGTCTGCTTATCAATTTCAAAAGCTATGCCTGATCGCCAAGTAAGCATATATAAACGCCCATTAAACTCAGTCAAACCTTCAGCAAAATATTTATCAGAAAATTTAACTTGATTAATTATTTTTTGTGTTTTTAAATCCCAATGCATTAAATGTGACTCACCAAATTGGCCACATGATTCCCATACTTGACTATTATGTATAACCAACCCTTGAGTGTAACATTTTGTGAAATGCGGAAGGCTTTCCCTAGACTTTAATGGCTGTGCTTTGGCTATTAAAGAAGTACAAATAAAAATAAAAACGTAAAAAGACTTTGTTTGCATACTGATACCACTATTGTTGAACATCTAGTTTAATATAATCCAACCCATTAGATGACTGTAATTGCTTAAAAGTTCATCTATTTGTGGATTATATTCAGACTCAAAGCAACTATCAGTTAAAATACCACCATGAAAAATATATTTGCACGAACACAATTTCTAAAATCAGCTTACAAAGTATCACAACTACCTGAAGACACGGGACTTGAAATCGCCATAGCTGGACGCTCCAATGCTGGAAAGTCTACCACATTAAATACCCTGGTTGGCAACAAGAAACTAGCAAAAGTAAGTAAAACCCCTGGAAGAACACAACTACTTAACTGTTTTGACTTGGGCAACAATATGCGGCTAGTTGACTTACCAGGTTATGGTTTTGCTAAAGTACCTAAAAAAGTCAAGGCTCACTGGCAACACGAAATCAACCTCTACTTACAACAACGTAAAAGTTTAATTGGCGTTGTTATAGTTATGGACATTCGTCACCCGCTAAAAGAATTTGATAGGCAGTTCTTGCATTGGGCTGATCAATCCGGATTATATTCACACGTCTTATTAAATAAGTCGGATAAATTTAAGTCCGGCAAGCGCAAGGCCGCTTTTCTTGATGTTCAAAAAGAAATGGCAACTATTTCACGTACATCTACTATTCAAACCTTCTCCGGATTGAAAAAAGAAGGTATAGCTGAATTATCTTCTACACTTTTGTCTTGGTATAACGACCCGAGCATTGCAGGATTAGAAGAAGAATAATGTATTTTTAGGCTCTACATAAATTTGAACCAATACAAAAAGAATATCAAAAATTCTCTTAAAATCTTAAAACAGATAAAATACGCTGTTGTACTTGTTCGATAGTTCCAGTGCCAAGTACTTCACTCAGCACCTCATGTTTTTTATAATGATCGACTACTGGAGATGTTAGGTTTTCATAAATCTTAATTCGATCACGAACCACTTCTTCAGTGTCATCTGTTCGCCCTTCAACTTCAGCACGTTTAGCTATTCGTCCGACCACCTCTTCAGGGTCAACAGCAATTAAAATAGCGTGCTCTGCAGGCATATTAATTTCTTTTAATAGCACATCAAGCATATCAGCTTGCACTAAATTACGAGGAAATCCATCAAGAATAAAACCATCTCTGGCATCATCTTTTGACAACCTGTCTTTTAGCATGCCTAACACAATTTCATCATTCACTAATTGTCCTTTGTCCATAACAATTTTGGCAGCTAAACCAAGCTCAGTTTTTTCAACAATAGCTCCTCGTAACAAATCTCCTGTTGAGATATGTGGAATATTGAATTCTTCTTTTAGTAACTTTGCTTGTGTGCCTTTTCCAGAGCCAGGCGCGCCCAATAAAACTAATCTCATTATCTTCTCAAACCACACTTATATTAGAAAGTGCTTATAAACCATGTAAGGGTGTGATAAAGTAACGCCTAGGCTTTATTAAGTCAACCTTTTAACAAGAATTTAACCAATAAATAAGAGTGAAAACCATGACAAAGAAAAATGCCCTATACTGCCAATCTGGTGGAGTCACAGCAGTAATAAATGCAACAGCTTGTGGGGTAATCGAAACTGCTCGAAAATATTCAAATAAAATTGGAACTGTTTACGGTGCGAAAAATGGAATTATTGGAGCATTACGTGAGGAATTGGTTGATACATCTTTCGAGTCAGACCAAGATATAGCCGCCTTAAAACACACCCCAGGTGGTGCTTTTGGCTCTTGCCGATTTAAATTAAAGGACATTAAATCACAACGTGCCGAGTACGAACGTTTGATTGACGTTTTAAAAATACACAATATCGGCTATCTTTTTTACAATGGAGGTGGCGATTCATCAGATACCGCTTACAAAATTTCAAAAATGGCAAATGAATTAGGGTTTCCAGTTAACTGTATTGGGGTACCGAAAACCATTGATAACGATTTGCCAATTACTGATACATGCCCAGGATTTGGAACAACAGCAAAATACATTGCTACATCGATCATGGAGGCCTCTCTAGATGTTGAGTCTATGAGTGAATCTTCAACCAAAGTCTTTGTTATGGAAGTTATGGGCAGACATGCAGGTTGGATTGCTGCCGCAGGCGGTTTGGCTGGTAAGACCCATGATGAACCTCCACAAATAATCTTGTTTCCTGAAATCCCTTTTGAAAAGAAAACTTTTTTAGAACGGGTTAAATATTCTGTTGAAAATTTTGGTTATTGTTCAATTATTGTTTCCGAAGGTGTTCAAGACAAAGACGGAAAGTTTTTAGCTGATGCAGGAACAGTAGATGCTTTTGGCCACTCTCAATTGGGTGGAGTAGCACCAGTAATTGCCAATATGGTTCGTGATGAACATGGTTACAAATACCATTGGGCCGTTTCCGATTACTTACAACGATCAGCTAGGCATTTGGCTTCACAAACTGATTTTGAACAAGCTTATGCCGTTGGTGAAGCAGCAGTAAAACTTGCTATTGAAGGAAAGAATGGTGTCATACCTGTCATCAAACGCATCTCAAATAATCCATATCAGTGGGAAATTGCTACGGCAGAATTAGCCGACATGGCCAATGTAGAAAAAATGCTACCTCGTAGCTATATAACAGAAGATGGTTTTGGCATTACTGAAGAATGCCGAACATATATGCAACCATTAATTGAAGGCGAAGCCTACCCTCCCTACAAAAATGGTTTGCCAAACTATATACGATTGCAAAAAACCATGTTAAAAAAGAAGCTTCCTAATTTTAGCGTTTAGAAAAGATACATTAAATTTCGTGTTGCAAACCCCACTTAGCAAATGAATATGTAAATGTATTATTTTGATAGGCGAATCAACACCTATCAAAGTATTGGCATTACATAATTTTATCTAGTTAAGAATAAATTTTAATTGCCTGCAATTTTAGTATATAATGTATTGATAATAGAGCCATATTCATAACTAAAAAATCGACCTGATTTATTTACCAAATATAGCATAAAAAAAAATGTGTCTGATGAAAGTTCGATATAATA
>JADGEI010000041.1 GCA_016744455.1 Alcanivoracaceae bacterium
TGAAAAAAAATCACTAATGGCTGAAAATGTCAAAATCACAATCGAGTTAAAAATTAGTTATGAATATGGCTCTTTATATATTAACTCTATAGGAACAGGGCAGAAAAGGTAAAAGTTGAAATTGGATATTGTCTAATTAAAATTTTATACTCCAAGAACTGTTTTAAGCATTACCAAAAAATAATGGTGCTGGGCAAAAATAAAAAATTAGTCAGTTTTAGGAGAGCTTCAAGTATTTATTAAAAACTCATTATAATCATTAAAGCCTTTATAAGTCTTTGATTTATCCACATATTCAAAATCTATGTTTTCAGATAAATATTCGTAAGCTTGTTTTCCCATTTCATCATTATCAAGAAAGAAGTAAGCCTTTTTGAAGTTTTTGGATTTCAGTATTTCCAAACCCTCTTTTTTTAACATTACAGAATTAAGTATTATGGCTGAACTTTGATAATTTGTTATATTGCGGTGTGTCAAAAATGCCAAAAAATCTAACATTCATTCAAATATTGCCACATCTTTGCCATCTTCTAAATTAATACTAGTGATGGCTTTTAAGCCAATACAACCTTTCATGTATTTATTCTTGAACTCATAAGCTCATTTATCATTTTTCATGGCAAGGGCATAGTTTATTGTTTCTTTATCTTTAATTGAAAAATAAATCTGCTTTAAATATTGTTTGGCAATATCAAGATTTATCAAACGATCTTTCAGTAAACAAAATAAAGCCTTTTCAGATATATTACAAACCTTGCCTAAAATCAGGGTGTTTTCAATTTTTAATTTTTGCTTAACTGGCTGATGATATTTAACTGGTGCATAAGTTCCAAAATCTGATGACAAACGCTTTAGAACTTGTGAAACATTATCATTAAACATAAAACAAGCCAAATCAATAATTGAGCCGCCTTTTTCAAGACCAAAATCATACCAAGTATTCAATATTCTGTTGACCTTAAAAGATGGTGTGTTATCCACTTCACGCAAAGGACTTTTATACCACAAATCAGTGCCACGCTCTTTTACAGGTTGGTGATTTAGTTTGCTTAGAAAATTTTCAATTGGGATTAGTTTAGCTTGTTTCGAGTTCATTGAAAAAGTGGTTAGCAAGTTACATTCATTCTAAATACCATTGAAAAAATTACAATTCTTTTTTAGGTGTTAATTTAATCATTGACAAATGGTCATGAATCGTTGAGTATATTTATTCCCAACTAGAAACGGAGTTTACTCATGCATTCAATTTCAAAAATTGTTTCTTTAGCTTTAGCAACACTATTTACCATTGGCGCTGGCTTCAGTGCTATCTCAAATAATTCAGAAATTCTTATACCTAAAGGTAGTGATTTAATCTTTGCCAATGGTTTTGAAACAGGGCAAAGCCTTTCCTTATCTTCTGAAACACCATTTAGTGGCTCATTACCTGTATTGGAATCAGGTCATGACTCAGTTGGCTTTACACAAGGAAGTTTTAATGTTGACCAAACAGGTCAAGCCAGTTATTCGCTTCCTATTTTTGCAGGCGCAGGCACAGCAGGTGTTGCACCTAAAGTTTCATTGCAATATTCATCCGCAGGTGGCAATGGTCATGTAGGTGTTGGTTGGGCAATATCTGGTGTTACCATTATGAGTCGTTGTAGAGAGACCGAAGAATCACGAGATGGAAGTTCAGAAATTATTCCTTCTCCTATAACTTTTGGAGTTGAAGATAAATTTTGTTTAAATGGTGAACGCCTTTTTGTTTCTAATGGCGGGGTTTATGGTTCAAATGCAACCGAGTATCGAACCGAGAAAGACCAATTTGCTAGAGTAATATCTTACGATACAACAGATGGGGATAATAACCCTGATTATTTCACAGTTGAGCGAAAAGATGGTTCGATTAGTCATTATGGCAATACCACCGATTCAGACATTACGGTTACTAGCAGCATCACCGTAGTTAATAACAAAACCTACGCTTGGGCAATTAATCGCTATCAAGACAGCCTTGGAAATTATGTTGATTATGCTTATGACAAATTTGCTAACAGTGAATTTGTTTTAAGAGATATTTTCTTTACGGGCAATGATACAGTTAGCCCTGTTTTAAACACATACAACAGTCTTCATTTTATTTATGATGGTGATGGTGGGATTGGTTATAGAAATGATACTTTCACCTCATATCTTGGCAGTGTCGCCTTTGCAACCACTCGAAGATTAGCACAAATTCAGTCTAATATTGATGGAACTACTGTAAGAGAATATACGCTTTTATACGATGATTCAATAACTACTTCTCGTTCAATTTTAAAATCAATTGAAGAATGTGCGGATACTGACTGTTTACCATTAACCTCATTTGATTGGTCACAACCTGATAAAAAATTCAATACTACAGCCAATACCTCTGCTATTACTTTTCCATCGGATATAACCAGTTCAAAACTTGGTGATATAAATGCCGATGGACGATCTGATTTAGTTTTTATTGATGACAATTCAAGTACTTTTAAGGTCGCCTTGGCAAATGGAGATACTGGTTTTGGTATTGGTACAACTACATCAATACCCAAACCTACTGGAATAGAGGTAGATAATAAATGGCAATTGATTGATTTTAATGCCGATGGCAGACAAGACTTACTCAAGCAGGTTGGTAGTAGTTGGTTTATTTATCTTGCCAATTCAGGAAGTATTGGTTTTAGTAGTTCGGCAACAACCACAGGCATAAGCGAAGATGCAGGTAGTGATTTTCAAATAGTTGATGTTAATGGTGATGGGTTGGCTGATTTGTTGTATGAAAAAGGCGAGATACTTTATGTCAGATATTTAGAGGTATCAGGCAGTAGCTACGGTTTTTCAAGCACGGCCATTGAAATAGACTTACCCAATTTCGCTAGTATGGTTACAGGTATTACCCCGCCTAGTGGTATCGGGTTTATGCAATACCAATTCCACCGTTCAGGACAAATCAATATTGTAGCCAATGATGTTAATGGTGATGGAGTAGCCGACTTACTACTTAAAAGTGATGTATATACCTTGCAAACAATCACCACAGCAAGTGCTGAAGAAGAATCTTATAAATTTATGTCTGCGGACAAAGAGCAAATAGTGACACTAGGTGAACCCTTGCCTGTTTTAGACTCATCCCATTGGGTTGCTTTTATAGCCAACGGTATTGATACCAATGGCAAACTGGACTTTTATTCAGAAAACTACTACATCAGAGAATACTCAGCCAACAAACACATCAAATTCACCGACATTAATGCCGATGGGCTAACAGACGTACTGGCAAGAGATACAGCCAACAACTGGCAATATATACTAAGCAATGGTAAAGGATTTAATACCTTTGCCAATGTTGGTAGCATCTCCAATGAAGATCACATGCAACTCTTTGATTACAACTTAGATGGCTATGTTGATGTTGTTTATCCTTTATCTGTGTCAGGTCAGCCTTATTATGCCAAAAGGTGGACAGGTAACGGTTTTAGTAGCCAATCATATATTGGTGCAAATGCCGAGGACTACAATCAAAACCTAAACCTATTTATGGACTTAAATGGAGATGGAGCAACCGACCATATCCGTGTGACATCAGGCTCGATTCAAAAAATATACCCAAGAGCAGACATATACAACGCCCCAGACCAAATCACAACCTTTACCAATGGTTTAGGAGCCAGCACCGAAGTTTTATACCGACCACTCACTTTCTCAAGCACCTACACCCAAGGCAACCACCAAACTACCGTCTTAAACTATGGCTTGGGCTCACCAGTATTGGATATTATGGGAGCCATATATGTAGTACGCCAAGTTGAAACCACCTCTCCTATCGAGGGCGATGAAGACTTTCAAAACACCATTCGTTACCGTTATGAAAATGCCAAAATACAAACAGGTGGGCGTGGTTTTTTAGGCTTTGAAAAAGTTATCACTGCAACACCAGTTCAAGCCAGTGATGATAGCGTTGCTAAAATACTGCAAACCACAACCACCTATAGACAGGATTTTCCCTACAATGGCATACCTATTAATACCGAAATCAGGCAATTAACCGATGATTTTTATAGTGTTAATAACACGCCACCAATTTGTAGTGGAAATGACGATTGTTTTCCACCGCCATGTGAGGTTGGAACAACCTGTACGATAGTACCCAAAGCATTAGCAGGTGTAGAAACCTTATTATCAAATGTTGATAATATCCCAAATAAAAATGATACAGCAATTACCAATTCTAAAAGTACCTTTGCCATTGTTGAAACATCAACAATGGCTACTTATTCGCCCGAAACCCAAAGTTTATTAAAGACTGAAACACAAACCACAACCCATGATGATTTTGGCAATCCATTAACGCATTCAATAACGACCAAAGATGGCTCAGGTACAACCATACAAACCGTTGTTACCACCAATATTTATTCAAGTTTCACATCAGCCAATATTTGGCTAACAGGTTTGCTTGAAAAAAGCACAACCGTTAAAACACGTATAGGAAAACCCAGTATTACCACAGTTACAGAGTTTGATTACAACCAAACCACAGGGTTGTTAATCGAAGAAAGAAAAGAGCCACTGGGTGGTGATGAGTTATTTTTAAGAACAATCTACAAATATGATAAATATGGCAACAATGAAAAAACTATTCTTTGTTCAGGCAATGATTTAACCAGTTTTCAATGCGAAAATAACACACCAACTTCATCTAATGCTGCAAACCCCTATTTAATACACCGCTACAATAGAACTGTATTTGATAGCAAAGGCAGGTATGTTGATGAATCCTATAACACCCTAGAACAAAAACTGAGTGATGTTACATCAAGGGATGCTTATGGAAACCCAAAAAATTCAGTTGATGTATTGGGTCAAACCACCACAAATGCTTATGATAGCTTTGGACGATTAACCAGTACTCGTAACACCATGGGAGTATGGTCTCAAACTTCAAGACAATGGTGTGCTGGTTTAACAGGTGATTTGGCTTGTCCATCAGGAATGGATGCACAAATCAGGGTTAGGAAACAAGATGCAGGGGGAAATGAAAGTTATATCTACATGGACTCATTGGCTCGTGAAGTTGCCACAATAACGCGTTCTTTTAATGCCATTAATGATGGCAATACATCAGGTGATGACAAATATATTGTTAACAAAATTTGGCATGACCAATTTGGAAGAAAAATCAAATCTCTAGGCAATCACTTTCTAGGTGCATCTACTACAAATATTCCGACAACAAATACGGAATATGACCGATATAATCGCTCAACCAAGATAATACTGCCCGATAACAGCCAAGAAACTATGGCCTATTCAGGATTTCAAACCGATTACACCAACGACTTAGGACAAAGAAGACAAGAAACTCACAATGCTCTAGGGCAATTAACCCAAGTTCAGGACTTTGATATAACAGGACTAACACCAAACTATAAAAACTCAATGAGTTACCAATATGATTCCCAAGGTTCATTATTAAATGTGACTAGAAATGCCAATGGAACAATAGAGCGCTTAATTGAAAACGAGTACGATGACAGAAACAGAAAAATCAATACAGATGATGTTGATACAGGCTATAGTGAGATATTTTACAACGCTCTTGGTGAAGCGGTAATTACAACTGATTCTGAAAACAACAGTATCAAAAGCTATTTCGATGTCTTGGGTCGTGCCTATCTTACAGAAAGTTGGCAAAACACGACTAAACTAACTACCAATACTAATAGTTACAATAGCAGTAATGGCTTATTAGAATCAGAATCTAAAACAACTATTGCAGGCAGTATCGTTTACACAAAAAACCACAGTTATGATGCGTTCAAAAGACCGACCACAACCGATATTAGTTTTACCGATGTAGATGATATTTGTACAGGCTCGTTATGCCAATACCAAGCAAACCTGTATTACGATACCTTTTCACGGTTAAAGTATCAGCAGGATGTATCAGGAAAAGCCATAGAAAACCACTACAATATCCGTGGTTTCTTATCGCATGTAACCGATGCAGAAGATGTAAACAAGGAATATTACCGAATCAACAAAACCGATAAATGGGGCAATATCCTATCGGATACCAAAGCAGGCAATGCAAGTTTATATGCCACCTATACTTATGACATCGATAGAGGTTGGTTAAACTCGATAACAACGCCATTTTTACAACAGTATGTTTATGAATATGACGACATTGGCAATCTAATCAAACGTGCAGATATTAGCAATGACCAATCAGAATGTTTTAAATATGACCGCCTGAACCGTTTAAGAGATACCTACAGATACAATAACTTTGGGCAAAACTGTAGCAGTACAACTGGCAATGTTGAACATAAAGCCACAAGCTATGATGCCAAAGGAAATTTAAGTACCAAAGATGGGAGTAGCTATGTCTATTTAACAGGCAGTAATAACGCTATTGGCGTATCACCCCATCAAGTACAATCCAAAGGTTCACAGGTTTTTAGTTATGATAGCCGTGGCAATGTCACACAATCAACCAATTTTAGAAACAGCCAAGACCAACTGGTTAACCGCAATATAACCTATACAGGGTTTAACAAAATCAGTAAAGTTTATACTGGTTCAGTTTTAACGCCAATTGCTCAAAGCCAATACCGATATGACAATGCTGAAAATAGATATTCAAGAACCGACATAAACGATCAAAACCAAACCACAGTCACGCATTTTTTAGGCAGTGTAGAAATTCAATATGACCAAAGCGGGCAAATTAAATTTAAGCGACACTTGGGCAACTTTGCAGTAGTCACTGAAATCAATACCACAACTCAAGAATCCTATTTGTTTCATGACCACTTAGGCTCAATAGATGTGATTACCGATAGCAATGCCACTATACTACAACAAATGAGCTTCAGTGCATGGGGAGAACGCCGAGCACCCACTAATTGGGATACAATTCCTATACCCACAACACGATTATACATTTCTAATTACACTACCAAAGGATTCACTGGTCATGAAATGTTGGACGAATTTGGACTCATCAATATGGGTGGGCGTATTTATGATCCTGCTCTTGGCAAAATGTTACAAGCCGACCCCGTAGTGCAAGACCCCAATACCTCACAAAGTTACAACCGATACAGTTATGTACACAACAATCCGCTGTCATTCACCGACCCAAGTGGTTACTTTTCATTGCGGCAATTGATTGCTGCGGTAGTAGGTATTGTACTTGTCTTTGTATTGCCAGGACTAGGGTTTCATATTTTTTGGACGGGCTTTACCTCTGCTTTTGCAGGCACTATTATCCTCACAGGCAATCTAAAATCAGCACTCAAAGCAGGATTAATTGCAGGAGCTATTGCCTTTGCTGGCAGTCAATTTGCCAACACAGGCGCTGCCGATGCCGCCAATGCAGGCACACCATCAACCGCAGGTGGCGTGGGTGACATTTCAACAGGCACAGCTCTAAGTGAAGTAGCTCCAACAGTTAGTACCGCCAGTAAAATAGCAGCAGCTTTTAAGGGGATTAATGCTTTTGATTTGGCTATACAAGTAACAGCAAGCCTTAATCCAAAAGCAGGAGCGGTATTGTCATTTTTACATGGAGGAATAGTTGCTAATGGCAAATTGTTAAATATTGGTGGTACAGTCCATAACTTGGTTTCTATCTATGGCAAATTCAAAGCCCAAGAAGAACTACAACGTTTTGCGCGTAAAAATGGACTGACTCTAGCAGAATTAAACCTTGCGTTAGTGGCAATGAGTTTTGCAGGGAACAAATTGGTGGGAACTAGATTTAACCCTGACGAACAAATAAAGGGAGAATCAAGCCAAGTAATGCATGGGATGTTTGACAGACAAGGAAAAAACAATCCATTGATAAGCCCTGATACTAGCAGGACACTAAATCGAATTATTGGCAGCTCATTTGATGTGATTGATGTTGTCTTGGGCTACACAGGACTATTAGCTGCTTCGGATTATGATTTTTTGAAATCAGGTAATATTAAACAAAAACTATACGGACATAGCTTGGGTACATTGGGAGTATCCAACCTTGTTGCTAGAGGTTACCTTGATTCTGGTTTGGCAGAAATTTATTCATTACCATTTGGTAATATAACACCAAATGGTGTCAAGCTCTTCATAGGTACAATGGATGGAGTTAATGGCTTTGTATTCGGCTTATTACTAAATCCTCGTGCAAATTTAATAAATGGATGTTTTCACCCTTTTCAATGTTATTTAGATAAAACAAAATCGAACTAAACGAGGAGAAAATTATGAAATCTATTTTACTATTAATTATAATGTTATCAAACCTGTCAGCTTGTTCTAAACCAGCTTTATTAAGGAATGATATACCAATCCCAATAGCAAACTCATGTATTTCTTTTAGTAGTGATATGAAAAACAAACAATATATACATGGTATATTTTCACCTCAACATCAACCGAAAAAAGATAGAATATTTTATTATTATTATTTAACTGACTTTATAAACGAAATCAATGATTGCGATGGTTATCAAGTTATGATTATTGATGACAGAGTTGGAAGTGAATTTATTACAGCAGGGAAAGGGAAATCATACAACAAGCTTTTTGTTTCCATAACTGTTAGTTTTATTAATCAAGGAATAGAATATCAAAACAAACAATACAAAATAGAATCAACTTCGGATGTTAGTACTTTCTTGAGAACAAGCCAAAGAGAAACTAATGATTTGGTTTCTCAAGCATTAAAAGCAGGCTTTAGCAAACTTCAAAACCAAATTATTTCTGATTTATTTATGCTAATGAATAAAAAAGCACAATAACATTGCAAGAGGTCACTTTAATTAAAGAAAATAATAAAATTGAGAAAAATATAATGAAAAAAATAGCTATAATAACTTTATATCTTGGGATTTTATGTAATATTGGCTGTACAAGCAAATATGGCAAAAATCACCCTATGTTTAATACTACTGGATATTTTGATAAGCAACTAGATGAGAATACTTTTCATCTTAGATATAGATCAAATGCTTTGACCAGTATTGAAGAAACAAAAATTTATTGGAATCGCCGAGCCAAAGAGTTATGTGGCAATTTAGCATTTGAATCTATTCAAGATGAAAAAATGGTAAGGGAATACTACAGTATGCATAACGGATTTGGAGATCCATATTCATACAATTATGATTTCCCAGAGGTTGTAGGCATAGTGAAATGTTTGAAAATTAAAGAGGAATAACTATGAAAAGTGCATGTATAATAATTTTAATATTTGTTTTGAATAGTTGTACAACCATACCAAAAATAGTGCAAGGTATCACTGTTCCTAATATTAATGATGCAGCTGTAGTTCTAGGTCAAGGCAATAGCAGTAGTGAATTTTTTGCATTTTTAACGGCTCCAGTAACAGGTAGTCGTTATTCTGCAATTATTGATTCAATTGATGGTCAAACCATTAAACCAACTGCCAAAGGTCGGCAATGGTGGATAGCTCCATCTATACACACCATTAAAATCCAATGTGGTTTTATTATTGGTGCTCAAATGGACAATCATTATGCTTATATTGATATAGATATGGAGTTCAAAAATAACCATATTTATCAATTACAATGCGCTTTACAAGCGAAACAATGGAAAGCCTTTGTTCATGATATTACAAAAAAAGAATCTTAAAACAGATGGGTTCATAGCATTTGTTTTTTATACAGTGTGATAGGCCATTTAATTCTATCAAAAAAACCTTTGAGATTAACTCAAAGGTTTTCAAATAATTGCAACTGCACTATCTCATCAACCTCAACTATTTCAGCCATTGGTTGTGAGGGCGGGTCTGATTTTTCTACTTCTATTTTTGTTTCTTCAGATACGTTTTTTTCTTTATTTTCAGCAAGCTCTTTATTTCGTTTTCTTAACTTATAATTCCAGTTAAAAAGATAATAAACCGGTGTGAAAAATTGCTCTCTTAACTCCATGGATAAAGTATTGCCAACAATAATTTGAGCAGGTACATTCCAAAGACTTAATTGAATGTAACACATCAAAGCAACGGTTCTATCAATATCAATACACTGTACCCAAAATGTGCGAGCAGGGTCTAACTTTTGATTAGTCAATTCTTTCACAAAAGCCAAAACCATGCCACCTGCACCACTGGCAGGTTCACTCATAGTTATAAAACCACAATCAGGCAAAGTGATTTTATCACCGTAAAGCATTTTAGCCATCATAACTGAAACACTATCAGGTGTAAAAAATTGCCCTGCCTTAGAATTACCAATTTCTAATTCCATGTACAATTGACCTAAAACATCTTTAGGCTCATCTTGTAACAGCTCTACTAACATGCCAAGCAAGCGACCAAAAGCTTTAACTTCATCTTTAGAATATTTGGCTTGTATAGTCATATACTCCTTTTCTAATGTTTCATTTTTATTGATAGCATTATGCAAAGAAATAGCCGACATAGTCACAAAGTCCTCAAAAACTTTATAGCGGTGTTTATGTCTAGCAATATCATTAAATGCTGAAACAAAACTCTTTTTATTATGGGTCATATTAACTCCCCCAAGTAAGATTAAAAATCACTTGTGACAAGTTGAAACTTTCACAAGCACACAACTTACCAACCATTAAAATGATTGATAAGAAAATGCACTCATGAAATTAAAGCCAAGATATAAAACCATAGGGAATGTTAATAATAGCTAATTATTGAATATGTCAATTTTTTTATTTTTCCTCAGCAATTTCTATCTACCGCCTTTGGCGGTTCGCAAAAATTTTGAAGAAACGCAAAATTTAACCTTGTGAAGATAGGTAAGCGCCAACGCAACAACAGCCTATACAAATAAATAAAAATAACAGAAACTAGAGCCATATTCATAACTAAAAAATCGACCTGATTTATTTACCAAATATAGCATAAAAAAAAATGTGTCTGATGAAAGTTCGATATAATAGTAAAGTG
>JADGEI010000042.1 GCA_016744455.1 Alcanivoracaceae bacterium
ATGCATGATAAATAGTTTTGTTTGAACACTTTACTATTATATCGAACTTTCATCAGACACATTTTTTTTTATGCTATATTTGGTAAATAAATCAGGTCGGTTTTTTAGTTATGAATATGGCTCCTTTATGTATTATATTATGTTTCAATCATAAAGATATCCAATATAGTTAAAAATGAATTCACAAAAAAGAAATGATTTAAGCAAAACAATTTCCAGATTAGCATTTACTTTAGCAAAAATAACTCTTAGGTTTAATCTTGTGTTTCATGAGTTTATTGAGATGTATAAATATAAATTGGCGAAATTAGCAAAAGAACAGAATCCCGAATTTTCCATTGTCCAATTATCTGCTCGTACAGGACTAGATAGAAGGTATATATCTAAAATATTAAGTAATGAAGAAATAAAAAAATCCAAATTTAAAGTTCAACTAGTATTAGACGAAATAAGACGTGTATGTCAAAATAAAAATACAAAGTTAATAGCAAAACATGGTAAAAATCACTCCTTTGAAAGCATATGTCAAAAATTATCTGGGAGCTCTTTAACCTCCCACGCTATTTCAAAAGAACTAATAAGACTTGGTGAAATTATTGAACTTGAAAGAAAATACAAAATTGTCAATTTTAATGATAAGCATATTCACGAGTCTTTAAATTTTTATTATCTATCAAGAAGAATTTCTAATATTTTAACTGACATTTCAATTCAAAATAACTCAAAACATATAAAGAAGTATGGTGAAAATTCCGTTGAATCAATCTTAAAGAAAAATAATATTGAATCTTCAATATTTAGTAAAGTTATTAAGTTCTTAATCAAAATCGGGAATATAAAGGATATGGGAGACTCCTATTTGGTAGTAATGAATATATTCATAAGTGATTCTGATGAAAGATATTGTGCATATTTAACTACTGAAATTGATAGGGTAACTAATACACTCATTGAAAATATTAGCATACGAAATAGAGCATTAAGAAAATTGCAAAGAAACATTTACTCAAACCAAATTAACCCAAAATATTTTAACGTTTTAAATACAAAGGTGATCAAAATTTTTGAAAGCATCACTTTAGAGATCTATAAAACCATGATTACATACGAAGAAGATGTACCAAGAGGAACCTATCCCCGGTTTGGTTTCAGTGTTTATACTTATAAGGAATCTAATTAATATTTTATCAAGTATAGGTCGAATAAATTATAGTTTTGAAATCATTTCTCAACATACAACCCTCATTGTATTATTATATACCCTAATTTAGATTTACACTTTTTGCATACAAAAGTAAGTCATCCGCCATATTTTAATACAACGGATGGTTACTTTCGGGGTAGTGGGAGGTTATTGTAAACCACCCTGGAAACCTATCTCTAATTGTTTACAGGCAATACCTGGCAATATATATTACTGCCATCACCAACGACATCTACATTACTGCCATCACCAACGACACTAACATTGCTGCCATCACCAACGACATTAACATTGCTACCATCGCCAACGACACTAACATTGCTGCCATCGCCAACAACATTAATATTGCTGCCATCGCCAACGACGTTAGTGCATACTTGTACATAATTTTGTGTGCTTTCTCCTTTTATAGAAAACGCATTAAATGATAATAGTAGTGTAATTATTAATATTGATTTTTTCATGAGTTTATTCCTCTGTTTTATATTCTAAAAATGAAATGCCATATTGCGGATATTTACCTGATTCAACATCATCTTCAAACTCAATTAATTTATGTGTTATTTCTTGATAATATTTATCAATCAATAACTCAAGTTCAATATGAAGTTGGGGGTATTTTTGGGGGTTTATTTGAGTTGTATATATTGTTCTTTGAACTAACCTGTCTTTTTTATCATTTTTGGTTGAATTAAAAATTAGGGTGTCTACTGTTCGGTTAATTTGCAATGCTGTTAGTTTAGAAAAATCAATTTCATGTTTTTTTAACCCTAGTTTTATATCAAGTATTTCTACGTTTCTTCCTAAGTCCTTTACATTTCCAAGCAAAACCAATTCATCTAATATTGCTTGAAATGTCAACATTCCCGAAGCCCTTTGTTCGCAAATGCTTTGAAAAGTTCTAAAGTGGCCAAGTTTAGGTATTTTGTTTGAATTGTAGTATTTGTGAGCAGTCCATCTCAAATCTTCTAAAATTGTAGCCATCTTGTCTGGTTTTACCCTTGGCGGCTCACCTTTTAAATAGCCAGGTATATACCGTCTATTGATTCCGGTTCTAATCGCTATAGAAACATTACTGGCGTCTGGATCTTGTTTTTTTGCTTCTAATACTAATTGCTCATCAAGGGCATTGATTATTTCTGAACGAGGTAACCGAAATTTTAGTATTATTTTTGCTATTGCCTTTGTTAGCAATTTTATAGATTTCTTCTTTAAATTTAAGCTTTCTTGAATTTTAGTGTTTGTTTTCATAATATGTTTTTTGCTGTTGTGTAAATTTACACAGTGAATATTAGAATTTTTGCCTATAATTAAAACTCGTGGGTAAAAAGCTACGACGCGGGGTTTGTACAAATCTCCAACTGTAGCAATTTTAGTGGGATTGCATAGCTCCACGGCTATGCTTAAGCCAGCGGTGAGAACAGGCACTGCTGGCTTTCTAATTCACTAAAAACAATAACTCACATCATTTACACGCGTATAAATTTTATAGACATCCTCAAATACTAGCATAATTCATCTCTCGATACATACACTTACCCTTATATAACTCACTATAGCAGTCATTTCATGCACGTTTACTACATGATAACTTATAGTTACAAAAAAATGGCATTCAGCTTTCATTCATTCACGGCAACCTAAAATGCAGTCACATTAATACAAAACCAATAGGTGATACTATGAAACCAATGAAAATAATATTGATCTTGATTACATTGATTAGCATTTCAAACTATGCAACTGCTGGCCATTATAACAATGACTCTATTTATGCCGATGTTGTAGAGGTACAAGCTATTTATGAAAGAGTTCGGGTGCCTCAAAATCACAAAGTCTGCAAAAACCGAAGAAATAATTACAATGATAGATACCGTACAAATCATCGTGAAAATGGTGGTGGCGCAATATTAGGTGGCATCATTGGTGGTTTAATTGGTAATCGCTTTGGTAAAGGTCATGGTCGTGACGCAGCAACGGCTGCTGGAGTAATCGCAGGGGCAGCTATTGGATCTAAGGCAAGACCTAAAGGTTATTATTCACAAAATGGTAGACAGTGCCATACGCAACGTGACTATTATGAAGAACAACGAATTGCAGGGTACGAAGTGAGTTATGAATACATGGGTAGAATATACCACACAAGATTACAAAATCACCCTGGTGACCGTGTCAGAATCAATGTTAACGTTCAAGTTGCTGAGTATTAACACTTAATCCGATACATTTTAAGAACTTCCTCTCTTGTCAATACTATTGACAATTATTTAACCCTCTTTAAATAGAGGGTTTTTTTTGCACAAAATTCTATAGATTCAATAATGCAATTAACGTAATTTTCGTATATACCATTTTTCAAAAATTACTTTTGCCCAATGAAAAACTCTCAATGGAGGCAATACGAATTGTCGTTTTTCGGTTCTTAAAGTAAAAACGCCCTTGTTATTGCTATCAATAATACACATCAATTCAGGTTTAAAAGTTGCCTGTATAGGTTTACCTTGTAATTCATCTAGCAAATTTTTTGCTGCTGCTTCAGCTTGCAAGTCTGCCATATGAGCTTGTTTAGGCATCCATCCAGGTCCAGCAAAACTACCTGAATCCCCTGCAACATAGACATTATCCAATCCATTAACTTGGCAATGTTTGTTGGCTTTTAACATACCACCTTCAGACAAAGGTAAATCAGCGCCATTAAACCACTTATTACCTGTCATACCGGGCATAAACAATATTAAATCTGCACTAAATTCGCCCCCTTCAGTTTTAACTTTATTTCCCTCAAAGCCTTTCATCTTATAACCTAAATGAGTTTCAATATTACAGTTTTTCATGCGTGACAAAATACCTTCAACTGCTCGTTCACCCATACGAATACCGGGTTTTGGTGCTGGGCAGAAAAACACCAGTTTGAATTTATTACGGCGTTTTTCATTTCGAAGTTGTTGATCAAGCCCAAACAAAAACTCAAACATAGGGCCGCCACGCATGGCGGATTTTTCCTTAGGATTTGAGGCAAAACCAATTGCAATAGTTCCTCCATCCATATTTTTGACTTTATCCCTGAACTTTATAACAGAATCAATTCCCTCACATGGGGTAATAACATTCTCAATGCCTGCCAATTTTTTTATAAAACGACCACCTGTAGCTATTATAAGTCCATCATTTTCCACCTCGCCGTCAGTGGTCTCAATAATTCGACCGGCTTGTTTTAGGCCTGTGACTTTTGCTAAATGGAAATTAACGTTGTATTTAGCACAGAAGTTATCTAATGGCACAATTAAATCAGTAGCCTGTCTTTTTCCATTAGGAATCCAAATCAAGCTTGGCATATAAACAAATTCTTTTTTTGGGGCAATTAACGTGATTTCACATTTTGTATCAAGTTGCCGTAATTTACGTACCGCGGTTAATGCCGCAAAACCATTACCTAATATGGAAATTTTTTTCATTTTTTATTGTACTCAAATTCAAGTTGTTGGGCACATTCTATACAAAGAGTGGTATACGGCATAATTTTCAAACGTTTTTTCTTGATTTTACTACCACACTCATTACATTCGCCGTATTTTCCTTGATCAATTCTCTGTAGGGCATGATTTATTTGCAATAATTCCTGTGACGATTCTGAAAATAGACCTTCCAACACCTCATCATTTTCTGATTCAACTGCAGCCTCAGCCCAATCTTTACTTTTCTCGGTAGTGAGTGTTTTTTTTATGCCTTTAATTCGTGTTTTTAATTCTTTTCTGAGTATTTTTAATTTTTTTGTTTCTTTCTCATACATAGCTTTTCTCCTACTTAATGTCACATATTTTAAAATATATATACTTATATGTAATTGATAATCATCAAGTAAGTTATTTTCTATCTTTCTGTAATATCATTGATGTTTTCTCGTATTATTGTAATATGATTACTTTATGGGTGTTAATAACAATATAATTATCACGCCAAAATTCAATCACTGTATGAGAATATTAACTATGCACAAAAAAATTGCTATTGTTACGCTTATATTGTCCAGTTTTATAACTCTAGCACAGGGCAAACTCAAGCATTCAACTAAATCAAATCCATCACAAAACATTGCTGACTTCACAAAAAATATGCAATATCACAATGGATTTGTGGGTTTTTATTGGGATGAAAGTACAGGTAAAATTTATCTTAAAATTGATAAATTTGAACAAGACTTGCTTTACACCTATTACCTTCAATCAGGAGTTGGTTCAAATGACATTGGATTAGATCGAGGCCAAATTGGAGGCTATAGCTTGGTTCAGTTTAAACGTTTTGGAAATAAAATTATGATGATAGAGCCCAATCAATCCTATCGGGCCTACTCTGAAAATAACGCAGAACGTCAAGCCGTTACTGATGGATTTGCTCAATCAGTTTTATGGGGTGGTAAAGTTCTTGCCAGTGACAATCATTCTGTATTAGTTGACTTAACTGACTTTTTATTGCGTGATTCTCAAGGTATCGCAAAACGTTTAAAGCAAATGAATGAAGGCCAGTTCAGTATTGATACTAATCGTTCAGCAATATACATGCAAAACAGCAAAAATTTTCCAGAAAATACTGAGTTTGAGTCATTAATAACATTACAAGGTAATTCCCCTGGTCAATACGTCCGTTCCATCAGCCCAGCAACTAATATTATAAGTCTTAGAGCCCATCATTCTTTTGCCAAATTACCTGATATTCCTTACAAAACTCGCCAATTCGACCCCCGCTCGGGCAGCATCCCAATGAGTTTTAAAGACTATGCCACGCCTTTAGGTACTGATATACAGAAGCAATGGGTAACTCGCCACAGGTTAGAGAAAAAAGACCCTACAAAAAAAATAAGCGACCCAGTAAAACCTATTATCTATTACTTGGATCCTGGCACTCCTGAACCTATTCAAAGCGCTCTTCTAGATGGTGCTAAATGGTGGTCAACAGCATTTGAATCTTTAGGTTATTCAAATGCGTATCGAGTTGAATTATTGCCCGAAGGTGCAGATCCTTTAGACATCCGTTACAATACTATCCAATGGGTGCACCGATCAACTAGGGGTTGGTCTTATGGTGCATCTATAGTCGATCCACGCAGTGGTGAAATTCTCAAAGGTCATGTAACACTAGGGTCCTTAAGAGTGAGGCAAGACATCTTAATTGCGCAAGGGCTATTATCTCCTTATGATGGTCGTCAAAAGAACGATAAAGCAGAGATCAAAATCCAAAAGATGGCATTAGATCGATTACGTCAACTAGCAGCGCATGAAGTTGGCCACACTTTAGGTTTAGCTCATAACTTTTTTAGCAGCAGCAATGATAGAGCATCAGTGATGGATTATCCACATCCTTTGGTGAAACTTACTTCAAATGGTGAATTGGATATAACTGATGCCTATGCTACTGGCATAGGCTCTTGGGATAAAATTTCTATGGCTTATTTGTACAAAGATTTTACAGGGCAGGATGAACAACAAAGCCTCTCTCTTTTGTTAAATCAAGCTAGCAATGCAGGCCATGTGTTTATTTCAGACCGAGATGCCAGACTTTCAGGTGGCAGCCACCCTTATGCGCACTTATGGGACAATGGATCTGATGCAGTAACTGCTTTACTTGATGTATTAAAAGTTCGCAGCAAAGCCATCTCAAAATTCGGTTTAGATACCATCAAAAATGGCGAACCTCTTGCCAAACTTGAACACTATTTGGTTCCCATATATTTATTTCATCGATACCAAACTGAAGCTACTGTTAAGTTAATAGCTGGAGTTAATTATCGTTATGCCTTCAAAGGGGAAACTGCAACAAAAGCAATTATTGTTGATGCGAAAACTCAATTATCAGCTTTAGCAGCAGTCTTTAAAACCATCAATGCAGAGACTTTAGCACTACCAAAGCGTTTATTGCCCTACTTGCTTCCACCGGTTGAAGGCAGTTATAGAGGTCGTGAAAATTTTAATCATCGTACTGGTTTAAATTTTGATGCTTTGGGCATAACCGAAACTGCTGCCATGCATACTCTAACATTATTACTTAACCCTGAAAGAGTTAATCGTTTGGTTGAGCACCATGTACGTGACAATCAATACCCGAGCCTTACATTTATACTAGATAACCTTTGGATCAACACATGGGAAACTGAATTTAACGATAACTATCTTCAGGCTGTACAACATAGTGTCAATTGGGTTGTTTTACAACAAATAATGAATTTAGCCACTGATCAGAACCTTAGCCCATTAGCACAATCTCAAGTATTGGCTTTTTTATCAAGCCAACCCAAAAAATTATCTAGGCTTAAAAATCATAAAGTTTTCAATCAAATGGCAGTAGCGCAGATAAAACGTTTCTTAAAAAACCCTGAAACTAAAGAAAAGAAACCCCCACAAGCAATACCACCTGGATCACCTATAGGAATGGAATAAATACGATACAAAATTAAGCACACCTTTACCCGCAAGGTTAATAGGGACAGCTTAACAGAGTTAAGCAATACGTTTTACAGAGATCAAATACTCGATTGTACTGATACGTGAAAGGACGAGATTAAGGTGCTCAAAATCATTGACTCTGATAGTTAAATTTAAATGGTTAATGCCATGACTTCTATCGGGTTGCGCCGTTAATGCCTCAATATTCGCTTTTAAATTTGCCAAAACTGCAGATAAATCTTTAATAAAGCTTTTACGGTCATAAGAGGTAATTTCAACATCAACTGGGAAGCTAATTGAAGTATCATCACTCCACAACACTTGAATAATACGTTCAGGCTGATCATGCATCATGTGAATAAAGTTATCACAAGTCATTCGATGAACACTAACTCCACGTGTGCGTGTTATAAAACCGCCAATAGCATCACCTAAAACGGGATTGCAGCAACTTGCAGTGGTTGCCATAACATTGGCCAAACCTTCTATTTTAAAAGGGCTAATACTATTAGACTCAGCTACAACAGTCTTGTTAAGCTTAAAATTTTCTGGTTCTTTTGGCCTGATTTGTTGTTCGGCTAAACGTAAAATTTGATTGACAGAGATATCACTTGTTGCAATTCTGGCATATAATTTATCAACATCTTGAAGGTTATATTTTTTTAAAAATTGCTTTAAATCTACTGATTCTAATGCAAATTTCTTTAGTTCTTTATCAAGTGCCTCTTTTCCAACAACAACATTCTGTTCAAAATCATTTTCCCTAAACCAATGACGCACCTTAGCTTTTGCTTTAGCTGAATTTAAGTAACCGGATTGTTCACTTAACCAATCTCTACTTGGTTTTGCTATTTTTGATGTTAGAATTTCAACTCTATCACCAGTATCTAATACTGTACCTAAAGGCATTATATTGCCATTAACTTTTGCTCCTCGTGTTCGATGCCCAACTTCAGTATGTACATGGTAAGCAAAGTCCACTACAGTTGAACCAGCAGACAAGTCTATGACATCACCTGTTGGAGTAAACACATAAATCCGTTCTTCACCGGTTTCGGTTTCAAATTGGGCCAGCAAATCATTACTGTCTTTATCATCTGTTGCAAGTAACTGTCGCATCCAGTTAACTTTATTGTCAAATCCTACATCTTGTTTTGTGCCATCTTTATAACGCCAATGTGCAGCAACACCCAATTCTGCATGTTCATGCATTTCATGGGTTCGAATTTGTACTTCCATTGTTTTTCCACCTTTACCTATCACAACAGTATGCAAGGATTGATAATTATTGCCTTTAGGCATGGCAATATAATCATCAAATTCTTTCGGGATATGTTTCCATAAAGCGTGAACTATCCCCAAAACTGCATAACATTCGGACAAATCATCTACCAAAACTCGGATGGCTCGAATATCAAAAAGCCCGTCAAAAGTCAGATTCTTTTGTTTCATTTTTTTGTGAATGCTATAAATATGTTTGGGTCGACCGACAATATCTGCCTTGATTTTTACTTCCCTTAGCTTGTTCGTCAATTCCTCTATTGAATAGGCGATAAAATCTTCACGATCCGTGCGTTTCTCAGCTAATAATTTGGCAATTTTTTTGTAGGCCTGTGGTTGTGAAAACCGAAAAGAAAAATCTTCCAGTTCCCACTTTATTTGCCAAACACCTAAACGATTAGCTAAAGGTGCGTGTAATGTTTGAGTTAATTGCGCTAGCTCTTGTTGTATTTCTTCACTAAAGTTTACGGCTGAGCGTAACTTAACTAATTGATCTGCCAGTAATATCAAAACCAAACGTACATCTTTAATCATAGCAAACAATAAACGCCTCAATGATTCGCCATTTTTCTCTAACGCTTGAGTATCATACATCCATTCTAACTGACTAACTTTAAAAATTTCATCAAGTATAAATAGCACTTTTGGTGTAAAGTTCGTGCGCTGTCCTTGAGTTAACACTTCACCATTTCGTAATACATGAAATAAAATACTAGCAATGATTACCTCATCATCCGCTTGTAACTTAACCAACACATTGAGAAGCTCAATAAGGTGATTCTGTGATATATAACTATTGTCTTTACAAACTAAATCAGTGCTTATATTTTGTGCAATGCCTAATGCACGACTCAGTGACTCCAAGCTCTCTTTTGGGAAATCAAATTGCTGCTGGTTGTACCAGTTATTTAGAAGTGATTGTGTCATTGTTTTTATTGATCAAGTTTTCAACTAAAGATTAGTCAATCTAATCCTTTTACTCTTAAGAGTTAGGGGTATAAAATAAAGAAGTTGGTCGATAAGCCGGGTCCTGTAATATCTTTCGATACGGTAATCATTCATCTGGACAATACATCACTGTATGCCTCAAGCAACCTACCCGAAAACTGCGCGGACCACGCATTGTTTTCCTATTTGGTCTTGCTCCCAGT
>JADGEI010000004.1 GCA_016744455.1 Alcanivoracaceae bacterium
TTGTACGTTGTATAATTTGTTAAGTGTCTGATGCATGATAAGTAGTTTTGTTTGAACACTTTACTATTATATCGAACTTTCATCAGACACATTTTTTTTTATGCTATATTTGGTAAATAAATCAGGTCGATTTTTTAGTTATGAATATGGCTCTAATGATAGACATTTTAACAGGCTTAGATATAGAATGTGTAGAATCTTAACTTTATGGGCAATTATATGAAAAAACCTTTGTGTTATATCGCACTTTTTGTGATGTCTATTTCATCAATTTCTTTTGCTAAAGAAACATTTCAACCATTTGTACTGGCTTCTGTTGGCAAAGCAGATTATCAACAAACAGTCACAGAAACCAAACAAAAATTAGCCGATGCTGGTTTTACACTGCTTGGAGAATATCAACCATTTGGCAATAACACACTTATCATTGTAACCAATGAAGAAGCACTTAAAGTGGCTGCGATGTCCAAACGCGGAGCCTATGGAGCACCTATGCGAGTTTCTGTCAGCCAATATGGTGATGAAGTAGAAGTCAGTTATGCCAACCCTCTTTATTTTGAAAAAGCCTATTGGTTGAAAGGCTCTCTAGTAAGTGTAGACAATGCATTACGATCTACTTTAGGGTTTGTTAAAACATTTGGTTCCGAAGAAGGATTGACAGCAAAAAAATTAAAAAAATACCATTACATGTTTTCCATGCCCTACTTTGATGACCCTTACGAATACGATGAATATGGCTCTTACGAACAAGCAGTAAGTGAAGTTGAAAAGCGTATCAATATAGAAGGCGACCCAATTACAATGGTTTATAAACTTGAAATCCCAGGCACAAAAATGACCATATTTGGTGTGCAATTAAAAGCCACCGGAAAAGACGATGATGAAGAAGATTTGGATGAACAGTACCAGTTAAATGTTGTTGACTTTGAACGACCAGGTAAGAAAGCTTATTTAGCCTATGAAATTTTGGTTAACAATGATGAAGTAGAAGCCTTACATATGAAATTCCGTATGGCCTTATACTTTCCTGACCTACCCATGACAGGGAAACATGGGTTTACTAAATTAATGTCATCTCCAGGTGAAATCGATGATGCTTTTGAAGAACTTATCGATGATTACCGATAAATTAATGAAACCTATAATAAATAAAAAGCCAGCTATTAACTGGCTTTTTTTAATGATTCTATTGTCATTAGCTTCGTGCAATGCAGATGACAAGACTCAACAATTTAGCAGCTCTACAAGAATCATTACCTTGTCACCACACTTGGCAGAATTAGTTGCTTCTGCTGGAGCTATTGATAATTTAGTGGGTGTTGTTGCCTATAGTGATTTCCCTGAGCAAATCAAAAACATTCAGCAAGTTGGTGATGCATTTAAGCTTGATTATGAAACATTGATTAGCCTAAAACCTGATTACATTCTTTCGTGGAAAGGTGGTACACCAATAGCCATGAAAGAAAAGTTAAAATCCCTTAATCTTAAGGTGATTGAAACTGAAATTAATGTACTCGAAGACATTCCAAAAACCATTGCACAAATTGCAAAACTAACTGATACGACAAAATTTGCAAAAACCAGCATCACTCATTTTAAAAACACCTTAAATAAATTCAAATCAAATCGTTACAAACAACAATCGGTGTTTATTGAAACCTTTAATCAACCACTTTACACCGTTTCAAGCAAACACTGGATAAGCGAAGCTTCTTCGATTTGTGGATTCATAAATATTTTTAATGAAATAAATCAACTCTCAACTACAGTGACTTTAGAGTCAGTAATTAATAAAAACCCTCAAGCGTTATTAAATATAGCTAAACAAGAAGATGAGCAGTGGCAAAAATGGCCTGCTCTTAATGCGGTTAAAAATAATAATATAATCACCATTTCACCCGATTATTTTTCTCGCCCCAGCATGCGGTTATTGCAAGGCATTGAAAATTTGTGCAGTTATTCGGTTGAGTTGTAGTATCAATATATAAAAATTTTGTTTAGCTCTCTATATATCAACCCGGCGGTATAATACATTTATTTTACTGCAATACCACGAATTGTTGGCCTGACAAAAGCTGGCGCTTTACGCATACTCGATTTTTCAATTGATTTGATTGTAAAACCTGCTTGTTTAATGTACTTTTCAGTTTCTCTATTTGTGTGACAATTTCCAGATATTCTTTTCCATATAGGGTTAATTCTGTTTTGCCATTTAAGTCGAGCTGGATTGTTTTCAGCAGCAACATGTTCAATAAATACTAACAAACCTCCTGGTTTTAAAACACGATAGACTTGGTTTAATGATTTCACTGGATTTTTTACAGAACAACAGACTAAAGTTGAAACTACACAATCAATAGATTCATCAGCTAAATCTATATTTTCCATAGTAAAGTTTTTTATCACGCATTGCTTAATAGTGTTGGATGACAGTTTGATTTTTAATTTTTTGCGCATGAACTTGTCAGGTTCTGATACCGTAAGGCTTCTAATCGTTTGGGGATAAAAACCAACATTTGCACCCGTCCCTGCCCCAACCTCTAAAATATCTCCATAAACATTAGCCAACAGTTCTTTACGCCAGTCTTGTAAACAAGCTTCTTCAGTATTAGCAAGCATAGCATCATAAATAAAAGCAAAAAATCTAGACATAGTTGTTATTGTAATATTATTCATTTCAATTATAATACTTTGTCAATATATTAAAAGAGGTGTCTTCAATGAAAGCTAAAATTATTTACAACCAAACTTATTGGTATTGTATATTATTGTTATTCTCTGGTTTTGTTAATAGTAAAACTTCAGAAATAATCAACCAAAAACAGTTAAAATCTGCAAATGATTTCGTATCAATTGAACATTTTTTTAGTGCTCAACAAAAATCAATCATCAAAAACAGTTTAGCAAAATCAAAAAGTTGCTCCGCAAAAGGATCCAAGTATCAACAATCAGGAAATGGCCCTGCTATTGTTGGTGAGTATATTGAAACGAGTTTTAATTCTCCTACGCCATATACTGGAAGCACAGAAACTGGTGGTAGTATCGTTTGGCAAACCAGTATTTTTCATCCTGGAGCTAGCTATATTGCCCCTTTTATTAAATCATTAGATCTTGCAAAAGGTGACACCTTAGTATTACGTTCACCTGACAAAAGCCGAAGCTGGACATACTCTAACAAAGGCCCAAGAAATTTAGGTATTAATGGAGGTTTCTGGGGTATTCATATACATGGCGATACTGCCATTTTAGAATTACACAGTAAAAATAGTGAAGGTGGGAATGGGGTTTTAATTTCACGTTTTGCTAGAGGGTTTGCATCAGAAGAAACCATTGATGAAACACGATCAATATGTACTACAGATGATACACAAGAAGCTAAATGCTATCAAAATTCTCAACCAGAGATGTATGATCAAGCTAGAGCCGTCGCTAGAGTTGTTAAAAATGGCAACGCTCACTGTACCGCTTGGCTTGTAGGAGATGAAGGTCACTTACTCACTAATGAACACTGTATAACAGACCAAGCAGAAGCTAATCAAATAACTATTGAGTTTATGGCAGAAGGAGCTGATTGTGCTACCGATTGTTCTTCTGCTTTGGGTTGTCCTGGCACAATTGAAGCAACCGCTCCAACATTTATTAAAGACAGCGCCGCCTTGGATTATGCACTTATTTTGCCAGAAACTCCGGTCAATGATTTACCAACAACATATGGTTTTATGCAACTTAGAGAAACGGGTGCCATACTAGACGAACAACTTTATATTCCACAACACCCTGCGGGTTGGGGAAAAAGAATTGCTTTTGAATCGACATACCCTGCCGATACAACTGGTTTTGGGGTTGTCGCTAGTTTAACAGAAACTGCTTGTTCAGGTGGGCCAGGTGACGTAGGCTATTGGCTTGACACTCAAGGAGGTTCGTCTGGATCCCCAGTACTGGCACTAGATGACCATAGAGTCGTTGCTTTACATCATTGCCGCGGAAGTGCTTCCTGTGGTTCAGGTGGAGGCGGAGATGATCCTAACCGTGGCGTACCAATTCAAGCTGTCATAGCAGATCTTGGAGCAGATTTGCCTAATGGAGCTGTATGTGATTCTCCTGATGCGCCAACCAACATATCTAGTAGTGCCGTGATGGACAATCAAATATCTGTTAGTTGGACAATACCTGTAGGCGGGCCTTTTACATATGACATTTATCGTTCTATTGGTGATTGTAACAGTAATTCTTATGAGTTAATTGCCACAGGAGTTTCTGGAAATTCTTACAATGACATAAATGTCTCAGGAGGGAGTGAATATGCCTATAAAGTTAAAACGTTTAATGCTGCAGAATCTTGTAGTTCAAGCTTTTCTAATTGCAGTAGTAGTACTGCAACAGGTTTATGTACCCTAGCGCCAACATTTACAGGGCTAACCCAAGCAAGCAACCTTAATCAAAATGATTGCTCAATCCAGTTAGATTGGCAGGCTGCCGGCCAAAATTGTGGTACTAATACTGTCTTTAACATATATCGTTCTACAACGCCTAGCTTTACTCCATCTGGAGCAAACTTGATTTCGTCATGCGAAACTAACACAAGCTTTACAGATCTAAGCATTCAAGGTGCAATTAATTATCATTACATTGTTAGGGCTGAAGATGATACAGTTAACGGTGCTGGCTTATGTTCAATGGGTAATGAAGATTCAAATTCTATTATACAATCAGCCATTGCAACTGGCCCAAATAATATATCTTTTAATGATGATTTAGAAGCTGGGACTCCTGGAATCGCTTTAGCTGGTTGGGTTTCTGAATCTGGTCCTGTAACCAATTCATCAGACCCTTGGGAAATAACAAATACCAACGCTAACTCAGGAATCATTTCATTTTTTGCATCTGATCAACCCCAAATAAAAGATCAAGTTGTACACCTTGATATGGTAATTACCCCACAAACTGGTTCTCGATTAGAGTTTTGGCATAGATACAATACAGAGGCAACATGGGATGGTGGTGTATTAGAATATTCTACTGATGGCGGTACGGCTTGGTTTGATATTTTAGACGGTAACGGAGGCTCTATTTCAGCAAATGCTAATCGATTTATCATAAATGGCTATGATAGCGAGTTAGGAGGCACTACTGCACCTTTAAGCGAACGCATGGCATGGAATGGAGATAATGGCACATGGGAGCAAGTGCAAGTAGATTTGAATGATTTTGCAGGATCTAATGTTGAATTTCGCTGGCGCATGGGCTGTGATGGATCTGTTGGTGGCGATGGCTGGTATGTCGATGATATTACAGTATTCACCCCATCAATGTGCCATGAGTTAAATCCAGACAGGATATTCATAAATGGTTTTGAAGGGAATTAGAACCTAAATTACAAAAAAACGGGGCATTTAACAGCCCCGTTTTTTTTTCATAGATAGTTGATGGTTTTGTCTAGATTAAAGATATGCAATGAGTTACAAAAACATTAATTGTTTATAATCATGCATCATAATCAATGGTGATGTTTTTAGTTTTTGGAATAGACTGACAACTTAAGATATAACCTTTTTCCAACTCCCACTCTTCGAGTGAATAATTGTTTAGCATATTAACCTTACCCTCCACTAATTTACAGCGGCAGGTTGCACAAACACCAGCTTTACACGAGTATGGCATTTTTATTTTGGCATCTAACGCAGCATCAAGTAAACTTTTTTCGTCTCCTTGTTTAATAGCATACCGTGATGTCACTCCATCAATAGTGACAATCACACCAGAATCCACTGTTGCTGTTTTCTTTTTATCAATCATAACTTGGCCTTCTGATAAAAATTGTTCAGAATGAATGTGATCTTTAACTACACCGTTAGCCGTTAGCACATCAGTTACTTCATCAATCATTCCGCCAGGCCCACAGAGATAATAACCTCCAATATCAAGTTGTTTGAGCTCATTATTAAATATCTTTGTTACCTTTGATTTATCAATTCTGCCTGCGTACAATTCAACATCTATCGGTTCTTGGCTAAGAAAATAACTAATTGACAAACGACTCGGGTGTTGGTTTTTTAAATCTGAGAGCTGAGTTTTTAACAAAGTACTTTCAACTGTTGGGTTTCCATAATAAAGATTAATATGGCTAGTCGAGTTGTTCATCACTTCATAAATCATTCCAAGAATTGGTGTAATGCCACTGCCCGCTGCAAATAACGCATAGGTCTTATTGTCTTTCGGAGCTATAGTAAAGTGGCCTGTTGGCGCCATAACTTCGACTGATTGCCCTATTTTGTAGTCAAATTGTGCAGGAACAGAGAACTGGCCTTCATCAACTTTTTTAATTAACACCTTAATATCCTCATCGCTAGTAGGGTTAAAAATAGAATAACTCCTTCTAATTTCCTCTCCTTTGATAATTTTCTTAAAAGTTAAGTGCTGACCAGCTTGCCAAATAAAAGTTGACTTATATTGATTAGGAATATCCAATGTCCAAATTACAGCATCATTGGTTTCTTGTTGAATATCTTTAATATTTACTTTATGAAATTCGTACATAATCTATTCTTTTTATGGTTTTTGTAACACAGAGTTACGATAATTTATTTAATGCTAATGGCATTTGAAATAATCAAATGGTTCTAAGCAATCTGTACATCTGTATAATGCTTTGCAAGCAGTTGAACCAAATTGACTGATCAATTCAACTTGCATAGATTGACATTGTGGGCATACTATTTTGCCGGATTTACTCGGTGGCATAATACCGTATTCAAATAAGGCTTTTTTGCCTTTGGCAGTTATCCAGTCTGTAGTCCAAGCCGGCGACAGTTGTGTTTTTATTTCAATTGACTTATTAAATTCGTCGCCTAATACTTGTTTAATATCTTGTTCCATAACTTCCATAGCTGGGCATCCTGTATAAGTTGGGGTTATGGTGACTATAATTTTAGTAGTGGTGATTTCTATGTTCCTTATTACACCCAAATCTTGCAATGATAAGACGGGTATTTCTGGATCTGTTACCTTAGATAGTACCTCTCCAATATGATCAATATCACCACTCACAATTTGGATAAGCCCGCTGTAAAAACTGCATTTCACATAACATTTTTCCTAAGTACTCACTGTGATGTCCTAATCTTCCTCCAGTTGCACGCCAGCCAGATTGAGGTGTTTTTATTGGTGTTTTAGCTAGCAATTTACTCACATCATTTAACCAGTTTTGTTGTAATTGATTTGGGTCTGCAGCAATTCCTTGTTTTACTAATTTATCTAGTTCTTCACTGTTTTCAAATAATTCATGCTGGTAATGCCATAAGTTATTTGCCGCTTTTTGTAAACGCTCTAATCCTTCGCTTGTGCCTAACGCCATACGTTTTATCCATAATTCACTGCGTTCTTTATGATAGTTAACTTCCTTTAAAGATTTTTCGGCTATGGCTGCAAGTTGTTTTTCGCTACTATCGACTAAAGCCCTATATAAGTGCACATGATAGGAGTCAATCATGTATTGACGAAACATTGTTTGAGCATAATCTCCGTTGGGTTGTTCGACCAATAATACGTTCTTAAATTGATGTTGATCACGGAGAAAAGCCAAGTCATCAACCGTTCCTTCTCCTTTAATTTCAATTGCTAAATTTAACAGCATTTGAGCCTGACCAATAATATCTAAAGCGGTATTTGTTAGGGCTAAATCTTCCTCTAGAAAAGGCCCAACTCCACACCATCCTGACAACCTTTGCCCAAGCACTAATGTATTATCTG
This sequence comes from Alcanivoracaceae bacterium, assembly GCA_016744455.1. Lineage (GTDB taxonomy): Bacteria > Pseudomonadota > Gammaproteobacteria > Xanthomonadales > Marinicellaceae > NORP309. Next base: position 7,750 of record JADGEI010000004.1, read on the forward strand.
CAAGGTTCAGTATGTAATTGTAACGTGCTTCATTTTTATTTGGCATCAGATATTTTTAACCTTTTTATCAATTGGGTAAAAATCAGGATGACGGTATATTTTATCTTCAGCTGGTTCAAAATAGGCGGCTTTATCTTTTGGATTGGATGAAATGATTTGACATGAATCTACTATCCAGATGCTTTCACCCTCTTCTCTCCTGGTGTATAAATCACGAGCATTTTGCATTGCCATTTCTGCATCTGTTGCATGAACTGATCCTACATGTTTGTGGCTAAGGCCGGATTTTGCTCTTAAAAAAACTTCATATAATTTCATTAGGCTACCTTTTCATTTTTTTGTTGTTTCTTAGCATAAGCAGCAGCAGTTGCCCTTACCCACTTACCATCATCATAGGCTCTGTTCCGCGCATCCATGCGTTGTTGGTTACACTCGCCATTTCCCTTTATTACATTTACAAATTCATTCCAATCAATTTCACCGTGCTCATAGGTTTTAGATTTTTCATTGTATTTTAAGTCTTTATCAGGAATAGTTAATCCTAAATATTCTGCTTGAGGCACTGTAGCATTGATAAATTTATCGCGTAAATCGTCATTACTGAATCGTTTGATTTTCCATTTCATCGACTGCCCTGAATGTTTAGAGTCTTTATCGCTTGGTCCAAACATCATTAACGCTGGCCACCATAATCTATTGATTGCATCTTGAGCCATGGCTTTTTGTTGTGCTGTGCCTTGCGCCATTTTAATCATGATGTCGTAGCCTTGGCGTTGGTGGAAACTTTCTTCTTTACAGATTTTCACCATTGAACGTGAATATGGTCCATAAGATGTGCGACACAATGCCACTTGATTCATAATTGCAGCACCATCAACTAACCAACCTACAGCTCCTACATCAGCCCAATTTAATGTTGGGTAATTAAATATACTGGAATATTTAGCTTTACCCGAGAGTAAATCCTCAAACATTTTGTGACGTGATTCACCTAATGTCTCAGCAGCAGAATAGAGATAAAGTCCATGCCCTGCTTCATCTTGGATTTTTGCTAAAAGTATTAATTTCCGTTTAAGTGTAGGAGCACGAGATACCCAGTTGGCTTCAGGTAATTGCCCGACAATTTCCGAATGGGCATGTTGTGATATTTGGCGAATAAGGGTTTGGCGATAGGCTTGTGGCATCCAATCACGAGGTTCGATTTTTTCTTCGTTATCGATACGCTTTTGAAAAGCTTCAAGTAATTCAGGTGAGTCATCACCCGCTTTCGAGTCTCTTAGACCTTGTGAATACATAGTGTCCCCTTTGTATTATTTATATAGTGCACAAACCTGCATGAATACACCAAGTAATGCAAACTTACCCTATTATAAATTATAGGCTTGATGGTAATCAATGATTTACCAAACTTAGGACTAATATCTACACTCTATTTTTAGGTATCTGCCTTCTGAATTAACATTGCCATGCCTTGACCTACACCAATACATAGCGTACACAAAGCATAAGTTCCACCCGTGCGATCAAGTTGTTTAGCAGCTGTTAACGCAAGTCTTGCTCCACTCATTCCCAATGGATGGCCCAGTGAAATGGCTCCGCCGTTTGGATTGACTCGTGGATCATTATCAGCTATACCAAGCTCTCTAAGTACTGCTAATGATTGTGCTGCAAAGGCTTCGTTAAGTTCAATAACATCTAAATCTTCAATGCTAATAGCATGTTTTTCAAGTAATTTTTGTGTAGCTGGCACAGGACCAATTCCCATAACACGAGGTTCGACTCCAACAGCACAACTTCCGATAATTTTAGCTAGCGGTTTTAGTTTATGCTGCTTTAGTGCTGCATCTGAAGCAATGATAATAGCACAAGCACCATCATTAACACCCGATGCATTAGCTGCTGTGACTGACCCACCTTGTTTTTTAAATGGAGTGCGTAATGTAGCTAATTTTTCAAGCGGTGTTTGTCTTGGGTGCTCATCTCTCGAAAAAACAACCGGATCACCTTTGCGTTGAGGCACCTCTACAGGAACAATCTCTTCTGCAAGAACCTCTTTTGCTAATGCCGTTTTCTTTTGACTATTAAAAGCAAACAAGTCTTGATCTTCTCTACTAATGTTATAGTATTCAGCGACATTTTCAGCCGTTTCCGGCATAGAATCAATACCATATTGATCTTTAAAAAGTGGATTAACAAAACGCCAACCAATGGTAGTATCAAAGATTTCGGCATTTCTTGAGTAAGCAGAAGTCGCTTTTGGCTGTACAAAGGGAGCACGTGACATCGACTCTACACCACCAGCGATGATTAAATCGGCTTCACCTGTAGCAATATTTCGTGCCGCCATGGCAACTGCATCAAGACCTGATGCACATAAACGATTAAGTGTAACCCCCGGTACATTGACAGGTAATCCTGCAATCAATGAAGACATTCGTGCAATATTGCGGTTGTCTTCACCTGCTTGATTGGCACAGCCAATGATAATATCTTCTATTTTACTACTGTCTAGCTGGGGGTTTCTTGTGACTAAGCATTTAATCACATGAGCCAGCATATCATCGGGTCGAGTGGAAGCTAATGCTCCACCAAATCTTCCGATTGGCGTGCGGATTCCATCACAGATGTATGCTGAATTTAATTTCATAACTTAAATCTTATGGTATATGATCGAGGTTCACCCCTTCTTTTTCAACTTGCATCAAATCTTCACGAGATACGCCAAGAGATAAAGTGGCTGTGCTCGCAACAAATATCGAAGAATAGGTACCGATAAGTACGCCAACAATTAAAGCAAAAGCAAAACCATGAATCATCGCACCACCAATAAAGAACAAAGCTAATAATACAATTAAGGTGGTTAATGAAGTGATAATTGTTCTTGAAAGAGTTTGATTGATGGAAACATTGAAAACTTGCTCAGCATTTTTCTTACGTAATGCACGAAAATTTTCACGAACCCTATCAAAAACAACAATGGTATCATTTAAGGAATAACCAATAACAGCTAACAAAGCTGCTAATATTGTTAAATCAAATTCCATCTGAATAATTGAAAAAACACCTACTGTAACGATCACATCATGTACCAATGCAATTACTGAGCCTACAGAAAACCGCCACTCGAATCGCATAGTTACATACAATAAAATACCAATAATAGCATACAAAATAGCTAGAGAACCTTGTTCGATTAATTCATCACCCACTTGTGAACCAATAAAATCACCCTTACCAACTTTGGCATCGACATCTAAGTGGCTAATAATTTTTTGTAATTGATCTCTTAAAATTGTAGATTCGGCATCGCTTTTTGATTGAAATTTAATCTGAACAGATTTAGCTGAACCAAAATTTTGAACCGATGCGTCAATAAATTTTTGACTCTCTAATGCATCTCTAATGTCATCTAGTTCTACATCTTTATTAAAGTCTACTACCACCGATGTACCGCCAGTAAAATCTAATCCAAAATTTAAGCCCCTTGTCAAAATTGAACCTATAGAAATAGTTATCAATACTAGAGAGAAAATCAGTGCAATTTTACGTTTTGCCATGAAATCAACTTTTGTTTTTCCTAATATATTCATGTTATTCTCCTTAGATTGAAATTGATTTAAGTTTAGCTTTATTGCCATAAATTTTATTGACAATCGCTCGTGAAACCACAATCGCAGTAAACATTGAAGTCACAATACCGATACTTAAAGTCACAGCAAATCCTTTAACGGGGCCTGTTCCGAAAGCAAATAAAACTATTGCCGCAATAAAAGTAGTGATATTGGCATCTGCAATAGTAGATAATGCTTTGTCATAACCTGACTTGATACTACCCTGTGCCGTATTTCCTAAAGCCAGCTCTTCCTTAATACGTTCAAAAATAAGTACATTTGCATCAACTGCCATACCAACGGTTAATACAATACCTGCAATACCAGGTAATGTTAAAGTGGCTCCTACCATTGATAATACAGAAACAATTAAGACTACATTAAATGCTAATGCAATATTTGCTACTAAGCCAAAAATTTTGTAATAAATCAACATAAAGACTAGTACCAATACAAATCCAACCATTACAGATAGGAAACCTTTATCAATATTTTCTTTACCTAATGATGGGCCAATGGTTTTTTCACGCACTATATCAACTGGGGCTGCTAATGATCCAGATCGTAGTTGTAAGGCCAGTTTATTTGCAAACTTAGAACTTTCTAAACCCGTGGTAACAAAACGGTTACTAAAAGGTTCATTTATGTTCGCGATATTGATTACCACTTCTCTTGGCTTGTAAATGTTTTTACCAGTTTCTGGGTCTTTTTCTACAAATTCACGATCTTTAAACACTACTGCCATGGGGTTGTTTACATTATCCCTAGTAAAGTTCAACATCCGTTTACCCCCAATATTGTTCAGTGTCACGGATACTTGGGGTCGCCCTGACTTTTGTTCAGTTCCTGCTGATGCATCGATTAATTGGTCACCAGTGACTATAGTTCTTTTACTTAGTAATACTGGTCTACCGTCAGCCCAATAGTAAACTTTATAACCTAATGGTATCGATTGACCCTCAACATACCCTTGAGAAGTATGTGCTGCTTTATATTCCAAAGTAGCGACAGATGCTAATGACTCTTTTATTTCTGTAGAATCTTGAACACCAGGTAATTGTACGATAATTCTTTCCGAACCTTGTCTTTGTACAATCGGCTCTGAGACACCGTATTCATTCACACGGTTTTTGATGGTGGAAATATTTTGTTCTAATGCTTTGGTTTTGATTGCTTGTATTGCATTATCACGAATCGTTCCAACTATCGCTTCGACACCATCAACTTGGCGTTGTTTAAAGTTAACCTCATTGATTTGTTTTCTTAGTTTATCAAAAGCTTTATTGGCTAATTCAATCGATTTAAACTTAATAACAAGTTTCTCTTTATTCCATCTTAAACTTTGCTTGGAGATTTTAGCTTTTGATAATACTTGTATAGCATCACTTCGAATTTGGTTGGTTTTATTGGCCAAAGCCTCAACCATATCAACTTCCATTAAAAAATAAACACCACCACGTAAATCCAATCCAAGGCTCATAGCCTTGCCACCAAAATTTGCTAACCATTCTGGTATATTAGGTTTTAGATTTAAGGCGGATTTATAACCTATCAATCCATCTAATAGTTCCTTGCCTTTAAACTGATCATCTAAATTTTCAAATTTAGTGATAATTGTCTCGCCTTCTTGTTCAATAGTAAATCCACTTAAATTTCCCTCTGTTAATTTAGCATCGATATTGGCAATCAGATTATCATCAACAATCTGTGCTTTTATAGCACTGGTTTGAACAACAGGTGAGCGGCCGTATATATTGGGTAAGGCATAAAATATACCTAATGCTAACACAATCAAGATTAGCAGATTTTTCCATAATGGATAATGATTCATAGTTAAACCTTATTTATATAATTATTTATTCAATTGGCTTTAAAAAATTTACTTAATTGCCTTTATTGTTCCTTTGGGCAAAACAGCACCAATTGCTCCACGTTGTAGCTTTATAGTGACGTTTTGAGCAATTTCAACTGAAACGAATGAATCATCTAAAGAAACTATTTTTCCGAGTATTCCACCATTCGTGGTTACTTCGTCACCTTTCCCTAAAGCTTGAACCATAGCTTGATGAGCTTTTACTTTCTTTTGCTGAGGTCTAATTAATAAAAAATACATAACCGCAAAGATCAAGATTAATGGGATTAGTGATGCAAACCCTCCACCTGCAGGCGCTGCTCCGGCTGTTTGTGCTACAGCATCAGATATAAAAAAACTCATAGTAATTCTCCAAATTATTTATCGTATTTAAAACCGCGGGATTATCGCATATTTTAGATTAAATAATAAGATATGTTTGAATATTAACAACAATTTAGTATGATTTATCGTATGAATACATTTACCTACCAAGGAGGTTGCCACTGTGGCAAAATTCGTTATGAATTTAGCCTCCCAAATGCCATCGAGAATACTGAGATACTTTCTTGTAATTGCAATATTTGTGAAAAACTTGGCTACTTACATTTGTTGATTCCCAAAAACAGATTCAGCCTAATAGGGAATGATAAAGACTTAACCAACTACCAATTTAATAAAAAAATTGCAAAACACCTCTTTTGTAAAAACTGTGGAATCAAATCATTTTACCAACCACGTTCACACCCTAAAAATTGGAGTATTAACGCTAGATGCCTAGATGACTTTGCAAAAATAAACATTTCAGCAACTAATTTCGATGGCAAAAACTGGGAACAAAACATAAAATTTATTACAAAATAACTGCAAAACATAAGATACTAACAGGAAAAAATGAATCGAATTTATATAGAAAAGTTTAATCAGACTCTTTATTGGATAAAAGATACTCTCGATAACAAACCTCTTGGTGAGATTCATATCAAGGATAATAAAAAAACTTATCAAATAAAACCTCAATTTCAACACCAAAACATAGAAACTGAAGCTAAACTTTGTCTCCGTAGCAGTTCTGCTTGGCATGATTATTATAAAGATTTTCTATGGCACTTCAATCACAATATTACTGACACCAACACCTATAAATTCCCAATGTTTGCTGATGCTTGCCGATTACAGCACGCTGAAGATGATATGTTTGGCAGGCCCACTCAACTCCACCCAGTTGCATCTAGAGCCTGGAATAAAATGAGGGACCTAGCTGTATTAAGAGGAATTAATTTAAGAATAATTTCCGCCTATCGCAGCCTAGATTACCAAAAAACAATAATTCAAAATAAGTTATCAAAAGGGCAAACCATTAAATCCATATTAAAAGTTAATGCCTTACCTGGATATAGTGAACATCATACCGGTTGCGCAATTGATATTGGTAGTGTCGGAGAAGCAGTACTGGAAGAGCGTTTTGACCAATCAAAAGCTTTTTCTTGGTTACAAGATAACGCTAAGAGATTTGGGTTTTACATGAGTTACCCAAAAAATAACACGACTGGGATTAGTTATGAACCTTGGCACTGGTGCTATAAACAAGAACCAAAATATGAAGATTAAGTCTGTAATTTAGAGGTATATATATTGTGAAGAAAAATAGTTGGTTACTTGTATTTTTTGCCGTTTTGATTTGGTCTGGGTTAAATCCAAAAGACCAATTCACCTGGTTTTTAGAAGTCTTTCCAGCCGTTATAGGCGTTGTTATTTTAGGGTTTACCTACAAATCATTCCCTTTAACCGCTCTGCTTTACTGGTTAATTCTAATTCATAGCATTATCTTGATGATTGGGGGACACTATACCTATGCTGAAGTGCCTTTATTTGACTGGATAAGAGACAGTATGGATTTGACTCGAAATAATTACGATAAAGTTGGCCACTTTACTCAAGGTTTTGTTCCTGCCATTATTGCACGTGAGCTGTTCATTCGTCACAATGTTATCATTGGTTTGTGGTGGAGACGCTATTTAATAGTGAGCGTTTGTTTAGCATTTAGTGCCTTCTATGAATTAATTGAATGGTTTGTTGCAGAACTATCAGGTGAAGATGCAGAAGCTTTTCTTGGTACCCAGAATTATGTTTGGGACACTCAATCTGATATGGGGTGGGCTTTAATTGGCTCAATAATTGCTTTATTGCTTCTTAGTAAGCTTCATGACAATCAGATTCAGTCATTAACAAATAGTGTTGATCTTGGCAAAACACTTTAATCTCATAGGCTTATAAACAGACTGTGAAGCCAAGCTGTGAAAATCACTATAAACAGATTGAAATTTTCATATAGAGCCTTTAATTAAGATTGCAATTTTCATATGAATTGGTTTAAATATTCTTAATCATTAATAACCGATAGTTACATGAACAAACAAAAACGCACAGAAATCTTTAGGCGATTAAAAGAAATTAATCCTCATCCAACTACAGAACTTGAATATTCATCACCATTTGAGTTACTTATATCGGTGATTTTATCAGCTCAGGCTACCGACATTGGAGTTAATAAAGCTACATCGCGTTTATATAAAGTAGCCAATACACCAGAACAAATTTACACACTTGGGTTGGAAACGTTAAAAGACTATATCAAGACCATAGGGTTATTCAATAGCAAAGCAGCGAATGTTATTAAAACTTGCAAAATTTTAATGGATAAACATAACAGTGTTGTTCCTGATAATCGAAATGACTTAGAAGCCTTGCCAGGAGTTGGACGTAAAACAGCAAATGTTGTGCTAAACACGGCTTTTGGTCAACCAACGATGGCTGTGGACACACATATTTTCAGGGTTTCAAAACGAACAAAAATAGCGCATGGCAAAGATGTGCTACAAATTGAAAAAAGTTTATTGCGATTAATACCTGAAGAGTATTTAATGGATGCACATCATTGGCTGATATTACATGGTAGGTATATCTGCAAGGCTAGAAAACCAAATTGTAAAGAATGTATTATTAGAGATTTATGTGAATACTCAAAAAAGGAAGGTTAAACAACCTTCCTCTTACTAGCCTACTACGTATTTAAACGTATTGATTTCTTTCCAAGGCTTCGATTCGATCCTCTAAGGGTGGGTGAGTTGAAAACAAACTGCGTAATTTTGATTTCCCGCCCGAAATTCCAAAAGCAGCAAACTCGCCTTCTAGTTTTTCAGGGTGAGAAGCTCTTTGCAAAGCTTTAAGTGCATTAATCATGTTCTGGTTACTAGATAATTTAGCGCCGCCCATGTCTGCATGAAATTCGCGGTATCGAGAAAACTTATTGATGATTATAGCGGCAAGAAAGCCCAATACAATTTGTGCAATCATCGTGCCAATAAACTGCCCTATTCCATAACCTCCACCACTTCTATCATTACGCATAGCGGCACTCATTGCATAGCCAATCACACGTGAAAAGAAAATAACAAAGGCGTTTAGTATTCCTTGTAAGAGCGTCATGGTTATCATATCACCATTAGCTACATGACTAATTTCATGTCCTAACACAGCTTCAACTTCTTCTCTCTTCATATTGTCTAACAAGCCAGTACTCACAGCAACTAAAGCATTGTTTCGATTCATACCTGTAGCAAACGCATTTGGGCTCGCAGAATTGAAAATTCCAACTTCTGGCATACCAATTCCTGCCGTAGCTGCTTGTCTTTTAACTGTATCAATTAACCACATTTCCTTTTCATTACTTGGGTTTTCAATCAATTCTACACCCATTGATCTTTTTGCCATCCACTTCGATATCGCTAGAGAAATAAAAGATCCGACCGAACCCCAAAGAATAGAAAAAACAGCGAGCGCCTTATAATCTAAACCACGTTCATACATGTAACCATCAAAACCAAAAATCTTCATTACAATACTGATCACTGCCAGTACTGCCATATTGGTTAGTAAAAACAAAAACATTCTTTTCATGATAAATCCTCAAATATACTTACAGCATTATGGTAGTAAGAAACTTAGATTTCAAGTGCCATAAGTGATAATTACTAGACAAAAAAAAGGGAAGCACGTGCTTCCCTGTTTTTAAAAACAATTACAGATTCTAGTCATTATTTAATTTAGCCAATAATTTCAACATTTCAACATATAGCCAAACAATAGTAACCATTAAGCCAAAAGCACCATACCATTCCATGTGTTTTGGAGCGCCTTCAGTTGCACCTCTTTCTATAAAATCAAAGTCCAAGATAAGGCTTAATGCCGCTATAATAACTATAATTACACTAAACCCGACACTCATCGCACTGCCATTTGAAAAATCATTAACGGCAAAATGAACACCAAATAATGAAGCTACAATACTAATTCCATAAAAAAGCATAATACCCATAATGGCGGTTACAATAACTTTTTTAAACATTGGTGTCGCTTTGATAATTCCTGTTCTATAAGCAATTAACATAGCTATAACTGTAGCCATAGTTGCAACTGCTGCCTGTATCGCGATTCCTGGATAGAAACTATCAAGTAAACCAGATAATGCGCCCAAGAACACACCTTGTACAGCTGCATAAATTGGTGCGACCACAGGTGCCCAATCGTGTCGTTTCCATAATGCTATAAAACAACCTATTGAAACAATTAAACTGGCCCAAAAAAATGGCATTAGCAAACCAGGAGAAGTAAGTATTTTACTCCAACCCCAAGCTCCAGTAACCATTGCTATGACAATTAGTATTCCTGTTTTATTGATGGTTCCATTAATTGTCATGCGTTGAGATTCATCCTGAACAAACTGATCCGTTGGGCCTAGGCTCAAATTTTCTGTTTTCTCAAAAGCTTTCATCGCTGGATTTGATGATTCTAATTTCATAAATTTTCTCTTAAAAAGTGGTTATTAATAGATTATAGTGATTTTTGACATTTTTTCAAGTGACTAGTTTCAAGTGACTAGTTTCAACTTAAGCAATTCAAATGAAACATTTGAAAGCACAAAGACCTTCAACCAATTCGGTCATTTGTTTAGTTCGCCTAAAAACTGCCTATAATAGTTAAGTTCAGCAATAGACTCACGCACATCATCCAAAGCCAAGTGATTCCCTTTCTTTGTAAAGCCTTTTAGAATCTTCGGGTTCCATCGAGTAAACAATTCTTTGATACTACTGACATCAATTTGTCTGTAATGAAAATAATTTTCTAATTGCGGCATCCATTTAGCTAAAAACCGCCTATCTTGGCAGATCGTGTTACCACACATAGGAGACCGATGAATTGGCACATGTTCCTCTAAAAATTCTATCGTCATACGTTCAGCATCTTTTGCACTTATATCTGATTCCACAACACGTGCCCACAATCCTGAATCTGTATGATGCTCGGTGTTCCATTCATCCATTGCTTCCAATATTTCTATCGGTTGATGAATTGCAATGGCCTCTCCTTCAGCAATAATGTTTAAGTCTTTATCAGTAACAATTACTGCAGACTCTATAATTCTATCTTTAAAAGGATTCAAACCTGTCATTTCTAGGTCTATCCATATCAAATTACTCTTTTTATCTGTCATTTATCTTTCTGAATGTATAATAATGGCATATTTTAACCTAAAGCATGCTTAAACATGAAAAAATATCGCGTCATTTCCACGCAAAAACAAACAGCACTTGTTCTTAATACCGAAACCGATTTTCAGCAAGCCTGTTTTTTTTCACGAAAGCACAAACCAATTTGTGGTGATTATGTTGAGATTCAAGCAAATAAAAACGAATTTAAAATAGTATCAATTCACCAGCACAATAATTTGTTTTCACGTGCCAATAAAAAAGGCAATAAACAAAACATAGCTGCTAATGTCGATAATCAAATCATAGTGGTAGCTGTCGAACCTGAACCAACTCGAGATTTAATAAGCCGTTATCTTATCAGTGCACATAGTTGTGGTATTAACCCCGTTATTTTATTTAATAAAAACGATATTGATAACACTTTTTTTGAGAAACAAATAAACTTATATAATTCATTAGGTTATCTAACGCTATCGACCAATACTAAATCACAATCAAATTTTGAAGAACTGCGAAATATTTTAAATAACAAAACATCCATATTTGTTGGCATGTCTGGTGTAGGGAAATCTTCAATCAGTCAAGTAGTGTTAAACAACAAAATCAAAACCGGTGAGATATCTAAAAAAACTGGCAAAGGCTCACATGTGACATCAGTTACACAACTTTACAAAATCCCAAATTCAACTGGTTACCTAATAGATTCACCTGGCGTTTGGGAATATGGTTTATGGAAAATGAAAAGCGCTGAGATAGCTTATGGGTTTATCGAATTCAGGCAACACATACAAGACTGCAAATTCAGCAATTGTAGCCACACACATGAACCAAAATGTGGAATAAAACAAGCCGTTGAGGATAATAAAATAACATCCATTCGCTACGATTCCTACTTACGTGTTGTTGACTCAATGAAATATTGGGATTAGCATTCACTGATACTCAACCAAACTAATTAAAACGTAACAAATATTAATTCTACGGCATAATACATTAGCGTTATCATATTAATTTCTACCAACTCTAATGGGAAAACTCTGACCTAAATGATATACTGCTTTTTTATTTTTAAAAATCTATAATGATAAATATAGTGTTACTCATCTTATTTTCTGGCATATCCTTAGCACAAAACTTTGACACCATTGCAGAATCAGATATTAATCAATCTAAAATAGCACAATACGTTTACCTTGAAGAAGATAAAGTTTATGACGTAGAAATCATAGTGTTTGCGTATAAATTTGCCGCTCTCCCTAACCATCTAACCTATACAAACACTCCTTTTTTTGACGAGGCAAACGCTTATGTCTTAGCAGAAAAACCAGACAATTTTTTAGTGATTAAAGATGAAACAGTAAAACCTGAAAATGACGAATTTACAATCGAAATCGATGAGAAAAAAAGCACCAAACAAGCTTTAGTATGGTTTGAGCATCATAAATCTCATTTTAACTTGACTACTATCTGGGAAAAACTACTCAAACAAGAAAACATCATTCCATTGATTCATCGTGCGTGGAGGCAACCAGAAACCGCCTTTGAAAAACCTCAATACGTAAAATTAACATCAAGTACATATAAAGAGAGTGAGATTACTAACATTACAGTAGACACCATGGTTACACCACTAGACCTTGAAGTCACAACTGAGGGTGAAGTTATCGAAAATACTGAGCCAGAGTTACCGGATTATTCAATCACTGGAAAAGTCGCCTTGTCTAAAGGTCGTTTTCTTCACTTTGGTCATAAAATAAATCTTGTTAGAAGTTACCTGGTAGATGAAGAGTATAAATCTATGGTTTTTTCGCTAACTGAAAGAAAACAATTATATCCAAATGAATTGAATTACTTCGATTCTCCCTGGTTTGGTAGTATAGTTAAAATTACAGAAGTCACTGGAGACACAATTAATGAAACACAACATGAGAATGATTCTAATACTATTATGCCTAACACTCTTCCTTAGTTCATGTCAAAATTATAAAATTGAGTCAGAGAAATCATGGATTTTAAACCCTGAATTAAGTAACATAGCCATTGTCACAACTAAAAATAATAAGGTATCAGAAGTTTCTGATTTCAACTCTTTTTCAGGAAGTATTTCATCATCAGGTTACCTTGAGATTGAAATTCAATTAAACTCATTAGAGACAAACATTCCAATTCGAAACGAGCGTATTCAACAACACTTATTTCAAACTAATCTTTATCCTACTGCAGATATTCACACACAGTTAAAAGTTGAAGATTTAACTGATGGTATACACCACATCAGCTTTGATGTTGACTTACATGGCGTGTCAGCCATTATAGATGCAGATTTTATGGTATTTAGCCAGTTTGACAACAAAGTCGTTACCCTAAATAAACCCTTGGTTGTTAACGCTAAAACATTTTCATTAGATCATGGAATTGTCACATTGAAAAAGATTGCTAAATTAGAAAGTATTAACTTTACAGTTCCACTTAATATAGTTTTGACCTTTGAGCCGAACTAACCTAAAGTTTTAATTAACTTTGTAACATATCATTTAATTAACCGTTTCACCTAAATACTAAACAAGACTAAAAATATGAAATCAAAAATCTGGAAATTTACTAAACGTAGCTTATTAATTCTCGTTATTTTGGCGACGATATTTATTGTCAACCTTTTATGGTTTAAGCCCTTTTTTATTAATCATTTTTACAATAAAATATTTATCGAGTTTGCACTTGATAATCCACAAATGATTTCAGGAATGGGATATAAATTCTTCTATGATGAATTAAACGATAATTCACAAGAAGCAAATGATAAAGGTTTACTGCTACTAAAAAAAGACTATGCTATGTTGCATGAATATGATCGCAGTAAACTCTCAGGTCAAGAAGGTATTTCTTATGACATATTAGACCATTTTTTACAAGAGCAAATTGATAATGTGAAGTTTGAAGACTATGGTTATAGTCAATCACAAAAAGGTGGAAACTACATGAATATTATCAGTTTCATGTCTAATACCCATCGTATCGATGACAGCAATGACGCAGAAGATTACATCGCTAGATTGTCTCAAGTAGGCAAATCTTTCGACAACACTCTTATCCAAGTTAAGAAAGAACAAAGTATTGGTGTCATACCTCCAGACTTTATTATCAAGAAAATACTAACCAATTTACATAACATTCGAGATCCAGAATTAGTGGATAACGAGTTAGTAAAAGATTTTTCTGCGAAGTTAGATAAGTTAAAAGACTTGGATGAGGGTACAAAATTAACACTAGAAAAAGATATGAAGGTGCAAATGCAGCAAACTGTACAACCAGCTTATGACCGCATGATAACTTTTTATGAAAATCTTTTGACTATGGCTGATTCACGAGCTGGCGTTTGGAAATTTCCTAAAGGTGCAGAATTCTATCAATATCAAGTTAAATCATCAACAACTACAAACTATACTCCTGAATACTTACATGAGTTAGGTTTAAAAGAAGTCGATAGAATTGTAACCGAGATAAAAACCATACTTAATCAACAAGGATACGATACAACTTTTGGCACTATTGGCAAAATTTTAAATGACATGAGCAAAGACCCCCAATTTCTTTACGATGATAGTGAAGAAGGAAGAATGCAAGTGATAGATGATTACCAAACAATTATTGATGAAATTGATCTCAAAATGAATGAAACATTTGGCATCTTACCAAAAGGCAAAGTAGAAGTTAAACCAGTACCTAAATACAAAGAAAAAACAGCAGCTGGTGGTTATTACGAAAGCCCATCAATGGACGGATCTAGACCTGGACGATTTTATGCGAACTTATATGACCTAACTGCTACACCAAAGTTTGCTATGCGTACCCTCGCCTACCATGAAGCTGTTCCCGGTCATCATTTCCAGTTAGCTATACAAAATGAATTGCAAGGTTTACCAATGTTTCGTGGGATTATGGGCTTTACTGGATTTACCGAAGGATGGGCATTATATGCTGAACGACTCGCTTGGGAGTTAGGCTTTCAAAAAGACCCTTTCAGTGATATCGGTCGATTACAAGCCGAGCTTTTACGCGCCGTTAGGCTTGTTGTAGATACTGGTATACATCATGGTAAATGGAGCCGTGAAAAGGCCATTAAATATATGTCTGATACTACAGGCTTTGCCGATAGCGATGTTGAATCAGAAATTGAACGTTATATTGTTTGGCCAGGTCAAGCATTAGCCTATAAAGTTGGAATGATTAAAATATTAGAACTAAGGGAAAAAGCTAAAAAGCAATTAGGCGACAAATTTGACATTAAAGAATTTCATACAACAGTATTGATGAACGGGTCTCTCCCCTTAACAATGCTAGAACAACAGGTAGACAGCTATATTGCTCAAGTAAAAGGTTAATAGATGTTTCGTTAAGATTGTCTGTGTTTATTTTAATTCTTAATTGTAGAGCTATGCACAACACTATATAATGCCAGCGAGTTATTTCAGCAGGCATTTATAATGAATAATACAATAAGGAAAGTCCCAGAACTTAATCATATTGATCTAATCAAAGGTACAAATCTTGAAAAACAGCGTTTTATTGATGATTTTTATAATGGACTAGTTGATTATGGGTTTGTAGTATTAAACCCCTATGATTTTTCATTTGATTTGATTGATAATGCTTATGATAAATACAAAGAGTTTTTCAATCTACCATTAGCCACAAAAATGAAGTACTTCGGTGATAATGGTGGACAGCGCGGTTATGTTCCTCGACTTGTAGAACATGCGAAAAACAGTAAGAACCCTGATTTAAAAGAGTTTTGGCACATAGGTAGAGAGCTTGATAACAATAATCCGTATTTTGCAACAAAAAATTATCCTTCAAATATCTGGCCCAATCAAGAAATCCCAAACTTCAAGAAAGTTGGCCTAGCAGTTTACAATCAATTAGACCAAGTAGCTACTAGCTTGTTTCACTCTTTAGCTCACTCACTAAACGTGCCCCAAACCTACTTTGAAGAAATGACAAAAAATGGGAACTCTATATTGCGAACCATTCATTATCCTCCTTTAAAAGAATTTACAGAGCAAGATTCCATTAGAGCTGGAGCACATGAAGACATCAACTTAATAACGCTTTTAGTTGGTGCAACAGATGGCGGGTTAGAATTGTTAGACCGTGATGGTAAGTGGTTGTCTGTACCAAGTTTACCCAATCAAATTGTGGTTGATTCTGGAGATATGCTTTCGCGGATTTCTAATGAAGTAATTCCAGCTACCACTCATCGAGTTATAAACCCTGATCACAGCACTAAAGAACGCTATTCAATGCCATTTTTCTGCCACCCACATGCCAATGCTGAATTAAATTGTATTCCATCATGTATAGGATCTGGTAAAAAATACGATAACATACTTGCAAAAGATTTTCTTATTCAACGACTTATTGAAATTGGTGTATTGAAAGTACAAGGATAACTAATACAATACCAATAATAATTACACATTATTTGTGAGTATACTCACACCATTTTAATAAGTGCTAGTTCTAGTGTTATTATATGTCATTGAATCAACAAAGACCGTTAAATTTAACCGCATTATCTGTGACAATAGGCATATGTTAAAACGAAGTATAACACTGCAAATTCATGAAGCTTATGCCAAAGATTGCAAGAAAGTCATATACTTGCGATAACTTTCATGAAGGATTAAGTAGACAAACGCAAATTAAAGCGACAAGCCAATCCGCTAGCCTATTTTTTTATTTCTTCATCTGATGCAATAGCCTTAACTTTTGTTGTAACGAGTGCTTCTCGCAATTTTGATTCACTTTCAGCTAATTCTACAACAGCTTGTTTTCGCATTATTTTGCCTTCTTCTGAAATCCTTAAACTATCTTCAATGGTTTCAATTAAGGTTTGGTTTGCTTGTTTGATAACTTCAATATCAAAAATCCCCCGTTCTAATTGTTCACGTACTGTTTTGTTAGCAATTTTAAGATTTTCTGCATTACCTTTAAGTAATTCGTTTGTTAAATCTGATGCATCTTTTATTGTTTTTGCAGCAGCACCACTACGCCAGATTGTCACTGTTTGTGCCAATTGTTGACGCCACAAAGGAATAGTATTTGCAATAGTTGAATTTATTTTATTAATAAGCCCTTTATCATTTTCTTGTACTAATCTGATGCTTGGTAAGGATTGTAAGGTTACTTGCCTAGTTAAACGTAAATCATGCACTCGACGCTCCAGGTCATCCCTAGAGCTTTTTAAATCACGCAATTCCTGTGCTTTCAACATATCATCAGAATTCTCTGCTTCTTTTTGCAAAGCTGGAATTTCATTTTCATCTACAATACGGAGTTTTTCTTCACCTGCACTAATATAACTTTCCAAGGTATGAAAGTACTCTAAATTTGCAGTATATAAACGGTCTAAACTGGTTATATCCTTTAGCAAGACTACTTTATGGTCTTCTAATTTATTTGTTATAGCATCAATTTGTTTTCTAACAGATTCATATTTTTGCAAAAATTTTGCTAAAGGTTTCATTCGTCCAAATAAACGGGCAAAAAATCCTGGCTTTTTATTGGGGTCTAATTCGTTTACATCAAAACCTCTGATCGTTGCAACCATTTCATTTAAAGCTGCTCCAGATGAGCCTAGTTCTTTATTTTTAACGCCTTCTAACATTTTATCAGAGATTTCTGTTACAGACTCTTGAGCTTTAGACCCAAAAAAGATAATTGAATTGCTATCATTCATATTGATTTCTGCAATCAATGTATCAATTTCTTTTCTATTTGATTCTTCAACATCTTTATAAGCAACCATACTATTTTTAATGCCAGGAACTATTTCCCCATCTAATAATGTATCTTGATCTATCTTTACAGTTGTTTTAATTTGTTTTTCTGTCATCTTATTTTTCCTTTAATTAATGCCTTGATTTTTAAGTAAGGTGTTTAAAACTTCAATATCGACATCTAAATCAAAGATATCACTTGAAATAAGTTTTTCATGTTGATCTGCAAAAACTTGTTCAATATTTACTAAAACTTCACGGAAGTTTTCTTCAAGCTTTTGAGTAGTTAAATCTTTATGGCTTTCTGCATAACGGTGAACAACACTTTCAGCGCCCGTTAAATAGGTATTTAGAAATCGTCGAGCCTTAGTTATTTTCTTTGGGTTTTGGTATAAAACACCCAGCACTTCTCTTGCAAGGGATGTTATTTTTCCAAGCCTTTGTGTCATTTCAGAATTACCAATTTTATGACTAGCTGACTCAATATTAAGAACCATTGATTCACTATCTTGGAGAATTTCTAATGCTTTTTCTGAATCATTGATATCACTAAAGCTAATGTGCTTAGATTTTACTGGGTCCAAACCATACCATAACCAACAACCACATGTTGCAGCAAGACCAAAACCAATTCCTGCAAACAAATTGTAACCAACAATTAACCAAGAAGCCACAAATGTAGCACCTCCAACAATAAGAGAAGCTAAAAACATCATGGGAAATGGTGTGGAATTTGGGTATTTCCTGGCATGGTAATTATTTTTATTTTTTAAACCAGTCCCCATCCATACTGCTGATAGCACAATCGCTACACATACAGCAGATACAAGAACTAAATGTAAAATCTCTCCATTAATAAGTTTTATGATTATGCTAAATAGATAAGGCAAAGAGTAGAAGTACAATAACCATGCACTGTCGTTATTGTTTGTATTTATGTGAGTTTGTCTGTATTTAACTGCCATTAAATTATTTTAACTCCTATATAGAGCACTGAGAACGTTAACAATAAGAAGCCACTAAATCGTTTAATAAAATCTTGCATTCTTTTTACCTTTAAATTTCAAATTTAATAATTATTGACTCATCAGAAAAATCAGCATTGCCAAGCGCAATTTTACCTGTGCCTAGCAAAACAGTTTTATCTCTATGAAGTCTAAGTGAATTTCCACCCATTTCTAACCAAGTTCCATTAGTGCTTTGGTCTTCAATTTTAAAATTTCCATCAGAGAATTGTAGTTCTGCGTGTATTCTAGAAGCCATCGGAGCTAATATTTGAATATCACATTCATCCCCTCTACCAATAATTTTATTAGGGGATTTTTCAGTCATTTTAATTAATCTTCCATTTATATTAAGTGACATATTAAATGCAGCATCTGGTAATTTCAAGTCAAGAACTGAAGAGATACGTGTTACTTGAGATTCATCTTTCTGCCAAAATATTTCAATGATTTTAACAGCTAGCAACTTACCTTTAACCTTGGTTTTACCTAAACTACGGTGCTTTATTTCTCCAAAGTCATTTGGATTAAATGCCATTGAATTGGTGATTATCTGCCCTTTTTTAGCAAAACCTGCCATTCGTGCTGCAACATTAACTGTATCTCCATAGACATCACCATCTTCAGAAATCACAAGTCCGTGATGGAAGCCTATTCTTATTCCAATTGGGTGTGTACCTAAAACAAAATTACCTCCAACACTTTCTTGCATACCTATTGAGGCTTTAATCGCCAAATCTGGTGTTGGAAATGTACACATTATCTCATCACCTATGGTTTTAATTAACACACCTTCATAATTATGTGAAACATCTACCAAAGTATTTAAGACAGAAGAAATTGCTGAACGTGCCTTGTCGTCACCGTATTGTTCAAACAATGCGGTGCTTTGGGCAATATCTGCAAAAAGTACGGTTAATTCTGTCATATTTATAATTTATTAAGAGTCTTAGTTATCATTTTCTATTTCAATCAAAATTGTAGCAAATTTTGACTAGAAATAATAGATGCATTCTATCAAAAGGCATTTTTACCAGTTAATTCTCGCCCTACAACAAGTTGATGTACTGTTTCAGTGCCTTCATATGTTATGACACTTTCTAAGTTTAAGGCATGACGTATAGCCGTATGTTCAGTTGTTATACCAGCACCACCAAGCAAATCACGACAATCACGTGCTATATCAATAGCCATACGAACATTATTCCATTTTGCTATAGAGATTTGAGTCGGCTGTAATTCTCCTTTATCTTTTAAACGTCCTAATCTTAATGCTAAGGTCTGAGCTGTTGTTATCTTTCGGGCCATCTCTGCTAAGCGTAATTGGACAATCTGATTTTCATTTAATGGCTTGCCAAACAACACGCGATCTTGAGTATAATCCAAAACTTCTTGCAAACACGCCTGAGCACAGCCAATTGGCCCCCAAGAAATTCCATATCGTGCATTAGACAAACATGTCAACGGTCCTTTTAAACCTTTGACATTAGGCAATCTATTAGTATCAGGGATTCGAACTTCATCAAAGAATAAGGCAGAAGTGACTGAGGCCCTTAAAGACATTTTCTTTTTAATCACTTCAGTAGAAAATCCCAGCATGCCTTTTTCTACTAAGAATCCTTGTACACCATCATCTGTATGGGCCCAAACTATTGCTATATCAGCGATAGAACCATTTGTGATCCACATTTTTGAGCCATTTAATATCCAGTCAGCACCATCTTTTTTTGCAAATGTGTTCATGTTCATAGGGTCTGAACCACCATGTGCTTCTGTTAGACCAAAACACCCAATTTTTTCACCACGGGCCATAGGTGGTAACCATTTTTGTTTTTGCTCTTCACTACCAAACTCTGAAATGGGAAACATACATAGCGAGCTTTGTACTGATGCAAAACTCCTAAGACCTGAGTCCCCTCGTTCTAGTTCTTGGCATATTAACCCATAGCAGGTATAACTTAATCCTGCACAATCATAGCCTTCAATCGTGCTACCAAACAATCCTAAATCTGCCATCTCCGGAATTAAATCCATAGGAAACTCGTGTTTATCGAATGCATCACCTATTATTGGTATTACACGTTCATCAACCCAGCGTCCGATTGAATCTTGAACCATAATTTCATCATCTGAAAGCTCTGAGCGAATATCAAAAAGATCTAAAGGATTAAGTGTTTTTTTCATGGTTTTCCCCCTATGAATTTAATAGCATTAAAAATGATAGCATTTTAACTTGAATAGTAATTTTAAACTAATTAAAAATAAGATTACAGTAATAAATCCATACCTATTGCATGATATCTAGTTGCAGACGCCATTAAGCTTTTCGCCGTTAATTCTCTGACACTATAGACTTCAGAACTTACACCATAGGATGATTTTAATTTATCTAATAAAATTGAAAAATCTCCATCTCCTGATAATAAAACCACCTTATCAATTGTTGCAGCAGCTTCGATAACATCGATAGTTATCCCAACATCCCAATCACCTTTAGCTGTGCCATCAGAACGTTGGATATAAGGCTTTAACTTAACGTCAAAACCTATATGCTTTAGAGCTGATTGAAATTTATGTTGCAGGGTATCAATACGGTGTATAGCATATGCATTTGCTAAAACAATTTCACCTTGAGGTTCAATTAATTTCCAAAACTCTCTGTAATTAAATTGCCTTTGATAAAAGTCTCTTGTCGTGTAGAAAATATTTTGAACGTCTACGAATATGGCTATTTTTTTCAATTAATCCTCAGCATAATTTTCCAAGTTATCTTCAAGCAATCGTCCGGCGACATTTATTAAATCATGATCCGTAACAATACCTACAAGTTTATTACGGTCCACAACGGGTAAGCAACCTAACTTGTTTTTACGCATTAATCTAATTGCATCTACGGTTTTTGTATTTGGAGAAGCTGTAATTGGATTTCTTTTCATAACATCCTTCACTGCTGCTGGATCATCATTATTTGACCTACCTTTAGCAACTTCACGTAAGATAGCTCTATGTGATATTAACCCAACAATCTGACCTTTGTCATCTTCTACAGGGACATGCCTAACATGTTTCCAATCCATAATACTTGCAGCCAAATCCAGCAAATCATCAGGTCTAACTGTAAACAACTCTTCAGTCATGAATTGCCCTAAACGTAAATAAGTTGCTCTCCAGTCTAAATTTTTCGAGACTTTTGCTAGTTTCCATTTATGAATTGGTTCATCTGTTTTTTGATTTGCTACTATTTCAGCTGTAATTGAACGAACTTTTTCATCAGGCATGACATGTTCATCCATCTCAGTTATGGACTTTATTGCCCATTTTGCCCCAGTTTGACGTGATTTAGCACGTTCTTCAATCACACCAAGGTATTTATTAATATCCTGAATATCCAACCCTTCTTGAATTAAGCCATCATGTGCAATTGGCAACAATTCATCTAATATTAATTTTGATGAAGTAATGACTTTATGGTCTATCCAATGAAACTTTGATTCAAGTCCAATTCTAGTTGCATTTAAAAAATTATTGGCAACATCTGAAAATCGTAAGACTTTTGAAATATCATCGTACTTGTTAGACATACCAACCATCAAGCCAACAAAAAAGGCTGTATTGGCCACTTCATCAATCACACTTGGGCCTGATGGCAAAACCCTGTTTTCAATCCTTAAATGTGGCACATTATCAACCACACCATAGCAGGGGCGATTCCAACGATAGACTGTTCCGTTATGTAACATCAAAGCTTTTAATTTAGGTGTAATTCCTTTTTCCAACATACCAACGGGGTCTTCATCAAAATCAGCAGTTAAAACTAGGGGGAAACGAGAAATATCCTCACGGAACAAGTCACATAGAGAATTGACATATTCTTTCCCGAAATACACACGAGGCAAATTTCCACGCTGTTGAAAAGTATCAGAACGTGTATCAATTGAATTTTGAAAAACGGCTATTCGAGATTCATGCCATAACCGATTGTGATGAATTAAGCCTGAATTGACAGCAACAGCCATAACTGGTGCTGTAATAGCTTGGGCAATGTTATATTTCTTAACAAAATCCTCACTACTTACTTGTAAATGCACTTGAAAGCTAGTGTTTAACGCCTCTAACATATATGAATCATGGGTTACAGTCAGTTCATCGATGCCCCGAATATTTAACCGAAAATCTGATCCTCGAAGGCTTTTCAATGTATCATTTAACTCAAAATAACGATCGATAGGCACCATATTGTCTAATGTTAAATCAATTTGTTTTATTGTTGGCAATATTCCTGTTAAGGCAATTTGTGTTCCGTGTTTTGCTGCAGCAGTTTTAGCTATCAATAAGGTTTCATGTATTTCCTTTTCAAGTTTCCTTAAACAATCACCAGTTAGTTCAGATGGCGTAAGATTGGCTTCTAGGTTAAATTTAGCCAATTCAAAAGTAAACCTAGGGTCATCAATATCATCCAATATCTCTATAGATTTATGCGCTGGAGAATAATTTTTATCAACTAAGAACATTTCTTGCTCAGCACCAATTCTGGTTATACCTGATTCAATCATTCCATTATCATTCATAATTTCTAGAGCGTTTAAATCATTAAGTACAGCTCGCATAAATCTACGCCGCTGTTTTTCAGAATGCTCTCTTGATACTTTCATTTCACCCATAATTTACCCCTTATATTAATACAGTTTATATACCCATGTCAGTATAGCAGATAACATTAGCCAATTAATGATAACTAATGGCACCCCTACTTTTACAAAATCTGAAAACTTATAACCGCCCGCATTCATGACCAACAAATTTGTTTGATAAGCCATTGGTGTTGCATAGCTCATATTCGCTCCAAATAATACACCCAATACAAAAGGCTCAACAGGCATTCCTAATGTTTGCGCTATACTTACAGCAATTGGTGTGCCAATTACTGCAGCAGCATTATTTGATACAACATTAGTCATAACAGCCATAGAAAAAATCAAAATAGACAACACCACACCAGGCGATAGCCCTGAAGTACTTGTGACAAATAAGTTAGCTAAATAATCTGCTCCGCCTGTTTGAATCAATGCAACACCAAGTGCCAATGAAGCAACAATGATAAATATAACTTGTGTGCTTAATGCAGTGGTTGCATCTTTCCAACGCAAACATCCAGTTACAATTAACACCAAACAACCTATGACAGAACTGACCACAATAGGTAAAATACCAAAAGCAGCCAACCCAACAATTAAGCCCATTACCGTTAATGCCAATGGAGCTTTTTTTGTATGTGGCAACTCTTCACCTCCATCGAGCAACAATAATGAGCCTGATGATTTAACTTCCCTAATTGCATTTAATGATGCTTGAACAAGTAAAACATCACCAGCACGTAATAATTTATCATTAACACTTTTTGACCTGGCACTGGTTTCTTTACCTTGTGAATGAACAGCCAATAATGTTAAACCATATTTTGAATTCAAACGGGCATCAGCAACTCTAACTCTATCTAATGTTGAACCTGAAATTACAACAACTTCTGCAATCCTTTGATCTCCAGCCAATAATGGATGCTCTTCATCTACCTCCGTTTTACCGGCAAAAAGTTGCCCACCCAACTCGCGCTCATACTCACGTAAGTTATCTGAGGTATCTTTGATAACCAACCTATCACCTGCTTTAATCCTAACATCTGGTAAGGTGGCTACTGACAAATTAGCTGAGCGTATAACCCTTTCAATATTAATGTCATTGCCTGCTTTTTCGCGGATATTAGCCAATGTTTCACCATCTGCAAAACCACCTTCTTCTACTTCAATTTCTGCTGTAAAAACTCTTGGTGAAGTATTTTGTAATGGTGGGGAGCGCTCTGGCAGTATCAATGGAGCAATTAACCAAAGGTACAAAATTGCAACAACGCTTGTCAAAGCAACAGGCATTACAAAATCAAACATTCCAAATTTTGGAACGCCTAAATCTTCTGCAACTTTTACAACCAACAGGTTTGTCGAGGTTCCTATTGTTGTAGCCATGCCACCTAATAAGGTAGCCATACCCATAGGCAACAATGTACCTGCTGGTGACTGCCCTGTTCTCAACGCCACATTAACAAGTATCGGTAATAACAACACAACAATGGGTGTATTGTTGACAAATGCACTTAACACAGCTCCAGTGATTAATGTAAGTAACAAACTAAACATCGGACTCACTTTCCACATCCTAGCAAGCAATCGCCCAATGGGTTCCATAGCACCTGTACGAACTAATGCTTGACCTGCCACCATCAATGCTGAAACCGCAATTAGCGCTTGATTACCAAAGCCAGCAAAAAAATGTTTGGTACTGAAAGTGCTCCCATCAGAAAGTTGATAGGGAAACAACTCAAAACCTAGTATTAAAGCACACAAAACAAAGAGACTTGATGTCTGTAGAGGGATTTTTTCACGTGTAAAGAGTATTAAAGCTACAAATGTTAGCAATAAAACAGCAATGGTATGTGGTTCTGGAGAACTAACAACAACCTTAGAATCTATCATTTAATAGTACTATAATAATTTTATACAAAGTTAAATTTTAGCACGACTTGTGTAGTAAGTGAAAATTTTAATTTTCAAATCCTCATAATTGTTTTAGAATATAAAGCGATTAAAATAATTATGAGAGCAATACTTGTGACAGATTCTAAACCATGGTTAAAATCATACCCAAAAGGTGTGCCTGAATTCATATCAGAGTTATCTTACGACTCAGTTGCAGATATGATTGAGAATGCTTGTGAGAAATATGAAAACAGAACAGCATATGTCAACTATGGAAAGAGTATTACTTATGGCCAATTAGAGGAAATGAGCCGTCACTTAGCTGCCTTTTTACAATCAAAACTTAACAAGGGTGATGCCGTATCTATTATGATGCCAAATTTATTGCAGTACCCAATCGCAGTGTTTGCGATTTTGCGAGCTGGTATGATTGTAACTAATACAAATCCTTTGTACACACCCAGAGAACTCGAACACCAACTTAATGATTCGGATGCAAAAGCCATTATCGTCATTGAAAACTATGCCTGTACATTTTCTGAAGTCGCTCAAAATACACCTGTAGAACACGTTATTACCACTCAAATTGGTGATCTATTAGGTTTCAAGGGCAAATTCATGAACTTCATGATAAAAAAAGTTAAGAAGATGGTTCCAAATTTTGAGTTAGATAATTACACGAGCTTTAATAAAGTATTATCCCAAGGCAAAAAACTAGATTTTAAAAAAACCAAAACCACACTAGATGATATCGCTTTTTTACAATACACTGGCGGAACTACAGGTGTCTCTAAAGGTGCTATGCTGACTAACAGAAACTTAGTTTCAAATGTCGAACAGGTAAGACAATGGAATGCAAACAGCTTAAAAGAAGGAAAAGAAATTGTCATAACGGCTCTACCTCTCTACCATATCTTTGCACTCAATGCTAATTGCTTACTATTTACAGAATACGGCGCCAAAAATATCCTAATAACCAATCCAAGAGACATGCCTGGTTTTGTGAAAGAATTAAGCAATCACAAATTTACCGCGATGACCGGAGTTAATACATTATTCAATGGGTTACTAAACACGCCAGGTTTTGATCAAGTGAATTTTGATAACTTTAGATTTGCTTTAGGTGGTGGTATGGCCGTACAAAAGGATACGGCTACTCGTTGGAAAAAAACGACAGGAGTGACTTTACTTGAGGCTTATGGATTAACAGAAACCTCACCAGCTGCCTGTATGAATCCTTCTGATTTAAAAGAATACAATGGCATGATAGGCTTACCTATATCTTCAACAGAATGTGATATACGTGATGATGACGGAAATTCAATGCCTATAGGCGAACGTGGAGAATTATGTATCCGCGGCCCACAGGTGATGAAAGGCTATCTTAATCGCCCGGAAGCCACTGCTGAAACCATCGATGAAAATGGTTGGTTAAAAACAGGTGATATTGCAGTAATGAATGAAGAAGGATTCTTTAAAATTGTTGATCGAAAAAAAGACATGATTTTGGTTTCGGGCTTTAATGTCTACCCAAATGAAATTGAAGATGCTGCTTGTCTACATGTTAATATTATTGAGTGTGCTGCAATTGGTTTACCTGATGATAAATCGGGAGAGGTTGTCAAACTATTTGTT
Organism: Alcanivoracaceae bacterium; assembly: GCA_016744455.1. GTDB lineage: Bacteria > Pseudomonadota > Gammaproteobacteria > Xanthomonadales > Marinicellaceae > NORP309. The sequence goes on from JADGEI010000004.1 coordinate 34,710, forward strand.
GTTGTAAGTGAAGAAATGACAGTTCAAGAAGTCAAAGATCATTGCCGTGAAAATCTAACAGGTTATAAAGTTCCAAGGCATATTGAGTTTAAAGAGGAATTACCTAAATCAAATGTCGGTAAAATTTTGAGGAAAGATTTGAGACCAAGCGAATAATTAATTATCTGAATCAATAAACTTGTACAAATGCTCTTTCAACTGCTTTAGCTGTAAATATGAACAACAATAAATACCTAAGTCTTTAGCTCTTTGTTCGGTATATCGGCTGAGCCTTTGATAGCTGACCAACATCGCTTTTCCTGAGTTACCACCTAAAGTTTCTTTTAACGTATCTAATCGATATATAGCTGCGGACCCTGGTGTATTCGCATGATTTTTATTAGTAAACTTTCGAGTTTTACACTCAATTAAATGTAAACGATTATTGGCCATTGTTATTACATCAATTTCATTTTTTACGGCACCTTGTGCTCGTACAACTTCCATACCCTTGGATAAATCACTTATAGATTGACGAGTTGTCCTCATCTGATAAAGGGTACTAAAGACATGGTTCTCTAGCCAACCACCATTCGCATAAAATCGACTTTCTTCATCTTTGAAAATAACATTGTAATTTTTGATTTGTAATATACCAACATCTTGAAACCGAGATAGAATCTCTCGCAAATACTTCTTACGATTATAATGCCTATCTAAATGGTATTGGAGGGATACATCTGCTCGCATTGCAATATGGTTTAGCGCTGCTAATGAACTACCAAATGTTTCAATATTATCAACGAGCCAATGAGTTAAAGCTTGTCTAGCTTGTGTTTCTCCATTGGTTTTACCTTTATTCAACACCTGAGAAGAAAACAGCTTTAGGTACTCTGCAATTTTTAACTTTGAAACTATTTCTTCAGAAGCTTTTTCAGCAGGGTGTAGCCAATGTAACTGATTAGTAAATTTATCTACAACAAAAGCCTCCATACCATTTGATGTAAAATACTCCAGAGTTACCAATACCATCATTCGATAACCTGATGATGCATTAAATACTAATTTATTGCCTTTATTTTCAGTAACTATATATTGTAATATTGTTCGTATTTGTTTTGGGTCAAACGAGACCATTTGGCTTTGACATTTGATTCCACGGCTATGTAAAACAGACTTTATGCCTTCTATATCATGTGTTTTTCGGTGTAACAAAATAACCTTGTCTGGATTCAAGTGCAATGCAGCACTGGCAATACCTGCACTTTTTTTATCATAAATAGCAAGCTGAATATTCATGAAAACTCTTTAGATAGTTGAATTGATCGATTATTGGCAGCATTTAGAGCCTGCTTAATAGTATCTTCCAACTCATTGTTATCAAATGAATTAAGTGCTGCTTCAGTGGTTCCATTAGGTGATGTCACCTTCTCTCTTAGAGTGCTAATAGAGTCAGGGCTTCTTTGTGCAAGTATAGCTGAGCCCAAAGCGGTTTGTTCCACCAACTTTGTCGCAACTTCAGGTTTTAAACCTAACTCAATTGCAGTTTTCTCCATGTATTCCATAAATAAAAAGAAATAAGCTGGGCCACTCCCAGACAAAGCAGTTACTACATCAATTTTAAATTCTTCATCGACCCAATGGGAAATACCTACCGAATCCATAATGCCTTCGGTTAAGTGCTTTTGTTCTTTTGTTACATTAGTATTGGCAAATAGACCAGTTGCACCCTCGCCTATTAATGCAGGTGTATTAGGCATTGTTCGGACAATCGCAGCATCTATTGATAACCATTTTTCAAGATGTTCAACCTTAATACCCGCAGCGATAGAAATAACCAAAGCGTTGGTTTCTGCAACACTTCGGGCTATATCTTGGGTGACCTTTTTCATGATTTGTGGCTTAACGGCCAAAATCACAATGTCAGGAATACCAAAGTGTTCGTTGTTATCGGTAAAAGTCTGCACTCCAAATTTCTCAGTCACTATTTGACGTTGATGACCACCAGGATCGCTAGCAGTAATTTGAGATGGCATAAACCCACGGTTAAGCAACCCACCAATTAAACTGACTGCCATGTTTCCTGCGCCTACGAATCGGACTTTTAGGTCGGTTAGTTTTTTCATTGTTATTCTAAATAGTTAAAACCTTATAACTCATTTGGGAAGTTGACTAGACAAATTGTGGAAGCCAACTATCCGTTATTAGTAGATTGCTTACTTTTGAGTATCTGATAAATGCATCAAAGGTAACGGCTGTGGAGAATTACTGTCTATAAAATAAACCTTTGAAGCTGGATCTTTTGAAATCGCTTTCAATGCTTCTAAAGATTGTAATTTTATATAACTAGGATTACTACCAACGGCTTTATTGATTTTTTCAATTTCATAAGCTTGTGCATCAGCTAAGATAATTTTTTGTTTAGCTTGCTCTTCAGCAGCTTTACGTTCAGCTTCGGCTTGAGCGACCAACTGTTGTTGTTCTGTACGGAATCTTTCAAGTTCTGCTTTTTGTTTTTCAACTTCTTGCTCACGTTCCTTTTTGGATTCAATCGCTTTGGTTATAAAATTAGGCAATGTAATATCGCGTATAAGAACTGCCGAAACAATAACACCTTTAGGAGCAAGATACTCTTGTAGCCCTGATAGTAAAGCAGTTTGTAGTTTATCTTGAGTTTCCTCTAAAAAGAAGTCTTCAGCACGTTTAATGGTTTTACCCTGCTCACGCAATAATGAACGGAGTTTTGGTACTAATTGAACATCTAATAATTGTTGCATACCACCAGTAGTTTGTAACATCGTTGCAACATTTGCTCCGTTTAATCGGTATTGAACACTAACATCAATTGAAGTCTGTAATTGGTCCTGTGAAGGAACCTGAGCTTGTTCTTTATGTGATTTTTCACGTACATCAAACTCATGCCAAGCATAAAGTGGGTTCACTGGTAAATGTATTCCTTCAGAATAGCTCTTCTCAACAATCTTACCAAAAATTGTTGCTACAGCTACATGACCAACTGGAACTGTTTTATATAACTTGGAACCAAACATTAATAACAACAGCACAAGTGCCCCAAAGATAATAGACTTAATAGGAAATTGCTGTTGTGGTTGTATTTGTCTTACGTTGCTCATAATTTTTCTCTTGAATTTTTAATGGGTTGATTTTAACAGTTTTGCTATCAACTTGCTTGTATCATTGGTCATGGCTAATGATATATTTAGTTATTTTCTTAGTATTTCTTTTGATCTTGTCTTTCTTTTTGCATTTGTTTCTTCATCTTTTCCACTTCTGCCATTTGCTCAGTAACGACTTTTTGATATCTTTGTTTGGCTTCAATGGCTTGCATAACATAGCTTGGCAATGTAATATTATCAACTGCTGTGTTTTGTATTGTGATGCTTCCATCTACGAAAGCCCTTTTTAGACCTGTTTGCAGTGAAGTCAATATTTGGTCTTTGGTTTCTACCAATAAAAAAGATTCTGCACCTGAAATATCGTTGCAAATGGAACGAATTGAACTTTTTATTTTAGTTGATAATAATTCATCAACTTTCTCATCGTTTAGTAAATTTTCATGTAACTGATAGCTAACACTCACATCTACCAACACTTGCTGCTTATCTTGTGAATAAGCTGTAACAGAACTTTTGAATTCAAAACTCTTGCCAACAGCCAAATTAGCGCACATCAACATACAAACCATTAGCAATAAAACACGATTCATTATTTAAGCAACATCTGGTTAAACAATTCTGTGCTGTTTGAAATATCTTCCGATAAGTTTTCTTTATCTTTGACTGCTTCTAAAGCTTCAGGCAAAGGAATTTCAATGTCCAACACCTCTTCAACAGTTTCAATAAATTTAGCCGGATGTGCCGTTGAAACAAAAACACCTTGCTCATCATCTTGAAGCGATTCAATTAATCCTGCATAAGCAATAGCAGTGTGCGGTTCTGCTATATAACCAAATTCCTGTAAGGCTTTCATTGCCTCAAATGTTTGTACATCAGTTTTTATAGTAGCAGAAATGACCTGTTTCAATTTATCTAAATCATTGTTAAATAATGACATTATCCTTGGCCAATTACTAGGATCACTGACATCCATAGCATTAGCGACTGTTTCTACGGTTTTATTGGGGGACCAAGTATTCTCAATCAAATAACGAGGAACTGTATCATTGGCATTGGTAGCAGCAACAAATCGTTTTATGGGGGCTCCAATTTGTCGGGCTATAAGACCAGCCGTTAAATTTCCAAAATTCCCACTGGGAACAGAAACCACTAAATTATCATCATAGTATTTACTAACAACTTCAAAATAATAACAAACCTGAGCTAATAACCGGCTTATATTTATTGAATTAGCTGAAGTGAGATTATGTTTCTTACGTATATCATCCGAATCAAAAGCTGATTTCACCATACGCTGACAATCATCAAAATCTCCTTCTACAGCATACGTTTCAATATTTTCACCTAACGTACAAAAAAGCTTTTCTTGTAAGTTTGATATCTTACCTTTTGGATAAAGAATTTTGACATTGATTCCTTCAAGTTTATAAAAAGCATGAGCGACTGCTGCACCGGTATCTCCAGAGGTTGCCGTTAATATTGTAACGTGGTTTTTATCGTTAAATGCAGATACACATTGAGCCATAAATCGTGCACCAAAGTCTTTAAATGCCAATGTTTGTCCATGGAACAATTCTAAACATGTTATGTTATCAGTCACTTCAACCATAGGGACATCAAAGTTAAAGGCATTGCTAACCATTTCATAAACTTTATCAAAAGAAAGTTCACCATCAATAAGATGATGAATCACATGACTACTACGTTCTACAAAATTCATGATTAAAATTTCATCAAGATTTTCAAGTTTTTTAAATTGATTAACAAAAAACAACCCTCGTTCCTGTCCAATCCCTTGAATAACTGCTTGCTTAAAGTTTACTTGTTGTGTTGGTATTTTTAAATTATGTAGTTTCATTTTATAAAATCTTTTATTTTATCTATTTAAATTGGATAATATGGACTAAGAAGAATCACAATACGTGTAGGTCTATTTACTGCATTATATCTTCAACCTGCCTGACACCAAAATTATCGACTTTACAAATATGGCTAAAGCCACCTTTTTGACAAAAGCTGTTTAATGCGTATTTTTGTATCTTATTTGATGTTTCGTGATTGTTAGTTATAGCAAAAACAGTAGAACCTGAGCCAGATATACCAAATGCAATTGCTCCCATACTTTTTGCATAATCACGGTAGTCATCAAAACCTGGTATTAGTTGCTTTCTATAAGGTTCAGCTATCACATCAAATAATACAGAAGCTGCTAAATTTTCATCGCCGTTATTTAAAGCTTGTATAAAAACAGATAAATTTTGAGCATATTTAATGCTGGTGGCTAATTCTATTGTTTTTGGCAACAATTCACGGGCTTTTTTAGTAGAAATTTCAATACCTGGATAACTTGCTATTATTTGCCAGTTATCAGGAAAGGGCACTGAAACACATGGTTGTAATTCATAGTCGGTCATTAGTTGTAACCCGCCAAGTAAGCATGGTGCAACATTGTCATAATGAACTGAGCCACTAACCTTACCTTCCAATAGCCCTGCCATTTCTAACAGTTCATCAATACTTAGAGCTTCATTAAAAAAGTGATTTAACGCATAAAGTGCAGCTACTGTTGATGACGAACTTGATCCTAAGCCACTGCCAATAGGTAACCGTTTTTCTAGGTGCATAGTAACAGCTGAAGTAGGCAATCCTTTTAAGGCCATTTTCTCCATATAAGCTTTATAGGCTAATGTCACTAAGTTGATTGATTTATCTTTTGGCAAAACATCTGCATAGGAGCCTGAACAAGTGAGTTCAAAGTTGTCAGCCACTGTTACAGAAACTATATCCCCCATCAACTCACCGTTTATAGGTGTAATAGCTAGACCTAACAAATCAAATCCAACGGAGAAATTTCCGATACTAATTGGTGCAAATACTTTCATGGCCCTATTTTAAATTAAATACTTCAAACTTGGAAAATATCATTGCTTTTTATTGCCGATTTAGACAGTTTTAATGCTGTTAACTTTCCACCCCATACTTTACCTGTATCCAAACAAATGACATCTTTTTTGTTGTAAAATCCTAATGCTGACCAATGCCCAAAAATAATTTTTGCAGATTTTTTAGCTTTCGGTTTATATTTAAACCACGGAATAAGCTTAACAAATTTATCAAGTTCACCTTTTGCTTTAAAGTTTAAGCCACCATTTTTATATAAATACCTCATACGTGTTAGGCTATTAACCACAAACCGTGCCCTATTCATTCCACTTAATTGACTTGACCAATGGTTTGGTTTGGTGCCATACATATTTTTAAAGAATTTTTTTGGTTTCATTTTTATATAATTTTCTAAAAAATTTGCCTCATTAAATGCTGTTTCTTGATCCCAACTTGGGTAGATTCCTGCATGAACTATTATTGCATTGTACTTTTTTAAATGAATTAATAATTTTTGCTGTAATAACCAGTTCATCAATAGATCACAATCACTCGCTGTAAATATTTGCATAAACTCAAGGTTTTTTTGTTTTCTTATTCTTGGAATATGGTACTGTGCTAATAAACTCAGATCATGATTACCTAAAGTTACATTACAGCTTTGTTGATGAGCGTAGATCCATCGTAAAACATGCAAAGATTCCCCTCCTCTATTAACTAAATCACCACAAAATATTAACTTATCCTTATTTGGGTTAAATTGAAATTTATTGATCAACTTGATTAGTGCTTGATAACATCCTTGGACATCTCCAATAACATAGGTTGCCATTAACTAAATACCTTGTTATTTTCTTTTCGTCTATATTTAGCAAATTCAGGTAATTCCCAGGGTCGAATAGCTATAACCATAGTAGTTCCATATCTCCTACTAAAGCCAATATTTTGATCCTTGTAAGCGAAATCACTAAAACTTTGAGCTAATTGTTGAATCTTTTTACGCATGGTTTGATTAGAACTAGTGGAAATCATACCATTAATTGCCAACCTCAATTCTCCTGCATGATTAAATTGACAGTCAAAAAAATCATCTTGAATATAGTTTTCAAAATACCTTTGTATTGGGCCATTGCATTGCCATTGAAATGTCCGACTAACCAGTGTTTTTATTTTATTGTCTGGTTTTAGTTGGATTAAATTAATGTTTTCAAGTTGCAGTAACAATTTGATCAATTCAGGTTTTTCAAGTTCATACAAATTAAAAATTTCCTCAAATGTCAAATTATTTAAAACTGAAACAGTTACCAACATAAGTTTTATATCGGAAACAATTTTTCTTTCTTGTGCAATAGTTAACTGTTCAAGCTGCATATTTTGTAGATGAACTAATTCAAGTAAATCACTAATTTCAAGACTTATTATTTCACAAATCTTTTCTAATCTATTTAGAGATATATCACCTTGAGTGAACTGGCGTTTAACACTTGATTCTGAGATGCACAAATGGTTTGCAATATCTAGATACTTTACACCTTGTGATTTTAGTGTTTTTTTTAATGTAATAATTATTTGATTAGTCTGGCTCATAAAAACCATCATACCAAAAAGTATTAATTGTTGATACTTTTGAGAGAGCTCAAAGTACAACTATACCTGTTTCAAATGTTTTACTAAATATTTTTGTTCTATATAGGCAATCGAACTTGCAGGATCAAAGAAAAAACCTTGAAATTTATGACACTCTAAAACAATCAACATTTCTAATTGATCATTCGTCTCTACCCCTTCGGCAATCACTTCTAACCCTAAGTCTTGAGTCATGCCAATTATGGTTTTAACTATCGATCTGGTTTCTTCATCTGTTATGATGTCTTTAACAAAGGAATAGTCAATTTTCAATTTATCAAAGGGCAATTTTTTCAAGTACCGAAGTGATGAATAACCCGTTCCAAAATCATCAATAGAAAGCCTTAACCCAAGGTTCTTTAACTGGGACAAGGTGTAGATAGTTTTATCTATTTCATCAATTAAAATGGACTCTGTTAATTCAAATTCCACTAGATATGCCGGGACACTGTATTTATGAAACAAAAGAATAATGTTTTCTACAAAATTATCATTATGCAATTGTAAAACTGAGAGGTTAATTGTTACAAATGGAATATGATTGAATTTATTAACCCAAAGAGATAATTGTTTAAATACTTCCTCAATAACCCAATAACCAATTGGAATCATTAAACCGCCCTCTTCAGCAATTGAAATAAAGTCATTTGGTTGAACAACTTTGCCACTTGGGTGTTTCCAGCGAATTAATGCTTCTAAACCAATAACGGCTTCTTTTTCAATATCAATTTGCGGCTGATACTCAAGGAAAAACTCAGAATTTTCAAGCGCATTATGAAGTTCACTAACAGTTTTTTGCTTTTTTAAAATATCATGTTCCATGGAGTTTTTGAAAAACTCATAACTATTCCTACCATTGGATTTTGCTTCATACATGGCAATATCAGCTCGTTGCATAACCTGATCATAACAATCAGCATCCTCTGGATAAATGACAATACCAATACTCGATGAAATATTTAGAGACTGATTTTGAATTGAGAATTTAGTAGAAATAGTTTTCAATACATCTTTTGCAATAGAAATAGATCGACTTCTAATTACATCTATTGATTTGAATTCTGTATTAAGGTTAATAAGAAATTCATCACCACCAATTCTAGAAACATATCCTTTTCCTTGTAAAACCATAATTAAGCGGTTTGCTACTGACTGTAACAATTCATCTCCAATCACATGGCCTAAAGAATCATTAACATTTTTAAAGAAATCCAAATCTATGTATAAAACAGAGCCATAGGTATTATTTTTTAATGTCTTTTGAAGATCTGATTGTATATTGTTTTTTAACAACTGTCTATTAGGTAGGCCTGTTAACTCATCATGCTCGGCCATGTATTTAATTTGTGTTTGATAGGCAAATTCTTCAGTTTTATCAATTCCAACTGTTAAAACTGAGGTTAGGTTGTCTTGTGTTGCAAAAGGGACTTTTTCCACACTAATAATTGTCTCTTCTTGCATAGAATTTTTACAAGTCACATCTCTTTTAATAGTATTTTTTCCATTCTTTAATAAGTCAACATCTCCCTCAAACAAATTTTTATACTGCGGAGTCTTTTCTAATAAGTCAAATGTGCTAGTAGTTAAATTTTTTGAAACTCCAAAATAATCTGATGCATAATTATTAGCAATAACCACTTGCCCATCTGAATTGACAACATAAATCATGTGCGGAACCAAATTTATAATTTGGTTTAATTGTTTAGTTTGATTAATGTGATTTTGTAGGTGTTTTTTTATTTGCTTTCGTAACAAGTAGACAAAAACTGTAGAGACTATCAGTAAAGTAATGGTACTAATAATAAAGTAAAGCAACCAAACAGGTATTATCTTCCTTTTATCTCCCATCCATTTAACCTTGCTTAAAGAGTATGGAGAATGTGCGTCATTCTTCCATTGTTCTAAATATCGATCAATAGCACTCAATAACTTAGAGTTTTTAGATTTAGGAGTTGCGAACAAAGCTTTTGTTGGGTTATACATAATTGATGTTCGTTCTATATTAAAATTATTTTCATAAGTATGCCCTAATGTACTACCGCATACCACACCATCAACTAATTTGTTTTCTAACATGTTAAATGCAATAGTATAGTTTTCTACTTCTATTAGGTCACATTTCACATTAAATTTGACACAAACTTCAATTATCCCATTAGCATGAATATCATCTTTAATGACAGCTATTTTCTTATCATTAAAATCTAAAATATTTTGATATTTTGAACCACTATAGGTGTAGACTTGCCCCCATCCAGTAACAAAACCAATAGTAGAAAAATCGAAATACTGAGCTCGCTCAGGAGTATAAGCAATATAAGTCATTAAGTCCAACTCTGCATTTTTTGCCAGGTTAAACACTGAACTCCATGTCCCATCGACCCATTTAATCTTAAATTGTTCTCTCTCTGCAACTTCATTTATAAAGTCAATCAGCATACCTTGAGGAGATTTGTTTTTTTCTAGAATTATTAGAGGTGGTGCGTGTGTTATGCCAACTTTTACCACATTGCCCACCTCAATTTGGTCCACTTGCGCTTGAAGCAAGCTTATTTGAGCAGTTATTAATAGGAGTAATAACGATTTTAGTAGTAACATTAATTATTATTATAATTTTATAATTAGCTATAGAATACACCCTTTAGAATAATTTTTCTATCAAAAAAACATTATTTTTTTTGAGCGACGATAGTTGCTCTACGTGGCAAATCATAACCTTCTATCGTTTTTGTTAAGTCATTATTTAAAAACTCTTTTAATGAATGAAATTTCATCCATTGTGTTGTCCTTTGTTCTTGAATGCTAGTTGTTGTTATATCTATGCACTTTATATTTTTAAAACCTGTGCGTTTCAACATTAATTCCAACATTGAAACAGATGGCAAAAACCATACATTTCTCATTTGTGCGTAGCGATTCTCTGGAATTAAACACGCCCTTTCATCCCCATTAATGACTAATGTTTCAATCACTAAGTAACCACCAGTCTTCAAACTATAGGCTAATTCTTTCAGGTGATGTATCGGAGATTTTCGATGATAAAAAACTCCCATAGAAAAGGTCACATCAAATAATGCTAGGTTTTGAGGCATTTGTTGTATAGATAACGGTAAGACACATGCTTCACTTTGAACGTATTTTTCTATACTCCAAAATTGCATAATTTGTAGCAAACCAGGATCAATCCCCATTATTAGCTTTGCTTTTTTTTCTGCCATCCTAAACATATAATACCCATTACCACAACCCACATCTAACACCAGTTTATTTTCAAGATCGGGTATTTGAGATGCAATTCGATCCCATTTCATATTTGATTGCCATTCTGCATCAATATAACAACCAAACATATCAAAAGGACCTTTCCTCCACGGGATAAGTTGTTGCATTGACGCTTTAAGTTGAGAGTCTATACATTGATCCGTAGAACAGGTAACCGCTTGTTGGTTAAGGTGTATATTAATTGTGTTAATATTAGGGAGGCTGGAATATGCATTAAGCCAACGCGGATAGTCACCTTGAATAGGTTTTTCTAGCTTTTCTTTAGTTTTTTCTTTTAAATGGTTAATAGAATCAGAAGTCAACTCAAGCTTTTCTAATTTCTCCCAAAACTTTTCATAAAGATTCAACATTACGATTTAATTGCGATAAATGAAGCAAAGTTAAAACACTGAAACCACTTAACAACCTTTGTAAATCCAGCTTTTTCAAGACGTTCTTTTATCTCTAGTTGAGAGTCAGGAATGAGTACGTTTTTCAAAGCTTGTCTTTTGGCTTGTATTTCATTATTTGAATACCCATTAATTTTTTTATAGGCGTGATAATGCTCAATTAGAAATTCATCATCACATTGGTGGCTTTTAAATTTTTCTGATAATATAAATACGCCACCTGGATTTAATCCTTGATAGATATTTCGTATAACATCCATTCTATTTGTCTTAGGTATAAATTGTAGTGTGAAATTACTGATCACAACCGAGGCATTAATTATTTCTGCTTTTACAATATCTTTTTGTTGGACATCAACTTTACTAGTTAATTGTTTTTTTTCAATAATCGATTGACATTTTTTTACCATTGGAGCAGAAGTATCTAATGCAATAATTTGACAAGTTTTTTCTTTAGTTGCAATAGCTGCAGTTACTGCCACAGCACCTAAAGAACAACCCAAATCATAAATATTACTATTTTTAGTAGCATACTGCATACAATACATTGCTATTGACTTCAAAATCGTATCATATCCTGGAACTGATCGTTTTATCATATCAGGGAACACATCAGTTACTTGCTGATCAAATGCAAAGTTTTTTACTTGATTAAATTGTTGTTCAAACAACCTATCTTTTGAAATTTCATTATCATGTTTTTCCATAGTTGGGTATTCTATGTAATAATGAGTTATCACGATAGGTATTATTTTAAAACATGAAAAGATATGCAATTATTACAGGTGCTTCGGCAGGAATCGGCCATGAATTTGCCAATCAATTAGCTAAAAATGGCTGGAATTTAATCCTAATTGCTCGCCGTAAAAATAAACTACAAGAGATTTGCCAGCAGCTGAAACAAGATTTTTCAATTGATACACATTATATTGTTGCCGATTTATCAGGTATAAACCAACCACAAAAAATCTATGATTACTGCAAGAAAAACACACTTAATATAGCTATGTTAGTAAACAATGCTGGTTATGGAGTACCAGGAGATTTTGAAAAAAGCCATTGGCAAACTCATAGTGACTCACTACAAGTTATGTTGAATAGCGTTGTAGAATTATGTCATTTATTCTACCCTCAGATGCAGCATGAAAAATACGGCAGAATAATTAATGTTGCTTCATTAGCAGGTTTTGTTGCACCAACCGCTGGTCATTGTTTGTACGGCGCAACCAAGGCTTTTCTCATTCGTTTTTCACATAGTTTAAATTTAGAAGGAAAAGAGCATGGTGTCCATGTAACAGCATTGTGTCCTGGATTTACTTATACAGAATTTCATGATGTAAATGGAACAAGGGGAATGGTATCCAAACTTCCTAAATTTATGTGGATGAATGCTAATGATGTGGTATCACAAGGAATTAATGCTGTTGAAAAGAACATTCCATTTAAAATTAATGGTAAAATAAACCGAATAATAGCTGCAGTAAGCAGTTCCACACCAGATTGGTTTTCACGAATGCTTTTTGCTGGAAAATCAAATAAATACAGAAAACGATGAGCTTTTTAGAAGATTTAGAAAATAACAAAAATCCAAAAAAACCAAAACAAATTAACAAGGTTGCAAACTCTGTTTCAAAAAATTTATGGGAAGGTTGTTATAAGTATTTCAAACACTTTGTTGGTATTATTGAAAAAAACAAAGATGAATTCCCATTGGATTTCCATTTCACTTTTTTAAACATCGTTAGAAAAACTAAAGTTACAGGTCCATATGATATCATTAGAAAACAGACCGATGATGAATTTTGCTTTGAGGTAAAACTAACAACAGAACTTTTACAACCAATCAAAATAACACGTAAGGACAAACGTTCTGCAGAACTTTTAAAACATAGACTTGAAAAAGATGGAATACATTCTAAAGTTACTAAAAAATCACCAAAAATCTATTTAGTAGAACTTAACCCCACTTTTCAATCTATTTTTTCTATCACCCTTTCAAAAGAATTAGAGTTTCATATTCACTATAAAAATATAGGCACGAGCAATAAGCGATCTGTTTTATTACACGAATCAAAAATAAATGAAAAATACATGGATAAGCTTGCTCAGTATATAATCGGGCAAAATCCATCTCTATATACGGAAACTATTAGTAAAGAAGATATTGCAAAAATAAGAGGAAAAATTGAACATGAAAAAAACAAACAAAAATTAATTGATAAAAAAATACAAGAAGAAATCAACCATGAAAAGGACTTGTTAGAAGCAAGAAAAGCCAATACTTTAAAAGAAAAATCAAAAAGATACCTTTCCAACCAGAGTGAAATAATAAAAAATAAATCTAAAAAATTTTTACAAGCCAAAAGTTATAAAATTAAAAATACGATATTAACTAAAATTAATAACTTAAAAAAGAAATAATGTTAACCAACTAATTTCAATTCACACTTGCTATGGATTTGTTTAGCCTGCTTAATCTTAAGCCTAAACAATTTTGTAAGCTCTATTCTTTCATTAAATGTAACTTTATAATCTGCAATTTCTTCAATAATATCTTCTATTTCATCTAATATTCTAACTAAATCGTGTTGCATATTAATCTCTTTAAATTTGAATTGTTTTCATATTTTAATGACTTTATAAAAAATAGTAATAGGAAAAACACTTCTTCTTTGTAGGAAATTTCATACAACCCACATAGGTATGTTTTAAAATTACCATGTACAAAGGTATTTTTGAAATAGCGCTTGACCAGACAAGTGCATTCGGATATGGTGAGCAAAACTATTAAACAACTATATAAATTGGGTGCAATGTGAAGCTTGAAGAAAAGAAAGGTACTGTTCTCTTATGTATTTTAGATGGTGTTGGAATCGGGCCCAAAAATAATTCAAATGCCATACATGTTGCAAATACACCGACACTTGATATGTTAATCTCTAATCACCCCAATTCCCAATTGCGCTCAGATGGAGAATATGTTGGTGTGCCACGAGGCCAAATGGGGAATTCCGAAATTGGACACATTACAATAGGATCTGGACGCGTCATTCAACAATCTTTAGTCAAAATCTCATCAGAAATTAACAATAATGAATTACAAAATAGGCCTTCATACAGTCAATTTATCAACGAAAGTCAAAAGAGTAATGCCATTCATCTAATTGGTTTACTTTCTGATGGCGGCATACATAGCCATATAGAACATGCTTTAGGGCTTTGTAAGCTACTTAATCAATTAAATAAACCTATATTAGTTCATGCGATTACGGATGGAAGGGATACTGCAATACATGCTGGAATTGAACAATTACGTTATTTCCAAAACCAAATTAGCGAACTTAGAAATGTTGAAATAGTATCTGTAATTGGTAGATACTATGCCATGGACAGGGATAACAGATGGGATAGAACGGAAATGGCATGGGATTTATATACAAAAGGCATTGGGGAAAAATTCAACTCACCAATGGAAGCACTGCAGTCTAGCTATGATAAAGGGCTATCTGATGAGCATATAAAACCTTGTACTATCAACGTTAACAATGATTTCGACAATACAATTAACAATCAAGATGCTGTATTTTTGTTTAATTTTCGTGGTGATAGAATGCGACAAATTACCCGCTGCTTTTTAGGTTTTAATGACGTGGGTTTTAACTACAAAAAACTAGAATTAAAAACAACAGCGATAATGTCAATGTACGATTCTCAGTTTAAAAATAAATGCCATATAATTTACCCCCCAGAAACATGTGAAAACACATTAGGTGAAGTCGTTTCGGCAGCAGGAATGAAACAACTACGTATTGCTGAAACTGAAAAATATGCCCATGTAACATTTTTCTTTAATAATGGAAGAGAAGAACCTTTCAAGTATGAAAGCAGAGAACTGATACCATCGCCAAGAGATGTAGCAACTTATGATTTAAAGCCTGAAATGTCACTGCCCATATTGACTTCAAAATTAGCCAAAACGATTAAATCTAATGAATTTGATTTAATCGTATTAAACATAGCTAATGCCGATATGGTAGGACATTCAGGCAATTTTAATGCTGCAATAAAGGCAGTAGAATATATTGACAGCTCTTTAAAACAAATAACATCAGCCATTGATATTGTGAATGGACAATTATTAATCATCGCAGATCATGGTAATATTGAACAAATGTCAATAAATGGAAAACCTTCAACAACACATACAGTAAATCCAGTACCATGCATCTACTACGGAAACAAAGATGTCAAATTGAATAATGGTTCACTTGCAGATGTCGCACCAACTATTTTAAACATGTTAGAATTGAAGACACCCTCAGAGATGACAGGGAAATCTTTGTTCAAAAAATGACATTAAAAATACTCTTATCAAGATATAGAATAGTAAAGTTTAACTCATACCACAGCCAACATCACTCAAAACTATCTGTAAATACATTTAAGTATTCAGATAATCCCCAATCACCAATTGGGTAAAAAATTGGACCACCAAACTTACAAACCAACCCCATATTAGCTAAATCATTAACTGCGGTTCTATACCAAAATACGATATCTTCATCAATCAAAGATTCACCATTTACCAAAGCATTTTCATTCATTGAACATTGGCCCAGGCTATTATTGCCTGGTGTATCAGAATATTCCGGAATCCCTAGCCCTGCAATTATTTTATATTTAGTCACCATAACATCAGTATTGTGGTAATTACTTGGGTTATGTGGCGGGTTATTGACATCAACTAAATAATCCTCAGCTGTTGCCTCAACTCTAAAACCTCTCCCTGATTGGCTATCAATAATACTCCATGTATTATTTCTTCTTTCATTTCTAAAATCCATAAATTCTGTAGTTTTTAGATTTCCTTGATTAAAAACCTGATCATGATCCGAACCATCAATATCAAAATTGATTCTATAATACGCATGATGCCAATGAGTAGTGTCCGAAAATGTTCCAGTGCTGTTTCCAAAACCAAACCTAGGTTCTATTCGGCCATCTAAATGAAAAGTATATCGGGATGAATACTTATACCATGAAGCAGAATGATTAGTTGTTAATACTAACCTATCATCATATTTTTCAACTTCTACACCTGACAAACAATCGCTTAAATCGCCTACAAAATCATTAGGGTCACCAGTAGTTAAGTCTTTAAAAGGGCAGTTTCCTACGACTTGAGTTTCACTAGAGGAAATATCACAAGTGGTAATCGCTTGACGTGTTGGGTTTTCTATTTTATTTGCCTTTAAAAAATTAGATGGTGTATCTTTCCAATCTCGATAACAAGTATTGGAAGTATAGTTTGCAAAAAGCATTGGAATATGAGCCCTTTCCAGTGCATAGTGCCCAACATAATAAGCATCTCTTATTTCTAGGCTAGATCCATCAGCAGCAGAACTATGGTTTGGAGCAAGATAACACATTTCCCAAATAGGGTTATTTGTAGGCCAACTAACCTTCACTTCTCCTGGCCCATTACAACTAGGACTACCTGCCATAGAATTAAGCGTCACAGATATTAAAATCATTGTAATTATTCTCTTCATATTCTCTCTCTTTTTTATTTAGTTACTTGGTGTTTAAATGCTTGTTTGGGATGCATATCAAAATCAGGGTAAACGACCTTTTTATCTGTCAACCTTACAATCGAATGGGCCAAAATCCCCACTTCAGGTGTTGATGCAAAGACATGAACACATCGACTCCCTAATTTACATTCCTTTTCATCAGCAAAATTAAATCCTCCATAAACCCTAATCATCAATTCTGTTTCCTTAAAATGTTTCATAACTGTTTCATTCTTTTTAAACAATTCAAAAGCTTTCAACATTTCTTCCTGTGCGATACCACCGTCGATATTTATGCTCCACTTTTCATTTAATAGTAAGCCATTTGTATCGTAAGTCTGGATAAATCCTTGTTTCTTCTTATAACTAAACCCCTGTTTAAAAGTTCTATAAACTTTTCCTTGATCTGTTTTGATTCTATCATTCCAACTACTAACTGTTATTCTATCTATCAGTCCATTATCTTGGTAGGAGATATTTATTGCTTTATTAGGCAAATCAGCTTGATACAATGGCTGAAACTTGTCGGATGCTAAACCAGTTAAAGCGTAAGAAAAAACTAAAAATATAAATATTTTTTTCATATTTACTCCGAAATTTGTATTGTTGATGAAACCATATCAACTGGTGCTGATTTACCGTTGTTTTCCCATAAGGTTTTCATAAACGCTGATCGTGATTGATTAGCAGGGCCTACTGTTTGACTTCTATTACATAAAGTATTTTCGCTAGGTATCATATTATTGGTGCTCTCATTGTCTAAAAACTCGATATAGTCCTTACTGGCAGTTTGGTATTTTAACGTTGCTGTAATTGTTAAAGGTAATGGCGTCCCCATTGGAATAGTGAAATTATATAAAGTTTCATCGAAATTAACCGTTTGATTCGGGAACCCAGGCCTTGCAGGATATACGATTCCTACAGGTTTAGTTTCAATATCATTTCCTCCTAAGAAACCAAGGGGAGGAATTCTATTGTCTTTTAATATACAATTATTCAATGCAAAATGAAATTGTTTATTTCCTGCAACTTCAAACACACAAGTATTTCCCATGGCATCCCACTGGCCTTGTTGTGCTTCATACACTTTTGCACCCGCCTCAGTTAGTTCTGCTGTAGCAATGTCATATGCTCCGCTTTCAAAAATCATATTATCGCCAGCATCTTTAACTTGTAAATTTATCCACATTCTTCTCCCCTCAGGGTAACCTGTTGGTAATTTATGTCCAGTTAAATTTGTTACCTTTACATTCACTTGACCTTGAGTTGGAGTACTTGAGATAACAGATAATTCTATTGTTGCACTTTTATTCTGTAACATATCAAGAGCAGAAACTATTGTTCTATTAAAAGCATCAGTTCTACTTAACGATCCACTATTATCAAGTCCTGCACCATATTGATTTCGTAAAACCAGTGGCATCCAACTATTTCCACCTGCAAACTCGTGAGTTTTTAAATCCCCAAATCGTGCACCTGCATTATTAAAACTACATGCTCTAGCATTTGGGTCAGTAGCTTGAGGCATATGACAATCTTGGCATGTCGTATTGATTGAGGTATTCTCTATAGTGGTTTCAAAGCTCTCTTGAAAAAATGAATCAGAATAAAGGCTCTGTTTCCATTCACTAAAAGTTCTTTCAATAGGCATAGCTAAACCCGTATCAACGCCAGTTTCATCAATCAATGTTTTAGCAATAGTAAGTACACCGTTATTTAAAATTTCTGGTGAAGAAACGTTGTGACAAGACCCACAGAACTCACCTTGTTTAACAAAACTAGAGTATTCCCACTCATGAGGTATTGATAAAGGCTGAGTATACGGGCCTTTTCGGCATGGGCCAAAACTAGTGCTATCTGGGTTGTCACATTCAGTATCATCCAACCATACATTAGAGTTTTCTTGTATAATCGGTTCATTTGCTGGTCCTTTAGCCTCTTGTCTATGACAAAAATGACAGGTAACACCTTGATAATCATTTAATTTTGACTCAGAAGAAATAACAGTTCCTGTCAACTCACAACCATTTGCATAACTCATATTACCAGTAGCATCTTTTGTATGGCCTGCATAAAACCCAGTAGGTGTATGACATCTAATACAAAAATCACCGACTCCAGGCAAATCATTATTTGCAATATCAACAGCAGCCCAAAATAATGGATCTCTCGTTGCGTTTGCCATCATTGAACCAGCCCAAGTTGGAAAAGGCATATAAGTATCATCAGAAGCCATTGCTGTAAAACCACCATGGCAATCACCACAATTACTTGAAGATTCAATATCGAATGACAAGTGTGGCTGTGTCCCGTGTGAAGTGAAATCATCAACTCCGCCAAGTGCCATTAAAAGCGATTTTGGATAGCTCTCCACATCTTGTGAAAATGTAGACGCGCTAACAAATAACAATAAAAAAAATAGAAAATTTGATTTCATAACTGCGTATAAAAATGATAATATCAAGAGTAGCAAATATAACATAACTATGTCTTCAATTTCAATTGAGCTATTCGCAATATAGAATAAAGCATGATAAAGTACGTCCTCTTTAATGATATGCAATTAATACAATGACCGAAATGCAAAATAGGCGAACATTTGCCATCATTTCCCATCCTGATGCAGGTAAAACGACTATCACTGAAAAAATATTATTATTTGGTGGAGCAATAAACATTGCTGGTGCAGTTAAATCAAATAAAACCGCAAAAGGCGCAACCTCTGATTGGATGGAAATGGAACAAGAAAGAGGTATATCTGTAACCTCTTCTATCATGCAATTCCCTTACAAAGACTGCACCATTAACTTACTTGACACACCAGGTCATGCTGATTTTTCTGAAGATACTTACCGCACATTAACAGCGGTAGATTCTGCACTGATGGTAATAGATTGTGCAAAAGGTGTGGAGCAACGGACCATTAAACTAATGGAAGTCTGTCGATTACGAACCACGCCGATTTTTACCTTTATTAACAAACTTGACCGTGAAGGCAGAGACCCAATAGAGTTATTGGACGAAGTCGAAGATATTTTAAAAATTAATTGCGCACCAATTACTTGGCCTATCGGAATGGGAAAACGCTTAAAGGGAGTCTATCATTTTATTGAAGATAAAGTATTATTGTATGAAGCTGGAAAGAATTACGAAACACAAAAAGCCGAAATCATCCATGGTTTGGACTCAAAAAAACTCGATGAAGCATTGGGTAATGAAGCAGAAGACTTTAGAGAAGAAGTTGAGTTAGTCAAAGGGGCCAGTCATGATTTCAATAAACAATCGTATTTAAATGGTGAGTTAACCCCCGTATTTTTTGGCTCTGCAATTAATAATTTTGGTGTAGAACCATTATTAGATGCTTTTGCAGAACACGCACCTGCTCCCCAAGCAAGAGCAACTGATTCACGTATTGTAGAACCAACTGAAAATGACTTCACTGGTTTTGTTTTTAAAATACAAGCCAACATGGATCCAAAACATCGTGACAGGATTGCCTTTATGCGTATCTGTTCAGGGCAATACTCTCAAGGAATGAAAGTCAAACAAGTCAGGACAGGGAAAGAATTAAAAATCCCAAATGCCTTAACGTTCTTAGCTGAACAACGTGAACACCTAAAACATGCTTATACCGGTGATATTATCGGCGTTCACAATCATGGCACAATTAGTATCGGTGATACTTTTACCATGGGGGAAGACCTAACTTTTACTGGCATACCTAGTTTTGCTCCCGAATTGTTTCGTCGTGCACAACTCAAAGACCCATTGAAATTAAAAGCCTTACAAAAAGGGCTAGCTCAATTATCTGAAGAAGGAGCAACTCAATTTTTTAAACCACATATGTCTAACGATTTAATCCTTGGTGCAATTGGTGTTTTACAGTTTGAAGTTGTAGCCTACAGATTACTACGTGAATATAATGTTGAAGCATTGTTTGAGAACATTAATGTAGCCACAGCAAGATGGGTAAGTGCTAAAAATGAAAAAGAACTTGTTAAGTTTAAAAATAAAGCAGCACAAAATCTCGCTAATGATGCTCATGGGCATCTAGTGTATATTGCCCCTACCTATGTCAATTTACAACTAACTGAAGAAAGATTTCCTGAAATCCAGTTTCACAAAACTACTGAAGGGTTAAAGAATTAACTAACAAAAGTTAATCAAAGTACATTGTAGATTTATTTCGTTAATAAAAAAAAGCCTCTTAACTATAATTTAGAGGCTGGCAGTGTTTCTTATTGATATTCTGTCGCTGGTTTTATCCATAACAACATAGTTTAGAGACGAGTTTTAAGAAATGGTGCTATTGATTTTTAATAGAATCCATAACACGTTCTTTAAGATCCTTACCTGGTTTAAAATGAGGGGCATATTTAATACCTAGAGCCACTGATTCGCCAGTTTTAGGGTTCCTACCCATACGAGGCTTTCTTTCTCGTAGAGTAAAGCTGCCAAATCCACGTATTTCAATACGTTCTCCAGAAGCAATCGCAGAGCTCATTGTATTGATTAATTCTTTGACAGACAAAGAAATATCTGATTTCAGTAATCCTGAGTCAGATAACTTTGTATTTAGAATGTTAATTAGTTCAGATCGAGTTACGCTTTTCATTGTATTTATTATAAACAGTTCTTTAAAAAAGAAAAGCACCTAATCGAAATTAGATGCTTTTTTATTTTCAAATTCAATTACTTGAATATAAATTAGTAAAAACTAATATAGATTAAAGTGATTTTGGATTATTTATCCATTTTCTCTTTAAGTAAATCACCAAAACTAGTAGTTGATTTACTTTCATCTTTATAATCTTTAAGAACCTTATTCATTTCATCAAATTCTTTAGCTTTTATTGATAGTGTTAACATCTTACTGCGTCTATCCATACCAACAAATTTAGCTTCCAACTCATCACCTACATTAAGGACAGTAGTAACATCTTCAGTACGTTCTTTAGCAACATCAGCCGCTTTTATTTGACCTAGAACACCTTCTTCTAATTCAACAACTGCAAATTTCTCAGAAACCTCTTTAACTGTACCTTTGACAATAGAACCTTTAGGATGCGTTGCAACATAAGAACCAAATGGATCTTGCTCTAGTTGCTTGATACCCAATGAAATGCGTTCACGCTCAGAATCAACTACAAGTAACTGTGCTTCAACTGTGTCACCTTTTTTGTATTTACGGATAGCAACATCATCAGCTTCATTCCAAGAAATATCTGATAAGTGAACCAAGCCATCAATTCCTCCGTCAAGGCCAATAAATATACCAAAATCTGTAATTGACTTAATTTTACCAGAAACAATATCACCTTTTTCATGGCTAGTTGCATAAGCATCCCATGGGTTAGGTTTACATTGCTTCATTCCTAGTGAAATACGACGTTTTTCTTCTTCAATATCAAGAATAGCCACTTCAACTTCATCGCCAGGTTGTACAACTTTAGCTGGGTTAATGTTTTTATTTGTCCAATCGATTTCAGAAACGTGAACCAAACCTTCAATTCCTTCCTCAATTTCAACAAAACAACCGTAATCAGTAATATTTGTAACACGACCGAATATACGTGAACCAACTGGCTGTCTACGTGCAATATCTTTCCATGGATCTTCACCAAGCTGTTTAAGGCCTAATGATACACGCGTGTTTTCTTTATCGAATTTAAGTACACGAACTTCAAGCTCTTGCCCAATTTCAACAACTTCTGATGGATGATTAAAACGTTTCCAAGACATATCAGTGATATGTAATAGACCATCAATTCCACCTAAGTCTAAGAAAGCACCATAATCAGTTAAGTTTTTAACGATACCTTTAATGATAGCGCCATCTACTAAAGTTTCTAGTAATTTCTCTCTGTCTTCAGAGTACTCAGATTCAACAACTGCACGACGTGATACAACAACGTTATTGCGGCGTTTGTCTAATTTAATTACTTTAAATTCTAAATCTTTACCTTCTAAGTAAGCTGGATCACGTACAGGACGCACATCTACTAAAGAACCAGGTAAGAATGCTCTTACTCCATTCATGTCAACAGTGAAACCACCTCTAACTTTACCAGTGATTTTACCCATAACAATTTCTTCATTGTCTTGTGCAACTTGTAATTGCTCCCAAACCAACATACGTTGGGCCTTCTCACGAGATAATATAGTTTGACCATAGCCATTTTCATATTTCTCTAATGCTACATCGATTTCATCTCCGATTTCTACACCAACCTCGCCATCTTCACTTTTAAATTCATCAAGTGAAATTACGCCTTCAGATTTTAGACCTGCATCAACAATAGCAAAGCCATTTTCGATATCAAGTACAATACCTTTGATGATAGTTCCGGGGATAAGTTTTTTGGCAGATAAGTCTGCCTCTAGTAGCTGTTCAAAATTTTCGCTCATTTATATATGCTCATTAAGCGCAAAGGATTGCACTTAAATATAGTTTCTGTATCAATTAGGTTGATACTCGTTAAGCCCAACATGGGCATGAATAATCAAAATCAGTTTAATTATTCAAAATTTCCAAAAGATTAATTAACGTTGTAGATTTGCTTTTATACCAGCTTTATCAATTACGTCAATACAATAATGAAACACTTCATCAATACTTAATTGACTTGTGTCAATTATAATCGCATCTTCTGCTGGAACAAGTGGAGATACTTTTCTATTGCTATCTCTTGCGTCTCTTGCGCCTATCTCTTTTTCAAGGGCGTGGATATTAGCATCAAGCCCCTTGTTTTTCAACTGTTTGTAGCGTCTTTTTGCTCTTTCTTGTGGACTTGCTGTTAAAAAGAACTTTATTTGTGCATCTTTGAATACAACGGTTCCCATATCACGCCCATCAGCCACCAGGCCAGGGGCTTGTCTAAACTGTATTTGTCGTTGCAATAATTGCGCCCTAACCTCAGGAATTGAAGCAATAATTGAAGCAATTGTTCCACAGGATTCTGTTCTCAATTCTTGATTCACCGTTTGACCTCCTAAGAAAACCAATGTTGGTTCTCCAATAACAGATTTAAAACTCAACTCTAAGTGACTAGCCAACTCTACTAAGGTTTCAATATCAGAAATTTCTGTATCAGTCTTGAGAACCTTCAAGGCTAATGAACGATAGATTGCACCACTATCAAGTAAGTGCCACCCTAAATGATTGGACAATAATGAAGCTGTTGTCCCTTTACCAACGCCAGATGGTCCATCTACTGTTATGACAGGTATTATTTTCATTTAATTGTTAACCCAAGTGTGTTACAAATTTCTAAAAAACTAGGAAAGGACGTCATTATGTTTTCACAATTTTTAACTTCAATCGCACCATTAGAGAATTGACCTGCGATTAAAAAACTCATTGCAATACGATGATCATCTTCGGCATCGACTTGTCCACCGTTTAGTTTCCCTCCATTTATTACGATACCATCTTCTAATTCGTGACAATCAACACCCAATATTTTCATACCATTTGCCATTGCTGTAATTCGGTCACTTTCTTTTTTACGTAACTCCATAGCATTGGTTAGTTTTGTTTGACCTTTAGCTAAAGATGCTGCGATAAACAAGATTGGAAATTCATCAATAGCTGAAGCGATATATTGATGTGGGATTTCTATCCCATGTAGATCGCTAGATTTGACCACAACATCCGCTATTTGTTCGCCAGCATTGGTGCTTTGATTGATAAATTCGATGTCGGCACCCATTAACTTTAAAATACCAATGATACCTATTCTACTTGGGTTAATACATAGATTGACAAATGTAATTTCTGAATCTGGTAATAAGCAAGCCAGCACCATAAAAAATGCAGAAGAAGAAATATCAGCTGGAACCTGTATATTTGTCGCTTTTAACGATTGACCACCTTTCATGTTAACCGTTAAGTCATTGGACGTGACTTGACAACCAAAACCACGCAACATGTTTTCAGTGTGATCTCTGGATAGTTTAGGCTCTGATAAAGAAACATCACCATCGCAGTATAATCCAGCTAACAAGAGGCATGATTTGACTTGAGCACTAGCAACAGGTGATTGATAACTAATTGATTTAAGTTTTTCAACGGCTTTAAACTTTATTGGTGCTGTACCCTTTTTAGTTGCAGAAACATTTGCCCCCATTAGTTCTAAAGGTTTTGTAATACGAGTCATGGGGCGAGAATTTAATGATTTATCACCAAATATTTCTGAATCAAACGCTTGCGCAGCCATAATTCCTGATAATAATCGCATGCCAGTTCCTGAGTTTCCACAATCAATTCCACTACCAACTGGTGCTTTTAAGCCATGTTTTCCGACTCCATTAACAATGTATTTATTGCCATTTTTTTTAATTTCCACGCCCATTGATTGCATGGCATACATGGTTGCCAAACAATCTCCAGACTCCAAAAATCCAGTAATTTCTGTAATACCATTAGCAATACCACCAAGTATCACGGAACGATGGGAAATAGACTTATCTCCAGGAACTGTAACTTTAGTATTAATTTTCAAGTCAACCTGTTTTCTCGAGGTCAAGGTGTTTTTTATTTTAGCCACAAATTTTTTCCATTGTTTTATTTAACCTTTGCATTTGTGCTTGAGTACCTATTGTGATTCGCAAACAATTTGTCAAACCATAATTTGCTACAGGGCGCGTTATAATACCATTTTTCAATAAATCCATATAAATTCCAGAAACATCTTTTTCAAAGTCAATCAGCAAAAAATTGCCCTTCGAGGGTACATAACGTAAACCGAGATTAGCACACGTATTTTCAAGAATTTTCATACCCGCAGAGTTTTCTAATAATGAACGTTCTAAGAACTCAATATCTCCAATAGCACTTTGAGCCGCAACCATAGCAAGAGAATTTACATTAAATGGTTGCCTTATTCTATTGATAATATTTGTTATTTCTGGGTTTGATAACGCGTAACCAACACGTAAACCAGCTAACCCATACGCTTTGGAAAAGGTACGTGTAACAACCAAATTTGGGGAATTTTTCAGCCATTTACTGGCATCAACTTGTTGCTCTAAATCAGAGTACTCCAAATAAGCTTCATCCACAATCACGATAACATCATCTGGAACCTTATTAACGAAACCTTTTAATTCTTTTTCTGACAGATGATTGCCTGTAGGATTATTGGGGTTAGCAATAAAAATCAGTCGAGTATTATCATCAATTGCTGCTAACATCGAATCTAAGTCATGCCCAAGTGGCGAGTCCGTTTCCCAGCTTAACGCAGGAATTTGCTTATGTACAGCCCCAACTGCTTGGACTGCAATTGGGTATACTGCAAAAGAATACTGAGAATAAATAGCATTTAAGTCAGGCGACAAAAAAGCCTCGGCCAACAATACTAAAACATCATTTGAACCATTCCCAAGAGTTATACAATCCATATCAACATTATGTTTTGCGGCTAAGGCTTTTTTTAACTCAAAACCATTACCATCAGGGTAAAGTTCAATTTCTTTGAGTGTCTCTGCCATCGCAGCCATTGCCAAAGGGCTAGCACCCAATGGGTTTTCGTTTGATGCTAGCTTAATAATATTTGAAATACCCATTTCTCTTTCCAATTCAGAAATAGGCTTTCCAGGTACATAAGGGTTAAGTTTTTGCACACCTTTAGCTGCTAAATTTTTATAATTAACCATGATTAAATTCATTAAAATCTAAAGGCCAATATTGTGACTTTTTTTAAAGTATAAAGCAAGGCTTGTATAACTCAATTAATGATATAATAAGCACCTTACTACCAAGGTAGCAAAGCAAGGATTTATTCAAGTACCAAAACAATACAAAGCTATATTTAACAAGTCATTTAATGTATAATCGCGGACTTTTATAAATTCACAGTTTTAAGATTATGATAGTTACTGCAAATATCGGTATACAGTTTGGTTCGAAACCACTTTTTGAAAACATATCCATGAAATTTGGTAATGGTCACCGTTATGGCTTAATTGGCGCTAACGGGTGTGGAAAATCCACATTAATGAAGATAATCACCGGTGAATTAAAAGCGTCCACCGGCTCAGTATCCTTTGACGAGCATGATCGTATTGGCGTTTTGGGTCAAGATCAATATGCTTTTGAAGAATACAGTGTTTTAGACACGGTTATCATGGGTGATAAAAAACTTTGGGCTATTAAAGAAGAACGTGATCGTATCTATGATTTACCAGAAATGTCTGACGAAGATGGAATTAAAGTTGCAGATTTAGAAACTGAATTTGCTGAAATGGATGGTTATTCAGCAGAAGCTCGTGCAGGTGAATTATTAATGGGGCTGGAAATTCCTGAAGACCAGCACTATGGCTTAATGAGTGAAGTGGCACCTGGATGGAAATTACGGGTACTACTAGCACAGGTTTTATTTGCTGAACCAGATTATTTATTATTAGATGAACCAACAAATAACTTAGACATCAACACCATACGCTGGTTAGAAGACACTCTAAATTCTCGTAAAGCAACCATGATAATCATCTCTCATGATAGGCACTTTTTAAATTCCGTGTGTACACACATGCTTGATTTAGATTACAATACTTTACGCCAATTCCCTGGCAATTATGATGAGTATATGACTGCAGCTACACAATACCGTGAAAAATTGCAATCGGAAAATGCCAAGAAAAAAGCACAAATTGCAGAATTGAAACACTTTGTTAGCCGTTTCTCTGCCAATGCTTCGAAAGCAAAACAAGCAACCTCTAGACAAAAACAATTAGACAAAATTGAACTGCATCACATCAAACCATCTTCACGAGTCAACCCTTATATCGTCTTTGAACAAGCCAAAAAACTATTCAGAAACGCTATTACAATCAAAGACATGAGTAAAGGATTTGATGGCCACAACTTATTTAAAGAATTAAGTTTTAATTTAGAAGTAGGTGAAAAATTAGCCATAATTGGTGCCAACGGCATTGGTAAAACGACCCTACTCAATTGTATGACAGAAACTATTGAGTGTGACACAGGCTCAGTTAAATGGTCAGAAAATGCCGATGTTGCTTACTTTAAGCAAGATAACATGGCAGAGTTTAAGGAAAATATTACTGCATTTGATTGGATGATGCAATTCAAACACAAAGATGATGATGAGCAAGCCGTAAGGAGTGTCATGGGACGATTATTGTTTTCAAAAGAAGACTCCAGAAAGAAATTAAATGTGTTATCAGGTGGTGAGAAAGGCCGCATGATGTTTGGTAAAATTATGTTACAAAAACCTAACATTCTCTTTATGGATGAACCGACCAATCACTTAGACATGGAATCAATTGAATCATTAAATCTTGCACTTGAAAATTACGATGGAACATTAATTTTTGTATCACATGACAGGCAATTTGTTTCATCCATTGCTACCAGAATCATTGAAATTGGAGAAGGCAAAATTAACGATCATCGTGGAACTTATCGTGAATTACTAGTTAAACAAGGTGTAGTACACTCTTAAGAAACAAATAGAATTATAAAAGCAGGCCAACTGTTTTAATTGTAATGTAACGAATATATGGAATGCTGTCAGGCATCAAATCGTGGCAGCATTTACTGAGTATAGTATTTTGTTAGAACACCATTCAATTTATATAAACCCAACCAATTTTTCAATTCTCATTTCCCCAAAAATAACCGTAGGGCAACCTAATAATGGGCATGGTTACTTCAAAAGCATCCCTTCCAAATATGTGTGATAGCGCCCAAATAAGTGTGTCTTACACAGGCGCATCTATAGCAACTGTATCGTCATAGAAATCAAGGTTCTTTTTAGTAAGCATGATGTATTCTCATTAGTTAGATATTAATAGTAATTTTCATTCTATATTTAGTGTCATTCAGATAAAAATCCTCTCAACAATCTCAGAAAATTGGTCATATTTAAGAATATTTCTTAACATTATTTCCGCATATCTTTAATAAACATTGCTGATCCATTATTTCTCATTTCTATATTAAATAATTCAGTGGCTCGAATTAAATCACTTAATTTTTTGTATCCGTAATTGATTGATGAAAAAGACTTTTTGTTATATATTTAATTTGCAACTCTATTTAATATCGCCCAACCATCATCTTCAGACGTCTGCTCTATCGCTCTTCTTAGTAATTTAACCAATGCAGTATCTTTTCTTAAACTGGCTTTTGATTTCTTTTTTACAGCCGAAGGTTGGGGACTATCTGCTTTTTGTTCTTGTTCGATAACTAGATTTTCAGTATATATAAAGGGAGAACACGCATCGACAAAAGGTTGAGGAGTTTTCTTTTCTCCAAACCCATAAACAGGTAATCCGCTTTCAAGAATTCTTAAAACCAAAGGCGTAAAATCACTGTCACTGGTCATCAAAGCAAAAGCATCAATGTTTTTGGTATATAACAAATCCATCGCATCAATTATCATCGCTGAATCTGTGGCATTTTTACCTTTCGTGTAGGCAAACTGTTGCATTGGACGAATGGCATGAGCATGTAATCTATCTATCCAACCTGATAAAGTTGGGTTATTCCAATCCCCATGTGCATGACGCACATTGACCATTCCATATTTTGCCAGTTCTTCGAGAACTCCTTCAATTGAGTTATGGCTGACATTATCGCAATCGATGAGTAATGCTATTCGTTTTCTTTCTGACATTATGGTTCCGTAGTTTTGAGGTTAATTTTGTTGATACTAATTGTTTAAGCGCTCTAACCCATATAGTTCTCTATGTCTCACTTACTTTAGACTGATATTCACTCACCCAAGATTCAAATTTATTAGTGGTGCTTTTAGTTCGCCTATTCATACTAAACTCATTAAAAATAAAATCAACAGGGTCATTGGGTGATTTCTCTAAAGCACTTTTTACCAAGCCATGTCTTTCAGGATACGCAATAGTATTCCACTCTCTAGGAATACCAAACGCATTTGCCCCACGCCACTGAACAATACTTTCGATATCATCTTTAGATTTCCATACTGTTACTTCACCTGATTGATGTTTCACAATTCCAGCCCACCCGCTTATAATAGACTCTATATAATCAAGTTGTTTCTTGGTTGTCCTTGCTAAATTATGTTTCCAACCGATATCAGATACTAACTCATGAAGAGATATTGCACTTTTTTCATCTAAAATCTCTTTAGCCATTCCATCCAGTGTTTTCTTATAACTGTCTTTAAAGTATTTATTTGCATTAATTACAATTTCATTATTTTGTTCTTCGCCTTCCTCAAGCTCAAGTTGAGTAAAAGCAACAAACTCTTCTTCCTCATCTTCTTGAGCTAAATCTAAACTCAGCAAGTCATTTAACTGATTGTGTAATTTTTCTATAATAGCCTTCTCATCAATAAAGTAATCGGTTGACCAGATTCTCAATAACTTCCAACCTAGATTTTCCAAGATTATATGTCTTACGCGATCTCGATCTCTTGCTGCAGGGGAACCATGATATGTGGCGCCATCACATTCTATGCCAGCTAAAAACTGGCCAGGCTTATTAGGATGAATAACACCTAGATCAATTCTAAATTTACTAACACCAATTTGAGTTTGAACTATCCAGCCTTTCTCTCTTAATGCATATGCAACACTTTCTTCAAAGTAACTATCAAATTGGTCAATACCATAATTTGCCTCTGCAGTTTCAGGCAATGCAATTGGGCCTTTTTCTGCATATTCCAAGAAGTATTTAAGATGTTTTACTGCAAGAGCGCTAGTGCGACTTAAATCAATCATTGTATAATCAAAGCTTGAAAACACATGAATTTCAGTAGTTGCCCTAGTGATTGCGACATTTAGACGCCGTTCACCACCTTGTTTATTAAGTGGACCAAAATTCATACTCATAGTCTTGGCTAAAGGCTCTACAGGCCCATATCCTAAACTTATAATAATAATATCTCGTTCATCACCTTGAACTGACTCAAGATTTTTAACAAAAATTGGATCGTAGTTTTTATTACCTTGGAAAAATGGTTCTAGATCAGGATACTTGCGCCGGCGATCATCTAAGCAATCTTCTATGCATCTTTGCTGTTCCGAGTTTAATGTAACAACACCAATAGTGTATTTCTTACGTTTGTCAGATAACCTCTCAACAATATAATCTGCAACAGCATTAGCTTCTTTAATATTATTTCTGTTTTTGCCTTTAGAATATAAACCGTCTATTTTGTGCAAGCTTACAGCACTTTCTTTAGTTTCAGCACAAGGGAATGTTACTAATGAGTTTTCATAATAGTGACTATTTGAAAAGGCAATTAAACTTTCATGGCGGCTTCTATAATGGCCAGTTAATCGATGGTGAGTTAATCGAGCTGATAAAGCCTGATCTAAAATACTTTCTAAATCAGCTTCATCAGTTAAATCGTCAGAACTGCTTTTTGAAAAGAAATTTGTTGGAGGCATCTGTTTAGGATCACCAACAATTATAACATTTTTACCTCTGGCAATCGTACCAACAGCATCCCAAACAGTAATCTGTGAGGCTTCATCAAAGACCACTAAATCAAAAGCATTAAAATGAGCAGGTAAAAATTGGGAAACAGAAAGCGGTGACATCATAAAACATGGCGTAAGGTGAAGTAGCTTTTCACCCATTTCAGTTATCAGTTTTCTGATAGGTTTATGATTGCTTTTTTTATGAAATTCTTTAGAAAGAACACCATACTCAGCAGGAGATTGAGGCGAATTTGGATCAGGAGTACCAGCCGCAACTATCGACGAGATATACTCCGCAGTTGTTGTCGCGACTAATACATCTAGATCTCTAAATTCTTCAATCAAATTTTCATGTTGTGATGTTCTGAAAGTTCTTAAAGCATCTGAGCGGTCAATCAGTATAGGTGCTAACCAAGCACATAAAGCATTTGTTGTTTGGTGTACCGCATCTTCAGCTTTAATTTCTCGACCTTCTAAACATGTAATAACACTATGGAGGCCTTTACTGCTGGCGACCTTCTTAGCTTCAAGCCAATTACACCAAACATTGATTTTCGGCTCTAATGAAATTACTTCATCACAAGAGTGAATAAATTCAGGTATTGTACTGTCTACTGCAGCAGTCCCTCCAAGAGCTTTGAAAGCATCAATATCCTTCTTAAATTCAGAATAACTTTCTGAGTAATTATCACTGACTGTTGCTAAAGCAGATGACTGATAGAATTCGAAGTTATCTACAACTTTTTCCTTTAAATTACTGATTAGTGCCGATGGGTTAGATAGTCTTCCCGCAACTTTTCTTGTGATATTAAACAATCCTATAGATTCCTTATACTTAGAACTTAAATGTTCACCAGAAGTATCCCACCCTTGCCATATTTTATCTTGTTCAAAGTCACTAATGTACTTAGTCACTTTTTGTGCAGTACTATTTATCTCATTTAACAATGATAATTCTTCAAATGTTATTTCACCATGTACACCAGCTATATTTAATGCTTTTATGATTTTTCTTTTTGCAAACCATTTCAACGGCCAAATTTTTTGTTGTGCTATTTGAAATGATGTAAGCCAGTCTGATGTAGAATGGCTAGATATTTTATCAAGTGCAAATTTTAGTTTAGAATTACTGAATAGCTCATCAGTTATTGTCTTATATTTGGTTAATAACTTTAGTTTTCCAATTTCATCTCTAGCACTTTGTTTATAAACAAAACTTAATTGAGATGTTTTTTGTTCAATTAAAGAAGAAACTAATACATATAATTCCGAGTAGTTTTCATTGTATTCATCTATATCTGTCAACTGTAATAAATCAACTACTTCGGCAAAGTGTTTTCTTAATATTTGAGTTGAATTTTTAACTTTCTTGATTGCTAAAATCAACTTTGATTGCCAAGCATGTGACCAGTTATCATTTTGAATAATGGATAAATCAGAAAGGTTTAAATTTTCTATATCAGAAAATGCTAAACCTAACTTTTTAGCCGTATCATATAAATCATCTAAGTCTTCCTTTGAGCCAACGTGAGAGTTTTCATAAGAGTCTCCCCACCCAAGGTTTACTTTTGTAATATCTTTATATCTAACATACCTAGATATTGCTTGTCTTGGTGTTATACCTAGAGACGATTCTTTATGAAGTTCATTAACATAAGCATTTAAACTTTTACGCATGTTAAACAACTTATCTGCATTCTCACTCCAATCTTTACTAGAAGCAGTCTCGCGTGTAGACCATGACTTTTTGAGTTGTTCTAAGATTGCTCTTTTATTGGCTTTTTTACTATGAAGCTCTAAGCATAAGTGATCTAAACCAATTTTATGAAGACGACTATAAACAACGTTCAATGCAGCCATTTTCTCTGCAACAAATAAAACTTTTTTACCTTTAGCTAAGTTATGACAAATGATATTTGCTATTGTTTCTGACTTACCAGTACCAGGAGGGCCTTCTAAAACAAAATCCTGAGTTTTTGTTGACGCATCTATAGCGACTAATTGAGAACTATCAGCATTTAATGGGGCAAAAACATCAGTAGGCTTTAGTAAATTATCTACGTCATTTTGGTCTATAAATTGAACATCTTGCTCATAAGTCTTTTGAGGGTTATCGACTAAATGCTTAACAAACATGTTAGATTTTAAATCGTTAACTCTATCTTTTAAATCCTTCCACATTAAGTACTTTGCAAATGAAAAGGTACTTAAAACAAGCTCTTCTACAACTTCAAAACCTTTAATGTCTTTAATTTTATCCCTGACGAACGTCCAAATTACATCTACATCAATTCCACTTTCATCTTTAGGTAATTCTTCATTTAATCGAGATAAGTCAACTTCGTAATCGTTTTGTAAGAATTCTATCAAGGTAGCATTGAAAATAGGGTCTTCTCCATCTCTTTGTTTAATTTTGATTTTTGATCGAGCACTTTTTCTTATTAACTCCGCAGGCAAAAGGATTAGAGGTGCCTGAAACGTTCTGTCGCTTTCAGGTGTTTCCTTCCATTTAAGCATACCAACAGCAAGGAAAAGAGTATTGGAACCTCCTTCTTCAATATCATTTTTTGATTTTCGGTATAAAGAAAGTAAGTTTTTTTCTAATTTTTTAGAAGAGTTATTCGCGATTAATATATTGCTTTTTAATTGTTCTTTTGCAAATTCTGTTTGTAAATCATTGCCCACTTTAAATTTAAAAAGTTCTTTATCTCGTGCTTCATTGGCATAAGGAGTATCACCAGCCGTAATAAAATCAAAACTTTGATTTGAAGCCAACTCATCCTCTAACGAAGCGATATCAGGACAAAATAATTTAACTGCAACAGCTGACTTAGATAAGTTTAAGAGCCTATTTCTTTTTGTGAGATCAAGTAGTTTCCTTTGCCACTGTTCTACTCGCCCATCTGGCGTATCTATATCAGGAAGTTCCTCCTTTCTAACTGGAGGTAGTGGCGGAGCAACGGGTAAAATTTGAACCTTGGTATTGGCCTCGTTCAATTCTGCTGAAATAGAGTTATCCCCTATTGTAGGAATTGGTTTTATTTGCCTTTTTCTTGCTTGCGTTAAATCAATTGCATAGACAAACTTATCTTCAGAGTCCTCTAAAATTATTTGATCAGCATGTTCAATCGCTTGACCAAAAGTAATAGGCGAATCAGAAGTAGCCAATGTCGTTTCAAATAGCACTAAGTCTTTTGATGCCACACGTTTTCGAATATCCATTGAATCGTCATTAGTGAGTAAAGAAAAGCATTCATCAATTAGCCAAACGCCACAACACGCATGATTATCAGTAATAGCGATAATTGAATTTAATCCAATATGCTCTAGACAAGCTGAAAATAATAATGACAAATCTAAGCAAGCCGCAGTTTTATGATTTTTTATTTCATTAGGCAACCTAATTCTTTGACCAGAATAAGCAAAGCTAGCAGGCGGATTAACATAAGCTATCGACTCATTTGAAATCACATTCCACAATGCAGCAGCCATTAGATAAGGTCGTTCCCTCGTTTCTGATTGATACCCATCTAATCTAGATTCATGCCCTGCGGACTTCATTATATCGGATGATTTTTTTACCAGTTCCGATATGTAATTTGCATTGGGGCAAGAAAAAGCCGCAAGTAATTCAGCCATTCTTTCCTCACCACCCCAGTAATTTTTAGGCAGTAAATTTGTTTGGTAAGTTTGTTTTGCAATTACCACATCAGAGCTATAGAGAGTGAAATTCAAATTAATTTCAATTTGCTCAGTTAATGCATCTAAATATTCGTTTGATATTTTAAGCAGTCGTTTTTGTAATAAGAGTGTATGACCAGCCTCAAGTGAGTCCACATGCCATTCTTCAGGGGAGAAAACTTTTGGATCAGAAGTTAATACGAGTTTTAAATCTGTATAAGTTTTGTGGGAAATATCAGGATCAATTGTTTTTGAACAATTCAATTCAAGAGATGTAATTAGTGGGTAGTGATTTTGCTGAAATGCAAAAGAGTACACTTTAGCTATTTCTGCATTAATGTTTAATTTTTCCATTGTTTTCTCTTGGCTCATTTCTCTTCCCAGATATTTTTTTTATAATTTTTTTATAATATTATTAAAATACTTATCTCATATAATAGTCTAACTCAATCGTATATTCTCTAGAAAGAATACTACCACTTTAAGTACTTACATATTATTCGTTAAATACTCATATCCACATCCTACTAATAAATATATCGTCATAATGTGTTACTTTTCAAATTAATCTCTCAGTTGTATTGAGTACTAATGACTTTGTCTCCGTTGATTGGTTATATTAATAGACTTTTCTACTTTTAAACACTATTGCTTCTCAAGGGTATTACAGCTAATTTAGAGCTAGGTTTTGCATATGAATAGACTTGGATTTTAATCCTGCTCGCATATGTCTATAACGTAAATAATCAGCGACTTCTTGCTCATGTGTTGAGATAATCACCTGCCTATCTTTTAATTCAACTCTTAAAAGGTCACTCAATGAAGCAATATTAATTTCATCCATAGACTGTGTAGGATCATCAATAAGAACAAACGATGTGTTAGCATATTTACGATTTAACGATAAGAAAAAAGCCAATGTAAGTGCAGCCACTTGCCCACTACTTATGGATAATACAGCATCATATGATGTCCCATCAGCTGTAAAGAAACTCAAGCTCTTATTTTTATTCCCAACTTTCTTCTCCGCAGTATCTATAAACATACCTAGGCCACTCTGATAGTTCTGTATCAACCTTCCACTGTATATATGAAATAGAGATTCAATTTGACCCAAGGTTTCACTTGAATATTCGTTCTTGGTTTTTGTGGCTATTCCTGATATTTTATCCAGATCAGCTACTAGTTCATCAACCACAAACTTTTCATCTTTGCATTTATGTTGTTTTTTAAGAGTTGATTCAAGTTCGTTATTTATAAATTGGTAATAGTGAAATTGTATGTAGCTTTTTTTAGCTAAAACATCTGATATTAATACTTTCTCTACCCCCTCTACATTGTTGAAATTATTAACAAAGAGAGTAATAGCTCCATCCAACAAAACATCACTTTCATTTTTCCTCAGGGAAAGCACTTTCATTTTGATGTTATCAAAACGAGCCTGCTGTGTGGCATTATCTTCGGCATAGTCATCTTCAAAATTAATATTATGATACTTGAGCCTATCTACGATACTCTGAATAGCTTCTATCTTGTTTTTGTTTTCTTCCAGATCCTTAAAAAGGGCGAGATTAAAACTTGACTCAGTCGTTTTCTGTTTTGATAATATCGAAGCCATACATGACTTTTTTAATTCTCCAAGTTGTTTTATACAGATTCTAAATTCTGAATTTTTTTGGTCAATAAATAATCTAATACTTTCAGACCTCAATTCAATAGCTTCGAGTAATAACACATTTTGATTATAGTCAAAACCACATAATGGGCATTCGTGACTTTGTTCTTTTAACTCGGAGAGCTTTTCCATGAGTGATTTTCTTATTAAATCTATCTCCGTTATTTTCTTTACGGATCCATCGATTCCTTTCACAAGCGAATCTCGTTTAACAATTTTTTCGCGAAGCTCTTCTATTTTATCACTTTCTAAATCCTGCAAGAAAGTCAAATGTTCCAACCTGATATCTAGCTCTCCCAAAGCTAGAGTTTCACGTTGTTTTTCAAAAGCCTTAATAGCTGTATTCTTCTCCACCAAATCATTATGACGGTCAAGGTATGGACCAATTCTTATAGCATCAACGAAATGGATTTTTTTAACAAAATTTGATATCAACTCATTCTTTAAACGCAAGTCAACTTCTCTAATATTAATTACTATGTTTTCAAGTAGAGCTAATTTGTTCATGAGTGAATTGAAATCAGCATACGACGCACTGACAATTGGCTTTTTTTTGTCCCACTGTTCGATAAGCTTTGTTAATCCAAGCCTCTTATATTGGGTTGATGGTAATTCCTCACCGATCCTTTGTTTCAGGATGTCAATGTCTTTCTGGTATCCACTATAAATTGTGCTAAGCTCTTTTGACTTAGCCTTAGTACTAGTAAGTAACTCCTTATTTCTAAAAATTTTCTCTTCGATTTCATCTAGTTTGATCAAGTGAGATATTTGTTCAAAACGCGACTTATTGTCAATACTTTCATCAGGAACAATAATTGGATTATTTTCCTGGGACATATAATTTAAGATTGAATAATTATTTAGAAAATATTCACCAAAAACACTTTTAAGGTAACTATCTTCATCAACAATGAACTCACCTTCATCAACACTCGTATTGAAAGACTCTAATAAAAATAGCTTAAAGATACTAAACTCTCTTGGTTTATGATTTTTCTTATTATCAAGTTCAATTTTAGAAGCTCTTCGCATTAATATTATTACTTCATCACCTCTTTTAAACTCTGCTTTTATAGCAACGTCTCCACTTGATTTGTTATGTCGATAAAGATTCTTTTCATACTGCCTATTAGACGCTATATTAATAGCTTTGGCTAATGCCTTGATTCTTGGAATTGCACCACAAAATAGTAATTGTAAAGCATCAAAAATAGTAGTCTTCCCGAATCCATTTGGACCATCAAATACGACAAGATCGAATTCAAAATTTTCGTCAAACTTCTCAAAAATCTTGAAGTTATTAATACTTAACCTACTTAGTTTCCATTTTTCCACGTATATACTCCTTAACAACTAAATCATAATCATTCAGATTTTCCTTCACCAATCCATCTATTTTTTCTTCAAAATTTAACATGCCCTCATTATTGATAGAATCCATATAAATTTCATGGACATCCTTAAGAGACTCTTCACTTACAGGTACCTCTAAAAAAGGTATCTTAATAAAAAAACGAGCGACAATACTATATTCAGTTGGTAGTTTTGGATTACGTTTATACAAATTAAATGAATTTTTATCTGAAATAATTCTATTGAAATCATCAAAATTAAATCCATTTATCACTTCAATTTCCTCTTGGGAATAATATAATACGTATTTTTTAAAATAATATGGGTTCTCTTCAATAGAAAATATTTTTTGTTCATACAGATCAAAAGAACACAACTCATTAATATTCAAGAGTATTACTAAATCAGTGTTTTTTTCGAATGCTGGATCTTTTTTTATACTTTCAGGTAAACACTCTTCAATGTCGAAATTATACTCCTCCGGCTTAAGTAGTTTATCAGCTTCATGAACGACTAAAAACCTTTTATCTTCTCCATTTAGCTTTTTAAAGAACTCATATTGACCTGAACTTTCAACGGTTTCAAAACCATATAATGAACTGGTCGCAGCTTGTTTTAGTATTTTTTTAATCACTTAGATCTCCACATGCCTTATCCACAGATACAAATTTAATGCGCTTAGCCTTAACAACCTTATTCTCAATTGATTCTTGTCTCTCTAAACTAATAGTGTCACTTATATTGCTATTGTGAGTAAACTTTCCATTATCTCGAAACATATTCTTTAAATCCAACTCATCTTCCCTCATAGAAACAATGAAATTATCAAATTCATACAACACATTTAACAATGAACAATTATCTCGAATGGCATCAATGTTACTTACAATCTTTTTAAATACTCTTTTCCTTGTTATTCCACTCAATTCTAACGGAGAAGGAAGGTATTTTTCTTGTTGAATTGAATTGTAATGAGGTATGTTATTATTAGAGATAAAACTAGGTAAACAGCAAATGATATTTATATAACGGTCAACATCATTTTGACTGTAATTCGCAAATACTTTCGTTTGTTTTGGATCCATGGAAAAGAACAGTTTCTCTAACAATAAATATTCAAGACTTGCTATGATTGTTTTGCATCTAGCTATTTCAACTACTATTTCATCATCAGCCGAACCGTTTTCTATAAAGTCATCTATAACCAAGAGAAAGTTAGTTCTAAAAAGCTCTAATATATAAGTTTTATCTTCAGCATTCGTTACTACAGAATCTAAACAACCCTTAATCTCAGAAAATAAGATTGGATTAGTATCAGCTGCTTTGTATTGACTTTTCTCTCTACGTTGGTTTATTGCATGAATAAAATTAACCTTCGAATTAATCAACGAATCCAATTTGTTAAACTTATAATTAATTAACTCTTTTGAGTCATGTGAACCACAAATTTTCAAATATTTTTTTATGTTAAACTCTATATATGAATCTATTTCATCAGGAGAAATATGACTTGTCCCATCATGATATTTATAAAAGAGAACAGTATTTAATCCTTCTGTATAGGATGAAAAATCATCTATTTTTACAGAAACATGGAAATATCTTTTGGTCTCGTCGTTACAATGTTTACTATGGATTTTAGCGGCATCAGATAAAGCTTTTATATATTTAGATCTGTAAGTACTTTGAGTGGCTTTTACCTGATGTACAGATATAGCTTTACCTTCAGCATCAAAAATCACGAAGTCATCAAGGTGCTCGAGTTTCAAATAAAAATTTACGATAGTTTGATTTTCGCAAAGCATCTTTATAGCTTGATATAACGCCACTTTACCTTGGTAAACAAATCCACTCCAAGATGCAATAGCACTCGTATTTTCTATATCGTTTGAAACTTCGATCACAGTCAAAACCATTTCCTATTTAACTTCATAACTTTTATCTAGCCTGCTAACCCCAAGTCCACTCATCTTCTTAATTTCAATCTGAACAGGTATCCTTTCTTTCAGCGCATCAACATGACTGATCACGCCAATCATCTTGCCGGTGGCATTGAGGTTATCCAGTGCATCCAATGCAATATCTAAAGTCTCTCTATCCAAGGTTCCAAAACCTTCATCCAAAAACAAGCTATCAATACGTGTTTTATGACTGACTAAATCAGACAAGGCTAAGGCCAAAGCCAAACTGACCAAAAAACTCTCACCACCAGACAAAGTTTTAGTATCACGTACGGCATCTGCTTGCCAGGTATCTATGACTTCTAAATCCAATGCATCGCCTTGACCATTTTGAGTGTTGTTACGTTGTAGCTGATAACGGATATGCAATTGATCTAATTGACTATTGGCTAAATGAATCAGATAATCCAGGGTTAGGCCTTGGGCAAAAACTCTGAATTTTTTACCATCGGCTGATCCTATTAAACCCCTTAACGTATCCCAGTCATCATAATGTTGTTCTTGCTTTTCTATTTCTGCAATTAAAGATTTTTGCTGCTCTCGTTTTTCAAAATCTGTTTTGAGTTGTTGTTCAATTTCGCCTAATTGCCTATTAGAGGTAGTAATGAGGGCATTTACCTCTTCAATACGCTCTAATAATTTTTCGGTATTTGTATCACCTTCTTTCAACACATTCACGGATTGTTTTTCTCGTGACTGCAAGATTAGCTGATCAAACTTATTCTTAGCGGCTTGCCATGTTTCATCAGCTTGTTGTTGTAAGGTAGTACATTTTACTAACTCTTCATCTAGACTTTGTTTAAGCTCAGATAGTTTCTCTTGTTCTTCATCATCTAGTAAGGCTTTTTTAAAAGCTTCCTCATTCTCAAAAATGCTTTTCTCTAAAGCTTGTAGCCATTGTTTGTGTGCCGAATCGTATTTGCTTTGTAGCGTTTTCTGTGCTTGTTTATTATCATCAAATTGTACTTGTAAGGTATGCAGTGCCTTGTTCACAATAGCTAATTTATCATCCAATGCCTGTAATATGATTTGGTTGTCACTTAATTCTAATGCTAAACGTTGTCGTTCTTTTATTGTGTCTTTATCAGCAAATAAGGTATTGCGATTAGCATTGAGCTTATATAGCTTTTGTTCTAACTTATTTAACTTGATTTGCGTTTTTTCACTGGCTTGTTTTCTATCGTCAAGTTTTTGATGAAGGGCTTCTTGCTGGTTTTCTTGTTTTAATAATTCCTTCTGAAATTGTTCAAACCTTTTAATGTAGTCTTGGTAAGTTACACTTTGCTTTTGAAGAACTTTTATCCACTGCACTTGCTCGTTCAATTCTGGCAATTGCATTTGATCATCATTTTCTAATTGATCTTTTAATTGCTGACTTATCTTTTTATTTAAGTCAAACTCTAAATCAGATAGATCATTCTCAGCATCTGTGAGTTGATCTAACAAGGCATTGACTTGCTCTTGGTTATGAGATTCCTTTCCTAATAATAATTTTGCATCATTAGCTAAATTTTGCAGTTTATTT
Organism: Alcanivoracaceae bacterium; assembly: GCA_016744455.1. Lineage (GTDB taxonomy): Bacteria > Pseudomonadota > Gammaproteobacteria > Xanthomonadales > Marinicellaceae > NORP309. The sequence goes on from JADGEI010000004.1 coordinate 76,207, forward strand.
TCTTGTTGATTCAATTCTTTAGTAGCCGTTTTCCATTGTTTCTCGAGTAATTCAATAGTTTGTAGGCGAGATTCAGCTTGCTGTTTATCACTACGTGCCTGTTTGATTAATACAGGAATATCATCTTGTGCTTCTGGATCTGAAAGCTTCACGTTCCATCCTAGAATTTTCGCTGGAGTCGTCCACAAATCGGTCTGCTCATTGATATTCAATTTACATTCCTCTAGGGATTCCTCAATATTTTTGAATTGCGTTTGATGAGTCACCAATTCTGCTCTGGCTTCTGTGCCTTTCTCATGCATTTTATCTTTGGCTTGTTTTTCTTTAATTAATCGTTCTTCATTTTCCGAAATGTTAGTTTCTTGATAGCTTTCTATTGCTGGGTGTTCTTTTGAGCCACACAATGGGCATGCATCCTCAGGTTTTAATTTATCCCTATAGCTTTGTAGACTAGCAATTTCCTTTTCAAGGTTCAGGTTGATCTCAATTTCTGAAACCAGCTTTTCCTGTTGCTTATACTCTTTTATAAGTTGTTCAACCAACTTTTCAGCTTGGTCTTGATCTTGTTTTTTCAATTGCAACTGCTTTTCTTTTGCTTCAAGATTTATATTTTGTTGCTGATAATTATCAAAAATCTGGCTACAACTTGATAAAGATTCTTGATTCTCAATATGTTGCTGATAGTTGGCTTTTATAGATTCAATTGATTCTCCATTCAGCTGGACAATCAATTGTTTCTGATATTCTGATTCCTGGTTTTTTAATTCTTTAAATGTTGACTCTTCATTTAGAATGTTTTGTTTCAGAAGATTTTGTTCTGATTCAACATCTATAGCTTCATCTTTAACTTTCGTTACTGCTATTTTTAAATTCACTACTTTTAAATGCAGTTTTTCTCTATCTGTAAATTTTGCTTGCCAGAGCGGCAAATTGGTTTGTAAATTTTGGTGTTTGGCATTTTGTTTGAGATAATTCTCGATCTTTGTTTTGTCATTCTGCGTTTGAGTGATTCCAAGAGCTATATCTTCAACTTGCTGCTGGAACTCTTTAAGCTGTTTATTCAAGGTTTGTTTTTCTTGAGTTAAATCTAGTTGCTGAATAGTATGTTGTTTGATCTCCTCATCTAACGGGATAATTTTGTCAGTAATTAATTGGTTGGTTTCTATATTTTTAGCACTTAGTTTTTCTACAAGCTGCTTTTGTAAAGCTTGTTTCGGGACTATGGCTTGTTGCTCTTTTTCAGTTTGTTGTAATTGTTCATTGAGTATTTTAGCCGTTGATTTTATCTTAATTAAATCATCTTCTGTTTGATTAACACTGTTAAATATAGGGCGCAATTTATTAGCAGGAATACTTTGCTCTAATCGAGTTAACTCTTGTTGATGTTCTTCTATCCCTTGCTTGGCTGTTTCTGTATTAGTTTTGCTTTCTTGTTTTTGTTTTTCTGCATTTGTTAAATTCTCAAGAGTATCTACTGTTCTTTGATGTTCATCACGCTCTTGTTGCGATTTTTTAACAGCTTCTTCTAATTGTTGCTGTCTGCCTAATAGTTCTGTCATTGATTCATCGTCGAGTATGTCTACGTTTTTGTTTTTTTCACGTAGGCTTGCCAACTTTCTGTCTTCTTCTTTAAAACGATTAAACACTTTTTCAGATATTTTTCCGTATATTTCTGTACCAGTTAATTCTTCTAATAAATCAGCTCTTTCTCCAGCATTGGCGTTAAGAAAAGCAGCAAAACCACCTTGTGCTAATAACATCGATTTTGTAAATCGCCCAAAATCTAAGCCTGTTATGTTTGCTATAAGTGCTTCTTTAAGCCTAACTTGCTCAGCAATGATCTTATCTCCACTTTCATCATTGTTTATACTTGCATTCAATTCAGCCAACTCGACCTTAGCTGGTTGTAATTTACCTTCAGCATTACCTCTGGCTCTGCGTACTTCCCAAAATGCGCGAAACCGTTTATCTTTAACCTCAAATTCAACTTCTGCTAAACATTCACCTGTATGACGTGTCATCACTTTATCTGCTGGAGACGGTTCATCCAAACGTGGTGTACGATGATACAACGCCAGACATATAGCATCTAGAATTGTTGTTTTACCAGCACCCGTTGGTCCAGTAATAGCAAATAACCCACTACTGGCGAACGGTTCTTGGGAAAAGTCTATTTTCCACTCACCTTTGAGGGAATTAATGTTTTTAAAACGCAGGCTGATTATTTTCACGCATCAGCCTCAGTCATTAAATCATTCACTATTTGGTCAAAAGATTTTGAAATGCGTATTTTTCTATCTTGCAGTTCATCTCCATCCCAATTTTCAGAGGCCAAGCGCCTTTCAAAAACATCTTTAGGTGTTAATTCTTGTAAGGTTTCTTTGGTTACTGAATCGATACTTTGTAAACGTTGCTTTCTCTCTTTGCGTAGCAGAAGAACTTCAAGAGGAAAGCCCTCTATCATTGATTGAATACGCTGTTGTAGATCGTTGAGATAATCTTGTGTGCTGACTTCGATATCTAGCCATGCTGGTTGTGATTTATTATATAGCTTGGCTAGTTTATTAATTTCATTCTCAATTGTCTTCAGATCACCTTTAATCAAGTGCATCGGTTGAAATCGCGGTATTTCCTTGGGAATTGCAGCAATGAATTTATCTTCATCAAACTTTGCTATTACAATTGTTTTATCATTATTTAATTCATCAAAACTCAATGGGATCGGTGAACCGCAATAGCGGATATGCTCTTTTCCTCCAACTTTTTGCGCAAGGTGAATGTGACCTAATGCAATATAATCAGCTGGTGGAAAGGCAGACGAAGGAAATGCATCCAAAGAACCGATATAAATTTCTCGGACAGACTCAGAACTCTTTGCATCGACTGTGGTGAGATGTCCTGTGGCAATAATTGGCACCTTTTGATTGGTCTCGTTATATATCTTCTTTTTCCTCTCCTTAGCTAGTGAATAAATACTCTGATAATGATCGCTGATGGCTTGTTGTAAATTCTGCTTTTTATCTGAACCGCTTTGCCCTGCTAAACTCAACATGATATCCCTTGGCCTAAGATAAGGAATAGCACATATAATCAGCAGTGGAAGACCATTTGGATCATGTAATGTGATTACTTGTTCACTGATATCCGATAATGCACCAGGAATGACATGGGTGTTAAAATAGCCAAGCAATTCTTTAGACTCACTCAAAGTTGCCACTGAGTCGTGATTGCCTCCTAAAATAATGATATGTATACCTGTAGATCTGAGGTTTACGATAAACTGATTATAAAGCTCACGAGCATAACTAGGCGGTGAACCCGTATCAAAAATATCACCCGCAACAATAATGGCATCAACCTTTTGATCAATAGCTGTATCAATTAGCCATGATAAAAAATATTTATGTTCCGATTGTCGGCTTTTGCCCATAAAGTGTTGGCCTAAGTGCCAATCTGATGTGTGGATTATTTTCATTTTTGTATTTCACATATCAATGGAAGCAACGGCATATAAGATATTGACTCTTTTTAAAAAAGTTGTGATGTGCCATAACTGGCTTTCGAGATTTTTATTTTGACTTTTAACCATTGAAAGTGGGCTCACTAATTAATAGAACTTATATTACTCCTGTTTTCAAAAATGTCAATTGACTAAAATCAAGATATTACAATTAGTGATTGTTGATCTACTATATACGATTAACGATAATAGTCAAAAAAACAAACAAGTTTAGTAACTCATTTTATAATTGTGGGTATCTTTTTGGTTGAAATTAGCTGGGTGTTTATATAGGTAATCAAATTTAAAATTTATGAGATTCCTGCTCTCGCCTAGGCTCGGCTGGAATGACGATTTTTTGATTTATTTTTATAGTTTTGGAGCAAAGATAGAGGACTAGAGCTACCAAAAATAATTATGCTGTTATCGTGCTTTAGATTTACTTTTATATTGCTCTGAAAAAAGATGAGTTTATATACCCATAAATGATTTTTTTGAAGAGTGATTTAAAAGTAAAGATAACGGGCTGAACTATAAAATTTAATTTTGCGGCTATCGTGCTTTAGATTTACTTTTATATTGCTCTGAAAAAAGATGAGTTTATATACCCATAAATGATTTTTTTTGAAGAGTGATTTAAAAGTAAAGATGATGTGCGAGAGCCGTAAAATTGGCGTCCCCTAGGGGGTTCGAACCCCTGTTGCCGCCGTGAAAGGGCGGAGTCCTAGGCCACTAGACGAAGGGGACGCAACAGTTTCTCTCGAGTTTAGCGCATTTATATTGCCGGGAAGGTGGTGGAGCTAAGCGGGATCGAACCGCTGACCTCAACACTGCCAGTGTTGCGCTCTCCCAGCTGAGCTATAGCCCCTCGAAAGAATGTGCATTATGCTTATTTGCACCCTACTCGTCAACTGTTTTTTTTAAATAAATTAAATATAATTAATTTAGTTTAAAAATGTCATTCTATTTTCATTTGACACTAAAATTTTGGCGATAATTCTTTCACTCGACCAAATAGATATCGACTTTCTTGCTCTACTTATTGCAGTGTATAATAGTGAAGTTGTTAGAATTTCCAACTCAATATCGTCAGGTAAAGTTATTAACACATGATCGTATTCTGACCCTTGAGATTTATGTATGGTGATAGCATGAGCGACCTGCCAACCTTTAATTGCTTCAAGTTTGACATCCTTTTGTATGCCTTCAACAATAAAGCTCACATACCATTGTTGGTTTTTAAGAATTAAATGACCAATATCTCCATTAAAGACGCCTAGGGTATAATCATTTTGGTTCACCATAATGGGCATACCTTGATTTCGTTTGCTATTTTTATACAAAATATTTATGGCTAACTCATTTAATTCATCTACTGAGTTGTTACCATATTTTATTGGTGACAAAATGATAGCTGAATCTTTATCAACCATGTCATACCAATCGCTTAGAGTTTTTCGTTTATCTTCTTTACTTTGTGGATTGTGGTATTGGTGAATTTGATTGAACTGGAATAAATTTTGATTGATAACGCAATTGCACAATTTTGAAATAAGTGAATCATTAGTGAAACGGAAATTTTCTACCAATTCTTTGTAGTTAGATTGTACAATTTTGCATAAATCCGCAAAAACATTCCCTGCTTCAACAGATGGTAACTGGTTTTTATCACCAACAAGGAGTAACTGGGCATTAGGCTTCAACGCTTGAATAATTCGATAGGCTATTGTTACATCTAACATCGATGCTTCATCTATGATAATTAAATCATAGGGCAATGGGTTCTTAGAATTATAATTAACGGTGTTGTTTTTTTGATTAAAACCAAGTAAACGATGCAGTGTCTGTGCAGTTTGATGCAATTCTTTAGGCAACAACTCATTGATACTTTGCATCATACGATTTGCAGCTTTTCCTGTTGGTGCAGCTAATGCTATTTGCGCCTTTGGGTAGAGGTAAGTAAATAATAACAACATGCGAGTAACTGTAGTGGTTTTTCCTGTTCCTGGCCCACCACTGAGTATGTAACGGCTATGTTGTAAAAACTCTAAACTCGCTTGCCATTGTTTATCACTACTTTCTACTGTAGGTAATTTCAAAGCCCCACACACTTGCTCAACAGCTTTTTCTAGTTGATTGGAACTAACTTCTATGGCGAGAGACTCTCTGAAATCCACAGCAATAGCCTTTTCCTGATTATAAAAACGTCTAAATCCTGCTAAACCATCTTTTAAGACTATATAGCCATAATTACCATCCAAGCTAATTAAATTATCCTTAATGGCTTCTTTAGCCTCTATTGCTGTATGGCCTTTTTCCAGCTGTTGTTGCAACATAAGCGCAAGTTCAACGGCTTTTGGATTGTCAGTTAATTCTTGGAAGAAACTTTTAATGGAATCAACTAGCATCAAACTTCTCTAGCATCTTTTCGATTAAGCCCTTTTTAGGCTTGTTACGATAAACACCCTGTCCTGAATCTCCGTTTATACCTCGAGTAAAGATATAAGCAATTCCACCAAAATGTTTCTCATAGTCATAATTTTTAACTTTATTTTTCAAGTATTTCACCAAGGCAATACTATAGAGTAGATACTGTAGGTCATAATAGTGATGTTCAATCGCATTTTTTAAATCCTGTTGTCTATAATTACTTATGTTCCCACCTAAGTAATTACTCTTATAATCAACGACATAATACTTGTTTTTATATTCAAACACCAAGTCAACAAAACCAGTTAGAAAGCCTTGCAAGTCATCTTGAATAAATACTGTTTCGGTACCTCTATGCTGTGTCAACCAGTGAGAAATTGTAGCATTATTGATTGAACCAATCGGTAACATAAATTCCATTTCATCAACATGGTTTTGCACTTCAGATAACTTTGCTCCATTATCCCATAGCTGAGTATTGAGAATTTTTTCGATTTGTTTGCTTAAACAATTTTGCCATTGTTTATCATAATTATTGCGCCGCAGTTGTGTAACAACTTCTGCACTAATCTCTGGTGTTCCAGCATCAAAATTTAAATTTTCTAATATTTCATGTTGCATTGTGCCACTTTTAGCACCTTTCGGGAATTGGAAATAATTGCTGAAATTAATTTTAACCTCACTATCTCTAATGTTTTCAAATGAAATATTTTGTTTTTTACTTAAAGCAGAAAAACTATATATTGATTGGGGCTTCCCTAAATTTCTTTTAAAAGAAGAAGGTTTTGTTAACATCACTTTAGGCTTTCTAAAGAGCTGATCAGATATTTCACAGCTCTGGATCAATGAACACGGTATTTGTTTTTCAACAAGTTTATTGATTAACGCAGAAATAGGTAATTTGGCATAAGCTTTTTCATTCGTACTATCTATACCTAAATATATACGATGCTTCGCCCGTGTAATAGCAACATAGATATTTCGCATTTTTTCAGCACGGCGTTCACGCTCATAGTTTTCCTTGGCATTTTTACTATGCCTCCAATAAATTTTTGCTTTTTTTTCATTATCATGTGTTGCTACACAAGCGCGCAAATCTACATTTTCTCTAGGCACATTATTGGTTATTTTATCGGCATAAGGGATAAATACATGATCAAATTCTAAACCTTTGGATTTATGAATAGTCATGATGGAAATTTTTTTGCCATCACTTTCGATACGACGTTTACGTTGATCATCTTCCTCTAAAAAATCAACTTGTTGAATCTGTAACGCTAACCAATTTTCCAATTGATTACTAGTGTTTCCCAAATCAACTTGTCGCTGCAACAATTCTATTAGTTGTTGTATGTCAGTATAATGTCTTTCGCCATCCAAACGTTGCAATAATTGACTATAGACCTTTTCTTCATGAAAGATATATTCAACAACATCAACAATATTGGAATTTTTACTTTGTAATTGATAATTCACAAACTGCGTAATGTAGCCTTCGCTATCAAGTTTTTGAAGTTGATTAAGACTGACTGTAAAAAACAAACCATGTAATGTGGTGAAGATATTACTCTTACTTGGATAATTTATCGCACGTATTAAATAGTATAACTGTTTTGCGCTTTCTGTTGAAAAAACTCCTGACTCACTCCATAAACTAACAGGAATCTCTTGTGTCAACAAAAATTCATATAATTCTATCGCATCACTATTACTGTTGACCAATATGGCGCAGTTCTCTGCTTCTATACTTTTATTTTCAACTTTAGCCCCAGTTAAAAAGCGTTTTATTTCTAAAGCCAGTTTAACTTTACGTTGCTGTTGATCACAATCTATTAAAGCAACAGATGAATAAATGTCATCAAGTTGTATTTTTTGATCATTTTTTGCTTGTGAAGGAGTGAAGTTCAACCATGGGAACACAAAAGAATTTTCATAGTCAAACATAGCATTACTTGCTGCCAACATCTTATCACTACTGCGCCAATTGGTTGCTAAATTAAATTGTTGGTGAGTCTGTTCTTTTGCATGATTATAAACAAAAACATCAGCACCACGGAAATCATAAATGGCTTGCTTAGGATCACCTACATAAATAAGATCATGCTTTCCATCATTAAAGCATTTATCAAATACTTCCAACTGCATACTATCGGTGTCCTGAAACTCATCAATCATTACACATTGCCATTGATTTGCAATTTTATTTACTAGTTCTGAATTATTTTGTATACCACTATGCACCACCCTAATTTGATCAGAATAATCATACTTGCCTTGTTCAATCAGTAATTCTGCTAGTTTTTTTTGCACAAAGTTAAAGCACTCATACATATAACTGACGGCAAGATTGTTACCAGTTTTTCCTTTATCATAGCTGTAAAATATTTTGTTATAAAACTCTTCAAATGCCTCAAAAAAAGTTGGCATTGGTTTCAATGTTTTGTTCTTGCCTAGTTTACTTTCTATATTACTAGCACGAAATTTTAATACATTACCTCCAAATCCATTAAAAAATCGTTCCATCTCATCGTTATAAACTCCTCTATTAACATACTTATATACACCAGCATGAAAGTCACCAGAAAGTATATAATCTAAAAGTTTTTCATGTTGCAATTTCCATTTTTTTTTCAAATTCGAATATTCTTTATATAAATTTTCTGTCTCAAACCAATCTAATTCAGGTTTAACCTGATGGTAATGGCTCTTATTCAACAAGCTACTTATTTTTGTAATGGTTTTATCAATTGCTGGAACACAAGAAAGAAACTCAATTGGTATATTCTTCTGCTGAATACGCCAAAACTCATAAACATATTTTGCTACGTATTGTTTGGAATCAATTAATTCATGGAAAACTGGCGAACCACAGTCACTGTTGTAGTCATCAATAACCTTTTGACAAAAACCATTAATGGTGAAAATCGATGCTTGATCAAAACAAATCAATGCCAATTCAATGTATTTTAAAGCAGGCTCTTGAGATTTATACCCTTCATACAAATCAAAAAGCTGTTTACTATCTTTACTAACTGATTTAATCTCCAGTAAATGATTTTTACACTCGATCAACTGGGCCCGTAATCGGGTTTTCAGCTCCGCTGTTGCAGCCTTGGTAAATGTCAATACAAGAATATTTTCTGGTAATAATTTTTTCTCGACAATATAACGAATATACAAACCTGATAATGTAAAAGTTTTACCTGTCCCTGCGCTGGCTTCAATTAATTTTGTACCATTTAGGTTTGCGTTGTATAGATCGAATATTTTCATTGATTGGATTATATCAGAGTTGACTCTTTTTTTAAGTTAAAAACAAGTCGCTTAGAACAATTTGAATTTAGAAAAAATTGACATAGAGTAGTTGAAATATGAACCCTGCGGCATAATACCGTAATTCAGGACTGTAAGAAATTCTCATATCAAAGAATATTATTGCAGGGTTGGTTACTCTATCTCAAAACAATATGATGCTGAGATAGGGGTTTCTTGCAGTCCCAACAGGGTAAAATCATAAACATATCATTTAAGCTATGAATTCACCTCATTGATTTTGTTATGAATGGTCTCAACCTATTCGTGTAAACTCGATTGGCATTAGATGTCCAAGTTATAAAATGCACTCTTTAAAAAAAAATTCAACCCAAGACTTTATCAATTTTTTCTTTGACCATGTTATAACTTATTAACGACATGACACCATCTACTCGGACTTGTTTTCCCCATTTGATTTGAACTGCAGGTTTGTTAAGGTATTTTTCTGCCGCTTGCGAAAAGCAATCGACTGCCAAATCTTGATATAAATAGGCCCCACTCCGTTTTGCAGTTGTTGCAGCGTGTAAACCGATAACTGGTGTTCTAGCTGCATTAGCTATATGCATTGGACCAGAATCTGGCGAAATAACTAAATCTACTCGTTTAAGCAACTCATACAATTGTTTTAAGGTATCTTTGCCAGTGATATTATTGACTGAATGCTGACACAAACTTTCAATTTCATTCGCTGTATTTATTTCATATTCACTAGGCCCACCACACAATAGAACTTTAACAGCGTACTGATTAATCATATAGTCAATAATTTTGGCATAGTTCACATTCGACCAATTTCTAATTTTATGGCTAGAACAAGGACTAAGAACTACATATTTTTCCTTGCTATCGATAAGGTTTGCAGCAAATTCTTTATCTAATTTCGAGGTTGGTATATGCCATTTATAAATAAAATCATTTACGCCTAATACTTTCGCAAATTCCATGAAACCATCCAGCACATGCTGATTTTCTACAGCCGCGATTCTATGGCTCAACTTATATCCATGAAGTTCTCTTGAGCGTTTTTTGTCAAAACCAACACGATATTTAGCCTTTAATTTCCAAGCAATACGGTTAGCTCGAAGAGAGTACTGCATTTGTAATAACACATCAAAACTTTGCCCTTTAAGTTTTTTCTTAATAGACTTAACCCCTGCCTTCTTATCATAAATAATAAAATTTACACCTTCTATTCCTTGCATGAGTTTGTATTCTAACTTTCCTATTATCCATGTTATTTGAGCTTCTTTAAATGCGTTTTTTAGTGTTGCCAAGACAGGTAATACGTGCGTCACATCACCAATCGCAGAGATCCGCAATATACAAATAGAATTAATCTTTGTCATTGGTGCTGTCAGCCTTCTTTGAATCACTTTTTTTAATTTTTAAGTATAAATGTACTGCTATCAACTTAATGACAATAATACCTACAACTACAGCAACGATTATTGGAGTTTGATTCATATAACTTACCTCATTTTTATTTTTTTATTCAAAAGCCGTATCAGACCATTGTTTAACCACTGATTGGCTAGCCCGACGATAAATTAATGCATATTTTTGAAAATTACTGTCTTGCATTTGAATATTTACGAGTGCCTGAAACCAGTTACTTTGGGTAGATAGGTGTTTTTGTAAATCAAGTTGTCTATCGCCTAAGTTATAGTAATTTATAACTGGTTGACGAAAAAAATCTGCTAATGTTTTGTTACTTGAAAATCCATTACTATACAAATTTATAGCATCTTTAGTGGTTATTTGTCTGTTAATGGATTTTAATAATAGAATTGACGCAGTATTTACGTTTAATTTTGTGGGTATTTTTCCAATGATTGGTAAAACTGTCACATAGGCTTTTAACCGCTCATAACTGTATTGATCCACTCCCTCAATCAAGGTTAACTCACTGATGTGAAACATCGATTGACCTGAAGTACGGTAAGAAGGAGATTTACTTAAATAACTGTTATCTTCGGCACCTTGAGGCATTGGAATCTGATCACTATCTATCCAATCCACTAGTTTATCTGCTAATGATTGCTCTAGTTCCAAATTAATTAAAACCCTTTTAAAATATTCATAACTGTGGGCATTTATTTCTCCATTAATCACAAGGTTATTTAGGTTAAATTTACTATCTAAATCAGTTAGTTTACCAGATAACATAGCATCTTCTAATGGTATACCAGTTAATGGTTGATTCCAAACATCATTACGATTATCAAAACCTGGATCCTGTTCAAAATCTTCCTGTAATATACCTCTAACCCACAAAAACATACCCTTAGCATAGTGTTTTGCCTGATAAGAGGATCGGTTATTCATTTGCCGAGAAAGATCTAAACTATTATTAAACCAAATTTCAGTGGCTAATAAAGTTGCAATGGTTACAACTAATAAAGTGACAAACAAGGCCACGCCATCTTGTTTTCTATGTGTTTTCAATAGAGCACACTCATAAGGTATTTGAGACTGGTTTGATTGTTAAATTCTATTTTAAATTCAATGGATTGTAGTGGGAAACTACTGTTATCTATAGGCCATGTTCTTGATTCTTGTCCAACCGAGTTAATAAAGTTCATATTTAACTCAGAAACGTTATCAAGATACTGCCTTACCTGCCATTTTGGAAAACTACCTGCATCAATAAAGTCTGTTGTACGCCTGTAAAGCTTCTCATCACGAACATACCAATGAACACGTTGCAATTCAGCTCGAAATTGTTTTAATGGATTGCCATGGCCATTACGACTGAATTCAACTGATGAAAAATCGCCAATAATATCGGGTTTACTTAAACCAAATTGGTCTTTAACTGATCTTTTAATTATAGAATCTATATCATTCGTTAATTGTTGAGAGACTAGTAATTCTTTACGAAGATTTTTTGCAACTTCGTCAGTATGTTGTTTGGCATCAATTAAACCATTTAAACTCGCAAATGATATAGCCGAAATAATAACCATCAATGTCAAGGCTACCAAAACTTCTAATAAGGTCATACCCAATGATTTATAATATTTTAATGCCATTTAAACCCAACTAACTGTGCAACAGCATAATCAAAACTTGAATCCACACTCACTTTAATGTCCATTCGATAAATATGTTTATTATTTGTTGGAGTAACCTCTAATTGCCAACTCCAATCATTATTGCCATTTTCTTGTTTACCGTCAAAAACACCTGGAATGATATCTCTTTTATGATAATAGTGTTCTAATACATTATTAGCAACCATCAATGCTCTATTCTGTTGGCGTAATTCAATTAATGTTTCAGCTCGATTCGAACCGACCGTAATAATTGCTGTTAAAGCAACAGTCAAAATAACCAAGCTAACAATTACTTCCAACAATGTAAAACCCGTATTTCTAGTTTTTCGTTTCATCTAACCACTGACCTTGCATTCGCCAAAAATCGATTGACTTTAATTGGTAATGATGTTGTTTGGTTGCATCAGATATTCTTACTATAAATGGTGTCAATTGACCACTGGAATCACACATTAACTGAGGAACTTCATCAACTTCTTCGGGTAAAACTACGCTATAACCATCAATTTCTAATGACAGTAAACTACCATCAGCAAATTGGTTATTACTAATGATTTCAGAAGTTACCTCAATCCACTGTTGATTAGTATATTGACTAAATTGATAACCCGTTTGATAAAATCTTAATCCATATGATCGATTTTGAAGAATTGCTTGATCACAAGAGTATTCAATAGAAGCTTGTAGAATTCGTCCATGTTGCTGCAAATTACGTTCAACAGAACCTGAGCTTATCATTTGTACACCCATAACAGACACTATCGAAACTATAACCACCACTACCAAAATTTCAATTAAGGTAAAACCTTTGGTGGTGCTATAGTACATCACAAATTACCAGTTTCCGACATCCTTGTTATCACCTTCACCACCAGGTTGACCATCTTGACCTAAAGAATAAATATCAATACTACTATGATTGCCTGGGTTTAAGTATTGATAATCATTTCCCCAAGGATCCTTAATCATATTTTCTATGTAACCACCAGGTTTCCAATTTTTGGCTTGTGGATCGCCACTTGGCTTTGAAGTCAAAGCTTGTAATCCTTGGGATGTAGAGGGATAACTAAAATTATCCAGTTTATACATACTAAGGGCTTGTTTTAGACTTTGTATATCTGATTGTGCTCTTGCTACACGAGCTTTAGCAGGTTGATCTAAGAATTGTGGTACTACAGTAATTGCTAAAATACTTAGTATCACCACAACAATTAATATTTCGATTAAGGTAAAACCTAGATTTTTCATGCGTTTAATAATTAACTAAAAGCTAATTATAACTCATATTTGGGATGCCATTAAAAAACTTTTGTTGATTCTTGTGATTAATTAAGTTGATTCTATTTGACCAAAGTACATCTCCACTACCAACATGTAGAAAATAACCCCAAGTAACAGGTCGCGGCCTGTTATTGTTATACCTAATAAAATCATCATGTCCAAAAGTGCCTGTTGAAAAACCAATATCGATAGATGAAAATAATGAGGCACGTGGATGAAAGCTCTGAATAACAAGAACAGCAGTGTCATTTGGTAATTTCAGTTGTTCAGTTTGTTTAATGAAATTGTTAATGATATAACTACGTAGTTCAGACATATTAAGACTAATAGGAGCATTAAGTTCAGCCAAAAGAGACTCGTAGGCAACTATTTCGTCATCCAACAAGTCGATACTCCGTATTATATATGGAGCAAGTATCGGGCTACCCTGTTCAACGCCATCGACAAAATGATCTACCCTAAACTCTCTGTCCATTATTAAACCACTAGTTAACAATTGTTTAGCGGAAATAGAATAACCCTTTGCTAATAATTCTTCTCTTGTGCTTTCAAGTAATTCCTCTTGCTTTAACATATTTATATTTTCATCAAAGTTTTGGTAACCATGCAAATCTTTATATAAATTTAGGTACTCAACCATAATAACTACCCGAGAAATATTAATTACACTTTTTTCCAAATTAGGTTTGACGTAAACATAACTCGTTGATGTACAAGCCTGTAATATCGTTATAAGCAATAGAATAAGTATTTGTTTTGGTATTTTCATAGTAAACAATTATAATCATACAAATGAGATTACATAGAATATTTTATCACTTTAATGAAACATTAGGTGACATAGTTAGCATAGAAAATGACAAGGCGCATTATTTGCGCAATGTTTTACGTTTAAAAATATCTGCAAAACTAAAAATATTTAACAACAGTAACCAAGAATTCATGGCTGAAATCATCCAAATAAATAAAAAGGCCATAGATGTTAAACTAATTGAGACAATAAAGCCTCTACCACCTTCAAAACTTAATATCACATTAGTTCAAAGCCTATCTAAAGGTGAACGAATGGATTACAGTATACAAAAAGCAACCGAACTTGGGGTTTCAACTGTCCTACCAATCTACAGTGAATATTGTGAAGTTAAATTAAAAGCTAATCGTCTAGATAAAAAAATGAATCATTGGAGAAATATTGCAACAAGTGCAAGTGAACAAAGTTTTCGGGCAGATATTCCTACCATTTTAACACCGATATCCATCGAAGAATATTCACAAGAAAAACGCACAGGTATGTTGTTGGAACCAGAAGAAAATAAAACAATTCAATATCTTGCACACAATAATTGGAGTAAATTCGACATAGCTATCGGACCTGAAGGGGGCTGGTCAGAAAAAGATTTATGCTATTTAAATTCCAGTGGTTTAACTGGCATCCAATTTGGTAAAAGAATCCTTAGAACTGAAACCATGGCACCTGCAATTTTGGCAGCTATTCATAGTCTTTGGGGTGATTTTGTGTGAATTTAATTATAAATTTAACAAATAAGATATCTAATTGTCATTCAAAACTTCATTTTAAATAACCCTATTAATCAAGGCGACAGTGGTAAGCTAATACCAAATACTAGCTCACCTTTTTTACCTGTTTGAAATTTATTGTGAATTATTAAGGCTTTACAAGGTTTCTATCGCCTTAATGCAATAACTTAAGATAGAAGGTATGAACAACAATAAACCTAACTGCAATAATGCATTAAAACTTAAAATGGATTTAACATCAAATCCAGCGGTAATTTCTTGATCGCTTTCAGATTCATCAAAATACATTACTTTTATGATCTTCAAGTAATAGAATGATCCAATAACAGCAAACACCACAGCAATACCTGCCATAACATAGTAGCCTTGATCAACTATGGCCTTAAGCACAACTAACTTAGAGAAAAACCCAATTAATGGCGGAAAACCAGCCATTGAAGCAACAATTAATAACATCATAAAAGCAAACCAAGCATTACGTTGATTAAGTCCTTTGAAATCAGATATTTTTTCTGCTTCAAAACCTTTACAAGATAAAATGATAATCATACCAAAACCAGCTACACTCATTAAGGCATAAGTAATAATATAAAACATTGAAGCAGCATATCCATCGATTCCACCCACAAAACCTAACAACATAAAACCGATATGAGATATAGTTGAGTAAGCAAACAGGCGTTTAATATTGTCTTGTTGTAATGCAAATAAATTACCAATAATAATTGAAAGCATCGCAATCACAGAAATAATGTGCTGCCAGTTATCGAATAAACCTTCTAACGATTGTGCCAGTAGACGAATAGCGAAGGCAAATGCAGCTATTTTGGGAGCAGATGATATAAATAAGGTTGTTGCAGTAGGTGCTCCTTGATAAACATCAGGAACCCACATATGAAATGGTGCAGCTCCTAATTTAAATGCAACACCTACCATAATAAAGACTAATCCAAAACTAAGTAGCATGGTATTGTTTGTATTAGACACTTGCAAGGCAACATGATCTATTTGTAATGTCCCCACTGCTCCATATATCATCGACATACCGTATAACAACATACCAGAAGCGATGGCACCTAAGATAAAGTATTTCATCGCTGATTCATTGGATTGCATATTATCTCGATCGTAAGCAACTAAGGCATACGAACTCAGTGCAAGCAATTCTAGACCTAAGTATAAGGTAATGTAGTTATAACCAGATATCATAATCATGATACCTAACATTCCAAAAAGCATTAAGGCAAAAAATTCACCTTTGAATATATTTTTGTCACGTAAGTATTGTTTTGAATAAATGAATACGAACAACATAACAGCATATACTGCTATTTTAAGAATATCACCCATGTAATCCCTAACAAAGTTACCATTAAATAACACTTGACGTGTTAATTCATGATCGCCCATGTGAAATTTTGCCGTTGTTATTGCCGCAAATACTACGCCAACAATAGAGGTTAGTACAAGCAATCCACCCTTCTCAGAGCTAGTAAAAAGGCCTAATACCAATACGATACAGGCTGTTGCCAAAATAATTAATTCTGGTAAAATTGGAGTTAATTCAGACCACCCTAATATAGAATTCATAACTTATACCTTCGACACTGAGATTTGTTCAATAAGATGTTCAACCGAAACACGCATAACATCGATTAATGGTTCAGGATAAATTCCTAAAAATAATACAGCAATGGCTAATACTGCTAGCACAAATGATTCACGTTTACTTATATCTGTCAATTGAGAAACAGCTTCACTTTTAACTTCTCCAAAAACTACTCGCTTAACCATCCATAGTGAGTAAGCTGCGCCAAATATTAAAGTCAAAGCAGCTAAAAATGCAAACCAAAAATTAGCTTGAAAACTCGATAAGATTACCATAAATTCACCTACAAACCCTGAAGTACCAGGAAGACCCGCATTACTCATGGCAAAGAAAACGAAGAAAGCAGCAAACAATGGCATAGTATTTACAACACCGCCATAATCTCTAATCAAACGCGTATGCATACGATCATACAAAACACCTACACATAAAAACAAAGCTGCTGATATAAAACCATGAGAAACCATTTGCACCATAGCACCTTCTAATGCCATGCTGGTATCGCCACCTTTTAGTATCAAAGCGAATGCAATAAAAATGCCTAAGGTTACAAAGCCCATATGTGAAATTGATGAATAAGCGATTAGCTTTTTCATGTCTTTTTGTACCATCGCAATTAAGCCAATGTATACCACGGCAATTAATGATAACGCAATAACAAAACCAGCCAACTCACTTGAGGCATCAGGAGTAATGGGTAAAGAAAATCTTAAGAAACCATAGCCACCAATTTTCAACATTATTGCTGCTAATACTACTGAACCAGCAGTAGGAGCCTCAACGTGTGCATCAGGTAACCATGTGTGTACTGGAAACATAGGTATCTTCACTGCAAAAGCTAAGAAGAATGCAAAAAATATCCAAGTTTGTTCTTTTAATGTTAATGGAATTTCAGCTATTTCAGCAATATTAAATGTACCACCCTGCATATAGAGATAGATTAAGGCTATCAACATAAATACAGACCCAAAAAAAGTATAAATAAAGAACTTAATTGTAGCGTAGACCCTATTAGGCCCACCCCATATACCAATAATCAAAAACATTGGGATCAACATTGCTTCGAAGAAAACATAAAATAACATCGCATCTTGAGCACAAAATACACCAATCATCATCGACTCTAACATTAAAAAAGCCGCCATAAATTGATGCACATTTTTCTTAATCACTTTCCAAGCGGATAATACCGTCAAAACTGAAATAAAGGTAGTCAATACAACTAATGGCATAGCAATTCCATCAATACCTAGATGATAATTAATATTTAACGCCGATATCCAACTCACTTTCTCTTCAAATTGCATTGCTGCAGTTGATGCATCAAAATGCATCCATAAAGGGACACTAATAATCAACGTAATTACAGAAGCCAGCATTGCAAACAATCTTGCTAACCCTTCACGCTGAGGGCCCAGTGCTAAGATACCGAAAGCAGCTATTACTGGCAGCCAAATTAAAAGACTTAAATAATTCATATCGCTCATATGACATGCACTCCTATAAACAATATTACCGCAACAGCCATAACTAGTGCGTAATGATAAATATAACCGGATTGAAATCCTCTGAACACTTTAGATATTTTATTAACAAGTTTTGCAGAACCATTAACAATTAAACCATCAATTAACTTACTATCTGACCATTTCCATAACAGATTACCGAGTGAAACTAAACCACCAGCAATGTATTTTTGATTAAAATCATCAAAGCCATATTTGTTTTGTAATAAGTCATAAATTGGTCTAAAAGTTTTCTTGGCATTGTCTGCTATTGAAATTTTCTTCAAATAAATATAACTCGCCAATGCAAAACCTGCGAGTGCTAAGAAAAATGGAAGTTGTGTCAATCCATGTAGTACAAAACTACCCGCCCCATGAAAATGCTCTTGTCCAATTTCTTTAACCACATCGTTTTGTGGTAATACATGTATTGCATCACTAAGAAAACCACCAAATAATATCGGTTCAATTGTCATCCAACCAATTGCTATAGATGGAATAGCTAACAATACCAATGGTAAAGTCACCACCCATGGCGATTCTTTTAAATGTTCTTTTGTGTGATTATCCATTTTTTCTTTACCATGGAATGTCAAATACAGTAACCTGAAACTATACAAAGCGGTAATAAAAACTCCAAACAATACTGCTATGTATGCAACAGAAGAACCCCATCGATCAGATAAATGTGTTGCTTCAATAATGATATCTTTTGAGAAAAACCCAGAGAAACCTGGGAAACCAGTTAAAGCAAGAGTGCCTATCCACATGGTAATAAAAGTGATAAACATGTATTTCTTTAAGCCACCCATTTCAGACATGTCTTGCTTATGATGCATAGCAATAATTACAGAACCAGCGCCCAAGAATAATAAAGCTTTAAAGAATGCATGTGTCATTAAGTGAAAAATTGCAGCTGAATAAGCTGAAACACCCAATGCAACAGTCATATAGCCGAGTTGAGATAATGTTGAATAAGCAACAACTCGTTTAATGTCATTTTGAACAATACCTATTAGCCCCATAAAAAATGCAGTAAAAGCACCTATCAGCATGACAAAACTTAATGCAGTATCAGACATTTCAAATATTGGTGACATTCTTGATACCATAAAGATACCAGCGGTAACCATAGTCGCCGCATGAATTAAAGCAGAAATAGGTGTTGGCCCTTCCATTGAATCAGGTAACCACACATGCAAAGGTGCTTGTGCTGATTTACCCATGGCGCCAATAAATAAAGCAATGGCTATAAATGTCATCAACGACCATTCTACACCTGGAAAAATAGAAATTGTTTTATCAGCGAATTGAGGTAACTGAGCAAACACTTCAGAATAATCTAACGTACCAAATGCCATCATGACAGCTGCAATTCCTATTAAGAAACCAAAATCTCCGACTCTATTTACCAAAAATGCTTTCATATTGGCAAATATTGCCGTTTCCTTCTTGAACCAGAAACCAATTAATAGGTATGAAACCAAACCAACAGCTTCCCAACCAAAAAATAGCTGTAAGAAATTATTAGACATAACTAACATTAACATAGCAAAAGTAAATAAACTGATGTAAGAGAAGAAACGCTGATAGCCCGGATCATCATGCATATAACCTATGGTATAGATATGCACCATTAAAGACACAAATGTCACCACAGACATCATTAAGGCTGTCAATGAATCAACCAAAAATCCAACATTCAAACTAACATCGCCAGTAACCATCCAACTATAGACGTTTTGATTAAAGACAGTAAATTCGCCGTTAACTAAACCCATCAACACTTGAATTGAAAGGATACAAGAAACGGCAACAGAAGCAATAGTTACAAGATGTGAACCTATCTTGCCAATTTTACGTCCAAAAAATCCTGCAATAATGGCTCCAACTAGCGGAGATAATGCAATGATTAATAAAATATTCATACTCATGCTATCTACCCCTTTAACTCACTTAATTTATCAATTTCAAGCGATTTACGCTTACGGAAAATAACCACTAGTATTGCTAACCCAATTGCGGCTTCAGCAGCAGCAACAGTAAGAATAAAAAACACAAAAACCTGCCCTTGTACATCATTTAGATAACTAGAAAAAGCAATAAAATTAATATTTACGGCTAATAACATCAACTCAATTGACATCAATAAAATTAAAACATTTCTGCGGTTGATGAAAATACCCGCAATTGAAATAACAAATAAAATACCTGCTAAAATAAGGTAATGAACTAAACTCATGAGTCACCCCCAATATCGTTGCCTTTCTCGGCTTCCATTTTAACTACCCTCATTCTGTTGTTAGTTGCTTTGACATGAACCTGAGATTCTGGTTTTACATGGTTGTAATCTTTACGTTTCCTTAGCGTAAGTAGTATTGCTGCAACAATTGCTACCAATAATATTACTGAAGCAAGTTCAAATGGTAATACATATTGAGTGTAAAGGCTTTCGGCAACTTCTTTAACATTACTATGCCCTTTTATATGTTTAACCAAATCATCTTGTGGCAAAGCAGGTATAAGTTTTTTACCGAGTAACATCATCATTTCAACTAACATTAATAGGGCAACAAATAGACCTACTTTTGTATAAGAACTCATCCCTTTATTGGGTTTAACTTTTATATCTAACATCATGATAACAAACAAGAAAAGAACCATAACAGCTCCGACATATACCAGTACTAACGTTAAAGCCAAAAATTCAGCTTCCAATAACAACCATAAAGCGGCAGCACTAAAAAAAGAAAGGATGAGAAACAATGCTGAGTAAATAGAATTTCGCATTGTCACAACTGCCATAGCAGCACCTAACAATATAAATGAATACACGTAAAACAACATAATCTGATAAAACTCGGCTGATACTAAATATTCTAACATTATCTATACTCCGAATCATTTTGACGGCATTCGGCAACTTCTTTTTCTCGCAAATCACCAATAGCCAATAACTGTTGTTTATCCAAAACATTTCTTCCTTCTGTTTCGAAATGAAATTCATGTATGTCAGTTAATACAATCGAATCTACTGGACAAGATTCTTCACAAAAACCACAATAAATACATTTGAATAAGTCAATTTCGTATTTTGTTGTACGTCTAGTTCCATCTTCACGTTGTTCTGAGTCAATACTGATTGCTAATGCTGGGCAAACTGCTTCACATAATTTACAAGCAATACATCGTTCTTCACCATTTTCATACCGACGTAACGCATGCAAGCCTCTGAAACGATCAGACTTTGGTGTTTTTTCTTCTGGGTAACGAATAGTAAATTTTCGTTTGAAAAAATACTTCCCTGTTACTGTCATGCCCTTGAGTAATTCTTTTAAGGTTAAACTTTTTAAATATTTAAACATTTTCATATTAATTATCCACCTATCCATTCAGGCTTATAAACTTTTATTACTGCAACTACCATTATCCAAACAATTGTAATTGGAATAAATATTTTCCAACCTAATCGCATAATTTGATCGTATCGATAACGTGGAAATGTAGCTCTAAACCACAAATAAAGTAGTAGGAAGAAACCTGTTTTCATAAAAAACCATAAGATACTTGGCTGAGCAATTAATGAATCTCCTGTAAATGGTGATAGCCATCCTCCCATGAACATGATAGCGGTTAACGCTGATATCATTATCATGTTGGCATATTCACCTAAGAAAAATAAGGCAAAAGCAGCGCCAGAATATTCAACATGGAAACCAGCAACAATCTCAGATTCGCCCTCTGCCACATCAAATGGTGCTCGATTAGTTTCAGCAACACCTGATATAAAATAGATTATAAACAAAGGGAACAAAGGAATAAAAAACCAACTACCTATACCACCTGATTGAGAATTGACAATTTCAGATAAATTTAATGAACCTGATGCAATCAAAACACCTACCA
Organism: Alcanivoracaceae bacterium; assembly: GCA_016744455.1. Lineage (GTDB taxonomy): Bacteria > Pseudomonadota > Gammaproteobacteria > Xanthomonadales > Marinicellaceae > NORP309. Next base: position 98,347 of record JADGEI010000004.1, read on the forward strand.
AAGCAAATCCCATAGCTATTTCATAAGACACAATTTGAGCTGCACTTCGTAAAGCCCCCAACAATGCATATTTCGAATTTGATGCCCAACCAGCAATAATTACCCCATAAACACCAAGTGATGTCATTGCCAATATATAAACTAAACCTGCGTTAATGTCAGCTAAGACCAAGCCATCACTAAAAGGAACGACAGCCCAAGCTGCAAAGGCTGTTGCCAATGTAATTACTGGAGCCATTAAAAATAAAAACTTATTCGCATTAGCTGGAAAGATAATCTCTTTAAGTAATAATTTAACGGTATCCGCAAATGGCTGTGCCAGACCCCATAGTTTAAAACCAAATAACCCTACACGATTTGGCCCCATACGGCCTTGCATAAATCCAATTACTCGCCGTTCTGCATAAGTTAAATAAGCTACAACTATGATAAGAGGCAATACAATTGCAACTATTTTTATTAAAGTCCAAAATAATAACCAAACTTGATCACCTATCATGAGCTTTCTCCTCTAACTTCTACTTCTAGCACATCAGACCTTAATCCAACACATTTATTAGCGAATACTGAACCTGTAGGAATACTTTCATCAATATTGATAAATAATTCTACACTGTAATCTCCTTGTATCAAAGTTACTGGCATTGCATTTTCAAGTTTTAACTTTTCCGCTTCTGATGAATTTAGTGATAAGCAATCATTACTTGCATGTATTGTTTCTTGTAATGCGTTTGAACGTCTGCTTAGCATATCAACATCATATATAGCCGTTTCTGTATGAAGTACTAAACCATCTACATTTAAATGAGTGACCTCTATAGGTTGAAATGATGCCTTTCTTTTTGTACTCAAAGCATCAACTTCTGCCATTACTTCACTGATATCATCGTAATCAAAACCATCAACATTAAGCATATTGCCTAATACCCGTAAGACACGCCAACCAGGCTTTGCTTCTTTCGGTAAATTTGCAGCTGGTTTGAATTTTTGGTTTTCTAAAAAATTATTAAAAAATGAACCCGCAACTTCGCTGGCTAAACCAATCGGTAGAATAACATCAGCAACCTCTTTCATGTTTTTATCAGCAAAACTTGAAAAAACGACAACCGAATCAGCTTTATCAAATGTTTCATGTGCTAATTGCATTCTATTAAAATCATCATTTTCTGCTTGGTAAATTACAAAAGACTTTGATTTTGAATTTATCAAATCTGCCGCATTAGTATTGCTAGTAACACCACATATTTCTGCACCTACTGAATTTGCACCACATGCCATTTCATAAACTTTGCCATCTGTATTATCAGCCAGCCATTCTACAATTGCTTTAATTAAACCAGCCTGAGGGTGATTGTTGGCGACTTGCCCTATAACAAACAATGCGTTGTTGTCTTTATTTATCAATTGCTTAGCTAAATGATTAAGGTTTTCATCTGTAGCTTGATTATCTATCCACTCGCCTACTTCACCTGTCAACTTTACTTTGGTTAAATCAGCCACACAATGTGCTAATGAGCCAAGGCCCTTAACCCATTCAATTTGATTGGCTATGTAGTTATGGAAAATATTAAAACGAAAGCCATAATCCTTGGCATTAAAAACAGATACTTGCGCATCATTCTTCAACCAAGCTTGTCTAATTCGGTGAGCTAAAATTGGTTGCTCATGATTAACATTGGAACCTATAATCACAATTTGTTGATTATCCTTAACACCATTCAAATCCAGATCAACTCGAGGAATATTATGTGGTTGGGAAAAATCAGATTGATTTAATCGGTAATCTAAATTATCACAGTTCATGGCCTTAAATAGCTTTGAGAGTAAAAAATATTCCTCATTAGTAGATTGTGAACCTGTTAATACAGTCGTATCTTTACCACTTGTCGACTGTAATTTTTTCACTGCAAAGTCCATTGCTTTTGGCCAATCAACTTCTGACCAAACACCTGCTTGTTTGATCATCGGTTTTAAAATACGATCATCTCCATTTTGGCCTAATACACCAAATCTATCTCTGTCCGATATCCATGCTTCATTAAGTGACTCATTGTCTCTAGGGACCGTTCTTAAAATTTCACCTTTACGTGTGTGATAAAATAAATTTGAACCTATGGCATCGTGCATTGATATCCCATTCGCCGACATCATTTCCCAAGAACGCGCTTTAAACCTAAACGGTTTGTTAGTTAGAGCACCTACTGGGCATAAATCAATGACATTACCTGACATTACTGAATCTACAGAACGACCTACCATGGTACCGATTTGAGTACGGTCTCCACGCCCAATCCCACCAAGTTCATCCGTTCCAGAAATTTCTTCCAAGAATCTAACGCAACGAGTACAGGTAATGCAACGTGTCATTTCTGTTGAAATCAAAGAACCTATATCTTCGTCAATTGCTACACGTTTTTCATCTTGATAGCGTGAAACTCCTCTTCCATAACCCATTGAAATATCTTGTAATTCACATTCTCCACCTTGATCACAAACTGGGCAATCAAGCGGGTGATTAATCAATAAGAATTCCATGACATTGCGTTGTGCATCAATGGCTCTTTTTGATTTGGTATAAACCTTCATATCAGGCATTACTGGTGTTGCACATGCTGGCAGAGGTTTTGGAACTTTTTCTACATCAACCATACACATACGGCAATTAGCAGCAATTGATAATTTCTTGTGATAGCAAAAACGAGGAATGCTTATACCATTGTTATCAGCAGCTTCAATAACCATCGAGCCTCTTGGTACAATCATCTCTTTATCATCTATTTCGATACGAACCATGTTATCTGGTATTGTTTTTTGTTCGCTCATTATGAGTTTACCTCCACCATAGATTTGCCATGTTCAACATAATATTCAAACTCATCCCAAAATTTATCTAATAAACCTTGTACAGGCCAAGCAGCTGCTTCACCAAAGGCACAAATTGTATGTCCTTCAATTTGCCCTGCTGCTGTTTTTAACATTTCTACATCTTTAATCGTCGCATTACCATCTAAAATACGAGTCAATACACGATACATCCAACCCGTGCCTTCACGGCAAGGAGTACATTGTCCACAAGATTCCATGTAGTAAAATCGTGATAATCGTTGGCAAACCTTAACCATACAGGTTGTATCATCCATAACAATCACAGCACCTGAACCCAATCCTGACCCGGCTTGACCAATGGCATCATAGTCCATCGTTAATCCCATCATTGTGTCAGCTGGCAATACTTTCATTGATGAACCACCTGGGATTACTGCTTTAAGTGTACGTCCTGGCTTCATACCACCTGCCATTTTCAGTAAATCTTTAAAAGGAGTTCCTAGTGGAATTTCGAAATTACCTGGTTTGGCTACATGACCTGAAACTGAAAAACACTTCACTCCGCCATTATTTGGTTTACCTAATTCCAAAAACCAATCAGCACCTTTTGTCATAATTGAAGGGACTGAAGCAAATGATTCCGTATTATTTATGGTAGTTGGTTTCCCATAAATACCAAAATTTGCAGGAAAAGGTGGTTTATAACGGGGTTGCCCTTTTTTACCTTCTAAAGATTCCATTAAGGCCGTTTCTTCACCACAAATATAAGCACCAGCTCCTATAACGGCGTAGCAATCAAAATCTACACCCGTATCATTAATGTTTTTTCCTAAAAGACCTGCTTCATAAGCATCTTTTAACGCTTGTTCGAAGGCTTCAAATGGTTCATGGTGAAACTCGCCACGCAAATAATTATATCCTACTGTTGCTCCCATGGCATAAGCGCCAATAGCCATACCTTCAACCACTGCATGTGGGTTGTGGCGTAAAATATCCCTATCATGGCAAGTGCCAGGTTCTGATTCATCAGAGTTACACAAAACATATTTTTGCCCTGGAGCATTTTTAGGCATAAAAGACCATTTTAAACCTGTTGGAAAACCAGCTCCACCACGCCCACGTAATACGGATGCTTTAACAATATTAATTATTTCATCTTGATCTGTTTTTTCGGCGAGAATTTTTTTCCAGGCTTGATAACCACCGCGTTCAATATAGTTTTTTAAACTGGGGTCTTTACTAGGATTTAAGCTAACATTCACTGACATTATTTTTCGCCTCCTAGTTTTTTGAAAATCTTATCTAGTTCTTCAGGTGTAACGTTTTCATGGTAATGTTCATCCACCAAAATTGCTGGAGCACCAACACAAGCTGCTATACATTCTTCTTCTTTGACTAGCGTAATTTGACCATCTTCTGTTGTTTCACCTAGCTTAATACCTAGAGATTTTTCTGCATGATCAACAATTTTCTCAGCCCCGTTCAACATACAGGATATGTTCGTACAAATTGATACTTTGTGCTTACCACACGCTTTGGTGAAAAACATACTGTAAAATGAAGCTGCTTCATATACCCAAATAGCAGGAATTTCTAGGTATTGTGCGACAGCTTGCATAATTTCTTTACTTAACCAACCGCCATTTTGCTCTTGTGCGGCATGAAGTGAACCAATAACTGCGGAACGTCTTTGATCGCTAGGATATTTTGCCAACCATGACTCAATTGTTTCTTTTGTTTCTTGAGTTAACAGTTCATTTGCTAAAGTTTTATCATTGTTTTGTGGATTTACTTGATACATTATCTATCAATCTCCCCGAATACTATGTCCATTGTACCAATAACTGATACAACATCTGCCAACATCGAACCTTTGACCATTTCATTCATTGCTGAAATATGGGCAAAACCCGGTGCTCTAATTTTCATTCTAAATGGTTTATTTGAATCATCAGCTACTAAATACACACCAAACTCTCCTTTTGGAGCCTCAACAGCTGCATAGGCTTCACCTTTTGGAACGGTATATCCTTCGGTAAATAGCTTGAAGTGATGAATCATTGATTCCATATCATTTTTCATGGCTTCACGATTAGGCGGAGCCACTTTATAATCATCTAACATGACTGGTCCAGGGTTATCTTTAAGCCATTTAACACATTGTTTAATAATTTTATTAGATTGAACCATTTCTTCCATACGGACTAAATAACGATCATAACTATCGCCATTAACTCCGACTGGAATATCAAAATCTAATTTATCATAAGCGGCATAAGTTTGTTTTTTTCGTAAATCCCATTCGATACCAGAACCACGTAACATTGGACCAGTAAAACCAAGCTGTAGTGCTCGTTCTGGGCTAACTATACCAATATTCACAGTACGTTGTTTCCAGATACGATTATCGGTTAATAAGGTGTTATATTCAGCTATTTTTTCTGGGAAATAATCAGTAAAATGTTCAAGAAAATCCAATAAAGATCCTTCTCTCCAAGAATTAACTTGCTTCAAAGCTTTACCTTTAGTCCATTTTGATTCTGCATGTTTCGGCATATAGTCAGGAAGATCTCTATAGACACCACCTGGGCGGTAGTAGGCTGCGTGCATACGTGCCCCAGATACCGCTTCATAACAATCCATTAAATATTCTCGTTCACGAAAGGCATATAAAAATAAGGTCATTGCACCTAAATCTAATCCATGAGTACCAATCCACATCAAATGATTGAGAATACGAGTAACTTCATCAAACATGGTACGTATGTATTGAGCCCTTATAGGAGCCTCAATATTAAGAAGTTTTTCTATAGATTTAACGTAGCCATGTTCATTACACATCATTGATACATAATCTAATCTATCCATATAACCAATACTATGATTAAAAGGTTTTGATTCAGCTAATTTCTCAGTACCACGATGTAACAATCCAACGTGCGGATCAGCATGAACAATAACTTCTCCATCCATTTCTAGTATTAATCTGAGTACACCATGGGCGGCAGGATGTTGAGGACCGAAGTTAATCGTATAGTTTTTAATATCTGACATTAACTATCCTCCTCTAGTTGTTCTTGATTTTCTGCATAACGTGCATCTTTTCTGACAGTTTTTGGGATAGTAACACGAGGTTCAATGCTAACAGGCTCATAGACCACTCGCCCTTTTTCTTCATCATAACGAACTTCGACATTACCTATAAGTGGAAAATCTTTTCTAAATGGGTGGCCTACAAAGCCATAATCGGTAAGAATTCTACGTAAATCTGGATGACCAACAAAAATTATCCCGAACAAATCAAAAGCTTCACGTTCAAACCAGTCTGCAACTGACCACACATCGATTAACGATGGAACTGCCAAAACACCTGTATCTGGAGTAAAGCATTTTAAACGAAGGCGCATATTGTGCTTTATTGAAAGTAAATGAACAACAACAGCAAAACGTTTATCCATTAACTCTGTTTCACGATCTTCCCAAGAAAAACGACCGGGGCCATTTTTATTAATTGCTCTAGAAAACCCTGTGCTTGTTGACCCTTCAGTTTGCCACTCTGATTCACCAAATGTTAAGTAATCAATTCCACAAAGGTCAATTAATTGTTCAAATGAGAATTGTGCATCATCACGTAATGTTTGGCATACTTGTTGCCAATTTTCAGGAGCTACTTCACAAGTTAGTTCCCCATGCTGAGTCACAAATGATGTTATCAAATCACCAAAATGTGATTTTAATTTTTTTTCTAAACTATCATTCATATTTTTATCTAGCTATAGTGTTAGTTCGCTTAATTTTTTTCTGTAGTTGTAACAACCCATAGATTAAAGCTTCAGCAGTAGGAGGGCAACCAGGCACATAAACATCTACTGGTACAACGCGATCACATCCACGAACAACTGCATAAGAATAATGGTAATAACCACCACCATTGGCACAACTCCCCATTGATACCACGTATTTGGGGTCAGCCATTTGATCATAGACCTTGCGTAAGGCTGGAGCCATTTTATTAACTAATGTACCGGCAACAATCATCACATCTGATTGACGTGGGGAAGGCCTAAAGATAATTCCAAATCTATCTAAATCGTAACGGGCTCCGCCAGCTTGCATCATTTCAACAGCACAACAAGCCAATCCAAAGGTCATCGGCCACATAGATCCAGTGCGAGCCCAACCTATCACATCATCTAATCTTGCTGTAAAAAAACCTTTATTGTCAAAACCGCCTTCACCAATAGGGTGAGTGATTTTATCAACAATACCAAGTTCTAATTTGGAATAATCTTGATTAATTTGATCTACTCCCATTCTAACGCACCTTTTTTCCATTCATATACAAAGCCAATAACCAAAATAAACAAGAACAAAAACATTGACACCAAACCAAAAGCTCCTAATTTATCCAAGATAACAGCCCAAGGAAACATGAACGCAATTTCTAAATCGAAAATTATGAATAAGATTGCTACCAAATAAAAGCGCACATCAAATTTCATATGTGCATCATCAAATGCTTCAAAACCACATTCATAAGCAGATGCTTTTTCTTCATTGGTATTTCTTGGGCCTAGAATAAAACCCACTGATAATAAAACTAAGGCAAGCCCTACAGCTACACCTAAAAACATTAATACTGGAAAGTACTCGGCCAGCATAAACCACCCCTTTTAACTTAGTAAGTTAATACTAATCTTACATTTTATATAAATTGATTAATATATAAGTTACAAATTTCATAACAAAAGACCGAGGTAATACACGGTCATACTTCTTCTTACATTTCTTTCTTTCTATTTAAAACATTGGTGCCGACGGCCGGAGTCGAACCGGCACAGCCTAAGCCACCACCCCCTCAAGGTGGCGTGTCTACCAGTTTCACCACGTCGGCATTTTTTATGTTATACTTACCTTAGAAACTTATCATTACCAAGGATACCAAAACCATAAAATTCTAACTGTTTGTCACTTTTCTTACTCATTATATTAATTTTAACTTAGGTAATTAATATAAATTTCATTTCAACAAAAGATAAAAAACATTCACATAAAATTAAATTGCGATAATATCATTTTGCTGATTATAAAAATTGACCTTAGTCAATTTTCAATTAATACTTATCCATCAATTGAATCTTTAATTTCTTGTTTTTTTTCTTCCAAAGTATCAACAGCGGCTTCAGCCTTTTCAACTACAGTGCCTTTTACTTCTTCTGTTTTTTCTACGATGCTATCTTTAACTTCACTTGCCTGATTAATAATTTCATCTTGCAAAGCTGGAACATCGCTTGATTCAGTAGTTTCTACTGGACCAATTTCAGGTACATCAGACGTTGATGTGTCAAGTGTACCAATAACACCTAAATCAACTTCACCCGTTTCAGCTGTTGAAAATTGCTTACTAGCATTGACTGCCATCAGCATACTGATAGCAAAGAATAAAAACGCTAAAATCATAGTTGTTTTGGTAAGAAAGTTACCAGAACCTTTTGCTCCAAATACCGTTGATGATGCTCCTGACCCAAAAGCAGAACCTGCAGTTGCTCCTGTACCTTTTTGTACTAGAATAAAGGCAATCATAGCCACAACGATTAAAACAAAAATTATTAACAATAAATTAACTGACATATTTTTTAAAACTCACTTTTTACAGATGTTTATTGACTTAACGCATCTGCTTGTTGACATATCGCAAGAAAGTCATTTGCAGTTAAACTGGCTCCACCAATTAAACCACCATCAACATCTTGCATGGAAAATATTTCTTTGGCATTACTGCCTTTTACACTGCCACCATATAGTATAGGTAACCGGGCAGCTATTGTAGCATCTTTTTCTGCGATCAGGGCTCGAATAAATGCATGTACTTCTTGTGCTTGTTCCGAGGTGGCAACTTTTCCTGTACCAATTGCCCAAATAGGTTCATATGCTATGACTGCATTAGAAAAAGCCTCAATACCAACCAACGAAATAACAGTATTAACCTGATTAGCCACAACTTCTTCGGTTACTCCGTTTTCGCGTTGCTCCAAGGTCTCTCCACAACACAAAATTGGAGAAAGCCCTTGCTTTATAGCTGCTTCAAATTTGTGTGCAACATCAGTATCATTCTCAGCAAAGTATTCGCGTCTTTCTGAATGTCCAACCAAGACCATTTGACACCCTATATCTTTGAGCATTGTACCCGAAATTTCACCTGTATAAGCACCACTATCGAATACACTTAATGTCTGCCCTCCAACTAACAGCTCTTTATCTGCCGCCATTACTGCTTGCGACAAATAAACAAAAGGAGGAAAAACAGCTACGTTGTATTTTTTATTGGCTGACAAACCATTAGTAATCGACGAAATAAGGTCAATTGTCATGTTTATTGAACCATGCAACTTCCAATTTCCTGCAACCAATAATGTTCTTGTCATCAATACGGACCTACTTTTAAGCGTGCGCATTATAATACAAACTTCCTACTTATACGATAAACAATACAAGTTTTTCTTTATTTATATCTTTTTAATCAAGATCACTTAGTAGCACAGGTATATGGAATAGTTAGAGGCGTAGTCAACCTAACTACCTCATAACTCCCCTCACCAAACTCTACAAAACTAGACTGATATGATACTGTTCCTATTCCTTCACACGTTAGCTGTAGTCGAAAACTACCCCAATTTGATAAAACGACATCATCTGGATTAAAATCCTCACCAAAGATTCCGCCTTCTGCAATTTTCACGCTGTTAAAACTTAAACTAAATGAACCATCCTCCTCTTCAGTTAGTGAGCCTCCAGAGCCAAGCAACCACATATGATTACCTTCCAAGTCATAGGTGAAAACCACTAAAATAACTAAATTGTCTTCCAGAACTTCAATTATATACCCTTCACCATCACGCTGTGGATCAAACCATAATCCAGTTAACAAACCCACTGGGTCATCTATAGGCAACAATGTATCAAATGGCTCCGCATGATTAACCGCCCCCTTGACTCTGGTCAATTGAATAAAGTCGGTTCTTAATTTATTTCCATTTACATCCTTAAAAAGAGCTTTTGCATCTCGAACAATATCGTGAAAACCTACTGATGACTCTAATGGCCTGCCACCGGAAAACAATATTTCCAATGAGCCAAACACATCCTTGGTAATACTATCAGAATCAAAATCCAACCCAAAAACACCGCCAGACGTCTGTTTCAACTGATCAACAACTATGCTATTGGCCGAAAAAGACCCTACACCTGTATACCAACGTTGCCTGCCCATATCATCATAAGTATACCACTGCACTAATACCAAGTTATCCTCTAACAACTCATAATTAAAACCCTCTCCATTTCTACTAGGATCAAAAAACAGTGCTGTAGGTTGTACAGCAGGTATAAATTCATTTTTTAGGCCATGACTGATTGGGGCTGTATAATTTTGGTCTACACCACCGACAATTGAGTCATCTCCACTAGTATCCTCATAACCTTGCCAGCTACCTCCTATCCAAGTCGCTACTGTTGCCGGATTTGAATCCAAATTTTGCCCAATCATGTCAGCCACATTAATTGAAAAAGTTAATCTTGCGTCCTCATTTAAAACTACTTCACTATCAATTGTGAATTCAGTTACAAAAGTGTCGTCCTTATAGTATTTATATGCGTACTGTCCACCATCTTTATCATCTAACCAACGAGGATTATTAAATTCAACTGATGAGCCAATTGATGTGCTTATAACAGGGTTTAATATTGATTCATTTTGACCTTGAAGCTTTATTATTTGACCATTTTCATCACGATGCCGCATTGGCTTATCGAAGCTAACAAATAAATCATAATCACTTCCAGGTACTAAATTCTCGATTTCATTGACAAACAACTCTCTTAATCCATCACTTTTTATATCCCAACTTGCGTCATAAACCACAATTCCAGTATCTTTTTCAATGGCTCGTATTTGGGTAATAGAAGGTGGGCCAGCTTGTCCATACCAGGCGACCATGAAAGACTGCGCCAATTGCTCCCTAACTCTTGTAATTTCGGATTCTGGAAGAATAAAACCATCGTGCCCATTGCGCCCAAAACCACCATATTCTACAGCCCCGTTACTACCAGGTTCAACCTCTAAGGTCCATGAAGGAACCTGATAAGTCTCGGCAAAATATTCATCTGTAGAACCAATTCCACTTGCTGGACCACTTGGTCGATCTAAATAAAACACTCCTTTTGGGAACCTTAGGTGATGTAAACTAAAATCTAACAACAGGTTTTGCATTAGGATTCTAGTATCTTGGTTTCTTGTTCTATGAGAAAAATGCACTTTCGAAAACGAATGAACATCTGTATACACGCGTAACTTAACACCATCCAATAATTCAACAGCACTGATACGAGCTTGTGTTTCAGGCTCTGAGTTTGCCATTTGACCATGGTAGACTATCGACTCATCATCAAAAGAAGACCTCAATGAAGTTGCCCAATAGGGATCATTATTCCTATTTAAATCAACACCTAATTTATGATCACTTTCAGTAGACAATATTTCATCAACTTCAAGCATGTTTTTTCTTCGCATCCGGCCATCTCTTGGACTACCATTTAATGAGTTATACCAATTATCTTTGGGATAACGTTGCGTTTGCAAAAAACCATCAACATTATTAACTGGAATAGCAATTATTTTTGTGTTTTCAAGTAAATACTGGTGCAAAGAATTATCTTGAGAATTTGCACTCAATAACTCCATAATACCAGTAAGCACTTCTGGTGTTTGCCATTCTCTAGCATGAATAGCTCCATTTATCATCATACCACCCTCTTTAACTCCATATTTGGTCAAATCATTGCCGTCACTTAAGACATAAGCCCAAATATCCCTATTATTACGCGTGTGCCCTACGACATGACCTGTTATATAGTCATTATTTAAAGCCAGTGATTGATGTTTTGTAAATAATCCATTGTATGTTCGAAAGCCATCAAAGGCCTCAGTTGTTTCTACCGGGACTGGAACAGGATAACCCAATCCTAATGTCCCATTTTGCTCAGTCCATGATATAAGACTTTGTGAATACACTAAAGGCGACAAAAAAAAGAGAAGTAAAAGTATTAGGTTTTTCATTTAACCTCTTCTATTAAATTGTTATAGAAATGTTGAGCTTCATTGCTTTTATTGATTTTCAATGAAAATCTAATTTGTTTTTTTAAATAATCAGATTGAGAAGATTGGTAGATACCACTGAGTTTTTTCAGTGTATTTCTATTCGAAGATTTTGATAAGACAAATGCGATGCTGCTAGAAAGGTGTTTGTTTGGTAAATTATTAATTAAAAAGGCAGTAACCTCTTTGTTTGAATCCACATATGGAGCCATCATTGTTATAGCAAAAACTTGGCTTATTTTCATTATTACAGCACTCTTTAATTGTTGAGCAACAAATTCTTCAGAAAAATAAGTAGACATGTGCCTTAGAACAAACTCACTATTACTCCTATCAAGGTATTGGAGTGTAGTTTTAATTAACTTTTGATTTGCCGTCAACAAAGCATAATGGCTAACAAATTTGTCTAAACCGATAGAATTCCTTGGCGATTTTAAAATGTAATCAACAATTTGCAAATGACTTGCAGCACTCATTTTACTTATGCTATTTTTTAATCCTAGCCACTTTGGGGCTTCCATGAAATTAACATCACCCATTAAGTTTTTCAAGGTCTCAATTGGGTTGTTTTCAAAGGAATGACTATAAAAATTAAATGAGTCAGTTGCCAACCAAATGTTTTCAATTCCTTTTGCACGAGCTGTAATATTATAAATAGGAATTTGCATATTACCTTCTTCATGATATTTAAAAGACTGAGGTTTGTAGTCTTTCATTTGAAATACAAACTCTTTCAAATATGGCTGTATTGTCATCCGTGAAATATTATCAAGTAATGTATATAGTTGATATTCCATAACTAATTTGTTTGTCATGGAATTTTTATAGTGAAGAATAAACTTTTGAGGATTATTTGATGTGAAGTATTTTCGAATAAACTCCGTTGTAGAATGTTGTACACCTGCTTGATTTACTCGATCTACAATTTCCTGCTCTTTATAAATCATTGCAGAAATTTCACAACTAAAAAATAGTATTAATAAAAATATAAATCTCATTATTACCTCTGTCGCTAAAATTAACAATCTTAAACTAATTACTTCGTATATTCAACAAGTTATATATTACACATATCTATTTTTTAGAGAAGAAACAATAATATCATTTGTTTTTTTCTTGAATTAGTTATAGTATTGAAAGGAGTAAATGGATTGCACAATTTAACTATTAGATTTTAAACTTTGAATAGAATAAGGACGTTCAATTCATTTACTATAATAATAGTTTTTATTATTGCTGAATTCGATTCATAAGTGCAACTCCGTTGATTTATTCAGGCTAATTACCTCTGTGACTTGCAGATATTATTTAATTTACAGGGAATTCGCTTTATACTATTGTTTTTTGTGCATAGAGTTCAAATAAATATTAGCGACTACCATTTTAATTGACATTTTGAGAAGTTATTATATTTCTATGCCCTATTTGTTAAGCATTTCCTTACACCTTCTTTTCTATAACATTAAAATACACAAGTTATTTAATTTAGGAAGACAGTATTCAATTTTATTCTTAGATTATTTGTGGAATAACATAAGATGGATCTTTGCCTTTTTAGGGATGTTGCAATGTATTGATTTGATATGTGAGTATACAAGTAAAAGAACTCTATCCACTAACACTCTCACATAGAGTTGTTTTGTTATAATATAACTGCATGAAAAATTACTCCATTAAAGCAGTAGATAAAATAAGGCACCAACAAATATTGATGAATTTGTTCATATCCTCTTTTATAGGGTTAGGAATATTTTTACGTGTCGATCAATTATTAATTCAAACATTAATTGACGATGAATGGCATGCGGTTCATCAAATTCTTAAAAACAAACCATTTGATATTTTTAGTTCATTTGGTAAATCAGATTACAGTATTCCTTTAACATTATTGTATTGGATTGAATCTCAATATTTTGCTTTAACTGAATTCATAATGCGTCTACCAATTGTTATATTTGGATTGATTACACTAGTATTGGCTCCCCTATTTATCTCGAAAAAATACAGTAAGTTTGAGGCTGTAATTTTTAGTTTATTCCTATCAATGTCACCAGTACTTATCATTTACAGCCAAAAAGCACGGCCCTATACAATCACGCTATTTTTAGTTTATTTTTCGATATGGGCGTTTTATAAATGCATAAAATCAGATAAAAAAATTGTTTATGGCTTCATGTATGTCATTACTGCAGCACTTGCCGTTTGGCTGCACCTAATAGTGGCTTTTTTTGTAGTTTCTCCATTTATCGTAGAACTCGTAAAAACATTCAATAAATCAAGAAAAACTAGGATACAAAAAATAAAACAATTAGTAGCGATTGGTATTCCAACTTTTTTGATTACTGCATTATTAATCTTACCTCCACTTATTCATGATCTTAATGCCTTAAGTAGCAAATCTGGTAAAGATGTTCCAAATTTAGACACCCTAATCGGCGCCCTTCATTTGAGTTTTGGAACTCGTTCTGAACTAGTTGTAATTATCTTTTCCTTTTTATCTTTAATAGGGATTAAAAGAGTTGTTTCGAAATCAGTGATTTTCATCAATATACTTGTTGGATTTGTAATAACTTTAATGGTTATATTCATAATTCAACCTGCATGGGTTTTTCATTCAATCACATTTTTAAGGTATTCCCTGCCTATAATGCCATTACTGTTCATTGCAACAGCTAGTGGTGGCTATTACATCCTCAATAGAATTAATCTATATGGAAAACCTATTGTTCAAATTATTTTTATTGCTCTTGTGTGTGTTCTTTATTTAAAGTCATCACCAGTCGTTGATTTCATTAAACAACCTAGTTCCACTATTAATCACAAGGTTTTTATCTATGAATTTCGAGATGGAAAAAATGCATTTTATAATCACATATCAAAACGAAAAACTTCTGCTTTTTGGGACACATTAAGTGACACACCTTACAAATATAATATAACAGTAGCTCCATGGTATTTTGAAAGTTATAATTGGGATGCCCCAATATGGGAAAAAATTAGTCATCAATTTATACTTCCAGGATATTTAACAGGGTTGTGTATAGAGCAACGCCCTGGTGAAGTTCCTAACAATAAACAGTTCAAATTTAAAAACGTCAGCTATCTTGCCGATAAATCAGATTTAACTCAAAGGGAAATTGATTTTATCGTCTATCAAAAATCATTCAGATTGAACTTTAACAACCCTTATAGTAAGTTAGACGACTGTATTAATACTCTAAAAAACAACTATGGCCAACCATTTTTTGAAGATGAGTTGATAGTTGTATATAAACTAACTAGACCTGGAGAACAAATTGATAAATAATAAAAAAATTATCGTAGTAATGCCTGCCTACCATGCTGGAAAAACATTAGAGAAAACCTACAATGCCTTACCACATGACATTGTTGATTCAGTTTTAGTTGTTGATGACAACAGTTCTGACAATACGGTAGAGGTTGCAAAAAATTTAGGCGCAGATGTGATTAAACATGATGATAATTTAGGCTATGGAGCAAATCAAAAAACTTGTTATCACGCAGCATTAAAAGATGATGCAGATATTATAGTAATGGTACACCCAGATTACCAGTATGAACCAAAGCTTGTAACAGCAATGGCTGCAATGATTGAATCCGGGGTATATGACGTTGTTTTTGGCTCAAGAATATTAGGCGGGAAAGCGATGCAAAGTGGAATGCCTTTATGGAAATATATCGCCAATCGCTTACTAACTGCGTTTGAGAATATAATGCTTGGCGCTAAATTATCTGAATATCATACGGGATATCGAGCATATTCCAAAAATTATTTAAAAGAAAAATATTGGAATGGCAATTCTGATGATTTTGTATTTGACAATCAATTTATCGCACAAGCAATTGTGTATGGCTATCCAGTAGGTGAAATTTCAGTACCAACAAAATATTTTCCCGAAGCTAGCTCTATCAATTTATCACGTTCCATCACTTATGGGTTTGGTGTACTTGGTACCTCATTATTAGGGTTTTTAGCTAGAACAGGTATATATACACACCGTTTGTTTCAAAAACATTCTTGAATCATATTATGAAAATAACAATCAATTCATCTACATTCGAGATATCAGCTATCAAAACTAGCAAAACAATTTTAAAAGCTTAGATTAATTTTCTATTATCCACAACTATTAAATTTGGTTTATATCTAAGTGTATAATACGTATACTGAGCTCGTAAAATTGCACCTCTATGATACTTTTGCCTCATTATAGAGTTCTCGCCCAATTAACATTAGTCTAATTTCATTGGTGCCTGCACCTATATCATATAATTTAGCATCACGCAATAGCCTACCTGTTGGGTATTCGTTAATGTAACCATTGCCACCCAATACCTGTATAGCTTCCAATGCAACATCTACAGCATTCCTTGATGAAAACGATAAACAAGCGGCTGGGTCTAAACGTGAATTTATATTCCTATCATAATTGGCTGCTATTCCATAAGCAAAATATTTACTTGCCTGTAACTTAGTGTACATTTCTCCAATTTTTCCTTGCATCAAACCAAATTGACCTAAATCTTTACCAAATTGTTTTCTTTCTGCAGTATATGGAACAGCTATATCAAAAGCAGCTTGCATAATACCAATTGGGCCACCTGATAATACAAGTCTTTCCGTATTTAAACCGCTCATTAAAATCCGCACTCCAAGGTTTTCATGTCCTAAAACATTTTCAGGGGGTATAATGCAATCTTCGAAGACTAATTCACAAGTATTAGAACCTCGCATACCTAGTTTGTCTAATTTTTGTGCTGTTTTGAACCCTTGCATGCCTTTCTCAACTATAAATGCAGTCATACACTTCGAACCAGCAGCTTTTTCAGCTGTACGCATATAAACAATTAATACATCCGCATCAGGGCCATTAGTTATCCACATTTTATTACCGTTGGCAATCCAATTTTCACCATCAAATTCCGCTTTACAAGACATAGAACCAACTACATCTGAGCCGGCTCCGGGTTCACTCATGGCAAGAGCTCCTATAAACTCACCACTGCATAGTTTATTGATGTATTTATCTTTTTGATTTTGGTTGGCATGTTTGTATAAATTAGTTAAGCATAAATTTGAATGAGCCCCATAAGATAAACCAACAGAAGCAGAAGCACGTGAAATTTCTTCCATGACTACAAGATGAGCTAAATAACCCATATTAGAACCACCATATTCATCAGGAACAGTCATTCCATGCAGGCCTAAATCACCCATTTTTCTCCATAAATCAGTAGGGAAATGGTTATCTTTATCAATCTGCTCAGCCCTTGGTGCAATCTCTTCACTAGCAAAGGCACGAACAGTATCACGTAACAACTCAATATCTTCTCCTAAACTTACATCTGTATGCATAATTATTCTCTAATGGTTCTTATTTTTTGACTCTACCAGAAAATTTTACCTTTTTCTGATTCATAAATGGCTGTTTTATTTTACCCATCATGGCAATACGCTCTTCTCCCATACGATCAGCCGCTCTCCAAGTTGGAATATTATCACGTTCAGCAATTTTAAAAATATTACTAATATTGTAATAGATATTTCGTGTCATACGCATGGCTCGCTCACGATTATACCCTTCCAATTCAATAGAAACATTCATTAATCCACCCGCATTAACAGCATAATCAGGGGCATAAATTATACCTCGGTTTTCTAATTCATCTCCATGCCGATTTTCTTCCAATTGATTATTAGCGCTGCCACATACTATATCAAACTTAAAGTTTTCTATGGTTTTATCATTGACTGTTGCTCCCAATGCACAAGGGCAATAAACATTAGCATCAACTTGATAAATATCATCTAGCCCAACAATCTCACATCCATATTTTTCTTCACAAATAGCTAAGACATCTTTATTAACATCTGTAACAAACATCTTGCCTCCTTCTGCATGAATAAGCTTAACCAATTCCAACCCAACATGGCCAACTCCTTGTATAGCATATGAATAATCACCAATATTCTGGTTGCCATATTTTAATTCCAAACTAGCACGAATACTTTGCAGTGTACCAAAAGCTGTAAATGGTGACGGATCTCCAGAGCCACCATGCATTTGATGGACTCCAACTACATTTTCAGTTTCCTGAAAAACATATTCCATATCATTCACATCAATGCCTACATCTTCTGCTGTTATATAGCGACCACCTAAAGAATCAAGGTATCGACCAAAAGACCTAAATAAAACTTCTGACTTGTCCTTTTTCGGGTCTCCAATTATTATTGATTTACCGCCGCCAAGATTTAACCCCGATACAGCTGCTTTGTAGGACATCCCACGTGACAACCTCAATACATCGGTTAAAGCTTCCTCTTCAGTTGCATAAGGATACATTCTTAACCCGCCTAGTGCAGGGCCTAATACCGTATTATGAATTGCAATAATTGCTTTCAAACCAGCATCTTTATTATGGCAGAAAACAACTTCTTCATGATCTGTTTTTTCTATTGTTTCAAATAGGTTCATCTCTTCTCTCTTCTTTAATTTTATTAATTTATTATTCCAGCTAAGCATCAGCAGGAACAAGGGGTTATTAGTTTTATTTATTTTCTTATTTACCAGTTCCTTTAATGCTCTTTAAGAATATTTACGTGATAATTGAGGCAATTTAATTTGCTATTACACTACATATTCTCTAATGGATGACTACCACTCCAAGGTGGTTGAAAAAACTCTTCTACTTTCAAGTCTGAAATGTCACTTATTGAATCTACAGCCCAATTTGGCAATCCATCTTTGTCAATTAATAAAGCACGAATTCCTTCCTGTAAATCACCATTCATAGCACAGCGTGTAGACATTATTAGCTCCATTTCAAAAACTTGTTTTAAACTCATGTGCTTGGCGCGCTTAATTTGCTCATAAACCAAACGATAGGTCATAGGACAACCCTTTAGAAATCCTTTTTTAGCAAAGCTCAGCCATTGTGATTTTGGTTCAATAGTAGTCAAATTATGAACAATAGCACTTAATCCACCGTGTTCAAAAAGGTATTGAATATCATCATAATTTTGACGGAGGTTACTGACAGGAGCTTCATCATAACTAAAGGCATAATGTGCTTGTATTGCATTATGTACATCTACGTGTATATCATCAGACCAATTCAATTGACTTAAATCTTCTATTAGTTCTTCTTTAAATTCATCTAAGACAAAAAAATCTGCCAATTTTGTAAAAATTGCGTCACTCGCATTAATTCTTGAGCCAGTTAAACCCAAAAACATTCCAATATTTTTTGGCATTCGATTAAAAAACCAAGAAGAGCCCACATCAGGATAAAGACCTATAGTTACCTCAGGCATGGCATACATTGAATTTTCAGTAACAATTCGATGTGAACAAGCCGCTGCTAGTCCAATTCCACCGCCCATAACAATCCCATTTCCCCATGATATTATAGGTTTAGGGAATGTATGTAATCTATAATCTAGCTTATACTCTTTGGTAAAGAAAGCAGCCGCATTCTCAGGAATATTTCCACTTCCAGTTTCTTTCATGGATCGGTACAAACCAACCACATCACCACCAGCACAAAAAGCTTTTTCTCCAACTCCTTGTAAAAATAACACCTTAATACCATCATCCTTTTCACATGCATCCATCACTTCATTCAAGGCATCAATCATTTCAAGATTTAAAGCATTCAAGGCTTTTGGATTATTCAATGTAATAATTGCGATATTTCCATAGCTGCCATGAACAATCTCAACTTGTATCAAATCAGTCATTATTGAATCACCTCAATCGCTCCTTCGACTAATATTTGACGAGAAATAATCAAGCGCATTATCTCATTGGTGCCTTCTAGTATTCGATGCACACGCGAATCACGGACATGACGTTCTATTGGGTATTCTTTTATATATCCATAACCGCCATGAAGTTGTAAGGACTCATCACAAATATTGAAACATATATCTGTAGCATAGCGTTTTGCCATCGCACAATAGGCACTCGCATTTGGGTCATTTTCATCCAATTTAAAGGCAGCCAACCTAACCATTTGACGTGCTGCAATTAATTCAGTTGCCATATCAGAAATCTTAAATTGCAAGGCTTGAAAAGCAGCCAAAGGTTTTCCAAATTGTTTACGTTCTAGCATGTATTCTTGTGCATGCTTTAGCGAAGCTTGAGCAGTTCCTAACGAGCATGATGCAATATTTATTCTCCCACCGTTTAATCCCTTCATAGCAAATTTAAAACCATGCCCTTCTTCTCCTATTAAGTATTTCTTAGGAACTTTAACATTTTCAAAAGTAATCAATCGTGTTGGTTGGGAATTCCATCCCATTTTTTCTTCTTTTTTACCATAGATGATGCCATCTAAATCTGCTGGAACAAGGAAACAAGATATTCCCTTAGGGCCGGCTTCACCTGTACGTGCCATTAAGATAAGCACATCCGTAGAACCGGCTCCAGAAATAAATGTTTTACTGCCATTGATAATATAATTGCCTTTATCAATCACAGCATTTGTTTTCATCGATGCCGCATCTGATCCCGAACCTGGTTCAGTTAAACAATAAGATGCTAGTAATTCTCCAGAGGTAAGCTTTTCTCCCCATTCATCGGCGAGTTCTTTTGCTGCAAAACTTGTTACCATCCATGCACACATATTATGTATAGTTAGGTACGCTGTTGTAGATGTACAATGTTGCGACATCTCTTCAAAAATAATAGAGGAATCAAGGCGAGAAAGGCCTAGGCCACCGTATTGCTCTGATGAATATAGACCTAGAAAACCTAGCTCTCCTGTCGCTTTAATCACATCAATAGGAAATAATGCCTCACTGTCCCATTTTGCAGCGTTGGGTGCCATCTCTTTTACGGCAAATTCTTTTGCAGCTTGCTTAAAAGCCAGCTGATCTTCAGTTAAATTAAAATTCATGTTATCCCCTTACTTAGTTTTTATTCCCACAAAATCAGGAATTTATTATTTGTTTTAAGTATCAACCAAATTCGCTATGTTTTTAACTAATAGAGAGTTATACATAACTCTCTATTATTCTTAAACGAACTTTTGAACACTTTATTTATCGTAAATTAATTGATAAATTTGGCGAATGACCTTCTGGTATATCACTTTCAAACCAACGTGATGTTACGGTTTTAGTTTCGGTATAAAACTTAACAGCTTGTTTACCATAGGCATGTTGATCTCCATAGAAAGATTTTCTCCATCCAGTAAATGAAAAGAAAGGTAATGGAACAGGAATTGGAATATTAACACCTACTTGCCCAACTTTGATCTCATGCTGAAATTTTCGTGCTGCTGCACCAGAATTTGTAAAGATTGAAGTTCCATTTCCATAAGGGTTATCATTTATCATCTTTATCGCATCTTCCAATGTTTCTGCATGCATTAAGCATAATACTGGTCCAAATATTTCATTTTCATATATCGACATATCTGTTGTTACATCGGTAAACAAAGTAGGGCCAACAAAGTTGCCATTCTCAAAACCTTCTACATGATAATTACGTCCATCCAATAGTAATGATGCTCCAGACTCCACACCTTCTGTAATTAATCCTTCTACGCGTGTTTTAGCTTGCTTATTAATTAATGGGCCATAGGCTGAATCTTTATTCTTCCAATAATTGGGTTTTAGCTTTTGCATTGCCAGTTTCAAATCGTTTTCCCACGATTTAGCTTCACCAACCATGACACAAACCGAAATTCCCATGCATCGCTGTCCCGCTGCGCCGCATGCCGCACCTACTATACCATTAATTGTTTGGCTTTTATTTGCATCAGGCATAACAACTAAGTGGTTTTTTGCACCCGTAAAAGCTTGCACTCTTTTTAGATTGTCAGTACCTGTTTTATAAATATGTTCACCTACTCCGACAGAACCAACAAAAGAAATAGCCTGAACATCATCGTGGTTTAATAATTGATTAACTTGATCCTTACCACCATGTACAACTTGGAGAACATCACGTGGAAAGCCCGCTTCGTAAAACAAATCAGCAAGTATCATAGGTGTTTTTGGATCTTGTTCAGAAGGTTTTAAAACAAAGGTATTACCACACACAACAGCTAATGGAAACATCCATAAAGGAATCATTGCAGGAAAATTGAATGGTGTTATTCCAACACAAACACCCAATGGCTGAATGATTGAGTAGGTATCAATACCATTGGCAACATTTTCAACGTATTCCCCCATCATCATGGAGGCAATGCCCGCTGCATGTTCTGCGACTTCAATACCTCGCCAAACATCGCCTTTGGCATCTTCAAATGTTTTCCCTGTTTCTTCAGCCAACACCTCAGCAATTGTGTCATGATTTTCCTTTAATAATTGTTGATACTTCAACACCATCCTAGCTCTCACTGGCACAGGTACATCTTTCCATGTTTCAAAGGCAGATTTTGCTGAGCTTACAGCCGTTTCAACTTCATTGTGAGTTGCCATAGGTACTTGGTATAAAACTTCTTGATTAGCAGGATTAGTTACATTCAGCCATTGATTTGACTGACTAACAATAGACTTTCCATCAATAAACATATTGATTTTTTCTAACATAAGTGTCCCCTTATATTTGTTGATTTTGGATTGAGGCCAAGAAACTATCGTGACTCTTGGTATCAGCTTGAAAATTTGCGATATATTATACCACTATATGAAAGACTTTTCTAAACCAAATAAATCTCATTCAGACTAAATATATTTATCCATGCCATAAAAAAAGGTCATGTGAAAATGACCTTAATTTTTATTTGTGATTTTAATTGTTACTTAAAACTCATTCAACATCGTCTTTTTTAGTTTCAATCTCAATTTCTTCAACTAACTCTTTAAACTCTTTTTCATTTGCTTCATTATCAATTTTCTTTTTTGTGTTATCTTCTCTTAACTTAACATCTTCTTCATCACTTGTACTTTCTGAAGTAAAATCCTGAGTTTTATTATCAGTTTCGTTAAGGTGATCTTCGCTATCTGGATGATTATCAGATGACTTGACTGCATCAAGGTTTTTATTGTTTTCTTTTTTTTCTTCTGTTAAAAAACCTAAGACAACATGGTTATCTTTACGCTTGATAATCTGTTCCTCTACTTGCTCTTCTGTAAGTAACTCCCTAGCAGACTTACCTAAATGATCGAAAACTTTTTTGTAACTATTGGTTAATTCATCAACCAAGTCAGCTGTCTGTTCAAAATGTTGTACTACATCCTGTTGGTACGAACTTAATTTGTTTTCTACTTCAGAAATACTTTTATTTGATTTTCTACTCTTAGCAGAAGCAAAGTACATAATTAATGCACCCAACACCAAGCCAAATAAACATGCTGATATTAGATAGAATAATTGATCTGTCATAAACTGTTTCCTAATTAATTTTTAACGGTGGCTTATTATAATAGAGCCACCGTTAAATTTATGTTTTAAAAT
This sequence comes from Alcanivoracaceae bacterium, assembly GCA_016744455.1. Taxonomy (GTDB): domain Bacteria; phylum Pseudomonadota; class Gammaproteobacteria; order Xanthomonadales; family Marinicellaceae; genus NORP309. The sequence goes on from JADGEI010000004.1 coordinate 121,765, forward strand.
CTATTTTTTGTTCGTTTTTTCTTTCTTTTTTAGTCTTTTCTTTTCTTTCTTGATAAGTTTCTTATTTTCTTTTCTCTTGTATTTTAAAATCATAAAATACATTTCATCCTTATAAAACAACCTTTTTTTCTTAAGCTGATCCACATAACTATCACGTGGCGTCTCGATACCTTGTTGAATTCTCATCAACTCATCATCCACTTCATCATATTCATCAAAAAATCGTGCAAAGTGATTGTTGTTCATTTTTAAAAACCGAATTTCTCGTTCAAACTCCGGAAACTCATGGTGCAAGTCGTGCTTTTCTCCTATCATAATATATAACCTCGTTTTATTTGTGACAACTTCATTATAACACTATAGGTTTTAACATCGTTGATTTGTGTCAATTTCTTGAACTAATAGCCATGGCACAACAGCAATAGCTAACAATTGTGTATCTCCTTGACTCCATTTTTTTGCGTAATCATCATAAACACGAATGACCTTGCCTTCTGCCATTAATTGTTGCAATTTGTCAGTAGCATTGTCTTGAAAAATAAGGGCTACATTAATAATATCTAAACTATCATCAATCAATATCATAGCCCCTTTAGCAAAAAAACGTTCTATTTCTTTATAATAAATAGGTGCACATTCTTGCTGCATATCTTGATAAGTTTTTACAATAAATTCTTTGTTCATATTGCTTTCAATTTAAAACATACACGCTTAATCTTGCTTTTTACAAAATCTGGAGAGATGCTTTTCTGGGTAATATCTTGAATTTCAAAATAACCATTCAATTCTTCATCCAGAATAAATTTACGGTAATTGTTTGAAAAAATAATTTCACCACTTTCATTTAACAATCTTTTACAGGATAAAAGCAATTGTTTATGATCACGCTGAACATCCCAGTCAGTTTCTCTTGAATGCGAATTTGAATAGGTCGGTGGATCAATAAATATTAAATCAAATTTATGGCTACATTGACTTATATATTCCAACACATCACTACGAATAAGTTTGTTGTTGAAAACATTCATGCGATTAATTTTGAAATTTTCTTTTGCCCAATTTAGGTACGTCTTTGAAGAATCAACACTGATAGTGTTGTTTGAGCCTCCAAGGGCTGCAGCTACTGTGATACTTCCAGTATAACTAAATAGGTTTAACACAGATTTCCCTTTTGAGTTTTCTTGTATATAGCTTCTTACCCAACGGTGATCCAAAAACAACCCTGTGTCTAAGTACTTTTCTAAATTGACTAAATATTTTCGGCCATTTTCATGAATAACTAAATCACTTCCATCGACTTGTTTATTTTCGTATTGAAAATTACTCGCTTGCTTTTGCCTTGTTTTTATATGGACGTTTGCACTCTTAATGTTTAATGCCACTTGTGCTCCCAAAATAGCGTCTTCTAATCTCTTTTTTGTTTTTTTCTCTGGAATTGATTTTGGTGCTTGGTACTCTTGAATATTAATGTGATTATTATATACATCAATTGCTACAGCATATTCAGGAATATCTGCATCATAAATACGATAAGCATTTATGCTGTTGTTTTTAATCCATTTTTTTAACTTGACTTGATTCTTTTTTATTCGATTCACCACCATTTGAGAAGTTGCTGGTACCGCATGTTGTTGCCCTTCAGGTGTATTTAATTTAGTCGTATTTTCAACGTTGAAAGCAATTAACGTTATGGCTAAATTCCCATTGTAAAACTGCCATGTTTTGCTCGCTCGAAACCCCAACAAAAACCCTTGATCTTTAGAATAAGTCATTATTGCGGCTTTAGAACCTATTGCCTTTGTAGATAACCAATGGCCTAGTTGTTTCCATGTGGAATCAACATTTTTCTTTAACCTAACACCGTACGGTGGATTACAAACAATGAGATTATTCTTGGCAGGAATAGCAAAATTGTCAAATGTTTTTAGTTGGCATTGAATCACATCCTCGGCATTCAACTGGAAAGCATGTTCCTCAGTAATTTTAACAGAGTTTTTATGATGATCTGCACCGATGATTTGACCCTTAAAAGTTTCTATGCCTGCAATCATTCGAGTCTTGGCTTCGTACATTAATTCATTCCATTTATCTTGACTAAAATACTGCCAAGTATCAACCGAATAACGTGGATTTGTCAGTCCTGGTGCAATATCACAAGCCATAAGATAACCTTCGGTTAAAAATGTACCTGACCCACACATAGGATCGATTAAATTATAGCCTTGTTTTGATAGTTCTGACCAATTAGCTCGAACTAAAATGGCTGCAGCCAAGTTTTCTTTTAATGGTGCTGCTGTTAAAGTTTGTCGATACCCCCTTAAATGCAATGAACGGCCTGAAATATCTTGGTAAACCAAAATTTGATTATTTTTCAAGACAACACTTACCGACAAATCCGCTTTACTTTTAACTATATCAGGTCTAGTTTCACTTGTTTCTCTAATTTTGTCGCAGATAGCGTCTTTTACAACTTGTGATGAATATTGTGTGTTTCGAAGCTCCTTATTAGTCCCTTTAAAATTAATCGCAAGAGTCTGTGGTATTAAATTGACTTGATTTAACCAATCCGTTTGATAGATAGCATTGTAGAGGTCCTCAGAATCATTTATTTTTATTTCATTAACCAGAACCAAAATACGATTGGCTAAACGCGACCACAACAAAGAGCGCATAAACACTTCAGCAGTGGCCTGAAATACAACTCCTGAGAGTTTTTCCGCAACATCTATTGCTCCCAATGAAATAAGCTCATCTTTTAATAAGAGCTCTAAATGCTTTGGGCAACTGGCATATCCTTGATGTGTAATATTATTCATTTACTTGGTATCTAATATCTAATACATAATTGGGTATTATATAACCGTTCTAATTAAATCACTATCAAAACCCCTTTGATATAAGTAGTTTTGACGTTTGGTTTTTTCTTTGAAGTCTGTTATGGCAATGCCTTTAAATTTTTTAAAATAAACAGTTTTAATAACATCATCAAAATCCAAATCATCTTGAACCAATGTTTCTTCGGCCATTGTCGCATCTATACCTCTATGTTTAAGTTCATGAAAAATTTTTATAGGACCAAATCCTTTACGTGCCCTACTTCGCCAGTAGATTTCAGCAAATCGCCTATCATTAAGGTAATTGTCTTTTAAGCATTCTTCAACAACTATTTCTATACTGTCGGCCTGATATTCTTTGCGAGTAAGTTTATCAGTAATCTCTTTTATAGAATGTTCTCGCATACATAAAGAAGCCAAAGCGGATGCTCTGGCTTTTTCAAGGTCGGTGCGTAAGCTAAATTTAGCTTTTTTCATCTTCGTCTATCAATTGAGGCATCAATATTTCACGTAATTTCAGATCAATTTCTTGTGCCGTCTCAGGGTGTTCATGCATATACATTTTTGCATTCTCCTTTCCTTGACCAATACGCGTGTCTCCGTAAGAATACCAAGAACCTGATTTATTAACTATATTATGAGCCACACCAAGGTCTATGATTTCACCTAAACGAGATATGCCTTGCCCATAAATAATTTCAAATTGCACTTGTTTAAACGGTGGTGCCATTTTATTTTTAACCACTTTAACTCGTGTTTCATTACCTAAAATTTCATCGCCTTTTTTAATTGCGCCAATTCGACGAATATCCAATCGTACCGACGAATAAAATTTTAATGCATTGCCTCCAGTAGTAGTTTCTGGAGAGCCAAACATAACACCAATCTTCATACGGATTTGATTAATAAAGATAACCATACAGTTAGTTCGTTTGATGTTACCCGTTAACTTTCTTAGAGCTTGTGACATTAAACGCGCTTGCAAGCCCATATGAGAGTCTCCCATGTCGCCTTCAATCTCAGCACGAGGAGTTAAAGCTGCGACTGAATCAATAACCACTAAATCCACAGCTCCTGAACGTACTAACATATCGGTAATTTCTAAAGCCTGTTCCCCTGTATCTGGTTGTGATATCAATAATTCATTGATATCTACACCTAGTTTTTCGGCATATTGTGGGTCTAACGCATGTTCTGCGTCAACAAAAGCAGCTGTACCACCAGCTTTTTGACATTCTGCAATTGCATGCAGCGTTAATGTGGTTTTACCACTTGACTCAGGGCCATATATTTCTATCACCCTGCCTTTTGGCAACCCACCAATACCTAGCGCCGAGTCCAAACCAATTGATCCAGTTGAGTATACCTCACCTACTAAAGTGGTTTGATCACCTAATCGCATCACCGACCCTTTACCAAATTGCTTATCAATTTGACCCAGTGCGGCGGTTAGCGCTTTCTTTTTATTTTCATCCATATTTAACTCCAATATTTTTGCTTGTTTGTTCATGATAATTTAGCCTCTTATTATAGTATGAGTGTGTGAATTAGAATACAGTAATTTTCCTATTTATACGTAGGAATTTAACTATGAGACCTATTTTATTGGTTTTCATTCTCAAAACATGAGAATTGAGAAGAATTTAATTTGATTAAAAGCTTTTACATAACTCTGGGACAATAAAACAAAATGAGATAAAAGCCCCATTCAAGGTAAAAGATCAGTCAAATAAATCCCTAATTTGCTACCCTTTAACGTTGAGTTGAGTTCCCAACAACTTTTTACACATTCCATGTGATGGACAAATACCTCGATTAATACGTTAATAAATCAAATTCTTTTATATTATTAAGCAATGCAACGACATGCTTTTCCATATTTTCACGGTTGTTAGATTCTTTAATTCGACGCATAGAATCGCTAATAGCTATCCACCAACGCATATGAGCAGCACTTAACTGTGCAGCGACAGGCACTAAGTCTCGAATCAACAAAATGGAATTAATTGATGTTTTTTTTAATAAAACCATACTTTCTATATCCATTTCGCCTTGATTCATTTTTTCTAGCAAAGTTTCTACTATTTTTGGGTTCTCTTCTAAATCTTTGGACTTTAAAGGCTCTGCATGTTTTTCTAAGAAGGCAATATCCAAGTAAGACAAAAAACCACGTAAAGATCCACGCAAACTCAGCCATAATTCTTTACGACGAGTATGTTCTTTAGTCTGTTGTACATAAGACAACAAACCAATCCAAAAGAATCCTTCAAGGCAAAAACCTATGAGTTCTGGTACAATATTTTCACGGAATGCGTCTTGATTTGCTTGTTGCATGAAATAATAAAACAAAACCATACCAACAAGGCCAAATAATGCCATCGGAGCGTACAAGAGGTATTTATTCATTCTTCACCTGTGACGAAAGCATTGATGATATCCACCATTTTCTTGGCTTCTTTGGCAGTCAAATCAAGTGGCAAGTCTTTAATAAACACAGTTAAGTCTTTCCTTAACTGTATAGGCAATATGCCTGATTCTGAGTTACTATTACTGAGTGTAATCTCTTCCAGTGCTTTGGTTTCATGTTTATTTATGCTGGCTTTTGTTTGAATAGTAGGTTTAGTGCCAGATAAAGAAACAAAGTTTTGAGGGTCTTTAACCCATTGAAAATAATCATTTAAGGCAGATTTTAATCTAGAATTATAGAGTTCAAGAGCCTCGACCCGAATCGAACTATCTTCAAGTTTAAAAATCCGTGAACAAAGGTCATCAACATCTAATAACTGCAAATCCATTCTTTCTTCTGGAGTCACGAAATTCAACAAGTGTTCCGCTGCAATGTTTCTACTTTTAGCGACTGCTGGATTTAAAACACCAGTTACTGCGGATTCACGTAAATACGTTAATAAACCATTTTTCGAATAATCTTCTGTTGCCATTTTATCAATTTAATATTTATCTTTATTCATCATAACGATTATTCTATACTAATGGAATTAAACAACATAAAATTCAAGAGATCTTTCCATAATTCTGGGGCGATAAAAAAGAATGATAAAAACGCCTATCAAGGCAATAATTAACTTTATAACCAGTTATTTGCGATTTTTTTCGCTGAGCGGAGTTATTAGCAATTTTTTTATACGTTCACGTTCCACGAGTTAAGCAAAAGTCTCATCAAAATTAATAGGGTATGTTTATGGCTGTCAGTGTTTTTGATTTATTTAAAGTAGGTATTGGACCTTCGAGTTCTCATACAGTTGGGCCTATGCGTGCAGCCTATTTGTTTTGTCAACAATTACAACACCGAAACCTTATTGAACAAACAACAAATATTAAATCCGAATTATTTGGTTCACTTGGCCACACAGGAAAAGGTCATGGAACAGATAAAGCCATAATTTTAGGTCTATCAGGTTATCAACCTGATAAAATTAACCCCGACATTATTGTTAATTTACTCGACAAAGTAGAACTACAAAAAAAACTACAAATCAATGACAAAAAAACCATTAAATTTAATTACAAAACCGATTTAAAATTCCATAAACGTAAAATGTTGCCATTGCACTCCAATGGTATGCGTTTTGTAGCACTAGATAAGCATGGCGAAAATTTACTAAAAAAAGACTTTTATTCAGTTGGTGGAGGATTCATTATTTCACATAACAAATTAGCACAACAAGAAATAGTTGAGGATAACACTAAACTACCTTACGCCTTTAATTCGGGAATAGAGTTATTAGAAATCTGTAAAAAAAACAAGCAAAGCATTGCTCAAATCATGTATGAAAATGAAAAAACATGGCAGAGCAAAACCAGAATAAATAAGCAATTAGACACCCTCTGGCACGTTTTTAAAGATTGTGTTGAACGCGGCCTTAATTCTTCTGGAGAATTACCTGGTGGGTTAAAGGTCAAACGTCGTGCTCCAGCTTTATTTAAAGAATTACGTGATAAACCACAAGCAGCATTGCGTGACCCACTAACCATATTAGATTGGGTTAACCTTTATGCTTTAGCCGTAAGCGAAGAAAATGCAGCTGGAGGTCGAGTTGTAACCGCTCCTACGAATGGTGCAGCCGGGATTATTCCTGCTGTTTTACACTATTACTATCATTTCTGTCCTGAAGCCAATATTCAAGGCGTACGTGACTTCATCTTAACTGCTGGAGCTGTCGGCATGTTGTATAAGAAAAACGCATCAATCTCTGGTGCAGAAGTCGGGTGTCAGGGCGAAGTTGGTGTCGCCTGCTCGATGGCAGCAGCTGGTCTAGCAGCTGCCTGTGGCGAGTCACCTGAACACATAGAAAATGCAGCAGAAATTGCCATGGAACACAACTTAGGCCTAACATGTGATCCTATTGGCGGACTGGTGCAAATCCCCTGTATTGAACGCAATGCTATGGGAGCTGTAAAAGCCATTAATGCCTTTCGCATGGCTACGCGCGGAGATGGAAGCCACTGGGTTTCACTAGACAAGGTTATTAAAACCATGAAAATCACTGGTCAAGACATGCAATCAAAATACAAAGAAACCTCACGAGGAGGCCTAGCAGTTAATATTATCGAATGTTAAAATCCAGTTTTCGTTAAAGGTGATATTATAAACTTATTATACAAAATTTAAAGAAAACCAATTGATTTCAGTTTTTACCACTTAATAACATTTTTTAACAAAAATAGTTTATATCATTTTCAGTTTTCAACTATCAATTTTCGATTAATATCTTATAATTAGCTGCTTTGTTAAAACTATTGATAATTCTATGTTAACTTTTCAAGAAATCATTTTAAAATTACAAGAATTTTGGGCGACAAATGGCTGTGTTATTGTACAACCATTAGACCTGGAAGTAGGAGCCGGCACCTTTCATCCTGCAACATTTTTACGTTCAATCGGGCCAGAACCTTGGAATAGCGCTTATGTGCAGCCATGCCGTCGCCCAACAGATGGAAGATACGGTGAAAACCCTAATCGATTACAGCATTATTATCAATTTCAAGTGGCATTAAAACCTTCCCCTAACAACATTCAGGAATTATATTTGGATTCATTAAAAGAGCTAGGAATAGACACCCTGTTACATGATATACGTTTTCTTGAAGACAACTGGGAATCACCAACACTTGGAGCTTGGGGGTTAGGCTGGGAAGTCTGGTTAAATGGTATGGAAGTGACACAATTTACCTATTTTCAACAGGTTGGCGGTTTAGAATGTAAACCAGTCATGGGTGAAATCACCTATGGAATAGAACGTTTAGCCATGTATTTACAAGAAAAAGACAGTATCTATGATCTTATATGGGCCAACACCCCTAATGGCACAGTTACTTATGGAGATGTTTTTCATCAAAATGAAGTAGAACAGTCTACCTATAATTTTGAACATGCCAGCATCGAAATTTCTTTACAAGATTTTAATAATTGCGAAAGCGAATGTTTAAAACTTATCGAGGCGAAGTTGCCTTTAGCGGCCTATGAAAAAGCCCTAAAAGCTTCGCATTATTTTAATTTACTTGATGCACGTAAGGCCATAAGTGTGACCGAACGTCAGCAGTATATATTACGCGTTCGCACAATGTCAAAAGCTGTTGCTGGGATGTACTATGAAAGTCGTGAAGCATTAGGATTTCCAGGATGTAAGGAGAAAACATCATGAGTCATATCTTATTTGAATTAGGTACTGAAGAACTTCCCCCAAAAGCCTTAAATAATTTAGCTAAAAGCCTATTTGAGGGAGTTATTGCTGATTTAGAAAAAGCAGAAATTACTTTTAATAAAGAAAATAGCCGTTGGTATGCTTCTCCTAGAAGGCTAGCCTTCATACTTAATGATGTCGATAAAACTCAAGCTGATAAAAAGATGCAACGTCGTGGCCCCGCTTTTATTGCTGCATTCGACGATCAAGGCAATGCAAAACCAGCAGCCATAGGTTTTGCAAAATCAGTTGGCAAGCAAGTATCTGACCTTAAGACACTTAAAACAGGCAAAGGTGAGTGGCTTGTATGTGACATCGAAGAAAAAGGCCAAGAAACTCGTAATTTATTGCCAAAATTTATTCATAACAGCATAAAAAAAATGCCCATTCCCAAACCAATGCGATGGGGCAATAACACATTTAGTTTCATACGTCCTGTACACTGGATAGTACTTTTACAAGATAATGAAGTTATCCCATTCGATATGTTTGGCTTATCTTCAGATAGACAAACACGAGGGCACCGCTTTCATTTTCCCAATTTTATTGCTATCAAATCTGCAGAAAGTTACGTTCAACAATTATTAGATGTTCGTGTTGAAGTTGACCAGATTACCCGTAAAAAAAATGTTAAAAAACAAGTCCATAGCATTGCTAATACAATCAATGGTATAGCACGAACTGATGACAGTTTACTTGAAGAAGTTTGTGCAATTGTAGAACACCCAATCGCCGTTGTAGGCAGTTTTGATACAGACTTTTTAAAAGTACCTGCTGAAGCTCTAATTTCATCCATGCAAAAACACCAAAAATACTTTCCAATTTTTGACGAAAATAAACAACTAATGCCAAATTTTGTATCTTTAGCCAATATTGAGTCAAAAGATGAAAAACTTGTCATTAAAGGTTTTGAAAAAGTCATTAGACCAAGGCTTGCTGATGCGCGTTTCTTTTGGGAAAAAGATCAAATCAATCCATTAGATAACAACTTCAGCATGTTAGAAAAAATGACTTTTGAAAAACAACTCGGTTCTATTGGTGATAAATGTCAACGCATCAGTTCGATAATGGGCAATCTATCAGTTACCATGAATTTTGATAAAGTTCATGCAATTCGTGTTGCAAAGTTATTAAAATGCGATTTGGTTACTGATATGGTAGATGAATTTCCTGATTTGCAGGGAATTATGGGAGGTTATTATGCCTTAGCTCAAGGAGAGGATGAAGAAATCGCTAGTGCGATTACATCACAATACAAGCCTGCCTTTGCTGGTGATAGTATACCAACAACGCCTTTAGCTCAAGCCGTTGCAATCGCCGATAAAATGGACACTCTTTGTGGAATCTTTGCAGTTGGAAAAAAACCAACAGGTAACAAAGACCCATTTGCATTACGTCGTGCAGCCTTAGGCGTTATTCGCATTCTAAAAGAAGCAAAGTTAAATGTTGACATATATGAGTTAGTCGAATTTTGCCTGCAACAAATAAATATTGAAAATCTAGATAGAAAAAAAACACAAGTTGAAATTAATACATTTATCAAGCAAAGGCTGAAACACAGTTATCTAGAAAATGGCACACCTCACGATGTAGTTGAATCCGTATTATCAATACAATCTAAGAATTTAAGTGATTGTAACAACCGAATATTAGCCTGTATTGAATTTAAGAAGGATTCAAATGCCCCTGCTCTTGCAGCTGCGAATAAACGTATTAGTAACATATTAAAGAAATCAGATGACAGCATTCCTAACTCAATTGTCTTAAGGTTATTAAGTGAAGAACAAGAGAAAAATTTATTTGGTGCAATAGAGTCAATGAAAAGAAAGTTTCTTCAAGAAGTTTCAGAACAAAAATACGCAGATGCTTTTTCACACTTATCATCACTTGCTGAACCTGTAGATAATTTTTTTGAAAATGTCATGGTTAATAGCGAAGATAAAGAAACACGTCAAAACCGTTTAGCCATATTGGCACAGCTTAACAAATTATTTAATGCAATCGCTGATATTTCAAAACTGGAAATGTAGAACACAATGATGTTATGATACAGCGATGGGAATGAATGCTTTAGATTCAGGCTATATGCTCAGTGAATATAGGATAGAAAAACTACTTGGTGAAGGTGGTTTTGGTCTAACCTATTTAGCTTTTGATACCAATTTAGAAAAACAAGTTGCCATCAAAGAGTACATGCCAGGTGAACATGCCGTTCGAAAGGACGGCGAGCAAATCATTGCCAAAAGCGAAGCTTCTGAAAAAACCTATAACTGGGGGCTCAATGCTTTTTTAAATGAAGCTAAAATTTTAGCAAAATTTGAAAACCCAAACATTGTTCGAATTTATCGCTTTTTTAGAGCTAACGGCACAGCTTATATTGTGATGGAATATTGTCAAGGTGGTAGTTTAATCGACCAAATCTCCAAGACCAATCCAATGGACGAAGATAAACTGCAAAGTATTATTTCATCAATTGTTAAAGGCTTACAGTTAGTACATAACGAAGGAATATTACATCGAGACATTAAACCTGACAACATTATGTTTCGCAAGAATGGAACGCCTGTATTAATTGACTTTGGTGCAGCTCGGCTTGCCATTGGAAAGAAAACAAAAAAAGTAACTACAATTATTACCCCAGGTTATGCTCCACTTGAGCAATATAGTTCAAAAGGAAGCATTGGCCCATGGTCTGACATCTATTCATTGGCAGCCGTTGCTTATCTCTGTTTAACTGGGAAAAGACCTCCCGATATTATGAATCGTTTACACGAAGATACATTGTCATCATTAAGCGAAGGCAACAATACTTCGCGTTTCTTACAAGCGATTGATTTTGGCCTACAACTCCAAGTTGAAGACCGCCCGAGAAGCTTATCTGAATGGTCATCAAAATGGGGTGTGACCGATGTAGCCAAAGCTAAAGAATTCAAAACGATAATAGCGAATGCACCTATTACCGCAAGTAGAAGTGACAAGGGAGCGACTCAAGCAACCAACACATTGCGTCAACCAATATCTGCCAGAACAAGCCTTAAGCCGGATGAGAACACGCTAATAGCCAATCATGACATTGACTTTGATAGTACACCTTCATTTAATATTGCACGTGTATTATTAACCTTAGTAATTATATCTTCACTAATTGTTGCAGGTGTTTTTGGTTATGAATATTTTCAAAAACAGAAACAAGAAACAGTTATTGCAGACCAATTAGTTACGCAACGTAATTTACAACAAATAGCCGATGAAAAAAAACAAAAAGACTTGATATTGAATGTACAAATCAGACTAAACAAATTAAATTACAGGGTTGTTGAAAGCGGTAAATACGATACGAGAACAAGAGAAAGCATCAAATTATTTGAGAGTAAAAACAATCTAGTGGTTACAGGTACTGCGGACGAAATTCTATTAGATCGGCTCAACCAATCACTTAGTGAAATTACTACAATAGCGTGGCAACAAACCGTTTCTAAAAATACAATTGAAGCTTATCAAGACTATCTACGGTTGTATCCAAACAGTCTTAACGCCAAAGAAATTCCCGAAACAATAGCAAAAATTAAAGTTTTAAAACAAGAAAAAAACAATTTAGCAGAGTTAGAAGATGTTAAAAACGCTCAAAGATTAAAACTCATTGAAGAAAAGAAAGCCCAACTTATCAAAGAAATTAAAATCGAATTAAAACGACTTAAATTTCCAAACTTAACAGTTGATAAAACCCTAGATAACGACACTAGAAATAAGATTTTATCATTTCAAAAGCTAATGAAGTTTGATACCAATGGCTTACCAACAAAAACTCTTTTATTTCAGTTAAAAAAACAAAATAAATGGCCTGGTTTACTAAATGGTCAAATCATCCAACAATGTCAATCATGCCCCACTATGGTTGTTGTGCCAGCAGGAAATTTCATGATGGGAAGTTCTAAAGGAAAGAACAATGAAATACCCGAGCATTATGTTTCTCTTCCAGAGTTTATCATTAGCACGACAGAAGTAACCTATAATCAATGGAACAACTGTGTAGCTGACAACTATTGTAAACACCAACCCAAAAGCAGTAAAACTAACAATAACCAGCATGCTGTTTCAAATATCAATTGGTACGATATTCAACAATTCCTTCAATGGCTGAACTATAAGACTAATAATACTTATAAGCTACCCTCAGAAACACAATGGGAATATGCTGCTCGTGCAACGAGTCAAACGGCATATAGCTGGGGAGATTTAGTTGGTAGCAACAATGTAAGTTGTCTAGATTGTATAACAGACATCGATGAAAGCAAGATGGGTCAAGTTAAGAACTTTCCTTCAAATAGTTTTGGGATATATGACATGCATGGAAATGTTTGGGAAATAACAGCAGACTGTTGGCACCCAAATTATTCAGGAGCACCATCTGATGAGAAACCTTGGGAACCCAATGGATGTAACCAGTTTGTTGTTAGAGGTGGTAGTAGTGGTAATAGTGCTATAGACTTACGTTCAGCAAGCCGAGGTGTGCTCGCAGCAGATAAAAGGCTTAACAGTGTTGGGTTCCGAGTTATTCTTGAGACACCCTAAAATCTTCTCCATAGCCCCAGCGATATGATGTAGGTAAATTAGGCCCTCCACCTATCTCTACTGCAATTTGCATGGTTTTACCTAAGAACCGATCACCTATGACCTGTGTAACACATTGATTTAACAAATTATCTGCGATTATTTTTTCTTTTCTTGAACCACCATAATAGTAGGCATTATCATGATCTTCACAGCATTTTCTCCAAAGCAACGTCTTACCATGTTTTTTATGAAGAAAAGTTAATTTTGAGTAGAATGACGACATACCAGCACTACATCCATCCGAGTGAAGCATCGGGTTAAATACTGGAAGGCCTCGTTTTTTTAACCATGAATTTTTTGTGTTTTTCGGATTAACAAATGAAAACTCAAAAGTATTGGTATTTGAACAAGATACGAAAAAGGTTGAAATAATCAAGATGAGGATAGCATAGGTAACAGTAACACTAATCGAACGTCTAGGAGAGTTGTGAAAAACACGACTCAGCGTTAAAATAGCTGAAAAGCACCTTCTGGAAAATATTTTCACTTAAGGGTACGTGTGTGAATAAATTTTAAAATCAAGGCTCATAAAAAACTGAAATAAGTTCTTGTGGCTCAGGGCGTAATCGGTAATTTGTAGTTTGATCATTATAAATAATTTTACCTTGTTCATTAATTGCAATAACTGTTGGAAACACACTATCACTATCATATCCTAATGCCTGAAATCCCATAGGCAAACCAAACCTATGAACTATACCAAGTTGTTGCGCAGCTTTATTGTTTTTATCTATATAAAATTTAAAGTCTAGCTTGTATTTTTTAGCTAGGGTTTTAGTATTATTTGCAGATTGTGGTGCAATAAAAACAACACTAACTCCTAGCTCTTCGAATTGTTTAAAATTAGTAGCAACTTCGTCAATTTGGGCCACACACAAAGGACACCAATTTCCACGATAAAAAATGATCAAGCATTTTTTTCCAATGAACTGAGCTGAAGTTAAGTTCTTTCCATTATAGTCAACCAGTGGAAATTCTGGCAAATTTTTATGATTTATAATAGTGCCTGATTTTTTTCTTCCATTATCAGAATACCAATAAATATAGAGAAAAGTGACAAAAAATGCTGACATAGATAAAAGCATATTTATTACAAAACTATATTCCGCATTCTTTAAAAACAAAAATAATACGACAACATAACCCAAAACAGATGGAATTAAGACAACTAACAAATGTTCGCTTGTACGTGCGAGTTTTTTGAATAACATTAAATAGCTTAAAAAAATTAATAAAGGCAAGGCACTTAGAACAACACCTACACTCATTAAAGTCATTTTAGTGTATAAACTGTCATAAATACCGATAACAACAATAACTAGCAACCAAACAGGTGCTAAAAATATAAATAGCGATTTAATTAGATTCATAATAGTAATACTACCATAAAACCATACTCGTAATAGAACATTTTACAAAACTCAAAATTTAGTGCTATAATATTATCTTTAAAAATCATATTTACTCATGGCAATCGCAAATAAAGTTCTAAAAGATGTATTCGGATATTCCGAGTTTAGACATCACCAAGAAGATATTATTGAAACTGTCTTAGCACAAAAATCTGATGTATTGGTTTTGATGCCAACAGGTGGAGGTAAGTCTGTATGTTACCAAATTCCATCCTTGATTTTAAAGGGAACTGGCATTGTTATTTCTCCATTAATTGCCTTAATGCAAGACCAAGTTGAAGCCCTACAACAACTCGGTATTAAAGCCGCTTTCATTAACTCTAGTCAAACTGTAAAACAAAATAATGAAATCAAAAATCGTTTACAAAATGGTGAGCTTGATATGTTATACCTCTCACCTGAACGACTATTGAAAGAAGACACATTAGAGTTATTACACAATATAGATATTGCACTATTTGCCATAGATGAGGCACATTGTGTTTCAGAGTGGGGACATGACTTTCGCCGTGTTTATCAAGAATTAAAAATCCTTACTGACCAATTCCCTAATACACCCAAAATCGCCTTAACTGCAACGGCTGATGAAAAAATAAAAAATGAAATTGTAAAACAACTTATACTTAAAAAACCCAAAATTTACATTAACAGCTTTGATAGGCCCAATATTTCATATGAGATACTAGAACGTGATGGTGGTCACCAGCAGCTTCATAATTTTATTAAAAGAAAACACCCAAATGATGCTGGTATCGTATATTGTCTTTCACGAAAAAAAGTTGAAGCTACTGCTGATTTTCTCAATAAAAAAGGACGAACTGCATTACCTTATCATGCAGGAATGAAGTCAGCTATTCGAGCAGAATACCAAAAACGATTTTTAGCTGAAGAAAGCGTTATTATTGTCGCTACCATAGCATTTGGTATGGGTATAGACAAACCAGATGTAAGGTTTGTAGCTCACTTTAGTCTACCAAAAAATATCGAGTCTTATTACCAAGAAACTGGCAGAGCTGGACGTGATGGTGATCCAGCAAGTGCTTGGATGGCCTATGGATACCAGGATGTCGTATTATTGCGTCAATTTATCTCTGGTTCAAATGCTGAAGATGCCCACAAACGCGTATTAAATAACAAACTAGATTCACTAATTGATTTATGTGAGCAAAGTACTTGTCGAAGACAAACAATTCTAGGTTACTTTGGAGAAGAATTAAAAGAACCTTGTGGAAATTGTGACAACTGCATAAACCCTCCAGAAAAAGTTGATGTTACTGAAGCAGCACAAAAGTGTTTATCTGCTGTACATCGCACCAATCAACGATTCGGAATGATGTATTTAATTGATGTACTTAAGGGTAAAGATGACGAAAAAATACGAAAAAATGGTCATGATAAAATCACTGTATTTGGTATCGCAGAGAAAGAAACTAAAACATGTTTAAGAAATATTTTCAGGCAATTAATTACTCATCAATACCTATTTGTGAATGAAAATCAATTTAATGCATTAAATTTAACTGACAAGTGCCGTGGTTTACTTAAAGGCGATGAAAAGTTCTTTATTAAAAAAGAAAACAAAAAGGATAAAAAATTAGTCGCAGCCGACAAAGCGTCTAGTGATTATGAATTAAAAAACTATGATAAACCACTTTGGGCAGCACTTAAAGAATTACGAACAGAACTGGCCACAGAACAAGGCGTACCACCCTATATTATTTTCAGC
The DNA here is from genome assembly GCA_016744455.1 of Alcanivoracaceae bacterium. Classification (GTDB taxonomy): domain Bacteria; phylum Pseudomonadota; class Gammaproteobacteria; order Xanthomonadales; family Marinicellaceae; genus NORP309. The sequence continues at coordinate 138,053 of JADGEI010000004.1, forward strand.
GATGCATCAATGTTACAAATGGTAAAAACACGCCCCGCCGACCATGATCAATTCAAATACATCTCTGGAGTTGGCGAATTCAAATCAGAAAAATATGGCGAACGATTTTGTGCCGTCATTAATAACTATGCAGATCAGCAAAAAGTCAATGCTATTCTTAGTGACAATAGTAAAGAAACCATTTACTTGTTTAATAATGGTAATACACCAAATGAAATTGCTATAGAGCGTGACATTAATTTAAACACAGTCTACTCACATTTAGCAGAAGCCATCAAGTTTGGCTCATTGACGAAATCCGAAGTTGTTGGACTTCCAGAGGATGAAATTGAAGAAATTATCCAAGTGGCTGAAATCGCAGGTTACTTAGAGGACAATAAACTTAAACCAGTATATGAAATGCTTGATGGTGAGTACAATTATGGAGTACTTCGTTGTGTATTAGCAGGCTTATCTCAGGATGACTAAAACGGTATGGACCCTTGCTAAAGGCATAGCAATGGGTGCAGCGGATGTAGTTCCAGGGGTATCCGGCGGTACAATTGCTTTATTGACAGGTATTTATCCACGTTTAATAAATGCTATAACAGCATTCAACATTAGATCAATCCAGTTGATATTTAAAGGAAAGTTTAAAGAGTTTTGGCAGTCAATAGATGGAAATTTTCTCTTGCCTTTATTAATTGGTATTGCTTTCGCATTTTTACTTTTAGCACACCCAATAAAGTATGCTATCAATCACCACCCTATTCCTACCTGGTCTTTTTTCTTTGGGCTTATCATCGCTTCATCAATTTTAATCATTAAACAGATACCTAACAAAAAACCCATTAATTATCTGTGGTTAATCCCAGGTATTGCCTTTGGCTATTTGATCGGTTCTCAAACTGAAATCCCCTTTCCAAATAATAATTTTGCAATACTATTTGCTGGTATGTTTGCCATTTGCGCTATGATTTTGCCAGGGATATCAGGTAGCTTTATTTTAGTTTTATTGGGCATGTATCAGCTATTAATACTGGCAGTAGCTGACAGAGATTTCAATACATTACTTATTTTTATATTAGGGGCAATCGTTGGCTTATTAATATTTTCACGTATTATAAAATGGACATTGAGCCAATTCTACCAACAATCTCTATTTTTTCTTAGTGGGTTAATGCTCGGATCTCTTGTGAAAGTTTGGCCATGGAAAGCAGAAAGTTTTGACAGTAAAATGCTTATAAATATTTTACCAAATGATTCACATTCAATACAAATACCCTTAGCGCTAACCATGATGACCTTTGCAGTTGTCTTGGTATTCTCAACAGAAATCATAAGTAAGAAATTCAACAAATAAAATTATCCCCCTAACCTTGGGGGTTTCCAATATTCTTATCAAATTATAAAATACACCCGATAATTAATATTGAGGAATCTAAATGAAAATTTTATATATATTACTGCTATCTATTAGTATTAACGTACAGTCACAAGACTGGCAATTTAATGATGAGTTTGCCCCGTTAGAATCAATAGAAAGCGATTTTGGCGTAAATATGGTCTTTGTTAATGAAATGCTTGTGGTCTCATGGCCTAGAATATTTACCAATAACAATAATGCAGATAACTGTGGTGAAGTGATTACTTATAATAAGGTAAATGGCAAATACCAAGAAATAAATAGGTTAACTGCTGCAGATTTGACAGGAAGTTGTGTGAATGGGGATGGTTTTGGTTTTGGCTTAGCATATGACAATGGTAAATTAGCCATAGGAATGCCTGCTGGTGTTCGTGGAAAATTAGGCACCAGTGGTGGTGCAAATGACATCGATTCAAAAGTATTTATTACAACTTTTGATGATAATAAGTGGGTATTACATCAAACTCTTACCAATACTGATCTAGGAGATGGTAAAGGAATGGGCTTTCATCTTGTTATGGAAAATGAAAGTTTATTAGTGTTCGCACATGAATATGACACAATATTTGGATTTACTTTTCCGATAGCAACTGGAGTATATGTCTATGAAGATAGTGGTTCAGGGTTTGCAGAAATCCAAAAATTAGAACAAAATTTTCATTTATTCGGCCAAGACTTTGATATTGAAAATAATCAAATAATCGTAGGTGCATGGGGTGAACAAGCTTTAGCTCAACCGGGCCGCATTTATATATATGAAAAATCTGAGTCTCAATGGCAAGTAGTGCAAACAATTAATGATACAAGAAACTCCAACTTGGGCAACCAAATCGAAATTAGTGAAAATATTATGGTTGCTGGAAGCGTACAAGCAGGAGGTTTTGGTGGAGTTACTGTTTTTAACAAAGACAACAATAATCAATGGAATGAAGTACAGTTTATCCAAGCCAGTGATAATACTTTTAATGACCAATTTGGTATTTCTGTACAACTAGAAGGAGGTGAATTGATTGTAGGTGCTGGTGCAGGGCAAAATTCTCAACAAACCCTTGGAGCAATCTATACTTTTAGTAAAAATAGTAATGGTCATTACATAGAAGAACAAAAATTAGTAGCTAGTAATCCCACTGACTTATTTGATCGATTTGCTGGCAACTTTATATTTAATGATACAGACATGCTTGTCTCTTCCACAAGTGGTGGATTTAATAACGGTAATGTGACTAGTTTTCATCATTTTTCTAGAAATGATACAACTGGTGATGACAAATACAACGTTAATTCAAAAATATCTGGATCGTGGGGGTCAAATGATTCAGATAATCAAAACATAAACATTGAGGTCATAGGCAATGATTTAGCTGTTATTTTTGCTACTTTAAACCATGATCAAGAAAACTTATGGTTATTTGGAGTTGGTAATATAATTGACAATATTATAGATTTTGAAAACATAAAAAGTACATCTGGCGGAATATTTGGCCCGTTGTTCAATTCAAATAATGTTACAATCATTAATCAAGGAGAAGCTCAACTAGAATTCAACAAATGTGAACAAGCTATATTTAGTTATAATTTACCATCTATAGAAACTAAAGAGTTGGTGATTAATAAGCAGTTAGAAATACCTGGAAATGAGTGCTCAAACACGAATAAATCGTTACCTACAGGAGTTTCAGGAGCATGGTTTGATCCAAATCGTTTAGGAGAAGGCTTTACTATATATATATTCGAAGAAAACAATCAACAGGCGGCAACGATAACATGGTATACCTATGATGAAAATGGTCAACAATTATGGTTAACTGGAACAGGAATGGTCAATGAGCAAACTGTAAATATTACTGATATGAAAAAATATACAGGTGCTAACATTTTTGAAGGAACTACTAATCCAACACAATTTGGTAATTTATCAATGACTTGGAATAACTGTCACTCAGCTATAGTTAGCTATGATTTCAGTAACCAAAATTTAGGTGCTGGAGTGTACACACTCAGTCAATTAACTAAGCTAGATAATACTGAATGTGATTTAACTAAGTAAAACACCCTGATTAAGAAGGATAGTTGAAAGGCGTATTATACCGCAGGGTTAATAAAGTACGCCTTTTTTTAATCTGTCAATTTGTGCAATATACTTTGCTATTTCTTCACTGGATAAAAAACTCCCTGTAAATGAATTCTTAGCCAACTGAATTATCTCTTCTTCTGATAAATCTAGAGCTTTGGTAACTGCTTTATAGTTATCATTGACATAACCTCCAAAGTAAGCTGGGTCATCAGAATTAATCATCGCTTTTATGCCTTTGTCTAACATGGTTTTTATTGGATGCTTTCGTAAATCATTAACCACACATAATTTTAAATTTGATAAAGGGCAAACTGTTAACGTTAGTTTTTCCTTTACAATGTAATCAACTAGTTTTTCATCTTCTAAACACCTATTGCCATGGTCGATACGATCAATATCAAGAATATTTAGAGCACTCCAAATATATTCAGGAGGACCTTCTTCTCCTGCATGTGCCACTTTAAGCAATCCCAATTCATCTGCTTTTGCATATAAACGTGTAAATTTTTCAGGAGGATTACCCAATTCAGAAGAATCTAAACCTATAGCCTTTATTTTGTCTAAATGTGGAATGGCAAGTTGTAATGTTTCGAGGCATTCATTTTCGCTCAAATGACGTAACAAACTTAATATCAAGTAGGAACTAATACCTAACTTGCTCTGTCCATCTTGTAAAGCCCTGTGAATTCCATTAATAGCATAATCAAAATCAATTCCGCGTTCAGTATGTGATTGAGGATCATACATGATTTCAGCATGCACTACATTATCTGCCTTTGCTCGTAATAAATATGCCCATGTTAGATCATAAAAATCTTGTTCTTTCTTTAAAACGTTAACACCTTGATAGTATATATCAAGAAACTCCTGTAAATTGTTAAATTCATACGTGTTTTTTAATGATTCAACCGAATCATAAGGGAGCTTTATATTATTACGTTTAGCAATTTCAAACATTAATTCTGGTTCAAATGTACCTTCTATATGTAAATGTAATTCTGTTTTAGGTAATTTTTGGATTAAATCATTTTTATTCATTTTTATTATTTCCACCAGTAATGCACTGTGTAAGTTATTATTTTTTCTTCTTCAGGCTGCAATTTCACATTAAATTCAATAGTGCTGGAATTTTGTTTTGTGTATTTATCAGATGCTTTTTGTATCTCCCAATTACTCCAACGGTACAAAGGTTCAATGACCTTAACCTTTGTTTCAGTTTCTTTTTGGTTGCGCACTTTAATCTCAAAAGTTTCAGTAATTTCATACTTAGAAACAACGATGTGAGTTTGTTTGCGCTCACCCACCACATCAAAAGAGTTACCCAATTCAATGGTTACGCTTTCGTTTCTTGGCGTATGATCTATTATATCCTCACCAATAAATTCTAAAGAATTGTCATCATTGTCCATTTGACTCACCCGTATGCGCCCTGCTGGCAAGGGAATGCCTAAACCTTTCTTCTTTGAATTTTCAAAACTTAAGTACGCTTTTACTTTTGGCTTTGCACTGCGCATATAGTTCTGGTCCTGAATAACATTGTAGTAATGGTGATTAAAAACTTGTGAACCATTAAACACCAAATCCTTAGAGCATTCTACCGAACTCGCCGCTGGGAAAAGCTCAATTTGCTTCGTCGAATTATTTGGCAAATCTACACGCCTAGGAAGTGAATAGAGGTGGTATTCAAACAATGATTTTTCTTGGAAACCATCACTTTCAGCAACAGAATTTAGACGCATAGATTTTGCAAGCACACGCCCAACAGGGCGATTTAGTTCTGCTCTGTGAACATCTCCTGCAATGAGTTTTAATTTTGTGTTTTCAAACGAGCTTCCAGCCTGATTTAACAAACTCACCCACGAAGACAAATCCATTCGGCATTGGCTCTTATCCTCTTTGAGAGTTAAATTATAATCTGCCCACCAAGTCATTCCCTTGGTCTGATAAGTCACTCGTGCTAATTCTTCCTTAGATTTCTTTCCTTTTAACAACCACAACAAAGTTGGTTTGGTTAATAGCCCACCAGGTAATGATGGAAAAGCCACACTATCGTATTTACTCAACGCAATGACCGATCCGTCTGAATCTTGAACTATAATCCCACCATTTGTGCCCAACAACGTCCCTTTCACACTTTTATTTTTTCCACCAGAAGTTTGTTCAACAATTACTTGTTGACCTACGTATTTTTCCAATAGCTTTTGCGTGCTGACAATATCAAATTGGTAATTTTGATCCAACACGAATGCCGAACCAGGATTATTTGGCGTACTAAAAGAGACAGTGGTCGGATCGATTTGGCTAGTCACATCATCAAATTTCAATTCAAACTTACCTTTCTCAATTGTAATCATTCTATCTTGTTTGACCATTGCATAACCTGGTACATGGGCCCCTCGGTTATTAAATTGTTGCGGAGAAACGCTACCCGCTTGAGCGGTAGAGTAAACTGTAATTGCCGTATCATCAGCGTTTACTTGAGTTAATGTCATAAGTGTTAATACCGTTGTTGTTTTTAAAATATTTATCATAATTATTCCTATTTTATTGTTAATTCCTTTCTCTTATCGAATTAATAACGTAAAAGGGTTAAAATACATGAAACTTTCACATTATAACAAAATTATGCGTTTATTATTACTTATACTTATTTGCACTAGCACATTCACACAAGCCAATACTGCTAAGATTGAAAATTACTGGCTACAAGCCGCTCCACCCAATGCAATGATGATGGCTGCTTATGCCGAATTAAGAAATGATAGTAATAAAGACATCACTCTAGTCGGCGCCTACAGTCCAGCATTTAAAATGACAGAAATTCATAAGAGCGTGATAGAAAATGGTATAGCAAAAATGATACACCAACCAAATCTTGTCATCAAACCCGGTGAAAAACTAATCTTAAAACCAGGCAGTTACCACATAATGTTAATGCAGCCTATCATTAAATTCAATAAAGGCGACCTCATTAAAATCAACCTGATTTATCAAAATGGTGACAAACTAGAAGTCGAAGAAAATTGGTTTCCAGTTGAGTTTAGGTAAAAGTCAGCATCATCCTTCCTCAATAATGCGAGTGAGTAGAACTATTAACCCTTCAATGTGAAATTGTAGGATTAATCATTCGAGTATAGTCAAATATACTTATAAAATAGTCGCGAACACGTCGAAACTCTAAAAATCAGTGCCTTGATAATGATATAATGTCCCGTTTTAATGTACTGAGAAACTTTATGAGATTACTATTAATTCTAATTGCGTTTAATGTTGTGGCCAAAGAACCTCGTTTAATTACAGGTTACGGAGATTTCAAACCTGTTGCAGATACATCTTTCAAAACACCAAAAAAGATAAAGGCTGTTTTTGATGTTTATACCTCTGATGAAGATAACGAAGAAGTTAATCGTGGAATTAATACCGTAGCTCGTTTTTTAAATATGCATATCGACGCCGGTGTTAAGAAAAAAAACATCAAAGCCGCTTTAATTCTGCATGGGAAAGCAGGTAAAGACATATTGAATCATGAAGCTTATAATAAACGATTTATAACCAACAACCCTAACGCTGAACTTTTAACAAAACTACACGATGCAGGAGTGCAAATCATTGTCTGTGGACAAACTGTTGAATTTCGTGGCTATAAACGCAATGAAATCCTAGATTTTATTGACGTGTCTTTATCTGCCATCACGGCATTGGTTAGTTTGCAATCTCAAGGTTACCAATTAATTACATTTAACTAACCCCTAAGCTAAAAACACATGTTAACAACTGACCTTTCTTCTCTTTGGCTTAGTTTTAAATTAGCCACTGTTACAGTATTAATTTTGTTATTTATTGGCATCCCATTAGCAAAATGGCTAGCTTTTTCTCGGTCTAGGTTTATACCATTTGTTAATTCCATTGTAGTATTACCTTTAGTGTTACCTCCTACTGTGTTGGGTTTTTATTTATTAAGCGTTATGCGGAACGATTCATGGCTTGGTTCACTGTTTTTAAAATTTACCGACTCTCAACTTATCTTCAGTTTCACTGGATTGGTGATAGCTTCTGTGGTGTATTCCTTACCGTTTGTCGTTCAACCTATGATAGCAACTTTTAATACAATTGGATTAAACACCCTGAGAACAGCACAGTCCATCGGAGCAAATAAACGCACTATTTTTTGGAAAATCATATTGCCTTTATCAAAAAACGGCATCATCTCAGCCGCAATACTCGGTTTTGTGCACACTTTAGGAGAGTTTGGCGTGGTACTCATGATTGGTGGCAACATACCCAATCAAACCCGTGTCGTTTCGATTGAAATATTCAATCACGTAGAAAGCCTTGAATTAGAGCACGCCAATCACCTTTCGTTAATCTTACTTACACTCTCTTTTGCAGTCATATTTTGGATGAATAGTAACAACAAAAATAGCCAGATTGCTCGATGAAAGTTGCTATACAGAATTCAAAATTTAACTACTCTTATCAGTTTACTACAAACACGTCAGGTATCATTGGAGTCTATGGCATATCAGGCAGTGGTAAATCAAGTTTATTAGATGCACTGGCTGGATACGATGATAATATGATTGGAACGATTGAGTTTAATGGTAAATCCAGGTCAGGTATAACACAAAGCTGTTACATGAACCAATCCCCTATTCTATTCGAACATTGGACAATTGAACAAAACTTAAACTTTGTTAAAAAATACCACAATCAACCGTATGACGAATTACTTAAACTATTGGAGTGTGAACATCTTTTAACTGCCTATCCACGCCAATTATCAGGTGGAGAAAAGCAGCGAATTACATTAATTCGAACACTAGTACAAATTAAAAAAAATAGTTTAGTCTTGTTAGATGAACCATTTTCAGCACTTGATATATCGATAAGAAAAAAGGCATTAAACTTACTTAGCCAAAACAAAAATTGTTTAATCTTTTTAGTTACGCACGAGATTTCAGAATTATACCAAGTAGCTGATGAGATTTTATATATTAAGAACAACGCAATTGCATTACATGAAAATAGTGAAATTTGCATGGCGAGTGGCTTTGAAAATTTACCAATAGCTAGCAAACTAATATTGGAAAACAAACACCATATCATATATGCCGATAATGTAAGTATATCCTTAATGGTTAATAATAAGAGTAGTATACAGCATCAGCTCCCTGTAAAAATTACCACCATAAAAATAACAAAAAAGGGTGTATTATTGGTTTTAGAGTATGATAGTAAAATCAAACAACATCTATATGCTCAAATTACACTTGATTCATTTAACAAACTCAAATTAGAAAAAACACAGCGAGTGATAGCAAACTTTAAAGCCTTGTCTTACCACGATTAACTAAAATAATACTATGAAAAATAAAATAATAGAAATAGAAACCAAACTAGCCTTCGCTGAAGAATCTATCGAACAACTCAATGATGTCATTATTTCTCAACAGAAATCAATAGATAAAATAACAAGAATGTTAAAACAATTAGACAAAAAAGTTGAAGAAGAATCACAACATTGGCAACAACAAAACCCTATCGATGAAACGCCTCCACACTATTAATTTTTTCTTCTTTTTTTGAAAAACTGCTGTAGTAGTTGAGCACAGTTTAATTCTAGAATTCCACCTGTGATTTCCACTTTATGGTTATGGTAAGCTTTATCAAAACAGTTTTCACGCGTTCCTGCCATCCCCGTTTTTTGATCGTATGCACCAAAAACGACATGACTGATACGAGCATGTACAATAGCACCCACACACATCATACAGGGTTCTAAAGTTACATATAGTGTTGTATCAACTAAGCGATAATTTTCAATAGCGAGACCAGTATTTCTAATTGCTTGGATTTCAGCGTGTGCAGAAGCATCACAATCATTAACAACACGGTTATACCCTGAGCCAATTACTTTATTATCTTTTACAATAATTGCGCCAACAGGAACTTCATCATTTTTTTCTGCTTTTTTAGCCATTTCTATGGCCTTTTTCATCCAAAGTTGATGGTTATGCATGCTTGTCCCTATATTTTATCAAAGCTGTGACTAATAGCACTAATGGAATCACGATTAAAAATGTGATTGATAAGAATATCAGCTGCTTTTGGCTTAATAACAATTGTGTGTGATTATTAATTACCACAGGGACGTTAACTCTATTGTCGTAATAAAATAACCAATCCAGAATACGAGTTGTAAAATTTCTATTTGCAGCAACATTAATGTATTGATTACTGATGAAGTCTGCATCCCCTGTTACTATTAATCGACTATTAGGCAATTGTTTGCTGACTGCTATAGGAACTCCCTGATTAGTTTTAACAATCGCCTGTGCGTTATTAGCAACTATTTCATTAGCTTCAGCAAAATAAACGGGTTGATTGAAGTTCTCAGTTATTTTATGATTTGAAAATTCAGATAATACAGTTGAATATTTTGTATTATCTAGCATTGTTTTTTTTCCTGTTACGGTATCATAAGCCAATTCTAGATATAGCTGCTTTTCTGACAATACGTCCTGCATCCACCATATACTAATGCCTTGATCACTCTGTTTTTTAAGCCAGTTTACACTCGCTTCATCCAGTTGTATTGTTGGCGCTGGCAAAACGATAACTTTCACATTTTCAGGTAGTTGTACTGCAGTATTTAAAGGCATTCTTGCAATGTGGTAGCCAATTTTTTTTAAATAAACAAGCATTGTCGTAAGTCCTTTAGTCGATTCATCATTGATAGACCTCATCCCAAATCCTTCAGCAATTACCAACCACTTATCCTCCTTAATACCCAACTTAAGAAGTGCATTAACTAAAGCTGTTTCAGATAATTCTGTGATATTAATTTTCTTAACTTTATTTTCATCTTGGTATTTTAAGACCATTTCACCTTGCATGGATATAGCATTCAATGTTACTAAACTTGGATTAGTTACTGGATCAATAAATTCAAGTTTTAATTGTTTATTTACTTGGTAAAATTGTTTTATAAATTGGCTTATCTTTTTTGAAACTGCACTGTTTTTATTGCTGTATACTTCAATCTTAATTGAATCACCATTAACAAATGTTTTTATCAATTGTTTCGACTGCATTGATAAGTCGTTATTATGATCGAGATTAAAATTATAGTTTTGTTTTTCTAAAAATAAAAAAATAGAAAAAAACACCAAAGCCAACACAGTTAGTAATGCATATTTTTTCATCAATGTCTTTTTCATATTGTATACCTTTTATGAAGCAACCTTAATCGTGTTAACGAAAGACTCAAAAAGGTACCACAAACAAAGAAAAAGATTGATGCCATATTAATAACTTCATTGTTTATCTGTTTAAAATGATAGAATGGAGAAATCACTTGAATCCAGTTTTTTCCCCACTCAACATTTGTAGTTGACTGCGATAATAACCATAAAAATATAAAAACAACAATACATAACAAGATTGCAAAACCAGAATTGTCAACTAGGCATGATAATAACAATGCAATTGCTAACATCCACATTATGAATAATAATAAACTCATAATGACTACAATTATTACAAGGAAATCAAGATTAGCAACATAAGCTAATACCATAATAGATAACACTACGGGTAATACAAACAAAAAAACGACAACCAAATTTGCTAAATATTTTTGCCTTACAATTTCCCACTCATTAAGCTGATTACTAACTATCATCGACCAACCATTGTTTGTATTCAAACGAGCAAAACTCAACCCGCCAATAATAGCTATAATGAGCAGTTGTACCTTAGTTTGTGCTGTGATGACTGGTGTAACTATCCCCTGAAGAAGTGTTGGTGCATCACTCATACCAACAAATTTTATCTGCATTGCAGTAAATATATCCACTGACATTAAAAATGACCAACCACTTAAAAAGGCTGTTAAAGACATAATGACCCAAATAATTGGAGAGCGTAAATAATACTTCAACTCAGATTGAAATAGGTTCATGTATTATTCTCCATGTGTTTTAAGTAAACTTTTTCCAAGTCATAGTCAGGTGGTTTTATATTTTTTAATTCTATATCATCGATTAAATGACCATTTTTCATAATCAAGACTCTATCACTAATAAGTTGTGCCTCAGCTAAATAGTGCGTTGACATAATAATGAGCACATCATTTTTTAGTTTGTTTATTATCGATCTGAATTCAATAATTAAATGCGGGTCCAAACCATTTAAGGGTTCATCTAATATAAGAACTTTAGGGTCATTTAATAAGGCTTGTGCCAAATTTAACCTTTGTTTGTAACCCAAGGAAAGTTTGTGTGTTCTTTTATTAACTACCGCTTGTAATTGACATCTATTGATTACAGAATCAATGGCTTTTTGACTTTCATCAATCTGATTTATAGTCGCTAGTAATTGCAATTGTTCTTTAACTGTTAATTCTGGCATAATTAATGCGGCTTCTGGCATATACCCAATTTGAGATTGATATTCTTTTCTGTTAAGTTCAGCATCTAATTGGTTTAAGATTACCCTACCTGATTGCCCATACAGTATTGCAGCTAAGGTTTTTAATAGAGTTGATTTACCTGCCCCATTTGGGCCTAATAAGGTAATTGTTTGCGGGTTCTTTAGTTCTAAACTTATTGAATTGAGAATGGTTTGTTTTTGATAAACATATGATAAAGATTCAATGACTAAATTAATATCTACCATTTAATTCTATTCTCCTCTCGACTAGTATGCAAAGAGACATTATAGTATGGCTTTTAGTTGAATAAATCATAAAGCATGAATATATTGAATTTTTTACAAGAAGGCCTATTAAATTTTAGTTTATTTCAAATAGTCATAACTCTTTTGGTTGTTACTCAAATCACAATTCTTGGTGTAACCCTATATTTGCATAGAGAGCAGACACATAGAGGTGTTATTTTACACCCTGCGATACAACATTTTTTCAGGCTACATATATGGATGACAACTGGGATGTTAACAAAAGATTGGGTTGCTATCCATCGAAAACATCATGCTAATTGTGAAACCGAAAATGATCCTCATTCGCCACAATATCACGGCATAAAAAAAGTCTTGTATTCAGGTGTTGAACTCTACAAAAAAGAAAGGCTAAATAGTGAAACGTTAGAAAAATATGGGCATGGAACACCTAATGATTGGTTGGAGAATCATCTCTATACTAAATACCACTATTTAGGAGTTGCCCTAATGTTGATTATTGACATTACTTTATTTGGAGTAATTGGACTTACTTTTTGGGCGATACAAATTGCTTGGATCCCATTCTTTGCAGCAGGAGTAATCAATGGACTTGCTCATTGGTCTGGCTACAGAAACTATTCAACAAATGATTGTTCTACAAATCTTACACGATTTGCTGTATTTATCGGCGGTGAAGAACTACATAATAATCATCATGCCTTTCCATCATCTTGCAAGTTTTCACACAAGAAAGATGAATATGACTGGGGATGGTTCGTTATAAAAGCACTATGCAAATTAAAACTTGCAACGGTTAAAAGAGTTGTGTCTGAGATTGAACCAAGCAATGAGTTAATCATAGATAACGAATCAGTAAAAGCCATGTTAGCTCATAAAGTGGGGTTATTGCAAGCTTATGTGAAAGATGTCATTAAGCCCACCCTGCAAAATGAACTAGGCAATAAGGCAAAGCAATTTAAAAAATCCAGTAACAAATTTTTAAACTCCATGTCAATTGATTGGCGATTTCTTGATGATGATGCACGTCACTTATTTAAACAATACATACAAACCTCGCCTACAATTGAAGTTATCATACAATACAGAGAAGATTTAAAAGAAATTTGGACTTCAAAAGGGAAAACCACAGATGAAATCATTGAATCAGTAAAAGAATGGTGTCATAAAGCCGAACAAAGTGGTGTTGAAGCCTTACAAATATATGCTAATAAATTACAAAGTTACCGTTTAAAAACAACATAACTTCAATCAATTATTAAACTAAATATTTTAATTAAAATTTTTTGTCACTCAATTTCCAAATTAGACGTACTTTAATAGTAAGTACATACGATGGAATACACAATGAAATATTTTTTACTGATTAGCCTGTTTTCAACAACCTTCAATGTAACAGCAGAAAACAAAAATTATTTAACCTTATACAATAAATACAAACATATTTTCAACAAAGTACAATCTTCGAAAGGAAGTACTACATTTGCCTCTGTAGGTAATGACCCAACAACTTGTGATTTTGACACAATTCAGGCAGCAATTGACAGCGGTGTCGATGAAGTAAAAATTCAAATGTTACTCACCTTCAATGAAAATTTGACTATTCAAAATCAGAGCATTAAATTAGTAGGAGGATTCCTAAATTGTGCTTCTGCAAATAATGGCTTTGATGCAACGAGTGTATCTTATATTGATGGTAGTGATTTGGCTCCTGTTATCAATATAGATAATGATAATTCTTTTTATGAAGTTTCAATTGATAATCTTTGGTTACAAAATGGTAATAGCGGCATTAATTTTTTAGGTGGAGGACTTGAAGCAAAAGGGATACTAACGACCATTAGGATGGAAAATATTAGAGTGATTGATAATGCAGGTAGCGGTATTAATGTCGAAGATATTGACCAATTAATTATTAAAGATGCATATATTGCCAATAACAACGCTATTGTAGGTGGAGGAATCGCCTGCTCTGCTACATTTGTAACTGTCTATGGTAAAGTTGATATTTCAAGCAACTCAGTTTCTTCTTCAGGTGGCGGAGTTTATGCCTATAATCAATGTAATTTTTCTATGTTTTCAGGCCAGCCACATCAAGCTACGGCTAGATCAGGCATAAAATTTAACACTAGCCCAAATCAAGGGGCAGGCATTTATGCCTATGATGGCTCTGAAATAAACCTCAATGGGGTAGAAGTTGATTTTGGCAATGGCCAGGTTCTTGGTGTTTCAAGCAGACCTGTATTTATTAGCTTTAATGATGCTGGCTCACATGGAGCTGGACTTTATCTATCTGGACCTAACACCCAAGCAAATTTAACTGGTGTTAATTTTGAAAACAACGAATCTGAAACAGGAAATGGTGGTGGTATCGCCGTTTATGATCAGGCCTCATTAATTATCACTAGGTATGACTTACCTTGTTGGAGCGATATAAAGTGTAATAATTTCTTTTTTAATCTTTCTGGCACAGGGGCTAATGGTGGTGGAGCTATCTATGCAGAAAATAACTCAACTATTGCTTTAGGAAATACTTATTTTGAAAAAAATTCAGCAACTTTTGGAACAGCCCTATGGATTACAGGAAGTACAACAGCAACTATTGAGGGTTCGGTATTTACAAATAATAAATTTCACCAATCACGAACTGGTAACTATGTGATAGGTGTTGAATCTTCATCAGCACTGACAATAGGATTTAATACTTTTGTTGACAACCTTGCTTTAACATCTACTATTGCCCTATTTGACTCTACCATGACCAATGCCGGTAATCTATTTTATGAATACGAAATGGCCTCGGTTTTAAGCCAATCATTGTCAACTGTTACCAACAATTGTATTTTATCTCGTAATACAACTGGTTTAGTTGGAACGACAATTATTCAAAACCAATTTGATCCTTTTGTTGACCGAAATAACCAAGATTTTCACCTCGATGAAATGTTTGGTATGAGTGCAGTTGATTTATGTGACAGCTCTGTTTACAGTCCTTCTTTAAAAGACATGGATCATGAACCAAGAGGTATTGATATACCTTTGCCTAATAATAATGGTCCCTTTGATGTTGGAGCTGATGAATTTTTTATTGAAGAACTTTTTGCCAACGGTTTTGAATAGCCTTTATTTCCCGCGACAAGCAAGGTAACTGTTCTTATCTTGCTTAAACTAAATATTATTTAAAAGTTGAAATAAACTCATCTAGTGCATTTGAAATATCTAAATCGCTAAGAGCCATATCTATGGTTGCTTGAATATACCCTAATTTATGACCACAATCATACCTTTTGCCATCTAATGTTGCGGCATAGAGGTTATTGGGTTTTTCAAGAAATCGTGCGAGTGCATCAGTGAGTTGAATCTCACCACTTTTATCGCATTTAGTCTGCTCTAAAAAGGCAAATACATCTGGTGATAAAACGTATCTCCCTATAACACCGAGGTTACTCGGGGCATATTCAATGGCTGGTTTTTCAACTATGGTATTGATAGCAGCTACATCATTTGTTGACTCTACATCGACTATCCCATACTGAGAAACTCTGTTATCAGGAACTGTTTCTACAGATATGACGCTAGCATGTTTTTCTATAGCAGCATTAATTAATTGTTTAGTCACATTGACTTTAGATGTATTGGGTTTTATAAAGTCATCGGCTAAAATTACAGAGAAAAATTCATCATTAATTAATTCCTTAGCTTGTAATACAGCATGTCCTAAGCCTAAAGGTTCACCCTGTGGTACAAAGACACGAGCCACTTCAACAGGGATTGTATTTAACTTTTCAATTAAATGATGTTTACCATTTTTTTTAAACTTCTCTACTAAAAAAGGCATAGGGTCAAAGTGATCACTAATGGCATGTTTGCTGGCACTAGTGATGAATATTAATGTTGTAATTCCTGCCTCAATTGCTTCTTCAACTGCATATTGAATTAATGGCTTATCAATTATAGGAAGCATTTCTTTCGGTATTGATTTTGTGGCAGGTAAAAAACGTGTCCCCATTCCGCCCACAGGAAAGACTGCTTTAGTTATTTTTTTCATAGGTTTTTAGGCTTTTCAACTATACTTAAATTTGCTTGATGAACAAACTCTGGAACCAACTTTTTAATTGATTTTGTCAGCTCAGAATCATTAAAATTAATGGCTTGTGTTATTGCTTGAGACAGGTGCTTTTCAAAACGTTGTAAGTCCTTATAGTTTGCAGCTATATGGTAGATTTTCTTATGGCTAGTGTGCTTTAACTCTTCAACATCATAGTAAAGCTGTTCGTGCATTTTTTCGCCAGCTCTTAAGCCTGAAATGACTATTTCAATATCTTTTCCTGGTATTTTTCCTGATAGGCTTATCATACGATTAGCTAAGCTCAAAATACTTATTGGCTTACCCATATCCAATACATGGATATCTCCTTTCGATCCCAAAACCATTGATTGGACAATCAACTGACAAGCTTCTTTTATTGTCATAAAATAACGTGTCATTTCCTTATGAGTTACAGTAACGGGTCCACCTTTAGCAATTTGTTGTTTAAATAGTGGAACTACACTGCCTGCTGATCCCAAAACATTGCCAAATCTAACGATAATATAATCTGTATCTGATTGACTATTTTTGAGTTGACAATAAGTTTCCGCTATGCGTTTTGTAGCGCCCATAATGCTGTATGGGTTGACTGCTTTATCGGTTGAAACTAAGATCATTTTCTCAACATTAAATTGGTCACAAACATCAACAACGTTTTTAGTACCTACAACATTATTTAAAAATCCCTCACAAGGCATTTTTTCTAATAATGGTACATGCTTATAGGCTGCAGCATGGAAAACAATATCGGGCTTAACTTTTGAAAATATTTGGAACAAATGCGCTTTGTCAGTTACATTAACCAATAAACTTTTTATGATTAGTTCATTATTATTATCATTTAACTCCCTATCAATTTGGTACAGGTTAAATTCTGAATGATCTAATATTGATAAACTTTTTAGCTCCAATTTAGCTAGTTGCCTTGCTAATTCTGAACCAATTGAACCGCCGCCACCTGTAATCAATACAGATTTTCCTTGAACTTTCTTAGCGACATTTTTCCAATCAATTGAGACTTTTTCTCTACCTAACAAATCATTAATTGTGACTGGCAACAACTTTGATAGTTCAAAGGCTGATTCTGTAATTTTATCTAAATTGGGCAATGTTAATAATTTGCATTGTGTTGACATACTGTTATCAACAATAATTTTCATTTGCCCAGTTGAGATATCTTGCTGCGTAATGATAATGGCTTGGATATCTTGTTTTTTACAAATAGCTTCTATTGCATTAAGATTACCTAAAACTTGGATACCTCTAAGATTGGTGCTTTTAAATCGAGCATTGTCGTCAACAATTCCACAAATAGCATATAACCCCGAAGATTGAGCATTACGTATAAACATATCTGCTAAACGACCTGCACCAACAAGTAATATTCTTTGTTTTTCATGAATTAATGAATTTGATTTTGTGTCTTTAAATACTCGATAAGTAAGACGAGGAACACCTAGAAATGTAATTAAAAGAAAAGGATACAATATAAGTGCAGTTCGAGATATGCCTTCAGCTCGGAAAAACAAAAACAATACAAACCCAATAATCAAGGTACCGGTGAATGCCGACTTAGAAATATTAATTAAATCTGGAACGCTAGCAAATCGCCATAATCCACGATAAAGATTAAAATAATAAGCCACAATAGCTTGGATAGATATTACTATGGCAAATTCCACATTAAACCAACTTAATTCTGGAGCATCTTGCCATACACTGTAACGTATAGCATAACTAATCATCCATGCAAGCCAAGTCATGAATAAATCATGCAGCAATACAGCGGTTCTTGGATGGAATAAAGTCATGTGAATATTTTACTGATGAAAGTGTTTAAATCTTGTTTTATGGTGAATTTTAAACCAAAAAAGACTCAAAATAGTTGTTTCTATCAATAATATCACTATTCTCAGAAGGCTATTGACTTGATTGAATTGTAAAATGATGGTTAAAGAGACCAAAATTAAAGTAATACTAGCATAGAGCAATGAGATTTTAGCATGTGAATGCCCTTGTTGTATTAGTACCTGAAAAACATGTAGGTTATGTGCTTGTGTAATATTATGTTTATATTTCAATCGGGTAAATAAAGTTAAGGTAGCATCTACGATAAAGACCAAATGAAAAGAGATAACCAAAATTTCATCAAAAACACCCTTTTTAATACCATACAATGCAAACGCAGCTAGGATAAAAGCAACACTTAGGCTTCCGGCATCACCCATAAACATTTTTGCAACAGGAAAATTAAATAATAAAAAGGCGAATAAACAAAATAATATCAGTATGATATACGAGTATACCAACACCCATGATAAATTATTATTCATATACAGTAAAGCATAACCCATAAGTGTTAACATCGCATGTAAAGTGGCCATGCCATCTGCACCATCCATAAAATTATACAAATTTAACCACCAAATAAGGCCCAGCATATAAATACATAATAAAACACTACTGGTTTCAGTTTCATAAAAAACGGCATAAATAAAATACAAACTAATGGCAAATAGTAACACAAACCGGAGTTTGGCTGAAATAGGTTTAAAATCATCATAACCACCTATCACCATAAGAGAAAGAAGAATCAATGCCATGATTCTAGAACTTATAGGCTCACTAAATGGCATGAAAAACAAAAATATAACAATAGGAAAGATAAACACTAAACCTGCAGCTGTTGGCTTAACTACGGTGTGTAATTTACGAGTTTCGTTAGGTTTATCAAACCAATGAAGTTTGTGGCTTAATTTTAAATACAGAAACAACATACAAACAGTGATTAGAAAAATCAAAAATTGATAACTCACAACTCCCAACATATTATTCTGTTTCTAATCCATAAATTGGTTTAACGGTTCCCCATGATTTACAACTAGGGCACTGCCAATGCATGTTCTTGGCACCAAACCCACATTTCCTGCAGCGATGATTAGGTTTTTTATCCAATAAATTTTTTACCAATTGCTCGAGAACCAAAAATTTTGTAGCTTCTTTAATATTGCTCGTAGATTTTTCTAAGTTCAGCTTAATTAATAAGTCTAAACCTCTTACAGAAGGTTTTTTAATGAGTTGCCCTTCAACAAATTTTTCTGCTTGTGTTATCCCTTCAGTGTTTTTATAAATCCTCGCCAAAACTAATACAGGAGCAACACCTTGATAAGATTGAATAAATTCCAGTAAGAATTGTTTGAAATCTTCGCACTTATTAATTTTTTTATAACAAAGAGACATCTCTTCTAAATATTCTGAAGCAAAAACATCATCAAATACTAAGGACTGATGGTACGATTCAATCGCTTTTTTCCAACGACCAGATTTTTTAAACTCTCGTGCTTCAATTAACTTAGCTCGAACACATTTTGGATTTATTTTAAATGCAGCCTCTAAATAATTTTGTGCTTTTTTTGAATCCTTCTCATGAAGGGAGTTTTCAGCTAGTTCACAATTAAAATGAGCAATTTCATTTGTCATATTTCTTTTTGAGACCACTTCATATCTGGTTGCTGCTTTAATGGCTTCAGACCAATCTTGTTCTTGCTGATATACTTCACAGAGAGAAAACAAAGCTTCAGGCGTATAGGCTTCCAATTCAACCAACTCTGTAAACAACACTTCTGCCCTATCAAGTAAACCTGCACTCATGTAATCTTTACCCATTGCCAATAACGCTTTGGTTCGATAGTTTTCAGGTAAATTGGGCTTAGAAATCAAAGATTGATGCAGTTTAATTGCTTTATCAACCTCCCCTTTTCTTCTGTAAAGATTCCCTAAGGCAAGTTGAGGTTCAAATGTTTCGGATGAGGTTTTTGCTAATTCTATAAACACATCAATTGCGCGTTCAGAATCATCATTAAGAAGATAGTTTAACCCTTTGAAATAACTATGGTTAAGCATTTCAAGTCTTTTAAGGTTTTTTCTTTCTATCTTGAATTTATTAAGATTTATACCAATCATTATTCCAACAAGTGCTGCTAGAATGAAACCAACGCTCTCAATCATCAGATTTTTCTAATCTTGCTAGAGATTGCATTTGTTGATTTTTTCTACTCAATTGCCTTATCTGTGATTTTAATGGCATGTAAAAACTAAACAATGCCATAAATAAACCGATTAACAACCCAATAAATAGAGTGGAGATTACAACAAAACCGAGAGATAAATCGAATTGAAAGAAATATAAATTTAGTTTAACAATTTCTGTATTAAAACCACTAATCGTAATAGCTAATCCAATAACTGCAATAGCAGCAAAAAATAATATAAGGCGTTTAAAAAGCAACATTGTTATAAAGAATTTAAAATAAAATTCATTATAACAAATTAAGGTTAGTTTGCCTATCCATAATAAAATCCCAATTGAGTTATTTATACTAGTATAGTTGAATAGTGAAAATTTATATTTTTACCATAAATTCAATACGATTATGCCAAAAATCAAATAGGAAAAAATGCTTATAACCTGGTGTAGGTTGGTTTGCTATTAATTTAACACCCTTTTCAATCAAATATTCTTTAACTTGATCTAAGTTTTTAACTTCAAAAACTGTACATCTAGACTTCATGTGCTTCAGCTCCTTCATGGTAATAAAATATTCTAGCCTAAAAAAGGATACCTATAATCATTTGGAGGCACAAAAGTTTCCTTAACTGTCCTCGGTGACATCCAACGATACAAATTTAAAGCGCTTCCTGCTTTGTCATTGGTTCCCGATGCACGTCCACCGCCAAAAGGTTGTTGCCCGACTACTGCGCCAGTTGGTTTGTCATTGATATAGAAGTTTCCAGCAGCAAAACGCAGTTTATCTGCCATGTGATTAATGACATACCTATCTTGTGCTAATATTGCACCAGTTAAGGCATAAGGCGAGCCTTTATCACAGATATCTAAAGTTTCATCAAGTTTGTTATCATCATAAATATAAATGGTTAAAACTGGGCCAAAAATCTCTTCGACCATGGTTTTGAAGTTTGGGTTTGTAGTCAAAATTACAGTTGGTTCGATAAAATAACCAACTGTTTTATCGCATTTACCACCCATGATAACTTCTGCATCATCAGCATTTCGAGCAAAATCAATATAATCAAAAATTTTATCGAATGAACGCTCATCAATTACTGCATTAATAAAATTGCTAAAATCTCGTGTTGTGCCCATTTTGAAACTAGCCAAATCTTTTGCTAAAAACAAATTTATCGCATCCCATTGAGATGCAGGTAAATATGCTCTACTAGCAGCAGAACACTTTTGCCCTTGATATTCAAAAGCACCACGCGCCAAGGCAGTTGCAACCACTTTAGCATCTGCAGAGTTATGTGCGAAGACAAAATCTTTACCACCAGTCTCTCCAACCATTCGTGGGTAAGTTCTATACCTGTCTATATTGCTACCAACTTCTTTGTATATATGTTGAAACGTTCCTGTTGAACCAGTGAAATGAACACCAGATAATTCAGGTCGTGGCAAAAGTACACGACCAGCATCTGGACCATCTGCTGCAACCATATTAATAACACCATCTGGAAGCCCTGCTAGTTTAAATATTTCCATAATAATATGTGCAGACAACATTTGTGTTCCTGATGGTTTCCAAACCACCGTGTTTCCACACATTGCAGGAGTTGCTGGTAAGTTTCCTGCAATTGCAGTGAAATTAAATGGAGTTATTGCTAACACAAATCCTTCAAGTGGTCGCCAATCTAGTTGATTCCAAACACCTTCTGAAGAAATGGGTTGTTGGCTCATTATTTCTTGATAATAACTAGCGTTGAAGCGTAAAAAGTCAATGAATTCACATGCAGCATCAATTTCTGCTTGGAAACAGTTTTTTGATTGGCCAAGCATGGTTGCTGCATTTATAGTATTTCGATAAGGGCCTGCAACTAAATCTGCGGCTTTTAAGAATATTGCTACTCGTGACTGCCATGGCATTTCGCGCCATTTTTCTTGAGCAGCAATCGCAGCATCCGCAGCTTGGTTTAATTCTTTTTCACCTGCAAGATAGGAAATACCTAATACATGTTGATGATTATGTGGCATGACTACATTTTCGGTTTTATCGGTAAATACCTCTTGCCCATTAATCACACAAGGGATTTCATGCTTGATTGCTGCCATTTTATCCCACTGTGCAGCTAAAGAAATAGCTTCGCTTGAGTTTGGTGCATACTGTTTAATCGGCTCGTTAATCGGAGCAGGAACATTTGGAATATGTGAACTTTTCATTTATATTACCTATTGAATTTTTAGTAACGCAAAGTATTTTAATTTTTTGTATTAATCGAGAGCTTTGCATAACTCTCTAATCGTTATTTGGTGGTTATTTTAGTTATCCTTGGCATTTTGTGCAAGGAGTATTTGTAGAGTGAACCTCTTGATCTAGAAATGCTTTAGTAACAACTAACAAACCTTCTATTCTCACCAGTACCTATATAATATCCAACATTCGCATCAACTCTATCACCTGGCCTATAGTTTTTTGTTAGCAGTTTACAAGCATTTTCCCCATTAATTTTATGGGTCAAACTGCGTTGCTGATCTTTCCAACTAGTCGTTCTTTTAGTAGTTTGTGCCACTTGATTTTGAGCAACACCATCATGCCTGTCTAGAATTGTTTGTGATGCTTCATGCCCCAAAGAAGCTGCTTTTCTGTACCAAACCAATGCCATACTATCCGACTTTGTTAAAGAACCTAATCCTTGTGAATAAAAAGTTGCCAATATAAAGATACCATCAGCATTATTTTGTTCAGCAGATTTTATTATCCATTTTATGGCTGTTTCCTGATTCTTATTAACACCCATACCACTTGTGTACATTACTCCCAATTCATATTGAGCAATAGAATTACCCGCTTGAGCCATACGTTCATACAAATAAGAAGCCACTTTAAATTGCCCTAAGTTTTTTTGAGCCTGTATGATTGAAAGTTTAGTTGCGTCTAATTTATCATCAAAGCCATGCTGTAAAACTTCAGTAATTTTTGTTGCTTGACGATCATTAGAAATCAAAACTTTTAAAGATTGAGCTTTCGCTATGGCATTTTCTCTCTTGTTTCCAATTTTTTTATACAATTCATAGGCTTTTAATGGTGATTTTTCTACTCCTGTTCCATTTTCATACATTCCTGCCAGAAGCATCATGGCTTCATAGTTATACAATTTTTCTGCTTTTTTAAAATGTTTACTGGCATCAATATAATTGCCAATTCTATAGTCTTTCTTGCCTATTTTCATCAATAGTTCGTTATAACTTTCTTTGGCATAATCAACACCCTTTTCATAAGCCTTACCAAGCCATTCCAACTCCATTTTTTCTGATTTTTCAACACCTTTCCCAAACCGATACATCATAGCTAACTCGTAATGGGCAAATGCATTATCTTGTGCTATGGCTTTATGAAACCAATATAATGCTTTTTTATAAGATTTCTTCGGCGCACCGTTTTGACCATTTAAATAAGCCCTTCCGAGTAAAATTTGAGATTCTACATACCCTAAATTTGCAGACTGGGTATATAGATCAAAAGATTTAGCATGTGCTTTATAATAAAGATCAGCTGGTATATTGTTAGCACTTATATTACTACTTTCTTGTTCGAAAGCAGCCTTTGCCTGTAACCACAAATCTCCACCAGGGAGCTGTGTTTTTAATAAATATTTTTTTAACTCTTTTAAACGTTTTTCCTTCTTCATACGCACATAGTGACTTGTATCAGCATCAACAGATTGTTGGAGAAACTTTACTGCTTTTTTAATATCTTTAGGTACTCCTTTACCTAATACATAAAGTTCCGCCAAATTTTCTGCCGCACTGACGTTTCCTTGTTCGGCTGCAAGTTGATAATAATAAGCTGCCTTTTCATAAGATTGATTGAAACCACTACCAGATTCATATTTATAACCTATTAGTTTTTGTGATTTAACCTCACCATTATCAGCTGCTTTTAGATACCACTCGTTTGCCTTTACCTTAGATTTACTGACACCCTTTCCTTTGGCATAAGCTTTAGCCAAATAATATTGTCCATACTTGTTACCAGAAGCAGCAGATTTTGCATACCATGAAAAGGCTTTCTTGTCTGATTGTGACACCTTCAATCCCGCTGAATACATATATCCTATGACATATTGAGCTTTGCTATTTCCTTTCTTTGCTAAAGGTTTAAGCCTTTTTAAAGCCAGTTTATAGTTGCCTGAATCAAATGCTTTTGAGCCTTCTTCTAAAGGTTCTGCAAATGAAGGTTGAATTGTCAAGCTGACAACTACAAAATACAGTAATGTTTTACTTATGGTATTCATTTAATTATGACTCTATGTTTTTAATCTTTAAAATTTATTAATTTGGAACTTTGCATCGCTTATTAAATAGTGCAAAAAAATTCAAAGTATATTATAAAGATTTATCAACTTGAATAAACCCCCAAACTTTGGGGTTTATTAAAATTTAATAATCAACAACTGAGTATTTATGGATTGGGCTGTGTATTGACTCACAATGTTTTCATTAAATCATAAGCAAGATTATCTATATGTCTATTATTTTGATTAAATGCAGAAACATTCGAGAGAATAATTATAGCCTCTTGTATTTTGGGGATAACAAGCATTGCCGACCTGTAACCACCTGTACCTCCATTGTGCTCATAAATATCATTGCCACTCAATTTTTTGTTTATAAACCAGCCCAGCCCAATACTTTTACTCCCAGCACTATTAGTTTCTCTACGAGTTAATGCTAGGTCTTTGTTTGTTTGGTCGAATTGTGCTCGTGCAAATTTTGCCAAATCTTCAACGGTAGATAATATTGAACCCGCACCAGATAATACATTTAAATCCCAATTTAGAGTTACCTCTCCATTTGCGTTTAATCCTTTAATTAAAAGAGGCTCAATAGTCTTTCTATCTGTTGTTGAATTTAACATATCAAACGGTTTAAAAACAACTTCATCCAATAGCTGTTGATAACTTTTATTGCTTATCTTTGATAAAGTATAGCCCAATAAGCCAGCTCCTATATTTGAATAGTTAAAAGGTTTATCATCAAGGGTTAACTCTCTTTCAAGGTATTCTGTTAATTGATCAACTCCATAACCTTTAAACGGGTTGTTGGCATCAGTAATAAAGGTTGCAAAGTTACTAGGCATGCGAGGTAAACCTGAATGGTGTGATGCGAGTTCTTTGAAACTGATTTGCGCATTGTTTTTAAACTTTATACCTAAATAGTTATCTATAGTGTCATTAAGCGTAAGTTTCTCATTATTCACAAAATTGGCTAGTATTGTAGCGGTAAACACTTTAGTAATTGAGCCTATTTCGAATACTTTGTTGTGGTTATCAATTACTATTAGCTCATCATTTTTACGCATTAATCCAAAATATTGGACTGTGCTGTCTTTAATAAAGGCAAATGAAATTTGTGTGTTGTTTGGAAATAAAAGACTGTGATCAAATATAATATTTAGCTGTTTTTCATTTAAAAATGTTTCAATCTTGTTGATTTTATTTGATGCTGGTTTAATAGTCTGTTTTTTGCTTTGTTCAATAAAGGGAGTTATTTTTAATCCTTTTATTTTTCTGTCTTTATTTAGTGTTAATTTGATAGAGAAAATTGAGTTTTCAAATACAGCTTTATAGTTTGACGTTGAAATGCCTAATGAACCAGATAATTCAACTGTCTTAATATCTCCATTCTGTGATTTCAAACCAACAAAATAATCATTGTTATTTGTAAGTGGGACTGCTGTTTTCATATCACTTGAATAGAGTGCAAATATATTTTGGTAATCACTTGCGTTGTAATGCCTTACTAACTGAGACAATATGTTTTTATGTTCAACAGTTTCAGTATAAGCAAAGCCAGAGATAAAGAACAATAAGATAAGCAGATATTTCATACAAATTCAGTTTTACTAAAGTTATATCATAACTTTTTTTCTAGCTAATATATAGAGGAACTAGAGGATTTCTATCTACTATTGGTTTTTGTCTCTTCTTCTTAAATAATTTAATAGATCAATGCGCGTGATTAACCCTAAGAATTTATTATTGTCATCCTTAACTATTGCAATTCTACCTTGATCAAAGATAGGTAGTAATTTAGCGAGTGGACTAGTTACTGACATAAACTCAAGATTTGATGTCATCGCTTCGCTAACAGGATCATCAAATTTATCATTGTTATCATACACATACATCATTACATCTGATTCATCTATTATACCAACAATTTCGTCACCTTCCATTATGGGTAATTGAGAGACATCGTATAGTTTCATGCGCTGATAAACAGTAGAGAGTGTTTCTTGTGGGCGCATGACAATTAAATCATTGCTTTGATAGGGGCGTGAGATTAAATCACGTAAATCACCGTATTGCTCGGTTTCTATAAAACCATTGTCCATCATCCAATAATCGTTGTACATCTTTGAGAGGTATTTGTTTCCTGTATCTGCTACCAATGCAACCACACGTTTTTTATTGGTTTGTTCTCGGCAATATTTTAATGCTGCGGTCATAACAGTGCCTGTTGATGAGCCACCCAATACACCTTCTTTAGCAAGTAGATCTCTACCTGCTTCAAAACTTTCTTTATCTGATACTGAATAAGCTTTTGTAACTAAGCTGAAATCTGAAATGCTTGGTAAGAAATCTTCGCCAATTCCTTCGACCTTCCAACTACCACTATCGGTTGATAAGTTTCCTTCATTTATATACTCAGTGAGGATACTACCAACAGGATCTGCAAGAATCATTTGCATATTAGGTGCTTTTTCTTTAAAAAATTTAGTCAAACCTGTCATTGTTCCACTTGAGCCTACACCAAATACCAATGCATCCAAGTTGTTGTCCATTTGTTCTAACAACTCAGGGCCTGTTGTCATTTCATGCGCAGCAGGGTTGTCAGGATTGCCGAATTGATTAATAAAATAAGCACCAGGCGTTTCCTCAGCGATGATTTTGGCTAAATCTTGATAATATTGTGGATGACCTTTAGCTACATCTGAGCGAGTAAGTACAATTTCTGCACCCATTGCTTTTAAGTTAAATATTTTTTCCTTACTCATTTTATCTGGTATGACTAAAATAAGCTTATAGCCTTTTTGTGCGGCAACCAATGCCAAACCAATGCCTGTATTCCCAGCAGTGCCTTCAACCAAGGTAGCACCTGGTTTTAAATCACCTCGTTTTTCTGCCGCTTCAACCATTGACAGCCCTATTCTATCTTTAATTGATCCGCCTGGGTTTTGATTTTCTAATTTTAAATATAAATCACATAAACCTGTATCTAAGTGATTAACTTTAAGCATTGGCGTATTACCAATCAATTCGAGTATCGAATCAACTACTTTCATATTGTCCCCTTTGTATTATAATGTCATGGTTATTGTAGAATGATAATTTCTACGCGCCTATTTTTGGCCTTTCCTGCATTGCTGTTATTCTCTGCAATCGGAAATTCCTCGCCCATTCCTAAAGCTTCAATTTTCTTTGCCGAAATTCCATTTTCAACTAACAATTTTTTGACTGCATCAGCTCGCCTTTGTGATAGTTTTAAATTTAATTGATTTGAGCCAGAGCTATCCGTATGGCCTTCGATTTGAACTTGTTTATTTGGGTAAGTGTTGATGAATTCAACAACTTTTGAAAAATTGTCGACAGCTTCTTGTTTTATTGTTGATTTACCAGAATCAAATACAAAGTCACCGAGGGTCATCATTAATCCTTTGTCAGTTTCTTCAGTAGCTATAGAATTGAGTTTTCTACGTAATGAATCCACTTCTTGTATGGCAAGTTCAGCTTCTTGTTTTGCAAGGTTTGCTTCTTCTTCCTGAACTTCTGCATAACGTTTTGCTGCTTCGGTTTCTTGTTTTAATATTTTGGCTTGATCCAAGGTGTTTTTCGTAATTTGTTCAGCCTGATTAGCACGTTCTTTTGCTCGTTGTGATTCTTCTTGTTGGGCAATCAGCATTAATCGAGCAAGCTCAGCATCTTGCCTTGAAATCTGAGCCTCTGTTTTAGAAATGGCTAACTCATAATCTCTCGCTACTTTATTTTCTGAATCAATTTCATTTTGTATCCATTGTTGTTCAGCAATTAACCGAGCATAAGCAATACTGTGCTTAGCCATATAAAGTGCTTGTTCCCTATTTTTACGCCTCACTTGCTTATTTATCAATGATTCGACATTCTTTTTAGCCACTTGTTTTTCTGGCTTAGCAAATGGTTTATATTTTTTGTTGTAAACCAAATTATTATAATCTGTTTCTAAACTAGCATAGTCTAATTGCTTTTTTTTAGCTTCAGCTATCGGCATTATAAACAGTGAGATCAACAGTAACATTCTCATTATAATTGCCCTTTTAGTTCATTAAGTGCTTTTTTAGCTTGTATATTTTGCTCTTGCAACTTAAGTAGATTCTCATTTAACAGATTTACTTCATGTCGTTTTTTAACTATTTTCAAATCAACTTTCACTTGATCAATTAATTTTAAAAATTCTTTTTTGTTTCGCTTATCACGTAATTCACGAGCCTGAATCAATTTTTTTTCAACAGCAGCAACTTCTAACGGAGCAGCATCAACATAGCCTAGTTTGTAAGCCTGATTTATTAGGTTTTGTACCACTAGTACATGATCAACATCTGCTGGTTTTGCTTTGGCATTAAATACCAAGGCAAAACCAATAATTAGTAATATTTCTCTATAACTGAACATATTTTATAATTGTAAATAACATATCATGCCTATTTTCTTGTTTATTTAACAGTTTTTCAAGCATAGTAATTTAATTATCTAAAATATACCTTAAAATGAACTCCATGAAACAAGTCTATTTAATTACACTATTGACTATTACTAGCTACAGTTTATTTGCTGCTAGCAATTTAAGAGTCTATAAACACATTGACAAAGATGGCGTTATTCACTACTCATCTAAAAAACCGCGTGTCAGAAATTACAACATTATTAATGTTAGGTGCCCAGAATGTGGTTGGAAAAACAAAGTCAGTTGGCAAACCACACCATTAATCACTGGGAAATTTGAGAAAGAAATTTTAGCCGCAGCAAAAAAATGGTCTATCAAACCTTCGTTAATCAAGGCTATTATACATGCTGAATCCAGCTTCAAGCCAGATGTGGTTTCAAGTGCTGGGGCACAAGGCTTGATGCAATTAATGCCAAGCACCCAAAAAACCTATGACGTTACCAATCCATTTGACCCTAAACAAAACATCCAAGGTGGCACTGCATACCTTAAACATTTACTCAACACCTACAACAACAATGTTAGAATAAGTTTAGCCGCGTATAATGCCGGTGAAACTGCTGTAAACAAATACAATAAAAACGTTCCACCCTATGAAGAAACAAAAAATTACATTAAACGGGTAAACACCTTACAGAAAAGGTACAAGTAACGTTATGACAAAAAACTCAACAGAGAATGGTGAAAAAACCACATCATTTTTTGAATTTTGGCCGACAAAATTAATCTATGCTCTAGTTCTCGTTTAATTAGTGCTAATGGCTTGATAAACCTATTAGATTCGACCATACAAAGACTGTCAAATTTCCATTATTGTCGCCTCGATGTAATTTTTAAAATTAGGAACACCAATGAAACTGCTACTTGACTCTTTAACATTATCTTTATCGCAAATTAGCGCTATTTTGGAGCAATTACAACTCCTATCAAAAGATAAAAGAAATTATCTTTATCAGGATTTAAATATCGGCAACCACGTGCGTCACGTCATAGATCATTGCATCGCAGTAAAAGATGGGATAAGTAGTGGTAGAATTGATTATAACAACAGGAATCGAGGCACTCATATTGAATCCAAAAGCCAACAAGCATTAAATGCACTAAATGAATTCGCCAAGTGGGTTAACAATTGCGAGCAAAACTGTACCGATAAAGAAATGCTTATTAAATCTGAAATTGACTGCCTGCAAACACGTAATCAAGAGTTCAAATCAAGTCTATCTAGGGAGCTTCTCTACTTAATCAATCATACCATCCATCATGCTGCTCATATTGGCTTAATCTGCAAACATCAGGAGGTTGAAATTCCTTTACATACTGGCATGGCGCCATGTACTATGAGTTTTTTAAGAACGTCAATTAATTA
Organism: Alcanivoracaceae bacterium; assembly: GCA_016744455.1. Classification (GTDB taxonomy): domain Bacteria; phylum Pseudomonadota; class Gammaproteobacteria; order Xanthomonadales; family Marinicellaceae; genus NORP309. The sequence continues at coordinate 168,463 of JADGEI010000004.1, forward strand.
ACTCATGTGTACGCTTAGTATTTTTTGTATTAATAATGAAACAATAATCACAATGAATCGTGATGAAGCTAGGTCACGTTCAGAAGAAAACATTATTAAAGAAAATAGAAACAAAGATACACTGTACTATTATCCCATCGATAAAAGTTCCGGTGGCACTTGGTTTGGCTTTAATAGTCATGGTATTGTACTGGCATTACTCAATCGCTACCAAAACCATCGAATAAAAAACCTAAATAGCCGAGGTTTGATTATTCCTCAACTCTTACAATACAAAAATCAACAACAAATTTACCAAGAGCTTATTAAATCTGATTTAAGCAAGTATCAACCGTTTGACCTGGTTTTAAATAAAAATAACAGTGTTATTGAACACAGTTGGAATGGTAAAAAACTTTCTGTGAAAAAATACAGCCAACCTTATTTTATCACTTCATCCTCAATAGACACAGAACATGTTTTACACTACAGACAACTGCTTTTTAACAAATTTAAAGCCATTAATGCGAAGCAAATATTGCAAGAACTCCACCTCAATCAAGAACTAAAAGACACTAGTACTCGCATTTTCATGTCAAGAAAAGACACGCACACCAAAAGCATTTCTAGAATTATATACAACAAAAATTCACTTGATTATCAATATATTAACGAAGGTTTATTAGCTAATTACTTAACAAAACCACAAAGCCAAAGATTGCAATTAGAATTATAGTATTAAGAGCGGCTCCACTTTTAACATTTCTTGGTTATGGTTTATGGGTGTTATTTATTATCTATAAGCCGACTCGACACTATTTGTTCAGTCTGACTTAGTACTAGGATGCTATGCTTTTATTTCATCCTTTCTAACCAATTTGCAAGAATATATTATTTACATCAAATTACTAACTAAAAGCATAACTTTTATTATCAGTATAGTATTGTTGATTAACACTCCTACAATCTACCAATAACTAGTAGTTACCAAAGAAACATTCTATTCAGCTCTACCTAGCATAATTATTGGTAATGTATACGCCTTTTTGACACTGACACATAAAACTTAGTGCAATATTTAGCGGTTATAAAAAGCTTTTTCTTTAGTCATAGAATAGATAATGATAAAATTTCACGTTTTGGATAAAACCAAACCACTATGCATAACAACCAAACAATTCAAACTATTCTTGAGCATCAACCACATAAGATTATCTCACAAGATGGAAAAAATATTCTAATATTAGGAACGGCTCATGTCTCTCAAACTTCTGTAGATAAAGTTAATGAATTACTCGATACAATGGAATTTGATGCGGTAGCAATTGAACTTGATGAAATGCGTTTTGACGCGATGACAAACCCAAACAAATACAAAGAAATGGACTTAATTCAAATCATCAAAAACAAACAAACCGGCATGATAGCGGTAAACTTAGCATTATCCGCTTACCAAAACCGTTTAGCCAAGCAACTAGGAGTTGAACCAGGAGCTGAAATGAAGGCCGCAATCAATCAAGCCGAAGATAAAAATTTGACACTTTGGAAAATTGATAGAAATATCCGTACCACCATGAAACGTGCTTGGCGTGGTATGAAGTTTTTTGACAAGATGGGTTTGTTATTTAGCTTTGGAGGTTTCTTTGAAAAAGAAGAAATAACCGCAGAAGAAATTGAAAAACTTAAAACAGGCGACGTACTAGAAAGCACATTTTCTGACTTTGCTGATGAATCACAGCCTTTGTATACCAGCCTAATTCATGAACGTGATGAGTATATGGCTGCTCGTATATTACAAGAAACTAAAAACAGTGATGCAAAAAATATTCTTGTAGTCATTGGCGCAGGCCACCTCAAAGGCATGAGCCAATCAATAGAAAACAAAATAGATGCTGACAAAACAGTAACAGAGTTAGACGTTATTCCACCAGGTGCAAAATGGACTAAATATATCCCATGGATAATTACTGCTGTAATTATTATAGGTTTCACAATAGGATTCAGCCGTTCACCAGAATTAGGTTGGGATTTAATTAAAACCTGGGTACTTTTTAATGGTGTGCTTGCGGCAGTTGGTGCTGCTGTTGCTAGAGCCCACATTATCACAATCATAACTGCATTTATTGCCGCCCCAATTACTTCATTAAACCCAGCTGTAGCCGCTGGAATGGTCGCTGCGCTTATCGAAACTTATTTCAGAAAACCAAAAGTAGGTGATTTTGAAGCACTGCAAGAAGATGCTACAGAGCTAAAAGGTTGGTTCCGAAACCCAGTTACTCGTATACTGCTAGTCTTCATTCTCACTAACCTTGGCTCAGCCATAGGCACATGGGTTTCTGGTTTTAAAATAGCGGCGGCTTTGGTATAGGCAATTGTGAACATCCCTACTCTAAAAATTGGCCCATACACCATGCCAAACTCGGTGGCTTTAGCTCCGATGTCAGGTGTAACGGATAGGCCTTTTCGACAATTGTGCAGAAAATTAGGTGCGGGGTATTTAGTTTCAGAAATGTTAACTTGTGATTTATCATTACTTAAATCAGCAAAAACTAAATTTAGACTAAACCACGATGGAGAACCAGGCCCAATTGTGACTCAAATTGCAGGATCTGATCCATTAAAAATGGCCTTGGCTGCGCAATTTAATGTCCAAAATGGCTCACAAATTATTGATATTAACATGGGTTGCCCTGCTAAAAAGGTCTATAAAAAATCCTGTGGTTCCGCCCTCCTCGCTCAACCTGATTTGGTTAAAGACATATTACAATCTACTGTACAAGCAGTTGAATGCCCAATTACGTTAAAAATTAGACTAGGCATTGATGAAAATAGTATTAACGCATTAGAAATTGCTCAAATTGCTCAAGATTGTGGTGTTAAAGCCTTGTTTATTCATGGTCGTACTCGGACACAAAAATATAATGGCTTTGCTGATTATGAGCATATCAGGCTTGTGAAACAAAACATTGATATTCCTGTGATAGCCAATGGTGACATTGATTCACCACAAAAAGCCGATCAAGTGTTTGCAGAAACTGGTTGTGATGGCATAATGATTGGCCGTGCTGCTCAAGGAAACCCATGGATTTTTCGAGAAGTGCTACATTATTTACAAAAGGGAGTACTTTTATCTCGACCAACAAATCAAGAAATCATCCAAACTATGTACCGTCATGTGGAAAACCTTCATGGTTTTTATGGACACTATAAAGGCATAATGATTGCAAGATCACATATAGGTTGGTTTCTAAAGTCAGCTCAAAAAACTACTATCGCCCGCGAGTTATATAAAATTGACGACGCGGAGAAACAATTATTGTTTATTACTAAAAATTTAATAAAGAGGAAAGCAGCATGAGTATCCTAAATATTTTCAAAAAACCCAAATTCAAAAGTAAAGACGCAAAGATCAGAGCTATAGCAGTTGCATCAGATAATTCAGCTGAATTAATTTCACAACTACCTAACATCAGCCAACATGATGACTCTGCACATGTTCGTACGGCAGCACTTAGACGTTTAAAGGACTATCAATTAATTGCAAAAATTGCACATGAAGATAAGGATAAAAAAGTCCGAAATACAGCCAATAAAATTTTGCAAGACTGGTTTAATAAAACAGAAGATGACAAACAATTCGATATTATTAAAAAATCCACCAATACCATGACTATTGAAAATGCAGCAGCTAAAGCCTTAAGTAAAAATGTTCGCTTAACAGCTATTGAGAAAATTAATAAGCAAGGTTTATTGGGCGACTTGCTTATTTTAGAAAAAGACAAGGATTTGCGCAATGTTATAGCCAATAAAATTAGCAAACCTGCAACTTTAAAACGTTTAGCTAAGCTTTTGAAAAACAAAGACAAATCATCATTTGAAATAATACAAACCAAATTGGAAGATGACGGCGATATTATCAAAATCGTCAACCAGAAAGCATTGGATATTTGTGAACAAATGGAGAAACTGATCCATAATCACAGTACATCAAGCAAGAGTGATGTTGATGAGATCCATGCTAACTGGTTAATTTTGAAGAAAGACAATACTCTAACTCAATTTACTCAAAGATATGAAGGTGCTCATCGAACTGCAAGTCTCACTTTTGATCCAAAAATACGCGATGAATTTATTCATCAACAAAGAGAGCAAAGAGTCAATAGCAAGATTCAAGAATTAAAAGCTTCACTAACCAACAATCAAAAATCCACTTGGGAACAGTTACAAACACAAATCAGTAAATATTCCGGTTTTGATTTATCTCACTCCAGCAGCAAAAACAAAACTGAGTTTGAACATTTATTAGCCGAGTTAAAGAATTTAAGAGATACTAAATCCAAAGAACAAGATTTACCTGATGAATTATTAAACATTGCAGACAAACTTGATGCCACATTAAAGCATAAGTATAACCAACCAAAACAAATTAAAGAATACCGCAAACTGTGGGATCAACAAGCTAAATCAGCTAAGCGTAATACTGCTTTCAGCACACTCAAAAACCGTTTTGACAATGCGATGTTAAAACTTGCAGAGAAAATTGAGAACTCTGCTAAACAACGTGATGAAGCAGCTAAAAATGCAGTTGCTGCAATTGCTAGTGTTAAAAAGTTAATTAAAGACGGGCAACTTTCTGATGCCAAAATTGCCATTAATAAAATTGCCAAGAATAAAAAAATCGCAGGCCAACATAAACTAATCAATGAAAACCGATTTGAATTTGACGCTATTTGGAATGAGTTAAAAGAATTACGTAACTGGCAAACTTGGAGTAATGATAAAGTTCGAACTACAATTATTGATGAGTTAAAAGCTTTGATAGGAACAGGAACTCATCCCGATGCTTTAATCAAGCGCATGAAAGATGCTAATAAACAGTGGAATGATATGGAGACACATGAAAAGCTTGAAGGTGACCGTTTTGGTGTGCGAAATCAAGAGCTTTATACTCAATTTAGAGCAGTACAAGAAGCTTTATTTAAACCTGCACAAAAATTCTTTGAAAAACGTTCAGAAATTTGGGACCATAAACTTGAAGAGGTTGAAGACAACATACAAAAACTTCATGATGTCGATCTACAAGATACAGCTGATAGAGATTTGGCAAGAATGGTAAGAGATGCCATAAAACAAATGAGAAATCTTGACAAAATTCCACCAAAAGCTCGTGGTAAAATTGCCGCAAAAATTCGATCAGGTACAGCTCGGATTGATGCTCATTTAAAAGAATCATACAAAGTTGCTGAACGTCGCAAAGAAAAACTGATTGAACATGCTCAACAATTAGTAGAGCACGACCCCTTAGATGAAGCAATAGAACAGGCTAAAAATCTACAACAAGAGTGGAAAAATGCAGGAATCGTTCACCAAAGCCAAGAAAGAAAACTATGGAAAAATTTCAGAAAAGCTAACGATGCGGTATTTAATCGAATTAAACAACAAAGAGACGAGCAAAAGGCTGAAAATAAAGAATTGCTAGATTCTGCAGCTAAATTAATTTCATCATGTGAAACAAACATCAAAGCAGAGAATGAACCTCGTACAATTCATAGTACCATTGAGAAATTTAAAGATGATTTCAATGCCCTTAAAGTTGAAAACCGTGGCTTAATAAACAAAGCCAATGCACTAATCAAATCAACTGAAGATAAAGTCATTAATTTATCCAACTCAGAATTAATTAAAACACTAAAAATTGCTGAAAAATATGCAGCTCTTTGTCAGCAAACAGAATTAGGTGTTATAGATCATGATAATGCAGTTGAAAAACGTAAAAAACTTGAAACCATATCTGACAAAAAATTATTGAAAAATTTAGATAAAAGATTTGGAAATTACAGTAAAGATAACCCTGATTACATTCATGCAGCCAACCTCATTTTAATTGCTGCCGAATACCTAACAGGTACTGCAACTCCTGACGAATACAAAGAACAACGACTAGCGTACCAAGTTGATGAATTATCTAAGCGCATGAGTGGAGAAGAAGTAACACCAGAAGCCGAAAAAGCTCATGACTTATTAAGTCAATGGTACAGCTTATCAGGTGCAGATAATGAGTTTATTACAAATAACACTAAACGCATCAAAAAAATTACAAAAGGACTATTCGAATTATTGGCTTAAGAATCTATATGATTAGTACAGACCGTTTATAATGCGGTCTGTTTAACACACTACTTATCACGAAGGCTAGTGTAAGTTATAAAGTTAATGATACAAAAACCAATTAAATACAGGTTAGTTAAAGATATTGCTAACACTAACCAAATAAAATTAACCAGTAAGAAAATTCCAAACCAACGCTTTCTCAATTTTTTAAACAAAAAGACAAAAGCAATAGGAAAAAACAATAGCACATTAATATTATAAGCTGCCACAGTATGTTTACTAAAAAACCAAAGCATTATTAAAGCAATACCTAATAAACTTTGCAATACCAGCCAAATCAGTGATGTAAATTTCCGGCTTAGCTTCAAAGCCATACCTAATAGTAATATAAAAATACATCCAAGGACTGCATAATGTGTTTTAAAAAAACTGTATTGATAAACTCTTAAGTTTTTAGGCTGATTAATGGAAACCATAGGTGAAATCCAACTACCCTTGGTTTGGATTTCAGCTAAATCATGTGCAAAACTTTCCGGAAATACAGACAATTGCCATTGTGTCCTATCTAAATAAGCAGGCAGACCATAACTAATTGCAATTCCTAAATTCATCCAAGTTTGGTTAATTGCAGGAAAAGTAATGTCATTCCAACTATTTAATGTATTAATTGATTTTAATTGATTTGAAATTTCACCGTCTGTCACCTCATCAAGAATATCTCGAATTTGAGAAGTACAATTATTTAAAAAATAATCATAATGGTAATATCTATTTTCAGGTTGAGACAAATAATTTAATTTTTTTAGTAACTCATGTTTCTGAGCATAAGTTAGATGTAATTCTTGTCTCCATACTTTTCTCTCTTCCGTAATATATTTATTCAGCTCAGAATAAGTTGAATCTATACCAAGATAGTATTCCATATCGCCGCGAGCAAATTTCAGAAAAAAGTCCTCATCATTAAAATTGAAATAACCAAAGCCATATAGGTCATCAGTTTCTTCAGTTTTAATTCTTATTGCTGAATGACCAAAAGCTTCCCAATAGTATTCACCTGAGGCTATGGTTATGAGTTCAATTTCAAGCGTATTCGGCTCGTGCTGAGCAAATGTGGGTAATAACCATACACATAATAATAGAAATATTAATATTTTCAACGAATGGTAAGTTTTAATTGTTGGAGCCTACGGTTGTCGGAAACTGTAACTTCAAATAAATAACCGTCAAAATTCATTGTTTCACCAATGTCAGGAACTCGCCCTTGGGAATTTACAATAATCCCACCGATTGTATCAAACTCTTCATTACTAAATTCACTATTAAAACACTCATTGAATTCCTCTACAGGAACCAATGCATTAATAGTATACGTTCCATCATTATTTTTTTGAATTTGCGGATCTTCCTCTTCATCGGTTTCATCATCAATTTCACCAACAATTTCTTCTAACAAATCTTCAATTGTAACTAATCCAGCAACACCACCGTATTCATCAATTATTATTGCCATATGGTTTCTGGATGTACGGAATTCATTGAGTAAGATATTAACCCTCTTAGATTCTGGAACCACCACTGGTTCTCGAATATAATTAGCCAAATCAAAATCATTAGATGATTTGGTAAAATAGTTCACCAAGTCTTTGGCCAATAATACCCCTTCAATTTCATCTTTATCGTCTCCGACTACGGGAAATCTAGAGTGTCCGGATTCAACAATAATAGACAAAACATCATCTAAATCAGCATCCATGGCAATAACTTTCATTTGTGCACGTGGAATCATGACCTGTCTAACTTGAATATCGGATACTTTTAGAGCTCCTTTTATCATGTGTAATGCATCGGCATCAATGATATCGTTTTTGTGTGCTTCTTGCAAAATGATATATAAATCTTTGCGCGTTTTGGGTTCACCTGAAAAAGCATTTGATAGTCGTTCTAGCCAAGATTTTTTTTCTTGTTCAGAACTGATGGTACTTTGATCTTCGTTCATTGAAGTTTAAAACTTCCTCATATAAATATATTTTCATTGTATCAAACCAACTGCTTTTGGCATTATATTTTAATCATTTATGTGAAATATATGCTGCAATTCGCTGTTTTGCTAACTTTGAGAGCTCATTAACACTTGAGTTTCTCACGACTACACTACTTATTGGGTCTCCTATAGTCAATGTTATTCTACCAGGGCATATCACTAAAGATTTTGCTGGCATAACCTTATTGGCACCCGATATAGTTATTGGCAAAATTGGTAATCCCAACGATTTTGCCATTCTAAAAGCCCCTTTTTTAAAGGTAAGTAATTCGCCACTTGGGCTTCTAGTCCCTTCAGGGAAAAAGAATGCAGAAACCCCTCCATTAATAATTTCTTTTGCATCAATAAGAGATTGTTTTGCAACAGCAGAATTCCTCCTATCAATAAAGATATGCTTCATCGCCTTACCTGCAGCACCTACAAAAGGGACTTTCTTTAATTCTTTTTTCATCACCCATTTAAATTCACCAGGAAAATATCCATATACCATCATCGTATCGTAAGTGCTCTGATGATTGCATACCACTACATAGGATTGGCTCTTATCAAAATGTTCACCACCTATAATTTCAACTTTTGTAAATGAAATAAAAATAATTAATTTACCCCACCATGGTGCTATCCATTTACTCGCCCACCTTGCATTAATCAAAAATGAAAATAGAACAGTTAGTATTGCAACACTTGCCGTAATAATCCAAGACACAGGATAAATAACAAACCATGTATAAATTTGAAAGAGGTAACAAGATAAACGATTCAAGATAATTTCATATAGATTAAAGTCATTTATTATACTAAAATAAATTCTTACACACACGAATAGAAAAAAATGAGTTTAGATATTTTTAAAAGTAGCACTAAAACCAAGAGACCTTGCCAACAAGATATTGTCAAGAGATATCAGAACAACGATGTAAAGCTTAAGAAGCTCCAAAAAAAATTAGGCAAGTTGCAAGAAAAAATCCAAGCAGAAGGTCAACATTCTATTCTTATAATATTTCAAGCAATGGATGCTGCTGGTAAAGACAGCACTATACGTAACGTCTTTAGAAAGTGTGATATTACAGGTGTAAATAGTGTTTCGTTTAAACAGCCTTCAAAAGAAGAAAGTGCACACGATTTTATTTGGAGATGTCACAAACATTCACCAAAGAGAGGTGAAATAACATTATTTAACCGAAGTTATTATGAAGAGGTTTTAGTCGTAAAAGTACACCCTGAATGGCTTGGATCACAAGGTATTAGTACACCTGTAGACAAATCTTTTTGGAATCAACGATATACAAGCATTAAAAACTTTGAAGACCACTTAAACACTTCAGGTACTACCGTAATAAAATTTATGTTAGATGTGTCTCAAAAGGAACAACATAAACGGTTAATTCGACGATATTCCACACCAGAAAAACAATGGAAATTCAGTACTGGAGATATAAAAGAGAGTAAGTTATGGAAAAAATATCAAATAGCATTTGATACTATGTTAAATGAAACATCTACAAAATCTAACCCATGGTATGTCATCCCTGCTGATGATAAAAATTTAATGCGATTATTGGTTACAGAAATCTTAATAGATAAAATTAAAAAACTTGAACCACAATTTCCTGAAATTGAGAAGTTTAATGAAACTGATTTAAAACTAATTGATGATCTCGTTTCAGGAAATATATAGAGCATTCTTAGTAGAAACTCTTGTTATTTATGTTTAACTAATATATATTTACTACGATGAAATTCGTTAATAGATGAAATAATATGATTAAAACACCGAAACCAACAAAAACTGAATTGGCAATACTCAATGTTATGTGGATTATTGCTCCTGCCACAGTTAGACAAATTCATGAAGAGCTATGCACAAAAACACGCACAAGCTATACCACTACATTGAAAATGCTACAAGTTATGTTTCAAAAAGAATTAGTGACCCGCGACTCTTCACAAAAAGCACATGTTTATTCACCAGCTTATTCAAAACAACAAACACAAGAACAAATAATCGATGATTTAAAAACACGATTGTTTGGTGGCTCAATTAGTTCATTAGTTATGCAAGCCCTTGGCTCGACCCACCAAGCAAGTGATGAAGAAATTGAGCAAATTAAAGACTTCCTAAAAACTATCGAGAAATAATCACTAATGGACCTTTTTTTTATAAATCTAAACACTATTGGAAATGCCATTGGTTGGGCATTAATTCATTTCTTATGGCAAGGAGTGCTATTATTTATTAGTTATTGGTTTATTACACGTGTGATTGTTAGAGAGAAAATACATTTTCACTATTGGCTAGGAATTAGCTTTATATTGTTATGCCTTATCATTCCGATTCGAGAATTTATAATTCAAATAGGCTTGAATCATGATAGAGGGGTTGTTCAGGAAATTGGAATAAACGTTGGTTTTATAAAAGCCTCAGGTATATTGAATCCTGTAGACATGTTCACATCAATAGTTCAAAAAACTCTCCCATACCTAGTTCTACTTTGGATAGCTATAGTTGCGTTAATAAGCACACAGCTTACCAAATCGTGGATGACCCTTGTTAAGCTGTCTAAAAATTCGACATGTAAAGTCCCAGAAAATTTACTTAATAAATTAAGCAGTATCTCTAAGCAACTAAACTTACGATTTGAACCTATCATTAGCATAAGTAAAAAAATCAATGTTCCTGCAACATTTGGTTATTTCAAACCTATTGTATTAATACCAACTTCGCTAATTAATAGGCTGCCTCAAGACCAGATGGAGGCTATATTATTACATGAGATGTGTCACATTAAACGTGCAGACTTCTTGCATAATATTTTGCAACTACTAGTGGAAACTTTGTTTTTCTATCACCCATTAACAAAATGGATATCGAAAGATGTGAGAAGAGTTAGAGAGCAATGTTGTGATGAGTTAGTGCTTAATGCCAATCCTAATCCACTTGTTTACGCAAAAGCCTTAACAAATATTGCTAGCATTTTCAACGATGATAGAGACAACCCTTCTTCTCATATTCAAATTGCAGCCAATGATGGAGAATTACTAAATAGGATAAAATTTTTGATGGTGGAGAAACGCAAAAAAACACCAATTAGTAATATTGTAATAGCGTCTATCATTACATTTTTCATTTTATTAACTTACAAAAATTTAACTGTAGACAGTACTACACAACCTTTAAATAATTTTTCTGTTAAAAGTGTATCCATGAATAGTTCCTCAAATACTCTTAACAAGCCAAAATATTTATTACCGAACATAAGTAACATGATTGATCAAATTGAAATCAAAAAAAATCAAATTATAAAACCCAAAACAACCCAAACATCTACTACAAAAAGCACAGCAATAATGGAATCAAATCGCAACATCCAAGCAAGATCAAACAAATTGGATAAACCCACTGTAATTGATTACAATATTAATCAAAGCCCAAAGCTTACTACTCCTGATGAGATTCTTAAAAGAAATAAAGCAACAGTTACACCCAAAAAGATATCAACAATAAAGCCAAAAGCATTCTCTCCAAAACTTATTTCTAAAGTCAATCCAATCTATAAGAGAAAGTTTAGAAAAATAGGAATTGAAGGCACAGTTATTTTAAGTTTTAATATTAATTCCAATGGCCGAGTAAAAAATATTGTAGTTGACAAGAGTTCACCTATGAAATTATTAGATGGTAGTGCCAGGCAAGCTCTGCATAAATGGAGGTTTGACCCAAACTCAATTACTAGTAATAATATTAATTATCGTTATCAACAAATCTTTAGCTTTACCCTAGATAAAGATGATGTTCGTGAGTGCATCCAAGGTAATACTGGTTCTAGGTTAAATGATAAGAAATTGTGTAATTAAATTTAAAGTCATATAACGATTGAGCCATATTCATAACTAAAAAATCGACCTGATTTATTTACCAAATATAGCATAAAAAAAAATGTGTCTGATGAAAGTTCGATATAATAGTAAAG